>NZ_FNZH01000030.1:0-1169 GCF_900109255.1 Cyclobacterium xiamenense | reverse complement strand
GGAGGCGTGTTGGTTAACGACACCGGCGCCGTCGACGCGGACACCTGGGGGGGCGTCGACTTTACGACCACCGAACCGGACACCTACCCGCCTGGGATCGACGAGCTGGAGAAATGGATGGGAGCCGTCGGTAAACAAGCGTTCGCGCCGTGGGCGGACCGCGATCATCCTGAAGCGGAATCCGAAAAAGACGCTCGGTGGAAGTGGGGGCTCGAAGCCAACTACGCCGACGGGCCTACTGTCGACGCCTGGATCGAAAGGGATCCCCGACTTGATGGACGCGCGTTCATCCAACGGGAGAGCGATCCGTATGCGTTCGTCGACGGCGACGACGTCCGGGATCCCGACACCGGCGAGGTACACCCGGCGTTTCGGGCGCTCCTCGAGCACCTGGGGGTGACGTATGCCGACGTGTCGACCTCGGGCGGGGGCATTCACGCGACCTATATCGGCGACCTTCCCCGCGACCTCCCCGAGGCTAAATGGCAGATCGATACCGAACCGTGGGGCGGGAACGACGACCCCCCCAAAATAGAGATTTACGCGAATACGCACCTCGCGATCACACACGGGGACCATATCGCGGGGACCCCGCTGGAAGTGAACGAATGGAACGACGACGCGCTCCGGGCGATCCTCGACGCGAATGGGAAGCTCCCCGACCCGTCGCCCTCGACCGTCCGCGACGACTACGACCTCGACGACTACGAACCGACGGCGACGACAGCCGACGAAACAACCGACGATATTCGCGACATATTCCGCGCGATCGACCGGCTCGATCCGAAGCGTGTCGGCGAGCGGACGATCGTTCGCGAATGGACCCGCGACCGGCGATCGTTCCTCCCGGTGTGGGGATCGTCCGACGACAGCGGAACCGCGAATTACATCGACGATCGGATCTGGCACGACACCGGACACGACGGTGGGTATGGCGGTCCTGTGGTTATGGCCGCGATCGACGCCGGGCTCATCAATCATACCGGGGCCGACCCGAGCGACATCCGGGGGGAGACGTTCTTTGAAGCGGTCGATCACTTACGCGAGCTGGGGTTTTCGATCCCCCAGTTGGTTGACCCGACCGCCGACGCCGACGCCGAGCCCGTCGCGCCGATCGCCCTCGAGAAGCTGGACGTCCTCGACGGGCACGCTCGCCGACGCGCCGCCCG
>NZ_FNZH01000020.1:0-12029 GCF_900109255.1 Cyclobacterium xiamenense | reverse complement strand
AGTGAACATGAGTTGTAGGAGCATAGTGGGAATAGCAAAAATCCTGAATCCTATGATTCGGGGTTGGGTAAACTATTATGCCAGATTCAGAGGCTACGAACTCTCAAAAGTTTTCCAGTTATTAAGGAGGCGTTTAGTAAGGTGGGCAAGAAAACGGTACAAGCGATACAAGACTAGCCTTAACCGGGCATTCAGGTGGTTAGACAGGGTAAGGGTGCAATTCCCAACCCTATTTTACCACTGGCAGGTGGGCTACTCTTGTTAGTAAAGTTCTGTATAACAGGAGCCGTATGATGGGAGACTATCACGTCCGGTTCTGGGAGAGGCTCGGGGTGAAATTCCCCTTGCCTACTCGACAATCAACGTTACCCAGCGTAGACTGCAATTCGCATGAGACTTTACACGAACTGCCTTAACTGCAAAACAGAGATCAACTTCCGAACAACTGCTTCGGACAGATTCGAGCTTGCCAAGAAACAATGTGAACGAATTAAATTGAACTGCACATCTTGCGGAACAACTAAGGAATATCATGTAAACGAGCTGAAGGCTGAAGAAAGTAGGATGGTTGGAATCATCTCTGTGCTTATTTTTCTTGGTGGAACAACAGCATTGTTATTTTATCTCTGGCCTTACATTTTTCAAATTTCGTCCGTTTATGCCATTTCTGGAGCAGTCGGTATCCTAATGATTCCATTTATGGTATATCAGACGATCAACTCCGGACAGGCGAACAAGGTGAAGTACTTTAACGCCAAGAGATACGGCTAACTCTAACGAACAGGATAACGGAAATGGACGCTGGGTAACATTCAGTATGAAATCATGGCGGGTCAGTGCCAGACGATACTTTTCTGCTTTCTGGAAGCTCCGCCAAATCTGCGATTTGGCCGGTGAGTTGAAAAATTTTGGTTGGCCAAATCACAGATTTGGCTATCTTGTACTTGAAAATTTAAAGATATCAAACCGCCACGATTCATACTGTGGCGTTGTATGCCATTTAAAAAACAGTCAAAATGAAAAATGGAATGCTGACAAAAATTATTTTTATAGCTTTAATATTTGGAAGTTGCAATTCTGTTTCAGACAAACAAAAAAATATGGAAGAACAAAAAAAACAATCGGATAAAGCACTTTCGCAACAAGACACGATACCAAAAGTGACAGGAATCGGTGGAATTTTCTTTTTTTCAGAAAATCCAGAAAAGACAAAGGAATGGTATTCTGAAAATTTGGGACTAGAAGTAAATGAATGGGGTTCAAGTTTTGAATTTAGAAACGCAAACAGACCAAACGAAATAAATTACTTACAATGGAGTCCGTTCAAACAAGGGAGTGAATATTTTGCCCCTTCAAAAAAAGAATTTATGATAAACTACAGAGTTCAAAATATAGAAGGACTTGTAAAGAAACTAAAAGATAACGGAGTAACCATTATTGATAGCATAGAAACATTTGATTACGGTAAATTTGTTCACATTATGGATGCAGAAGGAAACAAAATAGAACTTTGGGAACCAATCGACAGATTTTTTACAGAAATGGGTGGTAAGACAACGAAATAAATTATAAACTAAAAAAAAGAAACTATATGAAATTAGGTGCATTTTCAGTAAGCCTTAGTGTGAAAGACATTAATGCTTCAAAAGAATTTTACGAGACTTTGGGTTTTAAAGTGTTTGCGGGCGACATTGAGAAAAATTATCTCATAATGAAAAATCAAGACTCATTAATTGGATTATTCCAAGGAATGTTTGAAAACAACATTCTAACATTTAATCCAGGTTGGGATTCAAATGCGAACACACTTGAAAAATTTGATGATGTAAGAGAAATTCAAAAAACATTAAAGGAGAAAGATATAAAATTAATTAGAGAAGCAGATGATAACACAAATGGACCTGCGAGCATTACACTACTTGACCCAGACGGAAACGCTATTCTAATTGACCAACACGTTTAATAGTAAATCGTAAGTAAAAACGGCAAAACAACTAAGTTTTCGTGCGGCTTGTAAAGCCAAGCATGAAAGCGCTGTTGCGCGAAACCGGTGAAGTGCTTATGGGTTTGAGTCGGGATTTTCGGGTCGTTTAAGGTGCCATTTCAGGTCAAAAAGTGAATTTCCGATATCAGCATTCATTTAAAAAGTAAGAAAGCAGGATTATTTCAGCTATTCCGGAACTTTCTTGGAAGGTTTTTTGCGGCTGGGACATAGCTCACCCAGCCCGATCAAAATCAGGGGTTAATTTTGGGATGGGATGGTTGAAAATACGGTTTTTGGCGGTCCCAGCGTAGGTAGTCGCTGTATGCTCACCATCGTTTCTTTTTGGCAGCAGGTGCAGTAACGGGGGTTGTATTCCGCCAATGCTCTGGGATCCACAGGTAATAGGGTCACGCCAAGCACCCGGTGTACCAGAGAAACCGTTTCCCGCTTGGCTGAACTTCCCAAAATTCCAAAGTGGCGTATCCTTACCAGCCCTTTGGGCAAAATGTGCATGGAGAACCTACGGATAAACTCCATATTTTCGAGCGACATTTCCAGCTTTTTGGCTCCGAGTCTGTAATCCTTGTAGGCGAACACGGTCTTTGTGGGGCCAATGTCTAGTATCCTGTGGTTGGAGATAGCAACTTTGTGGGTATAGCGTCCGAGGTACTCAAGTACCGCCTTGGGGTGGCCGAAGGGCCGTTTGGGGTAGACAACCCATTCTTTTTTGAAAAGGGCATTGACCAGTTTTTTTTCGGGATCGATCCTGGATTTAAGTGCCTTCACATATTTGGCTCGAAAGACTTTGCTCATTGCTTTGACGGGAAAGAGGTACTTTCCCTTGCTTCTGGCCGTCTTCCACTTTCCTGTTTTGGTGACTCCTCCTCCGGGTACGATGCAGTGAAGGTGGGGATGGCGGCTTAGCTGCTGTCCCCAAGTATGCAGAATGGCGATCATACCGGCCTTTGCACCCAGATGATTGGTGTCTTTTGCAAAGCAGTTTACAGTCTTCCATGCCGCCTCGAAAAGGCTGTCATAGATGGCCTTGGGCTGATACATTGCCAGCTGATTCAGCATGTCGGGCAGCGTGAACACCACGTGGAAGTAGGGTACGGGAAGCAGCTCGGCCTCCCTGGCTGCCAGCCACTTTTCCCTGTTCTTTCCCTGGCACTTGGGGCAGTGCCGATTCCGGCAGCTATTATAGCTGATCGGTATATTCCCGCATTCGGTACAGGTATCCACATGCCCTGCCAGGCTGGCGGTCCGGCAGCGTTTCAGTGCCGAAAGGGTGCGTAGCTGCCAGGTGTTGATTTGCGGATGGCGTTCTATTTGTTGCCAGTGCTGTCTGAGCAAGTCCCCCACTTCATGGGCTGCCCTCATTTAGTAATGGGATAAAGCCTGTCGAGTGGACTGAAAGGCCTGACCCTACCCGATTGGGCAACATGAAGATAGACCATGGTTGTGTCAATGCATTGATGACCCAAAAGATCTTTGATGCTCATGATGTCAAGGCCTTCTTCCAGAAGGTGTGTCGCGTAGGAGTGCCGCAGGGTATGGACGGTCATTTCCTTGGTGATGCCGGCATCCTTTTTTGCCTGCTTCACTGCCCACTGCACCCCTCGCTGGGAATATCTGCTGTCGAAGTCTCCGCCCGAACGGCGCTTGATCTCCTGTTCCCTGCCGTTGAAAAGCCAGATGTAGGGCTGTTCGGCCTGGATGTAGGCTTTCAGCCCCCTGATCAGTATGGCCGAGAGCGGGACATAGCGGTCTTTTTTGCCTTTGCCTTGCCGGATGTGAAGCATATTCCTGTCAAAGTCCAGATCAGATATTTTCAGGTTACGAACTTCAAAACAACGGAGTCCGCAACCGTAGAGCAGACCTAAAAGGGCGCGGTGCTTGAGAAGTTTGGGGGCTTTAAGCAATCTTCTGACCTCTTCCTGGCTAAGGACTACGGGAAGTCTCTTGTCCCGCTTAATGGAAGGCAGTTCAATGCGCTTATCTTTAAGCCCCTCCATGCGGTAGGCGAATCGCGGGGCATAGACAGTGAATTTAAAATAGGAATCAGACGGGGTGTTGTGCTGCTGTTTGACCAGATAGAGGTAATCGTTGATCTGCTCGGGGTCGACTTCGGTCGGGAGTTGGTTGAAATGCAGGGCCAGTTTTGCCAGGTGGTGTGAATAATTGCGCAAGGTGCTCTCACCTCTTCCGGCCAGGGTGATTTTTTGCCGGAATTTCTCGTAAAGTTCTCTGAATCCTGCTACATTGGTACATGCTGTCTCGATAAGGTTTGCTTTTTTTTCATGATTAAAAGGGATATTTGATTGAAAAAAAAAGTTAAGCCATATCGAGCAGTTTTGAAAACTACCGTAGGTTTAGTGCAACAACGCATATAGCTTATGGCGGGTGAACGGCTGTCCGCAAGGTTTTCGCTCCGTAGCCAGCTTAGGTATCGGTGGACAGGAAAGTGCTTCGTAACCGCCACAAGCCATATGCAAAACGTTATCTGCAACCCTGAAAATCCTACCGAACTTCAATAGCAGGAATTAAAGCCAACGCTTCATTCAACACACAACACCTCATTTAATTTTACCCAATCACCTTTTTACTCCTCGCTTTCCAATGTGCTGATTTTATGCTCATTAAAATAATTTAAAAAATCCCGACCGTTTTGGAATGCTCAAAAGTCTAAAGAGTATAAACCATTAAATACAAAGGATTATGAAATTACAAAACAAAGTAGCAGCAATATTTGCTGCCAATGGAGCCATAGCTCGTGAAGTAGCTATCGAAATGGCCAAAGAAGGAGCAAGCGTTTACCTTTCGGGTCGAGACTTAGATAAAGTAAAATCCCTTTCTGACGAAATTAATACTGGTGGCGCTTCCGCGAAAGCGTATCAAGTAGATGCAACCAACGAAAGTGAAATTGAAAACTTCATTCAACAAATCATTGAAGAAGAAGGAAAACTTGACATCGTTTTCAATGGAATAGGAATCAGAGCAGAAGAAGGCGGATATGGTAAACCATCCACCGTTTTATCTTTTAAGACGTTTATGAAACCGCTCGAAACGATTTTAGGCTCACAGTTTTTAACTTCTCGAGTGGGTGCGAAGTTTATGCAAGAGACCGAAAGCAAGGGAACTATCTTAATGCTTACCGCAAGTCTTTCCCGACTAAAAGCACCTTTCATGGCTGGAATTACGGCAGCGTGCACGGGAATTGAAGGGATGACTAGAGTATTGGCATCAGAATTTGGCATGGCTGGCATCAAGGTCATTTGTATAAATCCGACAGCGATGCCAGAAACGAGAACTATTCAAGAAACTACCCAGCAGAACGCAAAAACGATGGGAATTCCTCCCGAAGTAATGGCAGAACAAATGCCCAATTCAAGTTTGTTGAAAACCACACTTACTACAAATGATACCGCTAAAGTTGCGACATTCTTGGTGTCAGATGCTGGTGCGGCATTGAACAGCCATATTGTGGATGTGGATTTTGGAACCGCAAGTGTAATCTAAAAATCAAGTGATTATGAAAACAATTTTAAATTTAGGAAAATGGCTCTTCATCCTTCCATTCGCAGTTTTTGGGTTCTTACATTTTGGTCCATTGGAATTTACCATAGATTATATTCCAGATTATTTACCGTTTAAAGTTTTTTGGATTTATTTTTCAGGTGCTTGTCTCATTGCGTTTGCAGCTTCCGCTGCCTTCAAAAAATTCGATAAATTAGCATCTGTTTTGTTGGCATTGGAACTTATCCTTTTCGTGTTATTAATACATATCCCAAAGGCAATAGAAGGCGATTTTGTCCAGTTCATAGGAATATTTAGAGACACCGTTATGGCTGGTGCGGCATTGATTTATGCGAAGTTTGTGGCATCTGACCAACGCTTTGTAAAATAATTAGGAATATGGTAACGGAAAATAAAGACTTAAAAAAAGCTTTGGAAGGCGACATTAAAGCGTTTCAAAGTCTATTTTCAGAATTTCAGCCGCAGTTAAAATCGTATCTGTATCGATTGCTGACCGACCGAAACGATACGGACGATTTAACCCACGATACATTTGTAAAGGCCTTCGATAAAATCTCGACTTTTAAAGGCAATTCAGAATTTAAAACGTGGGTTTTTCAAATCGCCACAAATCTTGCTTATGATTTTTTGAAAAAGAAAAGACGTTGGCTGCCAAATGCCCAAGACCAAGCAAAATCTTTGGCAATGTCAACCGAGTACATTCAACAACTTTTTGTAATGACCAATAAAACCTCAAATCGTGGGCGTTACGAAGTTAAAGAGCATATTGATTTCTGTTTTACCTGTATTTCAAAAACGTTAAGTATTGAAGAGCAAATTGCCATTATCCTAAAAGATATTTACGCTTTTTCACGAACCGAAATTGCCGATATTTTAGGGAAAACCGAAGGTGTAGTCAAGCATTTGTTATTCAATGGTCGAAAGACAATGATTGAAATTTTTGACAATCGTTGTGCCTTAATCAACAAAAATGGTGCTTGTCATCAATGTACGGAATTAGCTGGAATTTACAATCCGAAACAAACCAAACAAGAGGAACTAATGAAGATTAAAATGGTCAAATCTTCTGAAAAAGAATCAAAAGAAAAGTTATACCAATTACGTTCTGATTTGGTAGCTGCAATTGACCCATTGAACAGCGAAGGAGCTGATATGCAGGACATCATAATGCAATGCACGCGCTTAGCGATTAACGAAATAGAAACTATTCAAAACTAAAAATAGTGTTACAAGATAAAACACTCGCTTTTCTCAAAAAGCTCAAAAAGAACAACACAACGGAATGGTTCAAAGAAAATCAGACCGACTACAAAAAATCACGAACGGATTTTGAAATTTTTGTGTCCGAAATCATTGACGGACTTGCAAAAATGGACGATAACATTGAAAAGCAAGATTTAGAGGCAAAAAAATGTATCAAACGTATAAACCGTGATATTCGCTTTTCAAATAACAAATCGCCATATAAAACAAACTATTTCGCCGATTTTAACCCAAATGGATACAAGTCGGAACACGCCAGTTATTATTTTCACTTGGAACCGAACAACTCCTTTGTTGGCGGTGGAGTTTATATGCCACAAACACCAACTTTGAACAAGTTCCGCAAAGAAATAGAACAGGACTTTAAAAAATGGGAATCGCTGATTAACCAAAAGTCTTTTAAAGAAATATTCCCGAATGGAATTGAATCGCCATCTGAACTAATGACCGTTCCAAAAGGATTTGACAAAGAAAGTCCAGCAGTCGAATATTTACGAATGAAAGGATTTTACACTATGCGAAAATTGACCGACAATGAAATCACATCTGGAAATGCAATTTCAGAAATTATTGAATCCTTTGGAGAAGTAAAACCAGTAATCGAATTTCTAAATCGAGCGTTGTGATTGTCAACGCTTTTGTCAGCATATTTGTATTTTACGTTCCATAAGTCTACGCTAAATACACAAAAGAGCTAACAAGCTGAACGCAAAAACAACAGAAAAAAAGGCAGCAGATAATGTATATAAAAAATAGGCGAAACAGTAGTAAAATCCAGTGTTTTGGCTCTTATCAAACTTCTTGCTCAATCGAAAGTTTGGTGCTTCATAGTCGCGTACTTTTCATATACTAAACGTTGTAGCCAATTTTAGGCCGGCAATATCGAACAGAAGAATTTGACAAAAAAAAATCACAAGAACCGAAACCCTTGTGATTTAATTAAAATGATAATAGTTTAAAGTTTAACCAGAAACACCACCTAAAACACTTTCAAGTTGCATTTCTTTCAAAATTCTGTCTTGAATAGGTTGAGTTAGGTCGTTGATTTCGTCAGTACCCCAAGTGATACCGACAACTGTTCTTGTAGGACGACTTCCAAAAGGCAAATCCGCTAATTTCAAATATGCATCTACTACCCATTGTGGGTCGGGAGCATCTTCGCTCTGTAACATTTGAGCAAAATTTTCACCCATTGCTGATGGTACACCTGCTAATTCGCCATAAGTTTCTAAAACTTCATTATGTGCAGGTGCTTGACCTGACGCCAAAAGTCCTGTTCCAAATGGACCAGGTTCAACCAAGACAATATCAACACCAAAAGGTGAGACTTCGTAGCGCAACGCTTGTGAATATCCTTCCAAGGCGTGTTTGGTTGCGGTATATGTGCCAAAAAATGGTGGTGACATACGACCAACCAACGAAGAAGTATTGATGATTAAACCTGTACCGGCTTTACGCATAGATGGTAAAATGGCTTGCATTACTCTAATAGCACCAAAATAATTGGTTTCCATTTGAAATTTTGCTTGTTCAATGCTGAAGGCTTCCGTAATACCCAAATACATAATCCCTGCATTGTTGATAAGAATATCAATGTTTCCTGCTTCTGAAAGAATAGTTGACATAGCTTCTTTTACCGAAGCATCATTTGTTACATCCATATCTACCACTTTGATGTTGGCAGAATGGTTTTCCAAATCCGCTTTTGCATTGGCATTTTTACCATTTGGATTACGTATTGTTGCGAATACTTTATTGCCTTTATCGGCAAAATCTTTTGCAGCTTTCAGACCAAATCCGTTGCTACTACCAGTGATGATTATATTTTTCATTCTTGAAATGTTTAAAGTTTAAAAATTAAATTGGGGCATACGAAAACGCCAAATAATTGAGAATAGCCACAACCAACCAAAAGGGAGTGAACACGATACCTACATTTCTACCGTGAGTAGAAACCTTTGGATGCTTACCTAAGAATGGCAGAAAACCCGCTTGATTGGCATTAACCAACATCATCAATACTGCAACTACGCCAAACACTAAATGCAATGGTTGACGAGCAGCAAGTTCAAGCCCCATTCCATAGATAGCACCAACAGCAACGGCTGTAAATCCGATAGCACCTTGACGTTGTTCAAAAAGCAAAAGGAAAATATAATCTTTTGCATTCGTCAATTTTTCCTTTGGAGAAGCTTCCAAAGCTGCATCAAGCATAGTAAGTTGTTCATCTTGTGTCAAAGCCGTTTTACTATTCGGAGCTTTAAGTCCAAAAAACGGCAATACCCAATTTACAATCCAGCGAGCTTGCATTGGAAACAGCACTTCAATTCCGTGAAGTGTAACGGGAATTATGGACAAAGCCATTGCTAAGGTTGAAATTTGTATTTCGCTCATTGTTGTACGTTTTTAGTTATTAAAACCCACCAAACATGCCGTTATCATTGGCTAAACCTGTGGTTGGAACGGGTTGAATAACGTCCCAATGCTCTACGGCTTTGCCATTTTCCATTCTGAATAAATCGTAAAAGGCGTTGGAAGTACCATTCCATGTTCCTTCGCTTACAGTTAAAACAAAATTCCCTTCGCCAATAACTTTGTAAATGGTATTGTATTGGAACATATTGTTGATAGAAGTGAGATAGGCAACGGCATCCTGGATTCCTTGCAACCCATTATCAATTTGTGGGTTGTGTTGGATGTAATCTTCGGCAATATAATTGGTGATATTGTTTGGATTTTGTCCCATCAATACATCTTGAATGATTGAAGTAGCCAGACTTTTATTTGCTTCGGTTTCATCCAAGTTGGTAATGGTTGTAGCACCATCTACCATAGTATTTCCATTGGCGGTTTGACTTTCCCAAGGTTGAATGGCATCCCAATGCTCTGCGATTTTTCCACTATCATCAAATCGCAAAATGTCAAAAGTAACTACAGTGTCTGCACCAAAAGGAGCAGCATTGATCCAAAGATTGTGCATGGCAACAAATTTGCCATCTTCTAACATTCTGATATTTTGAACTTGGGTTCCATTTTGTTCCAGTACTGTTGTTAATAACTCGACAAAAGGATCTCTACCCGTAGGAATAAATGGATTATGCTGAATGTAATCCGCATTAACTAAGCCTTCTAATGTAGCAACATCACGTTCATTTACTGCTTTTAAGAACTGAGCTACTTTTTCTTTTTGAGTAGGTTCCGTTGGTGTTGGATCCTCATCTTTATTGCAAGCAGCAAGTGTAAATAATACACCTAAAACTAAAATTGATTTAAACAATAAATTTTCCATTGTTTATAAATATTTAATAGTTAAAAATTAAATCAGAATCCAAACATCCCGTTATTGTGAGCCAAACCTTCGGTAGGTATTTCTTGAATCACATCCCAATGTTCTACGATTTTACCGTCTTTCATTCTGAACAAGTCGTAAAACACGTGTTTCTTGCCACCATTCCATTCACCTTCGCTTACGGTAAGAACGAAATTACCTTCACCCAAAACTTTATGGATTTTGGTGTATTTAAACATATTGTTTTGAGAAGTGAGATACTCTACTGCTTCAACTATGCCAGTCAATCCGTCTTTAATTTGAGGGTTGTGCTGGTGGTACTCTTCGGAACTGATGTAGTCGCCAATCTTACTTGGATTTTTACCCATTAAAACGTCTTCAATAAGGGAAACTGCCAAGGCTTTGTTTGCCTCAGTTTTATCTAAATCTTCAACAGTTGTTGGTCCATCGCTTTGTGTTCTACCACTTGCAGTTTCTTTAACTAAAACGGTCATTGCATCCCAATGCTCGGCTACTTTTCCGTTTTCATCTACACGGATAATGTCAAACGCCACCATTTCATCTGCACCAAAAGGTTTGGCGTTTTTCCAGATATTGTGCATAAACACAAAATCGCCATCTTGAAACATTCTCACGTTTTCGGCATAGGTTCCGTGTTCTTTTAAAACGGGTAATAAACCAATAAAAGGTTCTAAACCAGTGGGCACAAAAGGATTATGCTGAATGTAATCAGCGTTAGCTACCTGTCGCATAGTTGTGGTGTCTTGTTTCATTACAGCACCTAAAAAAGTGCCTACGATTTCTTTGTTTGTCATTTTATTATTATTTGTAGAATTTGTCTCGCTTGTTGAATTTGTTTGCGCTGTGCCACAGGAAGCGAGAATACCTGATAGAGCTAATACTGATAATACTTTTCTCATTGTTTTTGTCGTTTGATAAATAATTATTACTTTTGTTTCGCAAGCAAAAATACAAATTAACTTTCAATACGCAAGTAATAATGCAAATAAATTTCATTTTGCAAGTAAAATTTAATATTGACTTAACAGATGCGACAAGATTTCAGATGTAATTGCCCGTTTACCTCAGCCTTAGATGTTTTAGGAGACAAGTGGATATTGGTCATCGTAAAACAAATGCTCATTGAAGGCAAGGAGACCTTTAAGGACTTTACAGAAAGTGAAGAAAGTATTGCGACCAATATTCTTTCTGCCAAACTCAAATTCTTGGAAGAAGTGGGACTTATCAAAAAAACCCAACGACCAGACAATAAAAAGACTAACCTCTACCTCTTGACCGAAAAAGGACTGTCTTTGACACCTATTCTTGTAGAACTTGCCACTTGGAGCGATAAGAATCTTAGAGACATACATCCGACCATTGTGAATGGAGAAGCAATGGAATTCCTAAGGAATGATAAAACGGCTTTTGCGAATGAAATAGAGAAAAGGTATAGAGAAAAACTGGCTACAACACCTATACGCAAGCAGGGGTTTCGTGCTTCGTAGGACAGCAAAGTGGTATATTTGAAGTTCAGTTCTTCGTAGGAAGTTCAAGGGTAAAATACCCTGCCTGTGTATAGCTGAAAATGTGTGTGATTTGAATCAGCCCCTAGGGGCAGAATGCTTTGAAATGGATGGAGGACTAGTGGGCAACCAATAGAGAGGCCCTCCGATGGCGGCCTGCCGGGGCAGCCATCAAATCGCCTTGCGCTGCATTTAGCGGAAATGCTGGTGTGGTGAGCGGATAAGGAAAAACGGGGACAGTGATCCCCGTAGGTAAGTGCAGATGGAGCTGAATGAAAATAAACCAGTGATGAAGCCTCGAGAAAGCAAATCATGATGTGTAAAACAGGTAGTTACGTTTGTACCTGTGACAAAGTGTGGCAGACGCCCGGAAGATACCGGCCACACCGCATCCGGGGTAAAGTTGGCAGGAACGCAGTACAGGCCATTT
>NZ_FNZH01000005.1:30257-336149 GCF_900109255.1 Cyclobacterium xiamenense | reverse complement strand
AGGACTGAGCGTTAAAAAACAGTCCGGTGGACTGTTTTAGCGAAGGGCCAGGCTGTAGGGCAGGTCCCGACGACTCGAAATGAAAAAAGTCAGGCACTTTGCCTGACTTTTTGAATGCAGAGGAGGAGGGATTCGAACCCCCGGAACCTCTCGGTTCAACGGTTTTCAAGACCGCCGCGATCGACCACTCTGCCACTCCTCTAAATTCACCAGGCAATCGGAATTCGTACCCCCAAATGCCCTTGTTTTCCCGCTTCCCAGGAAAAATCCCGTGATTTGGATTGCAAAGGTAGGTCATATTCTAGTTTATACAAATAATTCACCGGGAAAAAATCGGTCGAATAGGCTATTTTTTTCCCGGCTCTTTTGCCTGCCTAACCGCCTTTCGATGCCGGGCCTTGTCCAGGCTGACATTGATCTCAAACCCTACCAATACCAGTATGGAGGTAATCCATAGCCACAACATCACCGCAATCATCGTCCCGATCGACCCGTATAGCTTGTTGTAACTGGCGAAATTGTTTAAGTAAAAGGTGAACAGAAAAAAACCCAGCGTAATCAGCAAGCCAGCCACCACCGATCCGGTGGAGAAAAACTTCCACTTGTCGTGAACCGCGGGTGCAAAGCGGAAAATATAGGCCGTCGCGATCATAAACAGCAGCAACAATACAAAAAAGCGAAAAAAGGCCAGGGAATAGTAGTAAATGGTATTGCTAATAAACTCAAATTCGGAGATTCGAAATAAGAGATCGCTGCCTACCAACATCACCAACACGGCCCCGCAAATACTCACCACCAACACCAGCACAATGCTCACGGCTATCAGGCGCGTACGGAAGAAACTGCGGTATTCCTTGGTCCGGTACACGGCATTGAAGGCATTCATCATGGAGATTACCCCGTTGGTGGACAGGTAGAGTGCCAAAAAGAAGCCCAGGGAGAGCAAACTCTGGCGGGGCTTGCTGACGATGTCCATGATGGTCGGGGCGGCTTCGTTGTACACGGTCTCGGGCAAAATATCCCGGATAAATAGCAAAATATTTGCTGTGGTCACGCCCGGAAAAAAAAACTGGATAAAGGGAATCGTGTTCAGCAAAAATAAGAGCAAGGGAAACATGGCCACCGTGAAATTAAATGCCATGGCACTGGCGCGTTCGAACACGTCGTCCTTTTGCAGGTGATGGAAAAAGATTTTCCCCACGTCGTACAGGTTTTGGTCCGGATTGCCAAAGTGAATCGGCTTTAGCCGTAACGCTTGCTTGTGCAGCTGATCCAGAAACCCATCGATCCGCTTTTTCACGACCGGGACGTATTAGCTGTTTCAAAATACGGCCGTAGCAACTCTACCAAGGGTTCCGGTGGGCGGCAGGGTCGGTGCGTATCCGTTCGCAAAAAGGTCAACAGGGTGTCTCCGGTATGGATGGTTTCCCCCTGTTCGTTCAAAATTTCGTAGTAAAACCGAATGCGTACCCCGGGCATTTCCCGAATGCTGGTACGAATGGTCAGCTGCTCGTCGTATTTTCCGGGCAGTAAAAACCGGCTGTGGTTTTCCAGGACCGGCATCATGATCCCCGAAGCTTCCATTTCCTTGTACGAAAACCCGATGCTCCGCAGGGCTTCCACCCGGGCTACCTCGTAGTAGGTGGCATAATTGCCGTAATAAACGTAGCCCATTTGGTCCGTTTCGGCATACCTGACGCGGAGTTGGTGCTCTTTTGTAAACATTACCGGTAGATTTTTGAGGCGTTGAGTGCTTGCTGGTACCTTCTGGCATTGGCGAGATGCTCCCGTAGGGTCCGGGCAAAGGCATGGTATCCCGAGAAATCTTCCTTTGCGCAAAAATACAGGTAATCGTGTTCCTCGTAATTTAGCACGGCATCGAGGGAACTGATTTCCGGCAAATTGATGGGGCCGGGAGGAAGTCCGGCGTACTTGTAAGTATTGTAGGGACTTTCCACTTCCTTGTGCACGTTCAATACCCGTCGGATACTGAAGTCGCCCAGGGCAAATAGCAGGGTGGGATCGGCTTGCAAGGGCATGTTTCGCTCCAGGCGATTGAGGTATACCCCAGCTACCCGGGGGCGTTCGTCCCGTTTGTTGGTTTCTGCCTGCACGATGGAGGCCAGCGTGGACACTTCCAGGGGGCTCAATGCAAGGCTTTCGGCCTTGGCTTTCCGGGCATCGGTCCAAAACCGGTTGTATTCCCGGTACATGCGATCAAAGAGTTCCAGGGGACTTAGGTTCCAGTATACCTCGTACGTATTCGGGATAAACATGGTCATGACCGTCAGGCTGTCAAACCCGTACTTCTCCAGAAAAGCCTGGTCTTGCAGCAGCGGCAAAAAGCTTTCCGGGTCCATTTCCAGCTCGGCCGTAATTTTCTCCGCCAGTTCCTCCGGAAGGCGGATGGTATTGAAGGTGATGTTAACCGGCGTCTGGTTTCCGGAACGGAGCAGGGTGATCAGTTCCCGGTTAGACATTCTGGGTTGTAGGGTGTACTTCCCGGGTTTGACCGCCTGGGGGTAGTCCATCACCTTGGCTACGAAACTGAAGGTAACCACCTCGTTCACAATGTTCCGCTGCAGCAGGCTGTCCCGCACGGCATCAAAGGTGCTTCCGGTCGGAATGGTGAAAACTTCCGGTGCATCGCGGTTCACCAAGGTATTGGGTGAAAAAAATGCCTGGTAAAAGTAAAAACTCAGGGAGGTCAGTAAAACGGAAACGGCCACCAATCCTACCAGCAGGTATTTCTTTTTTTTGTCTGTAAGCATGCGTTTTCTTACTTGACCTGCAGGGAACGCCGGGGGAACGCACAGGTCTTGTTTTCGATCTTTTTGACAAATATACTATTAAAACAGGGACTTATTTTTTTGAATAAATAAAATCCCTTAGAAAAAACCAAGCCTTGCTTTTATATTGGCGATTAAAAGAGTTAAATTTAACTACCTGTTTGGCATCGGCAGTGCCGGTGCCGGGAGAACCTAACCCAGCAAACTGTATGGCGGCAGCCTTTATCAAGCTCTATCCTGAAAATCCGGATCCCCGTAGGATTCGGCAGATCGTGGATATCCTGCGGCAAGGCGGGGTAATCATCTACCCGACGGATACCATTTACGGGATGGGCTGTGATATTTTTAACCAAAAGGCCATTGAACGCATCAGTTTGATCAAAGGAATTAAACCCAAAAAGCAAAATTTTTCGTTTATATGTTACGATCTGAGCAATATTGCCGAGTACACCCGGGCATTGAGTACGCCGGTTTTTAAAATGATGAAGAAAGCCCTGCCCGGTCCGTTTACCTTTATCTTGGAAGCGAACAATAAGGTGCCGAAGCTATTGAACAGTAAGAAAAAGACCGTTGGTATCCGGGTACCCGATCACAGCATACCGCGGACGCTGGTAAAGGAATTGGGGCAGCCCATTCTGACTACCTCCATTCGCGACGAGGATGACGTGATCGAATACAGTACGGATCCGGAGTTGATTTATGAGAAGTACAAGGATTTGGTAGATGTGGTGATTGATGGAGGCTACGGGCAAAACGTGGCGTCCACCGTGATCGATTGTACGGGGGATCAACTAGAAGTTCTCCGCGAAGGACTGGGGGAAATTAACGAAATCGTCTGAGGAAAATACTTTTTCCTTTGCCGAACGTTTAACTTACCCCTAACTTTCCACCCATGAATAACCTGTTACCCGGAGTGCTTGCGGATGCTTTGTACCTGCCCGTCCTACCTTATTTTGTGGCGGTCAGGGGGGCAAGGGAAATCGTTCTCGCTGCCGGAGACCAACTGAGTCGGCAATCCTTTGTAAATAAAACAAGGATTCGCCTGGCCAATAAGGTCGAAATGTTGTCGGTACCCGTGTACGGGGTTCGTAAAAAGCAGGCCATCAGGGACCTAAGAATCGATTACGACCAAAAATGGTTAAACGTCCACCTGCGGGGATTGCAAAGTGCGTATGGCAAAGCTCCTTTTTTTGAATATTTTTATTCTGACCTGGAGCGTGTATATTTACAAAAGCATCCCTATTTGCTGGATCTTAACCGGGAATTACTGACACTTTGTCTCAAATTTTTGGGCTGGGATGTCAAATTGCGTGTGGAAGAAGCGCCTGTAGAGGAAGCCCATTTTCGGGACATTAGGGGGCTGATTCACCCTAAAAGGCTGAAAGAGAGGCAAGGAATCTATCACCCGCAGCCGTATCAGCAAATATTTGGCGCAGACTTTGCACCGGATTTGTCGATTGTGGATTTGTTGTTCTGCGAAGGACCCGGTGCCAACCGCATCCTGGACCGTTCAGAAAAAAGTAATTGAACAATATGTAAAACTATTGTGTTTTTAAAACAAATTCGATAACATTAATCAACGATTTGAAATAATACCATAAGAAAGGATATAATGGAAGCAAAATTTTCAAACAGAGTTAAAGAGGTGATCTCCCTTAGCCGCGAAGAAGCGCTGCGATTGGGGCATGATTACATCGGTACAGAGCACCTCTTGTTAGGAATGATTCGTGAAGGGGAAGGTGTAGCTGTTTCCATTCTAAAGAAACTTGGCGTTCCTTTGGACGAGCTGAGAAATTCCGTGGAGCGGGCAGTAAAGGGTACGGCAAATCACAATGTCAAAAATCTCGCCAATATTCCGCTAACCAGGCAATCCGAAAAAGTGTTGAAAATCACCTACCTGGAAGCTAAAATATTTAAAAGCCAACTGATTGGCACCGAACACTTACTACTTTCCATTTTGAGAGACGAAGACAATATTGCCACTCAGATACTTCAGAAATTTGATGCTACCTACGACACCGTAAAGGAAATGCTCGAATTTCAAACGGATCAGTCGCCCCGGTCAGGTACCGAAGCAGACGATTCCGACGAAGAAGGTTCCAAATTATTTGGTTCGTCCAGCGGCTCTTCCGGGAGTTCCAAAGGCAGTGCGGAAAAATCCCGTACCCCCGTATTGGATAATTTCGGCAGAGACCTTACCCGCATGGCGGAAGAGGATAAACTGGACCCCATTATTGGCAGGGAAAAAGAAATTGAGCGCGTTGCACAAATTCTATCCCGACGAAAGAAAAACAACCCCATTCTGATCGGTGAACCCGGTGTTGGTAAGACAGCCATTGCCGAAGGATTGGCGCTACGGATTATCCAGAAGAAAGTGTCTCGGGTGTTGTTCAACAAGCGTGTGGTCACACTGGACCTTGCCTCCCTCGTCGCCGGCACCAAATACCGGGGACAGTTTGAGGAACGCATGAAGGCCGTGATGAACGAGTTGGAGAAATCGCCCAATGTAATTTTATTTATTGACGAGTTGCACACCATTGTGGGAGCAGGAGGGGCCAGTGGCTCCCTTGATGCCTCCAATATGTTTAAGCCGGCACTGGCCCGCGGAGAAATCCAATGCATCGGTGCCACCACGCTGGACGAATACCGGCAGTACATCGAAAAAGACGGGGCCCTCGCGCGTAGGTTTCAAATGGTGATGGTGGATGCCACCTCGCCGGAGGAAACCATACAAATCCTCGAGAACATCAAGGATAAATACGAGGATCACCACAACGTGAATTATACCGCCGAAGCCATTCAGGCCTGTGTGAACCTATCCGACCGGTACATCTCGGATCGGTTTCTACCGGACAAGGCCATCGATATTCTCGACGAAGCAGGAGCGAGGGTGCACATCAATAATATCCACGTTCCGGAAAACATCCTGAAGTTGGAAGACGAAGTAGAGAAAATCAAGGTAGAAAAAAACCGGGTCGTCAAAAGCCAGAAGTACGAAGAGGCGGCCCAACTGCGGGACAAGGAAAAGAAACTCCTGGAGCAGCTGGAAAATGCCAAGGCCAAATGGGAGGAAGAAAGCAAAACCAAGCGGTATACGGTAGAAGAAGATAACGTGGCCGAAGTCATTGCCATGATGACGGGTATACCTGCCCGTCGAATCGCCCAAAACGAAGGAGCCAAATTGCTCAATATGGGTGAGGAACTGAAAGGCCGGGTAGTGGGACAGGAAGAGGCGATCAGGAAATTAACCAAAGCCATCCAACGTACCCGAGTCGGATTGAAAGATCCCAAGAAGCCCATCGGATCCTTTGTGTTCCTGGGACCTACCGGGGTTGGAAAAACCGAATTGGCCAAAATGCTTGCTACCTATCTGTTTGATAAGGAAGATTCCCTGATCCGGATCGACATGTCGGAGTACATGGAGAAGTTCTCCGTATCCAGATTGGTAGGAGCACCTCCAGGCTATGTAGGCTATGAAGAAGGTGGACAGCTTACTGAAAAAGTTCGACGTAAGCCCTATTCCGTGGTCTTGCTCGACGAAATCGAGAAAGCCCACCCGGATGTATTCAACATCTTGTTGCAGGTGCTGGACGATGGCGTCCTGACCGATGGATTGGGCAGACGTGTAGACTTCCGAAATACCATCATCATCATGACCTCCAATATTGGTGTGAGGGACCTGAAAGATTTTGGGGCAGGAATCGGGTTTGCATCCAAAGCCAAAGAAGAGAACATGGACGAAGTGATGAAATCGACCATCCAAAATGCCCTGAAAAAGGCATTTAGTCCGGAGTTTCTAAACCGATTGGATGATGTGGTGGTTTTCAATTCCCTAACCAAGGACCACATTCACCAGATTATCGACATCAGTCTGAAAAAACTCTTCACGCGGATTACGGACTTGGGCTATGTCATCGAACTTACCGACAAGGCCAAGGATTTTCTTTCAGAAAAAGGCTACGACAAGCAGTACGGTGCACGGCCACTGAATCGAGCCATACAGAAGTACCTGGAAGACGCACTTGCCGAGGAAATTCTCAAAGGAGAACTGTCCGAAGGAGACGTGATCATCGCCGATTACCTGGGCGAAGGTGATGCACTGGAAATCAGCGTCACCAAAAAGGAAAAAGCAGATTAATCCCAGGCTTTATGCTGGGAACTCAAACATACATTAGTGGGGCAGCCTTTCGGGGCTGTCCTTTCCTTTTTTTAGGTAGTTGGAAAACTACCCTGGATTAACTAAAAAAAATGGTGATAGTCAAATTGTTAAAATCGGTTGTTGGTTAAACGCGTAGCGGAATGAGTTTTCTTTTTGAAAAATTGCTTAAGCTTTTTTTTCTGTTTTCGATCATCCCTTTTTTGCTTTCGGAGAAGCTTCAGAAAAAGTACGACCTAAAGCTACACCCCCAGGTAACGTACAGCCTCTTTAGCGGTCCAAAAAAAGTGGGAGAGGTAAAAGAAAAATTCCTCGATGAGACCAGCGGGTTGGCTGTTTCCCGGAAGTTTCCGGAGCTACTTTACCTACACAACGACAGCGGAGGATCGGCGGAAATCTTCTTACTTGATACCCTGGGAAAGTACCGCGGTAGCATCCTCCTGGAAGGGGTTACCAATCGGGATTGGGAAGATCTGGCAATCGGCCCCGGTCCGGTTGACGGTGAATCGTACCTGTACCTGGGGGACATTGGCGATAATTTCGGTGTGCACGAGGAATTGTTTATTTACCGCTTTCCCGAGCCCCCTACCGTCGAGGAAGCGCGTTCGGTACTACCGGAACGAATCAAGTTGAGGTATCCGGACGGTGCCAAGGATGCGGAAACCCTGCTAGTGGATCCCTTGGGGGGTGACCTTTACGTGCTGACGAAACGAGACGCTAGAAACTCGCTGTACAAAGCTGCTGCCGCCGATTTGCAGGATGGGAGTACCGTTGTATTGGAAAAGGTGCTGGAGATGCCTATCACACTCTCGGTAGCCGGGGATATTTCTGCGGACGGCCTTCAGGTAGCCATCAAAAACTATTGGGTGGTCTATTATTGGGAGCGAGACCCCAACCTGACGCTGGAGGAAACGCTAGGCCACCCCGCAAAACTGCTGCCGTACGAACCGGAACCCCAGGGAGAAGCGCTCGCCTTCAGCCCGGATGGCAACAGCTATTTCACGCTGAGCGAAAAGAAGCTGCGGGTGCAGCCGGTGCTGTACCGGTACACCCGGCTGCCGGCGCCTGAATAATCCGATTACTGGCTGTAGTGCCAGCAAACGCAAATGGATGTGCAGCATGATGTGGCCTGTCTATTTCAAAAATGCACCTGCTTTCCGTAAAAACGAGGAGCCAACTTGGTTCGGTCCGGCCAATTCAGGGCATTTCACTCATCTGCAAGCGCAGAACCCCTCCATTTACCAAATCCTGGTGGCGAATGCCTATACCGGTTTCTGGTTTTCCATTGAAGCTTTTTCGTTGAATGTAATACCGGTCGGGACCGTTGTTTTCCGCCCAGATGGTGACCGTTTTTCCGGGGTAGTAGTCCGGGTGGAGGCGGATGACCGCTTTGTCAAAAATCGGGCTTCCCAGTTCGTACAGCGGATTTTCCTCCGTTCCGGCGTTCATCTGAAACAAGCCCAGTTTCATCAGCACGGCCAGGGAGCCCATGAGGCCCTGATCTTCGTCCCCGTTGTAGCCCCGGTGGGGGCTAAGTGCGGAAAAGGCACGCTCCAGTACTTTCCGGGACCAGTATTGGGTGAGATCGGGACGGTCCAGGTAATTGAACACATAGGCCATTTGCATGGAAGGCTGGTTGCCGTAATTGACGGGAATTCTCCGGTATTCGGGATGCGTTTCCACCGCGTGGGAGGTGCCGGAGGTGAATCCGAGTTTCTCTGCTTCCAGGAATTGCTGCTGTAGTTTTTCCACTGCTTTTTCTTTTCCGCCCATGAGTTCGGCCAGGCCGGGTAAATCATGCGGTACAAACCAGGTAAATTGCGCCCCATTGGCTTCTACAAAACCCTTTCCATAGTCGTAGGGATCATAGGGATTCATCCATTGCCCTCGCATATTTTTGGGCCGCATCCATCCGCTAGCGGGGTCGAAAACGTTCTTGTAGTTTTGCGAGCGCGCTAAAAACAGCTGTGCATCGGCCTCTTTGGACAGGGCTTTGGCCAGTTGGGCCAGTGTCCAGTCCTGAAAGCTGTATTCCAGCGTTTGTCCGGCGCCCTGTTCGTGTCCACCAAACCGGCCTCTTGGGTTGGGGTAGGGGACGTAGCCCATATCGATGTAGTCTTCCACATTTCCTCCCAGGGCGGTGCGGTGCTCGTAGCCGGATTTGCTCATCATTCCTCCCGGGAGGTGGTTTTTCTTCAACCCCTCGTAAGCGGTTTCCACATCAAATCCGCGGATCCCTTTTTGGTACAGGCTGACGAAGAAAGGCGTGGAAGAAGCGCCTGTCATGACATACGTGTAGTTGCCTCCCGAAGGGCCCCTGGGAATCAGCCCGCCGTCTCGGTAGTATTGCAGAAAACTGTTGGCAAATTCCTCGGCAATATCCGGGTAGACCAGTGACCAGAGTACACCGATGGTCCATTGGGCGCCCCAGAAGGAATCGGAATTGAAATGCCGGAAACGGGGATTGCCGGCCTCGTCCAGCGGCAGCTGTCCAATCCGGAAGGTGTCGCCGGTGTGATCGGGATAGGCGCCGTTTACATCGCTGATGGTACGCCGGCCCTGAAGGGCTTTCCACAAATCGGTGTAAAACCGGCGGCGCTGCGTTTCGGTGTTTCCTTCCACCTGTATGCGGCTTAGCAGTTCGTTCCACAGGGCACGAGTTTCCTGTTCTACCCGGTCAAAGTCCCAATGCGAGAGTTCCTTTTCCATGTTTTCGCGGGCGTTGTCCGGGTGGGTGTAGGAGATGCTTACCTTCATTTGCAGGGCTTCGCCGTCCAACTCCCCAAAGCCCACAATAATATGGGGGGAATCTGACTGCTCCACCCAGTCGCTAATGGGCCGATCAAATGCCACCTGAAAATGGACGGTGATGGGGTGTGGGCGCCGGGAAGTCGGTTCGTTGGTAACGCTTCCCTGCAAGGTGTGGTCGTCCAGCTTTTTTAAGCGACCCTCCACCATGGCGCTGGGCCCTAACATTCCTCCCAGATGAAACAGGACACCGGACTGTTTTCCAGAGGGAAAGCGGTAGCGGTGCAAACCTACCCGATGGGTAGCGGTAAGCTCTGCGTCGACCTGAAAACGATCCAGGTACACCCGGTGGTAGCCTGCCCGAATGGTTTCCCGATCGTGACTGTAGGGGGAATAGTAGTCAGAAAGCAGGTCTTCGGGTGAAGCGGTATAGCTAATCGGCATGACCGAGACCCCGGAAAGTTGCCAGGCGTGAATGTGGCTAAACCCTTTGATGCTGTCGGCATCGTAACGGTAACCACTGTTCCATGCCCCGTCCAATTCGTGGTCCGGGCTCAGGTTGACCATCCCAAAAGGCCGGGTAGCCGAGCTAAAGTAAAACCACCGGGAATTGGCAGCGTCCAACAGGGGGTAGACCTGGTCTACCGGTTCCGGCTCGGGTTTCGACTGAAAACCAAAAAGAGGAAAAAGCGCAAGCAGTACAAACAGGAGGAAACGATTCGAGGTCATGGAGGTGGGGTTACGCAGGGGTTTTAGAAAGTGCCAGCTGCCAGTTCCAACTGTCACGAAGGGAATCTTCCAGCGTGTATTTGGGATGCCAGTCCAGTTCACGGGTTATTTTTTCAGTATCGGCCCATACTTTTTCCACGTCTCCGGGCCTTCTGGGGCCGATTTTATAATTTAAGGCCTGCTTGCTGACTTTTTCAAACGCCTGAATTACCTCCAGCACGGTATTTCCGGTGCCAGTGCCTACGTTGAACAGGTCGTAGAAGGGTGCGTTTTTTCCGCGGAGATAGCTGATCGCCTTTACATGGGCTTCGGCCAGGTCCATCACGTGAATGTAATCCCGGACACAACTGCCATCGGGGGTGTTGTAATCGTCACCAAATACGGTCAGTTCCTTCCGGATACCCACTCCTGTCTGGGTGACAAAGGGTACCAGATTGGAAGGGACCCCGAGGGGCAACTCCCCAATGTGTGAGGAAGGATGGGCGCCAATGGGATTGAAATACCTCAGCGCAATGGCCGCCAGTTTCGCCTCGCTTTTAACCTGATCGACAAGGATGTCTTCACAGATTTTCTTGGTATTGCCGTACGGACTTTCGGCCACTTTCCGGGGCGTACTTTCCTTGACTGGCAATTCGTCGGGTTGTCCGTAAACGGTGCAAGATGAGGAGAAAACCAGGTTTTCCACCCCGAATTTTTCCATGGTTTCCAAAAGTGCCACTAGGGAAAAGATATTGTTGCCGTAATATTTCAACGGTTTCTGGGTGCTTTCTCCGACCGCCTTGTAGGCAGCAAAATGAATCACCCCGGTAAGCGCATGCTCCGAAAATATTTTTTCCAGTAAGCTGCGATCGTTGCAATCCCCTTCGTAGCAGGGGATGGACAGGCCGGTGATTTTGGAAAGACCTTCCAGTACGTTTTTTTCGGAATTCGAAAAGTCATCAACGATGATGGGTTGGTAGCCCGCTTCCACCAGGGCTACTGCCGTATGGGAACCGATGTATCCGGCACCTCCCGTAATTAAAATATTTTCCATGATCAAATATAAAGTTTAATTCATTTTGGGGGAAACATTCCCGTGCTTTTTCCGCCCTAATTGGGCTTTTTTATTTAGAGAAAACCGGTTGTAGGAGAATTTATTTTGTGTTTCCCGATAGATTTCGTAAGTTTGCGAGCTGAAAGGAGGTGTATATATATGATCGTAGTAAACGTTAAAGAAAACGAGTCCATCGAAAAAGCGCTAAAGCGTTTTAAGAAAAAGTTTGACAAAACCGGTGTCATCCGTGAGTTGAGAAGAAGGCAACATTTTGAGAAGCCTTCGATAACCCGACGCACAGAGGTAATTAAAGCCGCCTACAAACAACGAATGCAGGAACAGGAAGGGAAATAAGAAATCCTTTCGTTTTCATAAAATTATTGAGCATATTGGTGTATGAAATCACCGATATGCTTTTTTCATTTATAAATTACCTGGAACACGAAAAGCGGGCCAGCGCGCATACCGTACTGGCCTACACGAAAGATCTGGAGCAGTTCTCCGCATTTTCCGTGGACGCCTTTGGGTTGCAGGGTCCCGAGGAAGCGGGCCACTCCGAAATACGGGCCTGGATGGTGGACTTGATAGAAGAGGGCCTTTCGCCCGCAACTGTCAACCGCAAAATGGCTACCCTGCGGACCTTTTTTAAATTTTTGGTGAAGTCGGGTCGCATCAGCCGTGACCCCACGGTCAAGATTCAATCCCTGAAAAAAGGGAGAACCCTCCCAGCTTTTATACCCGAAAAGGAAGTGGAAGCCCTTTTGGAGGCGGTAAACTACGCATCCGATTTTGACGGGCAGCGCGATCGCATGGTCTTGCAACTCCTGTACCTTACCGGCATGCGTTTGTCGGAGTTGATTGGGCTGCGCTGGCGCGCGGTGGATCTCGAAAGCGGGCAGATCAAGGTACTCGGGAAAGGGAAGAAATACCGAATAATTCCGGTGTCTATACGACTTCAAAAAAATATTCTTGCCTATAAAAAAGTATTCGATGAAACATTTTCATTTGCAGAGGGAAATGACTATTTTATCGTTAGAAACAGTAAGGAAGCTGCTTATCCGATGATGGTTTATCGAATTGTCAGAAAATACCTCGATCTTTTTATTCAGACCACCCATAGAAGTCCCCACCTTATGCGCCACACTTTTGCCACCCACTTGCTTAATAAAGGAGCCGACCTCAATGCCGTCAAGGACCTGCTGGGGCACTCCAGCCTGGCTGCTACCCAGGTATACACCCATAATTCCATCGAGAAACTGAAGGCTGTGTACGAACAGGCACATCCCAAAGCGTAAATAAAAGTTTAACTTTTAAACAGTGATTATTATGAAATTACAAATGCATTCCATTCATTTCGATGCCGATCAGAAGTTGATCAATTTTATCCAGAAAAAGGCGGATAAACTCGATACGTATTACGATCAGATCATTGACGGAGAAGTTTTTATGAGGCTGGATAAAAATGATAAGAGTGAAAATAAGATCGTAGAAATCAAGTTGAATGTACCCGGAAAGCAACTTTTTGCAAAAAGTCAAAACGATTCCTTCGAAGCAGCAGCAGACGATTCGGTGGAAGCCCTGCGAAGGCAGATCAAAAAATTCAAGGAAAAACTGGTTATCGCCAAGCAATAGCTAACGCATTTTCACAACCAAAAAAGCTGCCCTTGCGCAGCTTTTTTGGTTTCTTGCCGTTTGGTAATACCCTTAGGGAGCAATTCGTTCCACCCAGTAGTATTTTTTGCCCCATTTCCGCTTGGCCTCCGCAGTGTCTCCGCTGAGAATTGCATCCACCATGGCCTGCCAGTATTTTGGGTCCCAGTTCAGGCTGGCCAACTGGCTAGTAAAGGATTCCTTCGGGAGCTGCTCCAGGGTGGGCGCATCACAAATTAGAAACCGATACTGTTCGGGCACCTCGGCCAGGCGGGCAAAGGTTTTCATGGGATAGGTGGTTCCCAGGCCAATTCGGATTTTACTGGCATAATGGGGATGCCCCAAAAAAGCGATCGGGCTGTTTTCCGGGATGGCTTGCTCCTGCAAGTGGGTACGAACCTGTACCCCCTGATGGGGAATGGACAAGGGATACGAAACCAGCGTAAGGTTAAAAAACACCAACAGAATGGCGGTTCCAAGCACCTGGAGTCGGTATGCTGGAAATCGAAGCTGGACCGCTAAAAAGAAGCTTAGAGCCAGCCCTGCCAGCCATTGCAGGGACAGGTACCAGGGGCTTTCCAGACCAATCAGGGGCAAGATGGCCACCAAGAGCAACAGCCAGTTGATGCCCAGAAACACCCAGGCGGCCACTTTGAGGCTGTGGTACAGCTGTATTTCCGATTGCTTGCGTAGCAGTGCCGCCAGTCCTACAGCGGCTAGCGGCGTGACCGGAAGCAGGTACCGTTCGTAGAAGATGGATACCATGCCGGTCATGGCGATGATGGATACCACCCATACGGCGACGAAGCCAAAAAAGGCCTTGTTTTCCTGAAAGGTGGCCGCAGCCGTTGTACGTATTCCCTTTAGCGCCGGCAGAAACCAGGGGACGAACAAAACGATCATCAGCAGCAATGCCAACGAGAAATGCCGGATAATTTGCCATATCCTATTTCCAAGGCGCATGCCCAGCTGGTCTTCGTAAAAGGAATCCAGGTACACCGGCCCAAACCGAACGTACATGGCCACAAACCAAAACAAGCCGATTGCAATTCCGCTCAGGAGGGCTGGCGGATGGAGCAGTTTCTTCAGGGACAGGGGCTGCCAGGGATTATACCGGAGGTAGACAATGGCAATGAGTCCCAAAGCGGCCGCCGGTAGGCCCTTTACCTCAAACGCCAGCCCAAGGCTCAGGTAAAACAACCATAGGTACCGTTTCGGGGCATCCTCACCGAAGCGAAGCAGTCCCGTTACTCCCAGGGCTGCCAGGGTAACAAAAAACGCCAGTAAAATATCCGGAATGGAGCGCGTGCTGCTGAAAATCAGTACCGGATGCGTGGCCGCGATCCAGGCCGACCACTGCGGCAGACGGTTGTCACCGCCGGCCATCCGGGCGATCAGGTATACCAGGGGAATCAAGGCAGCCCCTGCCAGCAAAAACAGCAGTCGGGAGGCCAGGGCGGAAACGCCTACCGTTTCAAATCCCGCCAGTACGGCCCAATAAGTAAGGATGGGTTTCTTGAAACGCAGCTCCCCGTTTCCCAGATAGGTGGTCAGGTAGTCCCCGTTTTGCATCATTTGCAAGGCGGCGTCTGTGTAATACATTTCGTCCGGATAATGCAGATGAAAATCCAGGGCAAACGGTGCGATCAGCAGCAGGAAGGCGATCAGGGGCAAGGAAAAGCCGTTTGTCCAATGCAGCGGTTGTTTCATGAAGTAAAAAAGGAGGTGCGAAAGTAAGAAAAACTCCTGCTTTTGGGAAGAAACGCCTTCCCAAAAGCAGGAGTTTCATTAGATTTTTACGCGTTTGCCTTTTTCTGCGGATTTCAAAATGGCTTCCACGATGGCGATGTCCCGCAAGCCTTCTTCTCCGGGTACCAGCGGCGCTTTGTTTTCCAGAATAGCCAGGGCATCGTCGTCCATCTGTTTGGCTTGCTGCCAGGGCACCTGGTAGGGATGATTGATCTCTCCCAATGGGCTTTTCCCTTTCACTCCCGCATAGGCAGAGTAGGGCTGCATTTCAATGTTGCCTTCTGCACATTCAATGGTCAGATAATTCACGCTTTCGGCAAAGCTGGTTTTGATGTCGGCAAAAACACCCCCCGGAAACTCCAGCTTGGCAGTCACCACATCGGCAAGGCCGTCTTTGTAGATGTCCGGACGGGTGGAGATGGCCGATGCCGACACCACCGCGATCGGTTCCATATGGGTGCCCAGGCGGGCTCCTTGTATGGAATATACCCCCATATCGTAAATGACGCCGCCACCCATTTCTTTCTTTTGCTTCCAGTGGTCGGTTCGGTTTTCCCGGTAGCCGGCAGCGCAGTCCACGTAGTTGACGCTCCCCAGTTTGTTTTGTTGAACAATGGAACGGTATTCCTGGGTATTGGGCTCGTGGTGCAGGCGGTAGCCAATGGTCAGCTGAACCTTATTTTTCTTGCAGGCGTCGATCATGCGTTGACATTCCTTGCTGGTCACCGCCATGGGTTTTTCGCACCAGACGTGCTTGCCGGCGTTGGCAGCGCGGATGGTGTATTCGGCGTGCATGGAGGGAGGCAGCACCACGTAAACCACGTCTATATCCGGATTGTCCGCGATGCGATCAAAGTTTTCGTAAGTGTAGATGTTTTTCTCGGGTATCTGGTATTTTTCCTTCCAGGCCTCGGCCTTGGATGGGGTGCCGGTGACAATTCCGGCCAGGTAACAATGCTCGGTTTGCTGCAAGGCCGGGGCGAGAAGGTCGGTGCTGTAATAGCCCAACCCTACCAGTGCCACACCGATTTTCTCTTTCCTGGAACGGGCCAGGAGTTGTAGGGGGTTCACCAGGGCAAGGCTGCTGCCAAGCGCCAGGGTCTTCAGGGCATTTCGTCTGGAATGCGTGTTCATTGGGTTTTCTCGTTTGGTTTGATAAAAAAGGGATCCCCAGCATTTTCTGGTTTTCGTTTTCAATATAAGGAATTTTACCGGCTGCGGCAACAGCTGGAAAAGCCCTGGCAGGGCGTCGGGTTTGGCCTTCGGGAATGTTTTTGCGGCTCCATTTGCCCCCGCTTTCAAAAAAAGCCGTAATTTCGTTGAAATTTTGTTGTATGGCCCAACCAGAGATTTCGGTAGTCGTTACCGTGTTTAACGAAGAAGGAAACATTCCCCCCTTACTGGAAGCAATCTACGCCGCACTGGCTTCCATCGCTTACGAGCTCATCCTGGTGGACGATGGTTCGACGGACCGCTCTGTGGAGAAAATGAAGGCCCTCGCCAATGAACACACGCGCGTGCTCATCTTCAACAAGAATTACGGACAGACAACGGCGTTGGCGGCAGGCATCGATCATTCCAACGGGCAGTACATCGTGACCATGGACGGGGACTTGCAAAACGACCCCAGCGATATACCCATGATGCTGGATCTGGCCAAAAACGAAGACTGGGACGTGGTGGCAGGCAGAAGGGCCAACCGGCAGGATGGCTTTGTGCTTCGGAAATTGCCCAGCAAAATGGCCAATTGGCTGATCCGCACCACCACCAAGGTGTACCTTTCCGATTACGGCTGCAGTCTGCGGATCTACAAGGCGCACATTGCCCAAAACATGGGCTTGTACGGAGAATTGCACCGCTTCATTCCGGTGCTTGCAAGGCAGGAAGGTGCCCGCATGACGGAAGTGGATGTGAAGCACCATCCGCGCATCCACGGCACCTCCAAATACGGGCTAAGCCGCACCTTCAAAGTGATTGCCGACCTGATCCTGATGCTTTTTTTCCAAAAGTACTTTCAGCGGCCCATCCATATTTTCGGTACGCTGGGCTTGCTCTCGTTTGCCGTTGGTGTATTGGTAAACATTTACCTGCTTATCCTGAAATTACTGGGAGAGGATATCTGGGGTCGCCCCATACTGTTGGTGGGCTTTATTTTGGTCTTGGGTGGGGTGCAGCTGATTACCACCGGTATCGTGGCCGAAATCATCGTCCGTACCTACTTTGAGTCGCAGAATAAAAAAACGTATACCGTGAAAGCCATTCATCAAGGTGGGCAAAAAACGACTTAAACTTTTCCTTAAAATTCTCCTGACGGGAATTGCCCTGTATGTGGTTTTTAATAAAATCGATACAAAGACCACCTGGCGGGTCATCCAATCGGCACACCCGGGCTGGTTGGCCCTCGCCTGGCTGTTTTTTATCGTATCCAAGGTGTTTAGCGCTTTTCGGTTAAACCGCTATTTTTTCGATATTGGCCTGCACCTGCCCCAATCCAAAAACCTGAAATTGTATGCGATAGGCATGTTTTACAACCTGTTTCTGCCCGGGGGAATCGGTGGAGACGGATACAAGGTATACCTGCTCAATAAAACCCACGGGGCATCGGTGAAGAAGTTGATCCATTGCGTGCTGCTGGACCGGGGCAATGGCCTGGCCGTGCTGCTTTGGCTGATGTTTGGGCTCATGCTTTTTTTGGACCTGGACTGGAGCCTTCCCATCTCGCCGTTTTGGCTGGGCTTGCTGGCCATGGCCACACTTCCATTCGGCTTTTATTTGGTCATGTATCTTTTTTTTCGCCCGTTTATGTCCTCCATTCCGGTAAGTACCGGCTACTCTTTTTTAAACCAGGTATTGCAGCTGTTCAGCGCCTATTTTCTCCTGGCGGCCCTGGAAGTGGAACACCAATTTGTTACTTACCTCTTTGTCTTTCTGGTTTCGAGCACGGTATCGGTGTTGCCGCTGACCATCGGTGGGGTAGGGGCCAGGGAATTGGTATTTGTGTATGCGCACGATCTGGTGGGCATTGATCGAAACGTAGCGGTTGCCTTTAGCCTGTTGTTTTTCCTGATTACCGTGCTGACCTCGCTGAGCGGGATTTTTTTCAAATTCAAAAAATAGGAATGAAACCTTTCTTAGCTTGGAAGGACGACCTGTGGGGTTGCACGATTTTTGTGTAGCTTAGGCCAGAAAAACCAACCCTAAATCGAATATGTACGAATACGCCTATCCCCGCCCTGCGCTGAGCAGCGATGCGCTGGTACACGATGTGTCGAAAAACCGTGTTTTGCTAATCAAGCGAAAAAACCCTCCGTTTCAAGGCAAATGGGCCCTGCCGGGAGGATTTGTGGAGGAATACGAATTGCCCGAACAGGCCTGTAGGCGGGAGTTGAAGGAGGAAACTGACCTGGATGTGTCGGAAGGGAAAATGGTAGGAGTATTTGGAGAGAAGGGCAGGGATCCCAGAGGCTGGATGGTAAGCGTTGCTTTTTTATTTACCCTTACGCAGCCGGCCACAGCTCGTGCGGGCTCGGATAGTAGCGAGGTGGCCTGGTTTTCGCTCAGCGATCTTCCCGAACTTGCCTTTGACCACCAAAAAATGCTTCAGCAGGCGGGGTTGATTGAAAACCATAATCTGTAAACTTTTTTCAGGTCGGGGCTATTTTCGTCTTTAAATCCCCTAGCCCCCTTTGGTATAGGGAGAATTGCTGAAAATGTGATTTTTTGCGAAAATTAAAAAATGTAATCGGGTTGATAGACGTCAGGCTTTTGGATTCCGTAGAGCCAAACGACTATAATTCCCCCTTATCAAGGGGGCAAGGGGGATTTTTTGTATTTTGACCAGTTTCAGGCCGGGTCACGCACCATTATCCTAAATTAGGTTTACTCTTTTTTTCCATTTACCGCATTTTTTGCGTAAACCTATTTCAGGACGAGTCACTATTTTCGTCGATAAATCCCCCAGTCTCCTTTGAAAGGGGGAATGGCTGAAATTGAGATTTTCGGCGGATTTGGTTTAGATTCATCCGACTGAGCAAACGCCAAAGCAGGAATGCATTCAGAAAGGATGAAATCCCGGTGCAGCGGAAGAACGCGATTGGGATTTTGCCCAAAACGAAAAAAACCTGACCACAAAGGGCCAGGTTTTGATTTTATAATGGTTTGTTAAAGGCAATTAGCCAATGGAAATACGCTTGAAATCCACTACCGTCAGGCCTTTATTGACACTTTCCAGGTATTGGGCGATGGTCTTTCCGGGATCCTTTACAAAGGTCTGGCTAAGCAGGGTGTTTTCCTTGTAAAATTTGTTTAGTTTTCCCAGGGCGATTTTCTCCAGCATGGCTTCGGGTTTGCCTTCCTGCCTTGCCTGCTCTTTGCCTACCTCAATTTCTCGTTCTACGAGCGAAGCATCCACGCCGTCTTTGTCTATCGCGACGGGATTCATGGCCGCAATTTGCATGGCCACGTCCTTTCCGGCATCGGAAACGGCTTCTCCGGACTGGTTAAGGGCTACCAATACACCCAATTTTCCATTGGAATGTATGTAGGGTTCTACGGCCTCTCCGCTAACTATTTCCAGGTGCGAAACTTCAATTTTTTCGCCGATCTTGCCGGTCATTTCGGTGATTTTCTCACCGATGGTAATTCCTTCAAAGGGCAGGGCCATTACCGCATCAATGGAGTCGGCATTGGCGCTAACGGCGGCCTCCAAAATGGCATTGGCAAAGCTTCCAAATTCCTCGTTTTTGGCGACAAAGTCGGTCTCACAGGTGAGGGAGATCAGCGTGCCGGTTTTGCCATCCGCACTGACATGCGTGGCGACCACGCCTTCTTTGGTTTCCCTGTCTGCCCGGGAAGCGGACACTTTCTGTCCTTTTTTTCTCAGGATGTCAATAGCTTTTTCAAAATCCCCTTCTGCTTCGGTTAGGGCTTTTTTACAGTCCATCATCCCGGCGCCGGTCTTTTGTCTCAATTTGTTTACCTCTTGTGCAGTAATAGCCATTGGTCTATGTATTTTTTGTTGATTGAAAATTAGGTGGTGACAGTAAAACAAAAATTGAACACGAGGCCCTTGCCCGTGTCCAATTTTCATTACGACAATGTCAAAGTGGATTATTCGTTGGTTTCAGCGTCGGCCGCTTTTTTTGCTTCCTCCTCTTCGGAGAGTTTGGCTTCGTCTTTGTCTTTTTTACGTTCAGACAAACCCTCTTCAATGGCTGCACCGAACGCTTTCACCAGGAGTGAAATGGATTTAAACGCATCGTCATTGGCAGGAATCGGAAAGTCCACCTCGTTGGGGTTGGAGTTGGTATCCACCAATGCGAATACAGGTATGCCAAGCTTTTTGGCCTCGGAGAGCGCAATGTGCTCCCGTTTGATGTCTACGATAAATAGGGCTGCGGGAAGACGGGTAAGGTCAGCGATGCCACCCAGTACGTTTTCCAGTTTGTCCCGTTGGCGGCTGATCATCAACCGCTCTTTTTTAGCCAGGTTGTTGAAGGTTTCGTCCTTGGACATTTTGTCGATGGAGGACATTTTCTTCAGGGATTTTCGGATGGTCGCAAAGTTGGTCATCATGCCGCCTAGCCACCTTTCTGTGACAAAGGGCATTTTGAGCCTTCTGGCTTCCTCGGCTACCAGATCCTTGGCTTGTTTCTTCGTCGCTACAAACATGACTTTTTTGCCTGAGCGAACGATCTGCTTGATTGCGTTGGATGCTTCTTCAAGGCAAACGAGCGTTTTGTTTAGGTCGATGATATGGATCCCATTCTTCTCCATGAAGATATAGGGTGCCATTCTAGGGTCCCACTTTCTTGTTAAGTGTCCGAAATGAACACCAGCATCCAGTAAGTCTTTATATTCTATATTGGCCATTTAATAAAATTGTTGTTTTCTAGTTTGTGGAAAGAATGATCCAAATTATCGTTTGGAGAACTGGAATCTTCTTCGTGCTTTTCTTCGTCCTGCTTTTTTACGTTCCACCATTCGGGAATCCCGGGTCAGGAATCCTTCTTTTTTCAACGGTCCGCGGTGCTCTTCGTTGATTTCGCAAAGCGCACGGGAAATCGCCATGCGGATGGCTTCGGCCTGTCCACTGATTCCTCCTCCGTCTACGTTGATAGCGATGTCGAAGGCTCCGTCTTCGTTGACCAATACCAAGGGTTGCTTCACCACAATTTGGTGCAACTCAAAGGGGAAATACTTGTCCAGCGCCCGCTTGTTAACCGTAATGGCACCGTTTCCGGCCTTCATGTAGATTCTGGCTACCGATTCTTTTCTTCTTCCGATTTTGTTAATTACTTCCATGGATGGCTGGCATTAAAGTTTTACTTCTTTTGGTTGCTGTGCGCTGTGGGGATGTTCCGAACCGGCGTATACGTACAGGTTGGTGTACATTTTTCTGCCCAGTCGGTTTTTTGGCAGCATGCCTTTAACGGCTTTTTCTACCAGGGTCCGGGGAGCCTTCTCCATCAGGATTTTGGGGGTCGCTATGCGCTGTCCTCCCGGGTATCCTGTATGACGAACGTACACCTTTTCGTTCCATTTCTTGCCTGTAAGCCTGATTTTCTCGGCGTTGATGACAATCACGTTGTCACCACAGTCCACATGAGGGGTAAAGTTTGGCTTGTGCTTCCCTCTCAACATTTTCGCCACTTCACTCGCAAACCGGCCCAGGATTTGGGATTGGGCATCCACTACCACCCAATTTTTATCCACCGTGGCATCGTTCGCTGATATGGTCTTATAGCTTAAAGTATTCACTGTGTAAACGTTTAATAATTAGCTTGTTAAATACATTTCACCCTCAAAAAGGGACACAAAGATAGAAGTTAATTCCGTCAATTGCAAAGGAATCTAAAGTTTACTGCCTTATTTTCACAAGAATACGCTTCCCGGAAAAGGCTTGTCCGTTTCCAGACCTGTCAGGTTTCCAAAACCTGACAGGTCTACTCGCTCGCTATTCCATCTCCATAAAAAGTGATTCCAAATCCAGCACAAATCCTTCGATGCATGCTGATTTGACGCTATCTCCACTGGTAAATAACCGGGAGGGTACATACTTGTCCGCTTTGAGTGTATACACCAGCATGGTCTGCTCATTCGGATGAATGATCCAGTATTCCTTCACCCCACTTTCTTCGTAGACTTCGTATTTATATTGGAGTTCCTTTTTGTTATTCCCCGGGGAAAGAATTTCGATGATTAGTTCCGGCGCTCCCAGGCAACCGGCCTCATCCAGTTTTTTTGGATCGCAAATCACACAAATATCCGGCTGCACCACGGTGAAAATTTCTTCGTTCTTCAATGATTTTACCGGTAAGCGCACATCAAAGGGAGCTTCATAGACTTCACAGGGCTTACCTTTTAAGAATTGGTACAATTCGGTGGCTATGTGCAGGGATATTTTTTGGTGCAGCCTTTTGGGAGCGGCATTCATTTTAAAATACCGCCCTTTGATGATTTCCACCATCTCTTCCAGGTCCCAACGTAGGTAGTCGGCATAGGAATAGGGCCCGTATTCCGCTGCGGGTTCATTTACGCTGTTGGAGCGATTTTCTTCCATGGTTCAATTTACAAATAAAATGGGGGTAATGGAATTTGTTTTTCATCAAAGTTATGAAGTGGAGGTAAAAGGGACCGGGCTGAAATGACTAACCTTTCACGATTGATCCCAGCCGCATATTTTAGGCAGCTCGGATGATATCCGCTTTAATATTAGGAAATCACTTACTCGTTAGGGAAGCTAGAATCCCGGTTACGCCAGTGCAAAACCTGCCAGGTCTCAATCATTTTGTAGGAAAGGATGGGTTGTATGTCTCGATAAACAACGAATATCATCCGGATTTTGATGAAAGTCAATTGAGGTATAAAGTTGTTCAATTTGATCTGGAAAAATGAAAATGGGTAACAGGTATTTGCCATTCATTTCCTTGATGTGAATGGCTTTTTTATCCAGCTTATGGAACGATCATATTAAACTAAAATAAACCGAAATTTAATGTACCGAATTAAAATAATCACAAAAAATTTTAAATGGTAACAAAAATTTAACTATTAAGTATAAATCAAAATATTATTTTTCTTTAATGCTTTTCAATTATTCACAACTAAGTAATCAATACAGTTAAATAAGAATTAAAGTAGATTATTTTGTTTTTAATTTTAGTTTTTTAAATGAAAAACTAAAATAATTTGTTAAATATTGAATTTAATTTTGATTTTTCATTGTTTTTTTTTATGTTTAAGAAATTAGTTTTCTAACTTAAATCTTTACACGATGAAAAATTTACTTAAAAAACCGGTTCTTTTATTAGGTGCGTTAGGAGCCTTGATTGGTTTAGGCTTTGTATCCAGTCAGGATTCACAAGCAAATGAAAGTAATAGTGCTGCCCTATGTGAATGGGTCGACGAACCCGATGAATGGTATGATGGATGTGTAATCCAGGTAATTGCAAGACCTTGTGGTTGTGAAAGTTGTTAAAATGACATAAGGGCAGATACTATTTCTGCTCTTATTTTTTAAAAAACCTTTAAGTTGATTTAATAAATGGATAGAAAAATAAATTTTGGTTTTTCAAAAAAAAATATATTTTGGGTGTTTTTTATCATAACCTCTTTTGGTTGTAAATCTTCAAGCCAGAATGAATCCATTGAGCTTAGATCTGTCGAAAAAATATCGATTGAAATATCTGATTCTATTTTCACTAATCCTGGAAAGGTTCAGCTAGTAGAAACAGATTCAGGGAAGGTATTATTCTTATTTAATGGCATCAAAAAGAGCCTGCAATTTCTTGAATTTCCGGATGGTAAGCTGCTCCATGAAATCCCTGTACCTCTGGAAGGGCCCGATAATCTGCGCGGCTCCACGGGTGGGACGCTTCTTGCCAAAGATTCCATCTTCTTTACCTTTTCTCCTCCGGCAATAGGCCTGATGAATTTCGATGGTAAACTTTTGTTCAAAAAGGAAATTAAGGACGAACGACTGAGTATTCCTCTGCTGGAAGCGAATCAAAAAAGACCTCTTTTTCAGCATCAGAACTCGATTTTTGGTGCTCAGCCCCATTTTACGGATCACCACAAAATGAATGCTGAAGCTATTTTTGACCACCCCCTTATTTACAGCTATGATATGGATGCCGATTCCTTTCGCTGGTACGAGGTTTATTATCCTCCTGATTATTGGCAAAGCGGGAAAAGAAAGGCGGACTTTTCATGGGGGAAGCGAAAGGATAAACTATATCTGGCACCTATTTACCACGATGAAATTCAGGTTTTTGATATGCATTCAGGAGAAATAGTCATGCGGAAACCGGTCCCCTCTCCGGGAATCAGTAGCTTTCAGGTTATTAATTCCCTTCCTTCCAGTGCTGCAGAAGCGGATATGGCCCGGTTAATTCACGATCGCTACGGTACCTTGCTTTACGATCCCTACAGGGATGTTTTTTACCGCTTTTTCTTTCCTGGATTCGAGCCGGGAGAGGATTTATCCGCTGAGGACATCAGCAACCTTAACTGGTCCAGACCCTATACGGGGATCACGGTAATTGATAATGAACTGAATGTCCTTGGGCATCACCTTTTTGATTCTTATGAGGTATATGGACATGCCAATCATTTTGTAGGAAAGGAAGGATTGTATGTCTCGATTAACAATGAATTTCATTCGGATTTTGATGAAAGTCAATTGAGGTATAAGGTCGTACAATTTGATTTGGAGAAATGATAAAAGGTAAATTTTATTTTATATTCATTTCCGTGATTATAATGGCTTTTTTATCGAGCTGCGAGGACGATCGCGGTGGGGCGTATATGGAGCGAATGGGAATGGAAGGTAAAAAATTCACCTCCTTCGTGATTGCTCTGGACTATGGTTGCCACAATTGTAAAGACCAATTTTATAAATATGTGCTTGAAGCATACCCTGAAAAATGTGCTTTGATTTTTAAGCGCGAACCTGATGCGGCTACACTTGTAAATTATCAAGGACTGTTTAGCAAAAAATTTGTATTTATCGATTCGCTTGATATCTCCTTTGAAATGGGAATCACGGACAAAAATACTGAATTGGCACTATGGGAAAACGGAAAAGTGAAGACTTTTACATTTCTGGAATACGAGGCACTGATCGGAGCCCTGGAATCAACCCAAATAGAAGGTGAAAATTAATGGGTACAGTTCTCTTTGCCATATTGGATACGGCCAGCCACTTGAATGCTTCTTTTAAAATAGCGCATGCCCTCCAATCGCGGGGGCATCAGATTACATATTTAGCCAAACCTTCAAGTGAAAAAATGATCAGGGTACAGGGCTTTGATTTTCAGGCTCGTCCCGAGGAATTCCAGCAAGAGGTATTGTTAAGAAAGGTGAAATATACGGAACAGGTAATAGGAAGGATGGAAGATAATTTTCTTAAAATGAATCTTTTTGATGAAGCCATATCCCTGATTAATCCTGGATTGGTGCTTTTGGATACTTCTTTGATTTATTATACCCTTCATTTGCTACATCGCAATATCCCAATTATCACCGTATCGACCAAGGTGTGTCAGGACAAAACTGAATTTATACCACCCTTCCAGTCCGGCTATGTTCCCCTTAAACGGAATTTACTAACATGGTTGAAAGTAGAGTGCATCTGGGCCATTCATTTGTTGAGAAAACAATGGAGAAATTATAGGGACAATTCCAGTCCTGTACAAATAAGCTGGTTTTATTTGGTAAAGAGGTATTTGAGGCAAACAGACCCCAAAATTGATATAAAGATAAATGTGAAGAGAAGCAGTCATTTTGGATTAAAAGACATCCCAGAGCTTATTCTTTCACCAAGGCATTTTGATTTTCCCCGACCAATTCCTAAAAACCAAATGTATATGGGGCCGATTGTGGATGTATACAGAAAAGAAGACCCAAATGAAATAGCCCAAATAGGTAAAATCTTGTCCGATACTGATAAAACGGTTTATTGTGCGATGGGGTCGTATGATATCCGACATCGGCTAGATCGGGCAAAATTCTTTGTAAAATTAATCAATATTTTTCTACTGCATAAATCCTGGCGACTGGTGCTTTCCTTAGGAAAAAATTTACATCCATCGGGATTTACTTCTGTGCCAGATAATGTATTTCTTTTTCAGACTGTACCCCAATTACATGTGATCAAGCAGGCAGATTTGGTTATCTGTCATGGGGGCATGCAGACGGTTACGGAATGTATTCTACTGGAAACCCCTATGTTGGTATTCCCCCTTAATAAGAAGCTGGATCAGCCTGGGAATGCGGCTCGGGTCGTCTATCATAAAATCGGTCTGAGTGGAAATCTTAAAAGAGACAAGCCAAAGGTCATTGAAGAAAAAATTGATATGCTTTTTGATAAAAAGGATTCTTTTGTTGACAATATAAAACACCTGAAACGGCAAATGCTCATTTCGGGGGATTTTGAAAAGGGTATGGAATTTATTGAGTCCTATATGCAATGTCATGCAAGTATCAATGAGAAAGCTTAAGTTATTAGACAGAATATTGTCATTTGGTAATAGAAAAATAGAACCTTTATTAAAAATCCCTAACGGGTGGATTACGAAAGCCATCAACAAAGAACAAGCAAATGTGCTTCAAATAGGCTCAAATGATGGGAAAACCAGAGATCCCATATTTAGGATTATGAAAGACAAAAGACAATGGAAAGGCTTTTTTGTAGAACCGGTTCCCTATTTATTCGGGCGTTTGAAAGAAAATTACCTAAAGCTTGCAGATCCGCAAAGGTTTCAGTTTTCCAATCAGGCTGTCAACCATGGATTAGAAGAAGACTTTTACTATGTGGATAAACATGCTAAATACGTTATTCCAAATCTGCCAGAATGGTATGATCAGATAGGATCTTTTAACAAAAACCATATCCTAAGGCACATGGAAGGCAAGTTTGAGCCCTTCATCCAAACGATGATGATAAAGGGCACTACACTTTCCGAGTTGATAGGTAATTTCAACATAGATCGGATTGATCTGTTTCATCTGGATACCGAAGGATATGACTGGCTAATTCTTTCGCAGCTGGACTTGGATAGGTACCAGCCAATAGTAATTCTGTATGAGCACAAGCATTTAAAAATTGATGAATACCAATACGCTTTAAAACACCTATCAGGGGTGTACGAAATTATTCGTTTTAAAAATGATTGTCTCTGCCTGCATCGTGAAAAACATCAATTAACGGTTTCGGACATAACTTGTTTAAAGAGGATTACACAGAATTTTTAATTTCTAAAAATTGATTAAATGAGGATTGCCTTTATCGTCGAAGCTTTTCCGAAACTTTCAGAGACATTCATTTTGAATCAGGTGACCGCATTGCTTAATCTTGGTCATGATGTCGAAATATTTCCATCAAGGAATATCGATGAAGTTAAAACACATCCAAAAGTAGGCAAATATGGTCTTTTGAAAAAGACCTTTTACCCGCCGATTGTACCGGATTTACCGATATTGCAAAAATTGAAATGTGCCTGGCTGGTCGTGAAGAATTTTTCAAATATTGAAATAATCAATCGGATATTATCATTGCCTTATCCAATTGATTCTAAAATCAGTTTGTTTTTCAGGATACTGCCTTTAATAGGAAAAGAAAAGTTTGATATTATTCATTGCCACTTCGGGCCATTAGGTAACGTAGCAGTGCAAGCAAGATCACTGGGGATTCTCAGTGGGAAAATGGTTTTAAGCTTTTATGGATATGATGCCACCAGATATAATCTTGATGTAAGGTACTATGCAGGCATCGTCCAACAATTTGACGCATTTATTGTGATTTCCAATTATTTGAAAGGAAAAATTATAAAGCTGGGCTTTCCTGAAGAAAGAATTAAGACTATTCCCTTGGGTGTAGATGTTAGTGATTACAATATTTTAAAAGTGAAAAACAAAAAGACTGGGCACAAGTTATTGACCGTTGCCAGGCTTGTCGAGAAAAAGGGTGTCTATTATGGAATCATGGCGTTCTCACAACTCAAAAATAAAAACAAGGAGTTGGAATACCACATTGTAGGAGATGGCCTTTTGTCCGATAGACTTAAAGAACTTATTGAAGAATTGGGTTTAGGAGAATGCGTTTTTCTCCATGGAGCAAAAAATAAAGAAGAGATATTTCAATTTTATAGGGATGCTGATGTATTTGTATTGCCAAGTATAACAGCATCTGATGGAAATACAGAAGGACAAGGACTGGTACTTCAGGAGGCTCAGCTTATGGAACTTCCTATAGTATCCACTTTCCATAATGGAATACCTGAAGGTGTAGTTGAAGATGAGACAGGTTTTCTAGTTCCTGAAAGAGATATTGATGCCTTGTCCGAGAAAATTGGTACTCTTTTAGCAAATGAACAATTGAGAACAGAAATGGGTAAAAAAGGTAGGGATTTGGTTTTGGAAAGGTTTGACAACCGAAAATTGGTGGAGGAACTTTCTGAATATTATAAGTTTATATTGACACCATTAGAAGGTTAATTGCATTATTGAATATGGGCCTAATTCAAATACTCATTTAGTTGAGTCCTATTCAATTTTTTTTAAATCATATTTCCAAAATTTGCAATTTCTTAACCTGGGAAATAATTACCAGCTGAGAGAGATTGAATTGCAATATGACGGGCTACATACCATACAAACCTTTTATTTAAACCAATTGAATATTTAAATATATTAATAAATTTGATGGTTAATTTTGTTTTTATGTTTTTATTTTTTACTTTTAATAAAATAGTTTGTTCATTTTAAGTTATTTATTTATGAAAAATTTATTAAAAAAACCGTTGTTATTAGTTGGGACACTAATATCTGTTGTGGGATTAAGTTTTACAGATGTCAGAAATAAAGATGCAAAAGCTCAATCTGATATAAAGTGGTGCGATTGGATTGATTCAATTCCTGGATATCCTTGGGATGGCTGTAAAGAACCGATGTTATGGGAACCATGCATGTGCGAAGATCAGTGTTAAGTCCATTAAAAAAAATTATACAATTAAGAGTTTCAATTTTTTTTATAAATCTTTTGAATTAAAAGGTCATTCGCTGATTTAAATAGCTAATGGCCTTTTAATTTACTCTTAACATGATTTATTTATGAATTTGAAAACAATATTTATTTGCTTTCTGTTGTGGTCTTGCCAGAAAAAGCAGGAAAGTAAATTCATGGATATGAAGGTAGTTAAAGAGTTTAAAATAAAGCCGGAAGTTTTTATGGCACCCAACATAGCTTATGTTCGTTTGGTTGAATCAGACTCCGGTCAATTTCTATTTTTGTTAAATCATATTTCTAAGAATTTACAATTTATCAGCCTCAAGAGTGGCAAACTGGTCAGAGAGATTGAATTGCAATATGATGGCCCAAATAGTATGAGTAATTGTACCGGTATTGCTGGATTAGAAAATGATAAAATCTGGGCTACCTTTTCCCCACATTCCGTCGGTTACCTCAACTTTGAAGGCGAAATCCATTTTAAAAAAAACATAACTCCGGGAGAAGTTGATATTACGTATGTTGGTTCTGATTTTCACAAGGAATTGCATAAGTATAATGATAAAGTTTTTGGTATGCAGCCGCTTTTTATGAACCATCATTTTATGGAAAAAGCTAGTATCCAAAAACATTCCCTGATCTATAGTTATAATATGGGCACAGATCAGACCAAGTGGTACGATGTTTATTATGCTGAGGACTATTGGGATGATGGAAAAAAACCATCTGAGTTTTCATGGGCAAGAAGAGAAAATAAGCTCTATATAGCGCCTTGGTATGATCATGTGATTCAGGTTTTTGACATGCAAAAAGAGCAGTTGGATAATCGGGTTGCGGCCAAATCAGATTATATCAGTGACTTTTCATACGTGGATAAAATTCCTGGATCCAGGGAGGAGTCACTGATTAATAGGTTAAGTCATGACCTATACGGAATAATTCTTTACGATAAGTACAGGGATTGTTTTTACCGTTTTTTTTATCCGGGTTATACCGATGATGAAGACCTTTCAATTGAAAAGCTTTCAAATTTTAACCGTTCCAGGCCTTTCACTGGGGTGATGGTCTTGGACAAGGGTTTGAATGTAATAGGAGAGCATGTTTTTGATAGATTTCAAGTGCATGCTTCTTCTAATGTATTTGTAGGAGAAGAAGGTTTATACCTCTCCCTTAACAATGAAAACAGTCCTGAATATGATGAAGATCATTTAAGGTACATGGTGGTGCAATTTGATTTGGAGAAATGAATGGGATAGCTCTACTCTGTGCAAGTCTTTCTTTCGGGGCACAGCCCGGGGTGGATAGCTTTTGACACACCTGAATCTGCGAGCCCAATTGCAAGCTGCGGAATAGAAAATCCGGTTTTTTGGAGACTGAATTCGCTCCCTTTATCGGTGCAATACCGTAGCCATGGCTAAGCAGGAGGGGCAGCCCGGAGTATTTGTAACCGGGTGTTCCTGGAATTGGCTTTCCAGCGGTATCCTGGACCCCGCTCTTCCGTTAATCCCGCTGCTGCTAACTCGTCTTCTCCAATTGCTTGATCAATACCGCGAAATCCTTGGGATAAGGGGCTTCTGCGGTAATGGGCTCATCGGCCAGGTTTTGAAAACTAATGGAACGGGCATGTAAGGACACCCGCTGCATGATCGGCCGTTCCTCGGTGTCTTTTTTTAGGTTAAACTTTCGCTTAAGCTGGGACAGGTAGAGGGGCTTGCCGCCATACAGCGTATCCCCGCAAATGGGGGCACCCAGATAGGCCAGGTGTACCCTGATCTGATGCAGCCGGCCGGTGATCGGCTTGCAGGCGATCAGGCTGTGGGAAAAATAGGTTTTCTGGGTTTTGAAAAGGGTTTGCGCTGGTTTTCCCTGTGCTGCAATGCGGGCGATCCCCTTGTTGCTGGCCGTCAGGTTGCGATCTACCAAAACTCCGTCTAAATCGTGGATGCCCTCGGCTACGGCATGGTATACTTTTTCAACGGTACGGTTTTCGAATTGCAGGGCGATGTGCCGGTAGGCTTCGGGGTTTTTGGCAAAGACCAGGCAGCCGGAGGTTTCCTTATCCAGCCGGTGACAGACCTGCAAGTCTTCCCAATACTCCTTCCCGATGGCAAGCATGTTTTGCGCTTCATGCCGGTCTTCCAGCGTAGCGAAGTAGGGAGGTTTGTTGACGATGATGTAATCCTCCGTTTCCAGCAGTATCAGTGATGTAAAGTCTATTTTTTTCATGCCTCCCTATTTCGGCCCAAAGTTCCGAAATTAGCCGGTATAAAAAAACCAAAAGAAAAGAAAGGGGCAGGGTATCACCTGTCGCCTCGTATTTTTCGCAGCGGCCGCAACGGGTTCGCTACGCATGCGGCGGCTTGATTCATTGTGCATCGTACACGCAAAAAACACAAGAGACAGAGGGTGGTAAAATTACGTCATCGGTAGGTCATTGGTTACCAATAGACAGTAGTATCCAATAGAAAATTAATTTTCGACTGCATGCGTTTAGCTGTTAAAACCAAAGGAAACAGGTTTCTGGAAAGGTATGATGTTGAAAAAATGGATGGATATGATAAAAAGCCGTAATAGCAGCAGCCATACCTATAACGAAGCAATTGCTGCTGAAATCGCCCAGAAAATCATTACACAGTACTTCGAAGCATTTTTTGCGTTTAAGATAAAAATGGAACAAGTAGAGGCGGATTTGTCATGATTATCCAGACACGTACCGACACGGGCTTACCAGCAAAAACCATTAAAGCCATATGCGCTGTTTTTGCTCGGTATCCAGAGATTGATAAAGCCATACGTTACGGTTCACGGGCTAAAGGCACTTAGGGTAGAGGTTCTGATATAGATTTGACACTGGAAGGTAACTTGCTTACGCTTACCCTGCTCCATAGAATGGACACAGAAATTGATGACCTGTTGCTGCCCTATCAAACGGACCTGTCCATTCGACATGCAATCGAAAAAAAGGCGCTTCAGGAACCTATCGGACGGGTAGGGAAGGCGGTTTATGAAAAGTCGTAAACCAGCTAAACTAACCGGGCCTCCGAGATATACGTTGGCTAGTTGAATTCCCTGGAAGTTGGCCATCAGGAGCTGTCCCTACTGCTTCAACCCTTTTTTTCCAAGGTTGCCGGGCTGTTTCCTACCGGAAGGTCAAAGCTAAAAATCGAACCCTTGCCCAGAATGGAGCTTACCGAAATGGTACTTTTGTGCCCTTCCAGAATGTGCTTGACGATGGCCAGCCCCAGGCCTGTTCCGCCTTTCTCCCGGGAACGGCTCTTTTCTACCCGATAAAAGCGTTCGAAAATCCGCTTCAGGTCTTCGGGATGAATGCCCATCCCCTGATCTTTGATTTTGACCGACAGGTGGTTTTTGTGGCTTTTTAACTGGATCGACACCTCTCCCTCGTCTTTGTTGTATTTGATCGCATTGGAGACCAGGTTTTGGAGCACCCGGAATATTTTTTCCCGGTCTGCATACGTGTAATACCTTTCTTCAGGGGCATGCTGAAAATGAATCCGTATCCCCCGCTTGTGGGCCTTGCCCTCCAGCTGTTCGATGACTTCCAGTATCGTTTCTCGTAGGTCAAAATGTACTGGAAGAAAGCGGATAAAGCCACTTTCGATCTGGTTGATGGTGATCAGGTCCTGTACCAGATTATCCAGGTTGTTCAGGCTTTTGGCGGCCCGCTTCAAAAATTTATCCCGCACGCTGTGGTCTTCCACCGCCCCGTCCAGCAGGGTATGGATGTAGCCCTGTGCGGCAAAAATTGGTGTCTTTAGTTCATGGGAAATGTCGGCAATGAATTCTTTCCGAAAGGTTTCGTTTTTTTGCAGGGTTTCGATTTCCCGGTTTTTCGCCGCTGCATATTCGTTGATATTGGTTTGGATACTCTTTAAGGGGGGCAGGGAGGCTTTGATTTTTTTTACACCTTTGAAGGATACATCCTTACGCTGGATTTTTTCCAGTACGTTGTAAATATTGCTGATTTCCTTAAATACCAGAAACTCCAGGCTTAGGTGGATGAGCAGGTAGGAAATGGAGAAGGAAAGGGCGGCAGTGGCTAGCAGGACCATGGACCCCACTTCATCAATCAGGGACAAAAAAGCCACCAAAAGCAAGGCGATGGATACGGCCAGTACAAAAGCAATTCCCCTGGAAGTACTGAACATATCCGTTCTTAAATTAGGTTGAATTTGTAGCCGACGCCTTTTACGGTGAAAATGTAGTCGTCGCCAATTTTTTCCCGAACCTTTCGGATGTGTACGTCCACCGTACGTGCCAGGACAAAGACGTCTGCTCCCCAGATATTCTTGAGCAATTCGTCACGGCTAAACACCATGTTGGGGTTTTTGGCCAGGAAGTAAAGCAGCTCAAATTCCTTTTTCGGAAGGATAATGGTCTTGCCTGCCTTGGAAATGGTGTAACTGTTCCGGTCGATCACCAGATCCCGGATTTCAATTTTGGTGCTATCCGGCTCTTTTTTATTGTCACGACGAAACAGGGCGCCGATACGGCTTACCAATGCGCGGGGTTTGATGGGCTTGTGAATGTAATCGTCGGCGCCCACGTCAAAAGCGGCTACCTCGGAATATTCCTCAGACCGCGCCGTCAGAAAGACGATGAACGTATTTTTCAGCTCGGGGATATCCCGGATTTGCCGGCAGGTTTCCACGCCATCCTGATTCGGCATCATTATGTCCAGCAGGATGAGGTCGGGCTGGAAGGTTCGGGCCTTTTTTACGGCCTGCATGCCATCCGTGGCGGCGCTTACTTCGTAGCCTTCTTTTTCCAGATTATAGGTGACGATTTCGATGATATCTTCTTCGTCGTCCACCACCAGGACCTTTAACTTTGGTTTGTCACTCATGGATTAAAAACAACAGTAAATTAAAATCACCGTACAAAGGTAGGTAAAATATAAAAAACAGGTTGCTCTCAGACAAGGTTTGATGGCGGTACGGGGATTTATTTATCTGGATTCTTCCATGGGTTAGCGAATTATTATCGATTTGTTGCTCAATTGTTACGCAATCCTTCTGCAGATACAATGTCCATGTTGATGGAGCCCACCACCATGCTGGCTTTTATTTTTACAGGAATGCGGTTGTCATCGGCGGTAATCCACATTTTGATGGGTTTTTTGCCCCGGAATAGTTTGTTGCTGGGCATCACCGGACTGAACACATGGGTATCAAAGTCGCCAATAGAGGTAGACACCCGGTCCTTACCCTCGTATATTAATTTTAGGTTATAATTTTTCATGTCAAAAAACCCCTTGATCCCGATTTCATCGCCTTTTTTTAAGCCCTTGAAATCCATGGTGCGCAGCAGGTAATACCCGCTCACGATATCCTGCACCTGATAGGGAACATCAAACGACTCGGTTTTTACCAATTCCTTGTTTTCCCGATCGTATAGTTTTACGGTCGCCGATTGATTCTGCTGGTCAAAATCGATGACTTCGTGCTTTCGGTAATTTCCTTCTTCGATGTGCCGGTAAGCCCGGTAGGGGACGATACGGGCTGTATCAATGTAGGTACCCCAGTTGTCCTTCACGTAAAAGAGTTTGAATATGCTTAGCGTTCTTCCGTATACATCAATTTTGTATGCCGGCCGGTCGTCTACCTGGTGGATTTCATCCGATATGACCATTTTGGCTTCCGCCGCATTGATGAAAAAATAGCTGACATTGAAGGTCAGGGTTTCTCCTTTGCCAAAAGCCTGGTTTTTCCGGACGGGTTCCGGTTCGGGTGCCTGGGCATTTCCCAGGAAAAAAAGCATCAAGAAGATGGTTTGCAGCTGTAAGACCATGTGTTTTTTTAAAGGTATCTTCAAAGTCCGTACCATTTTGACAGTCAATGGACGGGGTCGGGTTCATTAAATTTATACTAACGAAATCGAAAAACAATGGTTATCCGGAGTTGTGAATGATCCCACGAATGGTTACTTTCACAGTATCAATTGATCGAGTTAAACATCTGAAGATACATCGTATGAGTGCGAACGCGGAAAAATTAAAAGCCCTGCAGCTGACCCTGGACAAGCTGGAAAAAGCCTACGGCAAAGGTACGGTAATGAAACTAAGCGATAACGTGGTTCTGGACGTACCCGCCATCTCTACCGGTTCCCTGGGTTTGGACATGGCGCTGGGGATCGGCGGCGTGCCCCGAGGCCGGGTTATTGAAATTTACGGACCGGAATCCTCCGGTAAGACCACCCTTTCCATGCACTGCATTGCGGAGGCGCAGAAGGCGGGAGGTCTGGCGGCGTTTATCGATGCAGAGCACGCCTTTGACAAATCCTATGCAGAAAAGCTCGGTATTGACATCGAAAATTTGCTGATCTCCCAGCCGGACAATGGAGAGCAGGCCCTGGAAATCGCCGAACACCTCATCCGCTCGGGAGCCATCGATATCATTGTGATCGATTCGGTGGCAGCACTCGTGCCCAAAGGAGAACTCGAGGGCGAGATGGGAGAGTCCAAGATGGGCCTCCAGGCCAGGCTGATGTCCCAGGCCCTACGGAAGTTGACCGGAGCCATCAATAAAACGGGCTGTGCCTGTATCTTTATCAATCAGCTTCGGGAAAAGATTGGCGTGATGTTTGGCAATCCCGAAACGACCACCGGTGGTAACGCGCTGAAATTCTATGCCTCGGTCAGGCTGGACATCCGCAGAATCGGGCAGATCAAAGAAGGGCCGGATAACATCCTGGGTAACCGAACCAAGGTAAAGGTGGTGAAAAACAAGGTGTCGCCGCCGTTCAAGGTCGTGGAATTCGACATCATGTACGGAGAAGGCATTTCGAAGGTAGGTGAAATCATCGATCTGGGTGTGGAATTTGACATCGTCAAGAAAGCAGGTTCCTGGTTTTCCTACGAGGGAAACAAACTGGGGCAGGGCAGAGATGCGGTGAAGACACTCCTGCTGGACAATCCGGAACTCATGGAAGAACTGGAGCTGAAAATCAAGGAAAAGGCCGGTATCCTTAAAGACAATAAGGAAAAAGCGAAATCAAACGGCAAATCCAAGAAAGAAGAATCCAAAAAAGAAGATTAACAGAAGGCAAGGAATCCGGTAGCTGCTAGGCCATGCGGATGGCATCTACCGGATCCATTTTAGCCGCCAGGGAAGCAGGAATGATGCCGGAGGCAATGCCAATCGCCGAAGACAAGCCCACTCCCAACAGGATGTTTTTAAAGCTGAGGATGATCTCCAGATTACCCAGTGAGACAAAGGTAGTTCCAAATACAATCAACAGCCCGGCCATCCCTCCAATCAAACTCAGAAAGGTGGCCTCAAAGAGAAATTGCAGCAGGATAAAATAGTTTTTGGCACCCAGCGATTTTTGTATGCCAATGATGCCGGTTCGTTCCTTAACCGAAACAAACATAATATTTGCAATGCCGAATCCTCCGATCAAAATCGAAAATCCTCCGATCACCCAGCCGGCAATGGAGATGACCGCAAAAATGGACCCGATTGCATCTTGAATAAACTCCGATTTGTTTAGCGCAAAGTTGTTTTCTTCCGTAGGTCGCAGCCCGCGTTTCGCGCGCAAGAGACCGGCCATTTCATTCTCCAAAGCGATCAAGCCCGGATCGTCGTCCCGACCTTTGACCGCAATGGTAGGTTCAATGCCGTTTTTCCCGACGTAGAACAGTTTGTTAAAGGCTCCATAGGGCACCAGGAGCGCTTCGTCTTTTGACGGAGTGTCAAACAATCCCTCTCCTTCCTCTTGCAAGATCCCGATGACGATGAATTTCAACCCTTTAATCTTAAATTCCTTTCCCAGGGGATTTTGGTTGGGAAACAAGGCGTTGGCGATCTTTACGCCGATGATGGAAACGTTTCGGGAGGCATTGATTTCCATTTGGGTAAAAAAGCGTCCTTCCTGAATGGGAACATCGTATACTTCCTTGTGGTTTTGTACCACTCCGTCCAGATTCGCCTGTTCGTAGGCATTGCTACCGGCTTTTACCGTGGTGCGGGTGGAGGCAAATACGGTCACCGAGGAAGCACTTTTCAGGCGTTCGTTCAAAAAGACATATTCGGAATAATTTGCCGGCGGTCGCCGAAAATAGCGCCACCAGGGGTATTGGGATGGGCCCGAGGAAAAGGGGAACCGATCTACCCGAATCACATTGCTACCCAAAAAGGTGAGGCTGTCCTTAATGTTGCGTTCCAGTGAATCCACTAATGTAAACACCGCGATGATGGCAAAAATACCTACGGTCACCCCGAGCAAGGAAAGAATGGTCCGGGTTAGGTTCGATTTTAAGGCTTGCATCGCAAAGCGAAAACTTTCCCAGATAAGGCGAAGAATGTTCAATGTCTCGAATATTTAAAACAATTTGACAAGATAAGTAGAATAAGGCTAAATTCTTACTATCTTTGCATTTTTTACGATAATTACGTTCACTCGTTATTTCCAAAATAAATACACATGAAGTTATCTGATTTCAAATTTGAAATTCCTAAAAAGCTTATTTCCTTGTATCCACCGGAAAACCGGGACGAGTCCCGGTTGATGGTGATCCACCGGGATACTGGAAAAATAGAGCATCGGGTGTTTAAGGATATCATTGAGTATTTTGGTGAGGGCGATGTATTCGTCACCAACAATACGAAAGTATTTCCTGCCAGACTCTATGGGAACAAGGAAAAAACGGGAGCAAAAATTGAAGTGTTCCTGCTGCGGGAACTCAATCAGGAACTTCGCCTGTGGGACGTGTTGGTAGATCCGGCGCGGAAGATACGGGTTGGAAACAAGTTGTATTTTGGTGACAGCGACCTGGTAGCTGAGGTAATTGACAATACTACTTCCCGGGGGAGAACCATCCGGTTTTTGTTTGACGGTACCGATGAGGAATTTTACAAGACCATCGATACCCTTGGGGAGACGCCTATTTTGAAAGAATTTATTGAGCGGGATGTGGTGGACTCGGACCGGGAGCGGTATCAGACCATCTTTGCCAAACACGTTGGGGCAGTGGCTGCACCCACTGCCGGTTTGCACTTTACCCCGCACCTGCTAAAACGATTGGAGATCAAGGGCGTGGAAGTCAGCCCGATCACCCTACACATCGGATTGGGAACCTTTCGGCAGGTAGACGTAGAGGATCTGACCAAGCATAAAATGGATTCGGAAAACTACGATATTCCGCAGGAAACCGTCAATCTTGTCAACAAAGCCCTGGATGCCAAAAAGCGGGTAGTAGCCGTGGGCACCACCTCTCTTAAAACCATTGAATCCTCGGTGACGGCCAATGGCCGGCTTAAGTCCAGCAGCGGATGGACGGATAAATTTATCATTCCCCCCTACGAATTTAAAATCGCCAATGCGCTGATCACCAACTTCCACCTGCCCGAATCGACGCTGTTGATGACGGCATCTGCCTTTGGTGGATACGATTTGATCATGAAAGCCTATCAGGAAGGCATCAAAGAAAACTACAAATTTTTCAGCTATGGCGATGCCATGTTGATTCTCTAATCAGGTGCGGCCTGGAAGTAACAAAAAACCCTGTTCGGCCTGTCCGAACAGGGTTTTTTCATCAGAAAGCATCCCAGCCTGGTAGTAGGTGAACTATTCCGCTAAATTTCTCCTCAGCGGGAGGCGGCAGCGACTCAGGAAATGCTGACATCGTCCTCGAATTTTTCCAGCGCCTCCGGACGGGCTACCACGTAGACAATGTCTCCCAATTTGATTTTGGTATCCCCGTGAATATCGGTATTGGTTTTACCATCCCTTTTGATCGCAACCAGATTGATGCCTGCCTTTTCCCGTAAGTTGATGTCCTTGATGGATTTGCCGATAAAGGCGCCGTGATCTTTTTCAATTTTGATGCCGGCAAAATTGATTTCGGGGATATCCAGGGCAATGGTGGAGCCGCTGTCACCTTGCAGGGAGCGAAACACTTCGTAATTGTGGAAGCGCACATCGTGGGTGAAATCGTCGATTTCGCCTTTCGGCACCAGGTATTTGTTCAATACCCGGGTAAAGATTTCGATGGAAGTTTCAAATTCCTCCGGTATCACCTCATCTGCACCGAGTTTTAGCATGGCCTCGATTTCGTTCACATACCTTGTTCGCACGATAATAAACACGTTCTGACTGTCGGTACGGATGTTGGTGATGATGCTCCGGGTCGATTCGTGGTTGGATATTGCAATGACCGCCACCCGGGCTTTGTGGATATTCACGTGTTCCAGCACAACCTGATTTGCGGCATCGCCGTACATGATCGGCTCTCCTTTTGCTGCCTCTACCCGCACGGTCTCGGGGTTCATTTCGATGATGGCGTAGGGTATTTCAGCCCGTTTTGCGGCTCTTGCCAGGTTTCTGCCATTTAGCCCAAAGCCGATGATGACCAGGTGGTCGCTCAGGCGATCGGTTTCGATTTGACCGGTTGGCACATTAATTTTCTCGCCAAAACGGGCCCTTATTTTCTTGGGTACGGGAATGTTTAAGACCCTGCATGCGAGGTTTTCTTTCTGCTTCAGCACAAAGGGCGTGATAATCATGGTGAAAATCGAAATCGCCAGGAAATACTGATAGGTGATGGGGTCCAATAGCTCGTATTCAAGCCCTTCCTTCGCCAGCAACAAGGAAAATTCACCCACCTGGAAAATGGAGAATCCGACGACAAAGGCATCCTTGAAGTTACTGCCGATGGATTTGACGGCAATGGCAGCGACCAAAAACTTGATCACCACGGTAAGGACCACCAGAAACAAAATTACCAGGAGGTGGTCGATCAGAAAACTGAGATCGAAAAGCATGCCTACCGACACAAAAAAGAAACTGAGGAAGATCTCCCGGAAAGGTAAAATTTTGCCGGTGGCATGGTGGCTGTATTCCGATTCGCTGATAATCAGCCCGGCCAAAAAGGCTCCCAAGCCCAGAGAAAGGCCGAGCAGGGAAGTCACATAGGCTACGGCAAAACAAATAACGATGATGCTTAAAAGAAACAGTTCCTCGTTTTTCGACTTGGCCACCCGATAAAGCAACTCTGGAATCAGGTATTTGGCGCTGAGGATGGTCAAAACAATGACCAGCCCTGCTTTAAGTGCCATGAAGGTGAGGGAAAGCAGGATATTGTCCGACTCCCCGGCAAGCATGGGTGTAAACAGCACCAGCGGCACAATGATGATGTCCTGAAAGATTAAGATGGCCAGCGTGGTTCGGCCCGACAGGCTATTGATCTGTCCGGTTTCCTGGAGTAGTTTCAAGACAATGGCCGTACTACTCAGGGCAAATAGGAACCCGAAAAATACCGCTTTGTTCCATTCATAGCCGAAAGCATAGGTGATCAGACTGGTAACAGCAATGGTAAGGATTACTTGCAGGCTGCCTCCGATAAAAACAGCCTTTTTGATGGCCATCAGGCTTTTTAGGGAAAATTCCATTCCGATGACAAACAGCAACAAGATTACTCCGATTTCGGACAACACGTCCACTGCGGTGGAGGCGTCCACCAGGGAAAGACCGTAGGGTCCGGCAATGGCCCCGGTCAGCAAGTACCCTATGATGGTGGGTAGTTTGAGCCGCATGAAAAGCAGGATCACCAGTGTCGCAAGTCCAAATATGACGACAATGTCTGAAAGAAGGGGGATTTCGGTTGCTGCAAGTATAAAGGATAGCATTGGTAGTTCGGTTAAAAAAGAGCCATTAGTCAAATTTACCAGAATATAGTGAAAATCTGGCCGATATCTAACCGGAATATTCCTAAACAAGTCGCCGAAAGGGAGATTTGGGGCCAGTCAAGATTAATAAGCGAAGCCTAAACGCTTGTAAATGAAGTGCATCAACCAGGCGGGACCAATGAGGAGAAATTGAAGGTCCTTAAAGAAAGAGGGTTTTTTCCCTTCGATTTTATGCCCATAAAACTGTACCAGCCAGGCAAGCAGAAACAAGACAACGCAAAAGATCCAAAAAGGGAAGGGGAGGAGCAGGGATAGCAGACTGGCCATTGCCAGGCAAAGGGCAACAAACAGCAGCATTCCCAGTGCCAGCGGAGGCGAAAGCATCAGGTAATACACCAGCACCAGCAACAATACCGGAGTGGCCCAATTGGCAAAATGGCTGAGTAGGTATTCCATTTCCTGCATGGGTCCCGGGGGTATGCTATACAACAAGCCTACCGCGCTAAAAAAAATCGCAGGCACGCAAAGCCAATGGATGGTTTTGTTGGTAGGATGCCGGTGGCTGATGTCGTATTCCTGAAGCAGGCCGTCTATCTTTCTCATGAGTCCGGAAGTTAGCGCCAAATTAACTCATAGTAAGTTAAGAAAAATATTTGAAATACATGGAGGAGGGGGTAAAATCAGAATTTTATATTGAATTTGCGTCTATAGATTAAAATAACAAAGAGTTTCGGTGGTACCGGCTGGAAATTCATATTTTTTTTTAACTTTAAGGTTTATCTTTTCATCCACCGATCGCAATGGGTACACTAGCAAAACGTCCGACTATTTGGGAAGCATTGTTTCCACTATTTTTTCTAATTGTCCTTTTGGTGATCAACATCAGTGTTTTTGGCACGGACGGACTGCTGGGCTCCAATCAGTTGGTATTGGTCATTTCTTCCGGAGTTGCGGGACTGGTGGCGGTCTTCCGGCTGGGCATCAACTGGGGCACGATACAGGACGGCATGATCAAGAGTATTTCCTCCGCCATGTCTTCCATTTTGATTTTGCTGCTGATCGGTTCGCTCGCTGGTACCTGGATGCTGAGTGGGATTGTCCCTGCCATGATTTATTACGGCCTTCAGGTTTTGAATCCGACCATCTTTTTGCTGGCGGCCTGTGTGGTATGCGGCGTGGTGTCGATTGCCACGGGAAGTAGTTGGACCACAGTGGCAACGGTAGGGGTTGCCCTCTTAGGAATCGGCAAAGCCCTTGGATTTGGCGAAGGGATTATCGGCGGAGCCATTATTTCGGGTGCCTATTTTGGCGACAAAATGTCCCCCCTGTCAGATACCACCAACCTGGCTCCAGCCATGGCCGGTACGGACTTGTTTACCCATATTCGGCACATGGTGAAGACCACCGTGCCCTCGATTTCCATCACCCTGTTGATTTTTGGGATTATCGGTGTGTGGGGGCAGCCGGAAGGAACCGTGGGGCAGGTAAAGGCCATTTCCTCCGTGATTTCGGACACCTTCGTGGTCAACGGCTGGTTGTTTATCGTGCCCGTTTTGGTTTTGGTTCTCATCATTAAAAAAGTACCGGCCATTCCCACCTTGCTGGCAGGCGCGCTTTTGGGGGGGATATTTGCGGTAATTTTTCAGGGAGAAGTGATTCGAAGCCTTTCCACCGAAATGGAAGGAGGTGCCCTCCTGCGTTCCTTCCGGGTGGTCATGCAGGCACTATTTGGTGATACGGCGATCGTGACCTCCAATGCCGTTGTAAACGACTTGCTGGTCACCGGCGGCATGGCAGGCATGTTGTACACAGTTTGGCTGATTCTTTGTGCCATGGTTTTTGGCGGTATCATGGAGGTAAGTGGCATGCTCAAAGTCATTGCGGAGGCGGTAATCGGAAAAGTGAATTCGGTAGGCTCGCTCATTGCTGCCACCGCTGGCACCGGTTTCTTTTTCAACATCACGACCTCCGACCAGTACTTGGCCATCCTTGTTCCTGGAAGAATGTATGCCGATATTTACCGAAAAAAAGGGCTGAAGGGGGAAAACCTGAGCCGTACGCTGGAAGACAGTGCCACCGTGACTTCCGTGTTGATTCCCTGGAACACCTGTGGGGCCACGCAGGCCTCGGTATTGGGCGTGGCAACGCTGACCTATGCCCCTTATTGTTTCTTTAATATCATCAGCCCTTTTATGACGATTTTGTTTGGGTATTTTAACTGGGGCATCTATTATTACTCGAAGGAAGAAATGAAACAGATCAAGGAAGAGGAGGTGCTGGCATGATACCCTTAAAGATCACCAAAGAGGAAGTGAATGGATTGGATATTGGGGCTTTTCCTGGCGAGATATTGCTGGTGCGGGACCAGGCCGATCTGCGCCGAATGGAGCGGGATTTGTCCAGCCAGCAGTTCATTGGTTTCGATACCGAAACCAGACCGGCTTTTCGGCGAGGCGTTTCCTACGACGTGTCGCTGCTGCAGTTGTCTACCCGGGATACGGCCTACCTGATTCGGCTAAACGAGCTGGGCTTCCCCATTCAGGCCAAATCCGTGCTGGAAGACCCTCATACGGTCAAGGTAGGAGCGGCGGTTAGGGACGATATCAAAGCACTCAAAAAACTGTCTCCCGGCTTTAATCCGGATGCTTTCTTTGATCTCAACGAAGAATTGCGCCGCGTGGGCTTTCTTAACGTAGGGGTGCGCAATCTGAGTGCCATGGTGCTTGGAATCCGCATCTCCAAGTCCGAGCAGGTGTCCAACTGGGAAGCACCTGCACTAACCGAAAAGCAACTGCTGTATGCAGCTACGGATGCCTGGGCTTGTCTGGAAATATTCCTCAAATTGTACAAACAGGGCTACCTGGACGACATCTTTTCTATGTAAGAATAGTCAGGGAAGAAATCGATTGCATTAGTTCCCTGACTTCGGCGGATTTTGACTCCCGGCATTCGAGTGATAGTCGACAGTCCGTGTCAAAATGCTGCTCGGCGATTTTCAGGTTGTGACGCTGGATAAGGTGCATGACCTCATCCATGGATGGGTACGCAAAGTGAATGTCGATGCGGGTGTGTAAGGTTTGTTCGATCACCTCACCCGCGTCAAGCGCGGATGCGGCGGCCGTTTTGTAGGCTTTTACCAGTCCGCCTACCCCTAGTTTTACCCCGCCAAAGTACCGCACCACAACCACCAGCGCGTCGGTCAGTTCCCGGGAGCGAAGTTGTCCCAATAGGGGGTCTCCCGCGCTGTGATGCGGCTCTCCGTCGTCATTGGCCCGGTATATGTCCCGGTCTTTTCCCAGAATATACGCATAGCAATGATGCCGGGCATCGTGGTAGGATTTCCGAAGCTGGTCCAGGATTTGTTGCACCTCCGATTCGTCGGTTACCGGGTAGGCAAAGGATAGAAATTTACTTCCTTTTTCTTTATAACTGCCCGTTGACGTGGCTTTTAGGGTTAGGTAGCTGTCTTCCATGGATACGAATGCTGCCGGTTGGTTTAGAATCGCTAATTTAGCCAAATATTACGAATCGTTCGTCCGACATTCAAAAGCAGTCTTTCCTATAGTGGCAAAACACGTCATTGCTCGCAGGTGTAAAAGAGCAGGAAGCAAGTAGCCCAGTGAATGGGTAGCAATGTCGGAAGGAGCCAATAAAGTCTGCTTTCCCAAATGGATCGGCAAAAAACACCAAACGAACCGCTTGTCTCCGTGATCTGTACCTGCTACAATCAGGCGCCCTACCTGCAGGCAGCGCTGGACAGCGTGTTGCAGCAGGTGTACCCGGCGATTGAACTCCACATCGTCGATAACGGGAGTACCGATTTTTCCCGGAAGGCCATCCTGGCATGGCAACAGAAAAACGCCCATAAGCTCCCCATTCGCTGTCATTTTCGGGATCGTCCCATCAATTACTGCCAATCCTTCAACCGCGCCCTGGCTCAAACTCGGGGCGATCTGGTAGTGGATCTGGCGGCCGACGATTTTCTTCATCCCCGGCATCTTGCGGAGGCGGTGAACCGACTCAGTGTAACGAACGCATCGGTGTATTTTTCCAACGTGCGCCATTTGTATACGAATGGGCAAACCCGTGCCTTTTACCCGGTAGATGCTGCCGGTAAAGCGATCGGCCCTATCCCCGAAGGCGATGTGTTTGCCGCCGTGGTAGAAAAATACCAGATCAGCTCCGCCTCACTGGTGCTAAACGCACCGGTGCTCAAAGCAGCCGGCGGTTATGACGAGCGCTTGGTTTACGAAGATTTTGATTTGTTGATCCGGATGGCTCGTGACCATGCCTTTGTTTACGGAGACTTGTTGGGCGTCACCAAACGGATCCTCCCGGATTCCTTTTCGAGCCAGCAGTACCGGGTGGGCGATGCCCGGTTTTTGTCCACCACCCTCCAGGTCTGTGACAAGATTGCCGCGCTGCTTCGTACTGCGGAGGAAGCGCAGGCTTTGAAATTTCGGATTTTGCACGAGACCAAACACGCCCTGGCCTCGGGTAATTTTACCATTGCCGCCCGGTTTTTGGAACGGTACCCGAAAGGCGGTTCTACGGATTGGCGGTATTATAGTTACCGAGCCTGGCTGGCGTGCCGATGGGATCTTTCCGGCCTGTACGACTGGTGGAGGAAGCGAAAGACTTTATAATTGCCCCACAATGACTTCCTGCATGGCCTCTGGAGAAAAATAGGTGGCCCCGATTTCCTGCAAGCGCGCCCCGTCAAAATCCTTGATAAAGGCCAATTGTTCGGTGAATATCGAAAAATCCAACCCTTCAAAATGCACCCGCTGAAAGTGGCTCATCAAGTCAAAGGGATTGCTAAAGCTAGATAACAGGCTGCCGGCCAGGTAGTTTTTTACGATTTCCAGCTCCTCCGGCGGAATCGGTTCGGATATCAGGCGTTGGATCTCCTTGTACACCTCCCGGATCACCTCGTCTCCGTATCCTCCCTTCACGTCTGCGGATACCATCCAGTAGCCATCTCCGTTTACATTTCCCAAAAAGCTATTGATTCCATAGGTGTAGCCCTTTTCCTCTCGTATGTTTCGGATAAGTCGGCTGCCAAAATAGCCACCCAGGACGGTATTGAAAAACGAAAGGGCCTGATAGTCCGGATGTGCCATAGGGATCATCCACTTGCCCATCCGAATGCTGGACTGCACGGCTTTTGGCTTTTCTTCTCTCTGCCGGTTGCCGGAATCGGATTCAAACGCAGGTGGGCCCAGAATCGTCCCGTTTAGGCAGGGCAAGTTGGCAAACTGCTCTTCCAAAAGAAGCAACTCTGCTTCGGAAAGATCACCGGTGACAAATAGTTGGGGGACTGTAAGAAACTCGTTGCGGTAATACGCGATCAGTTCCTCGCGGGAAACCGCATCCACGTCTGCTTCCGAGGGATACTGTCCAAAGGGATGATCTTTACCGAAAAGCCCGGCCCGAATGAGCTGATTGGCCCGCGCAGCCGTCTGCTCTTGCTGAATGCTAAGGCTTAATTTCTTCTGTGATTTTCGTTTCAAAAAATGCTTTTCCGGAAATAGGGCATCGGTAAACAAGGACCGAAATACTGGTAATACGTCTTTTAGGTGCTTTTTGGTGGTTACCAGGCCCAGCCCATGCCGTTCAAATCCCGATAGGATTTCTACTTCCGAGCCGTGAAAATCAAAGAAATCGTCCAATTCCTCCGAGGGCAAAGTCTGGGTTCCCTCCGGCAACATGTGCAGGGTAAAGAAGGAAACCAAGGGGTTATAGGTTTTATTCGTTCGGAAATGAACCGGAAAGATCACTTCCAACTTTACGGCCGCGATGGTGGGCGAGGGGTTGTAATACAGCCGCATGCCTCCTGGTAATAGGCGGCATGCGGGCGGATTCAAGTCAATTTGATCGGGTAGTAGAAAGGGTGGCGCCTGACTGCGGTCTATGCTCATCGGGGTACGTTGAATAACAGCGAAAACCGCAAGGTCTCTGCAAGCGGATGATTCTGAACCTGAGGGACCAGGTAGGAGAAGTCGAAACCGAGTCGGTTGAACTTAAATCCAACGCCCATGGTAAAATACCGGCGACCTCCCTTTTTGGGATTTTCGTAAAAATAGCCCGCACGCACCGCAAATTTATCGTCGTAGGAATACTCGGTCCCAAAGGAGATCATCACCTCCTGCATTTCTTCCCGAAACCCATCCGGCGCATCAAAGGGCGAGCCAAACATGCCGCTTATCAAGGGTCGGGCAGGGTCTTTACCTGCGGCAATAATGGGTTGGTTGGTGGAGGGGTCCAGCACCAATTGTCCGTTTTCGTCCACCTGGTAAAGCGGCGGCGTAGGCACCAGCATTTTGTTCAGATCCAATGCGAAGGTAATGCTATTTAGCCCGTCCAGGGGAATCTGCAAGGCAGACCCAATGCGGAGATTGGTGGGGAGGTAGTCCAGGTCTTCTGCGCTGTTGTAGGTGATCTTTGGCCCGATGTTGGAGAGGTTGATTCCCCAGGAAAGGTTCGCTTCTTTATCCGAAAGGATGATTTCTGAGGTATGGTACAGGCCCACATCCGTACCCACACTTACGCCCGGCCGGCTTTCATTGCCTCCGGCCGAACTCAGGTTTCCGGAAAGATTGGAGTGAATAAAGCGGGCACTGATCCCTAGAGCCAGGTTATCGGAAAGCTTTCTGGAATAGGTACCGCCGATGGCAATGTCCCGGGGGCTAAAGTCTCCCAGGGCATTCCCCCTGGAGTCGGTCAGCTGAATGTCCCCCATGTTGAAATACCGGAGGTCCAGCCCAAAAGCCGATACATCGTCGATGCGCTTGTAGCCGGTCAGGTAGTTTAGCGACATATCCGGTACCAACCGTCCCAGCCAGGGGGAGTAGGACAGGGAGAAGCCCATATCGTCTTCAATAAATGCGAGTTTGCCCGCATTCCAATGGGCCGAATTCGCGTCCGGACTGGTAGCCACACCGGCATCTCCCATGGCGGAATGCCTGCTGTCCGGTGCAAAGTTGAGAAAAGGTACCGCCGTGATAATTACCCGCCGGTCGACATCCTGTCCGGATAGCTGCGGGATCGTGATCTGTGCCTGACTTTCCACGTGAAAGGCGGCGAAAGCCCCAAAAAAAGTTAACGTTTGAAGAATGTTTTTGCTCACTTTCATCGAATAATAATTTTTCCTCCCGTACTTCCCGAAGTGCCGTCTCCTTCAGAAACGAGTTCTATTTGGTAAAGATAAGTTCCTTTTGCCGGATATTTGGTTTTGCTTTGTAAAAATATCCATTGAATGTCTGTTAAAAACCGCTCGGCTTTAGGAAAACGCCGCTGCAACGAAAATATTTCATGGCCTGCAGAAGAATGTAGGCTCAACTTTAAACGTAGATTTTCTCCCGGACGGTTGTGGGAAACCAGGAAGGATACCTGCTCCGATGCGGGATTGGGATAAGCAAGGACCGTTTCCACCTGAAGTTTTCGGCTCCCTTCCACCCGAACGGACCGACTGCCCGTGGAAACATTTCCCTGGATATCGCTGCTACTGACGCGGATCGTGTTTTCTCCTTCCTTTAGGCCCTCCAGCAGAAATTTCACGTAGCCCTGCTGGTAGGTTCCGTCGGTCGCCGTGTAAAAATCAGTTACCGAAACAGGCGGGTTATCGTTGATTGACAGGGTAATTCCCTCCGGGATTCCGGTTTGAATTCCGGAAGGGTCACGCAGGTAAATCCAAATCGGGCTCTGTGTACTGGAAATGCGTTCCCGGTTTTCCAGGCTGTCAAAAACAAACAGTTCCATTTCCGGTCCGGCGGTATCTTCTTCCCATTCGTCGGTACCTGCTTTCAAAGGGATAGTTGCTCCACCGATGGCTTCCCAGGGGCCGCTTTCTTCCCATGCGTAAAGCATGATTTTCCCAATGGCCATTTCCTCCAGCGAGGCATTTCCCAGCAGCAATTCCCCTTCAAACCGACCCTTTTCGACCCGGCCCAGTCCCCGAAACAGGGGTTGCTGGTAGTCGAGAAAGGTGGTGGGGGGACTTTCATCACCCAGGGTTTCTACGGCTTTTGGTTCATTTTCTACGCGAAGCTCGTAGGTTCCATCAAAATTGTTGATTTGAGCGCCTGTAAGCGGATCCTGGATTTCCCCCTGGTAAATCAGCTTTTGATTGCCAAAGAGGGTATCGGTTTCAATGCGGGTCTGGCTCTTAACCAGAGAGAGGGTATGGGCGCGTAAATCGGGCAGGGCCAACCGAAGCGAAGGGTCGCCCAGCAGGGAAAAATTCCGGTTCAGGGCGCCAGCCAGGCTTTCGTTTTTGGTCCGTTTGAAAATTTCACCCAATGTCAGGGTTCCCCCGGCTTCAAAAAGGGCCGCCACAAAGGCCTTGTTTAAGCGGAAATTAACGCTGCTGAATACGGGTCTACCGGTTGCCAGCACGGCAATGGCTCCTTTGTTGTGCGCAAAAAGCAATTCCTCCGCACCGGAACGCAAAAAGGGGCTGTCGTGCCTTCCGAACTCACAAGTAGCGGTCACGAATACGGGGAAACCTTCGCTTTCCGGCCAGTCGTCAATGTCGGGCACAGTAAAAAGCTCCTCCGCCGCCCAGGTCAGTTCGTTGCCGTGCCCCGTATAATTTACCAGAAGAAGCCCCTCCGCCAGTTCTTCCGCCAGTTCCCGTTTCGCCGCGGGTAGCGTAGGTTCGGAAGGACGCTGCTCGAATTGGTCGAGGTATAGTTTTCGGATGTCTACTTCCGGGTAGCGGTTGTACAGAAAGGCTGCATGCTGTTCCGCATCGCGGAGGTGAATGTTCTGATCCCCATCGTCCGCGATAAACAGAAGCTTTCTCGTCCACGATCCGGTACTTTCGGTCTGGTATCGGATGATCTTGTCCACGGCTTCGGCTGCCTCCGTCGGAGTGATGGCAGGAATTCTCCCCACACCGATATCCAGTTCCAGATCGCCGTTCTCGGATTCCTCCCATTCCCCTTTGCCCATGTCTAAAAATCCGTAAAAGTCGTCCGACCCATAGGTGGTCAATGGGTTAAGGCTGGACCGAGAACTGTAAGTCGGCACCAAGTTGGGTCGGCCACCCAGTTTTTTTTTGTAGTCGAAACTGCCTTTCCCGAAAAAAAGTACGTGTTTGAGCGATTTGCCCGCATGCCACTGGTAGGCCAAAAAATTCCGGATACTGCTGATATCGGGATTTCCGTAGCCAAATGCCTCGTAGATGGCCTGGGTTTGTACCACCTCGGTCGGTATTCCCTGGGAGTTTTTAAACCGGGAAAGCCGCTCTGCCTGAGCGGCAAGGGGAGGTGCCGTCACGATGATCAGTTCCGGAAACCCGGAAAGGAGTTGGTCGGGTGGGGCTACGGCTGTTGGGCGGGGGATTTCCGGCACCTCATCCGGATCAAATACGGCTAGTTTCCGCGCATCGATGGCCGCTGCCTGCCCGGATTGTATTTGGTGAAAATCGCTCACATTCCAAAGCTGATAGTTGCCGTTAATCGGCTGTAGGGGCGCTGACGACAAGCGGTAATAGATACCCGGGCCGATGGTTGCCGCCGCATAGGGGAAACCCAGTAGCAGGTGCTTCAAATAGCCGGCTCCGTTCGGGTTGGAGGTAGTGAACGTGAACTGCAGCGAAATGCCCTCGGCATCTTCTGGCAGCGTCGCCTCGGCATCGAAGCGGGCCTCCCTGCCTTTTACGGCATACCGGCTGTTGGGTACCGAGGGAATCGGGAGTTCGCCGATCGGTTCCCCATTGAGACGAAATTGAAACCGGCTGTCTTCGAAGGACTGGGCCATCATACGGGCATGAACGGATACCCTGCCTTGGGGAGGCACATCGGGTAAGGGGAAGGCAATGGTTTGACCACCGTTGGCAAAGGTCCGGAGTCCATACCAGGAGCGGCCCGAGGTCAACAGGTTGTAGGTTTCTTCTTTGAAGGGCTGAAATCGGTACAGCAGTCCATTGGCTGAGGAAGTAGGCGTGGCGGCAGTTTCCTCGGCATCCTGCACCCGGTTTTTTGGGGGTGTTCCGGTTTGGATCAGGTAATACAGGCTATCCGTGTAGGGATGCGGTTCGAGCCGGGCCTTGCCATCTTCCACCAGTATTTGGTCGGGTTGCCCCAGGAAGACATACAGCTGGTCGTCGATTCGTTTTTGGGGTAGTTCCTTTAACCGAAACAGGCTGCTATCTACCTGTTGAGGCAAGGCACCCGGTTCTCCGTAAAAGCTAATTTCCTCCAGGCTGCCCAGTCCCCAGGCGGTAGCTTGTTCCTGGGAAAGACGGTAAACGCCTTCGTCGGTGACTGGAAATACAAAATAATCCTGGGAAAACAAGGGGCCGGCAAAAAGGCATAGAAAGCCTCCAAGCAAGATACCCGTGTATATGGAAACGTTACGTTTTCCCTTCATGTTTTTCCAGTCGGTTGCTGATCATGGACAGGAAGATGTACGAAATCACCGCTATGGGAATGCCTGCCCAGCCCCAGATAGCGATTCCGGCCAGTGAAACCAGCAGCATGAGGTACCGGAATTCGTTTTGTTTCCACCCAAAATGCTTGAACTTCAGTGCCAGCAAGGGTAGTTCTGCTGTCAATAAGTACGAAAAAATCAAGGTCAGGGCCGAAAGAACCCAGGGATTGTTCCAGATTTCCGATAGAAAGGCCACTTTTTGGCCCAGCAGCGGGAGGGTGGAAAAAAACAGCGCATTTGCAGGAGTTGGCAATCCGATAAAACGCTCCGTTTGTCGCTCGTCTACATTGAATTTTGCCAGACGGATGGCAGATTGGATACCTATGAGAAAGCCGATATAGGGAAGGTATGCGGGTACACCCGATGCCTGAATCAGGTAAAACACAATAAAAGAGGGCAATACGCCAAAGGTTACCAGGTCTGCCAGGGAGTCCAGTTGCTGGCCAATATCGCTTTGCACCCCGAGCAGCCGTGCGGCAAAGCCGTCAAAAAAATCAAAAACTGCTGCCGCCAAGATAAAATAGTAGCCGAACACGGGACCTTCTTCCATCACAATGTGGATGCCTATCATCCCGGAAAGTAGGTTCAGACAGGTGAGGAGGTTTGGGATGTGTCGGAGGATACTCAAGAGAAGGCGGATTTACCTACGAATGGATTGGTTTCTTTTTCTTCCCCAATGCGGGTACTGGGCCCGTGCCCGGGGTAGACCACCACGTTGTCCGGCAGAGCGAAGAGTTTTTCGCGGATGGATTGGATCAATGTTTCGTGGTGGCCACCCGGAAGATCGGTGCGTCCGATGCTTCCCCGAAACAGCGCATCGCCGCCGATACAGCTTGCCGATCCTTCGTGGTAAAATACCAGGTGTCCGGGAGAATGGCCCGGCACCCAGATGGAAAGCAATTGGGTATTGCCAAATTTGATCCATTCCCCTTCGCGAATGTAGTGGTCGGCTTTGCTGGGCTGATACTGGGCAAATCCGTAATTGGCCGAATAGCTGCTAACGGCCTGTAGTACCGCTTCTTCTTCCTCGTGGTACCAAAGCGGGATATCGAAGGTACTTTTTACGAAGGCATTTCCCAGCACATGGTCTATGTGGCAGTGGGTATTGATCAATTTTACGGGGTGCAAATCATTTTTTGTAATGAAATCAAGCAGCTCGCCTTTTTCCTGTTTTTCGTAGCAGCCCGGATCGATCACCAAGGCCTCTTTCGTCTCGTCGTAGAGAAGGTACGTGTTTTCAGCGAACGGATTGAATGTAAATGATTTAATTGTCAACATGGCAAAATGATTTGGATTCCAGGTTCAAAATAACAAAGATTGAGTTAATTTAGCGTATGGATGTAGATTTTTTACTCATCGGCCAGGGACTGGCGGGCAGTATTCTGGCATATCGCCTGCACTGCGCCGGGGCGAAGGTCTACCTGGTGGACGACGCCAACCCCAACAGTAGTAGCAAAGTTGCTGCCGGACTCTACAATCCCATAACGGGTAGAAAAATGGTAAAAACATGGTTGGCGGATGCCTTGTTTGCCAATATTGAGCCGTTTTACGAAGAATTGGAGCGTGCATTGAATCAACGGTTTTTGTACCCCACGGGGATTTATCGACCGTTTGTGTCCTACGAGGAGCAAAACGAGTGGATCGCAAAAAGCGCCGATACGCAATACGACCACTACATCGATAAAGTACTTTCCAACCCCACATTCCCCGGTGTCAACGATTCCTACGGTGGGTTGTTACTGAAATCCTCCGGATACGTGGCGATAAAACCACTACTGCAGGCCTTCAAAACCTGGGCACTGGACCGGGAAATCCTGATGCTGCGCCGGTTTTCGGTAGATACACGCAGTCGGGACCACCGGGGGTATTGGAAGTTTGCGCACATCTGTGCCCGAAACCTGGTTTTCTGCAATGGCGTAGCCGCCGGAACCTCCCCTTTTTTTGACTGGGTGCCCTTTACCCCGGTTAAGGGGGAAATCCTGACCGTCAGGCAGGACTTTTGTGCCAGGGAGATTATCAACCGGGGTGTTTTTCGGATTGATATGGGCGAGGGGCTGGGTAAGGTGGGTTCTACGTACAACAACCGGGAGCTGGATTTGAATCCTTCGCTGGCGGGAAAAAAGGAACTTCTGGACAAGTTAAGCCAGCTTATACCGGCAGGGGTGCAGGAAATTACTGACCATCAGGTAGGGATCCGCCCGGCTATTCGGGACAGAAGGCCTGTGTTGGGACAACACCCTTCCGAAAAAAACGTTTACCTGTTCGGTGGGCTGGGGGCAAAGGGCGTTTCGCTGGCGCCTTTTTTCAGTCTGCAGATGCGTGATTTTTTAATTTCAGGCAAGGAACCTCAAAAAGAAGTGAACATAAATCGTTTTTTTAAGTATATTTAAGATATTGGCAACTAATAGGAAAGCAAGTAAATGAGACTTAAAAATCTAGCACTTATTTGGGTACTGGTTTTTTGTGCCAACAGCGGTCTGCTCATGGCACAATTCGATCAGGAACGGTTCGGTAACAATAGGATACAACATACGGACAAGGACTGGTATTTTTTCGCTTCCAATAATTTCGAGGTATATTACTACGATGGGGGACAGGCCAATGCCCGCATGGCGGTCGATTTTCTGGAAGAGGAATTTGATAAGTTGACCCAATCCATCGGTTACGTTGCCTACACCAAACCAAAGATTTTTATTTACAATTCCAATCAGGAGATGCTGGAGAGCAACCTGAACCTAAATAACAACTCCTTTACCGTAGACGGACAGACCTTTTTTAGCAAGTTACTTGCAGAGGTGGCTTATTCCGGGTCCTGGGAATCGTTCAAGCGGGAGCTACTTTACGAGACCTCCAAAATAATCATTGAAGAGATGTTGTACGGCTCCAGTATTTCGGATGCTTTCCAGGCAAACCTGATAAATAATTTTCCGGATTGGTTCATCGATGGTGCCGCCATGTACCTCGCCCACGGATGGAGCAGGGAAATGGATGATTTTGTCAGGCATTATTTGTGGGAAAATGAGAACCCCAAACTCTTCAAACTTCGGAACGAAGATGCGGCTTTGGTCGGACAGTCTATTTGGAACTATATCGTAGAAAAATATGGAAGACGGTACATTTCCAGCATTCTTAACCTGAGTAGAATCAACCGAAACGAGGAGAACAGCATCGCCAATACGCTGGGGAGAAGGTTTCGTGATTTTACCACCGAATGGGCCAATTTCTACACGGGCATCAACAAGGACGTTTTCCAGAACTTTAAAGATTTGGACGAAGACAAGGTTCTGGTATCCACGCCAAAAAACAAATACGGGGCCATTTCCAGTCTCAACTTTAGTCCCGATGGAACACACCTGGCTTATGTGCAGAACGTGGAAGGGAAGTACAGAGTCAAAATCAGGGAACTAAGCAGCGGGAGGGAACGGGTAATTCTCCGGGGCGGATATGCCTCCTACCAGCAAGATGCCGATTATACCACGCCGGCGCTTGCCTGGAGAGATACACTGAACCTGGTAATTGGGACCTTTAAACGAGGCGTCACCACGCTGCGCATGCGGGCCATTGATGGAAGCAATCAGGATAAGCTTTTTTTGAGAAACATTACTCAAATTCTTAGCCTGGATTTTTCTCCCGATGGGCGGACAATGGTTTTGTCTGCCATCAATAATGGAAAAACCGATATCTATACCCTGAATATGCGGGGACAGGGAAGAAGGCTTACCAACGACGTATTTGACAACCGGACGCCGATTTACCTGAATGATTCAACCATTATCTATGCCTCCAATAAAACCGATCTGCCGGATAGCCTACTGACCGGCGTGATGGATGTGCGCAACTTGCCGGATTATTACAACCTGTTTCAATTGAATCTGGGAGATACCATCTCGGAAAAACGTCTCACCAACCTGAATCACATCAACCTGCTGCCCAAGAAGCTGAATAACGCGACTATCCTTCACCTGAGTGAGCAGAGCGGTATTACCAATGTGATGCGCCTGGGTTTGGGCAATTCGATTTCAAGTCAGGTTTCCGCGTTTAATAAAAGCCTCGAGGCTTTTGATTACGACTTAGAAAACAACAAGTGGGCCTACGCTGTGCGGGATGGAAGCCAAAGTAAGTTGGTGGTGGAGACCTTTCCAAACATGGACCAATTCACCCCCAGTACGCCCCGGATTCAACTGGAACAGGCGAAGATGCTGAACGAACGGATATCCAACCGGAGAATCCAACGGGAAAACGAGCCGGATCCGGCTGAAACAGAGGTAGAGGAGACCCTACCGGAAAACGAAACCCTTGCTCCGGAAATTGCCACGCCGGAACTGGCAGAGGCGGATTCTACCGCAGTCGGTGTCGACCTGGAATCCTTGATGCTAGGCGGGCCGGTCGAAAATACCGCAGCGCCCGAGGCTAGCGAACCGGTCAGCAGCGATACCCTACCGCAGGTCACCGAACCCCAAACCGCTGCAATCAACGTAGACCGACTCCGATTTGAGCGCGAAGGGGGACTGGATACGGACAATTACGTATTTGATACCATCCCCAATCTCTACGGACAGGAATCGGCACAGGCATTGGAAGCGCAGCCCAGCCCCGCCGAAAGGCGCAGCAATATTTTGGATGCATTCCGGCAGCAAAACATGGTAAAGCGGGTGCAGGGACCGCGAAATTACATTCCACAATTCATTACCACCAGTCTCAACACCTCCTTTGTGGTTGATCCCCTAAGAGGCTTTGGCATCAATCTCAACGGCAGGATGACCGATTTACTCGATAACCATTCCATTCGTGGAGGAATCATGGCCGCCATGGATTTTCGGTCCGGGAGTGACGTGTACTTTGAGTACGAGTACCTGAAATACCGACTGGATTTCCGGGGCAGGTTTGACAGGAGGGCCATCCTCCGGGACGAAGGCGATCTGACTTTCCAAAAATACGTACTCACCAAATCGGAAATCGGCGTATCCTATCCACTTTCGGTCAGCACACGGGTGAGCATTACGCCTTTCGTGGCCAAAACCCAGTATTTCAATTTGAATCCGGATTCGGTATTGAGGGGCAACGATGGACCGCAAAACCGGTTGGATGTCAATTATGCCGGTGGAAGGGCCGAATTGGTGGTGGATAAAACCCGGCAGTTGGGCCTGTACATGGAGCAGGGCTTGAAAGGGAAGATCGGAATGGTACACTACCAGGGACTTAATAACGAGCAGCGGTCGTTTAGCAACGTGTTCCTGGATATTAGAAATTACCAGAAAATCCATAAAAACATTACCCTTGCTACCCGGATTTACGCGGGGAGTTTCTTTGGCAACAACCCGCAAAAATACCTGGTGGGAGGTATGGATAACTGGCTGTTTAACCAATTTCACCAACCCCCCACCAATCGTCCGGAAGTATCTCCCATTCGAAACGAAGCCGGCGTGGAGAACTCCAACCTGCTCTTTGCGGAATTTGTGGACCTAAGAGGCTTTGACTACGATGAAATCCGCGGCAACAACGTGATTACCTTTACCTCTGAGTTGCGGATTCCCTTATTTTCGTACCTTTCCCGCGGAAACATTACGTCAAACTTTATTCGTAATTTCCAGCTGGTAGGGTTTTACGACGCCGGGTCCGCCTGGACCAATGCTGCTCCCTGGGAGCGCGTAAACGATCAAAATACGGAGATTATTAATACGGAGGGCTCTCCCTTTGTCATCACGCTGAACAATTTCAACAACCCCTGGCTGCAAAGTTACGGGGCTGGCATACGAACGGTGCTGTTGAACTACTACGTAAAGCTGGACGCAGCGCGACCTGTTCGAAATTATTCCATAGAGAAAACCAGGTTTTATGTAACTTTGGGTTATAATTTTTAATTAAAACCCCCATCGAATGATAAAGTCCATGACAGGCTTTGGCCTGGCAGCGTTTGAAGACCAGCATTACTCCATTCAGATCGAGATAAAAACCCTCAATTCAAAGTTCCTTGACCTTAGTTTCCGGTCGCCCAAACAGTTTTCAGACAAAGAAACGGAGGTCAAAACCTTGGTTGCATCCCTGCTGGAACGGGGAAAGGTGAACATTTCGGTTGAATTTGTCTCCAAAAAGGAAGAGGAGTTACCGATAGTCATTCAGGAGGATCTTTTTGAACGCTATTTTCAAAAGTATTCGGAAATGGCGGCCGTAGTAGGCACGCAATCCCCCGATTTATTTAAACTTGCCCTGCAGTCGCCCAATGTGGTGCTCTCCAATACGGAAAAATCGGGCACCAAAGAAGCCTGGGAAAAAGTTATGGAGGTGTTGGTACAGGCACTGGAAGATTGCGACCAGAGCAGAATACGTGAGGGACGGGTATTGATGGAAAAGTTTACCGAAAACCTGACGACTATCCGGGAATGTCTGGACCGCATAAAAGAACTGGTTCCTGTTCGCAAAGAACGGTTAAAGGAAAAAATTAAAAACAATTTTTCGGAATGGGTAAAAGAACAGGATTTTGACGCCAATCGCTTCGAACAGGAGTTGATCTATTATTTCGAAAAGCTGGACATATCCGAAGAAATCGTTCGCTTGGAGGCGCATCTCAAGTTGTTTGCGGAGGTGCTGGGATCCAACAAATCGGAGGGTAAGAAAATGGGCTTTGTGAGCCAGGAACTGGGCAGGGAGATCAACACCATCGGGTCCAAGGCAAACGATGCCACTATTCAGCACCAGGTGATCGACATGAAGGACGAGTTGGAAAAGATCAAAGAACAAGCTTTGAATATTTTGTAACGGAAATCTTGTTACAGCCTGTCAGTACCGGTTCCGGAAAAAGAGTGGGTGCCTGGGTATCGGCAATAGGGCAGGTTTATCGCCGCGGGTTTACTTGCGCGCTTATGGCCACTCCATTAGGTGTGATTTTTACCAACTACCGGAAAAAGAATTCGCTTTTTATTTCGCGGCAAAGGCGATCAGTTCATCGAGCGGTATTAAATCCAGGGTTTTTTCATGGGTGGCCTCGAGTATTACGCTGGGTGCCACGTCGGCATGATAGGCTTGAAGCCAACGTGTCAGGCAAAGGCACCATTTGTCTCCGGGCTTCAGTCCGGGAAAACCGTACTCCGGTCGCGGGGTGGTCAGATCGTTGCCCACGGATAAGCTAAACTGTAAAAATTCTGCAGTCATGATGGCGCAGACGGTGTGGGTGCCCGTGTCGTCGGTTCCTGTACGGCAATATCCGTCCCGGTAAAAGCCGGTTAGGGGATTGAAACAACAGGGCAGAAGTGGCTGTCCAAATACATTCGTTGCCATGGAGGGTAGGGTTACATGAAAAAACCATAGATGTGTACACACCTATGGTTTTTAACGATGGGGTTCAATTACATGTATCGCTTAGCTCAGTTTGAAGCGGATTGGAAGTCTCATTTTTACCCGAACGGGTCTACCTCGTTGTCTTCCGGGTTCCCATGCAGGAGCGTTTCTAACTACGCGCATGGCCTCTCCGTCGCAACCGCCGCCGATACCCCTCAGAATGTCCACATCCTGAATCGATCCGTCCGTATTTACAACAAAGACCACGTAAACCGTTCCCTCGATACCCATTCTACGGGCCTGGGTGGGATATTTTAGGTTTTTGGACAGGTATTTGTTCCAACCTTCCATTCCTCCCGGAGGTGTGGGCATGTTTTCTACCACGTCAAAGATCTCGTCTGCTTTTTCTTCCACAGGCGCTTCTTCGATTACCACTTCTTTGATCACGGTCTCTTCCTGAACGTCTACGTCGAAGTTTACTTCAATTTTCTCCTCGATTTCTACTTCATCGGGAATTTCCTTGATTTCAGGCTGCTCAATTGGTGGTGGGGGTGGTGGTGGCTGCTCGGTGATGGGAATGTCTAACAATTCCTCAAAGTCATCATCGATCGATCCCAAATCCTTGAGCAGGCCATCGTCGTAAGACTTGTACTCAAAGGCGAACAGGACCAGACCAACACTGACCATGAGCCCAAGATTCAGGAACATTCCCGTCTTCTTGCTTAGATCAGCTTTTGGTGTTTTTTTGGCTTCCATGGTATAACTCCTTTTTTTATTTTGTTGATTCGTTTATTTCATTCCAAGTAACAATCATAACAAATTATTTTTATTTATACAAGAATGCTACCCTGCTTATTCATGTAAACAAAAATAACTGTACCAATAGTTCCGCCCAGTATGTTCACCGCAATATCCAGGTAATCAAAGGACCGGCCAGGAACCAGCTGTTGTACGTACTCTGTAAAGATAGCAAGAAAAATCCATAAAACTAAATAATTAGTAAAATTTTTTGAATTTTTCTTTTGCGCATCGTTTAGCTTTTGGCGAATGACCCGGCTCCACAGAAAGGCCATTCCGAAAAACATGCCAAAATGGATTACCTTGTCCGATCCAAAAAACCGGGGTAAATCCGGGACACCGCTTTCGGGGCTAAATAAAGCGTAAGCCATGCCCAGTGACCAGCCGATGGCAAGTGCCAGGTTTGCGCGCAACGTTCTCTCGATTATTGTTGTCCAATCAACGTTTCGTATTCTTCGGGTGACAGGAGCGAGGAATCGCTTTTTCCGTCCATTTCGATCTTGATCATCCATCCTGCTCCGTACGGATCGTCATTCACCAATTCCGGCGATTCCTCCAGGGACTCGTTCAATTCGAGAATTTTTCCGCTCAGGGGCATAAAAAGGTCAGAAACGGTCTTTACTGCTTCTACCGAACCAAAGATCGCTCCGGCTTCCAGGCTTTCCCCTACGGCATCCACCTCGACAAAAACGATGTCACCAAGTTCCTTTTGTGCGAAATCCGTGATGCCTACGGTGGCCGTGTTGCCATCGATTTTTACCCATTCGTGGTCCTGGGTGTACTTTAACTCTTTTGGAAAATTCATTGGCTAGTCGTTAACAGTTCAAAATTACGATGTTTCTTCACAGGACAAAATTATTGACTTAAATTAAATGTCAATTGTCCTCCGAAAGAAGTAGAACTTCTTCGGAATGCTGTGGATACTTTGGGGTCATTGATGGTGCGGTCAAAATAAAACTGTATGTTGAGTTTTTGGTTGACTACGTAGCCGACACTGGGCCGTAATTGAACATTTAGGTTTCCGTTCGTGAGCGTGTTTTCCCCTTCGATCTTGCGTTGAATGGTATTTGTGTCTACGATTCGCGTGGAGATGCGAATGGTTAGGTCGTTATTGAGCACTTCTTGCCTTCCCTGAATTTTGAAGGGCACCTTTACACCGGCTTTGGTATAGCCCAGGTCAAACCGGAAATCCTGGCTATTTTGTTCGGTGACCTGCGCATTCGAAAAATTCAAGCCAATGTTTCGTTCCGTGTTGTACTCGAAACTGATGTTCATGCGGTCCTTGGTCAACAGGTCCACTCCAATCAGCGGAGCGAAGCGTTCGGAAATAACCACCTGATTTAGGATCAGGATCGGAATGTATGCGCCAAATTCATCGGTCATGCTGGGTAGGGGTAGCTGTTGAAGGGTGTTGTACAGTTCCAGACCTTCCTGATAAATCAGCGCATTGGAAAAATTGCTCACCTCGTACAGGGAAGCATAATTATGGGTTAGGTTGATGGAGGAGAAGTATTCGCTCAAGGCAGGTAAGCGTGCCAGCCCCCCGTAATCCACGCGCCAGTTGGGCAGGGGTAGTTTTGGGAAGGGGTTTAGCGAGACCGTTCCCGCTTCCTGCCCGGAATAAGCCGCCAGAAAGGCCGGTATCAGCACGTTCTGCCCGTTTATGTTGTACGCACCGCCGGGGTTTTCGGTTTCCAGCCTGGACTGAATAATGGAGCGGTAATTTTCAAAGTCCGTAAAGAGCGGGGAGACATTTTGGGAGTCCTGTCTTCGGAAAAGCGTTCTGAGCGCGTTATAGGTGATGCTGTAGGAGCCCAGACGGTTGGGGTTGATGGAGGTAAAGTCCTCGGCACCGGGCCCGGACCTGCGGAAAATCTCACTGTAGTCGCCGTTTTCCCGCTTTCGGAAATCTACGGTGATGCGGAAATCGGCTAAGGGTTCGATCAGCGAACTCACTTGCAGGTTTTTGGACTGGTTCTGCCGAAATGCTTGTGTCAATGCGGTGCTAGCAGCCAGTACCCCGCGATTGGCCAGTTCAAAGCGAATGTCGCTATTTTGGCTACCCAAAACGAAGCCCAACCCGGGGTTCATGAAACTGCGGTCCATACCAAATAGCCCAGTATTTGGCAGGTAGCCCGGCAGGAAGGTGCCTTCCGTGATTTGATAGCGGAAGTTGATATCTTTTACCATCATCAGAAATTTCAGCGCCGCGGCTGTCAGCCCCTCCGTGGAGGGTTCGTCTTTCTCCTCCTCGTCCCCTTCGGCGGCTGGCGTGGGTGGCCTGCCCGGAATGGTGGGCCGCTTGGGCGCATTCAAGGCATTCAGCCGCTTGTTTTTGTTGTACAGTTGTACCAGGTCTAGCTTACCGGATACCGATCGGTCGCGGGAGTTTTGGATCACGTTACCAAGGCTGTCTCGCTGGCCGATAGCTCCTGTAAGCCAACTGTAGGTGGCTTCATACCGTACATCGGCACTGATCCAGTCGGTGATGGGGGATTTTTCTAACGGTACGCTGTAATTGACCACCGCCTGTTGGCTGTGGTTGGTGACTCTTCCCAGTCTGCGGATATTGGCGCGCAGCGAATCCAGTTTTCCTTCCGTGTCCAGGTCTCCCGCCGGCTCGTCTACCACGGCATTGATGCTGGAACTTAGGTCCACGGAAAGGCTTTCTGTCAGGTCCCAATTCAGGCTATAAAACCGGTTGATGTAGAAGCTCTTCTGAAACAGGGGATCCACACCAGCGGTGCTGAGCTGGTCGTTTCGGTTTTGGGTACGCATAAACCGCCGGTCCACATCCAGCCTTGCGGACACCTGGCTGGGGGCAAAATTGATGTTAAAATCCCGGATCAATTGCAAGTGGTCGCTTTGCAGGAACCCCATTTTTTGAAAAGGGGTGACGATCAGGGGGTCCGGCTGGAAGTTGTAGGCAATGCTACCCCGGTAGGTCTCAAAATTGTAGCTTTCCAGCTGTATATTGCTTTGGCGGACCGAGCCGTAGGCATAGGAAAACGAGAAATTTTCCAGGTCATACAGCCGGTTGGTTTCCTTTTCCGGATTGCGGATTTTGCGGACATTGTTGAGACTAAAATTGTTTCGTTTGGATTGGTCCAACACCAGGTTTTGGTAGGCTTCCCGCTCGCCATCGCTGCTGAATTTTTGCAGGGCGATCTCGAAAGGCACATCCGGGTTGAGCGGGTCAAATTCCGGTTTGGTGGTGGAATTTTCCACACTGACATACAGCGGTATGCTTACACCCAGTCCTTTGGGTAGAATTTTGTCCACGTTGACATTGGCGGAAATATCGTATTGGGTGGTGGATTCCCGGGCCCTTTCGGAAAGCCTGGTTTCCAAACCGCCAAAGCCAAAGGTATTGTGTCGGATGGAGGAGGAAACGGTGGCCACATCGGCAATCTGTGCGTTGAGTCGGGCGTTGGCTGCCCATCCGGAGGACTTATTGAAGTCCGTGGCCCGCAATTCGTTGGCCCAGATGCATACCGATTTACTGGCTCCCCCGGTGATGCCCGGGTTGCGGATGCCGATCATCATGCCCTGAATAAAATTCAGCTCCGGACGCCCTACCACCGTTACCCGGTATTGCCGCACCTGTACGGAATAGGGGATATTTTGGGGACGCTGGTTGTTGTCCCGCTCTGCTTTCACCCCGACGATTTCGTCGATGGCTACATCGATTTCGTTTTCCAGGGGCCAGATTTGCCGGGGATCCCGGGTGCCGGGTGGCGTTATCTGCAAGGGAACCTCAATTTCGTAGTAGTTGTCCGTGTAGTCCGTTCCAATGCGCAGGAAGGCAGTCAATTCCCCGTCGACAGCATCCTGGCTATCGGCATGCAAAAACATTTTCAGGCGGCCGTATTGAACCAGGTCCTGACTTACGTTTTTGAACACGGCCCGGGAGTCCCGGCTCTGAAGGTTTTCCACACAGAGGCGCAACGACTGTTCGTTGAGTTGGCGCTCGATTGTCGAGGTATTGTCCCGGTCCCGGAAGATACCCGGAGGCAATACATAAGGGCTTTGGTTTTCGCCTCCCTGTCCGTTTTCCTCGATGTTTACCACACCCACCGTAAAGTTGGAATTGTCGGGCTCCGGTATTTCCGAAAATCCTTTTTCGAAGAGGGATTCCTGAAATATTCGCCATTGACTACCCACCAGCCGGAAATGCCCCATCCGCATGACCACGGGTTGTTGAAAGTCCGTCAGGTAGGTACGCATGAAGCGGATGGACTTAAAACCAGAGATGTTTCCCACCGTGGCATCGGGTTGCCGCACCGGGATCCGGAAGAGGTACCAGTTCACCTCTTCCCCATTTTCTATATGGGTAACCTGATCGACGATGTTGTTTTCACCCACTTCCAATCCGCCGGGGCGCAGGTCCACTTCGTATTCGTAATAGCTCTCGACCTCGTTTAGGGTATTGTCGTTGTTAAGGTCTTCGTTGTCGGGAACGTTGGAACCGGAGGGGGTGTAGGGCAGGTTGGTATTGGCGGTAATGGGGGTGTTCCCTTCCAGTCCGTTGAACTTTTTGTACCGTTCCAGGATCTTTACGTCGTTTTGGTCAAATTCGGAATCCAGGTAGTACTGAAAATCGTCGGCCGCAGGATCCTGGCTAATCTGCTCCAGGCTCTGAGGGGTCACGTTTAGCCGGTTTAGGAACCGGTCCAGATAAAATTCGACTTCCTGCTCGCTGCTCAATCCGTTTAACCCCACGTCTTGGTTTTCCCGGGCCTCCGGCGAATTATCAAAGGCGGGGGTCAGAAACTGTTGGTTGGTCACCCGGCCCCACTCGTTGACGGCGGTCCCTGCTTCCGAGCCGTCTGCCGGAAGGCCGTTTTCGAAGGCATGCCTGCCGTCCACGATGACGTCCTCCGAAATTTCTCCGAGATTAAAGACCAATTTACCACCGGTGGTGTTGTTTTCATTAAAAACGCCGTCCAACACCCGACCATTTGGCCCCGCAATGAAAGGGTCCATCAGCCAGAATTCAATGTATTCGATATTGGTCCGGTCAAAATCCACTTCCGAGGTAATGGCACGGGTGACGCCTCCGTAGTTTTCCCGGGGATTCGGTAAGAGGCCCGAAGCGTCCAACGAAGGGTTAAAGTTATACATGCCCCGCTCGTGCGGAAAGTAGGCCATCTCGAACAAGGGTTCCGGTGTGATCAACACGTCCCGGTTTCGACCCCGAAAAATCTCCTGAGGCAGCACCCTTCTTACGTAGTGATTTCTTCGGTCGTCGTTGGTGATGTTTGGCGGCACGCCCCTTCCGGCCGGTCGGTAAAACACGTTGTCGATGGAGTACCAGGCCAGCCTGGCTCGTTTGTAGGCGTTTCCCAACCTATCTTCCGCCCTGGGAGTTTCGTCAAATTGGTTGTCCTCGGTAAGTGGCGTGGCGGCCAATTTCCAGTTTTGAGGAGAGGATCCCAGGTTGAATGGGATGATGGCCGTCTCGAAGTCATCGATGTAGGAGGCGCCCTCTCCGTCTACCTGGTTGGAGGTGCCTGGGATAAGATGGGCAAATTCGCCACTGAACTGAATCAACGAGGGCTCTTTGGTTTCGGTAAAGGGCAGGGCATCGGCCAGTTTGGTCAGGAACAGGGATTCTTCGTCGTAATTTACATCCAGGCCCCAAAGCGAGTTCCGCAAGGTTTCGTTGCCGGTGGCAATTCGGGAGATATTTGGCCGTTCGTTGAGGTAGAGAAAGGTACCGCCAATGTTGAAACTTTCGTTAACCAGGTAGTCCAGTCGGGTTCCCAGTAGGCTCCGGGTCTGAAAGGAGACCAAATCGGCTTTTTCAAAGCTAACACTGATGCGTTTGCCGGATTGTAAAATTCCTTCGTTGATGATGACCACCCGGCCTATATTGTAATCCACGGTATAATCCACTCCCTCGGTCAGGGGGATATTGCCTGCGGTCACCAAAACAGACCCTTCGCTGATGTTCAGGCCGGGAAGCATGATTTCCGAAGCGGAACCGGAGGTGAAGCTGCCTTTTAGAAAGTACTTGTTGAGCCGGGTAACCAGTTCGGCATCCGCCAGCGTGGTTCGGTACAGGGTGTCGTAGACGAATTTATCCACCAGGTTGACTTCCGAGGGAAGAAAATAGTCTTCCAGGGTCTCACCGAAGGGCTCCAGTACCGGGAAGATGACCAGGCCCTGTTCGGGCCGAATGGTCAGCCCCTGTACAAAGTCAAAGTTGCCATCGGGTTGGGGGTCGTTTTGGGGGTTGAGGTTATCCAGTTTGAGCAGGCGTATCAGTGGGATATCCTTCACGTTTTGCCCCTCGAGCAAGCTGGGGTTGTCCAGGCCGGTACGGTCGTCCCGGTAGATTACCTGCAATTGAAAGCCCTCTTTCTGAATTTGGTTGGCGTTCAGGTTGTAGATGTTTTTCATCATCAGGTCCCACGTCGGGATGCGGGTATTGATCCGAGCCGGGCGCAGCATTTTCATAAAGATCACGTTGTCTTCCGGTCGGTTTTGGTAATCTTCGGATAGCTCTCCCACCTTGTAACTTTGCCCGTTGTAGGTGTATTCGTAGGATACCGCAATGACTTCGTCGTTTTGCAGTTTTCGGGACAAACTGAAGTACCCCAGCTGCCGGTTAAAGGTGTATTCGTTTTCAGCCAGTTTTCGGGCCCCGTTGATCTGCTCAAATTCCACGCCTCGTTCCAGACCCAAATCCGAGCTGATGGCCGTCGCGGAAGTCTCAAAATCCCGGTAAGCGGGATTGTTACGCAGGGTATTGTAGAGTTCGTTGGCGTTGTTGGATGCCGGGAATTGGGGGTTACCGCTGCCGATCCCGGGATTTTCCGGGTTGTAGATGCGCTGTCCTTCTCCCAGGTCCATGAATGCGGCAAAGTTTCGCAGGGTTTGGGTGTTGTTTGCCCGGTTCATGATATACACCTCCAATCGGGTGATTTGCACGCCGGAAAGCACCTGCGGAAGTCCTCGCAGCCAGTTTTCGTAGTTGTTTCGGAAAAAGTGACTGAGAAAAAAGTGCCGGTTTTCGTCGTATTCCGATGCACGAATTTCAAAGGGTCGGCCCTGATTTCCGCCTTCTATAATGATTTCATCCCGTCGGCCCCGCTGGGTGGAGGCCACGGTGGTCATAAAAAGCTTGCCAAATTGCATTTGGGTTTTGACGCCGAAAAGGTTTTGTGCTCCTTGGATCAGGCTGTTTTGCACGGGCATGCTGACGTTACCGATTTCGATGGTTTTCAGGATATCCTCTTCAAAGCCGGCGTATTCTACCTTCAGCTGGTTTTCAAAATCGAAGGAATTGTTGCTGTCAAAATTGGCCCCGATGCGCACTTTTTCCCCCAGCATCCCATTGACGCTCATCTGGATTTGCTGGTTGAAGTTGAATCCGCCGTTTCGTTGCTGGCGGATGGGAATGGAGGGGTTGTCAATACGTCGGAAAATCCCCCCAAAATCCAGGTTTACGTTTCCGGTAGGGACAATGGTGATTTCGTTTCCCCCAAATATTCGGTCGAAGGTAGGGCTCATAGTGATGGGAGGAATGAGCCCCCGGCCTCCCACGGCACTCTCCCCATCCAGCCCACGGGAGCGGTTGCGCCAATACTCCTGGCGAATGCGCAATTCCTGCATGCGCGAATAGTCTTCGAAGTCCAGGGAATATCCCGGATCCAGCGCTCCGGAATCCAGGTTTTGATAAATGCGGTAATTGACGGCTGTATCCACTTCCACTTCAATGCGCTGCTCCTGGTTGGGAGAGAAAATAAAGGGGGATTTGTTTCGCAAAAAAGGATTTTGGTAGGGGTACAGCGGCCGGGTATTGAGGTCGTCCCAAAGTAGAAAAGAAGGCAATTCCTTTCGCTTATTGAGTGTGTCCATTTTCGTCGGGATGCTGTCCTGAGCCGGCTCCTGAAAGGCCTGAGCGCTGGATACGTACATACAGCACATCAGACAAAACACTCCGCGAAGTAGAATGCTGTACCGATGAAATGACTTTTTTCTCCAAAAAATATGTGAGAAAGTAAAGGCCAATGGTGCTTGGTTATGATGACGACTTTAAAGATGCTTTAATTAATGCTTCCAATGAAACATCGGGACCACTTTTTTTCAAAACGGTAAGGATATTTTTCTCTGCCTGTGCTTTGGTAAATCCAAGAGTGATCAAGGCTTGTAACGCTTCCTGTTTTAATTTATTGCTGTTTTGAATAAAGCCCGGCAACGTCCCGTCGCCCGCGGCGATGCCCTCTTTTTTGATTTTGTCTTTGAGTTCCAAAACGATTCGTTGGGCGGTCTTTGCCCCGATCCCCTTCACCCGTTGAATGGTGGCGTGGTCGTTTTGCAAAATGGCTTGCTCCAACTCTTCCACACTGAGGGAAGACAAAATCATTAAGCCGGTATTGGGTCCGACTCCATTGATCGAAATTAATTCTAAAAATGCCTTTTTCTCGGCAGGATCCTTAAAGCCGTACAAGGTATGGCCGTCTTCTTTGATGTGTTGGTACGTGTGCAGGAGAATTTGCTCTTCCTCCTTCACCTTCCCAAAAGTCGTCAGCGAAATTTTTACTTCGTAGCCAACGCCTTGAATATCGATGATCACATAGGTTGGATCTTTGTGGGCCAGTTTTCCTTTCAGGTAGGCAATCATGGGGAAGAAATGCTTTGGGCATCCACTACGGCAATGGCTACCATGTTAACAATTTCCCGAACCGAACTACCCAGTTGCAGTACGTGAACGGACTTATTCATCCCAAGCAGAATGGGACCAATGGCCTCGGCATTTCCTATTTCGGATACCAGTTTGTAGGCAATGTTTCCAGATGCGAGGTCCGGGAAAATTAGCGTATTGGCCTTATTGTTGATCAACGCACTGAAGGGGTAATTCTCTTTTTGAATGCTTTCATCGAGTGCTACATTGGCTTGCATTTCACCTTCGATCACCAATTCCGGAAAGCGGTTTTTTGCCAATTGGGTCGCCTGGGCGGTTTTGGAAGGTACATTGCCTTTTGCCGATCCAAAATTGGAATAGGAGAGAATGGCGATTTTCGGATCGATATCAAAAAACCGCACCCCATTGGCCGTCAGTCCGATGATTTCTACCAATTCTTCTGCGCTGGGATTTTCATTGACCGTGGTATCGGCAAAGAAAAACGGTCCCTTGTCGGAGTTGATGATGTACATCCCGGCAACTTTGTCCACGCCTTTTTTCACGCCGATGATGTGCAGGGAGGGCAAGATGGTTCGCGGATAGTCTTTGGTTAGGCCGGAAATCAGCGCATCCGCTTCGCCTACTTCCACCATCATGGCCCCGAAATAATTCCGGTCTTTCATGAATTTCGTGGATTCGTGGAGGGTAAGCCCTTTCCGTTTTCGCTTGTCGTACAGGATGGAGCCAAAATGCTTGAGTTTTGCCTTTTCCTCATTTGGGTCAATCACCAGTACCGTGTCCAGGTCCAGCGAGTTGGCTTTCAATAGCTTCTTGATTTTTTGCCGGTTACCCAAAAGTATGGGCTCTCCGATGCCCTCGTCCCGAATGAGTTGGGCGGCTTTGAGGATCTTGGGGTTGTCCGCCTCGGCAAATACCACCCGTTTTGGGTCTTTCTTGGCTCGGGAAATGACCCGGGACATCAGACGTTGGTCGATGCCTATGCGCTCCTGCAGGTCTAATTCATAGGCCTCCCAATCGGCTATGTGCGTTTTTGCCACACCTGAAGCCATGGCCGCCTTCGCTACCGCAGGTGCAATGGTGGTGATGAGTCGGGGGTCGAGTGGTTTGGGAATGAGGTAGGTTTTACCAAAAGCCAGCTTGCTTTCCCCATAGGCTTTGTTTACAATATCCGGAACCGGCTCTTTTGCCAGGTTCGCTATGGCATAGGCAGCTGCCAGTTTCATTTCTTCGTTGATTCCCGTGGCCCGCACATCCAGCGCCCCTCTAAAGATATAGGGGAAGCCAATCACGTTGTTGACCTGATTGGGGTAATCGGACCGGCCAGTGGCCATGATGATGTCCTTTCGGGCGGCCATGGCGTCTTCATAGCTGATTTCAGGGGTAGGATTTGCCAATGCAAAGACAATGGGGTTCTCTGCCATGGACTTAATTTGCTCCTTACTGATGATATTCCCCGCGGATAACCCCAGGAAGACATCTGCTCCCTGCATGGCCTCGGTAATGTGGTACAGGTCCCGATCGGTGGCAAACATTTGGTGGATGTCATTCAGCCCGGGTCGGTCCCTTCGGATAACTCCGTCGATATCGCACATGACGAGGTTTTCGAGCTTCACACCCAGACCCACGTAAAACCGGGCACAGGACACGGCAGCCGCGCCCGCTCCACTCACCACCAGCCGGATATCCTCGATTCGTTTTCCGATCATTTCCAGCGCATTGAGCAGCGCCGCACCGGAAATAATCGCCGTCCCGTGCTGATCGTCGTGCATCACGGGAATTTTCATCAATTCTTTCAACCGTTTTTCGATAATAAAGCATTCCGGAGCTTTGATGTCCTCCAGGTTAATGCCTCCAAAAGTGGGTTCCAGGGAACGGATGATGCCAATCAGGCGGTCGGGATCCGTTTCGTCGATTTCCAGATCAAACACGTCGATCCCGGCAAACTTTTTGAAGAGCACGCCCTTTCCTTCCATTACGGGCTTGGAGGCCTCCGGGCCGATGTTGCCCAATCCCAGTACGGCAGTGCCATTCGATATCACCGCCACCAGGTTGCCCTTGGCGGTGTATTTATAGATGGAATCCGGGTCCGTCTGTATGGCTTTGCAGGGTTCTGCTACCCCGGGAGAATAGGCAAGTGCCAAATCAAGTTGGCTGGAAAGGGGTTTGGTGGGAACCACTTCTATTTTGCCCGGTTTCTTGAATTGGTGGTAATTTAAGGCATCCTCGTTTCTGATCTTCATGAGTGGGCTGGGAAAAATGATGTAGTCCGTCCTTACTTTTCTTCTGCTTTGGCTGGAAACGACGTGGCGTTCAAAATGGTCTCGATCTCCCGAAGGGAAGCCCGGTGCGCTTCGTTCGGGTAATACACAAAACCCTCCATGTAGAAGATTTTACCCTGTACCTCGTCGACAACCGTGTAGGACAAGAACGATCCTCCCATTGACAAATTGTTGGTTTTCCAGGCCCCGCGCATTTCAACGCTGTATTTTCCGTCGATCTGCACGTTTTTAAACACCGGTGGTTCCAGGCGTTCCGTCACCAAAAAGGATTCTTTTTTCCTCGGGTCGCCGAAAATATGCTCTTTGGCAATCGTATCCCTGAGTTTGATGATGTTTTCCGGAAAAACCTGCTCCTCGTCGGTGTAGGCTGTTTGGTAAAAAAACAAACTGATGTCCGGCTTATCGGTTCGAGGTGTGGGCTGTCGGTACCAGAGAAAATCATCCGCTTCCAAAACAAACTGGTAGGAAGCAGGCAAATTCAGCGTCATTCCAAATTTTTCGGCGGATTTGACGGCGGCTTCGCTGTTTTTTCGGTTAAATAAGGCTTTCGCCAGTCGGTCTCGCTCTCTTCCGATAAACAGGTTTTGCAATTGAGATTTATTTGCCCGCAGGTTTTGGATCAGTTCTTTTTCGTTCTCACCAAAAAGATACAATACTTCCTGACCAACGGCAAATTCGTCCTTGTTTCGCAGCATAAACAGGGAGGGATCCTCCATGGCCATTTCTTTGGATTCGGGGGTGAATTGGCTGTTTATGGTGCGACTTCCGGGCTTGGTATCGTCAAAGGTCGTCACGTATACCATGTTATTCGCCATTTTTAGTATGCGCGTAAGTTTGCGGGGATCTACTTTACGTACATAAAAAAGGGATTCCTCGCGGATGATACCGGGAATGTTTGCCTCAAAAATATCCCGCAATTCCTCCCCAACGGGTCCGGCATACTTTGCTGAATCAATCACTAATAAAATTTCACCAAGGGAACCCCTGGCCTTTGGTTTGTTGCTGGAAGAGCCACTTTCCCCGTTGTTCTCGCATCCGACAAGGACAGCGATAGCAAACAAGAAAATCACAAGCGTTTTGATACGATTATCCATTGGTTGTTGTTTTACCTAAGCCTAAATTAGGAAAATTTACCTAATGGAAAAAATAAAATTAAAAATATAGTTTTAAAACTATCCGATAATTAATTTTTGTCCGGGCTTGATTTGATTGGAGTTCAGGTTATTGAGCTTTTTGAGCTGATCGATGCTCACCCCCTCGAGTTTTCGCGAAATCAGCCACAAGGAATCGCCGGGTTGTACGGTGTACATTTTTCCAGCGCTTGTTTCCGTAACGGCAGGGGGCTGTTGGGACGACGCAATGGTTTTGTCAAAGGAGTCGTTGTCCTGGTAGATGTGCAGTACCTGACCGATGCGAATGGTATTGGAATACAGGTTGTTCCAGGATTTTAATTGACTCACGGATACGCCGTACTGTTGCGCTATTTTTCCCAAAACGTCTCCGCTGCGAACCCGATAGGTGAGGTTGTGCAACGGTTTCTCGGGCTCTTCCGGAAGGGATGCCAGGTACCGTTCCTTTTCTAGCTGCAGGGAATCAACCAACCAGGGCTGGTTTTCGGTAATGAAGGCAACTTTGTGTAGGGGTACGTTGATGGTTCGGTCTTTGTTGAAGTCGGGTACTTCGGATCGCAGCAGGGAAGGGTTTAGGTATTCCAGGTCTTCCAGGCAAAGGTCCGTGAATTTGGCCAGGTTTTCCAGCGTAAATCCCGCTCCCAGACTTACTTTATCAAAGTCCATGGCATAGGCAGGTTCTTCCAGTATCAGGTTATGCGCTTCAGCATGCCGAAGTACGTACATGATTGCCTGAAATTGAGGAATGTAGCTACGTGTCTCTCTGGGTAAGTAGCGGTAGATCCCCCAGAAGGTTCTTTTTCCTCCCGACCTGCGGATGGCCTTGTTTACGTTTCCAGGGCCGCAGTTGTACGCCGCCAAAGCCAATTCCCAATTGTTGTACCTGCGGTTCAAGACCTTGAGGTATCGAAGTGCTGCATCGGTGGATTTTTCGGGGTCCAGTCGATCATCTACGTGGCTGTTGACATACAATTGGTATTCCTTGCCGGTAGCCGGCATGAATTGCCAGAGCCCCATAGCTCCCACGCGCGACCTGGCTTTCGGATTCAATCCCGATTCGATGATGGCCAGGTACTTGATGTCGGCAGGCATGTCGTGTTTTTCCAACGCCTCGTCAAAAAGCGGAAAAAACATGTCCTGTCTGGCCAATACCATGCGGGTATAATCCCTGTTTCGTACCGTAAAATAGTTGATGAAGGCAAAAATCGTTTCGTTTAACTCGAAGGGCATGTCCGTTTCCATGGCCGCCACGCGTTTCTCTACCTCATCGTAGGTAAAGTCCGGAATGTGTTCGTAGTCGTAAAACGGGGCTACGGTTTCTGTCATCCTTGTTTCGCTAGCCAATTGATTGATTTGATCCTGGGCGATAGCTGCGGGAAAAAACAGGCTCCCTGCCAGCAAGCTCGTCAACACGTTTTTGAAAAATCCTTCCCTCATATCCTTCGTATAGTTAATTGTTTGGTGCCGCTTCCGTCAGGTAATTGGCGAATGCATACAATTCCGCCTCCTTAAATGAATTGGCCATGATTTGCAAGCCTATAGGCAATCCCTTCTTGTCCGTTCCGTTGGGAATGGACACCGCCGGTACACCGGATACGGAGGCCTGTACGGTAAACAGGTCTTCCAGGTACATGGCCACCGGATCGTTGGAATGTTCCCCAAACTTAAATGCGGTGCTCGGCGTAGTCGGGAGCACGATGTAATCGAATTTGGTCAATAAATCTTCGGTAAATTCCTTGATTAACCGCCTCACCTTTTGTGCCTTGGTGAAGTAGGCATCGTAATAGCTGGCGCTTAGCACAAAGGTCCCCAGCATGATTCTCCGTTTCACTTCTTCGCCAAAACCTTCGGATCGGGTCAGCTTGTACATGCTTTCCAGATTGTGGGCATTTGGCGTTCGGTATCCGTATTTAACACCGTCGAACCTGGAAAGGTTCGAACTGGCTTCTGCGGTGGTCAGGATGTAATAGGTGGGTAGCACATAATCCAGCAAAGGGAAAGCCACTTCTTCTACCTGATGTCCTTCCTCCGCAAGTTTTTTTAGGATTTGCAGGGTGTGCTCTTTTATTTCCGGTTGCAGCGCATCGGAATGGACCGTTTCCTTCAGGTAGGCAATTTTTGCGGGCTTGTTGAAATGAAGCAGGTTGCTGTATTCCGGCACGGCTTTTCTGGAAGAAGTACTGTCGTAATCGTCCGAACCAGCCATGGTTTCCAGTACCAGGGCATTGTCTTTTATGTTTTTCGAAAAGACCCCAATGGTGTCAAAAGAAGAGGCATAGGCAATCAATCCATAGCGGGATACCCGGGAATAAGTGGGCTTGATGCCAATAACTCCCGTGAATGCTGCGGGTTGGCGTACCGAGCCTCCGGTATCGGTTCCGAGTGATACGGTACACAGATTGGCCTGAACGGCCACTGCCGAGCCACCGGAAGACCCCCCGGGTACCCGGCTTTCGTCCAGTGCATTTTTCACCGGGCCATGCACGGAATTTTCATTGGAGGAACCCATTCCGAATTCGTCGCAATTCAATCTGCCAATGATGATGGCGTCCTGCTCAATCAATCGTTGAATGGCGGTGGCGGTAAATTGGGATTCGAAGCCCTCCAGGATTTTGCTGGAGGCATTGGCAGTATGTCCCTGATAGCAGAGCACATCTTTGATTCCCACCACCATACCGGCCAGTTTTCCGGCCTTCCCGGCAGCAATTTTTTCATCAATGGCCGCGGCCTGCTCCAAAGCCGAAGAGCCATAAACTTCAACGAAGGCGTTTAAATGCGCCTTCGTCTCAATGTTGTTTAGGTAATAAGTTACAATCGCTTTGCAATCCGTTTCCTTTTTTTCCAGCGATTTTTTTATCTCATCGAATGAAAGAAATTTTTCCAACGTGTTATTTTTTTGCTTTTTTGTTGTCATCCTTCAGTCCTTCCTCCAAATCATCCTGAATCTCTTTGGTGGCATCTTTGAATTCACGTATTCCTCTGCCAAGACCTCTAGCCAATTCGGGAATTCTTTTTGCACCAAAAAGAAGAATGACTACCAGAACGATGATCACCAGTGATCCCCCTCCGATATTTTGTATAAAACCCAATGTACTCATGTTTCGCTTATTTTAATTATGAAATTGTTACAAATATATCACTGTGCTTTTCTAACGCAAAGGAAATAAAGCATGTTGTAATTATTTTTTCTAATTATGGTAAAATTTACGCATTATTTGCTAGAAAGCCAAATACTTGGGTCCATTACTTGCAGGCCTTTCCAGGTTTGAAAATGCAACTCGGACAGGCCATCGCTGTCGGTATACACGGTGCCAATAACGGTGGAAGTCGACACTTCCTGGCCTGATTTTACAGCAATGGTCTTTAAGCGGCTATACATGGTATAAAACTCCCCATGTTTGATGATGATGGTCCCCCCCATGCCTGGTACCGTAGTGATTTTTGTGACGATTCCCGCAAACACGGCCTTTACGGGTGCATTGTTATTTGTTTGAATGTCCACGCCATCGTTGGTCTCGGTGATTCCTTTTAGGGTGGGGTGGGGGAAGGTCCCGTATTTTTTGGATATAAATCCGGTTTCTACCGGCCAGGGTATGTTGCCCCGGTTGCTGGCAAAGGAAGCGGAAAGTGCCGAAGCACTTGTACTCGGCGTGGCCGGAAGGTTGCGGGCGGCAGGAGCTTCGCTGCTTTTCCCGCTTTCCTTCTCCTCCCGGGCTTTGGCCAGGCGCATTTCTTCCTCGATTACCCGCTTGATCACCCGATTGAGTTCTTCTTGCTGTTTTCGGGTAGCGGCGATTTCTTGTTTCAATGCCTCTTCCTTTTGACTGAGGGAATTGACCAGTTGTTGCTGCTCTTGTTTCAATGCGCTCAATTCCTTCCGTTGGGCTTCTTCCTGGGCCAACACGGCCAGTTGCCCGGCTTCTTGTTTCTCTAGCTGAGCCTGCTTTTCGGTCAGTTCCCGGCTGACTTTTTCCATTTGTTCCACCTGTTTTTTTCGTGCATCGCTGTATTGTTTCAGGTATTTCAACCGCATGTAAAACTGCTTAAACGTAGCGGATGTAAAAATGAACGTAATCAGGTTTACCCCCTGATTTAGTTTGTAGGAGGTGTAGATCATTTGCGCATATTCTTCCCTGAGGTTTTCCAACTCGCTGCTGAGCCGATTGATTTGGTTGGAGGTTTGGCGGATTTCCGTTTTTACCAGGCGCAGCTCCCGGTTTAGGGTGGCAATGTAGCTTTCTCTGGCTTCCAGCTTTTGGTTGACGGCGCGGAGTTCGCTCAGGGATACCCGTTTTTCGTCCGTGGTTCGTTTCAAGACCGTATCGAATTCCCGCAGCCTTTTTTGGATTCTGGCCTTTTCTTCTTCCAGTTCGGCCCTGCTTGCGGTGACCTGTGCCTGGGAATTGGGTGTGGGCAGGACCCACAGAAGCAGGCAGAGTAGTAGAAATACGAAACTACGGGGAAAGAAATTAAAAATTGTATGGGAAGCTGAGTGGGTCATCCGTTAGTTCTACTTTTACCATTTCTGCATTCACAAAAAAATTCGATTTGGGCTTCTGAGGTAAGCTGAGCACCATTTTAATAATGGCTTGATAGGGAAACGGTTGCCCCTGAAGGTCCCGGAAGTCCATGTAAGACGCGGAAAGGCTCCCCGATCGAGTTTTTGAGGCCTCACTTTCCAGTTGGGTTACTTTTCCATGACCGGCGTCCACGAGTGTTTTGTACAGGATGTTTTCCCGTTCTTGCCTCAGCTCAAAGGTTTTTCCCACCCGAATTAGCCGGTCCCTGTAGGTGAATTCGTGGGGGATATTGGCAAATAACAGGTTTTGGAAGAGGGAAAAGGAGAGGGGGACTCCATATTTTTGCTGAAATTCCTGATAGCCCATATCAATTTTCTGGCCATTTATCCGGTCCCGTATTTTGATCTGATCGGTGCTGATGTAGCCCCTCACCGCCTCTATTCCAAGCCCGGGCGACATGTTAAACCAGATAATGCTGTCTTTTTTTGCGCGGATGTTTAGGGTGCCTTTGGTGATTTTTCCGTCCTGTTCTTCTACGGTGACCTTTCCTTTTGCGGTAAGGTAGTTGTAATTCAAATAATACGGTTCAAATTCGTCCATCACTCGGTCAGCGCTAAAGGAAAGGGGTTTCCTTGCACAAGAGAAGACCATCAATGCGCCTAAAACGAAGGCAACTAACTTACCCTTACTCATAATATGTTTTGTTTTGGATTTTTAACGTTAAAAACTCCGACGTGTCCTCCATTTCTTCAGCCTTGATCCAGTAGGTAAGTGCCTGCTCTTTTTCCCCCAACTTGTATAAAATATCGCCGTAATGTTCGAACATGACGCCACTTGGGTCTTTCTGGTGATCAAGCGCTCGTTTCATGTAGGCTTTGGCTTCTTCGTACCGGCCCTGTTGGAACAATACCCAGGCGTGGGTGTCCAGATAGGTTGCGTTTTCAGGGAATCGATTTACCAATTTGAACGACATCTCGTATGCCTTCTCCAACTCCTTTTTTTCCAAAGAGAGAAAGTAGGCATAATTATTTAAAATATGCTCATAATTTTTATTTTCTGCCAAAACTTTTTCATAGGCTTCGAAAGCGGCCTCTTTTTCGCCAAGTGCATGCAGGGCATCTCCAAGTTGGGCATTCGCCATGAGGGATAATTGTCGATTGGCGCCTCCATTTAAGGAAAGGGCTTTGCTCAATGCGGTTTTTGCTGCTTCGTTCTCCTTGTTGCCCAAGTGAGCCGTGCCCAGGTAGAACCAAAGTTCGGCACTTTCCGGAGCGGATTCGGTGGCGGCCCTGGCCACGTCCGCGATCGCATCGAAGGGCTCCTGGACCTCAAACATCAAGGGGACTAACTTTTGGTACAGTTCCGCATTATCCGGGGCTTCCTGAAGCGAGCGTTTGAAATACGAAACGGCCGCTTCGGTCTCCCGCTGTTGCAGCTTCCAATTTCCCAACGCTGCCAGTACCTCCGGGTCGCGGGGGTGAAGGGGTTCCATGTGGGAAGCAAGGGTATCCAGCCATTGGTCGCGGGCCGAATTTTGCAATTGAGCGAGGATTCCCGAAAATGCGCGGGCTTTTGCGGACGGGTCCAGGTCCGGATGGCTGATTCCCTCCAGTAAAAACTTTCTGGATTCCTTCACGTTGCCCTGTTCCTGATACAGGCTGTGCGCCGCCATTTTCAACTCGGGCTGATTCGGATAGGCAGCCATGGATTCCAATACCAGCTCCAGGGCCTGCTCGTTCCGGTTATTGTTGAAGAGGATTTCTACCAGGGCGAGGACGTACCGGGCATTGCCGGGATGGGCATCGATCAACTTTTCGCCTTCGGTGATCGCCATTTCCAGGTTGTTTTTCCGCAGGTAAATGCGTTGCTTTTGCGCTGTCAGTTGTTCCACCACTCCAAAGTAGTCTTCCGCTTTGTTCAGCGCGTCCAGCGCTTTGTCGAATTCATGTAAGGTCAGGTACAGGGAGGCCAAATCCAGGATGTATTGCTGGTAATTCCCATCCTGCTCCATTAATTTTTCGAGGATCTCTGCGGCTTTTCGGCTTTCGTTTTGCTCGTTGTAAATTTCGGCCAATTGCAGGTGATAGTATTTGTTGTCAGGATCCAGGGCCAGTGCCTGTTGGCCGTAATCCAATGCTTTCTCAGGTTGGTTGGCGCGTACCATCATTTCGGATAGTTTGAAATAAATGGCGGATTCTTCCTCGTCAAATTCCAGGGCCTTGGTAAAATAAAAATAGGCCTTTTCGTATTCCTCCAGCATCAGGTGTTTTTGCCCCTCGATAAACAGCCGGTCAGCCATCATCTCCTTTTTCTGTGTTTTTCGTTCTTTACGGCTTAGTTTTTCCTGTGCGAGGACCGACTCAGGCCCCATCAGGGCAGCAATCAGCAAAGAAAAAAACCAGATTACCGTTCGTTGATACCACTTATTCATTGATTGTTTGCTTGTTTAGTACCTGCTACCCGTTCCTTTCCGCTGTGCACAGGCAGTTGCCGGGCCTGTACCCGGCTCCGGGTGTTTTAATAGAAGATCGGAAGGAGTTGCTCATATCATCTTTTCTTACAATTAATGCGGGCAATTGGTTCCCAGGAGGCCTGTCGCTTGGTGCCCCGGAAGCCGACCCGGACTACCTTCCGGTGCTTCCATAGCCCCCTGATCCTCTGTTGGTTTCGGACAGGGTTTCGGCCGCATTCCATTGGATCTGCTCATGTTTGGCTACCACCATCTGCGCTATCCGTTCTCCATCCTGAACGATAAAATCGGTGTTGGAATTATTGACAAGCAGGATTTTAATTTCCCCCCGATAGTCGGCATCGATCGTCCCGGGGCTGTTGAGTACCGTCACTCCAAATTTAAAGGCCAGACCACTCCTGGGACGGATCTGGGCTTCGTATCCGGCCGGAAGCTCGATAAACAAGCCCGTCCCGATCAATTGCCGCTCCAGGGGCTTCAGTACTACCGGCGAATCAAGATTTGCCCGCAGGTCCAGCCCGGCGGACAATTCGGTTTGGTAGGCGGGTAGGGGGTGTTTGGATTTATTGATGACGTTAATTTGCATGGTTGCGCTTACGTATGGAATGAAATAGTGAATATAGTTCCTTTTTTTCCATGAAGAAAATCAGTATCAAAAACACCAGAAATACGCCATTTTGTAGCAGAAAATCGACGGCCACATTCCCCGTATCCAGCCAAAATCCGGCATAACTAAACAGAAAAGCCGTTCCCAGGTAGCTCAGACCTTTGCCGGTCTGATAGGGTATGGGGTAGTATTTCTGACCGGTCAGGTAACACAAAATCACCATGGTCAGGTAGCATCCCAGGGTGCTGAGTGCCCCGCCGATAAACCCGAGGACCGGCACCAGGGTCAGGATGATGAGCACGGTGACCACCGCTCCCGCAAAGGTAATGTAAAAACTGTAGCGGGTCTGATCGGTGATCTTAAACCAAATACTCAGGTTGTAATATACCCCTAACAGCAGGTAGCCCATCAGTAAGATGGGGACCATGGGAAGGGCGATTTCGTACCCGTCGGCCTGAAAAAAGAGGCTGCCGATTAGCGTTAGGTTGACTGCCACTGCCACCATGAGTGCCGAACAGAAGATAATGAACCAGTGCATGACCCGGGCAAATAGCTGTGGGTTGTTTTTATTTTCGGATTGTTGAAAGAAAAAGGGTTCGCCGGCGTATTTAAATGCCTGAATGATCAGGCTCATGATGATGGCTAGCTTAAAATTCGCTCCGAATACTCCGCCTGCTTCCCGTGCACTCAGCTGCGGGTAGTTGTTTTCCGGGAGGGCGTATTCAAAAAGCCCCCGGGAAAAGACCTCGTTGGTCACCCCGGCCAGCCCCATAAAAAGCAGCGGTAGGGCATACTGCCACATGGGGGCCAGTATGGACGCCTTGAGCTCAAACTTCCAGGTGCCTACGAGTTTCCACACCAGCGGTAAAATCAGGAAGTTGGCCAGGACGTTTGCTAATACAATGTAATCCACTCCCCCATTCGGCCGGTACCATTGGTTGACCCAGGGCTGCAAATCCGGAAGGATGTCCCCATTTACCACGTGAAAAGCAACGACGATAAACAAGATATTGAATCCCACGTTGAGGAAGATGTTCGCCAGTTTGACCGTGGCAAAGGTGACGGCCCGGCCGTCCAGCCTCAATTTGGCAAAAGGGATGGCCATCAGGGCATCAATGGTGAGAATCAGCGCGGCCCATTGAAACAGGTGGGCTTTTCCGGAAAAATCGAAAAAATCGGCCAGCGGTGCTGCGGCCAGATACAGGATTAATCCCAGGGCCAGGGCAACGAGGCAGACCAGTGACTGCGTATTTCGGTAAACCTTTTCGGGAGGCAAACCTTTGCCCGTGGAAAAACGGAAAAAGGAGGTCTCCATGCCAAAGGTAAACACCACGTTAAGAAACGCAATCAACGCGTACAGAATGGTGAAGGAACCGAGATCTTCTTTGGGTAGGTAACCGGTATACAGGGGGACCAGTAAAAAGTTGATGGATTTTCCCAGAATACTACTGACACCATAGATGGCAGATTGCCCGGCTAATTTTTTTAACAGCCCCATAAAAAATAAAAAAGGGGATTATTCCCCTTTGAAGTTAGGTTTTCTTTTTTCCAGGAAGGCTTTGGTGCCCTCTCGGTAATCTTCCGATTTGACACACCTGGCAAAGCTATTGGCTTCGATCTGGTAGCCGTTTTCGTCGTTGGCAAAAACCGCATTGACGCAATCCACGATCATTCCGATGGAGAGCGGGGCCTTGCTCATGATTTTTTTCAAGATTTCTTCGGCCTTGGCGATGGCTTCCTCTTTGGTGGCTTCAACGTGATTTAGGAGTCCGAGTGCCTTAGCTTCATTGGCGTCGAGCATATCTCCCGTCATCAAAATCTCCGTGGCTTTGGTTCTTCCGATCAGGTGGGTGAGCCGCTGCGTTCCGCCATAGCCGGGGATGAGGCCCAAATTCACTTCTGGCTGCCCAAATTTGGCATTGGTCGTCGCAATGCGCATGTGACAGGCGATCGCCAGTTCGCAGCCCCCTCCGAGGGCATAGCCGTTGACCACGGCCACCACTGGTTTATGGCAGGATTCAATGATTTCGAAAACCTCCTGACCAAATTCAGCAAATTTCCGGGCATTGAGTTCGTTGAGCTCCGAAATTTCATTGATGTCAGCACCTGCCACAAACGCCTTATCTCCCGCTCCGGTAATGATAACACCACGGATGGATTTGTTATCGTTCACCTCGTTGAAAATGTTTTTCAACTCCTCCAAGGTGTTGAAGTTTAGGGCGTTGAGTTTGGACTCCCGGCTGATGGTCAGGTAAAGTATTCCGTCTTTCGTTTCGAAAAGAATATTTTTTTGTTCTGCCATTCCAATTCTTCAATGATACGGCTCAAATATACGAGGAGTGCAAACAATCACAAAAGATTCGGTTAAAAATCGTGATTGGCAGAAACGGACATATAAAATAAATAATTAAAAAAATGCCGTTTGAATTTATAAATCAGTTGTTCAAATCCAAAACCGCCAAAAATTTGACGGAGAAATGCGCGCTACCGGTATGCGCTTACCGCGCTGGCCGGGTGAATCTTCGTATTCCTACTTAATAAACGAGCACTTGAAATGTTACTGTACCAATTTTTCCTATTTTTGTACCATCTTAAAACCTAACGAGATCAAATTATATGTCCGACAAAAGAAAAATTACAGTTGCCTATGGGGATGGAATCGGTCCTGAAATCATGACGGCCACCCTTTCCATTTTGGAGGCTGCAGGCGCAGCCATAGAAACTGAAGTCATCGAAATCGGAGAGCAGGTATACCTGAAAGGGATTAGTTCCGGAATTGAGCCCAGTGCCTGGGATTCGCTACGCGAAACAAAGGTGTTTTTAAAATCGCCCATTACCACGCCTCAGGGAGGAGGGTTTAAGAGTCTGAATGTAACGACTCGAAAAACATTGGGCCTGTACGCCAATGTCCGGCCTTGCAAGGCCTATTCCCCCTTCATTCGCACGCATTTCCCGGAGACCGATATGGTGATTATTCGCGAAAACGAGGAAGATCTGTATGCAGGCATCGAACACCGGCAAACTGAGGAGGTCTACCAATGCCTCAAATTGATCTCGCGACCGGGAAGCGAGAAGATTGTTCGGTACGCGTTCGAATATGCACGCATGAACAATCGCAAACGGGTCACCTGCATGACCAAAGACAACATCATGAAGATGGCGGACGGTATATTTCGTCAGGTTTTTAACGAAGTAGCCAGGGAGTATCCGGATATTCAAACGGATCATAAGATCATCGATATTGGTACCGCATTGATCGCCGACCGGCCAGAGATGTTTGACGTGATCGTGACATTGAACCTATACGGGGACATCATTTCCGACGTCGCCGCTCAGATTACCGGTTCCGTAGGCCTGGGTGGGTCAGCGAATATAGGAGAGGAAGTGGCCATGTTTGAAGCCATCCACGGTTCCGCTCCGGATATCGCCGGAAGGGATATTGCCAATCCTTCCGGACTGATCAACGGCGCCATCATGATGCTGGTGCATATCGGGCAGCCGGCTGTGGCTGAAACGATTAGCAATGCCTGGATGCGAACCCTGGAGGACGGCATCCACACCGGGGATATTTATCAGGAAAGCATCAGCAAAAAGCGGGTCGGAACCCAGGAATTTGCAGCCGCTGTCGTAGAACGAATAGGTAAAGCACCCGTAACCATGAAAAAAGCATCTTTTCCCAGGTCTACCCGGTCTGAGCAGGAACTGAAAGCGGCCCTGGCCATTGGCCCTGGTAAAACCTCCAAAAAAGTACTGATAGGACTGGATGTTTTCATCGATTGGAAGGAAGACGATCGGGATCCAAACGTGCTGGGCGAGGCCTTGCGGGCAGTAGATGCCGCCGGCCTAAAAATGCAATTGATCACCAACAGGGGCGTGCGGGTGTATCCGGGCGGAATGAAAGAAACCTTCTGTTCGGATCATTGGCGGGTCCGGTTTTTTAATGCCGACGAGAGTGCCATCAGCCATGAGCAGTTGATCGATGTCTTACAGCAGGTCAAACAACTGGGGTTTGACTTTATCAAGACCGAAAATTTGTACACGTTTGACGGGGTCAGGGGTTTTTCCCTGGCGCAAGGGGAATAAATGCGGGCGTTCACGATTGCCTGCGGGTTGGGTTTCAACCTGCAGGCCTTGCTTAGTTAAGGTATGAAGCGGGTATTGATCATCACGTATTACTGGCCCCCAAGCGCCGGATCGGGCGTACAACGTTGGCTTAAGTTTTCTAAATTTCTGCCGGAATTCGGCTGGCAGCCCGTAATTTTTACCCCGGAAAACCCCGATTTTGCCTTGCAAGACCATTCTCTTGAAGCAAAAGTAGGAGCGGATACCGAAGTGATGAAGTTCCCCATATGGGAACCTTACCAGCTTTTTAGGCGAATCAGGAAAGGGGAAATCAAAGATACTTCCCGTATTCTGGAACAGAAAGCGCCCTCCTTGCTGGATCAAGTTGCCGTATGGTTGCGGGGAAATGCCCTGATACCCGATCCAAGACGATTCTGGGTAAAGCCCTCCGTTGAGTTTTTGCAGCGCATTTGGGAAGACAACGCGTTTGAGGCCATCATCACCACCGGCCCTCCCCACAGCATGCACCTGATCGGTAGAAACCTGAAGCGAAAAACCGGTACGCCCTGGCTGGCGGATTTTCGCGATCCCTGGTCAACCTGGGAGTTTTTGGATACCTTGAAGCTGACGTCAGTGGCCAGGAATAAACACCGGAAACTCGAAATGTCGGTTTTCCGGGAGGCAGATGCCCTGGTGACCATTTCGCCAACCTTTGCCCGGGAAATGGAGCAGCTGGCTTCCCGAAAATTTCATGTGCTGACCAATGGCTTTGATCCGGAGGACCTTCCGGCGGGTTTTTCGCCAGCTGCCGACCCGGGTGAAATCCTGGAGATTGTGTACACGGGCGTGATTGACAGTATACGGAATCCGTTTCCTTTTTTGCAGGCCTTGAAGGAAGTTTTTGGTTCCAGCCGGAATCGGGTACGCCTAACCTTTGTTGGAAAAGTAAGCCAGCAGCTTCAAGATCGGATTCGGGAGGACGATTGGCTGCAAGAGCACCTGCATCTCACCGGCTACCTGAATCACGGCGAGGTGTTTTCCTACTACGAAAAAGCGCATCGACTATTGCTGATACTGACCCAGACTAAAAATGCCCGGGGCAATATTCCCGGGAAGCTTTTTGAATACATGGCTACCGGAAGGGAGATCATCGGGATGGGCGACCCGGAAGGGGATGCGGCAAAAATTATCGCGCAGGCGGGAGCGGGTAAGGTATTCGCCCATGAGGATATTGCCGGGCTGATAGGTTACCTGTCCGACCTGCGTAGCCTACCTGAGGCGAAAAAGCAGGAAAACCAAGGGCAGCGATTTCACCGGCGGAACCTGACCCGGCAACTTGCCGACCTGTTGCAGGGGATGCTGAATGCTTAGTTGCTACCCGATTTCAGCCACCTGCCTGCCCGGTCTCGCAGCCACTTTTCTGCCTCTGGAGCGGCGTTTAGCCAATGCACCAGCGAGAGGTAAACGAGCAGTAGCAGGCCACTTCGCAGCAGTAAGTCCAGCAAGATGGTATCCATTTTGGGCAGCAAAAGACCCGCCACCACCCAGCTTAGGCCTCCGGCAAACAGCAGCTGAAACACCGCTTTGGTAAAGGGGTTGAATCCAAGCTTGGCTTTCACATAGAAAAACTTCAGCAAATTGTAAAAAAACATGGCGAGCAGCGAGGCAAATGCCGCCCCCTCGATGCCGTAGCGCGGAATCAAAACCAGGTTAAACACCACCACCGCAGCCGCCATCAGGAGGGTGGCCGTGATATTGAACAGGTAAAACCGGGAAAAGACAATGATTTCTCCATTGACCGAAAAGACCACGTCTGTCAGTTTTCCCAGCCCGATGAGCAGCACCACCCATTTCCCTGCTTCGTAGACCGAGCGATTGGGTACAAAATGGTACAGGGTATCGATGTTAACCCAGATCAATAGAAAGACCAGACCGCATACCAATAATTGATGCACCGCGATTTTCTTGTACAGGGCATTGATTTCATCCAGCCGATTGTCGGCGAATTTACCCGAAATGACCGGCATGGCCACCTGGGAAATCGCTCTTCGGGGCATTTCGATCACCACCGCAATGGAAAAGCCAATGGTATACACGGCATTGGCATCCAGGCCGATCATGGAACTCACCATCAGGCTGTCGATTTTCATAATCAGCAGGGCTCCTGCCGTCCCCAGCAGGGTGATGCTGTTGTACCTGAAAAAGGCCTTTTTTAGCGAATTGGGTATCCCGGCCCAGTCAAATTTTAGGTTCAGCATGCCGGCTTTCCGCATGTATACCAGCATGCTCAGCACGGTGAGAAAATACACAAGCCCCATTCCCCAGATCATTTGCGGAAAGGAGTACCCCTCAAAAAAATAGCCGAGCACCAGTAGTCCCATCAACAGGCGCAAGAGCACATCCCGAATCAGGGAGGGGATGGCGATCTTCAAGTAGGAGCGGCTGAACGCATCCAACAGGCTGTTGACCACCGACAAAAACGTGATCAGCAGGGCTACCAGCAGGTATTCGTTTACTTCCGGCGCTTTTTCGGAAAATGCAGCCGTGAGTGGCTCCTTAAACAGGATAAAAAGAAACAAAACCAGCGTGTAGCCTACCAGTCCCAGAAACAGGCTAAAGGTAAAGAAGGAATGTGGATCGTTTTTTACTTGTGGGAAAAACCGGGTGATTCCATTACCCACCCCCATCTGCGCAAAGGGCATCAGCAGCAGGGCCATGTCCTGTATGGTTTTAAACAGGCCAATTTGCTCCGGTTCCAACACAAACGGTAGCAGCCACAGCAGGTTAAAATACCCGATGACCACGCCAAGGTAGGCCGAGATGGTGGTGAGGATGCTTTGTTTGGCTAGTTTATCCAAAGTGACGAGTACGGATTACATAAAACCTAAAAAGTAAAGGTATCCGGTATTCATGAAATTTGGGTCTATTTACTGGATTTTAATTACTGGTCTTTGTACTAGAAAATTAATTTGACAAGAGGCATGGAAAAACTAGATTTTGTAGTATTCTTGCAATTTAAAGTTGAGTTACGCGCATCGGTTTTGTAGGGAATTATGAAGAGGCAATTTTTCGCAGGTCTTATTTTCTTGTTTTTTATGGGTACCGAGACCTTATTTTCGCAGGTCAGAATTGACTTTTCAGAACGGACGTCCATTCTCTCTCCATCCCGGTCCATTTACAGTATCAACGGTGATTTCTCCATGATCGGTAATACGAATATGACCTTGTCGAATTACGGAGAGGATTTGATGAACGACGGGATGATGGTATTCGTCGATGTGGACAATGACCCGGAGACGTTTAACAGTTCGACGGCCACCCTTCAGTTTTCTGAAGAAAATGGTGCCAATTCCGCTTGCTCCAGGGTTTTGTTTGCTGGCTTGTACTGGTCAGGAAGAGGACCCTCAGATGTTACGTTTGATGTGACCAAAGGTATCTTCCGCAAACCGTTTGACAAACGAAAAGTGAAATTCAAAGGGCCGGGTCAGCAAGAATACCTAGAACTTGAAGCAGCTGATAACGAGATCAGGTATCCTGCTTCCCTCAACGAGGATCTGGGGTTGTTTGTCGGATACAAGGACGTTACCGAGTGGGTACGGGCCTGGGGAGAAGGAGCCTATACGGTTGCAGATATTGGGTTGATCGAAGGTACAAATTATCACTATGGAGGCTGGGGAATGGTAGTTGTATATGAAAATCCGGTCATGAAAAAAAGAGACGTTTCCGTTTTTGATGGCTATGCATTTGTAAGAGGTCAGGGCGCAGCCTTCTATGACATAGACGTATCTGGTTTTTCAGCGACGGAAAGTGGAGATGTACATGTGAAATTGGGGGTAATGGCAGGTGAGGGGGACGTAGGTGCAGATGGCGATTATTTTGCAATCGAACGAGGGGAGACGAACGATTTTGAAAGACTGAGCCATGGAAATAACGACGTTTCTAATTTCTTTAACTCCTCCATTTACACCGGAGGGAATCCCAGAAATCCGAACCTGAAAAACAACACGGGAATGGATATTGCTATCATTGAAATCGATAATCCGAACAATGGAATACTAGGAAACAACCAAACGCGTACCCGATTCCGGTATGGGTCCACCTGGGACGTGTATGTTATCTACAACATCACCATGGCCATTGATGCAAATGATGTGGAGGTGGAGACTTTTCACGAATTGATTTCGATAAATGGAATCGCCGTAAACGAAGTGTCCCCCGAGATCTTCCCTGGCGATGCGTTGGAATTCAGGGCAACCGTAAAAAATAATGGTGAGATCGCGGTAGATCGATCCAGGCTTGAAATACCATTACCGGAAGGCCTCACGTTTTCGCAGGCTGCTCCGAATTTACTTCTTGACGAAAACTCCAATGGCGCTTTTTCATTTGAACCAGCGCGTGGACCCGCCGGGACGATCGTATGGGAAATGGGGCAATTACCGGTAACGGAAGACAATCAGGATGTAGTGGGTACGTTTGATTATGTGGTAGAGGTTTCGGAAAACTGTTCAGAACTAATGCTGATCTGTAACGGTGAAGTAGCCATTGACGGTACGCTGTTTGGAGACAATGCGCTCACCCAAACTCCCCTTGATCCTATACCTTTTATTACGGGTTACAACCAATCAGAGACCTGCTTTAACCAATCCATCCCTGGCCCGCTGGTTTTTGAGGTTGCGAGCAACCCGTTTCTCGAAGAGAACTGTGGATGGAATTCAAATGGTTTGGAGATTCCGGTATGCGTTTCGGAAACCAATCGGGTGATCGTTGGCAGCTTTGCTGGATTTTTCCCAGAGGGTACTGATTTTTACGAGAGTCCACCCAATAATCCGGGTGAACAAGGGGTTGTTTTGGGGCAGTCCCTTGCAATGGATACCGATGAATTGACGCTCTATGCCTTACCTTCTCCCGAGAGCGACTGCTACCAGGCGTTTACTTTATACAAGAATGATTTATCGCTGGTGCCAGAGCTGACTATTTCGACTACCTGTGGACCGGAGAACGAAAACGAAATCGGCGTATCGGTGACTGGCGGAATGGCGCCTTTTTCGTATCTGTGGAACGACCCCACCAAGGCTACCACCGCTACCTTAACAGGTGTTGCACCGGGTGAATACACGGTGAAAGTGACAGACTCCCTGGGTTGCAGTGACGAAACCACACTAATCGTACCCGACCCTCCGGTTTTTGCGCTGGAGGTTGTGGAAAGTGAAAGCACCCTGGACCTGGGTTGCGATCAGGACGCCGTTGGAATGATTGTGCTAGCGGTCGAGGGCGAAAACTCACCTTTTGTACTGGATATTGTAGGAGAAAGTGGTACCGCGAGCACTTTTTCTGAACAAGTTGTGATCCCGGAAAGTGGACAGCATCTAATCCCTGATTTGGCGGACGGCGTGTACCAACTTACCCTTGCTGACCTGAATGGCTGCACGGTAAGTCAAACCGTTGAACTAACCCAAGTAGTGAATCCCGACATGCAGGCGACCTTTTCCTTCACGTCTGACTCCTATACCGAATCCGGAGTGTTGTTTCAAAATTCCGAAATTCAGTTTTTCGCTGAGGTAGATTCAGGAGAGGGACATTCGTTTCATTGGGATTTTGGAAATGGCCAGGAAAGTACCCAACAGCGTCCCATTGTGCGGTATGGCGAAAGTGGCACCTATTTGGTGCGGCTGGACGTGGCAGACGAAAATGGTTGTCAGACCAGCTACGAAGAATATGTAGAAATAAGCGGATTTTTTCTTAGGGTACCCACTGCTTTCCGCCCAAACGGGAATAGCCCCAACGATTACTTTTTCCCTGTTTTTTCCGAGGTGAAAGGGCTTCAGTTTTGGGTGTTTAACCGGTGGGGAGAACTGCTGTTTTTTACCTCAGACATCCACAGCAAGGGCTGGGATGGTACCCACAACGGAATCGAAATGCCGGTTGGGAGTTATTTGTACAAGCTTAGGTACACCGATTCACAAGCGGTGGAAAACCAACAAGCGGGCTCATTCAGCCTCGTCAACTAATCAAACGGGAAACGCAATGGTATTACTAAATTCGGGAATGGCATCCTTTTTTAGGGGGATCAATTTTCCACGAAGACCGATCGTAAACAGGTTGTAGTGTAGATTTTCTAAAAATTGAAGTAGCTCCAGGGCCTCGTATCCTGCGGCCTTGCAGGAACTCTGGTTGATTTCTACGATGATCACGGGCTTGTGTTTTTTTATTGTCTGCTCCGCTCCATTGAGAACAGGTAGCTCGGCGCCTTCCACGTCAATTTTTAGGCAATCCACGCGTTTCAAACCCAATCTTCTCACTTCGCTATCCAAGGTGGATAATTCGATTTCGTTTAAAAACACATCGTGCTCAGCCGAGGGAAACATGCTGTTTACCCCCTCGTTGATTCCGGATTTGGTATACAATTTCAACGTTCCGGGACGGTCCGATAGCCCCAATTTACGGGCGGTTATCGCTTGCGTGTACCTTGGGTTCAGCCGGATATTTTCTTCCAGTTGCTGAAAAATAGCGGTGGATGGCTCGTAGGCAATTACCTTTCCCTCCGGCCCCACTTTGCGCAATCCCCACAAGGTGTATTCCCCTTGATTTGCCCCGATATCGATGAACGTTTCTCCTTTTTTCAACACTCGTTCCAATACAAACAACGGGCCCCAATCATGGGCTCCCCGCCAAAAAATTGCGTTTCCCATGCCCTTTGACACGTCTACCCGAAACACCATGCCTCTAAATCGGAAGGTTTTCCAGGATGGCGAGGTATTGGGAGCGGGAAAGATTCGCTTGAGGAGTACGACGATAAAAAAACCACCGGGAATCCGAAATAGTTGGCGGGAAATGCCCGCGAGAAAGTTTTCAAGTCTGTTTCGCATGACCGTGTAGTAGCTGGGTGAGTTCTTGTTTTCTGAATGCAAGCGAGTAGCTGGCTATGATGTGCCTGCGGGCATTCAATGCCCATTTTTCGGGGTCGGTTAGGTTTACCAGTTGAAGGATCAGTTGGCGCAGCATGCCGGGATCTTTTTTACTAAGGACGAACCCGTTGTTTCCTATGATGGCGGGGATATGATTGACGGAAGAGCCGATCGGAATGCAACCCGATAGCATGGCCTCCGCCAGTGCGCAGCCAAATCCTTCAAAGGAGGACAATTGCAGGTAGTAGCGGTTTTGGCGGTAAAGCCGGGCCAATGCTGCCTGGGGTACTTTTCCCACAAAACGCAGGTTGACCGGATGGGTCGTTTCGGGTGCATCCATTCCCACGATGGTAAACTGATACTCGGGAAACGAGGGAGCCACTGCTGCGATCAGGTCTCCTCCCTTCAACCGGTACTGCGCAGCAGACATGACCGCCAGAAAGGAGCCCGGGGCTTTGTTTTCGACCTGCTCAAACGGCCAGGCGTCCGGGTCAAAGCCGTTGTGTACGGCGTGTATCGGCGTGGTGACAGCAGGGAAGTGGTGGCGTATTCCCTGGAATCGGTTACGAATGGCGGGATCAAAATCCAGCTCCGTTCCGGCAAGCGATTCGCTTACAGGTACCAGGTCGCTGGCATACCGGTACGAAAGCCCGCAAGCCATTTTTAGCAACGGAATCCTTAGGCTGCCGTAGCCTAATTCCGGGATGGAAGCGCAATCCGTTCCATGCAAGATGATCAGCGTTTTTTTTCGAAAGAGCTTCCCGAATACAGCCGGCCAGACCGACCAGTACCCACCAAAACTTATCAGGACCGCATCGGTTCTGAAAATGTGGTACAGCACCGAAAAAAACTGAAGAAAAAAGAACAGGGGAGCCAGGGCTTTGTGCTGCCAGGGGTACCTGTTGATACGGACGGCATGGGTTTCTTGAAGCAGCTGAATGTCACTCCGCACAAACGAAGGGAAGAAGGGGGTGACAAAAAGCAGGTTTTTTTTCTTCATGCCTGGAAGCGGTTTTTCGTTTCCAGGTAGCCGCCAGCGAGTAGCAGCAAAACCACCGCATATTGAAAGATAGTCGATAAGGTACGGGTTTGGTAGTAGCGGTCGGGCTGAAAAACCATCTCTACGTCCACCTCACCCTCCGGCAGCACGATGCCGCGCAACAAATAATTCACCCGGTGGATGTCCGTTTCGGTCCCGTTGACAAAGGCCTTCCATCCCTTGGGGTAGTAAATTTCCGAAAACACCGCCAGTCCGGCTTTGTCCACCTTGGCAGTATAGCTGAGCTGGTCGGGACCCCGACTCTCCAGCGTTAGGATTCCACTCCCGGCCGCAGGTACGTTTTCGCCATCGGCGGGAGTAACGGTAGCCTCCGTTTTGGTTTGGAGTTCGGCCAATTTTTTGATTTCTTCTTCGTTGGAACCGACCGGAACGATCCGCTCGGGAAACCAGGCTGGGCCGTTGGCCTCCGGATTGGTAAAAACGGCATTTTCTGCCCTGCCTGCCAGGATGTATCGGGTATTCAGCATGTTGAGCACCGGAATGGCCTCGTAGTCAAAATTTCCTTCCTGCGCTTTCTTGATAAATTCGTTCATTTCGGGGGTTAGTACCCGCTCGATAAGGTCCTGGTACCGGCTCATTTTGGCACCGTGGTACCCACCGATGCTGTTGAAGTAGTAACTGGTCCGGGCTTCATTGAAGGGGTTCTGAATGTTTAGTACCCGGAAATAGCCGCTATCCTGAAGGATTTTGCGATCCGCCGGGCTTGGCGCAAAGTGCTGCGCACTTGGGTCTTCGGTAAAGCTTTCCTCGTTCAGATACCGCCTGTTGACGGTCCATACATCTATCAGAATCAGCAGACCTACTCCGAGCAAGGCCCATCGGGATGGCAGCGTTTTGTAGCGTATCAGGGCAATCAACAAGGCCGCCCCACCGATAAAAAACAAGGAATGGTAGGCATCCGAAAGCAGCAGGCGCTGCCGGTCAGCTTTCAGCGCATTTAGCAGCCAATCGGGGTAACCGGCAGCATTGGCCCCCTGAAAGTTCAAACCAAAGGCAATGACTACTGCCAGTACGATCAAACCGACGGTAATCCCCACTGCCATAAAAAAGCCTTTTTTGGTCTGCGGCGTCTGGGGTTTTTGCAGCAGGTTTTCCAACCCCAGCGCCCCGAGTAAGGGGACGAGGAATAGCGTGATTCCCAGTGCCATGGACACGGCCCGGAACTTGTTGTATCCGGGAAGGTAATCAAACAGCGTGAAATTAAACCAGGCAAGGTTTTTTCCCCAGGAGAGCATCAGGCTCAGCAAGGTAAGGGTAAGAAAGACGTTGCGGTAGGGGGCAGGAGCAAAAAACAGGCCCAATACAAAGAAAAACACCAGTATGACTCCACCGTAAATGGGGCCTCCGGTAAAGGGTTGGTCTCCCCAATAGGTGGGGGCATTCTGTACAAATTGATTGATTTGTGCGGGGTCTGCTCCCTGTGCGCGCAGCGCTTGTTCCGATTTTGAATCTTCGGGAAGGGGTTGCTGACTGGCACCCCCAAAATAATTGGGAATCAGCAAGGTAAAGGATTCTAGTTTTCCGTTGGACCAGTTAAATGCGTATTCCCGGTCCAGCCCGCTGGTGTTTTGTCCCGCCTGCGGCAAGTTACTTTCTCCCCGGATGGAATAGGCGCCGTATTCCAATACGGAGGACAGGCGCGCCAAATTTCCCAATCCACCCACGATGGCCGCAGCCAGCAAGAAAGCGGTGATTTTTGCAAACTCGGGCAAGCGTTTTTCCCGAAAAAAGACCAATAGCTGTGCGATGCCGTAGCCGATTACCAGGATTAGCGTATAATAGGTGATTTGCAGGTGGTTGAACTTGAGTTGGAGCAATACGGCAAGCGCCGTCAGGGCAATGCCCAGCAATTTTTTCCCATGAAAGGCCAGGTGAACGCCCGTCAGAAGTAAGGGAATGAGGCATACGGCCCATATTTTTGCATTGTGTCCAGCCTCCAGGCTCAGGAAGTTAAAAGTATTGAACGCAAATGCCCAGGCACCCAGGACGGCTACCAGCGGGCGTACCCGAAATCCCAGCAAGAGCAGGTACATGGCAGTCATGCCAAAAAACAGGGCACTGATGGGGTGCGGTAATCCCAGCGTAAAAACCTTTAGTAGGGTATTGGTAAAGTCTCCCTTTGGATCGAGGTGGATCAGGTAAGCGGGCATGCCGCCAAACATTCGGTTGGTCCACAAGGCTTCTTCCCCGGTGCCTTCGCGGTGGTCAAGCAGCTCTTTGGCGGAACCTTCCCACTGCAGGATATCGGTTTGAAACATCATTTTCCCTTCAAATACCAGGGGAGAAAAGTAGGCCACCACGAGTAGATAAAAGGAAAGTATGGCCAAAAAATGCGGGACAATCGTGTTTTTCTTTGTAAAATCCATGATCCAAAAGGTTGGTCTGCGTTCTTCGATAAGTATGCCGTGCAAATTAAGCAAATTCATGGGAATATTGGTACGTGGGATTGATTCCCGGCGAACGCCCCTCGGCTAAAAATACCGCTTTTCGGGGCTTTTGAGCCAGCTGCTTTGGATGTAGTACCCGATCGAAAATTCGTGGCTGTTGTTTCGGTAGTTGTTTTGGCTAGTCAAATTGAAGTCGTACGCGTAGCCGAATCGGATGTCTTCGGTGATAAACAGGTCCATTAGCAGCACGATGGCCCTTCGCGTGGCAAAGTTACTGGATTCCGGGAGCTCATTTTTGCCAAAACCGGAACGAAACGAGGTACCCAGCCAAAAACGTTCGTTAAATAAAAACATGGCATTCACGTCGAAGCTGCCCGGACCGTTGAGGTCTTCCCGAACCAGAATGGAGGGCTTGACGGTCACCGCTGAACTTAGGGGCAGCAGTCCGCCGGCCTGAAAATAGAAATGGTAGTTGTGCGTAGCCAAAGCCAGGTCTTTGTTTCGCAGTGGCTGTTGCCCCAATAGGTTGAAGGCACTGATTCCGGAGAAAAACCGCGGGGAATGGTAGAGCAGTCCTGCATTTAGATTGGGGGTAAAGGCATTGATACGTCCCTGCGGAATACCCGGATCGGAGGGGTCATCCGGCAGGAGTTTTGCCCCGTCCAGCAGGTATTCGGAGATTCCGGAACTGATCCCAAGTCCCAGAAAACTTTCCCGGTTTAATCGTATTTTGTACGCATAGGTCAGTAGTAGGGAATGAACCGAATTGGGGCCCAATTGGTCCGAACTAATGGACAGGCCATAGCCCATGCTCTCCTCGGCGTTTCCCATATCCGCAGCAAGGGTAAAGGTTTGAGGCGCTCCTGGGAAATGTACAAATTGCGACCGGTAAGTGGCTTGTACGAAGGGATCTACTTTATAGCCCGCATAGGCCGGATTTACGTGCAAGGTATTGAACGTATACTGGCTGAATTGGGGAATTTGTTGTCCGTTACCGGGGATTTGAAACGTCAAAAGCCCAAGCATTCCCACCATTCCGTATAAAAAATAGCTTCCTCTCATCTCATTCTTTGATCACTTGAACCCAACCCTTGTATTCTTTTCGTTTGCCCTGAGGATCGGTGCCGGTAACCTGATAGTAATAGGTGCCTGCAAGCAGCCCTTCGGCGGACCAGTCGTTTTGGTAATCTTCCGAAGCAAATACCAGATCTCCCCAGCGATTGAAAATCAGTAATTCCACCCGTTCAAACTTATGGGTTGCCCGTATAACAAAGGTATCATTCTTCCCGTCAAAATCAGGCTTAATCACGTTTGGAATAAATAGGGGTAGAATATTTTTTTCCTCCAGCGCGGTATTGTTTTCGGGAGAAGTGTCGATGCCGCCGGCACTCACCTCCGCCCGGTTGTTGATCCGTCCGTCATCCGTCGCAAAGACAGTCACCCGGATTTGCAATTCAGCCCCGACCGGAAACCTGTCCACTTCCCAGATCAATTGTTGCCCGTCCTGACGGAACTGCGGATCCTGGGGCAATCCGCTGTTCTGGCTACTGGACGCCTGGTAAATGAGGTTCGGTGGCAAAAAGTCAACGATTTTGACCTGTTCGGCCTCGTCCATTCCCTGATTGGTAATGGTAAGGAGGTATTCGAACACGTCTCCGTCCCGGATCGTTTGGATCGCGGAGCTTACCCGGATGGCCACGTCGACCATCTTTGGTCGTATTTGAAGCTCTTCGCTTGCAACCGTTTCTTCGACGTTTTTCACCGCTACCCGAACTTGGTTGATGTAATTTCCCTCTTCAGCGGCCAGCACGGATAGTTCGAATCGAACGGTTTCGTCTGGTTGAATCTCCGGGATGGTCCAGGTCGCTTGCTCCGAAACCGCAGGGCTGCTGGACAGCAATACCAATCCCTCGGGCAGCAGTTCGGTCACCAAAACCTCTTCCAAAGGAAAGGTACTGGTATTGGTAAGGGAAATGAAATAGTCAACGATTTCGCCCCGCACCGCCTGGTTTCGGTCAACCGATTTTTCCAGATCCACGGAGATTCCGATTACCTGAAGTCGAATGATCCCGTCCGCACAATTAGTCGGTACCTCGGATTGGCAGATTCGGTATTCCATGCGGTAGGTGCCGGTCGGTGTATCTTCCGGAATAAAAAACGAACCGTTTTCGTCCAGGGAGTACACCAGGTTTTGCTCCACACCCGCTTCATCCGTGATGGAGAGAATAGAAATGGATACCTCACCACCGGATACGAGGGCCAATTTGAGGCTATCATTCGCCAGAATAGAGGGCAGCCGGTGTTCTTCGTAGTTTCTCAATGGGCCAAAGACATCATTATTGGCAACAATGGGAGCCACTTCTATGCTGAGGGTCACTTCGTTGCTTATAAAGGTTCCGCAGACCTCGTCCTGGGTGATTCGTCGGAATTGCGTGGTTTCCATCAGGGGGGGAGGAGCAAAATCCTTTTCGGTTGCCCCGGTCACAGCTGTCCAGGGCCCCTCTTCGGATTGAATCTCCCATTGAAAGGAAAAATTTCCCGACCCGCCGGCGGGTTGTTCGCCTTCCAGGACAGCGGGTACTTCCATCTGGTACAGCGTTTGGGACGCGCCTATATCAACCCCCGCCACCTGGGGGTAGATTTGTACGGCTACCGGCAGGCGCCGATCGGAAGGGCATCCGGCAGAGAGCTGTTCTGCGTAATACGTCCTTCCGGATTCCAGTTCGCTTTCCGCAGGAAGGGCATCGGCCCCCTCCGGGGTGAGGTACCAACGGATGTTTTCTCCGGTTACGATCAGGTCTGCCAGGGTATACACTCCGGGGCTGCAAAATTCCTGCACGCCTGCTCCTTGAGGTGGTGGCGGAACCTCACTCAGGTTGATGGTGACCTGGGTGGATTGTTCCCCGGAGCAAATACCGGAGATGGTGTATGCAAAGGTATACGTGCCCGCATCCAGGTTGGCCGATGACCATACATTGCCCACCAAGGCCCCGCTGCCGCTAAGCTCCTCCCAGGACCCGTAGTCGTTAAACGGGCCATCCAGAAAATCGAAGAGGTCGACGATTTCACCTTTGCATACCGTTACCTCTTGCCCCTGCCCCGACTGGGGGTTGAGGCTATCCTCATCAAGGGTAAATTCAAGTACTTCGTTTAGACAACTTCCGGGGGTATCGTCACGCAGTCGCACGGCGTAAACGCCTGCGTGTAGTGCCAGGGTAAATGGGGTGAATTCCAGGCTGGGTTCGCGGCTGAGGATGACATCGGGGTTTGCAGTATTGAACCATTCGAAAGTCAGGAAGTCCAGGTTTCTTACCGAAAGCGATCCATTCTCTCCCTCGCAGAGGTTTTCAGGAATGATCTTGGGAAGGTTTTCTCCACGGACCTGAACGGTGGTATTGGTCAGGTTGCCACAGGCATCTTCCAGTTGCAAGCGGTACCTTCCTGCCTCCAGGTTCTGAAAGAGCGGGTTTTGGCCATTGTCGATAGCGAACGGCAGCCCGTCTTTTTCTACGATTCTGTAGGTAATGGGCGGATAGCCGGTCGCATCCACGGATAATTCATAGCTTCCTTCCACACATTGAAAGGTATTTAAGCTGGTAAAGCTGCTGCGCTCCTTTACTTCAAAGGTTTCGAGGGTTTCCAGGCAGAAATTATGGGACGGTTGATTGGGGACAATGTCGCTTCCGTTTTTCCATATCCGGATGGACTTTACCAGGCGTAGGTTGCCGTAATAGCTTAAATTGATGGTAGTGGCACGGTTGACGACAAGGATGGAATTTTCGTCGGTCAGCTCTTCTCCTTCCGTATATGCAAGCCCAGTTTCCGGGTGACCCCATTCGCCGGTTTCGGGGTTCAGTCGCTGAATACCAAAGCGTGTGGTTTGGTTTTCTTCCAGGTTGTCTTCATGGAACAGCGATAAATTGAACGAGCCACAGTTTTCTTCTACGGCCACTTCGTTCGTTAGAATACTGGCGCCTTCGATGCTGACCCGGGTGCTGTGTTCCGTACCGCAGGTGGTATTGGAAACAAACTCGTATTCTCCGGCCGGCAGGCTATTCATAAAGAACCTTCTAGGGTCGCTTTGACTGATGTTTTCGGAAAGATCCAGGGGAAGTTGCCCGGCGAAGGATTCCGGTCCTTCGGTCATTTCGATGCGGGTGAATTCGTAATCAAAACTATTCAATTGGAGGGAACCGGTAGTGGGGCCACAGCCTTTGTAGACGGTGGAAACGGGTCCACTAAGCAAGTCTCTAAATTCCTCGGTTATGGAGGCGGTATTTCCGCAAGCATCTTCGATACTAAAGCTGTAGGTACCGAAGGGTAGTGGCATTTCTTCGGATCCGTAAAAAAGGTTTTCCTCGCTAAACGGCCCCGGATGGGCTTCGTTGAACAGCACAGGGTCAAAATCTTCGGGGTATTCGGCAAAGGTAACGGTATAGGGAGCAACAAAATTGGCGGGTTTGATGGATAGCCTTCGCTTGCCACAAAGGCCTGCTCCCCAAAAGAGGTCTCTAGAAATGGAAAGTCTTCGGTCGATGGGATTGTTTTCCAGGAGCGCTACCTGACCGCAATTGTCCGTTACGGACAGGTCGTAACTGTAGGCTTCCCCGGGAAAAAAGGGAAGGTTTCCGACGATAACTCCTTCGGTGGCCCCACCTTCAGTCACCTGCACGGAGACTTCCTCAACGGCCCCATCCGGATTGCGAACGGTAAAAAGAGCGTTCAGGGGATAGGCAATTTCGGCGCCGACCGAGCGAATCAAATGGCCGACACGTATTTCTCCGCAGCTGTTTAGTTCCGATTGAAACTGCTGAAATTCGGGGTCCAATATGAATTCGGCTTTCTGCACCTCGAAGGATTGGGAGAGGCGGTCTCCGCAGGTATCCGTAACGATCACGGTATATTTACCGGCGGGAAGTGATTCAAAAACCGGACTTTGTTGCGGCGGGCGTTCGGTATCTCCCCGCAGTTCAAAGGTGGCCGGATTTCCCTGGTTGACGACGACTTCAATGCTGCCGAATTCGGTTTCGCACAGGTTTTGCGCCTGAATGGAATACGATAAGGGTTCGAATTCGGAGGCAAGGGTAGTTTCTTCGGCAATCTCCAGCGATGTGCCATTGGCTGTAAAGCTCGCGGCGACTCGATAGGTTCCGGTTGCCAGGCCGGAAAAAACGCCGGATGTATTTTGGTCGAGAGGGGCTTCTTCCGGCAGGCGGTATAGCTGGAAAAAAAGGTCGGAAACATCCCCATCGTACTCAAAGGTAGCGGTAATGCTTCCGTCGCCGGAACAGGTAACGGGGTTCGTTTCCAGTGCCAGTCGGGGTTCCTGTTGTGCATTCGCCTCAACTTGCAACAAAATGCCGGCAGCTAAAAGCAAGCATCGTAGTAAAAAAAGGGCGAAGCGATTTGCGTACAATACCATCGTTAGTTACCATCAATTCTAAACCAAGCCCGAAGCAATAAAAATGCCAGAAGCACTCGTTTACTCTCGTCTTGAAATAACGTAGAATTTGTCAGAAAAGCTTGGTTGTATGCACTTATTTTATGAAAATATTTGTGGGTTTCTACCAGAAATCCGGCAAAATGATTGCGCCGTGCCTTGAAAAAGGCACGATCCTCCTGCGAATCGAATTTGGCTCAAAAAAGTAAAATTAGGGTGATTAAGCATTGAAAAAGTCGATCCGTAAGCAATTCGGTAGTTGTAGGGTAAATCTCGCAGCGTTAATCCAAAATTTCTGAATAGTTCCAAGAATTGATGCCGTCCACGGAATGGAGAATTGCTTTTAGCAGATTCAGCACAAATCGGTCTTTGATTTTGGACTCCAGAAATTCGGGGCCGTAGAGGGTTTGCGAACGAAGTAGTACGGTCATTACCTTGCCCAGCGTGACGGTGTCCAATTCGTACAGGTTGCTGGCGTCTTTGTAATACCGCTCGGCCTCACTCTTCCAGGCCATCCAGTCAAATAAGGGGACCAGGCGAAGTTTGAGTATGGCATCCAGCAAGCGAACATGGATCCCGGACAAGCCCAGGGTACGAAGCGATAATTCGCTGAGATCCTGTGTGCCCAGTAGCTTTTCGGCCTTGTAAAACTTTAGTTCCATTTCGTGAACCAGTTCAATTATTGGCACCAGCTTTTTCCTGTCCAGGGAGTTGCAGTGGTCTGAAAAATTCCCCAGGGGAATAAACAGCGGAATTTGGTCTTTCATCATCGGTTTTTGGTTTTTGGTTAAATAAATACGAATTTTCTGGTAAGCACTTGAAAATGATTTATTTGAGCGTGTAAGTAACAACTTTTTTTTCATCAAAAAAATACCCCGATCGGGGTATTTTTGTATATTAAATACACCTTTTTGTCTTTTTTTGGTAACAAAAGTTAGTAGAAATCCCCGCAATTCCAAAAAATAAGGCATTTATCTTTGCCCGAATACTTTCTTCGGATACCTGACAAGCTTAAAAAAAAAAACGTATTTTTGTTCTTCCAAAAGAAAAAAACATGTTTGACAATCTGAGTTATAAATTAGACAGAGCGTTTAAAACCCTGAAGGGAACGGGCAAAATCACGGAAATAAACGTGGCCACTACGGTAAAAGAAATCCGCAGAGCCCTGATCGATGCAGACGTGAACTACAAGGTAGCGAAGGAAGTTACCGACAAAATCAAAGAGGAAGCCCTGGGCAGGGACGTACTGATCGCTGTTTCTCCGGGACAGCTTTTGGTAAAGATTACCCAGGAGGAGCTCACCCAACTGATGGGGGGTAGCAAGGAAGAAATCAGCATCAAAGGTGATCCGGCTGTGATTCTCATCTCCGGGTTGCAGGGATCGGGTAAAACGACTTTTTCGGGCAAACTGGGTGCTTACCTCAAAAAGCAAGGCCGACAGGTGCTGCTCGTGGGCTGCGACGTGTACCGTCCGGCTGCCGTGGAGCAGCTGAAGACGCTGGGTAGCCAAATAGGAATCGAGGTGTATGCCGAGCCGGGCAATCAGAATGCCCTTCAGATCGCACAAAACGCCATCGAATTTGCCAAAAAATCCGGAAAGAAAACGGTGATTATTGATACGGCAGGCCGTCTTGCCGTGGATGAGGCCATGATGAACGAGATTTCTTCGTTGAAAGAAACGCTCAACCCTTCGGAGACACTTTTTGTGGTCGACTCCATGACCGGTCAGGATGCGGTCAACACCGCCAAAACCTTCGATGAGCGCCTTGACTTTGACGGGGTGGTGCTTACCAAATTGGACGGGGATAGCCGTGGTGGGGCCGCCATTTCCATTCGTCACGTGGTCAATAAACCCATCAAGTTTATTTCCACCGGGGAAAAAATGGAAAACCTGGACCTGTTTTATCCCGACCGGATGGCGCAGCGTATTCTGGGAATGGGAGACGTGGTTTCCCTGGTAGAAAAGGCCCAGCAATCCTTTGACGAGGACGAAGCAAAACGGCTAAATGCCAAAATCAGAAAAAATCAGTTCGATTTTGACGATTTTCTCTCCCAACTGGAGCAGATAAAAAAGATGGGCAACATCAAGGACCTGCTGGGAATGATTCCCGGGATGGGCAAAGCCATTAAAGGACTGGATATTGACGACGAATCCTTTATTCCCATCGAGGCGATCATCCGCAGCATGACTCCTCAGGAGCGGGGCAATCCCTCCCTGATCGATGGCAGCCGGAGGAAGCGCATTGCCAAAGGAAGCGGACGCAGTGTACAGGAGGTCAATAACCTAATGAAGCAATTTTCGGACATGCGCAAGATGATGAAGCAAATGAATAAAATGGGCGGTGCCCAAAAGGCACTGGGAGCAATGAGTGGCAACATGAGGCGAAGGTAGGCAGCTGCTGGTACCCCATTGTATACCCCCAGTTTTTTTCTTATCAGCTCCGACTACCGAAACAGCCGATTAGTAAGGCAATTTCGGGAAACGTACACATCGTATTTCGTTGTCTGGAACACTTCGGCCTGTGCTCAGCCGCTGCACAAGTGCCTGGGTTGACGGTTGGGAGGGGTCAGGGCCGTAGGAGTCTGGGAAAACGGTCTGGAGGTTAGAAACGTAGGGCTTTGCGGAGCGACTACCTAATCACCGAGACAAATCTTGCTAGGAGCTCGAAATTTGCGGAAACCACTTTCTGCCCCATTTTTTTTCGGTGCTGGTGTGCTTAGTTTTTTTTAGATTCATTATCAATTTTTGTATTGCCACTCTTAAAAATCGACCACAATTCCAATAGCGGGAAGGGGCGTTGAATTCGCAATCTCCTTAACCTGAACTACCAGTTGAGGGGTCACAACCTGTCCAGTTTCGGTTCTGTCTAAGCCATAAATAGGTGGTTCGGGAATTTGTTGGCTCAAAACATTCTGGACTTCAAAAAACACGTTAAATGTCCAGGCTGGGAAATTCCATTTCTTATCGATCCGTAAGTCTACTTGTGTGAAAGGATCAAGGGTTTGGTCTCCAATCTCAGTATAATCGATGATAAGAATTGGATAGGTTCCCTGATTGTTGGTTGCTTCTACATCTACCGGCGCAAACGGTGTTCTGTAAAGGTAGCGGAGGCGACTGCTCAGTTCCCAGTTTTTCCCCAATTGATAGCCACCTGTGAAGGTAAGCAAGTGCCTGCTATCCCATGCGCTAGGAAGGTAACTGTCGGTGTCAAAAGCAGTGTATTCACTTTTGAAGAGCGTGTAGGCAAGAATGGCATAGGAACGATTAGTCAGTTTCTTTTGGTAGAGAAATTCCAACCCATACGTCCGGCCTACGCCCAGACTGGCTATTGGTTCATTGCCCAATACTTCAAATCCTGCCCCTAAGTTGGCGAGGGAAACGCTGTCAGTAAGCGAAACCGGATAGTCACCATAGGTTTTGTAAAACCCTTCTATGGAAAACCTTGAAGCGGGAGTCACTAGGTATTCCAGCCCTACTACCAAATGGTCGCTTTCTATGTATTGCGCATTTTGGTTGACAAACCTTTGTTGGTTGTCTTGAAAACCTAAAATAGTATAAGGAGGAATTTTGTAATATCTCCCAACGGATCCGTTTAGTGACCACTTTTGATTTTCATCGAGTTTGTAGGATGCAGAAAACCGTGGGCTTAGCGTAGAAAGTAAATCGTTTCCATCATCGGTGAAGCTGTTGCCGTCCATCCGCACACCAAAAGAGACTCCTAACCGGTTATTCAAGAAACTCCTGGAAACCTGCCCAAAAAGGCCGTACCTGTTAAAGGACAGGTCGGTGCTGAACTGAAAGCCATCTACCGCATCTAAGGTAGAATTGGTGTAATTTACCCGTTGAAAAGAAGCTCCACCACTTACCGTCCAGTCGGACAAAAACTGGGTATAGTTATACCTAATTTTAGTCTCGGTTTCGTCTGAATCATTTTTGAAAAGAACACCCTCTTCATTGACATTATTTTTAAATCGGGTAAAGTCATTTTGGAGGTAATTTTGGCTGACCGTAGTCGTCATAAAGCCCGGCTTTTCTTTAAACCTCATTTTCCACGTAAGCCCTACCGTGTTGGTCCGCTGCTTAATAATTGGAGTCTGTTCTAAGCTCGATTGTTGCTGCGGGTCGAATTCGTCAAGGATATTCACCCGAAAATCATCAATCGAACCTACACCAGTAACCGTAATTTCATTTTTTTCATCAATTTTATGGGTGAGCTTATATTGGTAGTCCCAATAGTCGGGTAAAAAAGGAAGCTCCAAAAGTTGAAATAACAGCTGCAAATAGGATCTTCGAACGGAGGCAATAAAAGAAGTATTACTGGCTTCCTTGTCTCTTTTTAGAATAGGCCCCTCCAATGTGATGGCTGTTTCGCTGCTACTCACCCTAAAATTTCTCCGAAACTCCCGGTTATTTCCGTTTCGCTGATCGAACTGCAATACCCCAGATAGAACATTGTCATATTGGGCATTAAAGGCGCTGGAAGAAAGCGTGACGCCTTCAAAGAAACTTACGTTCAACAAACCTATTGGACCCCCTGCACTTCCTTGGGTAGCAAAGTGGTTGATGTTTGGTATTTCAACACCATCCAAGTAATACACATTTTCATTGGGTGCACCTCCTCTTATGATAACATCATTCCTGAATCCGCCCACCGAACTTGACACCCCGGGTAATGACTGCACTACCTTAGCAATATCATTATTGCCGCCCGGATACGTGGCAATTTCCTCAGGTGATAGCCGCTGGATGGATAGCGGGGTTTCTTCCAGTTTTTCAAATGGGTTGGCTACAACAACAACATCTTCCAGTTGAGTTGCGGACTCTTCCATCTCAAAATTAACATCGGGAATACCTCCGGAACGAACTACTACGTTGTACTTCGTTTGCGTCTGATAGCCTATATAAGATACCTGTACACTTATAACCTTGGCAGGTACTTCATTGATAGTATAATAACCATCAAGGTTTGTGGTAGCTCCCTGTGGTGTATCGACGACTCTAACCGTTACACCTATCAACATTTCGCCTGTTTTTGCATCTTTGACATACCCTGAAATTGCCCCTGTATTTTGGGCATGAGCGGATAACATACCGACTAAAAAAATTACGGCACAGAAGACTAAATTTTTCATTGGTTTACCGTTTATTTCGTCAGAATGGATAGTCGGTTTTTGTAAGGCGTTCACTTAAGTCCCAGAGTCTTTGACCGATTATCAGGTTGTTGGAATATTCGTCTGCCTCTACTTTTGTAGGATATCCTCTTATTTCCTGAAAGCCGTCAGGCCCGATAAAATCCCCTCCTTTTACGCTATCGTCTAAAACTGCGTAGAGGATTGGCAACGCGCCTTTCTTGACATTTTGAAGGAATAAGGCTCCTAATGGTCGTATAAGGGACGGAAAATAACGATCAAGGTTTGTATTGGATAGTCCCGGATGAGCTGCAATTGATTGAGCAGCATGTCTGTGTTCCTCCAGCCTTCTTTGTAACTCAAAAGCGAAAACCAAGCAAGCTCTTTTACTTTGTCCGTAAGCGCTTTTTTTGCTGTATCCCTTTTCGAAGTGGGGATCTTTGAAGTTTATTTCAGCCCATTTGAAAGAAAGACTAGTCAATGTTACAATGCGTGAATTTTTGGTGTTGATAAGGTAAGGAAGTAGATTTCCTGTCAATGAAAAGTGACCAAGGTAATTCACCGCCAACTGACGTTCAAAGCCGTCCTCAGTTAGCGAAAAAGGAGGCATCATGACACCGGCATTGTTGACCAGATAATCCAGTTGCTGATAATGTGCTTTGAATTCGGTGGTGAACGTCTGAATACTGCTCAACTTACTCAAATCCAAGCTCATACTCTTCAACCTGGCCTCATTGACTACTTTCCGTATATTTTCTTCAGCGTTTTTAGCCTTCTTCATATCTCTACACGCTAAAATCACCTCACATCCAAGTTTAGCTAAACCTAATGCAGTCTCAAACCCAAGCCCACTGTTCGCGCCAGTTATAATGGCGACCTTACCTTCTTGCGTTTCGGCATTCTCAACAGACCATTTCATGCTTTATAAAGGGTAATGGTGTAAAAAGATTCTGATTTGTTATGGTCTACACGTGCCGGGCCAAATTTAGGTGGTCCAAAAGGCTTATAGTTATTCCCGAAGCCTATCGGCTCTTTCGGAATACCTATCCACGATTGATCAAGCTCTCCGTTAGCATTTTCATCCTGAAATACCGAAACGGCATATTTACCCTTTTCCACAGAAAATGAGACTGTTTTTGTGTCGCTATCGGCGTTCATTTTGATTACCTGGAATGGCTTCTTTAACCAGTTTTTTTCTTCTTCGAAAATGCTTACGATCACCTCTCCTTTCCCTTTTTTAATTCCTTCAATGGTAATCATTAGCCGATTTTCTTCTTTTTCAATGGTTTTGTAGGAACAAAATAGACCAAGTACTCCACAGAGCACTAAATAGCGTGAGGTCCTCAATGGCCGATTCTTTGATGATAATTTTACGGGTTTTACTACGACTGCCTTCATGTTTATTTAATTAAATGTCTTAAAAATAAACAGTAAAAACTGAGACAGGTTAAGGCAAAATCTGGTAGAAAACGTGCTGTTAGTCGGACAAATCGTGCATAATTGAATCTTTGTACGCTGATGGCTTCATCCCTGTCACTTGTTTAAAAAGCCTTGCAAAGTAGGAGGGGTCGGAGAAATTTAATTCATAGGCTATTTCAGAAATGCTTTTGGCGGTATTGTTAAGCAGTATCTTACTTTTTGCCACAACCATTTCATTGAGGTGTTGCTTAACCGATTTAGTCGTTAGGTTCTTCACACATCTATTTAGGTAGTTATCGGTCACGGCAAGCTTCCCTGAATAGAACGAGATATTCCTTTCCTTGTGGGCATGATAGTAAACCAACTCCCTGAAACGCATGGTGATTTCCGACTGCCTGGTAGGTTTTACTATGCGTGAAGGCAGAGAATTAGCAAGTTTTTGAATGAGTACTTTCAATATGGAAAGTTGAACTTCAATACTCTTGATGTCCACCAACCTCTGTTCAAAAAGTAATTCACAGCATTTGATTAACCAAGACATCGTAGAAAAAGGAACACTGATTTTTGGAGAAAAGGTAAACCTATTTAAAAGGTCTTCATCTGGAAAGATTCCGGACAATAGTGAACTATCGATATGTACATAGAAACCTGTTGTGTCTGGGGAGATTTCCTTAATGGCGTTCAGGTGGCCCTCACGAATGAACAATATATCATTTTCCGACAGTTCAAGTAATTCAGTGTCTACTTGTTGCTTTCCACCCCCTGAAGAAAAAAGCAGTAGAAAGTTATATTCTGTTCTAAAAAGCGGACTTGGCACCTTGATAAAATAAGTAGCCATCTGTAATGGATAAATCTGGATAGGACCTGAACGGAATTGAAGTCGATCAGCCTCTGAAGACATGTAAGAAGCCACAAATTTATCGAAGTTTACTTCTTCAAAATATTTCGATCCTAACTTCATTGTATTATTTATTCATTTTTCTCGTATATTCTTTAATTAACTGGCACAAACTCCTCAGTGGGAATCAGAGAAAATCAAACCTACACTATTTTTTTCTTTCATCATTCGAGTCTATTTTTATGTCGCAGAAGAACTAAATGCTTTTAGTTCGGTATCCAGCAGTGTGTCATGTTCACCACTTGGCATTTATTGAAATGCATTCTGGATACCTTATGGTTTAAAGACTGCAAAGTGACTATTTTTTACCTCAGGAAGATTTATATTTCAGTCAGTTCTTCTTGAGCCCAACGGTAAGAACCGAGACCGGCTACGTTTTTTTTGGCTTGTCGTTGAACGCATCCTGCCCGATCAACATGGCCAGGGGCTGCAGGGGAACATAGCTTTCACAAATGGCCTTTAGCATGGCGGCAAATGGCAGAAACAACACCATCCCCGCCACACCCCAGACCGATGCGCCAATGATAAGGCTCAGAATGGCTGCAAATGCATTGACATTTACGCTATTCCCTACCACCTTTGGGCTCAGAAAGTTACTTTCAATCACCTGAATCAGCCAAAACATGGCCGCTACAGCCAGAGGTACCCAAAGCTCGTCTTTGGACATAAACGCATAAAGCACCGGTATGCTTGCGCCAATGGTGGTTCCGATATAGGGGATGATGGATAGCGTGGCAGCTAAAAAACCAAACAGAAATGGGTTGTCCAGTCCGATGATCCACAACCCGGCACTGTTGGCCAGACCCAGAATCAAAATTAACGTCAACATCCCCGAAAGGTATTTTTGCCCCACCTGCTGGATGTTTTTTAGCATGGTGAGGTATTGGCTCTTTTTATCGTCCGGACCAAATTTAACGAAGGCATTGACCAGCCCCTGTTTGTAAATCAGAAACAAGAAGGTATAGATGATCATGGTAAACAAACCGGTAAAAATGCTGGCCGTGCTACTGAACGTTCTCCCGAGTAATCCAGCTCCTGCATCCTTCAGCCAGGTCTTTCCATCTTCCAGCAGGGCATCTTTTTCTAAATTGCCCAAAAAGCTAAAGTTTTCGTTCAGAAAGACAACGGTGTCGGTGAAAATATTCATTAATTTGTCACCAAAATCCGTTAGTTGATCCGATAGGGAGAGGATTTCTGCAGAAAAGAACGCCAAGATACCGATTAGGATCAAAAAGAACAGCACCAGCACGGTTAGGGCAGCCCCGATATTGCCAAATTTCTTCTCCCGCAATTTCTTATGCACGGGGTGTAAAATAAAGGAAAGCAACAGGGCCAGGCCCAGGGGGATGAGGATGGTTTTGGCAAGGACAAGGGCCGCTACTAGCAGAAATGTAAAGGCCAGCGTGAAAAACAAATGTTGAAAGGAGAGTTGCATGGGTTGAGCCTGGGTTAGCGTTTTTACTGGATTATTGGAGAAGCGAATCGATTTTTTTTAAAAACAGTACAATCGTTATGCCGCATTGATTGAAAAGGCAGGATTTCTGTCGCTGCGATGGAGTGCACCGGCAAATGAAGGGATGCGTTTTGTTCGTTCATTGGTTTAAGATACAGAAAAATTAGCTGTGTTGGAAAGAAGTACCTGCGTAACCGGCGATTTTCAGATAAAATTGCACGATTTGTGGGTGCCATTACTTTCCACATCATCCGGGTATACCCTCGACCCAAATCTCACCTGCAAACGTACTTCCCAGGTACTGATGGGCACATCCATCAACTGAACGGTGGTGTATCGGTACCGAAAATGCAGTGCATGGGGAAAATGACATCCGATCCGGGAATTTTTTTTGAACGGATGATTCAGTGTTTTGCCCGGATCGACTACCCGGTTCTACGGGTGGGCGTTGCGGTTCTCCGCGGAAGGCGAGCAGTAAAAGTTAACAAGCCTAAGCCATCGGTATTCCGGGTCATCGCCGGCATACCCCATTCCATGGCCCATCCAATAGCGCCTTATTTTGGAAAAAAAACGCAGGATACTTTCGATTTCAGCAGGTTTCCGGGGATTTTTTGGTCAAAATAAAACAAACAAGTGTATATTTGAGTGATAATGCTTTTTTAGCCATGTTATTTAATTCTTTTGTTTTTCTGTTTGTTTTTTTGCCAGTGGTGCTCGCGGGGTTTTACGGGTTGGGGTCGAAAATCAGAAATTCCTACATCGTTTGCTGGCTCTTTCTGTGTTCCCTTTTCTTTTACGGATGGTGGAAACCCAGTTATTTAATCCTGATAGGCATTTCCATTGTACTCAATTACTTCATCAGCAAACAAGCAGGGAAAGGCAAAAAGTCATTTTTGGTAGCCGGCATCACCTTTAACCTTCTAATCCTGTTTTTCTACAAATACGCAGATTTTGTTATTTTCAATATCAATGTGCTATCCCATTCCTCCATTTCTTACCTGGATTGGGCGCTTCCCCTGGGCATCTCGTTTTATACGTTTCAGCAGATTGCCTATCTGGTGGATTGCTACAAAGGGGTCCGGATCGAGACGAACTTTGTCTCCTACGGCTTGTTTGTTTCCTTTTTTCCCCAGCTGATTGCGGGGCCCATTGTGCATCACAAAGAGATGATGACACAATTTCGCAACCCGTTTTTAACCCGAGCCAACTACCAAAACCTTTCCCGAGGTTTTTTTATTTTTATGATGGGGCTGGCAAAAAAAGTGGTGCTTGCCGATAGCTTTGGCCTTGTGGCAGATAAGGGCTATGGGAACATTGGCCTCCTGGGAGTACAAGACGCCTGGATTACCTCGCTTTCTTATTCCTTCCAGCTGTACTTTGACTTTAGCGGTTATTCCTCCATGGCGATCGGTTTGGGCTTGCTTTTTAACATCCAACTGCCGCAAAACTTCAATTCCCCCTACCGGTCGGCCACCATACAGGAGTTTTGGAGAAATTGGCACATTACGCTGAGCCGGTTTTTGCGGGATTACGTGTACATTCCCCTGGGTGGCAACAAAGTGAGTCCGGGTAGGACCAATGCCAATTTGATGATTACCTTCCTACTGGGGGGAATCTGGCACGGGGCGGGCTGGACGTTTATCGTCTGGGGCCTGCTGCATGGGGCCGCGCTGGTGGTTCACCGGTATTGGAAAAAAGTCGGTGTTGAGATTCCTGCCTTTTTTGCCATTCTGATCACCTTTTTTTTCGTGAACCTGACCTGGGTGTTTTTCCGGGCCGAAAATTTCCAGGATGCGCTGGGCCTGCTTTCTGCCATGTTTCACTTTTCCAATGGCGGTGCTCCGGATTTTTTCCTGGTTAGTAACCTGCATAACTTACCTATTTGGATCGCAGGAGTGGTGCTACTTTTTTTACCAAACGACATGCAACTGGGCCGTCAAATGAAACCTACACCCGGTTACGGCATTGCGACGGTACTCTTGTTTTTGTTGAACATGATTTTCCTTAACTCCGTTGTGCAGACGGACTTTCTGTATTTTGATTTCTAAGTTACCATGGACAAGGCATTTCACCGGTTTTTTAAGCGTATCATCCCTTCCTGTTTTCTGGCAGTGGCCGGATTCGTGCTGCTTGCCGCCTGGCTGGATGTGTTTGGGCTGTTTGGAATGACCCAACGCACCCGGGTGTATGGGGAAGAACGAATCTCTAAGTACCTGATGGCCTTTCGGTACATTCCCGAAAACTTCGACGGCATTATTCTGGGTCCCTCGCTTTCGGCCAACCTTAACCCTGGACCAATCAGCGATGTACGGTACTTTAATGCGAGTCTGATGGGGGCACGCATCCAAACGATGGTTCCCCTACTCGAACAGGTACTCGCTTCCGATCACCGGATGCGAAAGGCATGGATCTGCCTGCACCCCTACATGACCCAACAGGAGGGGGTAGAGCAGCACACATTGATGAGGCCAAGTTCCTATTGGAGCGCATTTGGGTCCATTCACTTGCTGCGGGTGTATGGCTTTGCGCTGCTCCGGTGGCTGCGGCTGGCTCCCGGCAAATACCCGCCCAATCAATACCTGGAAAATGGAACCAATCAATTTGAACCCTTATTTCGGGTACCCAATGTTGCCGCTAAAATCGAAGCAGAGAAAGCATTGGTGAATGCCGGGGATTTCGAAATTTCGCCGGTGGCGGAACAGGCATTGAATCGCCTCTGGCAACTACTGGAATCCCATCACATAGAAACCACGGTATATTTTCATCCGGTGCCCTTGCCGATTCGTGCCGCGCATGCGGAGAGGTTTCGCAGGTACTGGGAGGAAATAAAAGCAAGCTACCCCGCGGAAGGCTCCCGGATTACTTTTGAAAATTTCAACCAACCGAAGTACGATTTCTTTTCTTCGGACACAACAAACTTCATCGATCACGGTCATTTGAGCACGAAAGGTCAGAAACGTTTGTTAGAAGAACTAAACCGAATTAGTCGATGAGAAAATTGAAAATAGTGTGTATGGCATGCCTGTTTGTGTTTGCCGCAGGCTGCACGGCCTCAGAGGTCAACCGCTTTATCCAGGGGGCTACCGAAGCCAGTCTGACCGAGCAGGATGTGGGCGATGGCCTAAAAGAAGCCCTCGTAAAAGGGATAGTTACAGGCAGCGACCGGGCCTCACAGGTGGACGGTTTTTTTGCCAACGAACTGATCCGGATCGCCCTGCCGGAGGATGTCCAACGGGTGGAGTCTACGTTGCGGCGATTGGGGCTGGGGGCCGAAGTGGACCGGGTGCTGTTGACGATCAACCGTGGCGCCGAAGCCGCCGCAAAAGAAGCCAAGCCTTTGTTTGTAGATGCCATCCGCCAGCTCACCGTGCAGGATGCCTGGGAGCTACTAAACGGTGGCGAGGACGCCGCTACCCGGTATTTGCAGGGGAAGACCTCAGAAAAATTGACCGGATTGTTTGCGCCGCATATCGAAGAGGCGCTGGATGAGGTCGGTGCTACCCGCTATTACGGGGATTTGGTTTCGGCGTACAATACCTTTCCAACTACCTCCCGGAAATTAGATCCCGACTTGCAGGGATACGTGACGGAGCAGGCGATTTCGGGCTTGTTCGTCCTGATTGCGCAAGAGGAAAAAGCCATTCGGGAAAATCCTGCGGAACGGACCACGGCCTTGCTGCGCCGGGTATTTGCCGCCCAGGATAATTGAGTAGCCCTGCTCCCTCAGGAAAGCACCAGGGAGGCTTTCATCAGGCGGGAGGCCAGGTTCTGTAGGGCATTTTCGATCTTTTCGGCTTCTTCCCGAACCGGTTTTTGGGTACCGGCGGCGAATGCCTGCAACTTTCCTGTATCGATAGCAGCCAACTTTGCCAGTTCGTCCAGATCCAATACCTTGAAAGCCTCAAAAAAGGCCGGACAGTGAAAATAGTGGTTGAACGTGACGGCATTTGGATCCATGCCTTCAAATTCCGCCAGCAGTTTTTTCACTTGTGTTTCCAGTCCCGGAATGCTGGGTGCCGATTGGGTAAGGCGGTTGTCGTTGTAGGTCAGGCTACCGGTGTAGGTCCCATTTTCCTTGGTAATTACCAGATCGAGTGTAAGCATGGTTCGTTTTGTTTTTTTTCGTCAAAGCACAGTAGGAAATTCAAAGTACGGAAAACGCGTTGAATAAACAGGCATTGTGGAGGAAAAGCGGTGATAAGATCTGCAATGCTTCCAGCGACCGAATCGCTTGCGGATAGGGGTTTCTACCAAAAAAAAACGACGTTTCGTCCATTGCAAGCAGAGCCAAAACTCAGGAAAAGCCATTCTTTTATTGGCTTTCCCAAGAGCGTACCCGTCCAAAGACGGCTTTCGCTACATAAATGATCCGTAATGTCTGGCGTCGAGATGCAGGTGGTGGTTTCTTGTACCGAATGCAGGGTGTTTTAAATGCGGGTCGCATTCATCGGAAAGCGTGCTATCGGGTTGTGAATCATTTCTTAGTTACGATGGCACTGACCAGTTGGGCAGTTGCGATCAATGACAATTGACCCAAGCTGTAGTCATTGATCTTTTTTCGAACCACTTTCATGTCAATCGGTACCTCATTTGATTCCCATTCCAGTATGAGGTTTTTGTAGAGCGAGACGGTTTTCGAAGCCTTTCTTCCCTCAAATAGGGCTTTGAGTTGTTCCTTGCGCTTTCTGCTTAGCAGCGCGTTGGCCTTATTTTTCACAAACCGGTAGAGATTTTTACTTACGGAAACGTTTCCACTGGAATAATTTTCGTCCCGGATTACGGCTACCTGTTCGTTGAGCTTCGCAATAAAGCGCCTGTAGAAGTCGTCGTTTATCTTTACGTTCCGATCGATTTTGCTCATGATACCGAAAAAAGGCCTACTTAAAAAGGGCGTGGTAGCCCAGAAAAAGCGCCTGTTTCTATCTTCTCCCTCAAAGATATACCGCTTCATCCGGCAGGTTAGCAGAAAATACGCGTGTTTGTCCCCACTGTTTTTGCCTGGAAAATCTGATAAGGTTTGGTAGATAGAATCGGAAAGTCGTTTTTCATCAATTCCGGTCAATCTGGCCGCTTGCGGCAGGGAAAACTCGTAATTCTCCCGAAGAATTAGGTCAACCAACTTTTTGTTGTCCGAATACCTGATGTTGTTTGTTAAATCGGGAAACACTTTATCCCCTCCGTCGCCGGTAAAAAAAGTAATGTTCCCACCGTATCGATCAAATACTTTTCGGCAAAATTGGTTCAAATAATAGTACCGCGTGGGTTGGATTCCCATTTTAAACCGGATGGTTTCGGCAATGTCCTCCCTGAAATTGGCGGTACTTAAACTGATTTTTTGCCAGTCGAGTTGCAAGCTAGCTGCAATTTCCTGGGCAATCACCACATCGGTAGTAGCCGATTTTTCTTCATCTTCAAACGTAACTCCCGTAACCCGCGCTCCTCCCTTGTGCAGTCCGGCGGCTACCGATCGAGAATCCATACCGCCACTAAGTGAGAGGATGTTTTGTGCCGTAGCTCGTTGCTTGCATGCGGTAAGGAATACCGAGGCCATGCCATCCAAAGCAACTTCATCTACCTGGGAAATTGATTTGGCAGAAAAATCATAGGAATAACTCCTTTTTGGGGCGGTGATCTTGCCTGCCTTTACATCCACCAGCAGTTTTTCGTAGAGTTGGAGGTGGAAGACCTGATCAAAAAGCGTATGGGTGGACAGGTTGTAGTCAAAAACGAGGAATTCGGCGAGGTGTAGCGGATTTATTGGCGCCTGTAAATACCCTTGCACAAATCCGATATCCCGCGATACGATCCATCTTCCGTTGCGGCTGCCGTGGTAAAGGGGCAGGCGATTCAGGTGATCCCCAAACACCTTTAGGGTATGGGATTGGAGATCTAGTACATACAGGTAAAACTCCCCATCCGTATCAAAAAGGTATTTCTCAAGTTCATCCTCAGAGCTTAGTAGTTGCTGAATACTGTCGAACAGGGCCGAAGTGGACCGATCGTAGACCTTCCCCTCCAAAACCAGGACCGTATCCGGAGCCGTCCTGCGAATGCTGTAGGGATATTCGTACGTGCTGTTTACCGTTACGACCAATTGTTCATTGGAAAACAACACGGTGTGTGAGGAAGCGGAATTTTCCCATCCGTCTTCGCGTGAAAATAAAGATAATCCGAGCATAATTGGAAAAAGGTGAACCAGTAGCGGTGCTGGAAAATTTAATTTGATTCGTTTGAAAATGTTTTTAAAGGTATAAAAATGTATTTTAAATTCAAAAAAAAGAATGTAAAACGATTATTTTTTAAGGTAAAGACAGCAAGCCTTCCGGAAAAATGGCATGCATTGCGTGCTGACAACAGGTAGCTCTTTTCTCTCAGGATACAAATGATTGAATAGGGTTCTCCGGAGGAATACGTATCCAAGGAATCGTATCCATGCCCGACATGTACAGAGGATTTCGCTGCGGACAATGAAGCGTAGCTTTCTATTGGAGGATTTTTGGCTTCGTTTCACACGTTGCGTCTCCTATTTTCGTTTCTATGAGATGCTATGGGGTTTGTGTCTCATCCATAAGACACAACTATCGGCAATCGAATGGTCAAAGGGAAAAAGTACGATAAAGAAAGTAAGCGAAAAATTCTGGGGTATTATCCGAAGCACGAACTGCTCGCCTCCCATGCCTGCAGGTCTTTCATCAGCTCATTGTTGAGCTCAGAAAATTTAATCTCTTCACGCCAAAGTTTGATTTTGTTGATGTTGGATAGCGAGTTTTTTCGTGTCTGCAGGGCAATGCGGTTGGCATTGTACCGGTCTTCGATTTCGTAAGTAGCCCATTGCAGAAAATTGCTTCTTGCGCCAAACCTACTGAATTCTTTCAAAAAGATTTCAGTACTCAAATCCAGGTCAGAATGCCGGTAATAGATGAAGATTTCATTCACTTTCGACATCTGCATTTTGGCCAACATGTTGTAATCGTCGGCATCCTGGTCGCGGGCGTTCCGGGGCAGAAATTAACCCGCTTTATTGTCGAATAATTCGACCGGCCAGGAGATTTTTAGAGGGATCTGAAGTTTTTCTGAATTGATGGTCACCTGCAGGTATACAGGTGCCGTGCCGGCTTTGTTAACCCGGTCCTTACGAATTCGACAAATAACACTAGCTCGCATCCCACGATCTTTTTTCGTGTGAAAAAAATGTGAACTGCGAGCTAGCGATCTGCCTTTTTTGATCACTGAAGGCATCTTGTGTAAATTTTATGTGAACATAAAATCTACCAAAACAGTACCTTAAAGGCCGATTTTCCCTTTTTTTGTACCCAGGGCCGGAGTTCCCGATTCCGCTGCGCTGCATCGGGATAAACTTCTCCTCCGGCATTATAAAACGAAAAAGGCCCCTTCTTTCCAAGAAGGAGCCTTTAATATGTACCCAGGGCCGGAGTCGAACCGGCACGAGTGTTACCTCATTGGTGTTTGAGACCAACGCGTCTACCAATTCCGCCACCTGGGCAGGTGATTCAAATCCCGTTCCTTGCTGAATGGGTTGCAAATATGAGCAAAGAATTTTTCTCAAACAATACTTTTGCATCCCACGACCGGCATTTTTTTCCCCTTTTTGCGCGAAAAACAGGCCCATTTCCGCCGCGCTTCGGCCCATTTTCTTCGCAATCAATTCCTTAGCTATCGAAATTGATGTAAATGGCGCTGTCGTATTTCAAGCCCAATAAATCCGCACCGTGACCGTGATTGATGCCAATTTCCAACAAACCCAGGCTGTTGAAAAAGGCCCAGCAATCGCCGGGTTCCACCTCGTCGTAATTCTGCTGGATCGATTCCAACGTCTCCCGACCAAAGGCAATCTGAAACTTTCCGGGATTTAATTTGTCGAATACATCCTGCGGGATATTGGTAATCAGGTTTCCGTAATGGTCGACCCGCAATACATAGCCCACAATCTGCTTCTTGCTGGCCTTGAATTGCCGCCCCATCATTTTTTTGATTGCGGGCAAAGGACCGCCAAAATCATGGATGGCGGCCCCGCTGGCCACCTTGGCAGCGATGGGCGCCAGAATATCCTTTGCCGGAAAGCTGCTGTTCCGGATATGAATGTCGGAAAATTTGACCACAATGCCCGGGTCATTATCGGCCAACATACTCAGTACGCCGTTGTTCGGACCGATGAAAACATGCTCGTTTAATTTGATCCCTATGTACCCATCCGTAATATTGCTGGTCGCATTTAAGGCCACCAGGTGAACAGTGCCCTTCGGAAATTCGTTATAGCTTGCACGGAGTACGAATGCCGCGTGCGCAATGTCGTAAATGGCAATTTCGTGGCTGATGTCCACAATGGACAATTGGGGATTAATCGATAACATCTTTGCTTTTACCACCGGTACGTAGTAATCTGCGTTACCAAAATCAGAGATGAATGTTACCAAAGCCATACAAGCAAGTCAATTAAAAATTCGTACTTTTGTGTTACGTTTAAACAAAAATAGGCATTTTAAATTAGTTTTTTGAATTCGGTAAAACAGAAGAAAAGATATTGGTAGAAAAAGTCATTACATTGGAAAACATTTCCCTCCTGGACTTCCTGGGATCGGAAAATGAAAACATCCGGCAAATATCAGCTGCTTTTCCCCAGAGCAAGATTGTCTCCAGAGGAAATGAAATCCGGATCAAAGGACAAGCCCCCGAAATCCTTAAAATCAATGATATTCTTAACATGCTGCTGGAACATTTCAGTCGCTTCGGGCAGGTGACGCCGGATAATGTGAAGGAATACATTGCACTGGAAGGTACGCCCTCCGGACCATCGGATGCGAAAAATGACATTATCCTGTATGGGAACAAAGGACTGGTGGTGCGGCCGAAGTCCTCCAATCAAAAAAAATTGGTGGATGCTGCGTTTGCCAACGACCTGGTCTTTGCCCTGGGACCGGCCGGTACGGGTAAGACCTACATCGCCGTGGCCCTGGCCGTTCGTGCACTCAAAAATCGCGAGGTAAAACGCATCATCATCACCCGCCCCGCCGTAGAAGCCGGCGAAAACCTGGGATTTTTACCGGGTGATCTGCAAGAAAAACTGGACCCCTACCTGCGCCCCATTTACGATGCGCTGGGAGACATGGTCCCCTCGGAAAAATTACGCTTTTACCAGGAAAACCGCGTCATCGAAATTGCACCCCTGGCGTACATGCGCGGAAGAACGCTGCACGACGCCTTTATCTTGCTGGATGAAGCACAAAATACCACCAGCGAACAGATAAAAATGTTCCTGACCCGCATGGGCCCCAACTCCAAAGTGATCATCACCGGGGATCAATCACAGGTGGACCTGCCCCCCAAACAAAAGTCGGGCCTTCGGGAATCCTTGCGCATCCTAAAGGACGTCAAAGGTATCGGCGTGGTACACCTATCGGGCAGGGACGTGGTTCGCCACCGACTGGTCAAGTCCATCATCGATGCCTACGAAAAAAACGAAGTGGAAATAAAGCAACCCCAATGAAGCTCTCGGTAAAAAAAATTGCAGATGCCGACACGCTACAAAAGGCGTTCCGCATCCGGGAAGAAGTATTCGTTCGCGAACAAGCCGTCGATCCAAATGAAGAATACGATTCCTTTGAAGAGGAAGCGAGCCAGTTTATCGCCTACGCGGGCGTGCAGGAAGTGGGTACGGCCAGATGGCGCTTCACAAAAAATGGCATCAAACTTGAGCGGTTTGCTGTATTAAAGCCCTTCAGAGGTAGGGGTGTCGGTCAAGCGCTTGTAAAAGCGGTGTTGGACGATATCCAGGATCATCCCGAAAGCGCCGGTAAAACCATCTACCTGCACGGACAAGTCACGGCGATGGGATTGTACGAGAAATTTGGTTTCCAGAAATCCGGTCCGCTATTCGTCGAGTGCGGAATCGATCACTACCTCATGGAACGAAGGGCCAATACTGTACGTTGACCGTACAGCCAAACCCTTTGATTCTGTATCATGAGAAATTCATTTTGTCGCCTGTGTTTTAGTTTAAGTTTTTTGTGCCTGGTTGGGGCCGTTCATGCGCAGCCGACACCGCCCCGGCAGTGGAATGCGAACGAAGGCAAACTCAATATTGCCAACACCATTGCGATTGGTTCCGTGGAACTCGGCTACGAGCGGTTTCTGGACCAAAATCAGTCCCTGGGCCTGGAGTTGCTGTTGATGGACAGGTTTTCGTACGTGTCGGAAAACGGCAGTGGGGAGGAATTCAACCTGACCAGTATGGCCCTTTCGTACACGTATTATTTTGTCTCTCCGGCAAATCCCTCCGGCTTTTACGTAGTCCCTTTCACGAAATTCAGAACAGGCACGTTCACGGAAACGAACCCGGAGAATGGGCTGCGGGAGATCGACATGGACGGCCTACTCATCGGGTTTGGGGCCGGGTACAAATGGGTTCACAAGGATAAATTTGCCCTGGGTCCCTATGTAAACATCGCGCGGGGATTCAACGAGGAGGTAAGCGAACGTTTCCATCCCGTGGAATTCAACGCCGGTTTTAGCATCGGATTCCGCTTCTAAGAAAGAGCGCCGTTTTTTTTTACTTCCCTGAAATTCAGTTCACTGTATTGTTTTTTTGTCCGAAAGTGCCTACCTTAAGTTCTACGTTTGCACAAAGGACTGCCGGTCGTTTGCTCCGGCGGAAAAGAAACGAACCGCTACGTTTTTGGGTCCACTTTTTTTGGGTTGATGAAATTCAATGAATTCCCTTTCCTCCGGTACACGGCGTTCTTTATCCTGGGAGTGCTGGTGTATCCATCTATCGGTCAGAATGTTACGCCTCGTACTTTCCTTACCTGCCTGGTGCTGGGAACGGTGCTGTATGGCGTGTTGGCTCTGGTTTATTTCCCCAAAATTCGGCGGACATACCTCCAGCTCATCCCGTTTCTGGCCTATACCAACCTGATCGTCATGGGAATGTACTGTGCCTCCCTCCGGGATGTGAGCCATGACCCACAGCACCTGCTTCAGTTTTCGGGAATAGAGGCCTATCTGGTAGCGGTCAGGGAAACGGATCAGCAAAAGCCAAAAAGTGTGGCCAATTTGGTGGAAGTATATGCGGTACGCACAGCCGATGGCTGGCGAGAAGCAAGGGGAAAGGTACAGGTGTACCACCGATCTCCCAGTCCCCTGTTGCCCGGATCGGTCCTGCTTATCCGGGGCTTTCCCCAACGAATTGCACCGGCAAAAAATCCAGAGGCCTTTGATTACGCCGCGTTTATGGCCCGGAAGCAAATCTATTTCAGCCATTTTATTGGGACGGATTTTAGGCTGCTGCAGGCCGGAAATATGGCTCCCTGGCAGGCGGGAATCCTCTGGCTACGCCAGCACCTCGAACAACAGGTGGATCGGTACATCACTACCGATGCCTCTGCCCAAATTGCAAAAGCCCTGCTGCTGGGTCAAAAAAAAGACCTGGACGAGGAGATCGGGGAGGCCTATGCCACCGCAGGAGCCATGCACATTTTGGCTGTTTCGGGCTTGCACGTAGGCATCATTTATGGATTTATTTTTTTGTTTTTCAAACCCCAGCGGGCCGGGCGCTACCAGCGAATCGTCCTCCTTGGCGCCGTTATCCTGCTTATTTGGCTGTATGCCGCCATTACGGGGCTTTCTCCCTCGGTGCTTCGGGCCGCTGCCATGTTTACATTTATTTCCCTGGCACAGATGAAGTCCCGAAATCCTTCCATTTTTAATCCCCTGGCCCTTTCGGCCATGCTGCTTTTGGTATACGATCCCTTTCTGATATACGCCGTGGGATTTCAGTTGAGTTACATTGCCTTGCTGGGTATCCTGCTGTTTCAGCCGATGATTCGGTCCTTATGGCATCCGGATGCCCGATGGCTGAGCTACCTGTGGGACATCAGCAGCGTGGGCATGGCAGCTCAGCTGGCTACCTTCCCCTTGTCTATCTACTATTTTCATGCCTTTCCCGCCTATTTTTTCCTCTCCAATTTGGTGGCGATTCCGGGTGCGTTTTTAATCATGGCGCTTGGATTGCCTTTTTTATTGCTGACCTCTTTTCCCATTATAGCCGGATTTCTCGGCGAATTGGTCAACAAAGCGATCTGGCTGGTCAACGAAGGCATTTTCAGCTTTCAGCGCTTGCCCTACGCTAAAATCGATTTTCTCCATTTTAGCCTTCCTCAAATGCTGCTGATCTGGATAGGCTTGTTTTTTGCCTACCTGCTGGTAACCCAGCGAAAAAAAAAGCACTACTACCTGACCCTGTTGGTGCTGCTCCTTCTGGGCGCCTACCGGATCGGTGAAACCTGGCAAAAGGCCAGCCAACATTACCTGCTCGTGTACCGGGTGGGGCAGGGTCTGGCGGTCGACTATACCTTCCGGGGGCAATTGTACAGTACGCTTTCGCAGGTGTCCGCCGAGGATTTTACCTATCAGGTGCTTCCCCACCGGATCAAACAGACCGGTATACGGGCCGGAAAACTCCTGGTCAGGGACCTGGGGAAGCTGATTCGGCTGGAATTGCCGGATGGGAAAAAGCTAGATCTGGAAAAACGTTCCTGGCGTCCCCTTACTGCAGGGAGCTATCGGCTGTATTTCTGGCAAGAGGGGCGGTGGCAGCTGCACGAGCCCTCCGCTTCGGACCTTTCCCTACCGCAGGCGGCGATGAAAATTACCTTTCCCAGTTTGTCAAACCCGTTCTGATAGGCAGACGGGTTTTTTTTTGCATAAAATTCTGCTACTTTCAGGGGTACCATCGCACCGTTTCGGAATGGATGAATTGAAAACAGTGGCATTGGCTACCTTGAAGAGGTATTTCGGATACCTGGATTTTCGGCCATTGCAGGAAGATATTGTCATGCATGCAGCTCAGGGAAAGGACGCGTTGGCCCTGATGCCTACCGGTGGGGGGAAATCCATTTGTTTTCAGGTACCTGCCCTGATGCAGCCGGGTATTTGCCTGGTAGTCAGTCCGCTAATTGCCTTGATGAAGGATCAGGTGGATCAGCTCAGAAATCGGGGGATTAAAGCGCTTGCTATTCATTCGGGCATGCGAAAACGCGAAATCGATGCCTTGTTGGATAATTGCATCTACGGGGATTACAAGTTTTTGTACCTCTCACCGGAGCGCCTAAAGACCGAACTCTTTATCGAACGGGTGAAGCAAATGAAGGTCAACCTGGTGGCGGTGGACGAAGCGCATTGCATTTCCCAGTGGGGATACGATTTCCGGCCCTCGTACCTGGAGATCGTGAAAATCCGGGAGCTCGTTCCCGGCGTGCCCCTGCTCGCCCTCACCGCCTCGGCCACCCTGGCTGTACGGGAAGACATTATCGAGAGGCTTGCCTTGAAACCCGGTAAGGTCTTCGTTCAATCCTTTGCGCGAAAAAACCTTTCCTATGCGGTCCGTTGGGTAGAAAATAAGTTGGAAAAAGCGGTCGAAATCCTTCACAAAGTACCGGGAAGTGCGATTGTATACCACCGAACCCGCAAAGGTACCAAGGAAACGGCCCAGCACCTGCTGCAGTTGGGGATTTCGGCGACTTTTTACCATGCCGGCCTGGAGCAGTCGGTCAGAACGCAGCGCCAACAGGATTGGATTCAGGGCAGGGTGCGGGTGATGGTAGCGACCAATGCGTTTGGGATGGGGATCGACAAGCCGGACGTACGCTTGGTCATGCATTTGGATTTGCCGGAAAGCCTGGAGCATTACTACCAGGAAGCGGGTAGGGCCGGTAGGGATGGGATCAAGGCCTATGCGGTGCTTATGACGCAAGAACAGGACTGCCAGGCACTTATACAACGGGCGGCGGAAGCCTATCCGCCGGAAGAGCAGGTCAAGCGGGTATACCAATGCCTGGCAAACCATTACCGGCTGGCGGTAGGCAGTGCCGAGATGAGCAGTTTCGATTTTGACTTCGGCAATTTTACCCAAACCTATTCGCTGGATATGAAAATGGCGTACAATGCGATCAAAGTACTGCAGGAAGTCGCCTTGCTGCTGTTTTCTGAAAGTGTATTCGTGCCTTCTTCGCTCCATTTTCGTGTATCCCAGACCAAAATCTACGAAGCGCAAATTGCCTATGCCAAATTGGATCCGCTGATCAAGCTACTACTCAGAATGTACGGAGGCGAGCTTTTCGTCAATTACGTTCGCATACAGGAAAGTCGAATCGGTCAGCTCCTAAACCTCCCGGAAAAGGAGGTGGTACACATGCTGCATCGCCTGGACGAATTGGGGTTAGCGGCATACATGGCGAAAAAAGACAAACCCCAAGTGACCTTTTTGACCCCAAGAATGGATGCGGGTTCGCTGCCGCTGGATAGAAAACGCATCGGGCAGCGCAGGGAACAGGCCTCCGAAAAGGCGGCTCGCATGGTCGCCTACGTAAAAAATGTAAAAAATTGCCGTACCTCCCTTATTTTAGATTATTTTGGGGATAAGAATGATTATAGCTGCGGGATTTGCGATACCTGTATTCAAACAAAGAAGGAAAATGCCCTTTCCGAGCACCAAAAAATGCTGGAAAGTAAAATACTCAAAACTTTAGCAGGGGGAGAAGCGTTTTCTTTGCGGGATTTGCTTGCGCATTGTGGGGAAGAGGTAGACGATCTCTCCGTCGGGCTGCTTCGCGGGCTGGAGGACGAAGGGGTCATCTATACGGGTGAGAACGGAAAAATTAGATTAAAATGAAATTTATCGATGAATTACTAGGGGGACTCTTTCCCAATAACGACCGAAAAGTGTCCATCAGGGAAAACTTTACCGTGTCGGCTGAGGAAGAAACCCGCATTTCTGATTGGATGATTTCATCGGAAGGAAAGGAACTTGCCAGGCAAATCTATGACAACTACCACCTTAAAATGGCCGGTATCAACAAAAAACCGGAGGTGCACGTGTTGCAGTCACCGTATGCCAACGGTTTTGCGGTGACTTTCCAGGACCCGCTTACCGAAAAAACGTTTTCCAATTTGTTTTTCGGGTTGGTACAGGGAGTTTCCGGCCTGGGGTACCGACGCGTCAGTCTGGATCGCAAAATCGAAGAGACAAACGAGCAGGTGAAGGTGACCGAGAAATGCTACCTGAAACCACCCCTCTCGGCCGCTGATCTCAAAAGCAAGATCGATCAGCTGTTTGGAAACGTTAGTATCGAGAAAATTTACGTAAACAATATTCCCAGTTACCTAAAAGTGTTGGTCACGGTGTATGCGGATAGCTTGTACCACAAGGCAGCGCCTTTTGATCGTTTTATGGAAGAATTATTCAAGCAGGACTAAACTATGGATAGCAAACTACTCGGGGAATATATACGTAATTACAAAACGCCGTTCGAGGAAGAGATGGCGATGATCCCGGATTTTCTGGAGCTACTTGCCGACCCAATGGCCTTTAGCCGGGACCGAAAAGAAGGGCATTTCACGGCCTCCGCCTGGATTGTCAACCGAAGGAGGACGCATACCTTGCTCACCCTGCACCGGAAATTGGAAAAATGGCTGCAGCTCGGGGGGCATGCCGATGACAACCAAAACCTGCTGGAGGTAGCCATGAACGAGGCCCGCGAAGAGAGCGGATTAACTTCCCTGCGCTTGGTGGACCGGTTTATCTTTGACCTGGATGTGCACCTTATCCCGGCAAATGCGGTGGATGCGCAGCATTTTCACTACGATGTCCGGTTTTTGATCGAGGCAGAGATGGACGAGCCGCTGCTCATCAGTCCCGAAAGCAAGGACCTGGCATGGGTGGGTTTTGATATGACGGCAGAACTCGTCGGATACAACGCCTCTATTCTGCGCATGTTGGAAAAAACCAGCCGATCGGAAATACTCTTGTAAGGCGAAGCGGCACTTTTGGTTTTTGTAGGCGCTTTATTGGGTTTCTGCGCCGGGGAATTCGTATCTTCGCCAAAAATTTTGAGATGTACAACTACCTTTTCCCTTCCCTGGCCCTGTTTCTCCTTTTGGCTTCCTGCCAACCCTCTGTGGAGGAGCTCTTTCAGGCAGGGGTCACTTCACTGGAAGAACAAAATTACAAAGAATCCATCGCGTACTTAGACCGGCTGGTAGAGAAAGACAGCAGCCATGCAGCTGCCTGGAATGTACGGGGCATCGCATTTTTTCAGCAAGGTGCTCTCGACGAGGCCATCGAATCGTTTACCAAATCCATCAAACTGGATTCCCTCAATTACAAGCCCTTTTTTAACCGGGGCAATGCCTGGATGGAGAAGCAGTCCTACCGGGAAGCACTGATCGATTACAACCGCGCAAACGGGCTGGATTTTCAGCAGTCCGATATTTATTACAACCGGGGCCTGTCCCTGCTTGGGCTGGAAATGTACGAAGATGCCCTGGTGGACTTTGACATGGCCTTGCAGGCAAATCCGGAGCAGCCGGCGGTTTTGTTCAATAAGGCAAAAGCCCAATTGGGCAACAACGATCCGGTAAACGCCATTGCCAGCCTAAACGAAGTGGTCCGTCTCGATCAGCGCAATGCGTCTGCCTATTACTTATTGGGCGTTACCGAGATGAGTGCCCTCGGAAACAAGGAAAAGGGCTGCACCCAATTGAAAATGGCCCTATCTTTGGGCTACACGCAGGCCAAAGAATGGGTGGATGAATTTTGCGAGGAATAATGGCAGAAATAGGAAAAGACATTGAAAAAGCGGCTCGAATATTGTCCTCGGGGCAGCTAGTAGCCATTCCCACGGAGACCGTTTACGGTCTGGCCGGCAATGCGCTGGACGAGCAGGCGGTGCTGCGAATTTTTAAGACAAAAAAGCGCCCAGAGTTTGATCCCCTGATCATTCACCTGGGCGATAAAAGTCAGTTAAACGAATACGTTCGGGAAATACCCGAAGAACTGCAGCGATTGGCCGAACGTTTTTGGCCCGGGCCCCTAACTTTGCTGGTTTCCAAAAAACCAGTCATCTCCGATCTGATAACCAGCGGATTGGATACGGTTGGCGTACGTATTCCCCGTCATCCGCTTACCCGGAAATTGCTGCAATCCCTGGATTATCCCCTTGCGGCCCCAAGTGCCAATCCCTTTGGATACATCAGTCCTACCCGTGCCAGCCACGTGCAGGACCAACTGGGCGAGCAGATTCCATACATTTTGGATGGGGGCGTTTGCGAAGTGGGGTTGGAAAGCACCATCGTGGGCATGGAAGAGGGACAGGTCATCGTATACCGCCTGGGTGGCATATCCGTTTCCGATCTGGAACAAACGGTAGGAAAGGTGTTGATTCTTCCGCAATCCAGCAGCAATCCCAAGTCTCCCGGCATGCTAAAAAGTCATTATGCTCCGAAAAAACCGGTGGTTTTGGGAGACCTGGAGGCATTGATTGAAGGGTATAGGCAAAAAGGAACCGTTTTTGCGGTGCTGTCTTTTACCCGTACGTTTCCGGATTTACCCGAATCCCTGCAATTGGCCTTGAGTCCGGACGGGGATTACGACGAAGCGGCCCGAAACCTATTTTCTTCCATGCGCCTACTGGATGCCAGCGAGGCGGATGTGATTTTGGCGGAGGAACTGCCCGAAATTCATTTAGGAAAAGCCATAAATGACCGACTGAGACGGGCAGCTGCCAAATAAATTGATTATTTTTGAGTGAATTTTAAACCTACAACGTATGAATAATAGAATTAAGACAGTCGATAATGTTGATTTTAAAGGCAAGAAAGCCCTGGTTCGGGTAGATTTTAATGTTCCCCTGGATGATCAGTTTAACATTACCGACGACACCCGTATCGTTGCCGCCCTGCCTACCATCAAGAAAATTTTGAACGATGGCGGTGCCGTTATCCTGATGTCGCATTTGGGACGGCCAAAGTCTGGCCCGGAAGATAAATTTTCTTTGAAACACATCGTAACCGAGCTAAACAAGGCACTGGAACTATCGGTCACTTTTGCAAAAGATTGCGTTGGCACGGAAGCAACGCAACTGGCTACCAGCCTTAATCCTGGAGAAGTATTGCTATTGGAGAACCTGAGGTTTCACAAAGAAGAGGAAAAAGGAGACAAGGAATTTGCGAGGAAACTGGCGGCTTTGGGCGATATCTACGTAAACGACGCCTTTGGAACCGCCCACCGCGCCCATGCATCCACGGCAATCGTCGCCGAATTTTTTAACGATAAGGTGGCTGGATACCTGATGCAGGCAGAATTGGTCAATGCGGAAAAAGTACTGGAAGCGCCAGAAAGGCCCTTTACGGCCATTATGGGTGGAGCCAAGATCTCCGACAAAATATTGCTGATCGATAAGCTACTGGACAAGGTAGATACGCTGATCATCGGAGGGGGTATGTCCTACACCTTTGCCAAGGCGCAGGGAGGCACCATCGGCGACTCCCTGTTGGAAGAAGATAAGATGGGACTGGCCCTCCAATTGGTGGAAAAGGCCAAAAAATTAAACGTAAACCTGCTGTTGCCGGCGGATTCGGTTACCTCCAAGGCATTTGCCAACGATGCGGAACAGGGAACGGCCAAAAAAGGGCAAATACCGGATGGCTGGATGGGGCTGGACATCGGTCCGGAAAGCCGGGAAAAGTTTACCGATGTTATTCTCGCTTCCAAAACCGTCTTGTGGAACGGCCCTATGGGCGTGTTTGAGATGTCTAGTTTCGAAAAAGGCACAAAGGCCATTGCCGAAGCAGTAGTCGAAGCTACAGAAAAAGGAGCCTTTACCTTAATAGGAGGCGGCGATTCGGCCGCTGCGGTCAACAAATTTGGGTATGGAGACCGGGTATCCTTTGTTTCTACAGGCGGCGGTGCCTTGCTGGAATTAATGGAAGGAAAAATTCTGCCCGGCGTTAAAGCGCTGGAACCCTAAGTATTGCTCCAACGGATGCCCGTGACGGCTTCAGCTCGCCCTCTAGCAAGCTCGATCGCGTGCGAGCCGGAATTGGTGGGTGAGTCTGCCGACAGCCGTAGGCATGACGGCATGCTGTTGGCAAGAAAGCGTCCTCCTGCACGGGAGTTGCCCGGCAGGAGGAATTTTCTTACAAGGCAATAGCCAGGGTTCCCGTTTCGTTTGGAAAATGGATCTTGGTTTAAATGTATAGCTTTTCATGTCCATAGAAATCCATCAGGTATCAAAAAAATTCGGTCAGCAGCAAGTGCTCCAGCAAGTGAGCTTTCAGGCCAAACCGGGCCAGGTTCTGGGTTTTCTGGGGCCCAATGGTGCCGGTAAATCCACTACGATGAAGATTCTGACCGGCTACCTGACGGCGGACGAAGGCGAGGTTTTGGTGAAAGGGATTTCTGTAGCGAGGTATCCGAAGATCAGCAGTAAGCTTATCGGCTATTTACCCGAGCACAACCCCCTGTATCCCGACATGTACATTCCCGAGTTTCTACGTTTTGTCGGGGGATTGTACCGGCTCAGGGGTCGCGATCTGGCGCAGCGGGTACAGACGGTCATGGAGCAATGCGGTTTGATGCCGGAAAGGAAGAAGAAAATCGGCCTGCTTTCCAAAGGGTTCAAGCAACGGGTCGGGCTGGCCAAAAGCCTGGTACACGATCCGGAGATCATTGTGCTGGACGAGCCCACTTCCGGGCTGGATCCCAATCAGCTGGTGGAAATCCGGCAGCTGATTAAAAATGTCAGCAGGGACAAGACGCTCATTTTGAGCACCCATATCATGCAGGAAGTGGAGGCACTCTGCGACAAGGTGGTCATCATTCACAAAGGAAGGGTGGTGGCACAGGATCTGCTGGAACACCTGAAGTCCGGGCAGGAGGAAAGTCAGTTGGTCTTTGAATCCGAAGAAACGCTGGCTCCGGAATGGCTTGAGGATTTGTCGTATTCCAAGCTTTCCCGTCCCAATCCGACTACTTGTGTCTTTTCCTGTCCGGATTCCAAAAAATTGCGCCTGGAACTCATGCGGCTGGTGCAGGAGAGAAATGTAAACCTGGTCAGTATCCGGCAGCAGGAAAATAACCTGGAATCGATTTTTCACCAATTAACCCAACATTGACGTCGTGGTAAGTTTGTTGTTTAAGGAGGTACATGCGTTTTTCAGCAACCTATCGGCCTATTTGATTACCAGTATTTTTCTGGTGGCACTGGGTTTGATCGTCTGGGTATTTCCCGGAAGTAGCGTGCTGGAATACGGATACGCAGACTTGGATAGCTTGTTTACGTATACGCCGTTTGTGTTTATTTTTTTGATACCGGCCATTACCATGGGGATGGTGGCGGAGGAAAAAAACACCGGAACCTGGGAGCTATTGAAGACGTCGCCGCTCCGAAGCCACCACATCATCCTGGCGAAGTACCTGGCCGCCTTGTTGCTGGTTCTTTTTGCGCTGCTTCCCACCCTGATTTATTACTTCAGTGTAGTGCAACTGGGGGACCCCGTGGGCAATATTGACAGTGCCGGATTTTTCGGGTCGTATATCGGCTTATTTCTGGTGGCGGCCCTTTTTGCGGCAATGGGCTTGTTTAGTTCTTCGCTCACGTCCAATCAGATCATGGCGTTTGTACTAGCGGTTTTTTTATGTTTTCTGTTTTACGGAGGGATGGGCGCACTGGCCGCATTGGCCCTTGGCGATTTGGCGCTTTTTTTGGAATCGCTTGGAATCAGTTTCCATTTTGAACAAATGGGAAGGGGAGTGATCGTTTCCGAAAACCTGTTTTATTTCCTGGGTATGATTCTGACCTGGCTTATGTTAACCTGGATGCTGATAGAGAGAAATGGCTAGAGGCAACCGCACCATCTTGATCGGAGTTATGGCGCTGCTTCTCCTATGGCTGGCCCTGGGAATGCTTGAGAGTAGCTGGAAGTTTCGCCTGGACCTTACCGAAGAGGGACGCTACTCCCTTTCGGAAGCGACCCTGGAGATTCTGGAAAATATGGACGAACGGCTGGAAGTAGAGATCTTGCTGCAAGGCGATTTGCCTGCCGGAATGAAGCGCTTTCAGAAGGGAATAGAAGAAACCGTCAAAACCTTCCGAAATTACGCCAACGAAGACATCCGAATTGTTTACAAGGATCCCCTACAACTGGATCGCGAGTCCCGGGAGGCCTACATTGCGGACCTTGCTGCCTTTGGTATCAACCCTACCAACCTTTTCAGCACCCAAAATGGGGCGCAAACCTCCCGTCTGATATTTCCGGGAATCGTTCTGCGCACCGAAAGCTACGAATTAGGGGTCTTGCTATTAAAGGGAGAAATGGGAATGAGCCCGGATGAGACGCTAAACCTTTCCATCGAAAACCTGGAATTCGAAATTGCCCAGGCCTTGAAACGGCTCTATACAAGAAACAAACGGGCTGTGGGCGTCATTATCGGACAGGGGGAAATGGATGCGGATAACGGATTTGGGATGGTGGAGGCCTTAAACGAAGATTACGAGGTGTACAAAGTGCCCTTTGAACAGGCAAAGTCGGTAGAGGACCTGCTCAGCTTCGAAGTGCTGTTGGTAGCAGGCCCAAAGGAGGCCTATGGGGAGCGGGAAAAGTACCTGCTGGACCAGTATTTAATGTACGGGGGAAACCTGCTGTTTTTTGTGGATCAGCTGCAGGTAAACCTGGAAGATGCCGGAGATGGCGGTACGGTGGCCATGCCGGTTGATAACGGATTGGACGAGATGCTGTTCCGGTACGGGATCCGCATCAACCGAGACCTGATTCAGGATTTGAATTTTGGCTACCATCCGGTGGTGGCCGGAGATTTTGGGAATCAGTCCCAAATCGTCCCCTTGCCCTGGCCCTTCTACGTGCATGCCGGAAACATGGCCAATCACCCCATCACCAAGGGATTGGATCAGGTACAATTTCGGTTTGTCAGTACGCTGGATACGGTAAAGGCGGATGGTGTGAAAAAGACGCCCCTGGTATTCAGCAGTAATTTCACCAAAAGATTGAGTGCTCCGGTGCGGGTAGCGTTTGAAGACATGTCTGTAGAACCCGACATGGCCTCGTTTACGTTGCAAAATCTACCCTTGGTATACCTGCTGGAAGGGACCTTTTCCTCGTATTTTAAAAACAGATTTGTGCCAGAGGAGTTTGATGCCAGCTTGTTTCTTCCGGAAGGCAATACAGGACGCATACTCGTAGCCGGTGATGCAGATGTGGTAAAAAGCTGGGTGGATCCCAACGAAAAGCAGCCGCTTCCCCTGGGAATCAGCCCTTTTTCAGAAAATCAGATGGCAAATCGGGAATTTTTACAGAACGCAGTAAATTTTCTGGTTGATCCGGATGGAATCATGGCATCGAAGCGCAAGCAGTTTGAAATCCGGCCCTTGAATAAACGCAAAGTATCCCGTCAAAAGACGCTTTGGCAAACCATCAACCTGCTAGTACCGGTAGGAATGGTATTCCTCATCGGCTGGGTACAATACATTTTTAAGAAGCGAAAGTACGAAAAGGATTCCCGTAACAGCTAGTTTGATAAAATCCGGGGCTAATTTTATGCCATCTATTCAAATCCCTATGAGGGCTTTTGTGATTTTATTTATAACTTTACCCTGTTAAATACATGGGATGCATCCGGGGAATCAAATTTTGCTTACCGGCAAAGCTTTGTCTATCCGAAATCATCTTTTTTATCGGCGTTCTTTTCCGTGATTAAACGGAACTGCAGTGCAATCAATTGACCGACGTAATAAATAAAATACACCTATGAAATTTATTGTTTCTTCTTCATCCCTACTGAAGCAGCTGTCTTCCATCAATGGGGTAGTGACTACCAACCCGGTGGTGCCGATTTTAGAAAACTTTCTCTTTGAAATCAAAGACAGTAAACTCACGGTGACGGCTTCTGACCTGCAAACATCCATGATTACCGAAATAGAGGTGGAGGCAAAAGAAGATGGCAATATTGCGGTGCCTGCGAAGATACTCATTGAAACCCTCAAAAACCTTCCCGAACAGCCGGTTACCTTTAGCATCGATAAGGATACCTACAGCATTGAAATTAGTTCCGATAACGGTAGGTACAAATTGGCCGGTGAAAATGCCACGGATTTCCCGCGAATTCCCGGAGTGAGCAACGCCACAACCGTAGAGATGTCCACCGAGGTGTTGAGTAGCGCCATTGCAAATACCATTTTTGCTACCAGCAACGACGAACTCCGGCCTGCCATGACCGGCGTGTATATCAATCTTAGTGATACCAATACCACTTTTGTCGCCACAGACGGGCACCGCCTTATCCGGTACCGACGGGTGGACATCGCCTCACCGGAAGCAGCCAGCATCATTGTACCGCGAAAGGCGCTAAACCTGCTAAAGACTACTCTTCCGGCCGAGAATGTACCCGTAACCGTCGAGTTCAACAGCAGCAATGCCTACTTTAAATTCAACACCATCAAGATGATCTGTCGGTTGATTGACGAACGTTTTCCGGATTACGAAAACGTCATCCCAATGGATAATAACAACGATATGGTCATCAACCGACAGGAGTTTTTAGGCTCCCTGCGGAGAATTGCCATATATGCCAACAAAACCACACACCAGGTTCGTTTGAAACTGACCGGGAGCGAGTTGCAAATTTCTGCAGAAGACCTGGATTTTTCCAACGAGGCCAACGAACGGCTTTCTTGTGAACACGAGGGCGAAGACATCGAAATCGGATTCAACGCCAAATTCCTGGTGGAAATGCTCAACAATATTTCAGCCAAAGAAGTGACGCTGAAATTTAGTGCGCCCAACCGGGCAGGCTTGATTTTGCCCTCCGATATGAGTGAAAACGAGGATATCCTCATGCTGGTGATGCCGGTGATGCTGAGCAATTACGTGTAAATCGGGCGCCACAGGTTGCTGTTATTGGGAGCGCCAACCACCTAACCGAGCGTTCCAGACACCTGAAAAATGCGGTGCTTGACGGAAACCGGGCCTGTCCAACCGCTTTTGAAGGAGCAGGGCCGTTCCTAAGGGCAGGAATACCGGGTCGGCAGTAAATGGCTTCCGGATACTACGAAACCAAACCATGCGATGCGACGATTACCTCTCTTGATTCCCCTGTTTGCCTTGCTTTTCGGCAACACCTCCTGTTCCGAAAAACCGCTGGAGCCCTTCGCCTTTGTACAAATGTGCGATACGCAGTTGGGGATGGGTGGCTACGAACACGATCTGCTGACATTTCAGCAGGCTGTCAGGCAGATAAACGAACTGGAGGTAGATTTTGTGGTGATTTGCGGCGATTTGGTTCACGATGCCAACGACCGTTCCTACGCCGACTTTCGGACCATTCGGGACGGTTTACAGCTCCCCAGTTACCTGGTTTCCGGAAACCATGACGTGGGCAATACACCCACCGACTCCAGCTTGCGGTATTACCGGGAAACCATTGGGGAGGATTACTACCAATTCGACCACAAAAACCACTCCTTCGTAGTCACCAATACGCAGTTATGGAAAGTAGCGGTGGAAGAGGAATCCGAAAAACACCGAGCCTGGTTTGAAAAAAGCCTTATCGAACAAGGGGAGCGTGGGTATCCGGTGTTTGTGTTGGGGCATTATCCCCTGTATACGGAGCATCCGGACGAAGAAGAACACTACTACAACCTGCCCCTGCCAACGCGAAAGCGATTGCTGGATTTGTTTGTGGAAAATAACGTGGTAGCCTATTTGTCTGGTCATACGCACAAATTGACGAAGAATACCTACGAGAACATCCAACTGGTAAGTGGGGAGACGAGCAGCAAGAACTTTGACGGGCGGCCATTGGGCTTCCGGGTATGGCAGGTATCGGCAGACAGCCTGTACCATCACTTTGTGCCCCTGGAAGCTACGGGAGCCGATTCCGTACCCACTACATCTTTCGTAAACTAGCGTCCTATGGCGCGCCTGGGCAAACTGTTGGTCAGAATACCCTTCGTAAAAAAGAACCGTTGCACGCTTCTGTGTTTTGGTTCAGAAATCGGTCCAATGACAAGGGGCAAAAAAGGAATGAATATACAACGCCAAACCATCATCCGCTGCCCGGTATGCGGCCATCAAAAAGCGGAAACCATGCCTACCGACGCCTGTGTGTATTTTTACACATGCAATAATTGCAGCAACGTACTAAAACCAAAGCCGGGAGATTGTTGCGTGTATTGCAGTTACGCTACCGTTAAGTGTCCACCCGTACAAGCCGATACGAATTGCTGCAACCGAACGTAATCACCTTTGACTTTAAGCGACGCACCCTGATTTCAGGCCCCCATTTGCTGGGCTCGCTGCTGATCCTGTCCGGTATACTTGCCTTGGTAGGCACGTCATTCCTAAACCTCGGCGACTCCCTGGAAAGAAATCTTGCGGTTGGGATGGCTGCCATTCTCCTGGGACTACCTATCCTTTCTACCTACGGGGGCACGCGCATTGATTTTTCAGGCAATCGCTACAAAAACTATCGGTCCATCGCCGGGTTCAGACAGGGCGCGTGGAAAACACTTCCTCTCATTGTGCGGGTGGAATTGATCGAAACCAAGCGGAGGCGTACCAACCAACCGAATGGAATAAGCCCAACACTCTCCGGTAATGTCATCGAATTCACAATCCTAATGTATGCATCGGCCCCGCGTCCGCTGTTTGTCTTCGTGTATACAAATGGAGACAAAGCGCTGGAACAGGCACAGTTGTTGGCTTCAGCCCTGAAATGCAAATTGGTCCTTCCTATTTCGCAATCCACCAAGCCTGGGAGACAAGGAACCGAATAGAGAAAAAGCGCCTTCTTTGCCAGGCAGCGAACCCCGGAACCAAAAATGTTTCTCAACGGGAAAAAGCATTCGAAGAAAAACAACCTGGCAAATGGCAAAAAAAAAGACGCCCGTTCGGACGCCTTTGACGAATTAGCTTTCTGCTTCCGGATCGTATTCCATGTCCATATCGATGTCCTCCGGATCAATATCCAGGATTTCTGGAAGGTCTATTTCCAGGACGACCTCCCGTCGAACCAGTTCCGCCATCATGTCCATTTGCTGCGCAAAGGGGGCACCTTCTTCTTTCAATTCATTGAAGCGATTCATCAATTCATCGTCGCTGTAAGCGGCGTACCGTTGCTTCCGGTTTTCTTTAATCTGTGCTTTTTGCACCCTCAGGACGGAATCTTTCCGCGCTTCAAGCTTTTCTTCGTACCGGTCCATCAGTTGCTCCAATTCTTCGCTTTCTGCAAAGGGTGTACTGCTTACCGTCACTGGTTCGGCCACCCCATCGATGTGTACCACGGTCAAGGTGTCTGGATTCTTTACGTAATAGGCATCTCCGGTCTCGGTATCCAGTATCCGTTCGGTTTCAAAAATGTATCGATCCTCCTTTTCTCCCGAACATGAGGCCATGATGAGCAGTAGCAGTAGGATTCCTAATTGATTTCGAATAAGCATAGGTACGTATGGTTTGTAGGTGAACATTTCTTTCCTTGTACAGGTCCGATGACCTGCACCTTAAATGGTGCAAAAACCATGACAAAGGATGCCCAAACCACAGCCAGGTGGCAGAGAAATTTAATATTCTTAGTAAACTACTATAGAGACTCCTCAAAACACAAAAAAGGCAGCCCAACGGCTGCCTTTTTCTAGTCGAATACGTGGATAATTGCCTGTTATTTCTGGTAGGTGACCGATTTCACGGCGTCAATGGTGCGTTTGGCATTGGGTAATGTAGCTTCGATGTAGGTAGGGGAGTAACTCAACGGGATATCCATGGAGTTGACCCGCATGACCGGTGCATCGAGGTAATCAAATGCATGCCGCTGTATCGTAAAGGCCAGGTCGGTAGAAATGGAGGCAACCGGATTGGCTTCTTCTACGATGACGCATCGGTTCGTCTTTTTTACCGATTCGAGTACGGTCTTGTAATCGATGGGCCGAACCGTTCGCAGGTCAATGACTTCGGCCATGATGCCTTCTTTTGCCAGTTCATCGGCCGCTTCAAACGCCACTTTCATCATCTTCCCGAAGGAAACCAGGGTAACGTCGTCGCCTTTTCGTTTGATCTCTGCGATGCCAATCGGGAGTAGGTACTCGCTTTCGGGAACCTCGCCCTTATCGCTGTACATCAATTCAGATTCCATAAAAATTACCGGGTTTTCATCCCGAATCGAGGCTTTCAGCAGCCCCTTGGCATCGTAGGGGTTGGATGGCACCACCACTTTTAACCCCGGGGTATTGGCGAACCAGTTTTCAAAATTTGAGGAATGCGTTGCTCCTAATTGTCCTGCGTTTCCGGTGGGCCCCCGAAACACGATCGGCACGCTGTATTGACCACCGGACATGGCCAGCATTTTGGCCGAAGAATTGACCAACTGATCCATGGCCACAAGGGAGAAGTTAAACGTCATAAACTCTATAATGGGTCGCAGTCCATTCATGGCTGCACCCACACCCAATCCGGAAAATCCAAGCTCGGAGATAGGCGTATCGATGACACGGTCGGGCCCAAACTCGTCCAGCATTCCCTGGCTGGCCTTGTAGGCACCGTTGTATTCCGCTACTTCTTCGCCCATCAGAAACACGTTTTTATCGCGTCTCATCTCTTCCGACATGGCTTCCTTGATTGCATCTCTGAATTGTATTTCTCTCATTTAGTCGCAAAATTTTCTATCGTCGTAAAAATAGAAAGGAATCTTACAATTACCAAGCAGGATGTATCATTCAGGAAGTTTAATTAAAAGATTCTGCCTTTATTTGTAGGAAAGGAAGGGCTGTCTCCTTGCCCCATCTTCCGGAACGGTTACTACACCCGCGCATGCAAAACCGGTGGAAGCGTAGGATACAGGTAAGTAGAAAAACATGAAAAAAATAGCATTGATTAGCGATACGCATGGTGATTTTCCGCAAAATGCCCGGGGCATATTGGAAGATGTGGACGAAATCTGGCATGCTGGAGATGTGGGAGATCCCCGTGTGCTGGCCGCCCTGCCACAGGGACCGCTGCAGCGCATCGTTTATGGAAACATCGACGATACCGAGCTGAGAAGTCGGTATCCGGAGGAACTATTTTTTGAAAGTGGAGGGGTAAAGGCACTGATGCTGCACATTGGAGGGAAACCCCCGCGCTACGCCAAAGGTGTCAAAACGAAAATCCGTTCCTTGCAACCGGACTTGTTTGTCTGCGGTCATTCCCATATTTGCAAAGTGGAATTCGATAAGCAACTGAATTGCCTGTACCTGAATCCGGGTGCACTGGGAAATCAGGGTTTTCACCAGGTAAAAACCCTACTGACCTTCGAATTGGACAAAAAAATAAAAAACCTACGTGTGGTGGAGTTGGGAAAACGCGGAAAACTATAAAAAAAACCCAACAAGCGCTGGGTTCATTTGGGGTTTTATTTGTCGGAGAACTCCTTTTTGATCGCTGCAACATCCACGTTTTTGATCACGGGCTTGGCGTTCAATTGTTTGATTTTCAAGACTCTGGCGTTCTGTGCCTGTCTCTTTCTCCTCAACTTTCTTTTTAAAGTAGTAACAGCCATGGTATTTTTTATTTATGTTATTCCTGAAATCGAAGGGCAAAGGTAGTAAACTATTGGAAAAAAGTGCCATTTACGGGCAAAGAAGTTTACCTATGCGGCGAAATATACCCCTTTGCCGGCCCTTCAATCCTGTAATATTTTATACCTTTGGGCAAATTTCCAACGCATGAGCAAACAAAAACCAAGCATACCAAAAGGAATGAGGGATTTTGGGCCGGTAGAAATGGCTCGACGGAACTATATTTTCACTACCATACGGGATACCTTCCGTCTGTTTGGTTACGAGCAGCTGGAGACACCGGCCATGGAAAACCTGAGTACCCTTACCGGCAAATACGGTGAGGAAGGGGATCAGTTGCTCTTTAAGGTGTTGAATAGCGGTGAATTTTTAAAAAAGGTGAACGATACCGCGTTTAAATCGGGCGAGACCGCTGTACTTCCCCTGCTTTCGGAAAAGGGATTGCGGTATGACCTGACAGTCCCTTTTGCCCGGTATGTGGTCATGCACCAAAACGAGATTAGTTTCCCATTCAAACGCTTTCAGATGCAGCCGGTATGGCGAGCGGACCGACCGCAAAAGGGCAGGTACCGGGAGTTTTACCAATGCGACGCCGACGTGGTCGGAACGGACAGCCTGATCTGCGAAGCGGAGATCATTGCCATGATCAAACGGGTCTTTGCCGCGTTTGGGTTGGCCGATTACAGCATCCACCTGAATAACCGTAAAATACTATCAGGTATCGCCGAGGTAGCCGGGGCAGCCGGCATGGAAGCGGAACTGTGTGTCGCCATCGACAAACTAGACAAGATCGGCCGGGAACGGGTAGAGGAGGAGTTGTACCAAAAAGGCTTTTCGCAGGAGGCAGTGGCCGTGTTGGCTCCCGTGCTGGAAGCGTCAGAACGAAGCAACGGCGAATGGCTGGACTTCTTAAAGGCATTCCTGGCAAACAGTGTGGTGGGTTCAACCGGTCTGAAAGAAGTGGAGGAAGTACTGTCTTTTCTTACCCTATTGGGCGAAGACACACGGTTTCTTACCCTGGACCCCGTCCTGGCACGGGGCTTATCCTATTATACCGGAGCCATTTTTGAGGTAAAAGTGTCCGGTGTGGGCGTTGGCTCGGTGAGTGGTGGCGGCCGTTACGACAACCTTACGGGGGTATTTGGTCTTCCCGATATTTCCGGGGTTGGCTTTTCATTCGGGGTGGATCGTCTGTATGACGTTCTGGACGCCCTCAACTTGTTCCCAGAAGCCCAAAATGAGGGTACACGCGTGATGTTGGCGCATTTTGGTGCCGAGGAAAGGAAGCAAGCCATGGCGTACCTGGCCGCTTTCAGAAGAGCGGGTATTGCTGCGGAGATATATCCGGATCTGGCAAAAATCAAGAAGCAATTCAACTATGCCGACAAAAAAAATATAGCCTTTGTAGCTATCCTGGGTGCGGAGGAATTAGCAAACGGAACGCTGGGTCTAAAAAACATGGTCAGTGGTGAGCAGGAAACCCTGAGCCTGGAAGAGGCTATCTCCCGGCTCCAGGGGTAACTGCCGTACCTTCCTCAATCGATTTTAAAAATGGAAGAGATGGGGATGGTGATGCCTCCCTTCAGGGATATGAATCGTTCGCCCACTGCCCAAACGGTGGTATTGATCCGGTAGGCATTTCCATCAGCTGTCTGGAAGTAGATCCAGACTTTGTTGCGGGCTATATTACCAAGTATCTGGGACTTTTGTAATTCGAGCAAGCGCATGCGTTTCGCCTCGGGATCGACTACAACTTCCTTTCCTGAAAATTGGAGGTTCTGCACGTGCTCTTTCTCAATGGTGATGATTTCTTTTTCCAGCGTGTTCATAAAGGTGTTAGTTAGGTTTGATTGAAACAAAGAGGATTCAATGCTATTTAATACGGAAAATGATTCAAAGAGGTTTAATAATTGGGGAAATCTTGCTTTTGTAAAAGTATCTGCCTGTTTGTTTCCGATTTTTGAAAGAAGTGCGAACAACTCGGAGGAACAAACGTTAGATATTCGATTATATTTGTATATACTTTAACGATAGAACCTATGATGGATTTCATGAACCTGATGAACAAGGTAAAAGAGGCGCAGGCAAAAATTAAAGAAACCCAGGCGGAGCTTGTTCACTTACGGGCAGAGGGCGAGGCAGGGGCAGGAATGGTAAAGGTCGTTGTGAACGGGCAGCGGAAAGTCCTGGACATCGCTATCGACAGCTCACTGGTAAACGAACAAGACAAAGACATGATGAAAGACCTGATTGTCGGCGCCACCAACAAGGCCCTGGAAAACATCGATGCAAAAATCAAAGAAAAAATGAGTGCTGCTACCGCAGGGATGATGCCCAATATCCCAGGAATGGATTTTGGTAACATGGTCTGATGAAGAAAGCCGCAATCGTCATTTTGAATTTTAACGGGAAAGGAGTGCTCAAAAAGTACCTGTCCCAGGTGGTTCATCAGTCTGTTTTTGAAGTGATTGTGGTGGACAATGGGAGCACGGATGGGTCCATCGACTACCTAACCGTACATTTTCCGGAAATACGCTTGCTGCTCCTAGGAGAAAACCACGGCTACAGCAAGGGGTACAACCTGGGCCTGGAAACCCTTAACGGACAGTTTGATTACTACTTGTTGTTGAACTCGGACGTGAAAGTGGTACAGGGCTGGGACGAAGCATTGGTTCGCTACATGGAAGGAAACCCTACATTGGCGGCCTGTCAGCCCAAAGTCCTTTCGCTGAAACAAACAGGGTACTTTGACTATGCCGGCGCCGCCGGTGGCTACCTGGACCGGCTGGGGTATCCCTATTGCCGGGGTAGGATACTGCATACGTTGGAAAAAGATAGCGGGCAATACGACCAATCCCAACCCATCGATTGGGCCTCCGGCGCTTGTTTCTGCGTCAGGGCCGATTTGTTTCACGAATTTGGCGGATTCAATCCCAATTTTTTTTCACACATGGAAGAAATTGAGCTCTGCTGGCGCTGGAGAAATGCCGGCTTTCAAATTCACCATTGCAGCGATGCCCAGGTCTATCACTTCGGCGGCGGCACGCTGGCTAGCACCAACCCCTTTAAAACCTACTTGAACTTTCGAAACAGCCTGTTTATGCTGTATGCAAACCTGACCAGGGGCGGTTTTTGGCCGGTTTTTTTCCTGCGGGTTGTGTTGGATACGGCGGCGGCGCTGCACCTGTGGTATGGCAGTGGACCTGCCCACGGCAAGGCGGTGCTGCGTGCGTACCGCGATTTTTGGAGCGAACGCAACCGGAAGGCACCCGGAAATGCGATTCGGGTAGGATGCGTTGGTTCAGAAAAATCTACCCAACCCTTCTCGTTGATCGTTTCCTACTACGTTCTCGGAAAACGGTATTTCTCCTCCCTCCACTAATCAAAGAGAATGGGATTGTTCATTCTCCGGAAATAGGTCCGCAGCTTCATCAGCATGGCCATGCTCACATAAAGGATGATGGGAGAGCCCAGGGTGATGAAAGAGCTGTAAATAAAAAACAACCGGATGCTGTCAATTGGGAAATGAAGTTTTTCTCCTAATTTTGAACAAACGCCAAATGCGCTGCCCTGAAAGAATAATTTGATCTGTTCCATCCTTTTAACCTGTTTAAATGTAAGGAAACCCTTAAGGCAAACAACTTACTGATATTAACCGGATTACCCTATGATTGTTGCAAAAAAAATAAGTACTGCGTTAGGTCTATTAGCTGTTTTATTTCTGTGTTCGTGTAACAAGAGGCAAGTTATAAAAAAAGCCGAAAATCAAAAAATTTTTATCGCGCCCAAGGTACTCGAGCGATTAGGGGATTCCGTTCGTTTTTCCATACGCGTAGAGCTGCCAAATGCCCTACTATCCAGAAGCGAACGTTTCGCACTGACGCCACGGTTTTCTTTTGGCGGGGAGGTGTTGCGTTTTGAGAAGAAATTGGAGGTCAGCGGCGATACGCTGGATCCCTATGCACCGGTAATCCTGGAAGGGGACTTCAGCATGCCTTTTTCAAAGGGGATGGAAAAAGGCGAGCTACTGGCGATCACGGAATTCAGAAAGGGCCGAAATCCTGTTCCGGTACTGACGACCGAAGAATTGCTGGCTCGCGGCATTGTTACCACGGCGTCTTTGGCTCAGATTGGACAGTACCGGGGTCAGGAAAAAATCCCTGTTTTGGGAACCTGGCTCCCTCCTGATTCCCTGGAGAAAGCCGGGATGGGGCTCCGCGGCTGGCAAGAGATGGAAGACCGCCTATCGGCCTACAGCAATTTGCCTTTTACCGAAAAAACCCCCTTTCTGGAGGTGTTGAGAGGACCCGGCGACTGGAGCTACAAAAAGTGGAAAATGACCGGCCTGCCCCATTATCCGGAGATCAACCGGCAGGTGCTGTTGCGGTTTGAACGCGAAATCCGCCGGCAACCCGAGCCGCCACTCTCCGTTTCGGACATGCAGCTGTCCATTTTGGCCCGGGGCATCCGGCAGGGAAGGGTGCCCGCAGATACCCTCAGTGAGCGGGAACTCGCCCACGCAGTCTCCCGGGAACCGGGTTGGAACGAACAAGAGCAACTGCTGCTGGCCATGGAACAGGTATATCCCAGCGCCTGGGTGTACAGCAATCTGGGAATGGTTTTTCTAAACCGGGCGCAGCGTACGCAATCGGTACAGGAACGGAATCAACTGCTGGAAAATGCGCTTTTTTCGCTAAATCGCTCCAATGCCTTTTTTGAAAACCCCACTGCAGTATACAACTTGGGGCTGGTTTTTTGGCTTTGGGGAGATAAATTCAGCGCCTACACCAACTTTTATCGGGCGCTGGCCTTGACGCAATCGGATGCGCAACGGGAAACCTACGAAGGTGCTTTGGGTGCCGTTTCCATATTTAATGGGGACTACCGCCTGGCGGCCATCCACCTCAACAAAGCCGCCCAGGATCCCATCAACCTGTTTAACCAGGGATTGGCCAATTTTCTGGCAAAGGACTATTATAACGCCACCATCAAGTTTGAAGAAAGCGCGATTCAAAACAGGACAACCGGCTATCCGTTTTATGGTCTGGCGTTGATTGCTGCGCGAAATGGCGAGGAGGCAAAATTATACGAAAACCTGGGCAAGGCCCTGGAAAGGAACGATTTCCTGAAAAACAGGGCGCCATCGGACCGGGAGTTTTTCCAGTACCACGAACGGGAAGGATTTAAAGAGCTGCTGCGTGCGGCAAACGGGCAGGAACAATGAAGCAGTACCTCGGAATTGATATCGGTGGGTCCCATATAAGTGCCGGACTGCTGACAGCAGATGGAAAAGACATCGCTGACGAAAACCTGGTGCGCAAACCGGTCAATTCGTTAGCCAGCCGGGAGGAGATTTTAGCCGCCTGGGCAGCTTGCATCCAGGGCCTGGGCCCCACAAAAAATACCCTGCTGGGCATCGCCATGCCGGCCCCCTTTGATTACGAGCAGGGAATCTCCCTAATGGTAGACCAGGGCAAGTACCTGGCTCTTTACGAGGTGAACGTGACGACAGAACTATCGGAACGATTGCGTATTCCGGCTGAAAATATTCGGTTTATGAACGATGCAGCGGCCTTTCTACAAGGGGAGGCAGGGGTAGCAGGCTGGGATAACGGCGCGCACCTGATGGGCCTGACCTTCGGTACCGGGCTAGGTGGGGCGTTTAAATCCGGGGATCTGGCCGAGGACGGAGCACTGTGGTCCACGCCATTTAAGGAGGGGATCGCGGAGGATTATTTGAGTACTTCCTTTTTTTCCAAGTGGGCCAAAGAGCGGTTTGGGCATTCGGTCGTTGGATTGAAGCCCTTGCTGGAAGACGCGGATACGCGGGCAGAGACCCTGGAAATGCTCGGGGTTTTTGGACGAAATTTGGCCGATTTAATAGAGATACAGGCGAAGATCCGAAAAATTGACGCGGTAGTGCTGGGGGGAAACATGGTGAAAGCAGCCGACCACTTTCTCCCACAGGTGAGGCAACTACTCAACGCCCGTGGCCTCCAACTGGATATTCGCATCAGCAGGCTTGGTGAAAAGGCAGCCATGATTGGCGCGGCCAGCATCCACCGTGAAATCTGAAAATAAATTTAGTATCTTGAGCAGATTTTACTAGAAATTGATAAACGTTGTTTTTTTACGTAACCGCAGTTAACATGAATGTATCAAAAGAAGTGACAAAAGATGCCATTTTTAATCAGGTGGGCGATTGGTTGGACGGTTTTGGCTACCGGATTGTAAGTCGGGACGAAACCCGGCCCTGGGGTGGTTTTTTTGTGATCGATGAAGCACAGATCGGGCAGTTTCGGGAACAATTTTTTCCAGAGGTGCAACTTACCGAAGCGCAGCTGAAAAATAAGCTAAGTCCTAAAATTCTATTGGCCGGACCCGGAAAGCGCCTGTCCTGGCAGTATCACCACCGACGGGCTGAAATCTGGAAGCTGGTAGCCGGAGAGGGCGGTATCGTAACCAGTGCTACGGATACAGAGAATGCGCCAAAAACGCTGACCATTGGTGAAGTCATTCGGCTGGAACAAGGGGAAAGACACCGCCTTTTGGGGCTGGGCAGTTGGGCCGTAGTAGCCGAGATTTGGATGCATACCGATCCGGCAAACCCCTCGGACGAGACCGACATCGTACGGGTACAGGATGATTTTGCCAGAAAATAAGCAGTAAATGGAGGCCGCAGCTGCACCGGTGACTAGCCGAAACCATGCGATCGATGTTTTTCGGGCGCTAACCATGATGTTGATGATTTTTGTCAACGACCTGTGGACCCTTCGCGGTGTGCCCGAGTGGTTGCTGCACGTGCCTGCCGGGGTAGACGGAATGGGCCTGTCAGACGTGGTTTTCCCCGCTTTTTTATTTATTGTGGGATTGTCCATTCCACTTGCCATCAATAACCGGTGGAAAAAGGGCGAAAATACCTCCCAAATTCTGTTGCACATAGTGAGCAGATCCCTGGCGCTGCTGATCATGGGGGTGTTTCACGTCAACCTGGAGTCCTACCAGGCCGAAGGAGCCCTGTTGCCCAAAGCGGTGTGGCAGATACTACTTACCCTGTCCTTTTTCCTGATCTGGCTGGACTACCCAAAAGTGCCGGAGAAACAACAGAGGAAGTGGGTAGGAAAAACCCTGGGATGGGGATTGTTGGTTTTTTTGGCAGCCAGCTATCAGGGAGGCGCGGGCGATGCGCCCATTTGGATGGGCTTTTACTGGTGGGGGATATTGGGATTAATTGGCTGGGCTTACCTAATTGCATCCCTGGTTTACCTTCTCAGCCGGGGGAAACAGGTTTGGATTGGCCTGGCATTTCTGCTCTGCATGGGTTTCAGTGTGCTGGCAAAGTTGGAGATGCTGGCGTTTTTACAGGTAATCAAACCTTATATTTGGCTCATTGACGATGGGGCGACGCCAGCCTTAGCATTGGCGGGCATTTTGGTAAGCGGGTTTTACCGGGACCAGTTCAAACAAGGCAGGCAGGACCACTTTTGGTTCGTCCTTTCCGGCTTGGCGGCGGTATTCCTTTTTCTTGGTTTGGCGAGCAGACCCCTGTGGGGCATTCACAAGATCGGGTCTTCCCCATCCTGGGTACTAATCTGCATTGCCATTAGCATAGCCACCTTTGGCCTGTTGATTGTCCTGGTCGAGCGGAACAAGAAGAAGCATTGGTTTGACGGAATACGGGCGGCCGGGACAAGTACGCTGACCTGTTACTTGCTTCCTTACATCCATTATGGGCTGTTGAGCATGACAGGACTTGTTTTGCCCGAGGTGTTGCGGACCGGACTGCCCGGGATATTGAAATCCCTGCTATATGCCTTGCTTATCATACAGCTCACAGGTTTTCTGGAGCGGAGAAAATTGCGTTTAAAAATTTAAATTTACTTTTAAATCGTAAAAAATGAGGCATTCGGTCATTGTATGGGTAAGCAGCTGCCTGGTTTATTTCGTCGCAGGATCCCTGCATGCCCGGCAAACCACGGCAGGCCTGCCGATTCGGGGACTTGCCATTGCTGCTCCGCAGGCGGGAGAGGTGGATTCCTTTGTAGCCTTCATGGAGCAGGTACTGGCACCGCGGGGCGTCAATACCTTGCTGTTGCGGGTGGATTTTAATTATGCCTACGAATCGCATCCGGAATTGCGCAACGAGGACGTGCTTTCGAAAACCGAGGTAAAAAAACTCGTGGCTGCGGCCGCCCGTCATGGGATCAAACTCATCCCCCAGATCAATTTGTTGGGGCATCAATCCTGGGCGTCCAGCCTGGGCAACTTGTTGGCGATGTACCCTGAATTTGACGAAACCCCGCATGTGCAGCTTCCGGAGGAATACGAATGGCCGAATCCGGATGGGCTTTACTGCAAAAGTTACTGCCCCCTGCATCCGGAGGTCCACGGCGTGGTGTTTGACCTGGTCGATGAGATTGTGGAGGTATTCGAAACGGATGCCTTTCATGCGGGGATGGACGAGGTCTTTTACATTGGAGACGATCGGTGTCCCCGCTGCAACGGAAGAGACAAGGCCGAGCTTTTTGCCGGAGAAGTGACCCGCATATGCAATCACCTTAGCCGGACAAATACACGGCTTTGGATTTGGGGAGACCGGCTGATTGATGGCAAGACCACGGGAATTGGCATGTGGGAAGCCAGCATGAACAATACGCACCGGGCCATTGACCTGATTCCAAAAGATGTGGTCATTTGCGATTGGCATTACGAGCGCCCAGATCAAACGCCCGTACTTTTTGCCATGAAAGGCTTTGACGTGATTAGCTGTTCCTGGCGGAAGCCTGAGGTTGGTGAGATGCAAGTGGAGGATATGTATCGCTACCGAAGGTACCAAACGCCCGAGTTGAAGGACCGGTTCCAGGGGGTGATGTTGACCGTCTGGTCGGGTGCGGCTTCGTTTATGGAAGGATATACCCGGTACACGGAATCCGAGAACCCCGGGGAGGAAGCGCAGGAGCAGCCATGGGTAACCTTTATTCGAATGTTTGATACAATAGACCGGTTGTCCGGTAGTTAATTTCCACAACCTCAAAGCCAATTCTACGCCATGAATCCATTGCAGCAATCGACTCGCTACCAATCCCTGGATGTACTCCGTGGGCTCACCGTGGCCCTGATGATCGTGGTCAACACGCCCGGCAGTTGGTCTACCAATTTTGCCCCTTTTCTGCATGCTCCCTGGCACGGATTGACGATTACGGACCTCGTTTTTCCATCGTTTTTGTTTGTGGTAGGAAATGCCATGAGCTTTAGCCTGGCGAGGTTACGCGACCGGGGAGGGGCGATTTACTTTAAAAAAGTGATCCGAAGAACGGCCATTATTTTTCTGATCGGGCTGTTGCTTACGGCCTTTCCGTTTTTTCGAATCATAGACGGGAGTCCCGTGCCGTATGATTTTACTTCCATCCGTGTACTGGGGGTGTTGCAGCGCATTGCCCTTTGTTACGGCATAGCAGCCACCTTGGTATACTTTCTAAGCCTCCGGACGTGCCTGGCCATCGCCGCGGCGACTTTGCTCGGGTATGGGGGCCTGATGTTTTTCTTTGGGGATCCGGGTGCGGATCCCTATTCCCTGGAGGGAAATGCCGCCAGAAAACTGGATCTTTGGCTGATCGGCGCGGGAAATCTGTACCGGGGCGAGGGGATACCCTTTGACCCGGAGGGCTTGTTGAGTACCCTTCCCGCGGTGGTGAACGTGCTGGCAGGCTATGCCGTGGGGCTTTTTATCAAACGGCAAGGGGCACAGGTACAAACGGTAGTGCGCCTACTGACACTGTCAGTCCTGCTATTGGTCGTTGGCTACGCCTGGGATCTCCTTTTTCCCATCAATAAGAAGATATGGAGCAGTTCCTTTGTTTTGGTATCCGTGGGTTACGTCACGGCCCTTCTTGGGTTGCTTGTCTATCTTTTGGAGATCAAAAATTGGAAAAGCTGGGCCTACTTTTTTGAGGTTTTTGGCAGAAACCCCCTGCTTCTTTACGTGCTTTCGGGAGTTTTGGTACGGATCCTGCTCATGGTTCCCGTGAAGGGGTCTTCCCTGAAAAACTGGATCTATGAGGGCTTTTTCACCGGGATTTTACCCCCAAAAACAGCGAGTTTATCGTTCGCACTTGCATTTATGCTACTTATTTGGCTGGTCGGCTGGATAATGGATAAGCGAGGGGTGTACATCAAAGTATAGCCCTTTTCCCGGGCTCGTTCGCGCTAAACTGGCACGATTTTCCCAGTGTAATCGTCAGCAGTTGTAAACCATTCATCACATGAAGACCGACGATAAAAAATTCATCCAATCCCTGGCCATTTCTGGCCTGACACTGGCAGGTGGTTACCTTATCCGGAAAGGGCTGGAAAAGTCCTGGGAAAAAACCACAGGAAAAACACCACCAACGAGCCCTTACCGTCCGGAAAACTCGATGAAGGAGGTCATGGCCTGGGCGGTGGCAACGGGGATTTTGGTAAGTGTTTCCAAAGTACTTCTGGACTGGGCCTTTTCGGCAGGCACGGATACATTGGTAGACGATTGACCCTGGCCGATCATCTTTTACGGAAAATACTGGGAATTTTCCGTAAAAATGGGTAGTATTGATTATAAATCAGTGAATTACTTCTTTCAGAATGGGTAATTGTGCGGTAAATGGGGAGAATTCCTGACCTCATCGGGTAGGTGTTTCGCACCAATTCCCGACTAAACCCAAGATGCCCCATGAAAAAGTTGCTGGTATTTTTCTTCTTTCTGTCAAGCCTGCTGCCGTTAATCGCTCGGCAGGTACAGGTGGCAGAGCCGGAATTTTCCGGTATCGTTCTTCTTGTTAGGACCGAGCAGCTAGGAGAACCGCTGGAAAAGCAAAAAGCGTCTACCGGGTCAAAAGCCAGCGTTGGGGTGGCCCTGTTTGGGGTGTCGAAAGCGAAAGGCATGAATCTGGTCGATAAGGCAAAGAGTCCTGTGAGAACCGAAACTGGTGAAAACGTCCGCTTGCTGGTCAAAGCAGACCAAAACACCCGGGACCCAATCGAAATCATAAATGTGTTTTTACTTGAGTCCGACCCGGATAAAAACCGGCGATTAATTACCACAGGCACCGTTAATTTTAATAAAACTACTGCCGCGGATATTGATTTTTTGCCATTTACCGCCTCAAAATAGGAAAGTTCGTCCTACTTATTGGAAATAGAGGCTTTACCTCCCGGCGAATATGCAGCCACGTTGGACGGTTCGCGGGAAGTATTCAATCTTTTTGGGGTGGATGCCAGGTAAGGCAAATCCGCAAAAAAGCAGGTTCCGAAGTCATTCACTTTCTACGAGGGATTTCTTTTAAATACCCGGTAAATTCAATGTGCCGGGCGGGTATATTTTTTACCTTTGCAAAAACCGATGACCACATGAGATACCAACCGGCTCCCGCCTCGCTTTACAAGAAGAACCGTAAAAAAATCGAGAATAAGCTGCCGTCTAAGGCCATTGCCGTCTTTCATTCCAACGATATACTGCCTACCAACGCAGACGGAACCATGAGATTCCGGCAAAATAACGACTTGCTCTACCTGTGTGGTGTCGACCAAGAAGAAACCGTATTGGTGATTTGCCCGGACTTCCCCGATCCTAATCTAAGGGAAATACTGTTTATAAAGCCTACGAGTGAACACATTGCCGTCTGGGAAGGGCCTAAATTGACCAAAGCGGAGGCCACTTCCCTTTCGGGAATCCGTACCGTGAAGTGGACAACGGACTTTGAACAGATCTTCCACACCTTAATGGCGCTTAGCAAGCACGTATTTCTCAACACAAACGATCACTTGCGTGCCGATGTCACCGTAGAAACCCGGGATGCCCGGTTTATCAAATCCTGCAAGGAACGCCACCCCCTGCACGAATACCACCGCGTTTCGCCCATGATGCATGCCTTTCGTAGTGTAAAGGAGCCAGAGGAAATCGTCCAACTTCAAAAAGCCTGTGACCTAACGGAACAGGCCTTTCGGCGGGTGTTGGCCTTTGTGAAGCCGGGAGTCCGGGAATACGAGATCGAAGCCGAGTTCGTACACGCGTTCGTGAAATCCGGCAGTCGTGGCTTTGCCTACGAACCCATCATTGCCTCGGGAAAAAACGCCTGTGTGCTGCACTACATCGAAAACAATGAGGTTTGCCAGGACGGAGACCTGGTGCTTTTTGACGTAGGCGCAGAATACGGTAATTACAACGCCGATATGAGCCGCACCTTGCCGGTCAGCGGCCGATTTAGCAAACGGCAACGACAGGTGTACGATGCCGTGCTGCGGGTACAGCGGGAGGCGATGAACCTGTTGCGGCCAGGAATAACCATACAAGCCTATCATAAAGAAGTGGGACTGATCGTGCAATCCGAGTTGGTGAGCCTGGGGCTGCTTGACCAAACCGATATCCGCAATCAGGATCCGGAAAACCCTGCCTACAAGACCTATTTTATGCATGGAACCTCCCACCACCTGGGATTGGACGTTCACGATGTCGGCACCATGTACGAGCCCCTGCAGGCGGGTATGGTGCTTACGGTAGAGCCGGGGATTTACATTCCGCAGGAAGGAATGGGGATTCGGTTGGAAAACAATATCGTCATCGGAGACAACGGGTACACCGATTTGATGGAAAATATTCCCATTGATCCCGAAGAAATCGAAACCCTGATGAACGCCTAACCCCATCCATTGGAACCAATCGATCTGAACGAACAATCCCCGGATGCCATTCGGGAATTCAAGGCCGGCCTGAAAAAAGAGGCGTTGAATAGCCTGCAGCAAAAGAAAGAAGAACTGCAAACGCAGCTTTTGGCGCTGCAGGAAGCGGCGTCGACCGATACAAAAAGTAGTGCCGGCGATAAATACGAGACGGGAAGGGAAAGCATTCGGCAAAGCCGCACCTTGCTCGAAAAGCAATGGCAGACCCTTGCACAGTGGGAATCCGCAGTGCAGAAACTCTCGGTGGAACCGGCGTTCATCGTCCGCGAAGGAGCCTTGGTTGTACTGGATATTGGGTGGGTCTGGGTATCTGCTTCGTTTGGGAAAATGGTCTTCCGTAAACGAGAAATTCAGGGCGTTAGCAGCGCCTCCCCATTGGTGCAAGCCTTAAAAGGCAAGAAAAAAGGAGAAGCTGCATTTTTCCGGGGCAAAGCGATTGAAGTCAGGGGGGTGATGTAGAATAAGAAGAAAAAATTTATTTTTCCGAATAAAAATTCATTTTTTTATCGAAATGCCAGTTAATGGCATGGTCCTTGAACTTTTTACACCCGAAGTAGAAAAATACTCTGGGTGCGAATTTAAGGAGTTTATACTGAATACCTGTAAAATTTCCTCACTGTGTAGCACATCGGAGTATTACAGGCCAGGTCCGGATAGTAGGGTCTGGTTGTACGAATAGATTTTCGAACAAAAAAAGCAATGTCATGAAAACGTTACAAAAAGCAATGAAATTAGTATCCATACCTGTCACCCTTCTGTTTGTATTTATGCTCAGCGCCGGGGCACAATCGCAACAGGACGGCAGCAAACTGTCCGGCAGCGAATTAGAGCGTATGCAGGACCGGAACATGAATTACATGTTTCAGATCAATGAAATCATCAAGGACTATCCGGCGTTTTCCTACTCCTATAAGATGAAGGATGGAGAACTAGATGACGTAGTAGTTACCGGTGTGGACAATGAAATTGACCGGAAGAAATTGGAAGTGATCATGTTTGATCTGAAGAGCAATCGAAATAAGATGAAGAGTAAAGCCAACCGGATGGGCGTATTTTACTCGGTGGACGAAGAAGCCGATTTCGAGGGGGGAGAAGAAGCCCTGCGCTCTACGGTGCTAAGCAACCTGGAATACCCCGAATCCGCTAAAAACTGGGGTTTAGAAGGAACTATTTTCGTTAAGTTTGTGGTCGATGAGAACGGAGATATCCCTTTTGCAACGACTTCCAGCAATATCGAAACTTCCATGGAGCGGTATTTGACGGACATGGAAGCGCAAGCCATTAAAGCGATCAAAGCTACCTCCGGGGAATGGGAACCTGCAGAAGTGGAGAACGTTGAAGTCGCTTCGCTATCGGTTTTACCCATAACCTTTGATTTTGAGAAGAATCCCACGCTTCCTGCTTTAATTAGGTAAGGGAAAGGTACACTTGCCAACATGCATACGGGCAATTTTAGGAAGGTAATTCCTGAATTGCCCGTATTTTTTTTACAAGCGTTCGCTAGGAGAAACTGCCCGGAACACTTATTTTTATTGGAATGAAAGACAAGTCAGCCTCCCAACCCGCCAATCCGCTCCACGGAGTTCGATTGGAAGATATGGTCGTACATTTGCAGGAAACCTATGGGTGGGAAGCGTTAGGTAGGCGGATTCGCATTCGGTGCTTCACCCACGATCCTTCCGTCAAGTCCAGCCTAACTTTTTTGCGGAAGACACCTTGGGCCAGGGCTAAAGTGGAGCAACTGTACCTGGAATCGATTGAAAAATGATCGGTCGACAAGGAATCGAAGACGGGGGTATGTCAGTTCATCCCTGAATTCAACCATTTATGGAAATAATAGCGAGGCAAATTGCCGTAAACGACGTGCCAGGGGTATATTTTTGATGCCCAGAGTTAATAAGTACCGCAAATTTTACATACATTAAGTTTTTATCCAATCAATAAGTTGAAATAACCATGAAATCACCAAAGAAAGAAAAATCGGATCCCGGCAGGCGATCTTTTATTAAGAATGCGGCGATTGCCTCTTCCATCATTTTTGTTCCTCGCCACGTGTTGGGAGGAGTGGGGTATACGGCGCCCAGCGATCAGCTAAATCTCGCTGCCATCGGTGCGGGGGGAAAGGGCGCCAGCGATATTAAAAACGCATCGGTCAATGGCCGGGAGCGGGTAGTTGCCCTCTGTGACGTTGATTTTTCGGGTTCTGCTTCCCGCTCCGTAGAGAATTTTCCCAATGCCAAACGGTACAGCGATTACCGGGAGATGCTCGATAAGGAAAAAGACATCGACGCGGTGACCATTTCTACACCGGACCACGTACACGGTCCTGCCGCTGCCTATGCCATGGAGCGTGGCAAACACGTATACGTGCAGAAGCCCATGACGCATAATATCCGGGAGGCGAGAATGCTGACCGAAATGGCGCGAACGAACAAAATCGTCAGCCAAATGGGAAATCAGGGTGGCTCCAATCCACTGTTGGACATGGTGCAAAAATGGGTTGATGACGACAAAATTGGCAAGGTATCCAAGGTTCAGGTTTGGACTAACCGTCCCGTATGGCCACAGGGAATTCCTTTTCCGGAGCCAGCTCCCGCCAAAAAGCCGGACGATTTGGCATGGGACCTGTGGTTGGGACCTGCCGAGTACATACCCTACACCCCAAATCTCCACCCCTTCAACTGGCGGGGATGGTGGGATTACGGAACCGGCGCTCTCGGTGATGTGGGCTGCCACCTGATAGACATTCCCTTCCGTACCCTTGGTTTGAAGTACCCAACGGATGCGGAATGCAGCGTGGCCTCCATATACACCGATATGTGGACGGCAGATTATTATCCCAAAGGCTGTCCTCCTGCTTCTTTTATTACCTTGCATTTTGACGAGACGGTCAAAAGCCGTGCACCTATTGAGATGACCTGGAGTGATGGGGGGATTCGTCCTTCCCACCCCGATATCATCCCTGCAGACGCCGATATTGGCGGGAAAAACAGTGCCAATGGGGTGCTGATCATTGGAGAGAAGGGGATCATTTCTACCAATATCAACGATAGCTCGCCGCTTATGCCCAAGTTGTACCTAAACGACGGCACCACCGAATTTGGTCCGGAGGTAGAGAAAAACGACGAGCCTGAATACGGTCACCAGCGCAGATGGGTGGACGCTTGCAAGGCGGGATTCAACAGCCCCGAACACAAGGCGCTTACCTCCTCCTTTGACTATGCCGGCCCCATGACCGAGACGGTCCTGATGGGCAACCTGGCCATCCGAAGCTACATGCTTCGTAGAGAAAACAGCAAAGGACAGGCCGAGTTTTTTGGCCGCAAAAAGCTGTTGTGGGACGGAGAAAACATGCGCATCACCAATTTGGAAGAAGCCAATCAGTTTGTAGGAAGAACCTACCGCGAAGGCTTCAAGGTTTAAGCGGACAAACGTCACCATTTATAAACCCACCGGACATCTGACCGGTGGGTTTTTTTAATACCCCGTGATTTCCCGAAGCAGGGCAAAAAAGTCTCTTTTTCGGTCTGATCCCGTACTCCAGTCTACGGGCACGCTCTGATAGCCTTGTTCGAAGCCCTCGCCCTCCATTCGGAAATCAAAGAAACCCCAAGAAGCTCCGGCTGATACCGCCGCTATGAAATTGTTCCAGTCCTTATCGAAGTCAAAATGATCGTCCTCGTTGAATACAATGGGCATGTCCCGGTAGCCCTCCACCGATTTGGTTTTACGTACCATTTCCACGATCTGGTCCGGATCAGATACGCCGTTGCCATGGATGAGGAGAAAATCGGCCGCCTTCACCACATTGGGTAAGGGAATAAATCCGCCTCCATAGCTGGTACTGACGAGATAGCGAAAGCCGTTTTTTTCGTTGGCTTTCACGCGTAGGATTAATTCGTGTACCCGGTCCGGTTGCAGGATCTCGTGGGTATAGCGAACGTTGCACTCGTTATTTACTTCGATAAGTACGTGTTTGTAGGCCTGCATGTGTAGCCAGTTCAGGATATTGTCTACCGCCCGGATGACAGCCGCCTCATCCGCCAGGCGGTGGTCCTGTCCAAAATAGAACAATCCAAGGATGGGTACCATCTCCAGCCGCTCCGCTTCGTCCAGGATTTTCTTCAGCCGTTGCAGATAGGCAGGCCGCAATTCTCCGCTTGCCGTGAATGCGGAATTGTGCCAGGGTTGATTCCGGCTGTAGCCTTCGGGGCTTCCTCCCTGAAGGTTTAGCGTAAACGACAACAGGCCATGGGCTTTCCATTCGGCCATGTTCGCAACAAATTCCCGGGTATTGCGGTCGGGATCCCATGCGCCGGTATCCGGGTACTTCCACCGATTCACCGTTTCTGGATTTAGGTCGTCAAAAATCCCCTGCACCATGCGGCTATTCATGAGCAGGCCTTCGATGGAGTGACCTTTCCAGGTTCTCTCGGGATAGGTGGGGCGGCCGTTGATGTAGAATTTTTCTCCCGTTATCGCCACAGTTGTTTGGGCTACAGCCTGGGAGACTGGATAGCTGAGCAGCCCGAATGACAGGCAAAGCGCACCCACAAAGCAAATAAATGAAGAATTGCGTATCATGGTTTGGTTCGATTGGGTATGAGAAAAGGCCTGTCCTTGTTGAACAGGCCGGTTGGTATTAGACAAAGTTGGGATCCGGATGCTGATAGGGAGCCCGGTAAGGGCGCCGCAGCAAGCGCGTGGCCTCCTCATCGCCGATCACCATTCGTTTTTCGGGATCGTATGCCAGGGGTCGGCCCAGTTCCATGGACATGTTTGCCAGAATACAACTGGCAGTAGAAATATGGCCTTCTTCCACGTCAGCGACCGGGCGTCCGCCCTCTTCGATGGCCCGTAGAAAATCCCGCATGTGATCCCGGGTAGCGGGGGCTGCGTGGAGTTCAATGTCTTTTTCGTTTAGATCTTCCGGGTAGCGTTCCCGTTCGTAGACTACGTCTCCTTTGATCACCTCTCCCCCTCCCTGAGGAATAAATTCGTACTTCATGACGGAAGCTTTAAGGGTTCCTTTATCCCCATAAATTTTGTAGGCCCAGGGATATTCCGGATCCTGGGGAGTACCCCAGGAGCGGTGGGTCCACACGCAATCCAGTTCATCGTAATGAAAGGTTGCCGTCTGGGTATCGGCAGTGGTGGATTTTCCGCCTTTTTGCACGTAGATTCCTCCGGTAGCAAACACACTTTTGGGCCAGCCCAGACCCAGGGTCCACCGTACCGCGTCAAACATGTGCACACACATATCGCCGGTAATGCCGTTGCTGTACTCCATCATGGTACGCCACCAACGGCGGTGCGGAAGCCCGTCGAAGGGCCTCATGGGACCCGGACCTACCCATAGCTCGTAATCGAAAAAATCGGGCACTGGTTGCACCTCCGGTTCCCCGTTGGCCCGCATGTGGTAGTAGCAGCACATTTCGGCATGGGATACTTTGCCCAACAAGCCCTTGTCCACGATGTTCTTTTTTGCCTCCACCAGATGGGGGGTGCTGCGGCGTTGGGTGCCGATCTGCACCACCTTGTTGTGTTTGCGTGCCGCTGCCAGGATGGCTTCCCCTTCGATCACGTCTACACTGATGGGTTTCTGTAAATACACATGGGCACCCGCCTGTATGGAGTCAATGGCCTGCAGGGCATGCCAATGGTCCGGACTGCCTACCAGTACAATGTCCAGGTCGTTTTCCGCCAGCATTTGCCGGTAATGCGTGTATTTTTTTGGCGTATTTCCCGAGGTCTGCCGTTGGCTGACCAGTACGGCGGCTTCGTCCAACAGGTTTTGGTCGGGATCTGCCAGGGCCAGGACCTCTACCTCGGCCACCTGAATCAATCGGAATAAATCACTTTTACCATACCAGCCAGTTCCGATCAATCCGACTTTGTAGGGAGATTTTCGTGCCCCCCAGGGCATGGCCTGTACCCCCACACTGGTCAGCGCCATGAGGGCAGTACTACTTTTAATGAATTTTCTTCTGTTTACGTGTAACGGGTCCATTGCAAAATTTATGTTTTTCCAGATTAAGGAATGAATATAGAAAATTAATCCCTCAGAATACGTGTTTTTGTAAGGAACGGTCACATTTAACGGAAATTTCTTTCAAAGCGGAAAATCTTGGTGTATTTTTCAGCAGTAGACCGAATAAACCCCGCATGAAACCAAAAATAACCACAGCCTTCTTTCTTTCAGGCCTTTTTTATGTGATTTTCCCCTCCCTGGCACAGGAAAACCGCGCCTACTTGCAGGCTCCCGAAGTGTACCTCAAAGTTAGCTACGCACCGCGACACCAGCCGGATCAACGTCGGTTTTCCGGTATCCCCAGTCTGGCTCTTACAGGGGACGGGCAGCAAATGTGGTCGGTTTGGTACGCCGGACCGAGTCCCGGGGAAGACGAAAACAATTACGTGGTGCTGGCCCACAGCAAAGACGCCGGCAATAGCTGGGAAGAGCTGCTGGTGATCGATCCGGATGGACCCGGAGCAGTCCGGGCCTTTGATCCGGAGATATGGATGGATCCAACGGGCAGATTATGGGTGTTCTGGGCCCAAACCATCGGGATGGACGGTACCGAGGCGGGCGTTTGGGCCATGACAGCCGATCTGGGTTCCGAAGGCGGAGCCACCTGGTCCACTCCCCAACGGCTGACGGATGGCATTATGATGTGTAAGCCCACGGTATTGCGTACCGGGGAATGGGCTTTGCCAGCCTCGACCTGGCGATTGACTGACAACAGTGCCCGAATGGTGGTATCCGCAGATCGTGGAAAAACCTGGCAGCTAAAGGGCGCCATTCACGTGCCGCCAGCAAACCGGGTCTACGACGAACACCAATTTGTAGAAAAAAAAGACGGGAGGATTTGGGCCCTGCTTCGCACCAATTACGGCATCGGCGAAAGCTTTTCCACGGACCAGGGAGCGCGTTGGTCTCCGGTGCAGCCCTCCTTGTTTGCCCACCCAAGTGCCCGGTTTTTTATTCGGCGCCTCCATTCCGGAAACCTACTTTTGGTAAAGCACGGTCCACTGACCCAACGCACCGGGCGATCCCACCTGATGGCCTTTGTTTCCCGGGACGATGGGCTTACCTGGTCCCGTGGACTGTTGCTGGACCAACGCCCCGGTGTCTCTTATCCGGATGGACAGCAGGCGGAAGACGGAACCATTCACCTGGTGTACGATCGCGATCGGACAGGAGAACGGGAAATCGTGCAGGTCTCTTTCCGAGAAGCGGACATTTGGGATAGCGCCCACGACGAAGCCTTGTACCGGGTGTTTACTTCCCGAAAAATCATCAGTAGCAAATCAAAAACCGAATGAAGACTGGCATACGGCTAAGCGAATTAGTGGTTCTGGCGTTTTTTCCGCTGGCGGGCCTTGCTCAGGAGGAGCAGGGTTTTGCGGATGCTACTCCCTGGATCCGGCATACGATCGACAATACCTCCCTTGGCTCGGACGGTACCAAAACCGCCGATGTCAACGGTGACGGCAAGTTGGACCTGGCGGTAGGCTGGGAAGAAGGCGGGGTGGCCCGTCTGTACCTGCAGCCAGCAGACCCCAGGCAGCCCTGGCCGTACGTGGAGGTACCGGCACCGGATGTGGAGGATGCGTTTGCGGCCGATTTGGACGGGGACGGGCAAATGGACCTGATCACCTGTTCGGAAGGAGATCATCAGCGAGTGACCATTCACTGGGCTCCTGCTGACTCGGAAAAATACCTGGATTCGAAAGCCTGGCGGTCCGAAGATATTCCAGTTACCCTGGGTACGACCCGCTGGATGTTTGGCAGGGCCGTGGATGTGGATGGTATCCATGGACTGGATTTGCTCGTCGGATCCAAGGATCCCAACGGGACCGTGGGCTGGCTGGAGGCGCCGGCAGATCCGCGAAACATGGAGGGTTGGGTGTACCACGAGATTTCTCCTGCGGGTTGGATCATGTCCATCGAATGGGTGGACATGAACGGAAACGGCACACCCGACGTGTTGATTACGGATAGGAAAGGTTCCCTGCGTGGCCTCCGCTGGTTTGAAAACCCGGGTGCGTCCCGAGTTCGTGGCGCCTGGAGGCCTCATTTGCTGGGCGTGCGAGCCGGTGAACCCATGTTTTTGGGTGTGGAATCCGGTACCGGTGCTCCGACAGAGGCCATTGTCGTTGCGGATTTGCTGGGAGGTTGGGCGCTGTATTACCGGCAGGGGAAGCAGTGGCTTTGGGAGCAGCAGGCTTATCCGGAAGGTCTGGGAACCCGGGGCAAATCGGCCCTATTGACCGATCTGGATCAGGATGGGAAAATGGATCTGGTGCTCTCCTTTGAAGGGGCCCTGGAAAAATCCGGGCTGGCTGCGCTGATGGATTTTCGGTCGGATTCCCCGGGACTGTTGGACATTAGCGGAGCAGCAGGCGTCAAATACGATTTTGTCACGGCAATCGACCTGGATGGAGACGGAGACCTGGACCTGGTTACTTCCGAGGAAACGGCCGCAGACGGAAGCAAAAAGGGTCTGGGAGTAATTTGGTACGAAAACCCACTGAAATAAGCCGGTGACCGGTAGCAAATTTTTTGGTCAGGCATGGGCCTGATTGGAAGAATTCAGCGTAGTATTCCCAAGCAGGAAGAAGAATCACTCAAGGTACCGGCATGTACGGAAGTAAATAACTAAATATGCATATGATAGACGAAATTTACCTGATTGCGAGTGGCGACCTGCGATTGGCTGCCAACCAAACTTGTTGGCCGGCGCAGGAAGAAATGGAGGAAAAGCTGGTGCGCGTTTTCAGCGAACTGGGGGTGCGGGTAATCCGCGCTCATCCCTATGACGCCGAAAAAGGGCATGGTTTCATCGATTCCCAGAAAATGGGCATGCAGGTTTTTCGCGACCTGGATCCGGCGAAGCCCCTGGTCGTGGCCGAAAGTGTTTGGCAGTATTCCCACCACGTCTTGGCAGGATTAACGACGCATAAGGGACCGATTTTGACCCTGGCCAATTGGGACGGGCAATGGCCTGGCCTGGTGGGAATGCTGAACCTGAATGGATCGCTTACCAAAGCCAGGGTTTCCTATTCCAGCCTTTGGAGTCGGGACTTTAGTGACGACTTTTTTCTCAATGGCCTGAAGGAGTGGATTCACTCCGGAAAAGTGACCCATGACCTTGGTCATGTACGGGACTTTGACACTGCAGCTTTTCCAAATGGACTCGCCGAAACGGGTCGTCGTTTTGCCCGGGAATTTCGGAAACAGAAGGCCATTATGGGCGTGTTTGACGAGGGCTGCATGGGCATGTTTAACGCCATTATTCCGGATCATTTGCTGCATCCCACCGGCGTCTTTAAAGAACGGCTAAGCCAGTCTACGCTCTATGCCGCCATGAAAACGGTTACGGAGGAAGAGGCAGCGCAGGTGCTGGATTGGTTACTGGACCGGGGGATGACCTTTGTCTGGGGATCGGATCCTGCCACAGAGCTCACCAAAGCGCAAACCCTGGAGCAGTGCAAGATGTACATTGCCGCCCTGCGGCTTGCGGAGGAATTTGGCTGCGATACCATCGGTATTCAGTACCAGCAAGGATTAAAGGATTTGGCGCCTGCCAGCGATTTGGCGGAGGGGCTGCTGAATTGTACGGAACGACCGCCAGTCCTGGGACGGGACGGGAAGGAAATCCTTCCAGGAAAAGCGCTTCCCCATTTCAATGAGGTGGACGAATGTGCCGGACTGGACAGCCTGCTGACCTACCGCCTTTGGGAAAAACTGGGCATGCAAGGGGATAATACCCTGCATGATCTCCGCTATGGGGAGGACTACCCGCTTGCAGGAGGAGATGCCTTTGTCTGGGTCTTTCTCATTTCCGGGGCGGCTCCGGCCTCGCATTTTGCAGGAGGATATGCCGGGGCAAGTAGCGAACGGCAGCCCCCCATGTATTTTCACCTGGGCGGAGGCAGCCTCAAGGGCGTTAGCAAACCCGGGCACATTGTCTGGAGCCGTGTGTACATCATGAACGACCGGCTGCACTGCGACCTGGGTACGGGAGAGGTTGCCGAATTACCTGCCGAGGAAACCCAACGCCGTTGGGACCTGACCACCCCCCAATGGCCCATCATGCACGGGGTATTGGATGGCGTGAGCAGGGATCAAATGATGGCGCGGCACAAGGCCAACCACATTCAGGTGGTCTACGCGACCAGTAAAGAAAAAGCGCTGGAGGCATGCCTTGCAAAAGCCGCAGCCATGGACGAACTAGGAATAAAAACAGCATTATGTGGTATCGAGTAAAAATGGTTTTCGCAACGGTTACGGGGGCTTCCGCAATGGCCCTGACATTGGTTGGTTGTGGATCCGGGGAGAATACTTCCCAATCCCGGCAAGACCAGGAGGCAAACGACATTACGGGAAACTACTACCTACCGCCCAAAGCCGAGGTCGGTGAAGGGGCACTGGTACATGCGGAGTTGGTTTATCCGCTGGACAACCGGCCCACGCCTCAGGTACATGCTTCCACGTTGGTGGAGACACCGGCAGGTATCGTGGCCGCCTTTTTTTCCGGAACCCATGAGCGCAATCCGGACGTAGGCATCCGGGTAAGCCATTTGGAAAACGGTACCTGGTCCTGGCCCGAAGAAGTGGCCAATGGCGTTCAAAACGACACGCTGCGGTACCCTTGCTGGAATCCCGTGCTTTTTCAGCCGGAGGAGGGACCGTTAATGTTGTTTTACAAGGTGGGGCCTACCCCCCGGGATTGGTGGGGAATGCTGATTACCTCGGAAGACAACGGCAAAACCTGGTCTGCTCCCAGCAGGTTGGGCGAGGACCCGGCGATTGGCCCCTTGCTGGGTCCTGTCAAAAACAAGCCGGTACAGCTGGAAGACGGCACGATAATCAGCCCTTCCAGTACGGAAGTGGAATCGGATGGGGAAACTTTCTGGAAAGTGCATTTTGAAATTAGCAAGGACCGGGGAAAAACCTGGCAGGTGGTCGGACCCATCAATGATGGGGTGGCATTTGATGCCATTCAGCCCAGTGTGTTGCAGCATGAAGACGGCGCCTTGCAAGTCCTTTGCCGGACGCGGCAAAATGTCATCGCTGAAAGCTGGTCCAGGGATCAGGGTCAGACCTGGTCGGAAGTGGAGGCGACCTCCTTACCCAATCCCAACTCGGGGACGGATGCCGTGACGCTGCAGGACGGAAGACACCTGTTGATCTACAACCACAGCACCAAAGAAGGAGCCGAGCCCAACGGTAGAAACATCCTCAACCTGGCCATTTCGGATGATGGCAAAACCTGGCATCCCTTCATGACCTTGGAAAATGAACCCAATAATGCGGGGTACAGCTATCCGGCCATCATACAAGCCGAAGACGGCATGGTGCACCTTTCGTACACCTACGACCGCATATCGGTGAAATACGCCGTCATCGATCCATCAAAAATATAAGAAATTTCCCAACGAATCCTGATTTTTAAACGCCCTACGAAGTAGGAATAACACACATGCAACGAGACTTACTCAATCAACCACTTCGGGGGATCATTCCCCCGGTCGCCACGCTATTACAGGATGACACCCGCCTGGATACAGAAGGTATGTCCAAACTTCTGGCCCACCTCATGGAGGGTGGCGTGCAGGGATTGTTTATTCTGGGCACCACGGGAGAATGCACCAACCTTTCCTACGATCTTCGACGGGAACTGATACAGCTGACTTGTAGGGAAGTAAACCAACGACTTCCGGTACTGGTGGGTGTGACCGACACTTCTTTTCATGAAAGCCTGCGGTTGGCAGGGGTTGCGCGGGATGCCGGCGCCGATGCCGTGGTGGCAGCGCCTCCGTATTACTTTGGATTGGGAGAGCGCGAAATCCTGGCCTACTTTAGAAAATTGGCCGACGAGTTGCCCTTACCGCTCTACCTGTACAACATGCCCTCCCATACCAAAACCATGTTGAGTCAAGCGAACGTTGTCGAGCTTTCCCAGCACCCGAATATTTTGGGGTTAAAGGATAGTTCGGGTAATGCGCCCTACTTCAATGCCATGGTCCACGCCTTTCGCAACCGTCCTGATTTTACCCTCCTGGTGGGGCCAGAGGAAATGCTGGCATCCGCGGTACTGATGGGAGGCCACGGGGGCGTGAGCGGAGGAGCAAATATGTTTCCAAAGGTGTACGTAGACCTGTACCAGGCGGCAGCATCCGGTAATTTGGCCGAAATGGCCCGTTTGCAAGATATGGTGATGGAAGTTTCTGCAGAGCTTTACAGCCTGGGAAGTTACGGCTCGAGTTTTCTAAAAGGTTTAAAGGCGGGCTTGCATTTTCTAGGCCTTGGAAATGGCTTCCTGGCTGCCCCACTGACGGCTTTCGAAGGGGAGCAATTGAGAGAAATACGGGAAAAGTTGCCCCAACTGGCTGCTTACCGCTATTGCACTAACGATACATAAGTTCAAATTCAGGTAAGGTATGAATCTACCCATTATTGATTTAGTTGTTTTTTTATCCTACATGCTGGCGATTGTCTTGTTTGGAGCTTCGTTTTATTTCAAAAAACGCTCTTCGGAGGACTTTATCACGGGAGGAGGAAAGCTTCCGTCCTGGGCAATCGGCATGTCCATTTTTGCTACGTTTGTCAGTAGCATCAGTTTTTTGGCCTTGCCGGGCAACGCCTACCTTTCCAATTGGAATGGGTTTGTGTTTAGTCTTTCCATTCCCATTGCCGCCATTTTGGCGGTGAAATTCTTTGTGCCTCTTTACCGGGGTATAAAAAGTCCCTCGGCTTACTATTACCTGGAGACTCGCTTCGGCGCCTGGGCCAGAACCTATGCCTCCATCTGCTACCTGTTGACGCAGCTGGCACGGATGGGGGCTATCATGTATTTGCTCGCGCTACCAATGAATGTGCTTTTCGGATGGAGTATTCCGGTAATCATTGTCATCACCGGAATCAGCGTGCTAATCTATGCCATCATGGGTGGTTTTGAAGCGGTGATCTGGACCGATGCCATTCAGGGGATCATATTGATCAGTGGAGCGGTGGCCTGTTTGGGTATTATCTTTTTTTCCATGCCCGAAGGTCCCGGACAGGTGTTTGCCATTGCCTCCGCCCACAATAAATTTAGCCTTGGGAGTTTTGGGTTTAGCTTTTCGGAAGCCACCTTTTGGGTCATTCTGATCTATGGCCTGTTTATCAATTTGCAAAATTTTGGTGTAGACCAGAACTACGTACAGCGGTATTTGAGTGCCAAAACGGACAAAGAGGCGGTAAAATCCACCCTTTTGGGTAGTTTATTGTACGTACCGGTATCCTTGTTGTTTTTCTTTATCGGAACGGCCCTGTTTGCCTACTATCAGGCCCTGCCGGATCTGTTGCCGGTGGAGTTTAGGGGCAGCGAACAGGCCGATAAGGTATTTCCTTACTTTATCGTCAATGGATTGCCGGTAGGGATGACCGGCTTGTTGATCGCTTCCATCTTTGCGGCCGGGATGAGTACCATTTCTACCAGTATCAACAGTTCCGCAACGATCATTCTAACCGATCACTTCAAAAAGTACCTCTCGCCGGACTTACCGGAAAAAGCAGAAATGAAGGTATTGGTAATCGCTTCCCTGGTGATGGGCTTTCTCAGCATCGTGATTGCCATTGCCTTCAACGGGGTAACGAGTGCCCTGGATGCCTGGTGGGCACTTTCTGCCATCTTCAGTGGTGGAATTTTGGGATTGTTTCTGTTGGGATTTATTGGCAAAAACATCCGCCAAAAATATGCCGCCATTGGCGTGGTTTTGGGGGTATTGCTTATCGGTTGGATGAGTTTATCTCCGGTAATCCTGGAGGAAGGGGCCACCTTTAGAAGCCCCTTTCACGCAAACCTGACGATTGTATTCGGCACCTTGGTCATCTTTCTGGTAGGATTTCTCCTATCTGCGCTTGCCAATCGAAAAAAGGCGCGCTAGTTAAGCCGTTTCTTCTTTTTTGCGGATGGCTCGGGAAGAATAGATCAGCATGCTGATGATGATGAGCAGGACAAACAATACGGCGTATTCGAATTGCATCCAGATATCGGATCGGGCTTTGATGCGGTAACTGAGGTTGGTGAGTTTTTCTCCTTCTCTAAGCTGAATTTTTGAAAGCTCCCGCAGGTCGTAAAATACCCGCTCAAAGTCCGTGTTAAACTTTTCCACGGTGGTTTGGTAGTTTTGCTCCGATTCTTCCAGGTCGGTAAAATAACTTTCGATTTCAAGCTTTTCCGTAATCAGCGATTTGAATTCTTTCAGATACTCCGACTCTTTGGGTGTGAGGTGTGTTTCTTCGAAGGACGAGATGATGTTCAGAATTTGATCGTGGTAATCCATTACCTGTTTCTTCACCGAAAGGTATTGTTCCAGGGATTCGGTATCGGCTACCAGTAATCGCATGCGGAAAAGGAGTTCGGTGATGTTGAAAATATAGTCCTGAACGACCAGCCGGTCTTCGTAGACCGACACAAAGGAGGCTTCCAACTCATCGACGTTGCTTTTGTCCACGAGACTTTTTGCAAAAATCAGAAACAAAACCAAAGACAGCGCAATCGCTATCTTGATTTTAAAGGCTTTAAACGAGCTATCATTCATTTTTTTTAGTTTTTGGTGCGGTACTTATTTGACCCGTATGCGGATAAATTACCGCATAAAGATACTTGCAAGGGCCAAATTGCATGCACGTCTGCATCACTTTATTTTGCACAATTTTTAACGGGCTATCTTCTCCAATAAAGAAAAAATAAACCGGAATACCAATTTACCCCTCAACTATTCACGCCGGCAGTCCTGGGGTCAGGCGATCGGCAAGGTAAAGGTAAATTTACTGCCCTTACCCAGCTCGCTTTCGACATGGATCTCTCCACCGTTTTTACAGATAAAGTCCTTGGTTAGTTGCAGGCCGAGTCCTGTTCCTTTTTCCCCAGCGGTACCGTATCGGTGTTTTTCCTTCAGAACCGGCGTGAATAACCTGGACAGGGTAGTATTGTCCATGCCAATGCCGTCGTCTTGAATGGCTATTTCCCAAAAGGAGTCATTGATTTTGTTGCTGCTGATTTGTACCTGTCCGCCCCGGTTGGTGAATTTCAGCGCGTTGTTCAAGAGGTTTCGAACAATCAGGTTGCATTGTTCCCGGTCGGCCAGGCAATCGGTTTGGGGCGAGAGCAGGTCAATAATAGCGATGTCCTTTGCTTCCGATACCGGTTTGTAGAGGCTGATATTTTCTTTGAGGATTTTATTGATGGATACTTTTTCCGTGTCGGTCACGATTCCTTTCATTTGGCTTTTCGCCCAATGAAGCAGGTTGATCAGGGTAAAATGCACCTGTTCTACCTCGTTTCTTAACTGCGCTGAAACCAGCAGAAACTCTTCCTGGCTTAATTTTTCATCGACTACGTATTGCATGAGGCCTTTGAGGCTATTGATTGGGCTTTTGAGGTCGTGGCCGACGATGCTGAAGAGTTTGTCCTTGGTTTGGTTTACTTCAAATAGCTGGTTGGCCACCTTTTCGATTTCATTTTTTTGTTGGAGGATTTTTTTGTTCAGTGCTTCAAGTTCGTTTTTTTGTCGGGTCACCACGCCTCTGGCTTTCACCTGGTAGCGTATCGATCGAAGGGCCACAAAAAAGGCCACCAATAGAATGACCAGGATGATGGTAACACCCATCCGCAGGCGCTGCTCCATTCGGGCCTCGTTCCTAAGCTCATTTTCCCGTTGTTGCTGCAGGAGTTCGGCTTCTTTTTTTTCGAAGGCATATTCTGCCGCAAGTTTCTGAATTTGCTTTTCCGAATCCTGATTGAATATGCTGTCCTGGTAAGCCTTGTGTAATTTGAAATGGTACAGGGCTGCAGTCGCATTACGCTGCATTTCGTTCAGTTTGCTAAGCAACAAGTGGGCTCGTTGTATAACCGACTTGAGGTTACTTTCCATCGCCATTTCCAAGCTTTCCTGAAAAGCGTTTTTGGCGGCAGTCAGTTTTCCCAAATTCATCTGCGCCTCACCGATGCCCAGGTAATCTTCGGCAGTTCCCGCCTTGTCCTTGATCTCCTGGTCCAGGCTCAGACCCGATTCAAAATGGAACAAGGCTTCCGCAAAGTTTTGTTGGGCCAGATTGATCTCTCCGATATTGAAATGACTGGCGGATGCCAATCGCTTGTTGTCGATCGCTGTCCCAATTGCAAGGGAAGACTGGAAGTTTTCCAGGGCCTGATCGTACGCACCGGTGTGTTTGTAGATGTCGCCAATGTTTAGCATGGAAGAAGCGACACCCAGCTGATCGTTTGCTTCCTTGCGAATCGCAAGGGCTCTTTGGTGATAGTTGAGCGCTCTGTCGGTATCTTCCATATCCAGAAAGACCAGACCCAGGTTGCTTAGCGTTCTGCTTTGCTCGATTTTGGACAGGTGCTTTTCCTTTATTTCCAGCGATTTGAGGTAGGCAGTGACCGACTCTTCCAAAATACCCCGATCGTAATAGTTAAGCCCGATACTATGGTAGGTATTGGCCAACCCCTTCCAGTATTGATTTTCTTCGGCAATAAGGAGCCCCTCCCGAAAAAAGCCCATTGCCTGCTCGTACTCACCGCGAAGGTTGTGGTAGGCCCCGATGTTTCGGTACGCATCGACTACCCCTTCGATATAGCCGACCTTTTCGCTAGCGTCCAGGCTCTTCATTCCCAACAAAAAGGTACTATCCGGGTCCAGGTTGTAGTACAGTTCGCCCAGGTGGTTAATCAAATCGATGTAAGGCTTGTCTGGCGAAAAGTTTTCGCTACGTTCAATCGCATGCAATTCCAATTTCATGGAATCAATCGCTTCCCGCTGGCCAAACGTATGCTGAGACCAGGTAACAGCAGCAAAGGTCACGGATAAAAAAAGTATTTTAAGATTCAAAATCACTTTCAAGATTTCGTGTAATTGATTTTTGGTACCACTATCCTCAGTTGCAAAAATGGTGCAATTTCCAGTTTATTGTCGCATTTAAGCCGGCTTCTGTCATACAGGTTTGAATGCTAAGTGAATGTCTATGTATATCCTTTTTAAAATTAACTTCGGTTCAGAAATGTTCAGAAATTTTACGTCTAAAAAAATAAACCAATGATAACTGTAGGGTTGGTCCTGAATATGACTCTAATTTATTCATTTTCATTTAATTTTTATTTTATTTGAAATAATTAACTAAATAAATTCAAGAATTTTTTATACCGGGTTGCTTCACTAGCGAACGAACGAATGCTTCATGTGCGCTTACGTGTCCACAACCTGCTGGTTTTCAGTTTTTTCGCGTGCCAATTTGGCTGCTACCTGTTTTTAAGGGCCCCGGTTGCCCGGTTTGGTCCGCTACGTGTTTTTTTTTGAAGCGGCAATTTGACCGGCTAATTTCACAAGCTACCGTTTTATTTTTAGTTTTACGCCCGAAACCTGAACAAACAAACGCATGAAAAATATAGATCCGACCACCACCAATGCCTGGAAGCACTTAACTGAGGCAGCCAACGAGACCATTTCCATCAAAAAGCTGTTCGAAGAGGATCCCGCAAGGTTCGAAAAGTACCAGGTACGGTTCAAAGACATCCTGGTGGATTACTCCAAAAATCGCATCACAGACGGTATCCGCCAAACCTTGCTCGACCTGGCCGAACAGACCGAGCTAAAAGCGGCTATCGAGGCCATGTTTGAGGGCAAACTGATCAATGGCACCGAAAACCGGGCAGTGTTGCATACGGCTTTGAGAAACCGATCCAATAGCCCCGTCTACGTGGATGGAAAAAATGTCATGCCGGAAGTAAACAAGGTCCTGGAAAAAATGAGGGTCTTTTCGGAAAAGGTATCCAAGGGCGTGTGGAAAGGCTATACCGGCAAGCCCATATCCGCGTTGGTGAATATTGGCATCGGCGGCAGTGACCTGGGTCCTGTGATGGTGACAGAGGCGCTCAAACCGTTCCAGTTTCCGCACCTATCGACCTACTTCGTATCCAACGTGGATGGTTCGCACATTACCGAAGTACTGAAACAAGTAAATCCGGAGACCACGCTGTTTTTTATCGCTTCCAAGACCTTCACCACCCAGGAAACCATGACCAATGCCCACACGGCGCGCGATTGGTTTTTGGAAAATGCGCATGATAAAGAAGAGGTGGCCAAGCATTTTGTGGCCCTCTCTACCAATGGCAATGCGGTGCGGGAGTTTGGCATTGACCTTAATAACATGTTTGAATTTTGGGATTGGGTCGGTGGAAGGTATTCTCTGTGGTCGGCGATTGGCTTGACGATCGCCTGTGCCGTCGGTTTCGACAATTTCCGAAAACTTCTGGAAGGTGCCCATGCCATGGATACCCATTTTAGAAACGAACCATTTGATCGAAACCTACCGGTATTACTGGCCCTGATTGGTATCTGGAACACCAATTTTTTGGGAGCAGCATCGGAAGCCATTTTGCCCTACGACCAATACATGCACCGCTTTCCCGCCTATTTTCAACAGGGCAATATGGAAAGCAATGGCAAATACATCGACCGGGAAGGCCGGCCGGTAACCTATGCCACCGGTCCGATTATCTGGGGAGAGCCGGGTACCAACGGACAACATGCATTTTACCAATTGATCCATCAGGGAACCCAGATGGTGCCCTGCGACTTTATTGCTCCAGCGCATACCCACAATCCCCTGGGGGATCACCACCTCAAGTTGATGTCCAACTTTTTTGCACAAACCGAAGCGTTGATGAATGGAAAATCCCTGGAAGACGTGCGGGAAGAGATGGAAAAAGAGGGAAAAGCCCCCGAGATCATCGACAAAATTGCTCCGCACCGGGTGTTCGAAGGCAACCGTCCCACCAACTCGATTTTGGTGAAGAAAATCAATCCCTCCACATTGGGGGCCTTGATAGCCCTGTACGAGCACAAAATTTTTGTTCAGGGCGTGATCTGGAATATTTACAGTTTTGATCAGTGGGGTGTGGAACTGGGCAAAGTTTTAGCCAAATCCGTTTTGTCCGATTTGGTTTCACCGGATGAAGTCACCGGGCACGATGCTTCCACCAATGGGCTAATCAACGCATTCAAGAAATTCCGTCAGGAGTAATACATCCGGAAGCTATCGGCCGGGTTCAAATCAGGTGATTTGGTTGTGACTGATGGGCTTTTGTCGGGAACATTTAAACCGGTGCTCCTTTTTTGGGAGCAATTTCTCGTGTTTGGTGGCCCGGTTTTGTACCCGTTTTCTCCACCTTCGAAAGGCACTTGCTTTCAATTCGCGGCGCATCAGTTGGATAACTTCTTTTTCTGGGAGCCCAAATTGTCGGAAGATGGCATCAAAGGGGGTACGGTCCTCCCAAGCCATTTCCACAATACGGTCCCGGTCTTCGTTCGTTTGTTGCATGCCTGGTAAACTTTTATTTGTACCAATGGTTTTCCGGGTATGGAAGAAATTACCCTGGTTTGGCTGAAAAGAGACCTGCGCCTGCGCGACCATGCCCCGCTGAAAGGGGCCATCGAGCGCGGGCTTCCGATCCTGCTGGTATACGTGGCAGAACCCTCCCTGCTGCAGGCCGACCAAAGCGATAACCGGCACTGGCGTTTCGTTTGGGAAGGGTTATGCGACCTGAATCAATCTCTTGCGCCGGTGGGAACAAAGGTCCTGACCCTGTATTCGGAGGTCCTTGCAGCCTTGCAGACGATTCAGCGGCACGTTCGCATCCGCTACCTGTATTCCCATCAGGAAACCGGCATCCGGCTCACCTACGAACGGGACAAGGCAGTGACCGTTTATTGCCGGGAGCAGGGGATTAGCTGGTGCGAATGGCCGCAGCAGGGCGTACAACGGGGAAGAAAAAACCGAAGCGGCTGGTCCGAGCAGTGGGATACCTTTATGAACCAGCCCCTGGAGGATCCGGACTGGAAACGCGCTACGTTTTTGAATCCCGACCGCCTTGATTTTTTAAGGGATCTCTTTTGGCAGCAGCCCCCGGCACCCAACCCTGCGGGCATGCAGCAGGGTGGTGAAAAAAAAGCCCAGCGATACCTACGCAGTTTTCTGGAAGGTAGGGTGCGCGATTACAGCCGGCACATTAGCAAGCCGGAAGCGAGCCGAAGGAGTTGTTCCCGGCTTTCTCCCTACCTTGCCTGGGGTAATCTTTCGGTACGGCAGGTGTTTCAGGCCACCGAAACCCTACGAAAAAGTGGGGTTCACGCCGGCCAAATCCGGAATTTTCAATCCCGGTTGCGGTGGCATTGCCATTTCATCCAAAAGTTTGAAATGGAGCCCCGAATGGAACTGGCCCCGATCAATACCGGCTTTAGCGACTACGGCTACGATAAAAACCCGGTCCTGTTGGAGGCCTGGAAGCAGGGAACGACCGGCTTGCCGCTGGTGGATGCCTGCATGCGCTGCCTGACCGCAACGGGCTACCTTAATTTTCGGATGCGGGCCATGCTGGTTTCCTTCCTTACGCATCAGCTCAACCTGGATTGGCGAGAGGGGGCCGCCCACCTGGCTCGCTTGTTTTTGGATTTTGAACCCGGCATCCATTATCCCCAGCTTCAGATGCAGGCGGGGGTGACGGGCATCAATCAGGTACGGATATATAATCCGATAAAGCAGTCCCGCGAGCAGGACCCCGAGGGCCTGTTTATCAAAAAATGGGTGCCGGAATTGGCGGATATTCCGTTTCCGCATTTCCACGAACCCTGGAAAATGTCGCCCATTGAGCAACAGTTTTATCGTTTCAAGCCGGGGGAAACGTATCCCTTGCCGGTAGTGGACCCGGAATTGGCCTCCAAAAAAGCGCGGGACGCCATTTGGAAGGCGCAATCCCTGCCCCAGGTAAAGGCCGACGCCAAACGAATCCTCGCCAAACACACCCTTGCCAAACGCTGGCGCTAAGGATTACCAGCGATTGATGCAGGTTATGATGTAGTCCTGCTGTTCCTCGCTCAGGGCGGGATGAAGGGGCAGGCTGAGGGTTTGTCGGTGAATTTTCTCGGTAACGGGCAGCTGGTACCCCTGCAAAAGGGAGGCAAAGGCAGGCTGCCGATGCGGGGGTACCGGATAATGAATGGCCGTTTCGATGCCCTGGCTGGCCAAATAGGAGCGCAGGGAATCCCTTTGTTCCGTCAAAACGGTAAACAAGTGCCAGGTATGGTAAAAGGGTCTGCTTTCCGGCTCCGGAAGGAGCAAATCCGGATGGCTGAGGCGCTCCAGGTAACGGGCGGCCAGCAAGGCCCGTTGTTGGTTGTCCCGGTCCAGGTGGGGCAACTTCACCCGCAAAGCCGCCGCCTGAATCTCGTCCATTCGAAAATTGAATCCGGTATAGGCATACCGGTATTTTTCCGTACTTCCGTAATGCGCCAGGGCCCGTACGCACGCTGCCAATTCCGGATCGTCCGTGGTCACGGCTCCCGCATCGCCCAGGGCGCCCAGGTTTTTGGTGGGGTAAAAGCTATGGGCGGCTGCATGGCCCAGGCTGCCGGTTTTTTTGGCATTCCATTGGCTTCCCACCGCCTGCGCATTGTCTTCGATCAGCAGCAGGCCCTGGGAGTTTGCCCATTCGGCAATGGCTTCCGAATAGGCAGTTCTTCCGTACAAGTGGATCAACACCAGGGCTTTGGTTTTTGTACCCAACGAACGTTTCAGGGCAGGCAGGTCCGGGAGGAAGGTCTGAAGGCCGGGGTCTACGGGTACCGGAACCATTCCCTGATTGACGATCGCCAGGAAGGTGGCAATAAAGGTATTGGCCGGAACCAGTATCTCGTCGTTTGGTTGTAGCAGCCCCTGTTCCCGGTAGCCGCGCAGGATGAGTTCCAGGGCGTTGGTCCCGTTACTTACGGCAAGGACATGGCGGGTACCGATATAGGCACCGAATTCCTGTTCAAACTTTTCCGTGTGTTCCCCTACCAGATACTGCCCGGCTCGAACCACCTGCAAGGCGGATTGGCTCAATTGAGGCTCAAATCGCTGGTTGACGGCCTTCAGGTCGAGGAAGGGTATGTACGTATCGGGTTTCATGGAAAACAAGATTCCTTTTGGTTGCGAGAAGGATCGGGGCCGTAGGGGGAGCCCACGAGTTACCGGTTTATTTCCTTTATGTGTTGATTTTTCTTTTATTGCCGGATAATTGGCCTCTTTTTACTCGCCAAAGGTATGTATTAAAACGATTTTATGGCAAACTATCTTTGCATGCTGCTACTAGCGGTGCTGGCCTCCTGTTCGTTCAGGGGGATCACCGTGAAGGAAAACATCCCCTACATGGAAGAGGGCTTCCTGGAGGAAATGCCCGAAAAACGCCTTTCGCTTTTTGTTCCCAAAAGAGCCGCGGAACCTGTACCGGTGCTGGTATTTGTTCACGGGGGAAGTTGGCGATCGGGCAATAAGGAGCGCTACGGATTTTTCGGTAGACGAATGGCCCGTCGGGGGATTTTGACCGTGATCATCGATTATCCGCTGAGTCCGGCCTATCAGGTGCATGCCATGGGTCTGGCCACGGCCAAGGCATTGGATTGGGTCGCCACGAATAGTGCAGATTATGGCGGAGATCCCGAACGCATCGTGGTGTCGGGCCATTCCGCAGGCGGTCACCTCGCCGCCCTGGTGACGCTTACTAACCGGTATTTTGACAGCCTTGGCGTAGACAACCCCGTGGCTGGCGCCGCATTGATCGACGCGGCGGGCCTTGATATGTACCATTACCTCAAGGAACAGGACTATGCACCGGGGACCTCGCACCTGAAGACATTCACCGATGATCCGGAGGTATGGAAAGCCACCTCGCCGATCTACTTCCTTCGCGACGACATGCCACCGCTGCTCATCCTGATGGGAGGTAAAACCTACGACAGTATTCTGGAAGGAACCGCCCGATTTTTGGATGCCTACCGGGAATTTGAGCCCGAACCCAATTTTAAACGGCAAGACAACAAGCGCCACGTGCCCATGATGGCCCAGTTTCTGTACACCCCCGGAAGGGCATTTCGCTGGGTGCGGGACTTTGTGCTGGAGATCGACTGAACGGACAAAAAGTAAGGGATGGGCGGGCCAAAACGCCATCGTCCAGCACCTTTGTACCGGTATTACTTATCGTGGGAGGAAAACACATCAATGCGCGTGCGGCCTTCCAGCTGATAGGGGGCGCCGAGCAATTCCAGGCTTCCCCCGGAACCGATCACCAAACCGGCAGCGGCTTTAAAATCCACCGGCTCCCCCGGGTGAAAGACCTTGCTGGCCAGCTTTCGAAGCGAGGGGGGCGATTCTTCTGTCTGGAGCTCAAACAAGTCCCCAACCTGGTTTCCCTCCCCGTCTCTACCCGTACCCACCAGGTACAGGCGCTCCTGCTGATCGGTAAACAAATTGATGTTTTGGTAGGAATTCCAATCCGGGTCCGACCAATCGGACCGGGGTAGCTTGCTTGCGTCCAGACTGATTTGCAGATCAAAGGATCCGGTACCCTGCTCAAATTCGGCTTTCGGGCAGGTGTAGATGTCCAGGTTTCGGCTGTCCCAGTTGGCCACCAGTAGCCATAGTTTCTGCCGGTAGGCGGTAAGCCCGACGGCTCCCGCCGTGACCCGTTCGAAGGCCCCCTCCCGGAGCAGGCTGTAGTGTGGCTGGGCCCAGGGATTTTCCGCATGCAGGTCGTAAATCTGTACCCGGGAAGTCCTACGTTTTTGATTGTCCTCGATGCCAACGGCCAGGTACCGACCGTAAATCTGAAAGCCCCCTGCATGGCGAAAGGGGGCAGGCATCAGGCTGTCTACGGACACGATTCGCTTGCGTTGGGTATCCCCCAGGGCCATGTAGCTGTGGGTTTCGGTGCTACCGCTCAGGTACAATGCTGATTCCCCAAAACGCTGCATGCCCTGCAAGTGTCCGCCACGTGGATCGAAGGAAGGCTGGTAATCGAGGAAATAGGTCCGGGTTGGCAACGTGTCCAGATTCAGGAAGAGCTGCGTAAAATCCGGTACCAGCTGACGGGCTGTGGATTGAGCCTCTAGCGAGACTGGAAACGCCAGAAATAGCAGAACGAGTACAGCACAAACAAATTTCATTTCCTCTAGTTTATTGGGAGCTATAAAGGTAGCGCATCGCGGGAAATCGGCAAGGAAATGCGTCGATTTTGATCCGGTTTTCGGGCGATTATTCGCTGGGATCCGGTTTGAATAGCCTTCCGGAAAACCGGGAAAAGTCGGCAAAAGATGACCTTAGTAGATCCAGCGCGGGTACTGGCTTCGTAGCTTAGAAAACAATAGAAAACAAAATCAACTTCATGGGGCGGATGTACCCGAAAACTAAAACCAATTCAAATGAAAAAGACAGCGGAATTCAAACAAGGAAAACTGGCGGTTGACCGGAGGCAGTTTCTGGAAAAGTCGGGAATGGTCTCTTGCATGGCCCTTTTTGGGCTGGGCTTTTTTACCAGTTGCACGGAAGAAGAAGATCCCATGCCCGATCCCGATGCGGGCAACGGTGGAGGCGCCGGCAACGGCATACAGGTGACGCAGCAGGCCGTGCAAATCGATTTGGATCGAAACGAAGCCCTGGCGAGTTCCGGGGGCTGGTTGCTGATCACCCAGGCCCGTGTTTTGGTGGTCAATGTCAACGGTCAGTTCAATGCGCTCACCTCGGTTTGTACCCACTCCCAATGCGATCGAAACTGGTCCTATGGCAACGAGGTGTTTACCTGTTCTTGCCACGGTTCCCGCTTCGATACCAACGGACAGGTGGTCAATGGCCCTGCTTCCAGCCCGCTGAGATCCTACGGGGTCAGCCGTGATGGGGACAACCTAACCATCAGCTTGTCATGAGGCGGATGGTCCTGCGCTTTCTTTCGCTGATCCTCCTGCTGCTTGCAAGCGAGGCCAACGCACAGCGGTACCAGACGGAAGCCGGTGAGGTGGTCTTTTTGTCGACCGCCGCACTCAATGAATTCACCGGTGAATCCAGCCAACTAAACGGATTGCTGGACTTGGAAAGCGGCCTGATTGATTTTTACATCGATCTCAATACGCTGGACACGGGCATTGGGCTACGGGATCGACACATGCGGGACAATTACCTGGAAACAAAAAAATATCCTTTCGCAGAGTTCTCCGGAAACCTGGAAAAATCCGGCCCGCTGGAATTGAATGAGCCATTGGAGGTGCAGGCCCGGGGAACCTTTACCCTCCATGGAAAGGAGAAGTCGATGACTATCACCGGGACCCTCACGCAGCTTTCAGCTTCGGAAATCCTTTTGGAAACCGGTTTTGAGGTGGTATTGGGAGATTTTGACATTGAGATCCCGAAACTGATGTTCTACGAATTGTCCGAAACACAAACGGTGACCATCCAGGCACGCTTAAAAAAAACTGATTTATGAACCGATCGCTTCTGCTGACGCTGGCGCTTCTGCTGGTGCAGGGAATTTCCCTGGCCCAACTCGAACGAAAACTGGCCGACACCGACCGCGCCACGGAATTGACCTTCCATGCACCCCGGCACATCAACTTGCTGACGGTGGAGCCGCTGGACAAGAAGGTCCTGCATTTCGCCATCATGCATACCTTCGGTCCGGTGTCCGGAGGCTTGCGCAACCTGTATGGTCTGGATAATGGGGCCAATATCCAATTTAGTTTTGAATATGCCTTTGATGAGCGGTTTTCGCTGGGTGCCTCCCGATCGGGCAGGGATAAATTCTACAACCTGTTTGGCCGGTACCACCTGGTCAAGCAAACCGAGAGCGGGAGTGTTCCGATCTCCGTTTCGCTGATGGGTGCGGCGGGCGTCAATACAGCCGACTACGGTTTTCTGCAGGAAGCGGCGCCAACTTTCAGCGAGCGGAGCAGTTTTGCCGGGCAACTGATGGTGGCACGGAAGTTTTCGGAAAAACTCAGCCTGCAAGTTAGCCCCATGTTTGCCTATTTCACCGAGCCCTTGCCTGCCTACCTGATCGAAGGGGAGCAGCAGTTGTACCTGGGGCTGGGCTTTTCCGGAAAATACAAACTTACCGGAAAGTCTTCCCTGACCCTGCAATGGATCCCAAACCTGAACAGCGATTTGCGGAACAACCTGGGGCTGGGAATCGATCTGGAAGCGGGGGGGCATGTTTTTCAGCTCTACTTCGTCACTTCCCAAAACCTGAACGAACAGTACCTGCTTGCCGGGGGAAATGGTTCTCCTGGTGAGGAATTCCGACTGGGCTTTAATGTTAACCGCATTTTTGCCAGCGGGCGAAAATAGTGCCGATGAATGCTGGCTACACCGAGTTGGAATGCTGCTACAGCAGGATAAGCATAAAATAGATGGGAAAACCGATCGTGATATTGATTGGAAAGGTCACGGCCAATGCCATGGGTAGGAAGATGCCCGGATTGGCTTTCGGGACGGCCATCTTCATGGCAGCTGGAACGGCGATGTAGGAGGCGGATGCGGCCAGGATGGCCAGCATGAACCGATCTCCGGGCTCCGAACTTACCCAGCCGCTAAGCAGGGCCACCAGCGATCCGTTGATCAGCGGAATCACAACGGCGAATACACTGGTAAACCAACCCGAACGCAAGAAATCCGAAAGCTTCTTGCCGCTTGTGATCCCCATATCCAGCAGAAAGATCGCCAAAAAGCCCTTGAAAATATCCGTGGTAAAGGGCTTGATTCCTTCCGCCTCCTGCTCGTTTGCCAGGAAGCCGATCACCAGGCTCCCCAGAATAAGGAAGACGCTTCCATTGGTCATGGAATGTTTCAGCAGGCCTCCCAGGCTGGTCTGCCTGCCTTCTCCGTCGCCAAACCAGCGAATAAGCAATACCCCGAGGATGATGGCAGGGGCTTCCATCAGCGCCATAATGGCGACCATGTGCCCGCTAAACGTGTAGTTTTGAAGTTCCAGAAAACTGGCAGCGGTCACAAAGGTAACGGCACTTACCGATCCGTAGGCAGCGGCGATTGCCCCGGAGTTTTCGATCCCCATGCGTTTTTTTAGTATAAAGAACGTATACAAGGGTATGACACAGGCGGTGACCATGCCAAAAAGGATGGACCAGACGATCTCCATGCCAAAAGGACTGTGGGCCAATTCCTGTCCGCCCTTAAAACCGATCGCAAACAGCAAATACAGGGAAATAAATTTGGAGGAATTATCGGGGATTTTTAAATCACTTTTGAGCTTTACTGCGAGTATCCCGAGAAAAAAAAACAAAAGGGCAGGGTTGGTCAGACTCTGCAGGAGTAGTTGTAAATTCATAGACGGGGTTAAAGGGATAAATAGTGGGTTTAACTAATGGAGATTGCAGATGGCTTCCAGGCTTCCACAGGTACGGCCTCCAATTTTTGGCAAGGGGGATCGATCAGCATGCCCCCGATGCCTATTCCTTCCTCACGGAGGACTCCTTCGATCAGGGGATGCCGGGCCAGCTTCTGACAAAGGCTGCCGATATGCAGCAGTGCCAGTTCCCGTACCTTTTCCTGTTCCGATTCGAGCGGATTTATCCGGTAATAATGATCGATATACAGTTCAAATAGCTCCTTCTCCGCGTAGGAATCCAACTCCCGGGAGTGGTTGACGATTTTCTTTTTTAGGGGGCAATCCAGGTTATGCACCAGGATGATTTGGGCTATCGGACCATTTTTTAAAAACTCCACCACTGCCTCGACGAACCGCACCTCTTGAAACCGGAAAACCGAACCCAGCGCGGTGAGAAAATAATGATGCAATCCGAATTTTCTTTGGATATAGCTTTCCGCAAAACCTAGAGGACAAACTAAATACAGGTTCTTTTGCATGAGACAAGGACTATTTGTTCCTACAAACCTAAGGAGGATATTTAATTAATAAAAATTTATAATTATTATAAAGTACATAAAAAAAATTAATGATAAGGCTTTTTCCTTTCGATCCGAATCTGGCTTTTTCCTAGTACTTGATGTACCACTCAAAATTCTTTTGGATGATGGCAGGCGCTTCCCGTTTGATGTAGGCGATAAATGCCTGGGCTACGGGACTGTGGTTTTTTCCTTTTACCCATACCAGTTGCCACATGGTCGCCATGGGCAGGCCTTCCAGCGGAAATATCTTAATATCGCCGTTGTTTAGTTCGTTTTTTAGCCCGATGAGGGGCATGATGGAAAAACCGAGTCCGGCGATGACGGCTTGCTTGACGGCTTCGTTGGAAGTCAATTCGATTTTTTTGGCAATGGACCAGTGGCTTTGTTCCACAAAGGCTTCCATCATTTGCCGGGTTCCGGACCCTTTTTCCCGGTAGATCCAATTCAAGGTATTGAACTGTTCGTTGATCGTGAGGCTTTCGTTGATGGAGGCTTTGGAGTTACCCACCAGGTACAGCTTGTTGGGGAGCAGGTCGATGTGCTCCAGGTTGAGCTTTTGGGGAAGGATGGAAACCATGGAAAAATCCACCTCGTTGTCCTCCAGGCTTTCGATCACCCGCTGCTTGTTGGTCACGTCCATCAGCAGTTCTACGCCCGGATTCCTTCGCAAAAACTCGGAAAGAAAGTACGGCATCACGTATTTCGCCGTGGAGACAATGGTAATTTTCAGTCGCCCGGCCAGCTGTCCTTTGTATTGCAGGGTTTTTTGGTTGATGCCGTTTACCTGATTGATGATTTCGGAGGCTGCTTCGGCGATTTCCTTTCCAAATTCGGTGATGTATATTTTCCTACCCACGACCTCGGTAAGGGGAATGTCGAATTGTGCCTGGAAATTCTTTAGCTGTATGGAGACTGCCGGCTGGGTTAAGTGGAGTTGCTCCGCAGCTTTGGTCACGCTTTGGGTTTGGGCAACCTTTAAGAAGACCTGCAGTTGATTTAATGTATAATGCATTGCTTATGTATTATGCACCAAATATATTTATTTATTTATTGTCTGCGAATTTTTCGGCGGGAATTCTTTCGTATCCGATCCAGGTCGATTTGCGGTGCTTGCCTGTGTTCAGGCCGACTATCCGCTTGCATGCAGCCGGAGCGGGAGGTGTTTCGATGAAAAAATTCGAAAAAAGGGTGAAAAAACCGTCGGGGGGCAGTCTTGCGGGAGCTGGCTGCACCAGCATTTCCCGGTAGGTTACGGCGACCCTACCGGCCTATCGGGGAAAGTGCCTTAGACGGAAATCAGCTTGAAGTGACACTGCTTGTTTTGTTGTTGCTGCCTGGCAATTTTCAGTTTGAGGTGGTAAAAGGCCTCCAGGAGTCGGGCGCTATCGTATTCGCCGGCATCGATTGCCTTGAAACCGGCTAATTCGATCCATTTTTTTACCTTGGATTTGTTTTCGTTGTTTGCTCCGCAATAGTACGTTTCCTGAATGACGCCCAGGGGATCGGAGAGGGGATAGTCCAGGCCCAGGTTATTGAAGGCTTTGTACAGGTTTTTACTGCCCAGCTTTTCCATGGGGGGAAAGGTGTCGCCCGCGTTTTCCTCCGCATAGGTGCCATTGGTGCAGTCGATGATGATTTTATTGGGATCATTGACCTGCAGCAAGCTGTCACAGATGCCGGGCAGGCATTGGGTTTCACAACAGATAAAGACCAACTCCGCATGGGCGATGGCTGCGGCATAAGGCAGAACCTTGTCGGAATTCTTGTTGTAGATTTTCCAGGCAATGTCTGTGATTTGAAAATTCTTTTTTACGCCAAAAACCACGTTGATGCCCCTGTTCATGTACCGGTACCCCAGATTTCTGGCCAGTCCGCTGTCTCCTAAAATTGCGATATTCATTCTTTCTACCTGTTTATTTTCCTACTACCCGATCGCATTGTCTGGCCTATTGGTAGGGGAAATGTAAACAAATAAGCTGGATATATAAAATAATATAGTGAAATAATTGTATTAATAAAATAAAATACAGGAATGGTAGGGTATAAGGCAAATTTTGCTAGACAAAATTCGCTTGCTCTTTTCGGACCCGTCCTACGCTTCGTCTAATTGGCTGCCCACCAGCAGGGCCAGTAGCAGCAGTCCGGAAAAGACGAGCAGCATCACCTGAATGCCAAAAAAACCAGCCAGCGTGCCCAGGGCTGCGCCAATCAGTGTAAAAAGGCCAATGGCGGTATTGGATAGGGATACGTAGGAGGGACGGTCCGCGTCCGGCGCAAAATCCACCAAGTAGGTTTTTCGGCTTAGTCGGGCACCTCCGTGTACCATGACCTGAATGAGAAAAAGCAGGGCAAAAAGGTACCGGTGCTGCAGCACATCCGGCCAGAGCGGGAAGGAAGCCATAAGTGCCACATTCGTCATACCAATTGCGGCGACAATCAACATCAGCTTTTTGCTGGACCGGTCGGCAAACCTTCCCCAGAAGGGACTACTGACCACGCCGGCGATTCCGGCTGCCAGCACCATCAGCCCCAGATTGGATACTGCTTCGCCCAGCTGTTGCCGCCCCAGGATAACGAAAAAGGGTTGGGCCAGGGGGATGGCCATCAACAATCCCCGGGTCAGGATAAACAGGCGCAGGTTGCGGTCCGCCTGCCAAAACTCCCAGGCTTTTTTTAGTTCCTGTAGGGGTGTCCTGCCTCCGGAGGTGGCGCCTTTCTCTTCCACGATACGGCTAAAGATAACTCCAGAAATCGCCCACAATACTGCGCCGGAAAGTACTAGCAAAAAGAGCAGGTATCGGTCACTGTCTTCGGATAGGTCGGTCAGTAACAGTGCACCGGCTACCAGGGTAAGGATGCCCCCGGCCGTGGCCCGCATGGCCAGTAGTTGGCCTCGTTTTCCTTTGGGAATGGTTTTGGCGGTGACATCTTTGAAACCAATGCTCGCTACTCCGCTGCTGCCGCTGAAGACCGCCAGGCAAGCCAGAACCAGCCAGCCAGCCCATGCCCCTTCTGCGGTCAATACCACAAGGGCCATGGCCAGTAGGGAAAGGGCCTGTACCCAGGCAGGGATGACCCAAAACCATTTTCTTCGGGGATACGATCGGATTTTAGCCGAAACCAGCAACTGCGGCAGCAGGGAGCCCGCATCTTTGATGGGAACCAGGGCGCCCGAAAATGCCCCCGGTACACCCATGGCCGCCAGAATCCAGGGAAGGGTGGTCCCGGGGTGAACCAGCTGTTCGGCTAGCTTGGACAGGGCACCGCTGCTCACGTTTTTGGCAAAATTATAGGGCGTCTCCCGGCAAGCCGTTTCCGAAATATTGGCGCAAGCCCGCACTTCGCCCTCATCGGTGATCCATTCGTATACCTTTTCGGTTAAATCTTCGTTGGTTTTCATGCAGTATGCGGAAAAATGGTGCGAACAAAAGTAAAAATTATCCCTTTCCTATCCAGTAATTGGTGCAATGTTTGCGGTTTCCACCGTAGATTTTTAACACATTAACCAATCATCATGGATACATTTCACGTACAAATTCTCAATAAAAAACAGGTAACGCACGACACCTACGCTTTTCAGGTAGAGAAGCCGGAAGGGTATACGTTTGAACCCGGACAGGCCACGGAAGTAAGTTTGCTGAAAGAAGGCTGGGAAGAAGAAAAGCGCCCCTTTACCTTCACCAGTTTGCCTTCCGATGCCCACCTGGAGTTTACCATCAAGACCTATCCTGACCACGAAGGGGTCACCAAGCGGCTACGGGATGCGGAAGTCGGCGATCGGCTGGAAATTGGCGATGCCTGGGGAGCCATTTCCTACAAGGGGCCTGGTGTGTTTATCGCCGGAGGAGCGGGAATTACGCCGTTTATTTCCATTTTGCGGGACTTGCGGCAGAAGAATGCGGTAGGTACCAACGAACTGATATTTGCCAATAAGACCAACGATGACATCATTCTTTTCGAGGAGCTTAAAACCATATTGGGCCATAAGTTTTACAACATCATCGGAAAGCAGGCCGATACCGCTTACGATCAGGGAAGGATCGACAAGGCGTATTTGGAAAAGAAAATCACGGATTTTACCGATCGGCAGGTTTATCTTTGCGGACCGGATGGCTTTATGAAGGCGGTAGAAAAGGCGCTGCAGGAGTTGGGCGTAAAACCCGATTCCCTGGTGTTTGAGCAGTAAGCAGCAGTTAGTTACGCTGTCTACTTTGTGGCAGTTACCTGGATAAATTCCACCCGAAACTGCTCGGGCTGGGTGCTTCGCCCTCCGCCACGGCGGAGGGAATTGTGCACGTTTTGGTTTAGGGAGTTCAACGCCTTGCCGTCCTTCAGCCCGATAGTATTCCCCAATTTTCGCAGCAAAAGCGTGTTTCAGCGAATCCCTCGTTCACCGTTAGGCCAGGGCGGCGATAACTTTTGCCAGTTTTTCCCTGACTTCCCGGGCCAGGGGTTTAATTTCCTCCTTGCCTACGGGCACCATGGCGGCTTCCGGGTCAATGGCAGACACTTCAAACTTGCCGTCGGGCAGCTGCCGGATACTGACATTGCAGGGCAGCATGGCCGTCATGTGGGGGTCGGCCGTCAGCACTTTGTCGGCGAAGACCGGATTGCAGGCACCCAGTATCAGCATGGGCGGGTAGGCCTTGTCCAGTTTCTTTTTCATGGTGGCCTGAATATCGATTTCGGTCAATACACCGAAGCCCTCTTCCTTAAGGGCGGCTGTTACTTTTTCTTTGACTAGGTCGATAGAAGCAGCTTCCATTATTTGATCCATGTGGTAATTCATCGTGCAGTTTATTTTGGTTAAAAGATTACCTAAAGGTACGCGAAATTCGTGCCATTGCCGGTGACCTGGGTCACAGGAGTGCAGGTAGCCTGCCGGAAAAATGGCTGCGGCCCTTCAGGTGACCATCCGAAGAATGGCCATAAAGTGAAAGACCGTGCCACCCAGCACAAAAAGGTGCCAGATAGCATGGGCATACCGCATCTTTTTGTTGGTGTAGAAAAAGACGCCCACCGTATACGCCAGGCCTCCTGCGGCGATCAGCAGGAGGGTCGGAAGGGAGAGCTGGGCCAGTAGGGGTCGGATAAAGAAGATCGCCAGCCAGCCCATGCTGAGGTACAGGGCCAGCGATAGTTTTGCAAAGCGGTGGGTGTAAAAAAGTTTGAATACCAGTCCGATCAGGGTAAGGCCCCAGACGATGGCCAGGTAAATCCAGCCGGCTGTTCCGCCCAGCCCGATCAGCAGGAAGGGGGTATAGGTACCGGCAATGAGAAAATAGATGCTGATATGGTCAAAGGTGCGCAGCAGGGACTTAACCGGGCCCGGAGGAAAGGCATGGTACAGGGTAGAGAAGGTGTACATGAGCAGGATGGTGCCGCCAAAGATGCTGCAACTCGCCACGTCCAGCGGGCTGCCGTTGAGTACCGAAAATACCACCAGCAAAGCAATGGCCACGATGCTAAACAGTATCCCAAAAAGGTGGGTTATGCTGTTGGCAAACTCCTCGTTCAGGCGTTGCGTTCGTTCCATTGGGGCGGGGCATTTGGTGCTTTTGCAAATATCGGGTACAAAAGCACAGGGAACCAACCTTTCGCCGGGTTTCGGCAGGGAAATCTGTTCGGGCGGGGATGGCGGTTACCAGGGCCAAAAGAAAAAGACCCCGATGGACACCGGAGCCTTTTTTTTAAAAAGATTCAAGGAGTAATAAAAAAATCGTCGCTGTATTACTGGATCAAAAGTAGGTTTTCCTTCCCGGAAAGCCGGGGATCGCCGGTTAAGGATTCGTTATAAAATCACCGGTCAATTAATATTTCAGTAACATCTTTTCCGAGCGGGCCCAAATACCGGCGGTATGTCGGCTAAATTTTGTATTTTTGCAGGAATTTATGAAAGCAAGAACCTTAAAAAAAGACAAAGTCAATATCATCACCATGGGCTGTTCCAAAAACCTGGTGGACTCCGAAGTGTTGCTGAGCCAGCTCCGGGGAAACGGCATTGACGCCCGGCACGAATCCAATGCCGGGGACACTAACATCGTCATCATCAATACCTGCGGCTTTATCGACAATGCCAAGCAGGAATCGATCAATACCATCCTGGAGTACGCCCAGGCCAAGGAGCAGGGCCTGGTGGACAAGGTCTATGTCACCGGTTGTCTTTCCCAGCGGTACAAAGACGAGCTGGAGGTAGAAATACCCCAAGTGGACGCCTTTTTTGGTACCCGGGATTTGCCGGCCCTGTTGAAGAAGTTTAAAGCCGATTACAAGCACGAGCTGGTGGGGGAGCGCTTGCTTACGCATGCTTCCCATTATGCCTACATGAAGATTTCAGAGGGTTGCGACCGGCCCTGTTCCTTCTGCGCCATTCCGCTGATGCGGGGAGGCCACGTGTCCCGTCCCATCGAGGAGTTGGTCAAAGAGGCCGAACACAAGGCTGCCAACGGTACCCGGGAACTCTTGCTGATCGCCCAGGACTCCACCTATTACGGCCTGGATTTGTACAAGAAGCGCCGCCTGGCCGACCTGCTGCAGGCACTTTCGCAGGTGCAGGGCATCGATTGGATCCGCCTGCACTACGCCTACCCAACCGGTTTTCCCCTGGACGTGCTGGACGTGATGGCCGCCAACGAAACGATCTGCAATTACCTGGACATTCCCCTGCAACACGGGTCCAGCGCGGTGCTAAAGGCCATGCGCCGGGGCACCACCCGGGAAAAGCAGGAAGCCCTGATCGGGGAGATCCGCGAGCGCGTTCCCGGCATCGCCATCCGCACCACCCTGATCGCCGGTCATCCCGGAGAGGGGGAGCGGGAGTTTGAGGAAATGATGGACTTCGTGCAGCGCATGCGCTTTGAGCGATTGGGCGTCTTTACCTATTCCCACGAAGAGAACACCCATGCCCATAGCCTGCCCGATGATGTGCCGGCGGAGGTGAAGCAGGAGCGGGCCAATCGGCTGATGGAGGTACAAGAACAAATTTCCTTCGAACTCAATCAGGAAAAAATCGGAAAGAGCTTTAAGGTATTGATCGATAAAAAGGAGGGAGGTTATTTTGTGGGGCGTACCGCCTACGATTCGGTGGAGGTAGACAACGAGGTCCTGATCGATGCCAGCAGTCAGTATTGCCGGATTGGTGATTTTGTACAGGCCCGAATCACCGATGCCACCGAGTTTGATTTGTACGGAGAGGTCGTCAACCCCGGTACCGAATAACTCATTGTTTGCAAAATACACTACCCATGCAGTTAGTAGAAGTCAGCACCCAAGCGCAGCAAAAGGAATTTGTCGAGATGGCCGCCCGGCTTTACCGGGAGGAGAAAAACTGGATCCGGCCGCTGGACAAGGACATCGAGGACCTGTTTCATCCCGAAACGAATAAATTGTATAAAAGCGGCGGAAAGGCCATTCGTTGGCTGCTGCTGGACGAGCAGGGGCAGACCATTGGCCGGAATGCGGCCTTTGTCAATCCCAAGTGGAAAGAAAAGCAGCCCACCGGGGGCATGGGTTTTTTTGAATGTATTCACGATAAAGCGGCTGCCTTTTTGCTTTTTGATGCCGCCCGGGATTGGCTGCAAGCGCAGGGGATGGAAGCTATGGACGGCCCGGTCAATTTTGGCGAGCGGGACAAATGGTGGGGCCTGTTGGTGGAGGGTTTTTCCCCGCCGAACTATAATATGTACTGGCATTTCCCGTATTACCGCTCCTTTTTCGAGGAATACGGGTTTCAGATTTATTTCCGGCAGTTTACCTACATGCGCAAGGTGCGGGGGGTGGTGATGGACCCCAAGATCGAAGCCCGGGCCAAAATCATCCGGGAAGACAAGAATATCAGCTTCCGCTACCTGAAGGGGAAGGAACTCTGGGACAAATTTCCGGAGTATTTTATGAACGTTTATAACAAGGCTTGGGCGGGCCATATGGGAAAAACCATTTCCGAACGGGAGGCTCGGCTGATCCTAAAAAACATGAAGCCCATCGTGGATCCGTACCTGGTCTACTTTGGCTTTTACAAAGAGGAACCCATTTCCTTTTTTGTGAGCATTCCGGAAATCAACCAGGTCTTTAAGTATGTCAATGGCAAGCTGGACCTGATTGGTAAATTGAAATTTCTTTGGCACAGGGCCGTGCATCCTCCTGACAAGATGCTGGGATTGGTATTTGGGGTGGTGCCCGAATTTCAAGGCAAGGGCGTGGAAAGCGCCATGGTGACCGAATACCGGGACAATATTGCCGAAAAGAAATTGTCCTACGAGACGATTGAGATGAACTGGATTGGCGACTTCAATCCAAAGATGATGCGGGTGTGCGAGCAACTAAACGCCAGCATCTTCAAAACGCACCATACGTACCGGTACCTCTTTGACCGGGAAAAACCTTTCGAACGCCATAAAGTACTGGGATGAAACGACTATACACTTACCCCCATCTGATTTGGATCGCCTGCACCGGGACGATCTTTCTACTTCTTTCCGGTTTGGCCGCGGCACAGGAGGCGGACAGGCAGCATTCTCCGGCCTTGCAGGAGATCCTGGAAGCCTCCGGGCTACATGGCAGCCTGCTGGTGTACGATGCGGGCGAAGACCGGTACTATTCCAACGACTTCGCCCATGCCGAGCGGGGGCAGTTGCCTGCTTCTACGTACAAGATTCCCCATTCCCTGATTGCCCTGGACCTGGGGATTGTGGCGGATGCGCAGAGCCTGTTTGTCTGGGACGGGCAAGCGCGGGGCATGGCCCAATGGGAGCAGGATTTGACCTTTACGCAGGCCTTTCACCTGTCCTGCGTACCCTGCTACCAGGAAATTGCCCGGAAAGTAGGGTTGGACCGGATGAAGGACTACCTGAGCCGCCTGGATTACGGGCGCATGGATGTGCGGGCCGACAACCTGGATCAATTTTGGCTACGTGGTGATTCGCGGATCAGCCCGATGGAACAAATCCGCTTTTTGCGCCGCCTGTATGCGGGGGATTTGGATCTGGCTTCGGAGACGCAGGTCCGTTTTCGGGAGATGATGGTCATGGAGGAAAGCGAGGCCTACCGGCTGAGTGGCAAGACCGGCTGGTCGGTGGATCAGGGGGTAGACAATGGCTGGTTTGTGGGCTACCTGGAGCAGGGGGCAGCGGTGTACTTTTTTGCCAGCAACCTGGCCCCCGGCCCGGGAGTCAGTGATGGGGAATTTCTGGAAGCCCGAAAAAGCCTGACCCTGCAGGCGCTGCGGGTGCTGGGGTTTTTGTAGGGGGGCTCGGGCAGCTACGGCCGATTGGTCTCCGGATCCACGGTGGAAATCTGGTACCCAACCAACTGTTGGTTCATGTAATCCTGCCAGGTCACCACGTTGATTTTCTCCTTCTCGGCATAGGCGTAGCCGTATTCGTAGCAAAAAAAATAATAGTTGCCTTTTTGGGTGATGTATTGGTGGGTAAAGAAATTGAAGTCAAATCCCTGCCGGGTGAGGATTTCCCTGCGAACGGCCGTCAGTCCTATTGGGTTGAGGTTTTGCAAGATCCGCCGATTCTTTCGCAGGATCTTATTGATATCCAAAATGGTTTTTTCGCTTTTCCGCTTGTTTCGATTATGTCGTTGAAAGCGGCATTCGTCCGAGCAGAAAATTTTATCTTCTCTACCATGGATAACATCTCCACATTCGGGGCATTTCCGATCCATATCCGTGTTTTTACACGTGTATAAACGTTTATACACGTGTAAAAATACGGATATTATTTTTCGAATTCTTTTTTTTACCACAAAAAAAAGATCAAGATGGAAAAGAAAGCCACCGTTTATTTGAATTTCTGCGAAGAAAGCAACAAGGACCGGGTGTATTTCCGGCTTAAAGCAGATCATCCGCTCAGAAGCAAGGTTACCGGTCAGGCCTGGTTGGAATTCCAGGCGGATCAGGGACGCTGGGAAATGGACTATTCGGATCACAGCCTTCAGTTGCTCAGGCAGTTATGTCTTCCCGATTCCCTGCTGAATACCTATTACCTGAACCGTGAACCGGTGACCTATTCATCGGGCTGCCAGGTATTGAAACCCGAGTCGGATAAGCAGGCAGGTGGGCAGGGAATGGGTTTACCTACGTTATGGGCGATGCCCATACTTCACGAGGGGTGTACCTTGATTAAGTATTCCTTTTCCTACAGCAAGCCCATCTACCGACTCCTAAAAGCACAATCCTTCTTAAAATGGAATGAATCATACCGGTGCTTTGTGGGCAATAACGACTCCAGCGATTTCAAGGTCCTCATTCGGGAGCTTAGAGGAATAGCCCTGTTGAATTTCCGGAAAGGGATCGAGATCAGGGACATGGAATTGCTCCAACAGTATCAGGCGCAGTGGGACAAGGGTGGCCATCGAAAAAGTTGTCGGGTGGATTTTCTGGAGATGATGCAGGCCCGGAATTACAGTGAACGGACCCTGGTTACCTATAAAAAAATGATTGAGCGCTTTATCAATGATCCTCGTTGGCTGGATCGGGATATGGGAGAGGTAACCGTATCTGACATCAATCGGTACCACGAGGAATGGTCTTCCCGGGGAGGGTCCGCCGCCTCTATCCACCAGTCGGTGAATGCGCTCCGCTTGTATGTTGCCCATTTGGGTAGGGGTAAATTGGTACTTTCCGATATCAGTCGTCCAAAGAAGGAAAAGGTACTTCCGAAAGTATTGAGCAAGGAAGAGGTAAAAGCCTTGCTAAAAGCCAGTGAAGTCAACGAAAAGCATTACCTGATCCTGATGTTGTTGTATGGGGGAGGATTGGGGATAGGGGAGCTGATTCGGCTCAAAAAAGGGGATCTGGAAATAGACCGAAAAATGGTACGTGTACTACAGGGGAAAGGAAAAAAAGACCGGTATACCCTACTGCCGCTAAGCATTCTGGACCGGCTAAAGCGCTACTTGGCTGCGGCGGATGTGAAGGAATACGTATTTTCCGGACAATTTGGGGGAATGTACAGCAGCAGCAGTATTCAGCAATTTATTCGTAAATACGCCGGTGCAGCGGGGATTAGGAAGCAGGTAAATCCGCACATGCTGCGGCACAGTTTTGCTACCCATTTATTGGAGGGGGGTACGGACCTGCGGTACATTCAGCAGCTGTTGGGTCACAACTCCAGCAAGACCACGGAGGTATACACCCATGTGAGCAGCAAACACCTGGGACAGATCGTCTCTCCGGGAGATTTGCTGGATAGCTAAGCGGAATAGAAATGAAAAAGCTAGTTGAATTTTATTGGAATTTTTCTATCTTTAGGAGGCTGTGTTTGTACGGCCAAAAGGGGACTAACCGCAACGGCTGCGGTTAGCCAATAGTTGGGCTTCATACAAAACAGACCACTAAGTGAAGAATAAAATTTTTAAAATATTGAGCATAATTCTTTTCCTATTCATCACTTCTTGTGATTTAAGTGAAAAGACAATTGATAATATTTCTTCCAACTACATTACACTCAATGACTCTAAAGTTCATTACAAAGAATATGGACAAGGTGAAAAAACATTGATTTTCATTCACGGTTGGGGATGCGACCTGAACACGTGGAAGTATCAATTTGACTACTTCAAAGATAAATATCATTTAGTGCTTATTGATTTGCCGGGTTATGGACAAAGCGACAAAGTCGAACAGGATTACACCATTGATTTATTCGCTGAATCTGTTTCAGCGGTAATCCGTGATTTAGAAATAAAGAAACCTGTATTGGTTGCTCATAGTATGGGTCTACCAATTGCGATTGAAGTCTTGAAACAATTGAATACTGAAAACTCTATACTGATCAATATTGATGGCGTGTATTTTGACTTTCCAACTGACAGCATAGAAAATAATCAATACAAAGAAGGCTTGACTCAATTTGCTAATATGTTCAATGGTGAGAATTACAAGCAAAATGTAGAGCAGTTCTGTAGTGGCTTTATCACAGGAACAACCCCGGAATATGTCAAGAATTATATTCTCTCAACGATGATAGAAACACCTCAGAAAGTCGGATATCAGTCAATGAAAAGTTTAATAGACCAAAAATATTGGGACAAGAAAACACTCAAAAATCAGACGATTTCAATTTATGCAAAATCTGATGAATTACCGCCTGACAATGCAAATGTATTAAAGACGAAGTTTCCAAACTTGACCTATATTGAGATGGATAGTGTAAATCATTTTCTTATGATGGAAAAACCAAAGAAAGTGAATGAAATATTGACAGAATTTATCGAAAAATAAAGTACGAAAGCCCAACATTGTATATGCGCTATGTGCCTGCCGCAGGCGCAACACAGGCACACAGCGCATATACTAACCGTTGGGCATAATTTAAAATAAGGCTCTGAATAAATGAAGAAAAGTTTACATAGCAAATTTGAAATACGTTTAGCTTTTGAAAGAAATACTGAAAACCCCAGTAGACTTTTCAAATCCTTTGCTGAAATGATTGACGGTATTAATAGCCTAGATTTTATAATAGCAGAAAGTGTTAATACAAAAGTTAAATCAAAGATTGTTCTTGACGACATTGAAAAAGGTTCACTAATTGGTCGATTTTGGAATGAACTAGTCGTTAGTGAAGACGGTCAAATTGACAATTCACCAGCTAATGAAAAAATAGAAGAATATATTGAAGAATCTAGGGCTGAATCATTTAAGTTTTTAGCAGAAAGAAAACATACGGTAAATGATTTAGAAAAGCTTAAGGAGAAAATTTCAGAAATCGCTGTTAGCAAAGACCTACCTGAAACATTTAATTATGCTGAACCTGACACTCTAAAACTTGCTGAAGCAATCAATAAAATAAATGACTCCACAAATAAATTATCAGAAACTGAATCATTTGAACTTAAAAGCCCAAATAACGAAGTCAAAGATATTAAATCTGGGACGATAAAAATTGATATTGAAGATGTTGAAAACGCACTAACAGACAATGAGATAATAAATGAGACAGAAGTATATTATTTAATAAAAAAACCTGATTTTTTAGGAGATTCTGCTTGGAGTTTTAAACACGGAAATAAGGCGGTTTCTGTAAAGATATTAGACCAAGAATGGCTTGATAAATTTCTTTCCGGTCAAATACCGGTAGTGCCAGGTGATTCTTTACAAGTAAAAATTAAGCAAACTTCAAAATACAATAGAAATGGATATCTGATTGCCGAAAAAACAGAAATAATTGAAGTAATTAATGTAATTCATAATCAATAATGAAAATAGACAGAACAATCAAATATGTACTTAGCTCAGAGTTAATTTTCACTTTACTGCCAATAATAATACTTCTTATTGTGCGCAGCTATGAAAATGACTATTATAAAATTTTTTATAATTCGGAATGGTCAATTATTTCAATCATTCTATTTGGGCAATCAATCGTCAAATTTTCATCAGGAATAGCAAATTCGAAAGAAACTTTTAGATGGCAATTGGTTGCTTTAGTAATTTCCTTAATAATTGTATTTGGCTTAATACCCGCATCAATAATACTTGTTTTGAACCTTACATGCTCAAATATATCTTTTGGGATGGCTATATTGCAGTTAATAGTGTTTATAATTAGCGTTTTGTCCTATTATTTCATTGGTGCTATTGGTCAGAAAATGCTAGAAGAGAAATAAAAACTATTCCAATCGATGAAATATAATTTAAAGGAAAATGAACAGAGATAATATTAAACCATTTTTATTGACAGACGAAAAAGAAGAAATTCTTTGGGAAAAAGCAATTGTTGTCTTTGATTCTTCTGCATTACTTGATATATACTTTTTACCTATATCGGCAAGAACTAAAATTTATTCAGAGATTTTTGACAAACTTCCTGAAAGATTATGGATTCCATCCCATGTGGAATTTGAGTACCTAAAAAATAGAGAAAATAGTATAAGTAATCCAATTTCAGAAAAGTATGACCCTTTAAAACAAAAAATCAAGAAATTTGATAGTATAGGAAAATCTGAGTTATTAAAACGGATTGAGGAAATCTCAAGAGAAACTCAGAAGGATGATAAACATCCTTACATTGAGCAATCAGGCATTAATGCATTCAAGAAAAATATTGAGGATTTTATATTACAAATTAAAACATTTGAGGAAACTGTTATAAAACAAATTGAGGAAGCAGAAAAAGAAGTATTATCTGTAAAAGAAACTGATGATGTTTTAAATGCATTAGAAAAATCGTTTAAAGTTGGACGTGAATATTCTTTTGATGAGATTATAGAAATTACTAAAGAAGGAAAACATCGTTACGAGTATAAAATTCCTCCTGGTTATGGTGATTATTATAATAAAGAAAAGAAAGGCACACAAATATTTGGAGATTTAATTATTTGGAAGCAAATACTTGAATTTTCTAAAGAAGCAAAACAACCCATTATATTTATAACTAATGATATTAAAAAAGATGAAGATTGGTGCTATTTAGATAAGAAGGCGACTGAAGACCGTATTTATAGTCCACGTGAAGAATTGATAAAAGAAATAAAAGATTTTTCTGGGATAGATTTTTGGATGTATAATCTCCCTCAATTCTTATATAATGCAAATAAGTATTTAAAGTCTAGTATAAAAGAAGAGGTGATTCAGAATATTTCACAATTCTTAAATACAAAAGATAAAAAAGGGAGTTACTTCAAATTCAAATGTGATGAATGTGGGAAAATTCATAAATATCATGAATTAGATTTTGATTTAGATTTTGATTGTGTTGGAGGTTCTGAAAGAAATATGGGCACAGAAAATCAATATGTCGCTGAAGAAAGTTTTGAATGTGAATGTGGAAATGAAATCAATGCAAAATTTGAAGTGTGGGAATATCCAGTTGGAGTGCATAACTATGATTCTGTTGAAATGGAAGGGGCGGAATTAATAGAATCTTTTCAATTCTCAGTTGATTTTTATGGCGAATCTGATGATAATGATGGTTTTTATCCCTGTGATGTCTGTGATGGCAACCGAGATAATGTTGGGAATTATGTAGATTTTTACGACAAGATATCATTAGACAATGAATATGACAGTAGTAGTCCAAACCATAAATTCCAATTTGTGTTTTCTGGCAATTGTCAATGGTGTAATACTTTACATATAAAATGCCCCAAATGTAAATCTGTAACTGTCCTTGATGAAGATAATAAAGACATCGAGTGTGAGGGGGGGTGTGGTTTAACCTTCCACAAAGAGTCTGATTATGACCCAGACGGTGATGGCTCTTTTACATTAAAACTAATAGACCACAGAAAGGAAAAATGTCCATCATGTGGTGAAATGTTTATTGATAATCGAAAAATAGGAGTTTGTGAAAAATGTGATTTAAAGTTGAATTTAGAATAATAAACTATGCCCAACATCGTATATAAAACATTTGGCAGTCAGTGGGTTATCAAGCGTTTCAGCTCGTATCAAAAGCACTTGTAACTTGACAGGAAAGTGCTTCGAAATGCCAAACGTTTCATATACGCAAACGTTGTGCTTCATTATAGCCAACTAATAACCAATGATAAAATTCTTTAGAAAAATCAGACAACAATTGGTTTACGAAAATAATGTGACCAAATACATGAGATATGCTATTGGTGAAATTGTGCTCGTAGTCATCGGAATTCTGATAGCACTTTCATTAAACAACTGGAATGAAGGCAGAAAAGGAAGGGTTTATGAAAATAAAGCATTGAAAGAAATATCTGTTGCATTAAAAACTGACTCAATTGTCAATAAAGGAATACAAGAAAGAGTTCAAAAGCGGGATACAGCTATAAACAACATTCTTTCTTATTTAAAGACTGGAGCCACCAATGCAGATTCGATGCTAATTGAAAACCTGAAAGATTCAAATACTGGTATTAAGCTTAGTTTCAACGGAGGGGCATATGAAGCTCTAAAATCAAAAGGATTGGAGTACATTAGTAATGATTCTTTGCGTAACCTAATAGTTGTTACTTATGAATTTTGGTTACCCAGAAATGAGATTTTTGGTGATAGTGGGAGAAAAGATTATATCTTAAATAATATAGATCAATTACACGAGAAAGTTACGGATCTTTATATTGAATCAAATGGTGGAAATAATAGTATAAAAGAATCCATTATCTTAAATTCTTATGAAAAGAGAGAAGCGTTAATGCGTTTAATGAACCTCCAAATGGAGCTATCAGAATCATACAGGGGTCTTCTACACAACCAATCACGTATAATCAATCGAGTACAAACACAGATACGTTTAGAACTGGAAAAATTTGACCATTGAATCAAAAGGCAAAATGATAACGAAAGCACAACAGCACCTATAAAACAAGGCAAGATGACGCGGTTTGCGGGCTGCGGTGCGCCGCCCCAACATCATTGCAATTTGATACTGAAACGGCACGCAACTTGCCTCGTTTTATAGCCGCAAAACGTTACAGGCAAGGCCATGTACAGTAAGAATAGGTGGTCCCGATGAAAGCTTTTCAATTTCTGGTGGTGCACGAAGGACCGGATCGGGGCTTTTTCCAGCATCGAGGGCGTGGATAGGTATCCGTTTACGGAGATGGAAGACATACCTGCAGGACAGCAACCCGATACAACCGGTAATATCCGGAAGTGCTGCGATTCGACCGGTGATTTTTCGGTACCGAACACAAATCCCTTGCGCCGGGCGAGCGGGTTCCGGAAGGTAACGACGTTTAAGATGGAGAACAGGGCGAACCCGGAACGCCTGGAGGAAGGCTGCTGGAAAAACGCCGAACATCGATATCCAAGAGATGAAAACCGAAAACAGCAACCTTTCCCGTATTGGCCACCCGATCTGGTCCATGACATTTGCGGCTAAACACACCAGTTAGTTTTCAGCATACCGGGACCGAACAACAGAAAAAAAGGGAGCCCTGCCTGTAACAATGGCTTGCGCGCATTGGGCATCAAGAGAATAAAATAAAATTTAGTACATTGAATAACGTTTGGGAAAGCCGGGAGAAAAGCGCTCCGAAAGCGCCCACCGCACGCAAGCCTGGACGTTGTGTTTCATGCAAAGAGAAAATCGTAGTAATATAAAATGAAAAGCCCACCCACAAATAGCACATTCGCAAGCTCCAACGCACAAGCTGATACTTCAGCTTGCAAAAGAGCTATTTTATACACAACCCACGGCTAGCAGATATGAGAGAAATTCCACAAGAAATAGAGGGTTTGATTACAACGTATTTTTCTCAATTGAGGAAAGATGCTGATAATGGATGGACTAATGCATACAAGAAAGCTGAAGATTTCTACTGCCGATTTCTTAATAAAGTGTACGGATGGAATTTGTACAATAGAAATTACCATAAGAAAAATGAATCTGATATTGATTTAGCTACCTATGACAAAAATATTACTGTTCAAGTTACCGCTCAAAAAGACAATAAGAAAGGTAAAATAGAAAGGACAATAAAAGGGTTTAAGAATCGAAAAATTAAACAAGGCTATAAATCTTTATACATCGCATTTTTTGAGGATTTAAGTGAATCAGAAAAAGAGAATGATTTTAATGACGCTACTATTAATTTCAGTAATGAAAAAAATATTTTAACACCTAGCTCATTAAAAGCATATATCCAATCAAATTTCACCTATCAAGAGCAACTTGATGTATATAATTTTCTAAAACAAGAGCTATTCCCACAAGAGGAAGGAGTTCAAAGTATTGCATGTATTAGGTCGATTGACCAAGCTTTCGATAAAACGGATGAGTTTTATTCAAACTCAAAGTTTCTTGAAAATAACTGGATTGTTCTATCGAAACATGAATTTCAATTATTTAAAAATATTCGTAAGAATTCTAAGGTTAATCTTTATGAGGGTGAACAAAACTATCTATTAGTTGGCAGTAGTTGTTCAGGAAAGACAACCTTTTCATTATTTGTCGCAAGTATGTTGGCAAAACAGACTTTAATTAAAAGTTTCTATTTAAAGGTTACAGAAGCAACGAGATTATCTGATGTTAAAAAGGAACTTGTCATCCTTAATAATCAATTCAGTTTCTTAATAATTGATGATATACAAAATAACATCAATTTCAGCGATGAACTATTTGTAGAATTAAAGAATTTTAATCAAATACAGACCATTTTTCTTAGCCGAAATACAAGCATAATTGATGATGAATTTAATGGCCAAATCTATCATCGAAAATTTGTCTGGAAGAAACGTTACAATAATCAGATTACTTGTGATGAGAATAGAATTAGAGAACTTGTACAAAACAGAAAACGCTTCTATACACAAAGGCATCCTGATAAGGCATATGAAATTGGAGATTTAAACAAAGTTCTTGAACTTGTAAATTTTAATTTATTAAAACTTTCAATTTTGCTTCATTTCTGGGGCAAAGATGGAGGTTTATTGTCAGATTTTGATAATGAAATTCTGAACGAAAGGTTTTATAATAGCTACGACTTCAAAAATAAAGATGAGATTCAATTAACGTTAAGGTACGCTTCTGTTTATAGCTACAATATTCCATTTCAGCCACAATTACCTTTTTCTGATGCTAACGGACTAACAGTTTTTGAACGATTAAAGGATAAAGGATTGTTTTTTAAAGAAGATAAATTCTTTGTTTTTCATCATACAGCATTTGCTGACTTAATTGCACAATCAATAATTTCACAATTCCCTGACCTAAAAAGCAAAGGTGTAGCTGGAGTAAAAAAGAAACAAATAATTGACTACCTATCGGCAATCGATTCTCTTCCGGAGAATTTCGGAACTTTAGTTCAAAACCTTTCTGAAAATGGGGATTCTAAAATAGTTGCGGAAATTTTAAATATGCCTAATATTAAAAGTTCCATACTTGAATATTATTTAGAGCTAAAACCATTACCCTTTAATTTTTCAAATACTTTAATCATTGTTGGCGGTTTAACTGATAACTCATTATTAGGCGACTTATTGAATGACAGAGAATTTACTAAACGAGTTATTAGTTATTACTCTTTAAAATCATATGCTTCACAAAAAGAGCTTCTTAAACTATTACGTGAATATGAACTATTAAATCATAACTCAAAAAAAGCATTTCTTGAAGACTTTGAATCCATGATGCCATTTCATAAAATCAGAGTATTTGAGCAAGATGGTTATCATTTGAAAAATGAAATACTTTCTTTCAAAGAAGTACTTGGAGAAATGGAAACTCAGATTGGGCAATCAGTTGATAATATACAGATTAAAACTTTTGTTAAAGAAACACCTATAAACGAATTAACATTAGGTATTTATCAAGATAGGAAAAATCAGAAGTTAACAATTCAAAGGCTTTTTGTATTAGACTTTTCGTTTTGGATGGAAAAATTCTATTCAGCACCTTTTAGCTTGCTTGGTAATTGTTTAGCGGAGCTTAAAAAGACTGATGTTGCAAGACAGTTGGCTTTTGATATTTATAAAAACCTGAGCGTTGATTTGCTTTTGCAATCTGCATTAGAAGATAAGAACAAACCTGTTAAAATCTCTAAAAGCTTAAATGAATTAATAAATTTCAGAGCGTTTGATAATAATCAAAAATTGGATGAACTCTTAAATAGGTTAATTGCAGATAAAGCATTTTATGCAAAGATATCACAATTGTCTTTAACTGATTTTGCTCGTTTTCTAAGTGATATTTATGACATTAATAAAGAAGTAGCACGAAGCATATTTTCAAGCAGAACATCTAACGAAATAGCAGAGAAGTTAATAAGGGATAAGGAAAGTTTATATTCAGTAACTCAAATCATTAACAACCTAAATAAGGTTTCTTCTGAATCAGCTAAAGAAATATTATTGAAGCTTATCAATGCAGAATCATTTTTGAGTAATGAGAAATTAACAGACTTGAATGGTCTTCATGAATTTAAACAATGTTTAAAAGGCTATAATTTATATTTAAAAAAAGAATCGATTGAAACTGTAGCCGAATCAACAGTTGATGCCTTATTAAATGAAACCGATTTAACAAAAGTCGCTAAAACACTTCCTGGATTCAAAAAAAACAAAGACGTTTTAATAAGAGTGTTTTCATCAAATCAATTCTCTGTTTCAAATTTTGTGCGCATTGCTAAAAATGAGGATTTTAGAATATCTCATTTACAACAAATATTACCAAAGCTTATAGATGCGGATTTAGAATTGGGGCATAAAATTTATACTTCTTTATCTGACGAATATTTTATCAAGCCTTCAAATCGAACATATTTTCAAGGTGTATGCCATGCAATTTTTAGCTTTGTGAAAATAGATAAGCAATACTCAAATAAATATCAAGTTGCTTCCACCAAAACACAATCTATTCTAAAAACACTTTGTACAAACAGAACAAGTACTTTTCTAAGGAAAGCAAGAAATACCGAGATAGATAAATTTTTAAATGGATTTCAGCAAACTTGGATTATTAGTGAAGAATTGACAAGGCATTATTTAACGCCAATATTGGTTGATAAAGCAAAGGAATCTAAAAAAGAAAATGTTAATCTATCAACATTTGGACAAGGTATTAAAAGACTTATTGATTTGGATAAGGATGAACATCTGACTATAGCAAAGCAATTATTTGAAACATACAGACCGATTTTAAAACAGACGACAAAAAATCTTGATATTAGAAAAATCAGTTATGGTTTAGAACAGTTATCAATATTGGCAAATGAAGTAGACTTATTTGCTCAAGAGATTTCAGAGATAATTGAAGATAAATGCAAAATTGAGAGGAATAGAGATGATTTTAAAACGGGCGCTCTCCCAGAATTGACCAAAGCTTTAAAAGGTAAAAACGGAAAAAAGATAATTGAAAAAGTAACAAAACTATGAGCCAATCCTTCACATCCATACACATTGCCAAGTCGCTCAAAAGAGCCAACACACAAACCAAAACTTGTCAAAGAGTATGGCTGCCCAAACGCACGGACTGACAGAGGAAATAAAGCACGAAAACACAACATTGTATAAGAGCAATAGCGGGTGAAGTGGTAAAAGCAAGGTCTGTGCATTTAATAAACTTTTGTGGTGGCGGACAGGTAATTGCCTTGAAATCCGCTACTGCTCTTATACTTGACCGTTACCACCAATGCTAAAAAGACAGACGACACAGCAAGACAATGACTAAAAATGGACTCAACATACAGACCATATCGACCAAGCAGACAGACTTTCAAACTGACCGTGTTTTTCTTTTGGGACAAGTGACAGAAAAGAAAGAAAAAGCCAACCCTTCGCATTTTTTAAAATTTCTTTTAGCCAGCCGCACATTGGCACATTTGGTTTTGCCCCAACGCACAAAGCCGACCCTGCAGCAAAACCAAAAGAGCCAATTTTCAATCACCCCCAAAAAGCAGTTGTAGTATGAATCAAAAGGACGTTTGGAAAAAGTATATCACTGCACAATCCAAAATCTTAGAACATAAATCTAGACCAATTGGAATTGACACGACAAAATCCGTTCAACTTAACGGCTTGAAACTATATTTGTCAATAGACCAAGAAATCTTCAAACAAGTATTCAAGAAAGAAGTAGAGCACATTTTCAATGTTCAAAATTTTGATTTTGAAAGCGGGTATATTCAGACAAGCGTTGCAAGCACAACAAACATAACATTTGAACGACTTAGCAAACTGAAAGAACTTGCTGAAATCTGTTACATTGACTTTAATGAAAATCCTGTTATTGAAGGAACAATTACAGGACAAGAAAACAACAGCAAAGAAGAACTAAAAAATATAATTGGAGAACTTCCAACTAGCTACCATTTTAAAAATTCGGGATTGATATTTTTAACTTTAGACGAATGGAATCGGGCTAGACAAATTCAGGGTCTAAAATTTAATAAAAAAATAGGAGCAGTTTTTTCAATAAAACCTTCGCTTTCATTTCTTATTTCAACGTTTTACAGAAACATTGAAATCGCTCAACAAGGGAATAAAATAACAGTTGAAGGCGAATTACACCAAAATGTTTATCAGGTGTTTGAGAAACATTTCGGTTTAGCAAAACGTGGAAACGAACTGACTTTCACTTTTGAAAATAAAGATGTTTTAAAACGAAGAATTGATGAATTAGAAAGCAAGGGAATTACACTTCCGCAACCAAAGGAGAATTGCCTGCATTTTAACTATGACAGCAAGTTTTATGAACAACACGAATCAGATTTAGGTTTTGAGGCTTTTCGATTAAAGAGAGCACTCAAAAAATATTTTCCTGACAATCCATTTGTTTTTTATTACAAAACTGAATATGCCTTTGATTTTAGAAAACTTGATAAAGGAATAGATGAGCTTGAAAGAAACGAAGATGTATTTTGGAATAGATTTTTTTCTGAAATACACGGGGACGAATTTCAAGTAAGCCAAACACACAGAACAATTTCATTTGACTTTGAAACTGAATCAAACTTAATTGAGAAACTAAATTATATTAAATCATTCTCATTCTTTGACATATACGATAGAGGTGATTCTCATAAATTTAAATTCAACATCAGGTTTGAAACAGGATTGCACGAATTACAAAGTAATTTGAAAAAAGAATTTCCTAATCTGAATACAAAACTTATTGCAAACGGAGAGAAACTTATATTCCGGCAATTCTACCAAACAGGAAATAAAACGGAAATTCTTGCAAGATTGAACAACCAATTAAGTGACTTTATTGATTCCGAAAGTTTCATTTACACAATAAACGACACGTTTCAAGAGAAATATCTTTGTGAGGAAAACTTTGAATTGAAAGTTGAGCAAGAACAAGATAAACTTTCCAAACTTTTACGAGAAGAATTTTATTTCGGCAATCCAAAAGAAAAATACTATTTGGGCAAACTGCAAAAGGTTGATTATCCAGATTTGTATTTCGTAGTTGATGAAGATAGAATTGAAGAAGTAAAAGAGAATATTTCGGAAGAAAAGGTAAAAGCCATTTTTCCAGATTTAAAAGGTGAAAAGGACAAAATAAAACGTTTAGAAGATACTGTTCTTAAACTTGATGATGAAAAAACGAAGTTGCCAAACGACAATGCAAAAATTTTTTTATACGATTCATCAAAAGCCAAAATCATTGAGAATATTGACTATTTACTAAACAAAACAAGTGCTGAATGGCAGGACTTTGAGAATAATCTTTTTTCTAAGTCATTAAATGAGTCGCAACGGCAAGCAATTTTCAAATCGCTTTACGCAGATGAATTAGCTCTAATTCAAGGACCACCAGGAACAGGCAAATCAACTGCAATCGCTGAAATAATTTGGCAACACATCAGAAAAGAACCAAAACAAAAAATTCTTCTGACTTCTGAAACGAATCTTGCTGTTGATAATGCCATTGACCGATTAAAGAATGGTCAAAATAATGTTGTAAAACCCATTCGGTTTGGCAATACTGATAACTTAGAATCGGAAGGATATTTTTTCTCGCTTGGAGCCATTGAAAATTGGCAGAAGAGCAATTCCAATGAAAGCAACACCGTTTCACACTGGGTAAGCAACATTGCAAACCGAGTTGAATATCAAGAAGATGAACTGATTAACTCGGCTTTAGATAAATGGAAAACCCATTTGCAAAAGCCTAACTATGAAACCAAAAAGCTTTTTGCAGAGAAATACTTGGAGTATGTGAATTTGATTGGTGCAACAGGAAGTTCTATAGGAAAACTGAATTCTGAAAATAAATGGACTTCGTTTTTCCGTTCTTATTTGAATGTATTTGAGAAAAAACATTTTGAAAACAAAAACTATGATGTTTTAAACCGCACGAAAATCAGTTTTGATACTGTAATTATGGATGAAGCCAGTAAAGCAACACCCCCCGAACTTGCTTTGCCTGTCTTATTTGGAAAGAAATCAATTATAGTGGGCGACCATAGACAATTACCACCAATGATTGATGGAGAAGAAATTAAAGATTTACTAATGTCTATTGGCGAAAAGGCACTGGCCAAAACACTATCACATAAGGAATTTGAAATATCGCAATTTGAAAGACTATTCAAAAACATTGATGAAAGCATAAAAGGAACATTTGATACACAATATCGAATGCACCCTGCAATCAATGAAGCTATATCACAATTTTACAAAGATGACGGTGGTTTGAAGTGCGGTTTGCCATTAGAAGAAACTTATCACAATTCTTTTGACGAATGGGATTCAAGGTATCACGGCTTACAATACAAAAATATCTTGACACCCGAAACACATACCATTTGGGTAAATGTAACCACACCCGAAATTCAAGAAGGAACATCAAGAGTTAATTTCGGAGAAATTGAATCGATTGACAATATTTTAACAGTTCTGAATAACAGCAAAGGGAAAAATGAATTTGACCAATGGCTTTCCAACAAAAGTTTGGAAGAAAAACAAATCGGATTGATTAGTTTTTACGGAAAGCAAATTCACTACATCAACAAAATGCTCAAAGAAAAGCATAGTGAAGTTCCAATTCGCTTAAGCACGGTTGATAGATTTCAAGGAATGGAAAGGAACATAATCATTGTTTCAATGGTGCGTAGCAACAAATTAGCATCTTTTCAAGGTCAACAACCTGATGAAATTTATGGCGAATTAGGTTATCCGTTACAAGAGAGTTTAGGTTTTGCGGAATCGCCAAACCGTTTGAATGTAGCGTTATCAAGAGCAAGGCGACTACTTATTGTAGTTGGGAATAGTGAACATTTTTGCAGAAAAGACATATACAAAAACGTTTTTGAAACCATACAGCAGAAAGGAAAAATAATTAGTGCAGAAGAATTACAAAACGCAGTTGACCAAAATGGATAGCACTAAAACGACATACGCAACATTTCCGTTTGAGTGGACAGTAAAATCCACTTCTTGCCAAATTCAGTATAGAAAAGCATTTAATATCAATGAAATTGATGAGATTTTCTGTTCAATCATCAATGCAAAAGGAAACGAAATCAATTTTTCAGAGTTAGGGATATTGTTAGGTTTCAACTTACAAGATTTGTCTGAAATAGATATTTTTAAAATCTATCTCAAAGGGCTAACCGAATACAATCTGATTGCAGTAAGTGAAAAGGAACAGAAGATTCAATTAACAGAATTTGGACAAGAAGCGATACAAAGTAAGCTGAAATATAAATACTACTTTGCTACAACTGAATTTTTTGATAACCAAACCGCCACAGGGGAAACTTTTGATTTTTCTTTCAAGAATGTTTTTGACATAGAAAATCGTATATCTCACGAAAAAGAGTTTAAAGAACAGAAACTTGAAATTCCTGAACAAAAGCAAAAACTTCAATTCCAACTTTTCGGAAACGATATTTACAAAGGCGAGATAGTTGAGTTTTACGAAAGCGAACCAAGAATAAGTTACAAAACCATATCCCTACAATGCGAAATTACTGCATTTGATAATTCGCTTGAACTTTCAATATTAAAATCAGGCGTAAACAGACCCGAAGTTCAATTTTTGCTTGGGCTACCCGAAAACGCAGGATTTAAAAGCAAGTTGCTACGACAAGGAATGTATCATCACATTCTTCTAGTAAAACCTTCAATTACCAAGCAAGACATTGAAACGTATATTGACTTATGGAATTGGAAAGAGCTTGCAGTTAATGCAAAACTTGATTGGAATGACAATACTATTTTTGAAATGTTTTGTGAAAACGGAGACGGTGGAGTTTGGAGCATTCTTTCTGAAAAAGCACCAATTGAAAGTATTAAATCTGTAATTGAGAAATATGCTGATTATTGGAATTGGACAACGCTTACAGAAAGATTTGATGATGAATTTATAAAAAAACAAATTGAAACCTTTGATTGGGATTTTGAAGAACTTTCATACAAAGAAATCGAACTTGTAACGTCTTTACTTTCAAATTTAAACCTAAAAGAAAAAGGTTGGGATTGGAACTATTTGTCAAAAAATCTTCCTGACAAATTTATTGAAGACCATATTGAAGATTTTCCTTGGGATTTTTATGTTATTTCGGAAAGTAAAAATGAGGTTTTCAAAAATACCTTCATCAAATACCGTGACAAACTTGAAACGCTAATTTCAAAAAATTGGAATTGGAAATTAATTTCAGAAGAAATCAATCTCAATTTTCTACACAAAAACATTTCGGGCCTTGCGAGTAAATTGAATTGGCACACGGTTTTAAATCGTTTTTTCATCAATGAAGAATTGACAGCAAAATGCTTGAATGATAAGTCATTTAAAACACTTTTAAAGCTGTATTTGCCCGAAAATTTTGTTGTTGCTCATCAAAAGTATCTTTGGACACCAGACCTTATAGATTTTTTTGAAAATCAAAATTTGATTCAATGGGAAACTCATAAATACATTAACGGCTTTGACACAAACGAAAACGTTGAATGGAGCAGACCTATTTTTCAGAAGTATCACAATTGTATCACTACAGAAAATGGTTTTTTGAATGTAAGCAAACATATTTCTGATTACAGTTTGATAAGCGACTTTCCGGACTTCGCTTGGAATTGGGAAGGAATTTCACAAAATAAAATTCTGATTAGCAACGCTACATTTATTGAAAAGGCATTTCTTGGAGAACTTACATATTCAAACAATTTGCTTTGGAATGAAATTCTATCGCAAACGTCCTTTGATGTTTCGTTTTGGAATAATAACCTAGAGACTTTTTTCAAGGCAACCGAAAGCGAAAAACAAATACATTTTTGGAGTTTGTTAACCCAAAAACAAAATGCTGATTTTGAATTCATTTTTGCAAACAAGCATTTCCCTTGGGATTGGAGTTTCATTACGGAAAATAGTTCAGAAGAAACAATTCTTGATAGCTATGAAGATGATGAATTGTTTGAAAAGTGGGATTGGAAAATTGTAACCCGAAAAATTGACAAGGACACTATTCTCGAACTATTAGAAGATATTGCACAATACGTTGATTGGAAGTATCTGATAAACGATGTTTTTTCAATAGAAAATGAGCTTGCAATAGATAAACAACTTCCAAAAATTGCAGCATGCTTGACTGTTGTAGAATCGGAGAAACGTAAAGAGTATTGGAAAGACATAACTTGCAAAATTCCCTTTGAAACCTTATTCCCTATTGTTCAGGCAACAATTCAGTTAGATGTTTTTGAATGGGATTGGGATTATATTTCCAATCATAAACTTTTCCCAACCGACATTAGAACACTTAATCAATTCAGAGAAAAAATAAATTGGACGATTTTTACTGAAAGCTATGCCATTAAACAAAAATTTAACCCTTATAGTTGGGATAGTGGGAAACAATGGTTCAGCAATATAGATCGCTATTTGACACAATTTGAAGATTATTGGAATTGGCAAGTTTTATCCAAAAACGGAAGTATTAATTACAACAGGCTTTTATTACAGAAATACAAAACTGAAAATTGGGACTGGGATTACTTAACCGAATTTGGTGGTTTTCTAACTAAACAGAAAAGAGATAAAGAGAACGAAAAATATTTAGAAAGACTTGTCAAGCAATTTCCAGAAATCAAATTTGATATTCTTTCCAAACGAAAAGACATAAAAATTGATAGTAGTTTAATTCTTTCAACCAAAGACAAAAATTGGGATTGGCAAGTTTTATCAGAAAACGAAAGAGCAGAAATATCTAACGAACTGATTCTTGAATTAAAAGACAAGAATTGGAATTGGCAAGCACTTTCAAAACGCAAAAATATCGAGTTCAGCAATGAAACGCTTTTACAACTGTTAGACAAAGATTGGGATTGGTATTACTTATCCGAAAACTCAAATCTTGAGTTTAACGCTGAATTCATTGAGAAAACAAAAGCAAAATCTTGGAACTGGAAATCTGTTTCACGACACAAATCGTTTGTGCCAACAATTGGAATATTGACTCTTACCAAAGATTGTGATATAGATTGGCAATTCATTTCTAAACATTCAAGCCTAAGTCCGACTAAAGAAATACTTGCCAAATTTGAAAACAAATGGCATTGGGAAGGTATTACAGAAAATCCACAAATCAATTTTGATGATATTGATTTTCTTGAACGATTTGCCGACAAATGGAATTGGCATTTTATATGTGCATCGGGTAAACTTCCATTGAACTCCCAAATTTTACACAAGTTTAAGGCATATTTAGATTGGAATTTGATTTCATCAAACACGAATGTCCATTTCACGAAAGAAATAATTCAAGAGTTCAAACAGTTTTGGAATTGGTCAAACCTAAAAGCAAACAAACGAGTTGAAGAACTTTTAGGAAACTATGTCTTAGATGAAATAAACAAAAACGCAACTTTAAATTTCCTTGATAAAATTGAACAACAATGGTCGGAATGGAAAGGAAGTATTTATCACTTTTCCCATATTGACAATGCTGTTGAAATAATTAAAAATAGAAAAATTCAAAGCAGAAATAAAGCGAATATAAAAGGTGATGCCGCAGGAAACGTTGTTCATCGTAGAGGCGATGCTCATAATTATGCACGCTTTTATTTTAGACCGCAAACACCAACACAGTTTTACAATGAGTTTTTAGGCAAAAACACAACAGACGGATATGAAACTCACGGAAATTGGATTTCCTGGTATGACAAAGCTAGAGGTCTAGGATTTCCAAAATGTCCAATTCCAATATTTTTCAGGTTTTCAATCAAGGAAGTTTTATTTAAATACGAAAAGAAATGTTGTGTAAGCAATGGAAATATGCAAGCGGATTCTACTAAATTCAATTCCATTGAAAAAATGTTGGATAAATTCAATTTTGATTATTTGTATTCAAATATGAGTTACGACAAAGAGCACAATAGAAAGTATATGAATTACTCACAACAGGAATTTTTGGTTAAGGATGATCTTTCTTTTAATGATTTATTCGAATTTGAAATTATTTGCCCATCGGAAGCAGACAGAACACTACTCAAAAATTTATTAGGAAATGAGCATAAAGACATTTTTTCAAAAATCGTGGTAGATAGACGTTATTACAACAATGAAAATCCACGAGTGAGAATAGAAGAGGAAGATTCTGAATTGCACATTTCTACTAATTTTAGCGGAGAAGGTTATTTTGTTTTAAATGGCACATCCGATATAAAAGAAATGGAAATTCTTGTTGGCGATGTTTCCAAAACAAGCAAAGACAAAATCATATTCAAGTCAAACATTTCTCTTGGTAACGCAAAACAAAATATACAATTGAATTTTATAGATGAATCAAACAGAAGTTGGTTCGTTTATGCGAAATGATAAGATTCATCTTTAACTTTGTGAATTATAAAGTATAAAAAATGGCAATAAAACATATAAAAGGAAATATTTTTAATTCAAAGTGTCAAACCATTGTGAACACAGTAAACTGTGTTGGCGTGATGGGAAAAGGAATTGCATTTGTGCATAGACTTAGATATCCTAGAATGTATGAGGAATACAAAGAGCATTGTAAAAACAAACTCATTAAAACAGGCTCTTTGTGGCTTTATACAAAACAGGAAAATGCACCTTGGATTTTAAGTTTCCCGACAAAATTTCATTGGAAATATCCGAGCAAAATAGAATGGATTGAACAAGGTTTGCAAAAGTTTGTGGAAACCTACGACAAGAAAGGTATTACTTCAATCGCATTTCCTTTACTTGGAACGCATAACGGTGGCTTGGACACAAACCAAGTAAAACGTCTTATGGACGATTATTTAGGCAAATGTTCCATAGACATTGAAATTTACGACTATGACCCTAATGCAAATGACGACTTGTTTGCTTCTTTCAAAGCAAAATGGTTGTCGTTAGACGAAAAGACAATAAAAGCCGAAACAGGCATACAACCACAATACGCAAGAAAAATATCAGAGATAATTCAAAACGGAGAAGCAAACTCAATGATTTCATTAGCCAATTATGACGGTATTGGCGAAAAGACATTGGAAAAAGCTTTTAACTATGTATTGAACAGACCAAAATGAAAAGCCAACGCACAAAGCAAGCACATTTGCAAACCACACAAGCCGACACGCAGACCAAAGTTTGCAAAAGAGCTTGCTTTTCACCAATCCAAGAGAAAAAGAAATTTTAAAAAATGCCCCACCGCACGACAAAAGACAATGAAAAACGTAGTATCAAATAGACCGACAAACCACGGCAGACAAGGAAGCGCTGGTGGTAACAGGCGTTTGGCTCAATGGCGGGTGACGTGGTTAATTGAACATTCTACCTCGCATCAACTTTTGTGGTGTATTGACATTTTTGTGCTCCGAAATCCGCCACTGCGCCAAGCGCCAAAACGTTGTAAGCCATTAAAAATAAGCATCGACAGATCGAAAAATGAATAATATTAAGATAAGGCAAGCATCAATAAGCGACAAAGCAACCGCTGTTGACTTGGATTATAGGCTTGACAAGGACGAACATATCAAACTAAAGAGAGAAGAAAAGATTTCAAAGGCAATATTGGATGGTGAGTGCTTTCTCATTTCAGCAGATGACAAAGAAGTTGGATTTGTGATTTTCGATTACCGCTTTTTTGACCAAGGTTGGATAGAGTTAATTATCATAGACGAGAAATACAGGGGAAAAGGAATCGGCACAAAAGTATTTGACCTAATATGTGAGGGATGCAAGTCAGATAAAGTTTTCACTTCTACAAATCGCTCAAATACTCAAATGCAAAGAGCACTTGAAAAAGCTGACTTCTCTTTTGCAGGAGAATTAAAAGGGCTAGATGAAGGTGACCCTGAACTCTTTTATTACAAAAGGATCAATGCATCAGAAAATGATTGAAAGAAAAAAAGAATTCAAAAAAAACGGCTTACAATCGAGTGGATGGCCGCAGGCCGTAAGCCTGCGGAGCACCCCTCACACCACCAAGCGTACGGGTCTTCCCGAAAAATCGGGACTGGCTCTACCAGCCCTGCAATCCGGCCCTTCGCTAAAATGACTCAAAGGGGTCATTTTTAGCGCTCAGTCCCAGTTCACTGGATTGTAGGTTGCGTTTTGAGGTAATAGGAAAGCATTGATTCATAACCTTTTCTTCTTAAGCGGGGCAAAGTGATCGTAGTAATCAGAATTGGACTCTGAGCTACTGCCCATCCTCCTTTTCTGGTTACAGCCCGCTGCCTGGCCCCTCCCTAAAAATGTCCAAAGGGACATTTTCTTAACGCTCGGTCCTACGCATAGGCATGGTCTTGGTCAACGCCCAGTCTGACCAGGTTTTTGCGTTTCCGCTCAGGCTTCTTCTCCGCCGCGGCGGACCAGATACAGTATCGGAGGCGGTTTCGGAGCCACTCGTCGATCTGTTTGAGTTTGGCATGAATACTTGCCAACCTGTCCTGATATAATCAGGGGCGGTAGTTATTCACCCATCCCATCCAGACCTCTCTGAGCTTTTGAAGCCGTTCTTCGAAGCTGTACGGTCTGGTTTTCTTGGTGATCTGCTTGAGCTTTCGTTTGAGTGATTCCCAACTGCTTTTCTTCACCACCAATGCCACCCGCAGCCAAGCCTCCCGATACGCTTTGCTATCGGGACAAGCTTTCGCTAAAATCTTTTACAAAAAGATTTCTTAACGCTCAGTCCTCCTTTGTCCCCCTTCTGGTATGTCGGGATAAATGAATACCCCAGCAGTTCGAAGTTAGAAGGTCTTCGGATGCCAGCACTACGTGCGCCCCCTTCGCACTCCCGTGCTCGGGCGTATTCGTCAGTACAGACACCGCAGTCTGGCTTACTTGCCACCCTCCAAGCTGGCTCCTCGCTCAAAACTTTCACAGAAAGTTTTTTTTACGCTCGGTCCTCTCACGGCAAACCAGCCCCGCTTTGGCGGGACAGGCAATGCGACTTGCTACGGCTTCGGGACACCACTCCCGCGCATCAGGGATACCGATTGAAATCGGCACGGGCGTTTCACCCTCTGGAATAATTTGGTAGCTTCGATACCAGATGCCCATGCTGGGCACACACAAGGTGTAACGTGCATACCCTGGTGGATGCACACCATACACAGACCGTTGTGTAGGCAAGAATACTACTAAAATTGAGCATTAGAAATACCATCAATTTTTTAAGATTTTAAAAAGCTGAAAAACTAAAATTAAACTGACTAAAAAGAATTGCGGTGAATGAAAACCTAAATTAAGAGCCAAGCCCAAGTTTTGGTTTTAATGTGAAACTGGCGGTGACACTATTGTGAATATTGATACTGATGGCAGTTCAAGGCTTTTTAGGATAATCGCTATTGATAAAGTGGCACAATTCATTTCTGGTTTGTTTGGTTTTAACGTGGAAAACTCAGATACTGTTGAAGTGTTTCAAATTACCAGTGGTGATTTTAATGATATCGAGTATTCAATACAGTATTTTTTTTTAACTTAGCTTTAGATTCTTGAAATTGAAATAACAAAAAAGTGAGCCTTTTGAAAAATGATTCTTAAACACTCAGCAGCATATCTTTTTATCCTAATACTATTATCTTTCAGTAGTGCATGGGCACAGAATTGCAAAGAAGTCTCAGATTGGATGGATATTATTAAAAATGAGTACCCCGAGCTAAAAACCGACTCATACCTTTCGAAGAATATCATAGATAATTTAGCCCTGAATCTGTATTCGGATAAATATTTCGTTCCATTTAGGGGCAAGTCGTTTTCAAGCTTATCAGAAAAGGCGCGCTCCAAAGACTGGCGTAAAATACAATCCTGTTATATAAAAAATGGTTATCAAACCAATTCTCACAGGGCTTGGGTATTCAACAATATAATTTATAATTATCAGTTAGATTTTAGAACTGATACCTTTGGGAAAAAAATAGATGCCAGGAATCAACTTCGCGACGCATTATCTCAAGAATTACGTTTGCTTTCTGATGGTAAATTTGATTATAATTCAATTCAAAAGTTAAAGTCAGAACTTAATTCAGAATATGCTGTTTTGTTCCCTTCGGAAATAGAAATAGCTTCAAATACAGTAAACAAGTATGAAAGTCTCGCTGCGGATAGGATGCTATCTCAAAAAGCTAAAGAAGCTCAGGATTTAGTCAATTCAAAAAGTTCGTTAGAAACACTGCTGAATTTTAAAGCCTCAAACAGTACCTTGTATTTGACGGCTTCAGAATCTATGAAAACCCAAGTCAATAGTAAGGTTGAATCCAAAGTAGTAGAAGTAGTCGATTATTTGATGCCTAAGGAAGAAATGAAGCTTTTGGCAGCCAAATCCACAGATGCCAATGTTCGGATTATCAATAGGCTTATTGCTGATTTCAAAAAAGACTATGACCGAGTACTACATATGGAAAGCGCAAAAAAAACATTTGAGCTTTTTCAAGAACGGAAGACTGAGATTGTTTCTAATATGATTTCTTATCTAACTGATGGTATTGAGAGTATCAAATCACAGGACGAATTAGACCAACTGGCTACTCTCCTTCTATCTGACTTAGACGAAAATAGTACTACCTATTTAGATTTATCTGGTAAGATTAAAAATAAACGTATATCAATTATCAACAAACAAAACCGTATCGCTCAGGAAAAACGGTCGAAAGCTGCCGAAAAGCAAATTTTATTTACTGAGCAAGCTAATATTAGGGCTAATGAAGTTGCAAAACTTCAAAACGAGGTAAAAGTATTGAGGCAAAAGCTCAATATTACGTATGCCAATAGTCTTCCTAGTTATGAAGATTTACATTATGTGCTTCAAGCTTATTTAGTAATGATAAATCCAAGCAAAAAGTATTCAGATAGTGAAGCCTCTAATTTTATCAATAAAACCGGAGAAATGGGTTTTGAGCGATTGGGTAGCGGTAAGATGTCCAACAAAATGATTTTTAAAAATAGTTTTGGCCATTATATGCATTTTAATGGCAACTTTGAAAAAAGCAGTGGCTCTGTCAGTCTTCGTATTAGCGATGCATCAGAAGAAATAAAATCGTTTTATGATAAAGATATTAGAGCTAATTATAGAAATAGACTTGAAGCCTTTAAAACGCCAAATACCAATGAAGCCAAATCCAATTACTTTGTAAACAGTGGAAGAACCTTATATAAATATTATACAGCGGGAAATTCTCTTACCGTAGAGGCAAAGTCAAATTATGCAACTGAAGTCCCAATAGAAGCTGAATTGATAGGGGCAACAATATACAAAATTATACCGTTTTCTACATTTACAAATCTTTTCTTAAACAAAGGGCAGTCATACACATTGAAGGCATCAGGTAAGATGAAAGTAGGCAATTTTTTAGGTAATAGTGGTCCGGAGGGAATCAATGCATCAAAAATTTACAACATTGATAAGCGCTTTCCACACGGCAGTCTGATAGGAAAAATAGGTGAGGATGGTGATTGGTTTTTGGTCGGTAAAGGTGGTACATTCACAACAAACTCAAAAGGAAGACTATACCTTCGGGTAAACGACCGATTGGTAACTGACAACGATGGGTATTATACGATACAATATGAAATAAAATAAAATCTTATAGCTGCAAAACGTTGGCTGCAATCTTAACCTAAGAGATTTTACTTAGATACATACTTTCCTGATGAAACTATCAAAAAAACTAAATCATAGTATCTGGTTGAAATTTCTGGTTTTTATTCCACTTTTCATTCTCTTGTTTATAGTGATGACGCTATATCAACCGATTTGTGAGTTAGGCGGAAAACTTTTTGAACCTGTCTCTCTTAAAACTTTTCTGGATACATGGACTCCCCCAGAAATGTACACTTTCCTACCCTATTTATTTGTCCTCCTATTTGTTCCATTTTCAGGAATATTTTATGCCTTTAATCGTAAAATCAGCGTGGTGCAAGTCATTTCATTTTATCTTGTTGTTATAGGTACCTGGTTGGTTGCTTACATAATCTATATTGTTTTCCCAAAAACTGCTTCGGAAGTCATGATTACTTCATACGACGAATACGCAGCATATTATTTGATACATGAAGGAGCATTTCAAACACTGCAAGACTTATATGGAGCGAGTACTCCTCTCGGTGATTTTCCTAGTCTCCATGTCGCGCCACTGATGTTGATGGGTGTTTTCCTTCATAAATACTGGAAGACATTGTTTTGGATATTCTTACCTCTCGCATTTATTGGTGCGACCGGAACATATTTATTGAAATTTCACACGGTTATAGGATTTTTAGGCGGAGTAGCACTAGGATATTTTGGCTATTATGTTTTGTACCAAAAAGTGGTGCATACGTATCTCAATAAATTTTTTATAGAAAAGGAAAGCCTGTAATAAAAGACTGCAGCCAATCGAGTGGATGGCCGCAAGCCGTAAGACCGCGGAGCACCCCTCACACCACCAAGCGTACGGGTCTTCCCGAAAAATCGGGACAGGCTCTGCCAGCCCTGCAATCCGGCCCCTGGCAAAAATGATTCTAAGGGATCATTTCTTGACGCTCGGTCCTGCTTAAGATGAGGCTACCCCGATACGGCGCTCCCCATGGAATTAGGACCTAATCCAATGTTCGGTCCCCGTCGGACCGGTCATTCGGGCGGGCTTCGCTACCCAGTGAGACCTCTGTAGCTCTTACAGCTCGTTCCCGGTACCTACCATGACCTACCGTTGGCACGGCACAGGTCGGCTGACTTCTTGGCTCATAGAATCCGAATCTATTCCAAGATCTCCCCAGGTAAGGGCATATTCCTTCCCCCAATATCCACTGGATCTACCTGACAGGTACATGATGGTTTCCCACCCTTAGGACGTCGGTATGATGCTGCGCACTGCCCGGCCCTTCGCTAAAAATATCCACCGGATATTTTCTTCACGCTCAGGCCTCTTATCCAACCTATCTGGCCTCAGTATCCAGTTCCTGTTCGTTGGAACCGGGGTTTGCAGTCTCGCTTAGTAAAAATTCCGAGACTTCAGGGCTTCACCTACCCTGCATCCTGGCTCCTTACTAAAAATATCCATTGGATATTTTCTTAACGTTCGGCCCTCTCACGGCAAACCACTCCCGCATCAGCGGGACAGGCAATGCGACTTGCTAATGCTTCGGGACACAGCCTGTCCCGATAGTTATCGGGAACTCCCGCGCACAAGGGATGCCGAGAAATCGGCACGGGCGTTTCACCCGTTGGAATAATTTGGTATCTTCGATACCAGATGCCCATGCTGGGCACACACACATGGTATAGTGCATGCGGGTTTCAGCGGTTTTCGAGGGTTCGTGGCTCGTAAAAAATGTCGGTGTAAACTGATAGGAAATTGCCTCGTAATCCCGCACGACACCATACCATCAACCGTTGTGCGTCAGCTGAAAAATGACTATCACGATAAAGAATTAAAATTTAAAAAATGAGATCAATTCTTACCGAACTTTTATGTTTTGTACTGACTATGACAAGTATTGCACAAAACAACAACGAAAAAACCGAACATATGACCTTTAAAGGTGTGCCTATTGACGGAACGCTAAATGAGTATGTTTCTAAAATGAAACAAAGTGGATTCATTCTAATTGAGACAGAAGATGGTGTAGCTATTCTACAAGGTGATTTTGCTGCTTACAAAGATTGCATTATCGGAGTCGCAACCTTAAAAGGAAAAGATCTAGTTAGTAAAATAACAGTTATTTTCCCTGAACAAGAAACTTGGTCATCTCTTTCATCCAACTACTACAACCTAAAAGAATTGTTAACTGAAAAATACGGAGAGCCATCGGAGATTATTGAAAAATTTGACACTTATTCTGAACCTGACGATGACGGGGACAGAATGAACGCAGTTAAAATGGATAATTGTAAATACTATACAACTTTTGAATTGGAAAATGGAAGTATCCAAATTTCAATTGACCATCAAAGTGTAATTAGTTGTTTTGTAAGGCTCTCATATTTTGACAAAATTAATAGCGAAAAAATAAGGCAAAAAGCAATTGACGACCTTTAAAATATGCGATTTGCACTAATTGACAATAAGCGTGTTGAAGCACAACCAAAGCAACAAGGAATTTGCCCTATTTGCTCTCAATCTGTTATTGCCAAATGTGGTGATAAGAAAGTTTGGCATTGGGCACATCGTAGTATTAAAGCTTGTGATAGCTGGTGGGAACCTGAGACTGAATGGCATCGAAATTGGAAAAATTATTATCCATCAGACTGGCAAGAAACAGTTTTGTTTGACGGACAAACAGGAGAAAAACATATTGCTGATGTAAAGACAATTCATAGTCTTGTCATAGAATTTCAACATTCAGCTATAAAACCGGAAGAACGAATATCCCGCGAAAAGTTTTATAAAAATATGATTTGGGTTGTTGATGGAACTCGTTTAAAAAGAGATTATCCACGTTTCCATAAAGGAATGGAAAACTTTAGACGAACAAATCAACAAGGTGTTTTTTACGTGAATTTCCCAGAAGGAGTCTTTTCGAAAATTTGGCTTAATAGCTCAGTTCCTGTGATTTTTGATTTCTCAACAACCGAACAAAATGAAATTAGAAATACTTTATGGTGCTTATTACCTCAAAAGGATATTACTCAAGCAATTGTTGTTGGATTTAAAAGAAATGATTTAGTTCAAATAACACATAATAGGGGTCAGTTATTCATGGAGAGTCAAAAACAGAAAACACCACCAAGACCAGCTCAAATCAAGATAAAACGAAGAGAGTCAACACATTATCTTCATAAAGGAAAATGGGTTAAGAGAAAACGGTTTTGAGAAATAGAATAATAAAGCCGAACGCACAATCGAGTAGCCCGACCTGAGCCAAATGGCTCAGGTTGAGGCTCTCACACCACCAAGCGTACGGGTCTCGTACTTGGCGGTTCACTGGATTTTAGGTTGAGATTTGAGGTAATAGGAAAGCATGGATTCATACCCCTTTCTTCTCAGACGTGACAAAGTAATAGTGGTTATCAGAATCGGACTCTGAGCTACTGCCCATCCTCCTTTTCTGGTCCTGCTCCAAGCATAGGCATGGTCTTGGTCAACGCCCAGTCTGACCAGGTTTTTGCGTTTCCGCTCAGGCTTCTTCTCCGCCGCGGCGGACCAGATACAGTAGCGAAGTCGGTTTCTGAGCCACTCGTCGATCTGTTTGAGTTTGGCATGAATACTTGCCAACCTGTCCTGATATAATCAGGGGCGGTAGTTGTTCACCCATCCCATCCAGACCTCCCTGAGCTTGTGAAGCCGTTCTTCGAAACTGTACGGTCTGGTTTTCTTGGTGATCTGCTTGAGCTTTCGCTTAAGTGATTCCCAACTGCTTTTCTTCACCACCAATGCCCCCCGCAGCCAAGCCTCCCGATACGCTTTGCTATCGGGACAAGCTTTCGCTAAAATCTTTTACAAAAAGATTTCTTAACGCTCAGTCCCAGTTCACTGGATTGTAGGTTGCGCCCGCCTGCCGGACGGGCAGGACCCTCAGCTACATCAGGATCGCAGTATTTCAGTTTTGCACCAACCAATCGAGCGCCATTATTTTCATCGTACGGGCTGGAGAATGTTGTTTCCTTAAACCTGAATTTTGATTTTCCATTTTTTATGGTTTTATCTCAAGCCGTTGCTATCAAATCTGGTAAAAAAGTCCCATGCCTTTTCACTGGCGTTGATGTCATAATCGGTGCCGGGCTCACCAAACCAATCGTGTCCCCCCCCAATCACTTCCAGGTGTTCTATTTCAACCCCGTTTGTACCGTTGGTGTACAGATAGCTGACCACCGTATTTCCGTTGTCCGGATCGGTATCGGGCAAGTGGGATACCGTTGACTGAAGTGCCGTCTGATTGGTTTCAGCCCAAAACTGCAGGGTCGCTGATACGCCACCGTATGGGACAAGCGGGTCTTCGGTACCATGCATCTGGATGATGGCCGTTGGCGTAGTTGGGTTGCAATTGTTGATTTGGTCGGGGAGCATGTACCCTTTTACGGCAGCGGTGGCTGCTATCTTTTGGCTCAACTGACAGGTGATTTCCAGTGCCATGAAGGCGCCGTTTGAAGACCCTGCCAAATAGACCCTGTCCAAATCGATGGTATACCTGCTTGCTACGTCATCAATTAAGGCTTCTATAAAGCCCACATCGTCTGCACGGTTGGGGTCGTTTTGCTGGTTCCAAAATGTCACGTTGCCTAATATCGATGTTGCCTGCGGTGTTACCAGGATAAAAATTTCCCTGTCGGCAAGTAAATTGAATTGGCACAAACCATACTGGCTTTCCTTTGTACCCCCGGCACCGTGCAAGCTGAAAACGAGAGGGACAGGTTCGTTGCCCGTATAACTTTCCGGAACATAGAGTAAATACTCCCTTTGAAGGTTATCGTGGCTGATGGTTTCATCAAAAAGACCTTTGTCAGCCGTTTCAGCAACCACAACTTCCTCATTGTCTGCACAACTGGCAGCAAGTGCCAGCACCCCTAGTAGGACAATTGTGTTGATTGTAGCTTCCTTCATTGTTTTCGGATTAATTGATTGACACCCTGCTCCCTTACCCGTTGTTTTTCCCGTTTCCAACTGCCTTTCAAAAATTGAAGGAGTGGCGAAAAGTTGATAACGATAGGGTTATGGCTTAAAAAGCCCGTGGTAACGCCATATTTTACTTTTTCTTCCTCTTTTTGGTAGGTACCGAACAGCCGATCGAATAAGATGAGCATCCCGCCATAGTTTTTGTCGATGTACTTTTCATTGGAGCCATGATGCACGCGGTGTGCCGATGGGGTATTGAAGAAAATACCTTCCAAAAAACCAAGTTTGCCAACAGCCTCGGTATGGAGGAAAAACTGAAAGAACAGGCTGACCGCCAAACTGGTAACAATGATTTCCGGGGAAAACCCAAGCAGTACCAGCGGAATGTAAAACAAGGGACTGATAAAATTCCCAAGCCAGTTCAACCTCACGGCTGTGGTCAAATTCATCCAGATACTCGAATGATGGGTATGGTGCAAGGTCCATAAAACAGGCACTTCATGGCTCAACCGATGGTACCAATAGTAGGCGAATTCGGTTACCAAAAAGGTAAGGGCGATGGTAAAAATGCCGGTCGGAATCTCAAAAAACCGAAAAGAGGCCACCCAATCAAACACCAAATACTTCCAAGCGAGGGAAAGTGGTTTCAACAAATTGTTACCGACCAGAATCCCGAAATTGCCCACGCTTTCTTTCAGGTTAAACACGGCTTTCTTTTTGGTAGTTGACCAGATGATTTCTGCAAGTAGGGCCACAAAAACGAACCCTAGGAAATATACATTGATGGAGTCCATGATAATTTCAATTAGTTATTTGAATACAGCATCTTTAATTTGAGCTAGTTGCAATTATACAATTAAGGTACGGACGCTTGAGAGGCATTGACGTGTCAACCAGAGCAGATTGAACAATAGGGTGGGTAAACTGAACAAGGCTATCCTGTTCATCTCATGCAAAAGACCAACGGTGTCAACCACAAAGCATAGCGCCAAGAAAACGAAGGTTTATTTGCTTTTTTAACCAATTCTGATGCGGAACAATCTGCTTTACGCCAAATCAGAAAGTGCCGTAAAATTCAACCAGTCTAGTGGCTATCTCTACTCCCTGATCATGCTGGAGGAAATGGCCGGCTTCCGGAAGACGGTCATGCGGCTGCCCTTCAGCGCCCGGAACCTGATCAATAAACTTTTGCTGCGTTTCGCAACTGCCTAAGTTGCCAGGATCATTCCCACCCCAAATAGTCAGGAATGGCTTTTCGAATGAAGTAAGACCCGCCCAGGCATCCTCGTTGAGTCCGGGCATTTGATTGATCAATGACGGAAATGTACGGATACCTGCCATGTATTCGCGGCTGGGGAATGGCGCATCATAGGCTGCTTCTTCTGCTGCTGATAACGGGAACCAAGTGCCACTTTCTACTACCTCAGAAGCATGAAAGGTAGTGTCCTTCATGGCATAGTTTATCCATTCTCCAAAGCCCTCCTGCGGACTTCCTCCTCCAAAGCGCAATTCACAACCATTATAAAAGGGGATCTGTTGATCAGGTACGATTGCAAGCGGGAAGGTTAAATCTTCGTGTTCATTTGGATTTTCTACGGGTGGAAAAGGTTGAACGCCTTCAGGTATTAGTAGTAAATCTCCATTTCCGACACTTATCGTGGCAAACCAGTCCGGATTAAGTCCGGCTACCCGCAGACCGATCAAGCTGCCCCAGTCCTGCACAAATAAGTTGATGTCGGTTAACCCAAGGACCTGAATAAATTGCCCTAGGCGATCAGCATGACCCAGATAGCTGTAGTAGTTGATATCGATAGGTTTGTCAGAGCGCCCCATACCGATATGATCCATCGCAATGACCCGGTATCCGGCATCAGCCAGTACAGGAATCATTTTCCTATAGAGGTAGGACCAACTTGGTTGGCCGTGCAGCAATAATACCACTTGTCCATTAGCCGGACCGGCCTCTGCATAGGCTTGCCGTAATCCGTCTATTTCAACATACTTATAATCGTAGGGCCAGTCGGGTAAATTTTCAAATTGCGCTTCAGGGGTCCTGACGAACGCTATCCCACCTGCCGTGGTTAAAACTTCAACTCCTGTTTCTACTTCAGGAGAAACATCCATTTCATCAACCTGGCAGGAAACCGTCAATAAACCAATGGATACGAATATAAATACGGGAATAAATTTGAGCTTTTTCATAATAAGATCGAGTCTATTTTACTAGTACATTTTTGAGGTAAAGGATTAGCTAACATCCATCTTCGATGGAGAAAATTGTTGAGAATTCTTTTTAGATAAGTTTTTTCTATTCAATAACTGTTTCCCAACCCGCGCTTTCATTGATCATATCGGCAAGCCATTGCCTCACGGTTACGCCCCCTACTTCCACATTGAAACTCCTGATGATGTAGGTATGGGCATCACCATTATCAATCAAACTTTGGAAGCGTTCGGGGTGGGCGTTGTTTAGCGCTATTGCAGCTTCTATGAGTTGTGCCTCAAAAGCGGGACCTCCCATCGAAGCTGAGCCTACAGAGTCTTGTTTTGAAGAAATATACGCCATGCGGATATTGGCATCTTGCCTGAGCTGGTAGTCGTGAAGACCCGTAAGGTTACCGTCTGACCCAATACAATCTGAACAACTCGAAGGTATAAAAGCATGAGCATTCCAATAAGTAAACAATCCCTCAAAGCCTCCTGGATTACCAATACCTTGCCCTGAATCATTGACTACATAAATACGGGCTTCGGGGTATAATTTTCTTACTAAGGGTAAAGCCGTGTGTACTGCAAAGCCTCCTGCACTATTTCCAGCAAGTACAATCTTTTCTGGAGACGGATAGTTTTGAACAATTACATCAAGCGATGCGGATAGATTTTGGATGCCTTTAAAGAAACGGTCATTTACGCCATCGCTATCCACTTCGTTATCGCCCGACATCATGGAACCATCGCAATAAGGCACATACCCTACATTATAATTTGCAACAGGGTTTTGCGAATCATTCGGGCTTAGTATCCCAAAAGGAATAAAAGGGATGCCCTCTTCAACTGCTGCACAAACTACCGGGCTACAAAAACCCCCTCCTTGTAGGAAGATCATCAGGTTATTGCTGCTTCCGTTTCTGGTGAACATCGAAAATTGTTTGCCTGTAAAACAAACGGGGCCATCTGCACTGTTAAAAACATGTTCGGTTACCCCAGGGCCTACAGGTGTCGAAGAAATAGGTGTAATGGTACCCAGATACCTATCCACCCCTTGGTCATACAGTTGCTGAAAAGGGGGGGGATTTACAGGTGCGATTTCAGGTTGTTGGCCTTCATCTTCCGAGCAGCTCAGGAGCACCACAAACAGAGATAGAAATAAGAAATGACTGATTTTAGATGTTTTCATTTTAACAAGGTTTAGAAGTGTTTGCCTTTTTGAATACATCGTAAAACTATGTGATTTGAGGGTGCTAATTCGGTGCAAACTGCCTGAACTGCACCAATCGGCAAGTCAATTGAACAGGTTGGGGATTGAGTTTTTATCGGTTGGACCGTGTCATAAAAATTATGGATCGATTAAAAAATGCGCTTTTTGTAAGCGTGGTCAACAATTTCACGTATTCTGTAAATTTGTTCAGCGGGATTATCAATTTAGGTCCCCATAGCCGTCCCACATAGACCTAGGTCAATGCCATTTAAAGAAAGCGTCTTGTTCACGACAAGCCTCGGGCTATCCTGCGGGCGGATTAAACCGATGTACCTTTAGTTAATTCTTTCTGTATTCACTGGGACTAAACCCTGTTTTTGATTTAAAAAGATTGCTAAAATGTTGGGGGTATTCAAATCCTAATTTATAGCCAATTTCACTAATGGAATTGGAAGAGTTCAATAAATGGTTTTTTGCTTTTTCAATAACAAATAGATGAATGTGTTCCTGTGCAGTTTTTCCAGTTTCCTTCTTCAAAAGATCGCTCAGGTAATTTGTGGAGAGGTTTAGCTCGAGTGCGCAATATTTTACACTTGGTATACCTAAGTCAATGACTTTATCCGTTTTGTAGTAGTCTTTCAACAGGTTTTCAAACCTGGAAACAACGTCAACATTCAAATTGGAACGGGTGTAAAATTGGCGGTCGTAAAATCGTATGCAATAATCCAACAGCAATTCAATGTTTGAGATAATGAGGTTTTGGCTATGCCTATCCAAATTCTGACTGTATTCCATCTCAATTTTATCCAAGATCTCTTCCAGCGTTTTGCGCTCGTCGTCAGAGAGATGAAGTGCTTCGTTCACATCGTACTGAAAGAAAGAATAGGTATCAATTTTGTTGGCCAGATTGGATTTTCGGATTAGATCAGGATGAAAAGCCAGCGTCCAACCCGAATCCGCATCCGTTTGTATCGGCATTTCAGCGTCCCAAATGGTTACCTGCCCTGGAGCGGTAAACACCAATGTCCCTTCTTGGTAGTCATACGAGTTCTTTCCATAAACCAAATTACCACAGCCAATGTGTTTTAACGTGATTTGGTAGAGGTGGTTGATAACCTTCACGCTCCGAAAATCGATTGAAGGCTTAAACGCGCTTGTTTTTACTACCGAAACCAAAGGGTGTTTCGGTTTAGCCAGGCCCATGACAGTATGGGCCTGACTGATTGAATTGATGATATATGATTCCCGCATGTTGTTTAATTTGGCATCAGGGCTTATTTTAGCTGACTGAGGATCATTTTATCGAAGGTTTTATCCCCTAACCACTTCCTCATCCCTACCAATGGCTTGGCCAAATATCCTTTTAAGTACCTGGTTTTAGGCTTTTCAACCGTAGCAGCTTTGGCAATTTCTTTTCCCAATACCTCCACGGGCGTGAGTTTATCATTGGTGGTATCCATGCTGGCAACAACCTTGTTTACCAAGTGTGCATACGGACCACTTCCCGAAACCTTCTTCAGGCTTTCCATGGCTATGCCTCCCCATTCGGTTTTGATGCCTCCCGGCTCTACTACGACCACATCGATTCCAAACTGTTTCAATTCCAACCGTAGGCAATCGCTCCAGCCTTCGAGTGCAAACTTTGTGGCGTGGTACCATGCCCCGAAAGGCGTGTATATCTTCCCGCCCATTGATGAAATGTTGACGATCCGTCCGGATTTTTGCTTTCGCATGGTCGGGATTACCAGTTGCGTCAAACGGGCCAACCCAAAAATATTGACTTCAAATTGCCTTTTGGCTTCTTCAATTGGCACTTCCTCTACCGAACCATAAGAACCGTACCCGGCATTATTGATCAAAATATCGATCCTACTTTCTTTTTTCAAAAGGGTAGCTACCGCTTCTACGATAGACGCATCCTCGGTCAAATCTAAGGCCACAACGCCCATTCCTTTGTCCTGCAATTCCTGCATCCGGTCAACCCTTCTGGCCGCTCCATATACTTTATAACCTTGTTGAAGGAGGATTTCGGCAGTCGATTTTCCCATGCCTGAACTCGCTCCGGTTATGAATGCTACTTTTGTCATTATATTTATATTACAGTTTTAGATTCATTTAAACAATACTGTGCCATTTTTTATTAGTCACTAGCTGCTCTACTTGCCAAAATAGCTAAGATTCCAATTGGTGCAAGCATGACGATTTGCGGAAAGAATATTCCGTACATCAGGCTTGTTACCACAAATACCATTGCCAAAGCTACGTACTGAATACCAATATATTTTGACAAAACCATGCTATGTGGCTCATCTTTACCCTTGCGGCTTACATAGAAAAGTGCAAGAGTGGATATGAAAAGCACTACTGAAATCATGTGCCATGCGGAGTGAAGTGTCCATCTAACCGTATCTGGCGCATCTGTAGCCAAGAGCGGAGCAACAATATCACTTTCTCCGATAATTGTGTGGATTATAGCGACTGCTAAATTGATAACTGCCGCAATTATTAGTAACTTTTTCATAAAATAATTTTATGTTGCTGTAGATTACTTTGATTCTGTTAAGGCTTCAATTACTAAATCTGAAAATAGGGCACTGCTGTGCTGTTGTTGCCCAGTGATTAATCTTCCATCTTTGATGGCAAATGGCTCTAAAGGATCAGCCGCTTCGTAATGGGTCTTGTGATTTTTCCTGGCTTCAGTCTCGATGGTATATTCATTGATTTTGATGCCGCCTGCTGCCTGGTTGTTCATTTCTTCTTCCGCATCGGAATAGCCGGTCCAAGTCTTTCCATCGGCCAAAAGCGAACCATCGCTTAATTTTGCCCATAACAGCAAGCAAGTTCCGTGGCAAAGCAGGCCTACCACCTTGCCCTGCTCGTAAAAATCAGCGATGAGTTGGTGCAAAGCAGTGTCGTCTTTAAAGGTTACCAAAGGGCCACCGCCACCGGCCACACAAACGGCATCGTAATCAGCCACATTTACTTCAGCAATCGATTTGGTATTTTCCAACAACTTTCCGAAAGTATTGTGATGATTGAAACCAATGGTTACCAAATCGTTAGGGTAAATGGTCTGTTCATTTTCGGGATTGGAGAAACCATCGTATTCCACTTTACCGCCTTTGGGTGAAACTATCTCCACTTCATACCCCTTCTGTATAAATTCAAAGAAGGGCCGTGTCAGTTCTTCAGCAAAGAAACCTACCGGAAATCCCATGAGCGTGGCGGGATTAGATACTACATAAAGAATTTTTTTCTTTGGAAGGACATGACTTGATCTTCGTTTAATTACATTTTCCATTTTAACTGACTTTGATGATGAAAACAAAATTAGATCAGGCTAAAATGGCCGACTAAATCATTTTAAAGAAAGACTAAATGATTTCACAGATAATACGTTTTATGCAGGATGCAATGCAAGACTTCGGTCAAAAAACTGACTATTTCACCGATTTAAAAAAGATACACCTTATCCCTCCAACCATTCCTTAAATGGCGATACTTTCAACCGGCTGACTACCGTTTGCTCGGGTAGCTGTACACGAAGTTGTAAGATTATTTTTCGGTTGAAATAGGGCTCAAAAGATTGGATGGCCTCCCTGTTTACCAACACCTGTCGGTTGACGCGAAAGAAGCGGCTCGGATCGCAGACGGATTCCACGTATTCCAATTTTTTAAAAATGGGATATTTATCCCCTCCAAAGGTGTAAAGGTACACGTTTTCATACTCAACGGTAAAAGCGGCGATTTCCTCCACTTTTTTGATTACAGATTTTTCGCGGTGCTGGGTCAGAAAGCTCTTTTGGAATTTCTTGTCATCCTGTGTCTGCATGAGTACGGGTGCTGCATTTTTAGCTTGCAAACTGCTGACCAACTTTTTGTACTTCTGGAGCGCCCCATGGATTTCTTCCTCTTTGAAAGGCTTGAGCACATAGTCTATCCCGTTGTTTTTGATGGCTTGGAGGGTATATTCATCGTAGGCGGTGCAAAATACGATGGGCACGGTTACATCTACATGTTTAAAGATTTCGAAGCTCTTCCCATCTGCCAACTGAATATCAAAAAAGAGAATATCCAGGTTTTTCTGGTATTTACTCAGGTACTGGACCGCTTCTGCGATCGACTCCAGTTTTTCGATGACTATAAAATCGTCATCTTGCTCAATGATTTCCTGCAAAAGTGAGGCGGTATGTGCTTCGTCTTCCACGATTAAGGCATTCATCTTTTCAGCAGTTTTAATTGTACAAGAAAATGTCCGTCCGTTTCTTTAATCGTAACCCCATCCTGCTCGTTCAAAAGCGCATAACGCTTTCTCAAAACATCCAGGCCATAACCGGAGCTTTCAGCCTCTTCAATTTTTGGCTGGAGGTTATTGCATACTTCGATATGACCGCTTTCCGTACTTACGATTTCAATGGTTAGCGGCTTTTTGGCGGTCATGCTGTTGTGTTTGAAGCAATTCTCCACCACTACCTGCAAGGCCATAGAAGGCAAATGCAACGCATGCAACTTCGCGTCAACTCCCAATTTCACATGCATGGCTGCCTCATTGCGGTTTTTCATGAGGAACAGGTACGACTCCAGCAGCATCAGCTCTTCTGAAAGCGGTAGCGTCGAGTTATCGTCATGCTTCAATATTTGCCTGTAAAAGTCGGACAGGTTCATTACGAAAGCCTCGGCATGTTGATGCTGCTGGCGAACCATGGAACGCAGCGTGTTCAAAGAGTTGAACAGGAAGTGTGGATCAACCGTTTTTCGCAGCGCTTTTAATTGGACCCTGTAATTTTCCTTCTGTATCTGCTCCTTCTCAATCAATAACCTCGAAAGGTTTTCCTGCGTTTTGAGCGCATATTGAATAATCATAAAAATGAGGGAAGTAAATATGATTCGGGCTATTGATTGGGCCCTTAATGAATTTTCTCCACCTTCTGTCATAAACAGGATAAAAAAACCGTTTAACACCCCAATACAAGTTACGATGCCCAACACAACCAGCAAAACCCTATATTCGGTTTTTTTTACCCTCCAAAGTTCCCATAGCATGTACCACAACGTGTAGCAGGTGATGAACCCAACCATCCAGTTACCGATGAAACCCAGATTAAAAATGGACTCCGCATCGGTGTTTGCATATATCCCCAAAAGGGGTAAAACCACGGATAGGGCAATGGGGAATAGTGTTTTTGTGTTGCGTTTCAATTTTGAGAGTAAAATATTTATAATAAGATTTACGTAACTAGTTACGAGTTTTTGATGTATCAACCAAAAAAGGTGGTTCCTTATGCAGGGAGCCCATGTATTGTCTTCACCAAAGGACGGATGCACGCGGTTAATTTTTCGTGGTTTAGTCTTATATTATTGATAATAAAGACGTTTCCTACTCCGCTCTCTTCTATCTGTAAACCCTTTTTTTGGTAAAGTCGGCAAATGAAATTGTATCCGGCACCGCCGTCCTATCGGCATTTTCAATGAAACGTTACCCATAAGTCAGGCCAATTGTCCAACGTTTTTTGTAAACCCTTCGGAGGGAATCGAATTGAATGGGTTCATGCTTTGTGGCAGCAATCCCTTTTTCAGCGTCTGAAAAGGACTGTATTTGTGCCAATGAAGATCGTTGAATCAGCAATAACCCCATTATCAGTTTAATAGATTTCATACGTTAAAGCCGTTTCCAATATTTTGTTCCGCTGAAAAAACCATAGCTTGCATTGATTTTTAAGGTTTTGTCATCTTCCAAATAAAGCGTGGCGTCAAGGGTTCTCTTTGCTTTAGGCTGAAAGATGGTGCCACAGCAGAATTTTGTATCACTCTTCTTTTCAAAGTCCCTTAGCAATACAATTTTTCCATTTTCTTGTATCTGTTTGTTTTGTTCGGCATCTTCCGAAGAAATCAACCGACCAAAATACTTCCCCTCTTGTTCATATATGAAGATGGTGATACCTTTTTCGGTATCCTTCCACTGCCCCTCTATTTGTGCGTGTGCACGAAAAGAAAAGGCCGTTAAGATCGATACAAAAAACAAAGTCACGGTTTTGGTTAGCCACTGGGTTTGTCTCAAATTCATGGGAAATTTCATGCTTGTTCTTGGTTGCTTTCCCCGAAATTACGGCCTATCCTGCTCCAGGTATTTATTGAACACAGTGAACTGAACATAGCTATTGGTGAATTGAACAAACATACCCTCAAAGGGACATACCTGGTAAATCAGTTCAACCGTACCAAAAAATCCCCCCATCCCCAAACCCCCTTTCCGCCCCTGGGGGCGAGCGCCCAGGCGAAGGGTGCAGCGGTGGCGCCGCGCTCGATTTCTTTCTTCAGCATCATCTTGTTGCTCCTGATGCAGTTCAACTCAAAAAGGAAAAGTAGCATCGTATTATTGGCAGCCTCTTTTGGGATTTTCGGAGTAGTAGCGGGCTTGTCGTTTACTGATAATAACCTGATTTTTACAATTTTTTGGGCATTATCGCTTTGGCAGGAATAGTCATCCACAACGCGATTGTTTATACCGAACAAGAAAAAATTACCGCCAATCATGTAGACGGCCCTGCCAGATTCCGCTGACGGGGAGCACCTCCCACAAATTTTCCCTCGCGGCGGGGCCACCGGATCGGGTTACAAGGGGCAGAAAGGGCGGTTCTTCCGGATGAATCGGGACAGGCTGTACCTCCCCGCAGCCCGGCTCGTCGCTCATTTGATTCGCTTTTGCAGGTCATTTCTTCACGCTTGGTCCTGTTTTCATCCCTCCCGATTTATCGGGACAAATGCATGTTGCTTCGGGACAGCCTGTCCCGACTCCATCGGGACCAGTCCTGCGCTTAAGGGATACCGATTGAAATCGGCACGGGCTATTTACCCGTTGGAACGCTCAACTTTTTAACCTATATTCACCATTCAAGGCACACACCACGTGTTAACGCCATACGGGTTTCAGCGGTTTGCGGGCGGTACCGGTAAACTATGAAACCGGTTCCTCTAGAAACTGAACCGCCAAAATTAACTCTACTCCAAAAAGAGCGTCTCGAAGATTACCGTATGAATAACGTAAAGGCCATGAAGACTTGTTTGTCCCTGCTGGTAAGTTTGGCTGCCGTCCTGCTGCTGACACCCACTGCCGCTGCGCAAGAAAAGATGCGGATAATTCTGGATACTGATGCCATGGCGGAAGTAGATGATCAGCATGCGCTGGCGTATGCGCTTTTCAGTGGCGACCATTTTGAGGTAGAAGGTATTACGGTCAACCGTGGATCGGATTATCCCGAGCGTACCGAACGCCGTCCTTATTTTGGTACAGTAACTATCGATGACCATTATAAGGAAGCGGTAAATATGGCCAGGATGTGCGCTTCTTCTGACGTCCCGGTTCTCAAAGGTCCCGCGGGAAATTACCGTCAAATAAAGGGGGATAGTAACCATTCAACTTTTGATGGATCCGGTGCGGTCAATTTCATCATTGAGCGTGCGCATGCACCATCAGACCGTCCCCTCCACATATATGCGATGGGAAATCTCACGAATGTAGCACTGGCACTACTAAAAGATCCCACGATTGCACCCAAGATTGAAATATGGTGGATGGGGACCGAATGGCCCCAGAACTATGCATGCAACAACCATGCGGGCGATCTCGATGCAGTGGATGCGCTCCTCGCCAATCCGCAAAACGTGGCCTTCAATATTATTCCCTGGCCACATAAAGGGGTAACTTTCGCTGAAATAAAAGGTAAAATGACCGGCAGAGGTCCCCGGGTTAGTCCTGCCGTACCTGGTTTAAGGGGTGAAGGCCCCGATTTCGCCAGTTTTGGCGACTATTCAGTTCATCTTTTCGATAAGTTTGTTGGGGCGAGGCAAAAAGAACACGGACGTTCTCTGTTGGATATGGTTGGTTTGGCTGCTCTCAAAAACAATGTTGGGGAATTTACTCCTTACGAAATGGGGGCGCCTTCATTCGTAGTAGAAGAGGCGTCCCAAACCGGGTCGCAAGCGCACAGATATCCTGGAACATGGGTGGAAAATGCTGACAATCCCCGAAGAGTGACTATGTGGAGGGATCCAAACCGTGACGCCGTATACACTGATTTTTTTAATACCATGGACAATTACGTGCTTGCCGGATCTGTTCCCACTAAGGATGTATCCCACCAGGCAGCATACGCCGCGCGTGCAGGGACGATTGTCCCAATCGACGGGCCGGTGCTGGCCGGCGAGCCCGTGACATTCACCCTCAAAGGCAATCCGGGCGACCCCCACTGGCAGCTGGGGGACGGGTCGACGGCTGAGGGTGCATCAGTCACCCATACGTACCAGGAACCCGGGGTATACCGCGTCGTCATGGGATCAAAGGTGGGCGAAAAATTTAACGAGCTATCCTCCGCCATCTTGCGGGTCCACACCCCGGAAACCGTGCACTTGCCGCAGGTCCTTCTCGATACCGATGCCCGCAATGAAATTGATGATCAGCATTACATTGCCTATGGCCTGTTCAGCAACCTGGACGTGCTGGGTATCAACAGCATCCATCACGGTCCTTTCCGCTCTGATCGCGGTGGGCAAGCACAGGAGCAAATGAACTATGGCGAGATTATTCATATCCTTGCACTCTGCCGCCAGAGCGACCTGTTGAAGCATCGTCCCGAAAATCAGATGCCGCTGGTCTTCCACGGATCAAACCTGCCGTTGGAGGTTCCAGCTAGCGGAAACTGGTTGGACACGCAGCCAGTCAAAACCGAAGCCAGTGAAGCGATTCTTGCCGCGGCTCGTGGCGCTTCGCCCGACAATCCGGTCTGGGTACTTCCTGTCGGCCCGTGTACCAACATTGGCAGCGCGATCCTGCAAGCGCGTGAGGAAGGATTCGATTTGGCAAGCCGCATCAAAATCATTTGGCTGGGCGGTGGCCCGGAACAGGTCAATGTCAGGAGCTTCAATGGGACGAACGATCCCTGGTCGGTTTATGTGACAGGTCGGAGCGGCGCGGAGTTCTGGATCCTGCTCGAGAATCCCACAGGTGCCAGTCTCGCTCTCGACAAACGCACAGATTTAGGCGTTTATCCGGACAACAAGTTGGGAGATTACCTTGTAGCCATTTCGAATATTTGGTCCAAAAGTCCAACAAAGGCACTCTACGACGTGGCTACGATCTCCATGGTGATTGGCAACCACCTTGGGAAAGGTTGGCTGACCCTGGTCGAGCCTTCGGAGGTGCTCGGTCCCGATCAGGAATACCGGTGGAAAAAGGTCGAAGGGCCCACGAATGTTCAGATCATTCGGGAAATCGATGCGGAAGCGATGAAAGCCGATTTCTTCACTACCTTAAATGGCAATCCAACCGAACTGAAGCCAAGACAATAGCAAAAAATGAACGACCCGCTGAAAAATATTTATCCGGTTTCGTCAATAGCCAAGTTTTGAAAATTCGGTATATCCAGATACACGTGCAGCACGATTATCAATCCGGACAGCAAAGAATTCGAGTCAAAAAAACCATTGATAGGTGACCTATTGAACACCGTACAATTAGGAGACTCACGAATTCGCGCGACACTGGAGGTTTGGGGATTCCTCCTTCCGGAAGACTTGAAGCAAGGAACGATTCATACACCAAGAAAATGGAAACGAACCAACCTATCAACATCCTGTTTCCCTTTTGGATCGACATTGATCCGATGGAAAAACTGCTTTTAGTGAATTTTGAGAACGACCCGGATACTACCTATGTAGGCTTTGAACCACAGGTATTTAACGATGCCACCAACGGCGTTGGACACCTACTAATCGGGTGGAGAACCGACAAAAAGGTGGATGTTTATCACCAGCGATCCCTCAATCCGGATCCATCCAAATACACCATAGCCGGTGCCGGACTAAACCAGATGATTCCTGTTGATATGGATCAAGCATTTTTTGACGTAAACGATCGTGGTGTACAGGCCCATTACCGATTCGCCGATGTATCGGGACGAACTGTTGAGATTTCCATCAAGGAAAGAAATGCAAAAAAAAGAAAGCCATTTGGGCTACTGGCACCCATGGGTGATGCAGCCTCCAACCCAAGATCGCTGCCCCTGGTTCTGCTTCAGGACTTCTATTTCGTTAGAAAAACCCATACAGCACTTACCGTTTCCATAAACAATCGCTCCCATACCCTGGACCGCCTTCCGGTGCCGATGGATTGGCAACAAATGATCTTTGCCCGATACAGCCCCAAACCTCTAATTGCCACGCTCAATCCAGCATATAGTGGGATCTTGGAAGGATTTGATGCAGCGATCGGTCAACAAACTGCTGAAAAAGGCAACCGTTTTTATGCGATAAATTGGATCGATCGCCATGCGCACATTAAATCAATGGGTATCCAGAATGCCATTCACCCGCTGACCATGAGTTTTTTTCCATCGTTCCCCTCCTTGAATAGCCTCTCGGAAAACACGGAATTGAAAGGGAGTTTCAGGGTTTCAGGACATGAATCGGTAGGTAGCATTGCCGGAGACTATCTCATTCGCTCCGAGAAGGAGACCATTGGTATTACCCTGGTTCCCAGTAAAGGCTGGAAGCCAAAAACAACCAAATTTTCCACATGGTTTTTATTCACAGTGGTCAGGGTATTTAAAAAATGGCCTACCACCTACCGCTGGGAAGCGGCATTGCAAAAGCGCCCTGACGGTTCCTGGCACATGCAGTCGAAATGGATTCGTACCGGAAAGATTTTGAAAGACTAAGGCACATTCAAAAATAAAAAAGAGACCAATCACATGGCCAAACAAATTGACAGCGAGATGTTGGACCATTTAGTAAATGAAATGTCTGACAAATAAAGTATGTTCCGTGTAGAGCTATGAAAGTCGAGAATAGCGACGGCAGTATCAGCGGCAAAGCCGCGGCTGGCGAGATGCAGGTAGACAGCAAAGTAAACCGGAACAAGAAAAATCACCCGCGACGAAACCGAACAGGGGGAGGCACCATTGGCGTTTTCGTTGCGTGCAATCGATACTATTCCACCGGACAAGGGAGCTATCAACGTAACAAGTTGGGTACCCGGTAGCTCAAAACCGACCATCTCGGGCAAAAAAAGAGGAAATCTATAGGAATTGATGATGGAAAACAGTAGATTTTGTCAATAAATATCTTAAAATCAGGTATGTATGGAAACAGCAGCTATTTCAGTTAATTATTTCGCAATTGCTGCCGGCGGGATCTTGTCCATGATCCTCGGTGCACTATGGTACGGTCCTCTTTTCGGTAAAAAGTGGTTGCAAATCATCGGTGCCGATGCCTTGAGCCCCGATGAAAGAAAACAAATGCAACGGAGCGCCGGTCCCTTGTACTTGGTACAATTTGTACTTACCCTATTTCAAGTCCTTGTGCTGGCACATTTGATTGCGGACACCTCCCGCGCAAGCGGTATAGAGCGGGCGCTATGGATATGGGCAGCATTTGTCATTCCAACGCTTGCTGGCGCCGTGATGTGGACAAATGAAAGTAGCAAAATGAAATGGGCTCGCTTTCTTATTCAGGGCGGGTACCAATTGACCCTGTTTTTGATCTTTGGGATGCTTCTTCAATTTTGGAAGTAGGCCGAGCCGGGTAATTTCCGAGGATCGGTCACTGGAAAGCGCAGGAACCTAAAACAGAAAATGGGCATGCTGTGCGAAAAGGCAAGTAGCTCCTAGCAGTGTTTCGACGAAAGTTGGCGAATTGTCCACCACTTGAAGGTTCGGTAGCGTATCGGTGCCTGCCTTTCAGGTTACCGGTATACGCAAAGAAACGTGCATGCGATGACACAAGAACTGTATCAAAAAGCAATAAAATTTGCCGCAGAAAAACACAAAAATCAAAAAGTACCTGGGACAAACGCAAACTATTTGTTGCACATTTCGAATGTAGCAATGGAGATATTGCTCGCTTATACCGTGGACGCTAATTTTGATCTAAACTATGCCTTGCAATTGGCGTTACTGCACGATACCCTCGAAGATACCGACACCAACATTGCTGAATTACGTGAAAATTTTGGGGAAAGGGTGGCTTTGGGGGTTCAGGCACTTACAAAAAATGAGCGCCTGGGGTCGAAAATCGACCAAATGACGGACAGTTTGCATCGAATCAAGGAGCTGGAGAAAGAAGTCGGAATGGTAAAGCTAGCTGATCGCATAACCAATCTTCAAGAACCACCAAAACACTGGAAAAAAGATAAGATTAACCATTACCTGAAGGAAGCAGCCCTGATCAATGAGCTATTGGTTGACACGCATGCCTACCTGAACGCCCGCTTACGGAGTAAAATAGCTGCGTACCAAAAATACGCTGAATAAAGACAACTGCCCACGAGGGTAGCCTGGGCAGTACCGGGTGGTTGATCCCATGTGACGTCACAGATACCTCAGGTTTGTGCCGAAACCAGGCGCTTTAAGCCCCTTGGCTGTTTGGCGCCAATGAAGATTTTTTTCGTGTTTACCTTCCGGGTTTTGGAATTCTTGACGGTACCTTACAAAAAGATTTAGCAAAAAACAACGAAAGAAGGGCATCCATGTACCTTCGAACAATAGAGGTACATAATAAATTGGTGGGCATTCAGCGTTCAACAGGTATGAACTTCTATTTAGATGGAATCCCCTGGCAAAAAGGTAAAATAGCAATCAGGTAACTAATAAACCCTTTTTAGAGGTCGCCACTCGAAGTGTAGGCCTTTTTTATTTTGAATTGACAGACAATTACAGAATTTTTAAAACACCTGTTTTTATAGGAGAAATATTTTTTATCCTTTTAATTGACATTAACAGTATTTTTTTATAAATTTTATTCAAATTACTTTCCATTTGATGCCATGCAAATTTCAACTCAGCATAAAAATCAATTGATTCAAATTTCATGTACAAGCCCTTCTATAATCCAGCCGGGAGAAAAGCTTCTGGTCAACTTGCACATTACCGCGTTGCAAAGGTGTAAGCTTGATCAATTGACCTGGAAGCTGAAACAGATTACCAATGGAGTTGTCAAAAATGAAAAAGACGGTATGGAGTTATCGCTGGATTTACAGGAAGGAGAATCATTCGAACAGCAGGTAGTTTTTACGAGCATACCAGGGAAGGAAGGCTTTGGGGAAATCCCGATTACGCTACATTTTGCTCCTTTGGGAAGCTCAGAAAAGCCCTTCAGCTGGAACCTTTGGATTTCTGTGTTTGAGCGGGTAACGGCCAATGATAAAGAAGGACTAAACGATAATTTGAGGAAAAAACTGGTCGATGTAGTCAATTCCAGAACCAGAAACGGACATATATTTATGGCTGATCACGTACGCTTTTTCTCTGAGTTCCTCAATATAGAAGTACCTGAAATCATTGCTTCTATGATGACGGAAGAAATGCTTCTTAAAGAGGAAGGCTTGCCTGTAAATGAAGAACTATTTTATGCCATCGTTACCGGCAACATCCAATTTTACGGAATGGAAAAACTGGAGCTGATCTACGAAGAAAATTGCGAAGAAAGCGATAATAAATTTGAAATCGATGATGCACGTGAGGTAGCCAAAGCAGGCATTTAACGGCATTTTTTGTTTAGCACCTTAAACAAAACCATTATGTCATGGGCAGCAGGTTTTACATTGGCGGTTGAGATTAACCAAACGGTTATAAATCTTGTGTTGGATAAATTTTTACAGCATCTACTGGCACAATTAACGTATCAGGCAAAGCTGGGACGAATAGGTTCGTTCGAGGCCACTGTAAAAGACCTGGAACTATTGGATTTGGAAGATCCGGCCCCACTTGGCGGCGTGGCATCGGACCTGCAGGCACAGGCTGATTTCAAGATGAAGCTGTTCGGCATTCAGATTGTCAATACGACCATGACATTTACCATCAACGATGTAGAACTTGATTTGTCGAGAACCGCCGCTGGCTTACCCAAGGGGGTGGTCATTAAAATTACACCTACCCTATCTGTAAAAATCAGTTTTTCAGGTGGCAATTTCATGGTAAAATGGCTATTGAACGGTATAGTTGCTCCGCTCGTTTCCTTTGGCATTTGGATGGCTTTCAAACTGATCCGGAAAGTGGAAATACCGGTTTGGGACCTGATTGATATTTTTGGCATTCTGGGCTTGAGCTTTGCACCAAATAGCCCGCTACTGACCGCCCAGAGAACTGTACTACCAACTTCATTGCTCCTGGCTTCCGATTTTAACCTGACCGCCCCATCCATGGGTGTAGGCCAGCAATTAAAACATTTTAACCCTCCAAATACCAGCATTGGAGCTGTGGTGAATGATAAGGTGATCAGTGCAGCAGTTCAAATTGCAATTTCAAAGGGATGGGTCCCTTCACAATTCCGCGTAGCAAGCTGGAAAATCTACCTTAATTCCATTCATGTTGGGTTTGAACAAGACAAGGTCGTGGCTACCGGATCATTGAAAGCAAAGCGGGGAAAATGCTGGTGCCGTGTAAAAGCCAAAATATCCTTCCGTGCCGCAGTTTCTCCGGAAATAAAAGGAGCACCCACCCAGCCTAAACTGGATTTTATTTACGATGCCAATATCAATACACAGATTTCCACTTCCGGTATGCTGGTAGTTTTAGGCGTTATCCTCTTTGCTCCGGTATTTATGTCATTGACCATCTCCATGTCTTTCCTCATCAACATTGTACTGAACCATTTTTTACCCTTTACTACCAGCTGGCAACAAAACGGGTTGCAGCTATCGGTCACAGCCAATTCAGTTAATTACACAGGTTTCACACCTTTATCTATGCAGTTTCCGCTTCAGCTGAGCGGAAGTGGCTCTTACGATTTGACAAACTTCAGACAGTTTACCCTTCCAGGAAATGGGCCTCAAATGCAGGTGGAATATACCAATGAAAGTATTGCCATTCAACCAAACGAATTGCGCCTTGCCATTGATTTACAATAGCAAAATATTTCTTTGTCAGAATACTCCTACCAGGCCTGAAGGGTCCGTCAAAACCTGCAGTTTACAGATAAAGTAAGTTTGCCGGATTAATCGTTTTTTTTTTCGTATCCGCCCGAAGGATCAGCATTTCCAGGAAAGAGGATGTACCTTTTCAATCGATGAGTGAGTAAGTGCAGATGGATAATAATTCCTTGAAAATTTAGTGAGGCCCCTGGCACCAGGCAGCAAATATTATATTTTATTTTCGGAAATCACTCGGCGTAATTTTATACTTTAACTGAAAGGTACGGGAAAAATAATTTGGATCTGAAAACCCAACCTCATAAGCTATTTCTGAGATGGTCATTTCGGTTGTTTGCAATAATTTCATCCCCTTTTCCAGGCGGATGGAGCGAATAAACTGAGAAGGGGTTTTTCCGGTTAATGCTTTTAATTTGCGGTAGACCTGCATTTGACCTATGGCTACCGAATCGGACAATTGGGCCGGACCAAATTCAGAATCATCCAGATTGACCAGAACTGCCTCTTTGAGTTTTTCCAGGAAGGTCTCTTCCGGGCCGGGAGTTGTGGTGGGAGCTGTTTCTTGTGGGGAATCCTTTACTAAGTTCGAATACTTTTTCTGAAGCTTTTTTCGGATAGCAATGAGTTGGGCAATCCGTGTCTTCAATTCTTCTTTGTGGAAGGGTTTGGCCAAGTAGGCATCGGCCCCATATCCCAGGCCTTCGACCCTGTCTTCTTGCGTAGCCCTTGCCGTGAGCAATATGATAGGGATGTGACTTGTCCGCTCGTCCTTTTTAAGGGCCTCACATACCTCAAAGCCATTCTTTTCCGGCATCATCACATCGGTAATAATAATATCTGGTATTAGAGCAAGGGCTTTATCTATACCTTTTTGTCCATTTTCTGCCGAATAAAAAACATAATTCTCCAATATGCTTTCAACATAGGTGATGATATCGCGGTTATCCTCGATGATCAATATTATCGGGGAACCTGCTATCCTTGAATTTACCTTTTTTGAAGAAGAACCCTCCTTGACATTTGCCATCTTGTCGGTACCCCACCCGGGAACCCAGTCAAAAACAAAATTACCAGGGGCACTATCTTTAAAAATTGGCAACAGAACATGAAAGACTGTACCTTTTCCCACCGTACTCTCTACATCTATACTTCCCTTCATCATATCCACAAGCTCTTTGGTCAAGGCCAGGCCTATCCCGGTTCCTTCATCTTTTGGAGTCGAGGAGGTGTCTACCTGATAAAATCTGTCGAATATGTGAGACAATTGATCGGGTGGTATACCGATCCCGGTATCTATCACCTTTATGTGTAGTTTTGCGTTCCCTGCATCCATTTTTTTCTCTACATGAAAAATAATCTTACCCTTCTTCTTGGTAAACTTGATCGCATTGGACAACAGGTTATAAACGATCTGCTGTATCTTTTTTTCATCAAAATCCATGATCACTTCTTTGTCTTCTGAAAAGAAAGTAAGATGAATGTGCTTATCCTGCGCCATCGAGTAGAAAGATTCTGTCAGGTATTTCAGGTAAGTGATGACATCTCCTTGTGCCATATTTAGTTTCAGGTGCCCGGCATCAAGTTTGGAAAGATCGAGCAGTTGGTTGATCAACCTGAGCAGGTTATTCCCATTTCGGTAAATCAAAGAGATTCCCCGACTGAATTCCTTTTTACTAATGGGCCATGCACGTTGATCGGCAAGTTGCTCGGCCACTCCCAGTATTACGGTAAGCGGGGTTCGGAATTCGTGGGTGATATTGGTATAAAATCGATTTTTAAGGACATCCAGTTCCTTTACCCGACGGGCTTCTTGCTGCTCCAACTTTCTGTTGACCTTATAACGGTAAAAAGAAAATAGTACAAGTCCGACCAAAGCTGACCAAATGAGGTAAGCCCAGGAACTTCGCCACCAGGGTGGATGGATTATAAAAGCGTATTCAAATGGTTCGCTCCATATTTGTTCGATACCAGCAGCCTTTACCTTAAAGGTAAATGTTCCGGGAGGCAACCCCCGGTAATCCACCCTGTCTTCTGGACTGGCCAAGCTCCAGGCATTGTCCAGCCCATCCATAAAATAGCTAAACTGTACCTGGTCCGTACGCGGATATTGGAAGGCTGAAAAGCGAAAACCCATGCTGTTCAAATGATGAGGCAATTCCAAGTCCGTAGGATAATTATGGAAAGGTACTGCTTCTTTAAATTTCATCCTGGTCAGCCCCAACTCCCGTTCCTTTTCCGACCAGTATGCTTTACCTGTCCGGCTACGTTCCGACAAGGAATGGAAATCGATAGGATTTTGGTCGATTTCTACCGAGGTCAACTCGACCCTTGGCGTTTTTTGAATGGGGTATACGCCAGCGGGTAGCATCGAGACCGACTTGTTGTTCCCCCACCAGATGCGCCCTTCTTTATCGAGCAGTGTCGCATTGGCATAGAATTCACCACCGTGCAACCCGTCGGCATCGCAATAGTCCAAAATCTTATAAGAGAGACCCTCTTTTTCCTGATCCTGTACCAGCAAATTGAGGCAATCTCCTGCACCCACCCAAATGTTACCTGCCCTATCTGCTGTAATTGTCCAGATATCATTGCTGCTCAGCCCATCTTCAGTGGTATAGGTAGTGAAGGTTTCCTTTTCCCTGTTAAAAAGGTTCAATCCCTTATCTGGGGAGCCAGCCCAGATATTCCCGTTTTGGTCTTCCAGCAGCGAAACAATGGAATTGCTGCTCAATCCCTCATTTTGCGTGAAGAATGTAGTGTACGTTCCATCAAATTTTCTTAATCCGGCTCCAGCGGTTCCTGCCCAAATAGTACCCTGCTGGTCAGTAATCAGTGCCCGGATAGTACCGGTCCCCGGGTATTTGGTAAAAGAGCTACCGTCATATTTGGTTAAGATGCCCGTTCCTGACCCAAACCAGATAGCACCATCCTGGTCTTCAGTAATCGCAAAAACATCATTATCGGGCAAGCCTTCATTTTGGGTGAACCACAACAAGTGATTTCCGTCCCATTTATATAGTCCTCCCAAGCTTCTACCCCCTTTTATTGCGCCCATCCAGATATTGCCCCGGCCATCTGCATACAAAGACCTGATGACGGCTCCAGGATTGTTTTCATCCTGCTTGAAATAACGGAAAAGGGTATAGGTGATGCCGTCATATTTTATAGCTCCATTGTTCCCATGCGTACCGAACCATACGTGCTGTGTAGAATCTTCTGCGATTGCAGAAATATCCGCGTTTTTTGACACCCCTTCAAAATTAGTATGCTGTATCACTTTCGGGGAGATCCGTTGTATCCCATACCCATTGGTGTTTGCCCATACCCTGCCTTCAGTATCTACCAAGCTCACCTTTGTGAGGGCCCTTACATCGGGAAAGACCTGATTTGTTCCATAAAAAGTAAATTGTTCACCATCAAAATTGCTTATAGCAGAAGAAGCGTGTACTCCCCATATCGTTCCGTTTTGTTCTATATTCAGTCCAATTAATAAATCTTCTTGTAATCGAGGTGAAGTAAAAAATACTAAATTTTCCATTGAAAACCGGCAAAGGTAGATGCCATTGGCCAGCCATAAAATCCCTTCTCCGTCCATTATCAGACGGTAATTCACGTTGATATAATCGATAGAGAAGGGGTACTGAACAAAACCTGCCCTGAGGTCAAAACTACTTATCCCTGCTTTATTGATGGTCCATAAAACCTCGTCATTGTCCTCTATAAGCTGATTGATGTTGAAATCTATATCCATCTGTCCGGTGGCATAACGAATGAGGTGTCCGTTGTGAAATCTCCCTATTCCGTTACTTAAATTAAGCCAGATCCTGCCCTTCCGGTCTTCCATGATACCTTTGACATATTCTCCTGGAAAATCGCTGGTATAATGGTAAACAATGAGTTGTTCCCCATTGAACCTGCCAAGCGACTGGTAATCAAGTGTCATCCACAAATCCCCGTTTTTATCTTCCACCATGTTACTTACATTCGGTTGAACTATGAATGGACTCAAATCATAACTCAGGAAACTTTTTCCATCATATCGGATTAGGCCGTCTGTGCTCCCCATCCAATAATACCCTTTGGCATCTTCAAAAATTGAATTGATAAAATCACTGGGTAGGCCTTGTTCCATGTCCATAAACTGAAATGGCCGGGTATTCATGGAAATGCTACGGAAAGGCAAGGCCCTGGAATAAACGGGCATGGGGATGGGCAAAGTATCGGCAGTAAGGTCTATTTGTTGAGGGGGGGGCACACCGTTTTGCCCCGGAATGTACTTTGGCAGATTTTCTGGCCATTGGGTCACCTTGACCCGCTCTACCGGGTATTTTTTAGGTTGTTTAGCAGGAATAATATAAGTACTCGTATCGACAGACACAGGAGGAGGCAATGTGTCGGAAGAGATCCTTTGTCCAGCCAATAGGTAAGGTACGCCCGTGGGGATGGTATCTCCTTGGGGGGTTTGGAGCACTACCTCGATTTTTGATGTACCAGAAATTTTGTCCCCGGTACTATTAGCGCCCTCCTGACAGGAGAAGCAAATAATAGCCAGTAACAAATGGCCCGGAACGTTCCGATTAAAACAAATTGGCCCGGACCTGAACCATACAAAGGAATATTTATACATTTATTTAGGTAGTACTAAGAATTTAATGTAAGGTTTTAGGTAAAAAGCTTTAGTAATGTAATATAAATCCTGTTTTTTGCAAAATATGTGCGGGTAAAAGTTCTGTCTGAATGCCATATTTGTATAGGCCGGATTAATAACAAACCCGCCCATTTTTCACCTCCGTCAGGCCATTAAAATAATGGTATGCGAGTTACAACCTTCATCCTATTTTATATAAAAATGATAGGCTCATGTCAGCTTTACGTACTATCCGAGACCCTTTTTTCTTTTATTTCAGTTGCCTGATGCTCATTATCGCAGTAGGGGGGTTTGGATTAAATGCGATTGTCAATCCTCAGAGTATCCCTCCGAATTCCACTTATTTGGTAGCACATGGAACGTGCATGACCTTGTGGTACCTTTTGGTGGTCGTTCAGGCCGGGCTGATAAGGGTAAAAAATATTGCTTTACATAAGCGCCTGGGTAAGTCAAGCGTAGTCCTGGCCATAGGCATTTTGGTTTCCGGAATATTGGTGACCATCAACAGGTATACCCGCTCAGAAGATGCGGCTATCGTTATGGCCAGTATAGTAATGATGGGATCTTTTATTATGCTGTATGCCTTTGCCCTTTACCATTACCAGCGTCCAGTTATCCATAAAAGACTTATCCTGTATGCCAGTCTGGCCATGTTAGTTCCTTCGCTGGGCCGATTAACCCGGGCAATGGGCATTAATGAATTCCTGAGCCTGCTTTTCTTGATCCTGCTAGCCCTTGCGCCCCTGGTGTATGATAAGAAAACGCTTAAAAAAGTGCAGGGGATAACCTTTATTGGGATTGTTACCATTATCGTTGGCTTAGGAATTATTGTCGGGGTTGGCTTGTCGGAAAGTTGGGCCAACTTTCTTGCTTCAATTATGCTTCCTTGATATCGAGTAATAAATCAACACTGATCATACCGTTGAAACAACTATTTGCTAAGTTTTAGATAGTTAAGTGAAAATAATTTATTAATCATAGTGGCTGATGACATTCAACTTCAACTAAAAAAAATCTAAATATGAAAACGCAAAATGTAAAATTGACTCTACTAGTCATAGCAATACATCTTACAACCTTAGGCCTTTTTGCTCAGGACTTCTCCCATGGATCAAAAGTCACGATTAGGTCAGATCTTGGTCGCTATTTGTCCATTTGCGAAGACTGCCAGAATATGAATTATAGCTCAATTAGATTTACGAGCTCCTTTGCTTATACTGGCTCAACTCCCCGCAGTTCGGAGATATTCACCGTTCTCCGTCATGGCGATAGGGTAGCATTCCAAGCTTATGATGGCCGATACTTAGCCAGGTGTGGCGGTTGTGAAAAAACGGAGAACCTTACTATGATTACTACCACAGGTGTTCCTGACCCATCCAATCCTAATCCCGTTACGCTTTTTAAACTGAATAAACTCTCCAATGGGAAATATACAATACAGTCTGACGATGGCCGGTACTGGACCCGCTACCATCTCAAAAACGGCAAGACAAAGCAAGTGGCTGCCTCCTATTATGCGGGAACAGACAGAATTGCGGGACATTTCGATATTGAACAAATATCAGGGGAAATTAAGAATGGTTTTACTGTCCTGATAAATGGGGTGCAATGTTTACAAGCAGGGGATTTTGGAGATAATGTTGACGAACTCTATATAGAAGTGTTTGTGGACGGAGAATTTAAGGAAAAAATAGGCCCCAGAACGATGAACCCAACGCCCTTTTTATTAGGTTCCAAACAGGAATATTGGATGATGCCGGGCTCTTATTATGCGGAGGATAACGTTCGATTCGATTTGTGGGAAGAAGATTCTGGTAAAAATCCTGCTTTTGGATTTGACCCAGATGATAAAATAGGTTCTATCACTATTAATGCCGATAAAGAAGATGGAAATTATATTGCCCAAAACTTCGAGTCGGGGGGTGAATCTGGAAAATGGAGGATCGTATGTTCCAAACTGACGAGGACAGATTATGCTCCTACTAATGAAATAGAAGCAGTCAAGGTCACCATCCCAATTAAAGATCAGGGAAATGAAGGAGCCTGTGTTGGGTATGCAACTACAGCTGCTTTGGCCATGGCATATTTAAAGGAAAATGCTTTGCCTTCAATCAATTATGAATTATTTGATGGAGAAGCGCTATATAGAAACAGAGATAGTCAAACTGCGGGTTGGGAATATGCATCGGGATCTGAGGGAGGATCCTTGAATTATTTATTAAAAAATCCTATACCATTCAAGCCAACTCCTGGAAAAGCATTACAACTAAAAAGTTATTTCTCATACAATAATAATGGAGAGGTAAGAGAATACTTTTTAGATAATAATTCGGTATCCTACTTAATAGTAGAGCGTGCAGATCCTGGAAAAGGATTGCAAAAAATGCGGGACCAAATCAAAAATGGGAATGCTTTGTTAACCCGCTATGATGTATTTGATGATTTCAACGTCTATGTAAGAAACGATGGATTATATGGAGGAAGGGTTTCAAGTACCGAACCCAAACTTGGTGGTCATGCTGTATTAATCATTGGGTATGGTAACCCCTCAAAGGGTGAAAATGGATTTCCATCTTGGGCTATTCAAAATAGTTGGGGGCCACAATGGGGAATGCAAGGTTTATGTTTCTTTGCCAGTGGAGCGGTAGGTATTGATAATATGGTATATAAAATTGGCGATTTTGAAGTAGTTGAGACGACTTCCCAACCTAATTCCAATGTATCAGTAGTCAGGGATATGACCTATCATTTTTCCAACTCGTCGGATTGGGTAGTTAGATTTACGGTTACTTATGTTATCCCTGGTTATTTACCATCGGTGTGGTCGTCCACTGATTTAAAAAAAGGAGGGGAAATAGAACTAGAAATTAAGGATAATTATGATATCCAATCCATAAAAGCTGAATACATAGATTTACTTAGTTGGAAAACCATTACTATCCAGAATTATAACAAAAAAGCGAAGGATCTACCCAATGAATACTTAGTAAAAGGAAGCATAGGCAGTCTACCTACCTACGGTACGAAGTAATAGCCTCTACTAAAAGGAATATTATTTTGTTCCAGATGAATATGAATCCTCTCTTAGAGGGCTTGTTATCAATGCTCTCGTAACCCTGTAAAAAAGAAACACAACCATTTGTTGGGGAATTGAAAGCTCAGGGTATCCATTACCCAATATAACTAAATAAAACCAACTAATTGTGAATTGAGGCAGCTTTATTACAATCGGTGCAGTTGACCTTGGATACGTTTATGTTGTAGGTTGACTTGTTCTAACAAAGTATCAAAATAGGAGGAACCGGTCAGTAGAGAAAAAAGTATTCCTGGGAAATATTAATTCATCAAATTGTCTAGTTACCTGTTAACTAGGGGCTATCGGTTTTAGTGTAAACACACTTTCTGCCAGGTAATACAGAGATAGTTGGACCAGCGAACTTATAGTCCGATATAAGGAAGGGTAATTCTAATGTGTTTAAATGCGTCCTATTGTTAAAAATTTAAATATTAAACGATGAAAATTCTTAAAACCCTGTCTTTCTGTTTGCTCCTGGTGATTTGCCAAGCTCAGCTGGCTGCCCAAGAGCATCCTACCGCTGAAAAACTGCATCATATACTCATTATTCAATGGGCCGATGGTGTAGACCTAAAGCTGAAAGAGGAAGCGTTGACGCTATTTCAACGCTTTCCGGAAAAAGTTGACGGCTGTGAGGAGGTAAGTATTGCGGACATAACCCTTTCGTCTGATGATTTTGATACGATAATCATCATGGTCTTTGAGTCACAAGCAGCCTATGATGCCTATGAAGCACACCCAGATCACGGACGCATCGTAGCACTTAGGCCAAAATTAGTGAAGAGTGCCAGCATTGTAGATTACTGGAAATAAGCCCTGCCCTATCGATCCTATAATTATGAAAAATAAAGTACTCGTAACCGGTATATCCGGATTTGTCGGTCAGCATTGTGCTCTGGAATTACTTAAGCAGGGCTTTCAGGTCAAGGGATCTGTTAGAAGTCTATCAAAAGAAGCAGAAGTGAGGAATGGCATTGCCAAATTGATCGACCCAAAAAATCAACTCGAATTTTGCGAACTCGATCTCACTAAAGATGACGGCTGGGAAGAGGCAATGCACGATTGTGCGTACGTACTCCACGTAGCGTCCCCTTTTTATTTCAAGCAAACCAGGGATGAAAATGAATTCATCAAACCGGCAGTAGAAGGAACGCTACGCGTATTGAAGGCAGCTCAAAAAGCGAAGGTAAAACGAGTAGTGGTCACCTCCTCCACCGCAGCTATGAGCTCCCATATGTACAGGGGCCGGTTTTCACCAAATGACTGGACGGATTTATCTGACAAGAATCTCAGTACCTACGCCATAAGCAAAACCATGGCGGAAAAAGCAGCCTGGGACTTCTTTCATACACAGGAAGGCGATCATCTTATTGAATTGGTAGTAATCAATCCGGGGGGAATAACCGGTCCGTCCATTACCCATAATCTGGACGGTGCAAGCATGGGTATGGTCACTCAAATGATTAGCGGAAAGATGTCCATGATACCTGATTTGTCATTCCCCATGATCGATGTGAGAGACGTGGCCAAACTGCATGTACAAGCGCTTACCAAAGAAGGCATTAACGGAAAACGTTTTATTGCGGCCAGAAAACAAACCACGCATTTCTCGGAAATCGCTGCTATTCTAAAGGAAAACGGGTATAAAAAGGCAAGTACAAAAAAGGCTCCGCTTTTCTTATTAAAACTCATAGGTCTTTTTGACCCGGAGGTAAGCGCCTTGCTAACAAGTGTGGGTAAACACATTGCGGTAGATATCAGCGATACGGAAGCAACATTTGACTGGGAGCCTGTACCTCTTAAAAAATCAGTTTTGGATATGGCTCAGTCAGTAGAACAGGCTTTGAATCAAAATAAATAGCCAATGATAAGCAAATGATACACTGTTCATCAACCACCATTTACCCAAATCTTATGACAACTAACAAACTTATCATTAGCACTTTAGCCTTCTTTGCCCTGTTTTGCATTACAAACCTGATATGGTACACCTACTTTTTCCCATTTCAGGATACAGCCGCACGCGAAGAACGTCTAATGACAGCAGTATTACCGGGTGCACTTATCGCCTCTTTTATGTTTTCATACCTTTACGGTCAACTGGCAAAAGGAGGCAATAAGGTCCGAGAAGGATTTAAGCAGGGTTCAACCCTAGGCACATTCATGTATCTACCGCTTTTTTTGATTTTTTATGGCACACGTGATACGATGCCGCTTGCCGCATGGCTAATGAACGCAGCTTTTCACATAGTTCAATTTGGTATTTTTGGTATTGTGGTGTCCTATATCCGGGGAAACCAAGCTTCTGAAACCAGGAAACCGTGATGAGACAATAAAACATGCGGAAACGCGTGCTCTTACCCAGGTGCCGAACCCTGATTTTTTTGGAGGTACCAGCGAAGCAATCTACCTTTGTGTAACTGACTACCGAGCGTCTAACAGCCCGCATGTAAGGCCGAACAGCGATGCTTGCTTTTCCAATACCCCCTGTAAAATGGATCAAATCAGAGCCTACTTCGATAATTTTTTACGGCTTTCCGATGAGGAATGGGCAGACTTCGCTGCCTGCTTAAAAAAAGAAAGCCACGAAAAAAAGACCTTTCTCTTGCGACAAGGGGAAGTCTGTGACTACATCGCCTTTATTGGCACAGGAATCTACCGCTTTTTCTATGTTCGGGAGGGGGAAGAAAAGATCACGGCATTTTTTTTCCCGGGCGACTTTGTGACCAATTACCGCAGTTTCCTCACAGGCAAGCCCTCTGATCATTTTATTGAATCCTTGAAACCGACCCTCGTCTACAAGGTAAACAAAGCAGACCTGCTTGCGCTCTACGACAAGCACAAAAACATGGAACGCCTTGGGAGATTGATCGCCGAAAACCTTTACCTGACCGTTACGAGGCGGCTTGACTCCTTTTTGCACGACAATCCGGAAAACCGGTACCAGGAACTGGTACACCGAAACTCCAAGCTATTACAAGAAGTGCCGCAGTACATGCTTGCCTCCTACTTGGGGGTAAAGCCCGAAACACTCAGTCGAATCCGCACAAGAAAATAACAACGCCCCTCCACGTTATTGACTTTGGTCAATGCTTTTATTTTTCCCAGCCCCGAATTTAGTACCATCATTTACAAACTAAATCGAGGTACAATGAAAAAATCAATGACACTAGGGGCGTTTTTGATAGCCCTATCCTTCCAACTGCATGCCCAGGTGGATGCCGTTCCATCAAAAAAATGGGGTGTGGAAGTAAACGTACTGTGGCCAGTTTTTCCAGGAAACATGTACAAAGGACAGGTAACGTACGAAACCTGGCGAAAAAAAGACCTGGCCGGTGATGTATTCGTTGGGTATCACATCCGACCTTTTGAATTCAGGGAAAAAGAAGGAGATTTTGCCAATTATGCCCTGACCTTTGGATACAGGCAATATGTCTGGAAGGGTCTGCATCTGGAGTTTTACAATGCATTTGGTCCGGGCTTTAACCGAAACAATGCCTTGAACGGAAACGATTATACCAGTTGGGATTATGAGGTTGGACTGTTGACGGGGTATCGATGGGACTTGATGAAACCGGAAAAACGAGCAAACGCTAGATTCCATCCATACCTGAGCGTCCAGCATGGTTTTTACTACGTCGCAGCAAAGAGTAACCCGCACCCGATAGCTGACGCCAACGGGGAACGGGCGGTCTACGTAGGAATTCTAAACTTTGGCCTTCGTTTTTAAATCCGCAAATGGACACCATGTGCCGTACCAATACGAGCCCCAAGAATGCGTTTAGGGAAAAGGACGCTTACTCTGAAAAAAGCCGCTGTGGAATGCAATCGGGGTTTTCCTTGCTCGTGGCCGGCCTGTATCGGCGGACGCGTCAAGGCTGCCGGTACCGTTGCTACAGGGATTTCCCAGGCGGTACCGATTTTGCTCCTCATGCCGGCGATTGATTGCTCGGGGATTAAAAATTAATCGGACGAAAGCTTCCGTACCAAATTTTTGAATAAATTTGATACGGAAGCTGCCTGGTTTTCTGGCAAAAAAAACTGACCCCTAAGAGAAAGTGGGGTCAAACCAGCACCTGGTAAACCACTAACCACCAAACCCTTCCTACGCATGCGCAAACTCGCTCTTTTGCCCGGCAAATTCAGCAATGCCGGACACATTCTCGCCTCCGTCGGTGCCGCCGTGGGCATCGCCAACCTGGTACTCTTCCCGGCACGGGTATTCCACTACGGAGGGCTGGCCTTTATTTTGGTATTTGTTCTGTTTACGTTTATTCTAGGCGTACCCCTCATGATTGGCGAAACCGCGCTAGGCAAACACAGCCAACGCGATGCCGTAGCGGCATATCGTGGCATCGGGGGGAGAAAGTGGGGTTTTGCCGGCCTGTTTGGCCTGATTACTTGCTGCTTTATTTTGTCCTTTTACATCGTGGTGGCGGGATGGTCCCTTTACTACCTGTACCTGTACCTCTTTCAGTACCAGGAAATCACCGCTGCGGTGGCGGCAGCCCTCGCAACAGATGCTCCCTCCGTAGCGGGAGTAGGTGGCCTATTCGGGAAGTTTGTGAGTTCGCACTACGAAGTACTACTCTTTTCGGGAATCTTCATGGGGGCGACCGTGGCGATTGTCGCCAACACTATCAAACAGGGAATCGAATGGGTCAGTACCCGCTTCATCCCACTCCTGGTGCTGATGATGCTGGGCTTGATCCTCTCCGTGCCCTTTGTCGCCGGAGAGCGGGTGAATTACGCCAATTTTTACTTCGACTTCCCGGCCCTATTTGCGATGGACAGCAGCGGTAGGATTGGCATCATCGAGGCACTGGGACAGTCCTTTTTTAGCCTATCTCTGGGTGCCTGTTCCATGGTCACGTATGGGACCCATATCGACAAAAACACCCATGTGGTTTCCAATGCCCATTACATCGTACACAGCGATACCCTCGTGGCGCTTTTGGCTGGGCTGTTGATTATTCCGCTTTTTGCTGCCTCCGGGCAGGTTGGCCTCAACCCCAGCCTGGTATTTATCAACCTGGTCGATACCTTTTATAGCTTTGGCGAACCTTGGGGAAGGCTTATCGGAATTGGTTTCTTCGCCTTGTTTAACCTGGCCATCGTGACCTCCACCATTTCCATGCTGGAACCGGCGGTAAATTACTTTTCCAAGGGGAACGACGGCCGGCGGAAAACCTACTCCCTGCTAATCGGAACAGGTATCTTCCTTTTCAGTGTACCAGCCATCCTATCCTTTAACCCGGAATCCCCTGCCTTTTTCACCGATTTTCTGGGGTACGGTGACAAAGAAAACGGTACCATTACCATGGGCTATTTTAACTTTATCCTGGATTTCTTCGGCACTTTCTGCCTGCTAGCCGGAGCCTTTCTTTTGTCCGCTTTTATTCGGGGTACCTGGACCCTGGAAAAACTGTTCGAGGAGATCACCGTCAGCGGATATTCCCCAGGCAGGTCGATTAAAACACTACTAAAGGTGACGTTTTTGTGGGTGATTCCCCTATTGATGCTGCTACTCCTTGGAGCGGAATCCCTGAAGGTCTTGTTTAAATTGGGGCTAATCGACTGACGGTTATTTACTTCCTTTTTGCCAAAGCAAGGAGAATGGGTTCGTTTCGCTTGCCTGCAAAGTGAAAACAACCCAGAATGCCGGTCTTTACCTGTTAGTAGGGTGAAAAAAAACGCCGACTCGCTTCTTTTGTATCCGATACGGCCCGCTTAAAAGGAAGGATTATTTAAGTGCCCAAGGTGCTCCGGGCGGGTTTCTGGCTGAAAGCCCTACCCTTAGCCACTTTTCTGCACCAAAACAGAAAAGAAAAAACACCCGGATGCAAAAGTAACGAACAAAAGCCTCCCATTCTTTGTGTACCCTTGAAAAATCTTCAACCGCACCGTCTGCAATTTAAAGGATCATTTTTTTGGACGAAGCGAGCCGCTACGGGAGTTGAACCATGGCGCCAGTACCCTAACGAACGTCGAGGCGTCGTCCAAAACCAGCATATCCTATCAAATACATTATGTATAGCTTCTTTATAAAAATTATTTTATTATTTTAGCCCTCTCAATGAAAGCTTTTTTATCAAAGGATTATTTAACGGAATCAATGCCGGAATATAGTTTAATTTATTGTTTGAAAAACCAAAATGGATGGCGCCACCAACTAATCTGATTCCGGATTACCTTATCAACTCGGGCCTGTTCTCAGTGGTTGTAACCGATCTGGAAGGGAATTACACCTTTGTGAATCAACTCTTTTGTGAGCGATTTTCTTTTATAGACGGGGATTTTATTGGAAAACCTTTCTCGGCAACAGTTCACGAAGCGGATGTTTCGAAGGCCAATGAGGCCGCAAAGTATTGCCTTGCCAATCCCGGGCAGGAAGTAGCGGTTCAACTTCGGAAACCCCAAAAACAGGGAGACGATTTTATTTGGACAAATTGGGGGTTTTCATTGGTATCAGGGGAGGGAGGGGAACCCCAGGGCATTTTGTGCATCGGGTACGACCTGACCGAGGTCAAAAAATCTGCCAAAGAACGGGTGCAGGCAGACCTCCGGTTTTATGAGGTTTTTAATAGCAGCACGGATGCTTACATCCTGGTCGATGCTTCCTTTCGGGTGGTATTGTTTAACGAAGCTTCGCGTACCACCTACGGTCGATTGTTCCGGTCTCCCATTTGCGTGGGCGCCGATATAAGCGATTTACTAGCCATCAAAACCCTGGATGGGAATAACTGGATTGGGGAAATTCTCGGAAAAAACCAAACCTCATCCAAAGAAGTTGCCATTGATGGCCTGTGGTACCAGTTCGGTTTTTGCCCGGTGGATGGTGAGCAAATGGACACGGTCATACATATTCGGGACATTCACACAAGGAAAGAGTCTGAAGTGTACCGGAAAGGTTTACTAGCGAGCATACCCGATATGCTCTTCGTTCTGGATAAAGACGGAGTAATTCTGGATTACAAAGCTGATGCGAAGGATCTGTACACAAGCCCCGCTCATTTTCTAAACAAGCATTATTCCACATCACTCCCGCCCGATGTATCGCAAAAATTAGCAGCTGCTTTGGATCAGCTTCGTCACGAGGGAGAAGTGTCGGAAGTTCTGTATTCCCTGGAAATTGAGGGGATACAAAAACATTACCAGGGACGCCTAAATAACCTGGGAGACGACCGGTACATTGTTTTGGTGAGAAACGTAACCGGACGGGTCGACGCTGAACGGAAAATCGTGGAGCAAGATAAATTACTGCGGGCGATTTACGAAAGTACCAGCGAAGGGATCAGCTACGTAGATAAGGGATTTGCATTCCGATTTATTAACCAGGCCGGTAAGGATCAATATACGCAGATTTTCGGTAGCGAGCCTACGATTGGGGCATCTTCGATGGATTATCCCTATTTGACAGATGGGCAAAGCTACGCCCGGCAGCTTCAGCAAGCCATGGATGGAAACACCAATGTATTGGAGGGATGGACGGCAGGTAGATTTTGGCAGCTGACAATGAATCCCGTCAGGAACCAACAACGGGAGGTAATTGGCGCTTCGCTCGTCTCAAAAGATCTAACAGAAACCAGGCAGGGACAAATAAAGCTGCAGGAAAGTGAGCGAAAATACCGGCTAATGGTCGATTTGCTATCGGAAGGCATTGTGTTGCACGGCATGAATGGAACAAACCCTGTGATCGATTGTAACGAAGCGGCGGCGCGGATTTTGGGACTTACCAAGTCACAGCTTCTGGGTAAAGATTCCTTTGACAAATCCTGGAATGCCTGTGACGAAAAGGGCAACCCCATCTCGCCCGAGCAGCATCCTGCGGTAGTCACACTAAGCAGCGGGGAACCTGTCCGAAACTACATCATGGGCGTCCAAAAAAAAGCAGCCGATTTTGCATGGATTCTTGTGAATAGTGAACCCGTTTTCGATACCGAATCCGGACAGTTAAAAAACGTGTTGGTCGCTTTTTCAGACATCACTGAGATAAGAAATTCACAATTGATGATCGAAAGCAACGAACATCGCCTTCAAAAAATAATCGAATCGATCCCGCACCCCTTGCTTATCGTAAACGATCAAGACTTAATAGAATTCGTAAACGAAGATTTCACAACAGTCTTTGGCTACGATTCCTCCGAAATCACCGGAAAAGGTATTGAGTTATTGATCCCGGATCGATTCCATACCGACCACCGGAAACTTGTCCAAAAATACCGTCAGAGGGTAGGCAAGCTTTCTCAAATGGGACGGTACATCCCGGCCCGAACCAAATCCGGAAAAGAGTTGTATTTCAACGGCAGCCTGAATTCGTTTCGAGATGGGGAAAGAAACCTTACGATCGTTATCCTTCAAAACGTGACGGAGTTCAAAAAAAACCAAGAGACAATTTTGGAACAAAATAAAAACCTTAAATCCATTGCGTGGATTCAATCGCACGAACTCAGAAGGCCTTTGGCAAATATTTTGGGATTTTGTTCCCTTTTAGACGCAACGATTACCCTGGAAAGATCGGAAATTAAAGAAATTGCGAAAGCCGTAAGCAAGTCTGCAAAAGAAATGGATCAATTGATTCACGAAATTGTCAAGAAAACGGAACAGATCAAGTAACCCCTTATCGCCGTCAGCTCCCAGTTGCTCGGAAAAGAAACCGTACCACAACCCGGCGATGGGCATTTTGCGGTTTTTTTTTATCAATTACAACCGATGACTTTTCCGCACAGCTGGATGGCCTTCTTTCCATCACCGCGCGGAAAACAGGTATAGGTGATTTTTTGTTCTCTAGTGAAAATAACCGAAGCGAACTCGGTAAATTGAAAGGTTTTCCCAACAAACGATGCAATCGATAGACAGCCTAATAGATAAACTCGACTTGAGACCACACCCGGAGGGTGGATATTTTCGGGAAACCTACCGAAGTGCCGGAGAAATCCCCGAAGCCGCACTGGGTTCTGCCTACACTGGCAAGCGAAACCATGCCACCTGTATCTATTTTCTACTTACTTCCGCGGACTTTTCGGCGTTCCATCGGATTACGCAGGATGAAATCTGGCATTTTTACGAAGGTTCTCCCCTACGCCTCCACTTGTTATCCGAGACGGGAGAGCATTCGATTCACCGGATTGGACGCGACCTGGAAAAAGGCGAGGTTCCTCAGTTTGTTGTTCCGGGAGGCCATTGGTTTGCCGCAGAAGTGATCCAGCCGCACAGCTATTCCCTGGTTGGCTGCACGGTAGCACCCGGATTTAGTTTTGCTGACTTTGAACTCGCTTCCGAAAATGCACTCAAGGCTCGTTTTCCGGACAAAGCGGAACTTATCCAGAAACTGACCCGCCAATGAGGGATAAAATTCCCTGCATGCGGTGATTGGATCTCTTTGGACCGAATCACCGAAACGGGCCCAGAAACCCGGCACCATCTCGTCGGTTCTGCAAAAAGAGCCCGAAGCGGGCATTATTGACCCTGGAAGTGGATGCGAATACAATTTATTTTTCCTAGCTTATCGGGTCAAATAAACAGAACAAAAACCCCATCCCCCGGATACCGGGCGCAGCGCATGAATACGAAGGTACTTCCACTACTCGCATTGATAATCCCGATGACATGGGTCGGATGCATTGAAAAAAAAATCGTCACTGCTGATAGCAACCAAGGGCTGGAACAGTGGTTAGCAAAGCCAATTTCCGAACGGGAACCACTGGAAAACATGGATTTCGCAGCGGCACCCCTATCGAAAGAGCAGGCAGAACGTTTCACTGATAGGCTCTTTCGCGACCATCAGCAACAGGTACTTCGTACCTATCAGCAACAATGGGATTCCCGGGAATTGCAGCTTGACGGGTTGAACATGCCATTTTATTACCAGGTAGTTGGGGATGCCCCTGCCGATGGCAGGAGCCTATACCTATCCCTGCACGGGGGAGGCAATACGCGCCCCGAAGCAAACGACCGGCAATACGACAACCAAAAGCACTTGTACGATCAAACATTAAAGGGAATGGAGGGGGTATACCTGGCCCCACGTGCCCCTACCAATACCTGGAACCTTTGGCACGAAGCACACATCGACGATTTCTTTACCACGCTGATTCAACTGGCGGTGGCACTGGAAAACGTAAACCCCAATAAGGTATACCTGCTGGGCTATTCGGCCGGCGGCGATGGCGTGTATCAGTTGGCCCCACGCATGGCCGACCGCTGGGCAGCCGCCGCCATGATGGCCGGGCATCCCAATGAAACCTCCCCCCTGGGGTTAAAAAACGTCCCTTTTGCGCTACACATGGGGGCCTTGGATGCTGCCTACGACCGAAATAGCAAAGCCCGGGAGTGGAAGCTGCTGCTGGATAGCCTGGAAAACCAGGCACCCGGAACCTACCGACACCAGGTGGTCCTGCACGAGGGATTGGGCCACTGGATGAAATTGCAGGATGCGGTGGCTTTGCCCTGGATGGCAACTCACCGACGCAATCCCATTCCGGAAAAAATCGTGTGGAAACAGGACGACCGGCATCACCGCCGTTTTTATTGGTTGGGCGTGCCGGAGGAACAGATTGAAACCGGCGGGGAAATCCACGTGGAATACAATCCCAAAAACAACGAAATTAATATTTTGTCGAATTACAGCAGCAAACTGGAACTCTTATTAAATGACCGGATGCTGGATTTGGATGCCCCAATTACCGTCAAGTACCAGGGCAAGACCCTGGCAGAAAAACGGGTCAAGCGCTCCCTTCTGTCCATCCACCAAAGCCTTTCGCACCGGGGAGATCCCGACCTGGCTTTTCCCTGCGTACTGACCGTGATCGATAATGAACGGGTGATGGAATAAGGAAAAATGAAGAATGCAAATACCGGCAACGGTGCTATCCTTCCGAACAAACGCAGGAAATGCAAGGCAGAAGCTTATGCCCAGCCCCAGGAGCCTCGCGTAATGGCAGTGGAACAGACTCTTACGAAGGGGCGGAAGCGCCCAATGGCCTATCCAGCGATCATTTACACAACCCATATCCTCGATCCATTGTGCCCGCAAATGGCTAGATCACCGGTATCGATCAATTCGGCCCTTTGCTGGCTATACCAGAGTTGCACCGGTCATCTTTTTAATCTATATTCAATGTTCGAGTCACAAGAAAAACACTGCCCCCAATGAGAGCCCTTTTCCCAAAAGATATTTTCCTGGTAGCAGCAGGAATCCTGCTAATCCAGGCATGTGGTGTACCGGAGAAAAAACCGGACGAAACAAAGCCAAACATCCTATTTATCGCGGTAGACGATATGAACGACTGGGCCGGGTTTTTATCCGGACATGCGGGCATGAAAATCCATACCCCTAACATCGATCGGCTTGCCGCTGCTTCCATGGTATTTACCAATGCCCACACCCCCGCACCGGCTTGCGCACCCACACGGGCGGCTATTCTCACGGGCGTGCACCATGCCCGTTCGGGGGCAGAAAACGTGTATTGGGGTGACGGCCCGAAATGGCGGGAATTTGAAGCACTGAAGGAAGTGGTCACCCTGGAGCAATTTTTCCAGCAAAATGGCTACAAAACACTGGGCGCGGGTAAAATTTACCACAGCCAGGCACCTCCCTGGTCGCCAACCAGCCAGGTAGAGCCGGCCAATTGGGATTTTTATTACCCAAGCCCCTACATCTCCCATCCCTTCCAAATCCGCGCCCCCAAGGACGTCATTTATCCGGAAGACGTGGACAACGAAAACCGGCCCGGCGGCGGGGCAGATGGCTGGTGGACCTGGGGTGCCATCCCCGTTCCGGATGAAAAAATGGCCGACTACCACATCGTAGACTGGGCAAGTTACCAGCTCCAACAGCCACACGAAAAGCCTTTCTTCCTGGCTGCGGGTATGTGGAAACCCCACGATCCCTGGGAGGTTCCCCAAAAATACTTCGACATGTATCCATTGGAAGACATTGTCTTACCCGAGCGGCGAAAAAACGACCTGGAAGATGCCTTCGATCATGGCCGCCGGTATATCATGGAATGGGTACTGGAAAACGAGCAATGGGAAAAAATCATCCAATCCTACGCCGCCTCCATCACGTTTTCCGATGCCATGGTGGGCCGCTTGCTGGACTCCCTGGAACAATCGGCCTACGCGGAGAACACCATCGTGGTATTATGGTCCGACCACGGCATGCACATGGGCGAAAAAGACAATATTGAAAAATTCACCCTATGGGAACGGTCCACCCGGGTGCCGCTGCTCATTTCCGTTCCCGGTATGGAGCAGGCAGGCAGCCGTTGCGACCAACCCGTGAGCCTTATGGACCTGTACCCCACACTGGTAGAGCTAACGGGTTTTTCTCCTCCTTCCCACTTGGATGGAAGAAGCCTGGTGCCCCAACTAAACGACCCCGGTACCGAAACGGCTCCGGTCGTATCCAGCTACAAATTTCCCAACCCCAAACCCAATGGGGTCACGGGGCATGCCGTGAGAAGCATGCGGTACCGGTACATTTACTATCCGGAGATCAACCTGGAAGAGCTCTACGATCACGAAAACGATCCCAACGAATGGGATAATGTGGCCTATAAAAAAGAGAACACACAGGTCATCGAAGAACACCGAAACGTGTTGCTGGACATGGTGCCTGAATTGACCTGGAAAGACGGTACCCCGGAGGGCTATTCCATCGACAGCAACGGATTGGTAAAGAAGAATAACTTTGAATCGTTTTAAAAGCCAAAATGGATCAGATTCCCTGTTGGTAAATAATTGGCGGTGAATGCGTGGAACGGTTCGTACCAACCCACAAAAACAATGGTAAAGGCGGTATCTTTTAGTCATGGTTCCGTTACTGACATCCTGCATCAATATTCCATCAGCCTGACGGGTAAGCAGCTCAACGAACTGGGCTCCAAAGCCCGTGCCTTTAACTTTTTTCATCCGCGGGTTGGCCCACCCATTATCACTGATATTAACTAATTAAAAATCTTCCTTCAGAAAATAATTCCGATCATTGGGAAAGTAGTTTACCCCTTTCGTCCTAAGCCTGAGCTGTGGAAACGTTGAATGAAGTAAATTATTCGGAGTTACAGTTTAATCGACTACCAAATTAATTCAAGCCAGGAAATCATGAAACTTTTGTTTTCACCTGTACTGATCATATTGGCCATTTCGAGTTGTACCACCAATCAGGAATAGAAAATCACGAATGCCGAATCATGGAGCTATTTTGATTATTCCAACAGCAACCGAAAATAATAACCGAAGAACTGACAATAATAAAAACGGGTATGTCGACCACCGAATAGTGTAGGCGTAAATTTATCTTTTAACACATGAAAACAGTAGGCATCATCGGAGGTTCGGGCTTTATTGGAAGCTACAACACTCAAAAGTTCTTAAATGAAGGATACAAGGTAAAAGTATCAACTACAGACCTTTCCAAAAAAGAAAAGTATGAGCATTTACTCAGCCTCAAAAATGCCGAGAATCTGGAAATCGTTCAACTCGATGTCGAAAATAAGCAAGAGCTTATGGATTTTCTTAAAGACTGTGAAGTAGTAATTCATGGAGGAACCCCCTTCCAATTGGATGTGAAAGACCTTCAGAAAGACCTGTTTGACCCGACCATCAAGGGAACGGAAAATTTTCTGGAAGCAGTTCTTACGATTCCCGGAATTGAGAAAGTCGTTTTTATTGCATCTGTTGCGGCTTACAACACCAATTTTCCATTTTTACCTGCAGGAAAAACGGAAGGAGACCAAATCACTGAAAATGATCAACCTTTTATGAGCGAAGAAGGCATTCCTTATGCCCAGGCAAAGTTTATCGCCAATCAGACCGTCAATAAATTTATCACTGACCACCCTAAGCTGCATTTTGAAATTACCTCTGTTTCGCCTGTGGGTGTAATGGGAAAATCTTTATCAAACAGACAGGATTCCACCTCAACGGGTATACAATTTCTGTTTAAAAATAAAATTGCGCCCAACCCATTCATACAAATGATCTATGATGTGGATGTTTTATGGGCATTGGTAGACGTAGAAGATGTTGCCGAGGCGATTTACAAAGCGGCTGTAATCAAAAACATCCATGGGAAAAACTATCTCTTGTCGGGGGAAAGCTACAGGGTTTCAGATGTTACATTGATGCTCAACAATCAACCTCCGGTAGGCAAACCTGAAATTGTTTATAGTTCAGAATTGGCAATAAAGGATTTGGGAATAAGCTTTAAACCAGTAAGCATTCCTTTGAATAATTATTCCTCATAAAAATGATGACGGAAGTAAAAGAAAACACCATCAAAGAGTTTATGAAAAAGGACGATTACTCCATTTCTCCCGGTCCCGACCCTTTTCGGTAAGGCGTTTTCCCCGTATACGTTGAACAACCGGGCTTTTTGACGATCTACCGATCGTATCCGATTTCCAGACATGGGACTAAAAAAACGATGGTTCGGTGTCAATTGGGGCCAGGTGCCTATCCTGAAAAGCGACCGATCCGGAGAATACAGCTTATGCCGGCTAACATCACCCGAACACGCACCCGCAAGAAATGGAACGATCGTTCTAATACAGGCAGTGTAGAAAAACCCAAGCGAATAATGGCAATTTGGCGGGATTTATGTATTTTCAAACAGCTAAATCCGTACGGCCTGTTTTTAACAATAATCCCATAAAAATGATATCCTACCGAAAGGAAATACTGATTTTCGCGATCGCTGTTGGTCTACTGCCGACTGTATTTCCGATTGCTGTGCATGCCCAGGCGCCCGTATCCGGGCGAAACGACTTAGTACAGCGGACGCATGCGGCATTGAAAAAAGGACTGGCATTTTTTCACTCGCTGAATACCGAAGGAGGCTATGTCTACTACGTAACTCCTGACCTATCGATGCGGTGGGGAGAAAGTCCTGCCGATGCACATACCATTGAGGTTCAGCCTCCGGGTACTCCCGCCGTGGGCCAATCCTTTTTGCGTGCCTATCGGGTCACTTCTGACAGGCAGGCTTTGGCATTCGCCAAAGAGGCAGCACATGCATTGATTCGGGGGCAAAACAAACACGGCGGATGGGATCATACGATCGATTTTACTAATTTGAACAACGAAGTAGTAAGTTTCGATGATAATCAAAGCCAATCGGCCGTTAGCTTTTTGATGGCCTTGGATCAGCTAGTAGACGATCCTCTGTTGACTGCGGCCACCCAAAAAGCCATACACATGATGCTGAAAACCCAGCTGGACAACGGGGGTTGGCCTCACAAGTACCCCAAACAAGGAAATTACCACGATTATGCCACTTTCAATGACGGGGGGATTAACGATTGCATTCGCGTCATGCTGGAGGCCTACCGGTACTATCCGGGGGACGAGGCCATTGAACAAAGCCTGCGCAAGGCTGCCCGGTTTCTGATGATCTCCCAACTGCCTCCACCCCAACCCGGTTGGGCGCAACAATACAACGAGTTTCTTCAGCCGGCCTGGGCGCGCACCTTCGAGCCCCCAGCAGTATGTCCATCTGTTACCGTTAAGAACATCAATACCCTGATCGATTTGTACCTCATCCTCGGAAACGAAACCTTGCTGGAACCCATCCCCGATGCCTTGCGATGGCTTCGGGAAGTACGGATGGAAAACGGCATGTGGGCCCGCTTTGTAGAACTCGGAACAAACAAAGCGCTTTACTACGATAGACCCCGCATTCGTGTAGAAAAGCTGGAAGATCTGCATCCCGAACGCCGAACCGGATATGCGTATCAGACGGATCTGCAGGTACCGCTTGAGAAAAGTACCCTCCGGTATGAAAAAGCCCTTGAAATGGGCCACGAGGATCTGCGTAAAGCCGAACAGTACACGAACTCAAAAGAAGCATTGACGCGCCGTATTGCGGATATTTCCGGGGATGTGGTGCGTATACTGGACGAACAAGAGGAATCCGGAGCCTGGATCACAAAAAACGATCGATTTAAAAAGAATATGCCACGAGGGGAGCGCTGGAACGGCCAATACCTTACCATGGATCGCATTAGCAGTAGCGTTTTTAATAAAAATGTAGCCACGCTGTGTGAATTCCTGGAATTGAACAATCAACTGGAAAAAATTTCGGAAAGGACCAATTAAATGCTAGTTGGAAGAATTCCTGCCTGCGAAAAACCCGCGTACTTTTTGAACAAGCAATCCGATGGGGTGATCGATTTCGATGGGGTGATCGATAGAATTCCTTGCCCGAATGCCGCAGGGGCCATGGGCTAGCTGTGGTGATTCCCAGCAGGAACAATACCGGAAATTCTGCAGGAAAGAAACAAGGCCCCTTTCGTGCCTGGAAAGAAGCCAATAAAACGCGCGCTGGGCTTTTGTTTCGCCACCTGTACGGGGTGGTAACCCGGATTTTGGCATAAAGCTGCGGTAGTCCAATACTTTTAAATCTATCAAAATTCTACTAGCTTCGCATCAGTAGGTCGGTTGTGATCCAAAATCATGCGGCCGCCGAGTACACCACTAGAAAAAACTGCTAAAAAATCGCTGTACCAGATGAAAAAAACACTGGGAATAGGAATGGTCGGTGCCCGTTATGGGGCACGCATGCATTTGGCAAATTACCGAAACCTACCGCCCGGACTGGTGGAAGTCAGAGGTGTTTGTTCCCTGACCGAGGAAAGTGCCTCGTCTTTAGCCCGGGATGCCGGGATTTCCTTTGCAACGACTGAGTTGGATCGTTTGCTCGCGCGCGAAGACATTGATATCATCGACATTTGTACGCCTCCGGCATCCCATCACGAAATCGCCATCAAAGCTGCAAAAGCAGGGAAGCACCTGATCATGGAAAAACCGCTAACGGGGTACTTTGGCGAGCCAGGAGACCCCGAACCCATCGGGTTGCATGTCTCACGTGCGAAAATGAGAGTTGGAGCGCGAAAGCATGCGGAAGCGGTACGCGATGCCGTACGGGCAAACAAGGTGATCTTCTGCTATGCGGAAAACTGGGTATATGCCCCACCGATTGTCAAAATGCGTCGATTGATCGCTGCCTCTAGTGGCTCCATTCTTGAGCTTCGGGCAGAAGAAAATCATTCTGGGTCGAATTCTGTGTTTTCCAAAGAATGGAAATACATGGGAGGAGGAGCGTTGCTCAGAATGGGCGCACACGCCGTTGGAGCCTGCCTCTACCTCAAACAATGGGAAGGCGAGCAGCGCAGGGGAAAACGAATACTGCCAGTTTCGGTAATGGCCGATACCGCAGACCTGATCCATACCGAGGCATCTGCGTTGGCAAAAAAAGCACAGGCGCATCGGTGGATAAGTTCCGACCCAACGGATGTGGAAAACTGGGCCAATGTGGTGATACGCTTCGATGACGGATCCCGGGCCACCGTACTGGTCAGTGACGTGGGATTGGGAGGGCTCAACACCCGCGTCACGGCTTACATGACCGACGGGGTCATCAAAGCCAACATGACAGCAAACGATGTGATCGAAACCTACGCGGTAGACCCGACTACCTTTGCAAGCGAGAATTTTACGGAAAAACTGGAGACCAAGGCGGGATGGAACCGACCCAGCTGTGACGAAGATTGGTTTCGGGGATTTTCTACCGAGATCGCAGATTTCATACAGGCCATTGGAGAGGGTCGAGAGCCACTTGCCGGCATTGATTTGGCGGTAAACTGCGTAAATGTCATCTACGCCGCCTACCAATCGGCAGAAGAAGGCCGCTCCATTCAGTTGTAGCAAACCTGCCTGTGCTGTTGATTTGCGTCTCAAAACCGACGCCGGTATCGCGTTCCGGTATGCCCTGCCCAGAAATTTTTACTCGGATGGGCAAGGCGACGAAGCCTGATCCTGGCTTATTTAGTAAGTATACGAATACCTGAAACACCATGCCCAATCCCACCACCATTCAAGACGTCCTGAAGGAGCTGGACCACATCATCGAGGAAAGTATCGCAAGCAATAGCCGAATCGGTTTGTTTGCCTACGTTTACCGACGTACGACCGATGAGATCGCTACCGAAATTGCCCGGGGAAATTTTGAGGACAACGAGCGGCTCGAAAAATTTGACGTGGCATTTGCCAGGCTATACCTGGATGCGTATGAGGCGTATAAAAAAAATCGGGAAGTCAGTGGTGCCTGGGCCTATGCCTTTGACCAGGTGGACAAGCCCCTAACGATAGTTCAGCACATCCTGTTGGGCATGAATGCGCACATTAACCTGGACCTCGCTTTGGCAGCGGCCAAGGTGATGGAAGGGCAGGATATCCAGGCCATTGAGCGTGATTTCCACAGAGTAAACGACATCCTCTATCAAATCACCAACGAATTGCAAGACCGCCTTAGCCGGGTATCGCCCTTGATGTTTGTGCTCGATCTGATTGGTAAAAACAAAGACGAAAAGATCATCAACTTTAGCATGCGCAAGGCACGGACCCAATCCTGGCATGCGGCCAACCGCCTTTGGTCGCTGAGCGAGGAAGAACGAGAAGGGGCCGTACGAAGAATAGACCGCGTGGTGGTTCTACTCAGCAAACTGATCCGGTCACCCAAATCGCTGACAGTTACTTTGCTACTTTTATTGATCCGTGCATTTGAAACTACAGAAGTCAGCCTCGTCATCTCCAAACTCAAAGCAGATTGACCGAATGCGGCGGCAACATTCCCACGCCTCGCTTGGATTGGTTCCGGCACAAACCTATGGTGCATACCTTTTGTAGTAAAACCTGTATGGAAAACCGTGCTTTGTAAACCAAAAAGAAGCGACCGAAAACGGTACGCCTCTTTCTTTAATTGGCTCACAACGGTTTCTCACGAAGGGCAACCTCCCACGGACAAAACCAGATAGGAATGTCTTTCCGGCGCAAGGCTGCTGCTAAAATGCCGCTTTGAAGCCGTCCATTTTCTGGTCTACCTGCGTATCCACCATAAAGGCGAGCCGTACGGTATCCCATCCAATCGTCACTTTGGCCACCTTGTTGTCTTCGGCCGATATGCCGTAGGACAGGCGTTCCTGGCTTTCCCCGCTCATCATCGGAGCTACGTTGATGGCTACGGCGTCGTCTTTTGCCAGGGCCGCCGCATCCACTGTGTCGCCCTGCATGTAGGCATAGATGGCATTCCCCTTGCTATTGATGTGAATGGTCCAGTCACCCGACTGCAGGGGAGTAATGAATACCGAATACTTCCCCGGGGCGATGTTTTTTCCCGAGATGTTTACCGCAGTGCTGAATTCGATGGTCGTCGGCGCGTTGGCACCTGCACGCCAGGGAACTCCATAGGGCACCAGCTCGCCAAATACGGTCCTACCCTTTACGGCTGGGGATGAATATTCGATGCTGATCTTCGTAAAGCCCACCTGCTGGGAAACAGCAGCCGCAGGGCTTGGCGCAGGCGCCATCAATTGGGCCTCTGCCTGAAAAAAGACGGAAAAAACCAGCAGCATACTTAGCACGGCTGGAAAATAAAGTGGTGTTGACGTTTTCATACAATTTGGTTTTTTGAGTAATTAGGTAGGAAAGATACGAAACGCATAGGGAAAACAAGCCCTTTCAATTTGAGATTTTTCAGACCTCCCATTTGGATCCCTTTGTCTGAAGTTCCAGAGCAGACACTGGCTAGCTGTAAGAATATGGTGCATTAGCACAGAAGCCTCGATAGCGGTACCGAAAAACGCAGTAGCGGCTTCATTTATGAAAGGAATCGTTTTTTTCCATTCCTCGATGAGTCGGGAAACAGCTTCCTGCAAGTAGCATTCCGGTTACGATGGAAGCGCATGGAGAAAAATTCCCAGCTTTGCTCGGGTAAACCCGAAAACAGCGGTAATTTTGCCCCCTGAGCGATTGATACCCGAATCTGAAAAAATACCTAATAACCCGTATCGGAAAGATTGCTTCCGGGAAATAACTGCCAAAAATAGCATGTCAAAACTGAAACATATTCGAGAACGTCGCAACCTAACCCAGGAAGAACTATCGGATGTTTCCGGCGTTTCGGTCCGGACCATTCAGCGCATCGAATCCGGTGCGGAACCGAGCGGACAAACCCGCAAACTCCTGTCCAAAGCCCTGGGGGTCGGTAGTGAAAAGCTGCTTTCCCTCCCCGAAACACCGAACGAAGCACCAACCTCGCTGCTCAAGGTACTGTCGATGTCCGCCCTGCCCTTTGCTGTAATCCCTCCCGCAAATATCCTCATTCCCTTGCTTATTATGGCAGTGAAAAAGCAGTGGAGCTCCGACGCCAGGCAAATCCTGTCCATCCAGATCGTTTGGACGATTGGCTCGGCTATCTTTTTTATGTTGGCTGCGTTTGTAAAAAAAGGACTTTTTCTTGGGGGTAATTTCATGCTGCTAATCATGGTCTTCCTGGTGCTGGCAAATGTAGGTATCGTACTTAGAAATACTGTGGAAATCGATCGAAAGGGAAAACTGTTTTTCCACCTGGGATTCAACCTGATCTGAGCGTGTGAATGGTTGACGGGATGTTGTCGGGAGATTGGCGGGTCGATTTTTTGGACAAATGCCCGTACCACCACCATCTTGCCAACAAAAAGATGAAACTACAGCTACTCCCAATCGCCTTGGGCTTCCTCCTGTACGCCCTCCCCGTTACTGCCCAGTTGGACAGAAACGACCCCCTATTTCTGGAACTCAAAAGACAGGACAGCATTTTTTTTGAACGTGGGTTTAATCGCTGCGACGTCGATTACTTAGCCGGGCATGTTGCCTCGGATTTGCGTTTTTACCACGACCAGAGTGGATTTCAGGATCGGGAACGCTTTCTGGAGAACACCGAACAATACATTTGTTCGAACTCGAATAAAAAACCGATTCGGAGAATCGACACCTCCAGCTTACAGGTTTTCCCGCTTTACGACGCGGGGCAACTTTACGCAGTCCTCCAGACCGGGATTCATCACTTCTACCTGCGCGAATGGGGCAAAGAGGACAAATGGAGCAGCACGGCAAAATTCGCCCATATCTGGGTTTTAAAACAAGGAGTTTGGATCCTTAGCGAAGTGATTAGCTACGATCACCGAGACCCGCCGCTGGAAAGTCAATCCCAAGGCAACCTACCAGAATCCACAGGATCACCGGATCAAATGGCGTTTTAATTTATTTTTTTTTAGTACATTCGAATTCGAACGCGGAAGCAATCCGTAAATTCAGAAAAAACTCAAAATATATCCCATGAAACAGCTACTATCTCCCATCCTACCCCTACTCCTTCTGGTGGGCAGTTTTACGCATACCACTGCTGAAACACGACTAGCCAATCCCTTTCTTGGCATGTGGGGCCTGGAAATCGAAGGTGGCGGTGTCGGCTGGCTGCACGTGAGTGAAGAAAAAGGGTACCTCGACGCCGAACTGCTGTGGATCGGAGGAAGCGTGCTTCCCGTAGCCCATGTCTACCTGGCCGATGAAAATACACTGGTCGTCACCCGGACCAACACGGCTAAAAAAAGCGAAGATCGGAGCCATACCCTCACCCATACCCTCCGCATAGTGAAATCAGGAGATTCCCTGAAAGGGACCATGACAGGACCCGGCCGAGGCGGGGAAATCCAATCCCACTTCACCGGAAAACGAATGCCTCCCATGCCGGATAAACCCGATTTAGCCGACCTTCGGTACGGAAAACCAGTCTCCTTATTCAATGGCACCGACCTGAGCGGTTGGGTATTGATGAACCCCAGGCAGGCCAATGGCTTTTCGGCGCAAAACGGCGTGCTGCTAAACGACCCCGTGCAGCCGGAAAATGGAGCCCACGTCTCCTACGGCAACATCCGCACCGAGCGGGAATTCGAAGATTTCAATCTCAAACTAGAGGTGAATGTACCGGAGGGAAACAACAGTGGGGTGTACCTGCGGGGTATTTACGAAATTCAGGTAGTGGATTCCTACGGAAAACCGCTGGACTCCCACAATATGGGTGCCTTATACAGTCGGATCACCCCCAGCCAGGCTGCCGAAAGACCGGCCGGCGAATGGCAGTCCATGGACATTACTCTGGTAGATCGGCACGTTACCGTTATTCTCAACGGCAAAAAAATTATTGACAACGAGCCAGCCTGGGGCCCTACCGGTGGAGCCATGAGTGCCGACGTGCTGGCTTCCGGACCAATATACCTGCAGGGAGATCATGGCAAGGTGAGTTACCGGAACATTGTTTTGACGCCCATTGAGAAATAAGCAAGGATTCCAATCCTCCACCTCTTATCCGGCATGCACCATATAGCCGTGACCGGATAAGGGATTTAGGCTGCCAGCGAATGTCGTATTTCCGCATGTCCCTTCGAAAACTGCTTACCCGTTTACACCTGATCCTTGGACTGGGGACGGGGCTGTTGTTTTTCGTCATTGCGCTTTCCGGTGCGATTTATACCTGGGAACCGGAATTCAGTCGGCTTGCCTACCATCAAGCCGTGGAAGCGCAGGACAAACCGGTTGTCTCCATCGCTGACCTACGGAACAGCCTGGAAAAAACCTTTCCCGAGGGAGATTTCCGGACGGCCCTCTACCGCGACCCGGAAAGCAGCATCGAAGTACTGTTGTACGCCCCTGGTACCTATTATCTCGCACAACTAAACCCCTATTCGGCCGAACTGATTCATTTACAAGACATGAATAAGGGCTGGATTAATTATCTAAAAAAACTCCACCGAAACTTACTTTTGGGAGAATTGGGCCGGGAAATTGTACACTGGGTAACCCTGCTGGCCATTCCCCTGTTGGTATCCGGATTGGTGATTTGGTGGCCCGCTACGGGCCGGCCAACGAAAGATAAGTTTTTCCTGAAAACTACCGGGAGCGCAAAAAAACGGAACTACGACCTGCATTCCGTACTGGGATTTTATGTTTCATGGGTCCTTATTTTCGCTCTTATTACAGGGATTTATTGGGGTTTTTCCCCTGTAAAAGAAACCATTAAGCTGCTCAGTGGAGAAAATACCATCGCATGGGAGACCCCTCGATCCGAGGTTCCGGCGAGGCCCGTAGAAAACGATGGAATCCTCGACCAATTAATTGCCGACTACCGGAACACCTTTCCCAAATCGGAAGTACGAATAGGTATCCCGCATAGCGAGGAAGACCCCATCCACCTCTCTGTCATTGACCCCGGCAAAGGACTGACCGCCATCAATCACTACTACCACGACCAATACAGCGGAGAAAGAATTGAGGGCGTATTCCGCAACGGTCTGTCCAGCGAAATCTCAACTTTCAATGCGATCAACGGCATGGTGTACGAAATTCATTTTGGGAGTATTTTGGGGCTTCCGGGAAGGATTCTCGTGTGTATGGCAGCAATGGTCGCGGCATCCCTACCGATCACCGGACTGCTTGTCTGGCTCGGTAAACGAAAAAGCAAAAGGGTCTAGCTCCCGCTCCAGGCGCTTTAAAATAGGTTGCCGGATGTCCGAAAAACAAGAGCAACTGCATCTTTTCGATCTTTTTTCTGTATTTTGCCAAGCAATTTCTGCACATTTAGTAAATTACCGCCGGGGCGGTGTATGCCACGGTCAATGCTTCTACTAAGCCAATAACAATGCTAACTTTTGATGCAATAGTCATCGGCTCGGGTATTTCCGGTGGCTGGTCCGCCAAGGAATTGTGCGAGAAAGGTTTAAAAACCCTGGTCTTAGAGCGGGGACGGAATATCGAGCACATCAAAGACTACCCCACCGCCTCCAGGCATCCCTGGGAGTTGGAGCACCGAGGTACGGTACCCAAAGCGTATACGGATGCGAACCCCATCTCTTCCAAAGCATGGCTTTTTGACGAGGGGTCGGCCCATTTCTTCATCAACGACGACGAGCACCCCTACGTCCAAAAGAAACCCTTTGATTGGATCCGCGGGTACCAGGTCGGTGGCAAATCACTCACCTGGGGTCGGGCCAGCAACCGTTGGAGCGATAACGAATTCAAGGCCCCGGAGCGCTTCGGCTATGGTATTTCCTGGCCGATTGGCTACGACGACATCGCTCCCTGGTATTCGCATGTGGAGAAATTTTCCGGAATCTGCGGAGGCACCGATGGAGTGGCCTCCATGCCCGACGGAGACTACCTCCCCCCGTTTCCCCTAAACTGCGTGGAGCAGCACATGCAAAAAACCCTTGCGTTGCAATTCCCGGACCGAAAGATGGCTGCAGGGCGCTGGGCCCATTTGAGTGAACCCCAGGCCATTCACCTGGAACAGGGCCGGGGAAAATGTCAATGCCGGAACCTTTGCGTGCGCGGCTGTCCACTAGGCGGCTATTTCAGCTCTGTCGCTTCCACCTTGCCCTGGGCCCAAAAAACGGGTAACCTGACCATTCGTCCGCATGCTGTAGTGCATTCTATCGTCTACGAGGATACCTTACAACGAGCAACCGGGGTAAGGATAATCGATACCCAAAGCAAAAAAGAAGAAATAATCGCTGCCCGTCTGGTATTTGTGAACGCCTCGGCACTCAATACCAACCTGATATTATTGAACTCCACCTCTGCACGCTTCCCCAATGGATTGGGCAACGATAGCGGGGTACTCGGCAAATACATCTGCTTCCACAATTACCGCCCAAGTACCTGGGCCACGATCGACGGATTTGACGATGTTTACGTCGATGGCCGGGTTCCTTCCGGCCCCATTATGCCAAACTTTAAAAACTTTGGTCAGCGAAATGCTGCCTTTCTGGGCGGCTACATGACCTTCATGGGCGCCTTCCGGCCAAAGCGTGCCAACGTCCCTAATACCGAACCGCAATTGGGTGCAGCCTTCAAACACCGCATGAGCGAACCAGGTCCATGGCGGGTCTACATGTACATGCAGGGTGAAACCCTACCGAAGGCCACTAACCGGGTCAGCCTAAGCAGTAGCAAGAAAGATCCCTGGGGCATCCCCCAATTGGTGACAGATATTAGCTACGATGAGAATGACGAGTTGATGATTCAAGATTTTCACGAAGAATCCCGGAAAATGATGGAAGCCTTGGGCTGTAAAAACATCGAACACGTGGACAACAAACAAAATCCCGGCCTGGACATACACGAGATGGGTGGGGTACGCATGGGTAAAGACCCCACCACCTCCATGCTGAACGGGTACAACCAATTGCACGCATGCAAAAACGTCTTCGTAACAGATGGCGCCTGCATGAGCAGCACCGGCAACCAGAGTCCCTCGATTCTGTACATGGCCCTATCGGCACGCGCAGCGGACTATGCAGCGGAACAAATCAAAAACGGAAACCTATAACCCCTTGGCGATGGATCGACGATTGGCACTAAAACAAACAGCTCTTTTGGTAGGCGGTACGGTGGTTGGCGCAGAGCTATTTTTGTCCGGCTGTGGTTCGGAGACACCCCATTCCTTCGCCTTCACCTCCAGGGACATTTCCCTGATGGACGAAATAGGCGAGACTATTTTGCCGGAATCTGATCAGTCACCTGGTGCGAAAGCTGCGGAAATCGGGCATTTTATGGCAAAAATGGTGCTTGACTGCTACGGAACCGGGGAGCAGGAGATCTTTCGGCAGGGATTGAAGACCATCGATCGCCTCGCTAAGGAAGACCAGGGTGTAGATTTTCTATCCTTGGATTTCCAACAAAAGACCGAACTCCTTACCCGACTTGACTGGGAAGCCACACAATCCACCCGAGGAGAATCCGTTCATTTTTATACCCTAATAAAGCAATTGACCCTTTTGGGATACTTTACTTCGGAAATCGGAGTTTCCCAGGCACTTCGCTACAATCCCTCACCGGGTGAATATGATGGCTGCGTGCCGTACAACAAGGGAACTCCGGCCTGGTTCGGCCCTACGTCCTCCATCGGCTGATTTCTGTTACTAGGATGCTTCCGCACCCCAGGTTGGGTTTTGTAACAGGGAGACCGAATGGCCACATGGCCGCACTATATCTCATTCGTTTCGGAACTTCTCTTTTCTCAGCAACTTTTTATAAATAACTTGGTGAGCAAACTGGCCATTCATGCAAAATAACCTAAAAAGAAGAATTCTAATTTCGGTGCTTGTAGTGACCGGGATCATCGTCCTGTATGCCGAGATTTTTGTCTGGTCCATGGCCTATTTTGAAGACCGGGAAGTCACCTTTCCTCAAGGCTTACAGGTAGTGGTAGAGTCCCTTACCACCAGTGGCTACGGCGGATTTTCGCCCTGGGAAAGTGACTTTATGAATTACTTCGTCCTTATCATGAACCTTACCGGAGTGGTTTTTGTGTTTGTGGCCTTCCCGGTTTTTTTTCTGCCGTTTTTGACAAATGCTATCGAAAAATCTGTCCCCACCAGCGTGAAAAAAAGCGACCACGTGATTATTTGTTCGTATTCCGCACATGCCGAAGTCTTGGTAAAGGAACTCAACTCCCGGAACCAGGATTATGTGATCATTGAGGCAGCAGAGAAAAAAGCGAAAGAGCTTTTATTGGCCGGATTATCGGTAATGAAAGGCAACCCGGAATCCGAAGTCGCATTGGAAGCAGCGGGACTAAAACGAGCAAAAGCCGTGGTTCTCAACGCAACGACGGACAAGAATATTAGCATAATTTTTTCGATCCGAAACATCAATAAAACGGTAAAAACGATCGCCGTACTCGAAGATGAGGAAATGGAAACCTACCACAAACTCGCCGGAGCGGATAGCACCATCTCTCCACGGCAGCTCATTGGGAAAAGCCTGGCTGCCCAGGTACCGGCCATATCGATCAACGACAGTGTGGAGATAGATACAAACGTGGAGCTCATTGAAATTGATATACAGGAGGGTAGTGAACTCTGCAACAAGTCTGTCAAGCAAGCAAATTTGCTGGAAAAATACCATTTAAATATCATCGGAGCGTGGCAGAATGGTGAATTTCAAAGTCCGGTATCGACTGATCTGGTCTTAAAATCGAAAATCCGATTACTTGTTGCCGGCGACCGGGAGGAACTCGCCCGGCTCAATAAGAAAGCGGAAGCGAAAATCCGGCATTTTGAGCGAAATAAGGTACTGATTTTGGGATTCGGTTTGTCCGGACAGGCGGCCGATGCCCTGCTGAAAACGAAAAGGATAGCCATTAAAGTGGTAGATATTCGCGAAAAAGAAGGGGTAGATATTGTCGGGGATATCCGAAAAGCAGCGACACTCCGGCAGGCCGGAATTGAGGAAGCATCCGCCCTGATTGTAACCATTCAAGACGATACCATGGCGCTATTTGCTACCCTATTGGCCCGTAGCTTGAATGGGAAAATCCACATCATTGTGCGGGCAAATAAGATAGAAAACGTCAAAAAACTATACGCTGCCGGTGCGGATTACGTACAATCCCTGGCTACCGTAAGTGGCCGAATGCTGGCCTCCAGCATATTTGAAGACGAGACCTCACTCGCTGCGGAAAAGCAAATTAACCTGGTGCAATTACCGGCAGGCAAGCTATTGGGAAATACACTATCCAAAAGCAATGTGCGGGCCGAAACGGGCTGCACCATACTGGCAGTAATCAGGGACGGAAAAAAGATTTCTGGCATGGACCCCAACACATTCACGTTTGGAGACGCTGACTACGTCATCCTTGCCGGAACCGATGAAAGCATCCGGAAGTTTGAGGAAATGTTTGTGAACTAAGCCGCTTGATTGGGAATGCACCCCACTTGCAATCCGTGTAGTTGTTCTTCCCCGTCGTTGACTCGGTAGTTTTAAAAAATAGCCAATTTGTGGCAACAAAGTTATTGCTTTCTACTTCTGAAAGAATTCGAGGGGTAGACCTACGGAGGGGTTTTTCGACAAGACGGAGCCCTGCCCGGGACAAAAAAGCCTTCAGGAGTTTATGGATACCCTGCCAATTAAGTAACTTGCACCCAACGCTGAATTGTACCACATCCGAAAACAAAAAAAACACCACCGAATGAAGCTTATTTATGCACTACTATTTTTGATGCCAGTTTCGCTGCTTGCCCAATCCACTGATGTAGGGAACTGGATGATCTATTTTGGTGATAAAAAAATTTCCGAGAAGTGGAATTGGCACCACGAAGTACAGTACCGAAACTTCAACGCAATCGGCGATACCGAACAGTTGCTTCTCCGCACGGGAATTGGTTACAACCTGAGCGAAAACAACAACAACCTCCTGTTGGGATACGGATTCATTTACAGCGAACCCTACATAGGCGATACGGATGACAAGACCCAGTTCAACGAGCACCGCATCTACCAGCAATTTATCACCCGGCAAACGAGCGGACGCGTTGCTTTTCAACACCGGTACCGGTTTGAGCAACGTTTTTTTGAGGACGATACCAGACTCCGTCTTCGGTATTTTTTAGGCATTACGGTAGCACTCAATCACAACCAACTTGTGGATAATACCGTTTATTTATCTGCATACAACGAGCTGTTTGTGAATACCGAACAGACCGTTTTTGATCGAAACCGATTGTATGGAGGAGTAGGGTATCGAATTTCGAAAAATGTCCGGACAGAGATCGGGTACATGAACCAACGAACCAATACCGTATCCCGAAACCAACTGAATCTGATTGCCTTTGTAAATTTCTGAACGCGTTGCGTTCAGGCCCAAAACCGTTTTTACCAGTTTAACTGAACGCAATAGAATGACTACATTACAATCAATCGTAGGGCTAGTGACATTTACCCTGCTTGTCGCCTGTGCCCGTCCCAATCAAACGGAAGAAGCCTTACCAAGTAGTAACGAACAAACGGCAAGCCCCCTGGTTCAGGAGGTCCTTACCCGGGAGCAGCGGGATGCGCTGTCTCCGGGCGATGTTTTGCAATCCTTTAAAGAGGGAAATGAGCGGTTCCAAACAAACGACCTAACAGCGAGAGACCACTCGGCGCAGGTACGAAAAAGTGCCTCCGGCCAATTTCCCAAAGCGGTAGTATTGTCTTGTTTGGATAGCCGGGTACCGGTAGAAGACGTTTTTGACAGGGGTATCGGTGATATTTTTGTGGGTAGAGTGGCCGGTAACTTTGTTAACGAGGATCTATTGGGAAGCATGGAGTTTGGCTGTAAAGTGGCCGGTTCCAAGTTAATTTTGGTTTTGGGACACGAGCACTGCGGTGCTGTACAGGCAGCTATCGAAGACGTAAAAATGGGTAACATCACTGCCATGCTGAGTAAAATTCGTCCGGCAGTGGACGCGGTTGTCTACGAAGGTGACCGGACGGCTGCCAATCCGTCTTTTGTGCAAAAGGTCTGCGAACAGAATGTCCGGCACACCATCGAGCAGATACGGGCGAATAGTGAGATTCTCAAAGAAATGGAAGCCTCTGAAGAAATAATGATTGTCGGCGGCGTATACGACATGGATACGGGAAAAGTAACGTTTTTGGAATAAAATACCGCCAACGATCATCTCCCTCGTTACTCACCGGCTCCCTGCCTGCAATAAATCCGGATATACTCCTACTTATCCCTGAATATTTATCGAATCATTCAAAACAGGGCATGTGAAGAAAAAAAATATCGGCTATTTTTTAAAAAAAATGGAGGAAATTCCCTTTCTTGTAGTAGAACAGTCTGGATGCAGCCCATCTGGGATAATTAATTTTGTAAAAGCTGATACAACCAAACCGTACAGGCATGTATTTTTCAACACAGGAGCTGCTGAAATCGGCGCTGATTGACGGCCAGCGAAATCCGAAAATCGCCTCCTACCTGCTTTTTGTTGCCGCGGAAAATCACCCCGACAAGGCATCCTTCGAGGAGATCCTCGCATTGAACGAAAAACCGCTCCTGGGAGGTATTTTTCCCGAAATTATCGGAGAGGGAATCCGGTACAAAACCGGTTTTGCGCTAGTGCCGCTTGAAGAGCGGCTACAGGTAGCCTGTTTTGAATCGCAGCAGGGAATTGTTTCACCGGAAGCGTTCAGGCATTGGCTGGAAGAACAGCCGGTAGAAGCCGCAAGTGTTTTTTGCTTTGTGAACGCGTTCTGGTCAGAAAAAACGACCTTCTTACACGCACTTTATGACGTATTCGGCCCTTTTGTCAATTACCTGGGGGGTGGCGCAGGTTCGCTGAGTTTCAAATCCTTTCCCTGTATCCTTTCCAACCAACGCGTGATCGAACGGGGGGCCGTGATCGGACTCATGGACGAAACCGTCCAATTAGGCGTAGCTCATGGATGGCAGCCGATTAGTGACCCTATCAAAGTCACCCAAACCAAGGGAAATACCATCGTCAGCCTTAACTGGAAACCCGCTTTTGAGGTCTACCGGGAGCTGATCGAAGCCCACTCCCAACAACGGATCTGCCGGGAAAACTTTTTCGATATTGCACGTTCCTATCCGCTGGGGTTGGTTCGGTTGGACGACGAAATGATCATTCGAGATCCCTATGCGACCGAAGCGGGTATGCTCCATATCGTGGACGAGGTCCCCGAAGGCGAATACATCCGCATCATGCATGGGGATTTACATTCTCTGCTAAAAGGGGCTAAGGAGGCCGTTAGCAGCGCGTTTAATGGCCAAACTGCTGAAGGAAATCAGGTATGTTTTGATTGTATATCCCGGGTACTGTTTATGCAAGGCGACTTTCAGCAGGAGCTTACTTTTCTCAACCAAACCCAGCCAATGGACGGGGCGCTGAGTATTGGTGAAATCGCCAATATCGGCAGTGCCTCGCTGGAATTGTTTAATAAAACGGTAGTTGTGGCACGATGGAAAAAGACAAATTAAACATTCAGGTTCTTTTAGAAATCGCTTTGAACCAGCGGATTCAGGGAGAAATTGAGGATAGCCTGGAAAGGGTACTGACTTTGTATCTGCGCAAACTAAACTGTTTTGCAGCCGCGATTTTTCAAAAGGACGCGCTGGTGCAGGTACTACCCAAGGCCATGCTTAAGCGTGAAAATTGGTTGGTACAAGCAAAACAATTGCTGGCAGGGGTGGATTCACACTCCCAACAACCCCATTACCAACTGCTGGATCAGATACATTGGTACGCATTCCCCCTGGATCGCTACGGTTATATGGTATTGATGCGGCAGCGGGCGCTCGGCCCCGAAATGCAATGGGAACTTGGGCGCGTGGCCTACCAATTGGGCCGCGACCTCTGTCAGGCAAAAGAGGAGCAACGGCTGCGGCTATTGCAGGAACTTTTTGACAATTCTTCCGATGCCATACAGATAGCCGAGGAAAGCGGTAAGCTCTACTATATTAATATGAGGGCTGCAGAGCGTTTGGGGATCGAAAAACAACAGGCACAGCGGTACCGGGTCGGCGATTTTGAGATGATTTTTGAAAACGAGCAAAATTGGAAACGTCACGTGCAGGATTTGGAGGCCAGTGGACAGATGATCATAGAAGGCACCAATATCCACCAAAAAACCGGAGAAACCACCCCGGTAGAGGTTACCGCTACCATTACCCGGATTAAAGACAAAAAATTTATCGTCGCGATCTCACGCGACATCAGTGAACGAAAAAAGCAAGAGCGTGCATTGAACGCTTCGAATCAGAAGTTGACAAGCATCTTTAACGAGATGAGCGACGTGGTTTGGTCGGTAAAATTACCAGAAAACCAGGTCATCTTTATCTCTCCATCCGTTGAAAACCTGTACGAGATCGCCCCAGCCGAATGGCTCGCAGATATCGGCTGCTGGGAAAAATACATCTACCCGGAGGATCGGGCAGTAGTTACAAAAATACGCAAAGCACTTGAGGCCAAGGGCTCTTATTCCGTACGGTACCGAATTCTGACACCCTCTGGTAAAACCAAATGGATTCGAAATAACGGGAAGCTAATTTTCGACAACGAAAGGAAAGCCATCCGCCTGGACGGGGTGATGATGGATCGAACCCAGCAATACCAGGCCCAGGAAACCCTGCAGCAAGAACTTAAATTGCAGGAGGTACTCATCGATATCGCTACCACCTACATCAATCTTGACCTTTCCAACTTAAGCACCACCGTGCAACAGTCGCTTGAAAAAATGGGTCATTTTGTCGCGGCGGACAGGGCCTATATTTTTGACTACGATTTCAAAGAAGGGACGACCTCGAATACCTACGAATGGTGCGCCGAAGGAATAAATCCCGAGATCAATAATTTGCAACAAGTACCCATCTCCCTGTTACCAAATTGGGTAAAAGCCCATCGGAGAAACGAGGCATTCTATGTGCCTCGGGTACAGGACCTTGACGACGAAAAAGACGGCGGGCTGAAATCCCTGCTTGAACCGCAAAATATCAAAAGCCTGATCGCCATCCCCATGATGGATAGAGAGAGATTGGTAGGTTTTGTGGGATTCGATTCTGTAAAAAAACACCACCAATACAGTCAAAAAGAGCAAAAACTGCTCTACCTCTTCGGACAGATGCTTATCAACGTCCGCAACCGAAAAAAATGGGGCGTACAACTACAGGTACAGGAAGAAAAATTCAGAAACCTAATCGCCAATATGAATCTGGGCCTGTTGGAAGTAGACCTATCGGACCAGGTCATCTATGCCAATCAGAGCTTTTGCCAGATGTCCGGATATACCCTGAACGAGCTAAAAGGGCAGCTGGCCACCAACCTTCTTTACCCGGCAGGACAACAAAATCGGGTCAACCAGAAAAATCAGGAAGGCGAGCAAGGAATTACCACGAGCTTCGAGGTGGAAATAAAAAACAAAAAGGGAGAGCCCAAATGGTGGTTCGTTAGCTGGGCACCCAATTACAACGATCAGGAGCAACTCATCGGAAGCATTGCCGTGCACCTGGACATCACCGAACAAAAACAACTCGAACAGGAATTGGCCAAAGCCAAATCGTTTGCCGAGGCCGCCGCCAAAGCAAAAGAACTTTTTCTGGCCAATATGAGCCACGAAATACGTACCCCGCTCAACGTAATCATTGGCATGATACGGCAGTTGAGAGCAGAAAATCTGGGACCAAAACAGCATGGATACGTGCTCCAGGCGCAAACCTCCGCTAAGCACCTGCTGACCATCTTAAATAATATCCTGGATGTCGCAAAAATTGAATCCGGTGATTTGGAAATTATCCAATCGGAATTCAGTCCCGCTGCCATGGCGCAGAACGTGTATTCCATTCTCTATTCCCAGGCCAAAGACAAATGCCTGGACTTTTCCCTTCAGGTAAGCCCCCAGATTCGCCCCGTACTGGTCGGAGACGAAGTCCGCCTACGGCAGGTACTCATCAACCTCCTGGGCAATGCCATTAAATTTACCGAAAAAGGAAATATTCAACTGCGCGTACACGTACTGCAAGAAACCGATTCCAGCCAAACCCTGCAATTCGAAACCGCCGATACCGGCATTGGCATGTCCGAAGAATTTATTCAAAAGATATTCGATAAGTTTTCTCAGGAGCAAAACACCTCCAATCGCAGGTTTGAGGGAACCGGATTGGGCATGGCCATTTCACACGATCTGGTGCGGCTCATGGGCAGCGAACTACAGGTGGAAAGCCGAAAAAACGAAGGTACCAAATTCTCTTTCGTCCTCACACTGCCGATCGGTGACCCCAGTAAACTGGTATCCCAAAGCAAGGAGACAAAACCCGGTACCTTTCTCGGCCGCAAGGCGCTGCTCGTCGAAGACAACGAAATGAACCGCTTTATTGCCATGCAAAGTCTGGATTTTATGGGGTTCCAAACGACCGAAGCCGAAAATGGAAAAAAAGCCATCGAACATATTAAAAACAAAACCTTCGACCTCATTCTAATGGATATACAAATGCCCGTGATGGATGGAGTAGAAGCGACTGCCTACATTCGTCGGCAACTCAACGTGACTACGCCCATCCTGGCACTTACCGCCAATGCCTTCCGGCACGACATCGATTTGTACCTCCATACCGGTATGAATGACTTTATTACCAAACCCTACGATGAACAGGATTTTTTCAGGAAAATCGAGCAGGTACTTCGGAAGCCAACAACCCCGGAGACGGAATCAGAACCCGATCAGACCGACAGCGGGAACGACGATGCACCCGCGAAAACGTCAACCCAGCCCCTGTTCGATCTGTCGCAATTGGAAGAAATAAGCAGAGGCAGTGAGCAGTTTATTCAAAAAATGTGCGAACTATTTGTTTCCCTCGCCGATGAAATCACCGGTGAAATGCAACAAGCCTTGGATCAGAGAGATTGGCCGCGCATCCAAAAAGCGGCCCATAAAATAAAACCAAGCTTGGACCAATTTGGGGTGGATTCCATCAAAAACACCGTACGCGACGTCGAAGATTACGTCATGCGCCGCGACAACGAAGAGGAATTCAAGGACATGGTGCGCCAAATCATCGATACCCTGCATCAGGTTGCTGCAGGCCTACCGAAAGCATCGGCAGCAAATGGGAACGAATTGGGGTAGCGCCAGGGCTTTTTTACCCGCGTGGATTTCAACAGATCTTCCCCAAAATCTGGCCGAATCAGTTCCCATGACCCCTTATCTGTTCCATCCAACCGCTGGCAAAAAGAATCAATTGTCCCTACCTCCTCCACGAAAAAAGCCTGAGCAGGGCTAGGTGGTACAGTCAATCTGCCACGGTAGAAATAAAATTTTATTATTCCCAAATATTTCAGCATATTCGTAGGTAAACCGACCAGCAAAAACCTCATTGGCTTGCTGGTAGCACTGTGTAACGTATACCCATGGCTGTTTGTACGACCCCTTCGAATCCCTGGCTTCCTGTGCCGCTGCTGGCACTTTGCGTGCTGGGAAACTTTTGCTGTACACCCGATCTAAAGAATCAGGACTGGCCCGAATACCTGGGTGGGCCCGACCGAAACCATTACTCACCCCTGGCCCAAATCAGCCCGGAAAATGTCGGAGACCTCCAGATCGCCTGGAGCTATTCTACCGGAGACAGCGGGCACATGCAGACCAATCCCCTGATCGTAGACGGGGTGCTGTACGGTGTGAGTGCCTCCTTGCGTCCCTTTGCCCTGGATGCCGCTACCGGTCAAGAAATCTGGCGGCACGAATCTGCAGAAAAAGGGGCTTTCAGTGCTTGCAGAGGCCTGAGCTACTGGAAAGCAGGCATCGATGAGCGGATACTTTATACCCAGGGCGAATGGCTTCATGCAGTGGATGCACGGACGGGCAAGCCGATTCCGGGTTTTGGTACAGCCGGAAAGGTAAGCCTGAAAACCGGTCTTGGTCCCACTGCCCGGAACAAGATGGTCCTATCCAATACACCCGGCACCGTCTTCGAAAATTTGATCGTCATGCCACTACGGGTGGCGGAGGACCACCAGGCTGCGGCCGGGCACATTCAGGCCTTTGACGTCCGAACAGGCGCCCTGGTGTGGGTGTTTCATACCATTCCCCATCCTGGGGAATACGGGTACGAGACCTGGCCACCCGATGTGTACAAAAACGAGGGGATTGGCGGTGCCAACAACTGGGCAGGCATGGCGGTGGACCGGGAACGCGGGATTTTGTACGTGCCCACCGGATCTGCAGCACCCGATTTTTACGGCGGTGACCGGCCCGGCGCCAATTTGTTCGCCAATACCCTGCTGGCATTGGATGCGCGTACTGGTAAACGCATCTGGCATTACCAATTGGTTCACCACGACATCCTGGACATGGATTTGCCGGCTCCTCCCAACCTGATTACCGTCCGCCATGCCGGAAAAACAATCGATGCCGTGGCGCAGGTCACCAAACACGGCTACGTTTTTTTGTTTGACCGGGAGACAGGACTGCCCCTTTTTGATATAGAAGAAGTACCCGTGCCTGCCTCCGCCATCCCAGGCGAACAGGCATGGCCTACCCAGCCCATCCCCAGCCGGCCAGCCCCCTTCGCACGGCAGCTACTATCCGACTCCCTCATCAACCCCAAGGCCAACAACCGGGATGAACTTCTGGAAATCCTCCGTAATTCCGGGTATCAGGGACCCTTTACCCCGCTCAACGAGCGGGGTATGCTGGTTTTTCCCGGCCTGAGTGGTGGCGCCATCTGGGGAGGTGCAGCAGCAGACCCGGAAGGCATCCTGTATATCAACAGTAACGAAATGGCCCGCTACATGGGTATCGGACCGAGTACGGCTCCCGAAATCCTGGACGCCATGGGGAGCGGGGAGCGGGTGTATACCCTAAACTGCGCGCCCTGCCACGGCACCGACCGCAATGGCCATCCCCAAAGCGGCTACCCTTCACTTCGCCAAGTGAGCGAGCGCAAAACAGCGGATGAAATTGCGGATCTCCTCCATGCCGGTAAAGGGATGATGCCGGCCTTTCCGGGATTGGCTGAGGAGGAAAAGGAAGCACTTATCAAGTACCTGTTAACCGAAGCGCGCATGAGCGGGGCTTCCCAGGAACCCGGACTGATAGCCGAAGCAACGGGCTTACAGGCTCCCGCCTGGGTGGTAAACCGCTACATGAAATTTTTGGACGATCAGGGCTACCCGGCAGTGCGCCCGCCCTGGGGTACCCTGACGGCCATCGACATGAATTCCGGTGATTTCCGCTGGCAGGTGCCTTTCGGAGAAAACCATGCAGGGACCCATGGCGGGGATTCCGCAGCCGGAACCGAAAGTTTTGGCGGCCCATTGGTTACGGGCAGTGGTTTATTGTTTATCGCAGCTACCCGAGACGGGAAGTTGCGCGCCTACGCTACAAACACCGGAAAATTGCTTTGGGAAACCCTGCTGCCTGCAGCAGCTTTTGCCACGCCAAGCAGCTATTCGGTCAATGGGAAACAGTACATCGTCCTCGCTTGCGGTGGCGGCCGGTTCAATACCCCCACAGGTGACCAATACGTCGCGCTTGCCTTACCGTAGCGACACTCGAAACAGCTCGCTTACCTGACGTGGTCGGGATCCAAGTGGCACACAGAAATTTGCTTTATTAGATCATGCTGTGTAACCACCTCCAGCAGTAACGGCTAAATCGTGGGTAAAGAAGGCAGGCTGACAAATCATCCTTATGCTCGCCGGTAAGTCATTCGTTAAGGAAAGCGGAAGGATGAAGCCGGCCTGCACGGGACCCAGTGTCCCTATTTCCCATAAAGTCTGACAAATGACCAGTACACTAGATCCGTTCCTCAAATCTAGCTCCGAAAAGAATTCCATTGACTTCGGACAATCAAACCATCCTTTCGTCCTGACCTTCTTTCCGATTGCTGCTAATCTATTTATATTTAGTCGATTACATAAACTTTTCCCATATCTTACCAATAAAACCCATCTGCCGTGAAAATTTTCAAAATAATCGTAGCATCTGTCTTTCTGCTGGTTTTGACAACCCCTCTTTCAATGGCACAGGAAGCGACGCTGGAATTTCAGAATGCAGCAAAAGCAATGGAAGCAGCCCAGACCTACACGAAAGCACTTCAAGCAGGTGATGTGGCCACAATGAACGCTCAGTTCGCAACAGGTGCCATGATTTATGGTTTGGGTGGGGGATTGGACTCACTTACAGTGGCACAGCACAACGACTATTACACCACTAGTACCAACCAATTCACGCACAGCCTTTCGCAAGAGCTTTATCTGCCAGTCAAAGTTACCAATAACTGGAATGAAGGCGAATGGATCCTGTCATGGGGAATAAACACGCTTACAAACAAGGCAAGTGGGGAAACAATTAAGGTCCCCTACCACTCTGCTTCCCGTATGGAAAACGGTAAAATTACGTTTATGAGATACTGGTACGACATGCTTAATATTCTAGAAACGCAGGGGTTTAAGGTGACTCCTCCTGCTAATTGAGCAAATCTCCGACTTCGTCATGTCATATTTCCTTTGGTGACCTTGAGATCACCAAAGCGATTTATTTGCCCGCTCGAGTAGGATTTTTCTGTCTTCTCTTGAAGGAGTTGATACTGAAAAAAAAAAAATCCCACGCTAATGAAGGTCCCATTAATTGCCATCCCGCTTTGTTTATTGGCTTCCAGCGTTTTTTCTCAAGGAACGATCCAGGGAAAGATTCTTGATTCCCAGACAAAAGGGATATCCTATGCCAGCGTACTGCTCAGGAATGAGCCGGATTCCTCGCTGATCAAAGGGGCCATTTCCGATGACTCCGGAAACTATGTTTTTACGGATATCCCAAAAGGACAATACTATGTGGAAGTAACGATCCTGGGATATGCCAAAAACTATTCCCCGGTGTTCCCTTTTTCGGGGACTGAAAAAAATGAGTTGGCGGCTATCCTATTGAAGGAAGAGGACCAGAACCTGGATGAAGTAACGGTAACCGCCACCCGGCCACTATTTGAGTTGGAACAGGGAAAAATGGTGGTCAATGTAGCGAACAGCGTGTCTGCTGCGGGTTTGTCCGTCATCGATGTGCTGGACAGGTCTCCCGGGATAATGGTGAACAGGCAAAGCAATACACTTTCCGTCTTAGGGAAAAACGGCGTGGTTATCCTGATGAACGGCCAACGGTTCAGAATGCCCCTGGAGGCGGCGTATCAAATGCTGGCCGGTCTCAATTCAAGTGATGTCGAAAAGATCGAAATCATTACTGTTCCTCCGGCCAACTACGATGCGGACGGAGATGCGGGGTTTATCAATATTGTGATGAAAAAAGACAATGACATGATCGGTACCAATGGTTCGCTAACATTCGGCCAAGGCTATGGATCCGGCTATAACGGCAATATGAGTTTCAACCTCAACCATCAGGGCCCTAAATTCAGTTGGTTTGGTCTTTTGTCAACAACTTATGTAGATCAGGTTCAGGAATGGGAAAGCTTCAGAGGCAACAACAACGGATTTGAAGACATTGGAATTGATACCTACAGCGATCGGTTTTCCACCAGAAAGTCCATCAATTATCAGGCAGGTTTTGACTACAAACTAAGTACAAACACCATCTTTAGTGGCTTGGTCAGTGGTTATACTAACCAGTGGAATTTGTCTGCACCGACGATTACAGAAGCCAATTTTTCCATCTCCCTGGACACCCTTACACGGATGACAACGGTAGAGAACAATACATGGAATCATATTATGGGCAATATCAATCTTCAGCATACATTCCAAAACGGGCAGGTCATCAGTACCAATGTAGATTACCTGACCTACAAAAATTCCAACCCATCCGGGTACACCATCATGAATTATGATGAATCCTATGATTTGATCGGATCAGAGGAATTCAGAATAACCAAGGATACCCCAATTAATCTTTGGGTAACGGACTTTAACCACTCCATGAAAATCGGGGAATCAGTAGCCGTAGAATCAGGTCTCAGAGCTACTTTTTCAGAATTTACCAATACGGTGCTTTTCGAAGAGAAACTTGGATCAGATTGGCTGATTGATTCAAACTTCACCAACGATGGCTTTCTCGAAGAAGATATATTGGCAGCTTTTTCTACAGCAAAAATTGAATTTGATGAAAAAACTACCTTAAATGCAGGGCTACGATACGAGAACACCAAAACCAACCTGACGACCGTTTCAGGAGAAAAACTCGTTGACAGGCATTACGGGGATTTCTTTCCAACGGCATTTTTATCCAGAAAAATCAATGCTGACAACCTGGTACAACTGTCTTACGGACGCAGGATTACCCGTCCCACCTTCAATGAAATGGCACCTTTTGTGTTTTATTCGGACCCTTTTACCTTCTTCGCCGGAAATGAAAACATCCTGCCTACCTACACCAACAATATCAAAACAGATTATTCTTACAAGCGTATGATTTTCTCAGTGCAGCATAGCATGGATAACGATGTAATTGCACAATTTCAACCTACCCTAAATGAAGAGACCAACACCGTATTCCTTAAAACAGAAAATATCGACCATAGGCAGACGGTATCCATAATTGTCGCTTTCCCCTTGCAATTGACTTCCTGATGGGAAACCCAAAACAACGTCACGGCAAATTATCAGAAAGTCAATTCAGAACTGAATGGAGAGGCCTATGCTGTTGATCAGACAGGTATTCAGGTAGTACTCACAAATAGCTTTACACTTCCCAAAAAATATACCATTGAGTTGATGGGATATTATATGTCTCCCGGTATCATGGGATATTACCAGGTACTTTCGCGGGGCTTTCTCAATCTGGGAATCCAAAAAGACTTCCAAAAAGCAGGGATGTTGAGGTTATCCTTCAACGATATACTTGAAACCAGTCAACTCAGGTGGAGATCTTTCGATGGTGCTGATTTGGAAATTACAGGTAGGCTCAAATTTGAAAAAAGGGTATTTATGGCTACCTACACCTACAAGTTTGGAAACAGTAAGATCAAAGGAACCAGAGACCGAAAAGTAGGCTCCCAGGAAGAACAGAGAAGGGTGACCAATTGATCATTTTTCTTTGGGAAAATAAATCGAGGCATTCGGACAAAAAAGAGTAGGGCTTCGTCCTTGATGGGTTTCCTTTCAACATTTAAAAGGTTAATTTTTAGACCGATGTAGTACTAAACGTCAGATTTGAGTCCGTGATGGTTTTTGCCAAGATCAAAAATATACGATTCGCCAAAAACGATCTCTATGATATAAGAAAAACCAGCACACTTCTGCTTATGACCTATAGCCTACGAATATTCCCATGCCAAATACCGGAACTCCATCTATACCCAGCAGTTTCCAACCGTATCCTGGCGGGAAGTCAAAGGGCTGGTTTTGCCTGAATATTTGATAGAAATCAAATTGGAAGTACAAGAACGAATAAATCAATAAACCCTAAAATAATGAATCATGAAAACTCTTGAAGGAAAGCTCAAAAGAGCAAGTGAAAACCGGGCCATTATAGATGGGCTTTACAAAGCTTTTGCCGAAGGCGATATCCCAACAGTTTTGGGAATGATGGATTCAACGATCGTTTGGAATGAAGCCGAAGGTAACGCGTATGCGGATAGTAATCCCTACATAGGACCTGATGCCGTTTTGAATGGCGTTTTTGGCCGCATTGGCGCAGAACATGCGTATTTCAACTTAAAGGATATCGTGCTTCATGAAATGTTTAATGACAAAGTACTAGCCACCCTACGCTATGATGGCAAACACAATAATGGCAATAGTTACGACGCCCAAGTGGCGCATTTCTGGACACTTAAGGATGGAAAAGTGATTGCTTTTCAGCAATATGTGGATACAAAAAAATTACATGATGCTTTTAGTAAGTAAAAAGATCCTCAAAGGGATTAACTACCAAAAATTTAATTTACGCCCATTCGACAATACCCTCACGTTAAACTAAATCAAAATAATGAACGTATCCGCTTATGCCGCCAATGGCCCCCATGAAAAACTAACGCCTTTTTCCTACGAATTAGGAGCGGTAGGCGCTGAACAGGTTGATATCAACGTTATCAACTGTGGTATTTGCCATTCAGATCTGAGCATGATAAACAATGACTGGGGAATGACGGCCTACCCCATTGTACCTGGCCATGAGATCATAGGCGAGGTAATCGCGGCAGGCAATGCTGTCAAAAATGTAAAGGTAGGGGATAAAGTCGGTGTGGGTTGGTTTTCGGGATCCTGCATGTCCTGCCATGAATGTATGGATGGTGCGCATCATCTCTGCAGCTCTGCCGAACTCACTATAGGTGGTAGACATGGGGGCTTTGCAGACCATGTGCGTTGCCATTGGTCATGGGCAATTCCCCTGCCCGAGGGTATCAATCTGGATAAAGCCGGACCCTTGCTCTGTGGGGGAATTACCGTGTTTAATCCGATCATTCTCGCCGGAGTCAAAGCAACGGACAAGGTTGGCGTCATCGGTATCGGGGGCCTGGGCCATTTGGCCCTTAAATTCCTAAATAAATGGGGTTGTGAAGTCATCGCTTTTAGCTCCAACCCGGATAAAAAGAAGTCCATTATCGACATGGGAGCTACCCAGGTGGTGGATTCCAGGAATCCCGAGGAACTGGCAAAAATCGCCGGAAGTTTGAGTTTCATTCTCAATACAACCAATGTGACCTTGGATTGGAATTCCTATTTGGCGGCCTTAGCTCCAAGAGGAAAGTTTCACAATGTGGGAGCGGTATTAGAACCGATGGCTATTCCTGCATTTTCTCTGATTATGGGCGAAAAGTCTGTGGCAGGAAGCCCTCTCGGAAGCCCGGCCTTGACACGAACCATGTTGGAATTCTGTGTGCGGCATGACATTTATCCGATTACAGAAGAATTCCCGATGTCCCAAGTCAATGAAGCCCTGCAACATCTGGAATCCGGGAAGGCCCGTTTCCGAATTGTACTGAAAAATTAACGGGTAGCAACATCCCAGGATTAAGCAGTTGTCGTCAAAAAGGAGTCCGCCGAAAACCGATTTAGAGTAGGCTAAAAACTAAAAAAAATGAAACAGGTAGCTTTTCTTATTGTCCTTTTGGCATTTACCCTCAATGCCTATTCTCAAGGTTCTTTTACGGAAAAGACCTTCCATGAATTTATGGCTATAGCGGAAGATCGGATGTTTACATTAGAAAATACCGATGAAAACTTTGTATTTATTACAGGTAATGGCCAGAAAATGGGTCGCACAGCGATAAAGGAAGCAACCTCAACGATGAGCGTAATCAATGAGTTTTCAGAGCTAACCATTAATCAATCAGGTGGTACGGCAATCGTTTCGGGCATTATCGACCAAAAAATAAGTCAAAAAGAGAATCCTTCAGCTATTTTTGAATACAAAGGCGCATTTACGGCCGTTTGGGCATCTCAAAAAAAGAAGTGGGTATTGATGTCCTGGCAACATTCCGATTACAGGCCGAATAACCAATAATCCTGATCAAGGCAACCGAACTCCATCCTGTGGGAATTAAGAGCAAATTGGAAAGGTGGGCCGAAAACCGATTTAACGTAGGCAGTTCGTATACAAAAAGAATATTTATGGAATTAAAAGTTATTGGATTAGGTCTGGGAAGAACCGGCACCTATTCGTTGAAAACAGCACTGGAACAACTACAACTGGGTCCTTGCCACCACATGGAGCGGGTGGCTCAAAACATGCCCGTTCAATTGCCCCTTTGGAATGAACTATTGAATCACCCGGCCAATTTTGACGCTGTTTATGAAGGCATGCAGAGCGCCGTTGATTGGCCAACCGCTGCCTTTTACAAAGAGCTTTATGCAACGTATCCGAATGCTCAGTTTATTTTAACACACCGAAGTAAAGAATCGTGGGCGGAAAGCTTTGGTTCTACGATCTACAAATTGCTTAGCGGGCGGGAAAACGCACCGGCACCCGTTCAGGAGTGGCTCAATATGGTGGTGAAGGTGATTGAAAAATCAGGTTTTCCCATGGGCCTTGATTTCGAGGGCCTGGCAGAAAGATACGAAGCACATAATAAAGCGGTACAGGCTTTAATCCCACCCGAACAACTACTGGTATATCAGGTAAAGGAAGGCTGGGAACCATTGTGCGGGTATTTAAACGTAGAGGCCCCCGATTCGGCGTTTCCCCGCACCAATAACCGGGAAGAATTCTGGGATTTGGTAAATGCTGCCACAAAGCCAACATCTTGATTTTTGGATTGATTCATGGGTATTTATTGCTGTGGGTAGGAGAGATATTTTATAATTATGCTTTGATGGGATTTTTGGTTTATTCCTTTCGAAATATGGCTCCCAAAAATCTTATCCTCACTGCAATTATACTTTTCTGTATTGGAACTGCCTGGAACCGAAAAGACCCTGAATGGTTTGCTAAGGTGCAATAAGCTGAGGTTGCTATTGCTTCGGGTCAGGAACCTTCAAAGGAACTGAAGGAGGCAATGGATTCATGGGACAAAAGAGAAACTGGAACTTCCCCGGAAGTCACGAGTAAATTTAATGGGGAAACTGGGGAGCATGCCGGTAAAATTAGAAAAATAAATTCCTGAATTGGGAAAGAAAATGCACCCTTTCGTCCTTGATGGATTTCAGTTTTCATGGCTATGTGCGTATTCGAATTAGGTATTAGTAAAGGACGATGTGAAAAGAGTGGAAGTGCTGAGGAAATACAATAGGTTGAATCAGTAACATCAAACAATATGAAAAAAATCTTAGCCCTTTTAGCTTTTGCAGTTTTACCCACACTGGAAGCTTTTTCACAAAAGCGAATTATCGACATGCATATTCACTCCTATACAGAGAGTGATTTTGGCGAACGGGAGCCTGTTACTGATCACTATGGAGTCAAAGGGTCTGCTAATGCGAAAGCGCATCTTACAGAGACTTTTGCGGCAATGGAGCGATTGAATATTGTGAAAGCCATGGTCAGTGGAAACCCCGAAAGTGTAAGAATCTGGAAAGAAAATGATAGAGAGAACAGGGTGATTCGGGGTATTCTGAGTTTTTTGCCAGACGATCATGATATGGATATCGTCAAGTTTGAGAAAATGATTAAAGCCGGTGAAATTGAAGTTTTTGGAGAACTGGGTCCCTATTACAGCGGCACTACCTTGAGCGATTCCATTTGGCAGCCCTATCTTGAGATTTGCGAAAAATATGATATCCCTGTGGCGGTGCATACGGGAGGAGGCGATCCAATGGGAACCTACTCTTGGGCACCCAAAGCCAGACTCTCATTAGGCGATCCTTACCTCATTGAAGATGTATTGGTAAAATACCCCAAACTCCGTGTCTATTTAATGCATGCCGGAGGAGAAGATTGGCCAGAGCACGCCATTCGATTGATGGCCTACTACCCCCATCTCTATACCGATATCGCTGTATTGCTCTGGGTAGAACCCAATACGCAACGATACGTGACGGATTTTCTCCGAAATATTAAGCATGCGGGCTATCTTGATCGGGTCATGTTTGGCTCCGACCAAATGACTTGGCCTTATGCAATAGAGAAATCTATTGATTTTTTAAACAGTCTAGACTTCCTCACTGAGGAAGATAAAGAAGGGATATTTTATGGAAATGCAGCAAAATTCCTGAAATTGGAAGCAGTTGGTAAAATAGATTGACTAGCTTTAATAAATACCACAAAACATGGACCAGACGCATATTTTACCGGAACAAAAAGGACGCATCTTTATCGTAACAGGAGCCAATACAGGTTTGGGTTATGAAAATAGCCTATCCTTGGCAAAAAAAGGAGCGAAAGTGATTATGGCTTGCCGGAGCCTGGAAAAAGCCAATGCCGCTAAAGAAAACATAAAAAAAGAAGTACCAAAGGCAGATGTAGAAGTAATGGAAATTGACTTAAGTAGTTTAGATTCTGTGCGGAATTTTGCCAAAGCCTATCAATCAAAATATGACCGCTTAGATGTATTGATTAATAATGCCGGTGTGATGATGCCTCCTTATACCAAGACGAAAGATGGCTATGAATTACAGATAGAGGCCAATTTCCTGGGACATTTCCTGCTCACTGGCTTACTATTGAATACAATCCTAAAAACACCCAATTCCAGGATAGTAAACTTAAGCTCCATCGCCCATAAAAATGGGAAGATCAATTTTGACGACCTGCAAAGTGAGAAAAATTATTCCGCATCAGCCGCTTATGGGCAGTCAAAGCTGGCATGCTTATTATTTGCTTTTGAATTGCAAAGGAGGTTAGAAAAAGCCGGGCATGATCAAACCATATCAACGGCTGCACATCCAGGTATTGCCACTACCGAGTTGGCCAGGCATATGCCGAAAATTGTTTATGCTATATTGAAATACACAGTTGCTCCACTTCTAACGCATGCGCCAAAAGAAGGTGCAAAACCTACCATGGTAGCGGCAATTGGTGATGCAGCAGGGGGTGACTATTTTGGCCCAACAGGATTTAACGAGTTCAAAGGAAAGCCCGGTAAAGTCTCCGGTACAGCATTAGCAAATGATGAAGATGTGGCAAAACGTCTCTGGGAAGTAGCGGAAGAATTGGTGGGAATGAAATATTTATAAAAGATGCCGTAAACCAACGCGCTTTGATTTTCTATCCTGTAGAAATGATCTTTTTTTATCCGCCACTGGGATTGATATTTTGTTAGGTAGGTAAAATGAATTGAAAAAATAACGTAAAGTTTGTCTTAAAAATTAAATATTTCAGGCAAGACCACGCTGCATTAAAGTGTTAACTTCGCAGATTCAATTTGCTAGTCAAACCACCTGCAATAAAAATATTCATGTAAATTTGTTTAAAACTGACAAATGGAAGCACTACGTAAACGGATTGAGTTAAATCCTGAAATACTGGCCGGAAAGCCAGTCATAAAATGCACCCAATTGTCCGTTCAGTTCATTCTTGGATTGCTTGCCCACGGAGAAACTCCTCAATCAATTATTGAAGAATATAATTATATAACCGAGGAGGATATAAGGGCCTGTTTGCTGTTTGCAAACGAAGTATTGGAAAGTAATTTTTTCATCCCTTTGGCACCTTCCAAATGAAATTCATCGTCGATGAATGTACCGGCCCGACTGCTGCAAAATGGTTGGCCTCAGAAGGTCTTAATATCCTTTCAATTTCGCCGGATAGAAAAGGGATTTCGGATAACGAAATTCTTAAAATAGCTGTAAGTGAGGAGAGAGTTTTGATTACCAACGACAAAGATTTTGGTGAGTTGATTTTTAAAAACAGGCAGTCTCATTGCGGTGTTATTTTTTTGAGGCTCACTGACGAAGCCTCAAGGAACAAGGTATTAGTTTTGAAAAATCTGACCCAAAACTACCAGCAAATTATTGAAAAAGGACATTTTGTGGTTGTGACTGAAAAAAGTATAAGAAGCATTGGATAGACCGGGAAGAATTCTGGGATGGGATTTGGTGAATGCTGCCACAAAGCCAACATCTTGAGGCTGCGCAAACAAGAACATTCAGCGCTAAGTATATTAGTCTGTAAAAAAACGGCACGTGTTTCGGGTAGTACCGACCAGGAAATCATTCAAAAAAATAGCGCATCAGCTGTTTCAATTACCAAGGTGTATGTATAGTAGTTTGGGCCTATTAAACAGACAGGTAGGAATTAATTTTCTGGCAGCAAACCGAATACCTAATCGTTACAATTACCAATCGCTAACCGATGAAAATTAACGGAAAATTGGCCGTAGTGACAGGTGCTTCACGAGGCATCGGTGCCGCCACGGCCATTTTATTGGCTGAAAAAGGGGCACAAGTGATTCTGGTTGCACGTTCGGAAGGCGACCTGCTACACGTGGCTACACGCATTCGTCAGGCGGGCGGAATCGCTTACATTGTAGCTTCAGACCTGGCGGATGCCGCCTCCACCCGCAGCGCTGCACAAGCGATCCTTCAGAATCATGGGGTTCCCGATCTTTTGGTTAATAATGCCGGAGCTGGACGTTGGCTGTTTGCCGAGGAGACGCCAGAAGGAGAAGAGGATGTTATGATCGCCCTCCCCTACCTGGCTGCCTTTCGCCTGTGCAGGGCCTTTCTGCCTGGCATGCTTTCGCGCCGTAGCGGCATGATCCTCAATGTCAATTCACCGGCATCGCTCATTCCCTGGAGTGGCGCAACGGGATATGCTGCCTCCCGGTGGGCCTTGCGCGGATTTGCCGAGGCGCTACGGGCTGATTTGCATGGTACGGGGATACGCGTATGCGAAGTGATACTGGGTGAAACCAGCTCCAACTACTTTAAGGCCAACCCCGGATCCTACCTGCGCCTGCCAAAACTGGCAAAATTTTTTCCCCTGCTTACTCCCGAGGAGGCGGCTTGGTACATTGTCAAGGCCGTACGGCAAAACCGGAGCACCTATACGGCCCCCTTTCTGCTGGCCGTAAATCGCTTCTTCCTGGGGCTGATGCCCGGTTTGTTCAAGACGATATCCTGGAAAAGCGACTTTCCTCACCCGTAAGGTTGGGATTTCGCCAAAGAAAAACGACTCGTAATTGTAACCTCCCATTCACCAAGCAGGTGCTTTTCAAACAACGGGAAAAATACCTGCCCACGATCCGGCCCAGTCTTTGAATTGCCAGGTATGCAGCGTTGCGGAAAGGATCGCCGCCGATACTAGAGAGCTGCTGTTTAAAAAGTAATTTGTGCACAAGCAAGGAAGCGGACAGGTCCGTCCCAAAAAACCGCTGAACCGGTTGCTGTCCGGGGAAAACGCACTGAAAGATGCCCCGGCAGCCCCTCCATTAAGGTGATCAGAAAGGCATTGCATCGGCTGCCTGACCCCGGATTGCCAGCACCCGCCCCGGCTACTAACGCTTGGCCAAGCCGGTCGTTATAGCCCCGGTTATACGAGTTGGATCTCCACCGCCGATACGGAAGCAGCCGGAAAAGTCCATGTTCCGTCGATAGGTGCCTCCTTTGTTTGTATTTGAAGTGGGTCAGGCTCCCGGGCGATTACTTCAAACTCCGGATCAGCTGCCATCTCGTGCACCTTAATCGAGGCTATCGTTTCCCCTTTTAGGGATAAGGTGGTTTTTACTGGGGAAGTTCGATGCGTATTCACTACGTGCGCAAATAACGTATTTCCTTTTCTACTTGCCGTAACGTCCAGGTAGGCGGGCGTTTGTGTGGTTGCGCAATAGCCGGTACCGCTGTATTTTCTGTAGAGTTTCATCACTTTTGCAACGGGCATCAGGAACGCTTCCCCGTAGGATCTTGGGATAGGAATCATCAGGGCATTGACCTGCCAGCGCGTGCCGCAAAAATCAGCCATGGTCGCGATTTTGAGCAAGTCCCCGTGGCGTTCGTGTAAATTTGCCATGCGCGCATAGGAAACACCGGTGGCCCAGGTGGACATCACCTCGTTTCGGTTTCTACCCGGAAAACTGTAGTGGCACTCGGTCAGGGCCATGGGCATTTGATAGGGCTCCACCTGTTCCCTCATGGCTACTACTTTTTTCTCGTGAAAGGCACAGGCATTCATCAGGTATTCCCAGGTTCGGGCAGGATCTTTCCGGTAATCTACTCCTTTCAAGGGGTTGTCCGGGTCCCTCCCGTAGGGGTTAAACATGTGGTGAAACGCCACGTAATCCAGGTGCTCTCCGGCACGCTCGATCATTTCCCTGGCCCAGAAGGTTTCTTTTCCTTCACCCCACCGTTGCAAACCACCCCAGCCGATCAGTTTGATAGACGGATCGGCCCGAAGCATCTCTTTGCTAAACGCCAGCGTCTTCTGAACGGCTGTCTCCAGGTGAAACCGGTCGTTGGCATAGGAGGTTTCATTGCCGATTTGCCAGAAGGGGATGCGTAAGGGACCCTCTATACCATGAGCCTTTCGTAGCGCATTGTCCGGATTGTTGCAATAGTCCACCCATTCGGCTGCTTCCTGGGCGGTACCCCGCCGATCGCTTCCCATACCGTCAATCGACCATCCGGGACTGCCTTCCGACTCAAAATTCACACACATGAGCGGATCGGCACCCACCTGCCTGCAAAAGTCGACGAACTCCGCCGTGCCTACCTGGTTTGATTCATACCCGCCCCACAGTAGATTTTGCATGGGTACCCGACTGCTTCGCTTACCGACGCCCTCTCGCCAGCGGTAATACGAACTGAAAATACCTCCAAACCGCACCATGCTGGGCGCCAGCTCCCGGGTGGCTTCCAGCACGTCCTCACGCCAGGCGTGTTTACTAAAATCCCATGCGGCCTCCACCGACCCATCGGTGCGGCCCAGGGGTTCCATAAACTGCATGTACAAATAGGGAGACAAGGCAAAGGTAGGCTCGGGATCAATTTCGATGCCCTCTTTTGCCTTAACTACAACAGACCTGGCTCCGGCTGACAGCTCCGGGCTAGCTGCTAATCCTGCTCCGGCAAAAGCAGCGGATTTAATAAAGGTTCTTCGGTTGATACTCATTTTTGAACTAGGGTCGTGTCCGCAAAAAACGGACGGATAGGTTACAAATTCGGCAATAAAGCAACAGCAGTGATGCTTGGACTTGCCAATAGGCGTCGACCCTGTATACCTGCCATCGGTTTAAATTAATAAAAATTCAATGATCCACAAAAAATAAGGAGGAGCAACAGCCCAAACGAAAAAATACCAGGATGCACCTAAGAGCGAAATAAGTCGTGATTACGGATGCAGGCCTGTCGGTTGGAAGCGCTACACGCCTAACCCATGCACCTGCGCGTTGTCCAATTTATTCCGTCGATGTCGCTTGGGGAGCGGTCAACCATTACCGGGACTAAATCCGCGGGCGGACGTAAGGTTTTTAGTAAATGATTCACATTGGTTTGATCATGCGACAAATGTTGGGTACTTTTCTATCGGAAACCAATTCATCCCAAACGATAGTCAACATGAAAACAACGCTTATTCAAAAACTAATGAGAATCCTCCTGGGTGGCCTAATGGTACTGGCGGGACTGGGACATTTGACTTTTCAACGGGAGGAATTCCAGGCCCAGGTTCCGCGATGGTTACCTCAGGATCCGGCGTTTATGGATTTTGTCGTCATATCCTCTGGCATTGTAGAAATATCGCTGGGACTTGCGATGATCTTTTTAACTGGTTATACCTATTACGTGGGGATTGCGTTGGCGGTCTTTTACGTACTTATCTTCCCTGGAAACCTATCTCAGTACAGCAATGGGATCGATGCGTTTGGCTTGGATACCGATCAAAAACGATTGACACGGCTATTTTTCCAACCTGTATTGGTTGTATGGGCCCTTTGGTCCACAGGCGCTTTCAATAAATGGACCCAGAAAAATAGAACCTAAAAAATGTTTTATGATTTCGAAACAGAGCATTTTGCCAGCTTACCTATGGTGTGAGTTTTGTTATGTCGGGTAAAGTTGACGTGAATGAAAAACAGGCGCATCCCCGCTTCACGTTTCTACAATCGGAACCTGGCAGCTTGGTTGGGGATTGCATCAACTGGAATAACAGCGATGAAATCAGATGTACCCTGAATCGGCAGCGAAAGCCAACCACAACCAATTGCTACTCTTATGAAAGCGGTCCAATTTACAACATACGGCAATCCTGAACGAGTGCTTGATGTAAGGGAGGTGGAGAAACCCATTCCCAAAAATCACGAGGTATTGGTAAAAGTACGGGCTACCGCAATAAACGATTACGATTGGAGCCTGGTAAGGGGCAAACCCCACCTGTACCGACTGATGTTTGGGCTGTTTCGACCCAAGGTGAAAATCCCCGGGATGGAATTGGCCGGAATGGTGGATGCAGTCGGATCGGATGTAACAAAATTTACCGTTGGAGAGGCAGTATTTGGAGATATTTCGGAATATGGTTTCGGAACCTTTGCGGAATACATCTGTGTAGACGCAACTGCTTTGATCAAAAAACCAGAGAACCTGAGTTTCGAAGAAGCCACGGCGGTACCTCATGCTTTTTGCCTGGCTTTGCAAGCGCTTCGGGACCTTGGAAAACTTAAAAAAGGGCAAAAAATCCTTATCAACGGCGGTGGAGGAGGGGTAGGATACCTGGCCGTTCAGCTGGCCAAACTGGAAGATTGTGAGGTAACCGGAGTTGACTCGGGAGAAAAACTGGAGCAAATGAAGGCCATCGGATTTGATTTTGTCGTTGATTACGAGAAGACCAATTTCACCAAGAGGGGCGAGACCTACGATTTGATCCTGGATTGCAAAACTAACCAGTACCCCTGGTCCTACTTACGAGCCTTATCCCCGAACGGAAAATACGTTACGATTGGTGGCAAACCGGGCAGCTTGATTCAAATGCTCTTTTTTGGCAAACTCCAGTCCCTATTCTCCTCAAAAAAGCTTCAAATAGTAAGTTTAAAACCCAATAAGGATTTAGACTATTTCCTGGAGCTTTATACCCAGAAGAAAATTCAGGTCCTCATTGACGGGCCTTATTTACTTGAAAATACCCCGAGGCTCCTCCAGTACTTCGGTGAAGGAAAGCACCGGGGAAAAGTGGTGGTCAGGCTGGAGCATATTAAATAGTTGCTGGCAGATTTGCGCTTTTTGGCTGCCCAAAAGTCTCGAAAAACAAGATACTCGATTATTTTTTTACTTTTTTCTTCGTTCAAGTCATATATCGTGGTTGAGAAGACACCAATAGGCAACAATGACAAGAGACCAACTTGAAACACTCGTAAAATCCCTTCATAAGGATGCGTTTCTATGGGCAAGGCAGTGTTGCGGCTTTGATGGGGAAATGGCCCGGGATGTCCTCCAGCATGTCTACCTCAAGATACTGGAAGGAAAGGCAACCTTCCACCACCAATCGGCAGCAAAAACCTGGCTGTTTTCCGTCATCCGGTACACATCTCTGGAATGGATACGAAAAAAACCCGCTGAAAATTCGCTACCGGAGATCATCGAAATAGAAGACCCGGCAGTTGTACAACAGGAACCGGTTTCTCACGAAGCACTTATACAGTTGCTTCTCGAAAGACAAAAGGAGGTACTGCTGTTGGTTTTCTACCACGGCCTTACCCTGGAAAAAGCAGCCCATATCATGCAGGTAGGCCTGGGAACGGCCCGCACACACTATGACCGAGGAAAGAAAAACCTAAAGTGTTTGATATTAAAAGAAAGGGAACATGAAGACAGCAAATGAATTAAAGGATCCGGTGCTTGAAGATTTCTTTGCGGCATACAAAAGGGAGGACCGGCATTTGTCGATTCCGGTATTTCCGGAACGGCGCAAAAAAATTAAAAAGAGGGCGTTTGCTGTTTTAGGGATAGCAGCTTCCCTATTCCTCGCGCTGTTCTATTTTGGAAGGGGAGAGGAAAAAATCTCCCTTGACAGAGACGTAGTGGTTATCTCGTTGGAGAAAAACGAGAATCAGGACCCGACCATCGTGGTGAGATCGACTACTTCCATGGATATATGGGAGTCACCTACTTCTTCTCTATTAACTGAATTTTAACAAAACTCCCAAATAAAATGAAAACTGTATTCGTATTTCTCCTGGTGTTGTGCGCAGAAATCACCCATGCCCAGGACCTGTTTCAAAATCACCTATATAGTGCCGATTTGGTCATGAGCCATCGCGATAAAATCAATCTTACCGACCAACAGGCAACTACCATAAAAGAAATTCATAGCAAAAACGCCGGTGAGTTTAGCACCCTTAAGTGGGATCTGGAAGAAGCGACCTCTACGCTAAATGAATTGATGGACAGGTCAAAAGTAAGCGTCGAAGCAGTTGAAAAGCAAATGGACCGGGTACTCAGCCTGGAAAACCAATTGAAAAAACTGCAGCTTACTACCTTAGTGGCTATAAAAAACGAACTGACTGAGCAGCAGCAGCAACGCCTTAATGGCTTTAAACCGGGAGGCGTCTCCGTGGTTGGATATGGCGCGACCAATATTGCCGGCAAAAACCAAACCGTTCGTATCGTTGACACTAATTCGGGTAAAGAAAAGCCCCTTTTCTTTATAATTGAAGATGGAAAAACGAAAAGAGTCGATGATTTGAACGCCATCTCTCCCGATTCCATCGAAAGTATTGAGGTGCTAAAGGGAGAATCGGCGACAAAGGTATATGGAAAAGACGGGGTTTACGGAGTCGTGGTGATAACGTTGAAAAAATAAATCGTTTCACTTGGATGGTTTCCCCAAAAATCCGGGGTGAAAAAAGGAACGTTAGAATGGTGCATTATTCCTTCCAGATCGACTCAAAACGTATAAAATAGTACCATTTATTTATTACCTTAAAGATACACAAGCCTGGAACCAGGTCCGTTCGAATCATAGAGCGGCGCTGGTTGCAGGTATTAAGACGTTGATAAAATAGTTTAGTTAAATACAGTTAGTTAATCAGCGGCGCCCAAACAAACATAGACCATGGGAAAGCCTACACGAAAAACAAACCCAACCGTAAATGAAGTATTTGCCCGGTATCCGGAAGGCGTTCGGGATAAAATGACTTTTTTAAGGGAATTGGTTATCGAAACGGCCGAAGAAACAGAGGGGGTTGACGAACTGGTGGAAACGTTAAAATGGGGCGAACCTAGTTTCCTGACAAGAAATGGCAGCACCATTCGTATGGATTGGAAATCGGAAGCGCCAGATCAATACTCCCTATATTTTCAATGCACGAGTCGCCTGGTGGATACCTTTCGAATGGTCTTTGACCGTACCTTTCACTACGAGGGAAATCGGGCCATTATATTTGCAATAAACCAGCAAATCCCGGTCCCGGAACTAAAAGAATGCATCAAAGCGGCTTTACGGTACCACAAAGTCAAAGACCAACTGACCTTGGGGATTTGATAGGGCATTCGTTTTTATTGTTACTTTGCCCCTCTACATGGCCTATTTTAATTTAAAACCAATGGATAAAGGGTAGCGTGGTAGCAATTCCCTTCCCTATAAGCAATTTTATTGGTTCCCGCGTTAAAGTAGCCGCTTGTTTGGTGCTATTAATCCGTGTTAGAAGATTGGTCTGCTTTTTATAATCCTGGGCGTCAAAAAATCTTACATTGTACAAGGATTAATTTCAACAAGATGTTTAAACTACTATTCTTAATTCCAATAACTTTTGGCCTGGTTAACCCGATTTTTGCCCAGACCGAACCCAACGAGCGCCCAGTAAAAATAAGTGGGTATTTGGAAACCTATTACGTGTACGATTTTGGCGAGCCCGTGGACCACAACCGGCCCGATTTCCTTTACTCCTTTAACCGGCACAACGAAGTAAATCTAAATTTCGGGTACATTCAGGCCGCCTATGACAACGATCAGGTAAGGGGAAAGTTGGCATTGATGACAGGTACCTATACCAATGCCAATCTTTCGGCCGAACCCGGTGTATTGAAAAATATATTTGAGGCCAACGCTGGAATAAAAATATCCAAAACAAAAAATCTCTGGGTCGATGCCGGCATCTTTGGCTCCCATATTGGCTTTGAAAGCGCCATAGGGGCCACTTGTTGGAACATGACGCGGAGTATTTTGGCAGAAAATTCACCTTACTTTCTCTCCGGGGCGAAAATTTCCTATACCAGTGATAATGAAGCATGGTTTCTAAGTGGGTTACTCCTTAATGGCTGGCAGCGCATACAACGCGTTCCCGGCAACCAAACCCCGGCCTTTGGCCATCAACTTACCTGGACACCCAATGAAAAAGTAACGCTCAACAGCAGTTCCTTTATTGGCAGCGACACGCCGGACAGTACCCGACAGATGCGGTATTTTCACAATTTCTATGGTCAGTTTCAATTCACCGATCAATTTGGTATAATCGCTGGTTTTGATATGGGCACCCAGCAAGTGGAAAAAGGTAGCAACGATTACCATCATTGGTATTCGCCTGTGCTTATAGGGCGATTTACACCTACCGAGAAATTGGCTATTTCCGCCAGGGCCGAGTACTATTCGGATAAAGATGAAGTGATCATTTCCACCGGCAGTGGCTTTCAAACGTTTGGGTATTCTGTAAACGTGGACGTGCAGGTAATGGAAAATGTACTTTGGCGGGTAGAAGGTAGGACCTTTAGTAGTCGAAGCGATGACATTTTCCTGGACAGCCAGCAGGTTCCCACGCAAAGCAATTTCTTTATTGGAACCGCTTTGAGCATCGCGTTTGATTGATTAGAGTTGATGATGGGCAATGGCGACTACCTGAAGCTTTTCAGGTATAAATCAGCGTATTGGCTATACCTACTAAAAGAAACCAAGTAGTTGGCTGGTTTTGAAAAAAATCGCCAATCAACGGATTTCTTCCGGTATTGGGTATGGTCAGGTGCTTAAAAATCGCACCCTTCCGGCAGAAGAATTGAGTGAAAGAGAACGCGCATTGGCCGAACAACGGATAGCCCCAGAAAGGGTTTGATAGCTCCGCGAAACAGTATTTTCATGCTATACAAACGGTTTGCCACCAATCCCCTGTGTTACTTTTTTGTATTCCTGGTAGACGAGAACCAAAACGAGGATGATTTCACCGACAAAATAAGCAATCCCCAACCAGGTTAGTTTTTCACGATGAATAACCAGCAACACGGTAGTTGCCACACAATACGCCAGATTCGCAAAAAGGATCATTCCCAGATAGCGGGAAAAACCCCTTTTTGCCAGCAAGTAGCTGCCCAGTGAAAAAGCCGCAAAGCCCAATGCAACGACCGAAAGTACGTAGACGGTCGCCTTTGGCATACCAAATAGTGGTTCATACCGAGCCACTACCTGAGTTAGCAGGGTGGCCGTCATCAAGGCCCCCACGCCATCCAGCAATAACAAGTTTTTTGCAGAAATTGTCATGACTTCTCTTCTCGTCGGTGAACACACAAAAGTAAAGACCCCGCGTATCTTTACTTTTGACGAATGTCAAAAAATCAGGTCGAATTCCGAATTCTACTCAAGGTCTCCTGCGTTATGCCCAGGTAGGAGGCGATATGTCCGAGGCTCACGTATTGGGTGATCTGGGGGTAGCGGTTTAGCAAATGATCGTACCGCTCCTTTGCCGATAAAAATAACATGCCCTCTAACCGCTCCACCAGGTCCAGGTAAAGCTCCTGCGAAACCTTTCGCGCCAACCGCTCCAGGGAGGGTTTTTTTGCCAAAAAGGACTCCATTTCGCCGTAGTCCATACGCAGCACTTCGCTGTTTTCCAGCGCTTGAATGCTATACCTACTTTTGGTCTGCCGGAGTAAGCTATCCACTGCACCGACCATTCCGTAGCGCATGGCAAAATGAGCCGTAATGTCCTTTCCGTCTTTAAAATAGTACGACCGTAAAATTCCGGACTTCACAATAAATAGGCTATTGCAGGTGGTATTTGACGCGTGAATGATCGCTCCTCGACGGTAACTAACCGAAGTGAGTATCCCGGCAAAAGTGTCCATTACTTGTTTTACTAGCTCTTCCACTTGGTTTTGCTCTCCCAACGATTTCGTTTTTGATTGGGTTTCGTTTGACCCCCGGATCAGAAAATCCGGCAATCAGCAGGACTCCATAAGGCAGCGAGTCCGGTATTTTTGGCTCCTGAGGTATCCATGCGGCAAGAAATGCTACCCAATCGTCAACGCAACATAGAGAATTATCCCAATAAATCGACCGAATACCTTCGGAAAAGTGGGTTTTGACCCCAAACGGATCAGCAGAAGCCCATCGCTACTGGCTCCGATTACCCTACTAATTTCAGGCGTCGGGCGTCATTTAGGCCTCCGGGCAGGGCGCAGCACTGCACGTTTCGTGCCTTGGCTGGGGCCTCGTACCAGTCGAAATAACTTTCGATGTCAAACGTATCGGCTTTTTTACACCCAAGCTTGATTTTAACGGTACCAAAGCTGCCTTTGACCTCGGCCTAGGGTTCCCAGGTTCCTCTGCTGAACGTGAATTGAGCAAGGCTTTTTCATGCCAACGTAATCTCCCTTTCGAAATTCGTATTTTTCTCCATTTTCAGTGCAGGCGGATTCCAGGTTTCCAGGTTTCTCTCGGCCTTTGGCCGGATTTTTCCCATGCCTGGGTTTCAAGAGCTCCTTTCACCCGGTTTCGGAAGCCAACGAAGCCACCTGAATCACCACGTTTCCTTTTTTTCTCCCGGTATCGACGTAGCGATGGGCTTCCACTATCTCTTTTAGGGAATACGTTCGGTCAATAACAGCCCGCATCTTCGCCGATTCGTAGAGGGCTTTGATGGCTGCCAGTTGCGCTTTTGTCTCGGTTGCGTAAGATAAGCTACCGACCGAAACAAAGCGACCTTTCTCCCGCAAAAGGTGCCTGATATCCGATTTTTTCACCACCCCGACTGCGTCGAATACGACATCGTAGGACCCGCCGCATTTGGTGTAATCGACGGTATCGTAAAAGAGGGTGTTCGAAACCCCCAGGCCTTCCATCAATTCCTTGCCGGCACTGCTGCAAACGGCGGTGATGTCTGCCCCGTACGCGTGCGCCAACTGAACAGCTGCTGTGCCAACCGCGCCGGTCGAACCAATAAGTAAGAGCTTGGGCTTTTTAGCAGTTGGCAGGCCAGCCTGTTGAAGAAACCAATGGGCTGTTTGCCCGCCAAAAACAAGCGCAGCCGCTTCCGCAAAGCTTGCCTTTTCGGGCATCCGCGAGACCGGACTGTTTTCGGTGGCGGTGAGGTAGGCTGCATAGGTACCAAAATTGAAACCCGTGCTGCCAAAAACCCGGTCTCCTTTTCTAAATTGCCGGACCTGTGTTCCGACCGCCTCCACTACACCCGCATAGACGGTCCCTAAAATGGGTCTTCGGGGTCGACAAATTCCAAGCACGATCCGCATAAGCGGCGTTAAATAGCCCGGCATGGCCAGGGCGCGCACTTTTACATCGGCACTGTTGACAGCCGTGGCCATCACTTGTATCAATAGCTCGTTTTTCCCGCAGGTGGGTTTGGCTACCTCCACAAGCCGAAGTACTTCCGGACCCCCGTAGTTGCTGCATACAATGGCTTTCATACCCTAAAAATTACATCCAACAGGCAAACCGGGTTCGCCAAATAGAAACCTGGGCCATTGATCGTCCTGCTGCCGGAACCCATCCGGCATTTTCGTAGGATAGAGGCGATGGGTAATCGCAAGGGAGGGTTCGATGAAAAAGCGGTTGTGAAACAACTTTATCTGATAACCCAGGCGGTAGGTGGTAAACAGTTGGAAGCCGTTTCCTATTTTCTGTCCGTTTTCGTCAACAAACCGTTGCCAGGCGTGCATGATATGGACCTCGGCATACAGGCCTTTCCGCCAAAACCGCTGGTACACCAGGGCAAAGCCGTGTCCTCGGATGTATTCGGGAAAGGCGGTGTTGGGATCGCCGTAGGCGCTGTTTGTTGGATGTATACCCAGCGGCCAGGCATATTTCCAGGTTTTTAGTTCCAGGGATAGCACGTCCTGCGCCGTTAGCCGGAAACCAAGGTTAAGTTGGGCAAAATCCGGCGCATTTGTCTGGGCAAAATTGGCCAGCAGCACGAAAATGCCAGCCACGAAGCAGCTCCTTTCCTTTCCGGTGTATTGTACCCAAAGGGTGCAACTAATCGTCATCAGGACGACTACACCCAGCCATCGTTTGTTTGTTTGCATGTCCGCTCCATTTAGGTAAAACGATGGGACAAAAATAGGTGGAGGGCTGGCCCAAATTCCTTCACTTAAGTTAAGAAGGGTGGCTCAATGCTTGCTTTTTTCGACAACTCTCGCCCGTAGGCGGCTCAACGATTGCGGTTGAATCCCCAAAAAACTGGCCAATTGGTACTGGGGAACCCGTTGGATTAAATCGGGTCGTTTTTCCAGGAGATCGAGGTAGCGTTGCTCGGGTGAAGAGGTCTTGAAGGCATCGAAATCCATTTGTTGTTTCACCAACAATTCTTCGGACAAGACCCGGCACATGGTTTCAAACTTGGGGAATTTTTGAAAAATTTCGCCTTCCATGCTCGGGTCGGAAATGGTAAGAATCGTGTCTTCCACGCAGGAAACGGCGTAAGTAGAGGGCTTGCCGTCCAGCACACAGGGAGGGGTCAGGCCTTCCATTTCGGTAAAAAATGCGGTCGTCTTTTCCACTCCCTCTATGGTGTAATGCGTCCGGATACAGCCCTTCAGGACAAAATATCCCTGTTTGGAACGTTGCCCCTCTTCGAGTAAGACCGCTCCCTTTTTTGCCGAGTGAAACAGGTCCAAATCGATCAACGCCTTTTTCTCTTCCTCCGTCAGGGAAATGTATCTGGCGATAAAGTCAAACAGTACGTCTTCCATTTCTTTGTAAACTAACGTGTAAATGCGCGATAGGGGCCGCTACCAGGAACAGCGATCCTGCGTTGCGTCTTCAATGATGGCGTACTTTTCTGACTATTTGTCTTCCGTAGTATTTGGCCATTTAGCCTACCTGGCACCGGCATGTTTCCGTTCAGGTTCGTTTTTTTCTGATGTTTCATCCGGATTCTCTTATTGTCTTGGTTACTTCCCTGGCCATGCACAACAAACCCCAAGGTGGTCAATGATTACAATTGGAGATCAGTAGGACAGCAACTAACCAAATCAACCGCCACAAATTTCCCGCACTCACCGTCACCTAATACTACTAATTTTTTTATGACCAATTACTAAAAATTGGCTTTTTTTATCCCCTACACCCTACTATCGAAAGTAGAACTTCTACTGAGTGACTTTGTGTGACTACCGAAAGCGAATCCAACAGCTGTAAATGCAGCCTGAATTTGCTAACGCCTTCCTTTTCGCAAAAAATGCAATAGCGGTTCGGATGAAAATTGGTTGCTGTAATAGGGTTTGTAGGCCGCAGGTTCCCGGTACGCCGGGTAGGGTTTGTACTGCTTCGCGGATTTGTAAGGCGGGTACCGGGTATACACCTGCGCCCGGCCTTCTCTAAATCCAACCAGGTATCCGTCCCGATCTCTGACCATCCCGTCTTCGTACCAACCCAGGTGGTTCCCGTTAAACCCATACATAGCAAAAGCGTCTCCCTCGGAATCAAGATAGGCCACCGGTGTACCGTCCCACAGGTAAATGGTCCAATCTGCATCGGCTGCGTCAATGTAGGCGATTGCTTCTCCCCCGGAATCGAATAGCGTAATTTCTTGTACCGCCACCGAATGAACGCCAAGCAGTACGGATAAAACGGTCGCACCTATTTTTACTGTTTTCATACGTTTTTATCAGAAAGGGTACTAAAATCCTTATACCCAGCATCGCTTTCCTGTCTGAATGCAGCGGTGTATTCGCTTTCTAGCGGATGAGTAGCTTTTTTACCAGCGAACGGTGGTCCGCGTACCTTACCCGGATCAAATACATACCTGGGGTCATACCGCTCGTGGTTACCCGAATTTCATCCTCATTTCCTAGGCTCGCCCGTCTGATTACCTGGCCCCGTTCATTGCTAATGATTAGGGACTCGGGACTCGCCTCGCTGTTTGCAAACCTGATCCACAAGTAATCGCTTGCCGGATTGGGATACATTAGAAACCCAATGGCTTCCGCTACCGGCGGTGCCTCACAATTGGGTTGCCTGCCGGTTTTTTGGTATACCCGCCCCTGGTCTACGTACCAATATTCCCATACGCCGCCCCTACCCGTCTCCCAATCGGTCAAATCAAAGCTGTTGGCACCTTCGCTTGTTCCTTTTACCGCATACACGCGAAGGGCTTTGCCCCCCCGATTCCAATCCAGCGGTTGTCCGGGAGAACAGTTTTCAGGCAGCACATCCGGCAACTCGCAATTCGTTTGGATAAAATAGGCATTGTCATCGTACGCCGGATGACCACCAAAGACCCGAGCGATACCGCTGGCATCGATGCAAACGGCCGTATATTCATCACAGGCAATTCCCTTTGCCTCGATTCCGTAGTCCATCAGAATGCGGGCTAGGAAAACCAGATGCCTGCCCTTCCGCGTTGGGTTATCGTAATGCGTATCCGTGATGACATCCGATAGGTACGGATTGGAAATAAAAGATAGGGAATCGACGGTCACCTTTCTGTCAAAGGGATTGGATAGCGCTGCTCCGGAAGAAACCGTTCCATTTTCCGCAGAAAAATAAAAGCCTCCCAGGATCGCCATCCCCGCGCTGCTGCCCCCGATCACTACGTTTCGATTGGCGATCGCTTCGTTGATCAGGCGGGCGATGGGGCTAGTCCGCCAATAGGTAATGTATTCCCATTGGTCTCCTCCGGCAAACCAGATCGCCTCTGCTTGCAGAATTTTTTGATGAATGTATGCCTCCTCCGATGCGCCAGGCTGGTGAAAGACAAGGGTCTCAACGGAATTTACGGGCACGCCCAATTCGGAATACAGGTACTGATTGTAGCCATCACTTCCGGAAGTTCTTAGGACCAGCACGTCTCCCCCGTTTGCGCGCTGCAAAAACCAGGTCATCGCCCGATCGTCTTCGGTTGCCCCGCCCATCAAACAGACGCCACCAGCCGGCGCCCTTGTTTCGTCATGGGTATTTCCTGTGAAATAGGAGGTATAGTATTGACCGAACGCGAGCGAACTAACGCCGAGAAAAACAGATACTAAAAAACCAAGTTGCTTCATGTTGCATGCTTCCTGTGACACACCACTTTACCAAAGCCCTCGAATACGCAGCGCCAGTCAAGCGGAGCGAATGGACAATCCTTCTACCACTAATACTACCATTTATTTTTTTAACGGGTACCAAAAAGATACGTTTTCTGTGGTAAAACTTCGTTAACGAACGGATCCCTCGGAGTCGACTTGCTCCTTCCACAACAGTTTGCATCGCAGATACGCCAAATTTACTAAAATAGGGTGCTGCCTCCCCGCCTGCCGCTATGTAGGCGGGTCAATTCCGTTCTGCTGCCGGTTTGGTAATACGTCACTGCATTCGCGTTCCCACGCAATCGGCTTCCCCGAATGGCTATCTCCATTTATTCCCATCTTTCCCCAAGTTGAACTCCTTCCCGGCTACCTTCCGCCTGTCTCCAACGGTCCGGAAATCGAACCGGGATTTTTGCTCGAATCTTTAGATTTTTCGCCTATCTTGTAGGAACTCCGATTGTTTTGCAGCAAACTGCCTTGTATTCGCAACAGGTAAGCTACCGCAGCAACGGTACGGTTCACACCTTGCCCTTACCCGTCCCTGGTAAAAAGGGCGTTCGGATCGAAGAAATCGACGGTAACGTACAGGTGATTGCGGATATGTACGTTTACCTTTGATGTTGACAGCCCCCTGAGAGAACCAACACGATGAAAGCAGCCAGGTTTATTAACTACAGTCCTCCAAAAAAATTCCTGAAGCCACAGCCGTCGATACAGCCGTACCCTCAATTCCAGACTGACCGGGTTGATCACCGAAGTGGGCCACGATCTATTCATACAGGCGGTTACGGAAGGTGCGGTGGAAAACTGGGTGCGTAAATCTATCATTACCTAATTTTCGGGTTTGCTGAACAGTGAGCGAGCCTCCGATACCCAAATATTCAGGCATGGGAATTCTGTCAGTTCGAGGCGGGTTGGAAAAAGGAAACATCCAGTGTAAAGTAGTTTTTTTTTGAGAGATGTGCAGTCCAAAAGCTGCCTTTGCTGCATGGTGCGACCCCTGCTTTCTACTTTGAAAAAGGTACCAGAAAAAAGAATCGATCGCTTTTTTGTTTGAATATTTTTACCTATTTTTGGATGAAAAGCAAAAAAAATACTATTAAAAACAAATTAAAGGATGTGAAAATGCGAAAAGTATTCCTTCTCCACTTGAACATATTATTTGTTGTTTTAGTGGGAACTAGTCAGGGCAAGTCAACTGATCCATTTAAATGTGATACCAATAATCCGGGTCAGATAGGGATGCGAATACCAAGTACCGATGATTTTGGTAGCTCGTTTATACGTAGTAGCGCGAAGGCGCATTTTTCACATTCCCCGGAAACAAATCCCGATGCGCATTGGCCTGAGCATTTCAAACCTAAAAAAGAACCCTTTGAACCCTTGATTCGGGAAAAATCCACTTCCGTTGATCCGTATGCCGGGATTCAGGCCGAGGATTTTTCCAGCCAAAACGGAATTCAGCCCAGCAATGCCGGAGCAGCGGTGGGCTATATCAACGACGGCGACTACATCCGGTTTGATCACGTGGCTTTTGGGCGCGGACCCCTGGCCGGGCAGATCATCGCATCCAGCAATACCGCAGGAGGTACGATCGAATTCAGAACCGGTAGCCCGGAGGGTACCCTCATCGCTACGGCTGAGGTTACGCCTACCGGTGGCTGGAGAACATTTGCACCTTTTGCAATCAGGGTGGTGGACCCGGAAAGCTATTCCGACGGATCCGCGTATCTGGCAGATCAGACCCTATTTCTGGTTTTTAAGGGAGCTTCGGGATACCTCCTCGATGTCGATAGCTTCACGTTCGAGCCTTCGGAGGTGATAGTGGAGGAGCTCAGCTTCATCAATTGCCCTTCGGAACCCTTGCAGGTCGGTGACACCATCGATCTCGATGTCCTTATTTCTCCCGCAAACACCAGCAATCAGTTTGTGGCCTTTGCTTCAAATGATGGCATAAGTGTCGATTACATCACCGGAGAATTCACGGCGACCGCGCCGGGTGAAGTCACGGTGACGGCCACAAGTTTCAGCGATGGTTCGGTTTTCGCGGTTTGTACGATCATCGTTCAGGAAAAATCCACTTCTGTTGATCCGTATGCCGGGATTCAGGCCGAGGATTTTTCCAGCCAAAACGGAATTCAGCCCAGCAATGCCGGGGCAGCAGTGGGATATATCAACGACGGCGACTACATCCGGTTTGACCACGTGGCTTTTGGGCGCGGCCCCTTGGCCGGGCAGATCATCGCATCCAGCAATACCGCAGGAGGTACAGTCGAATTCAGAACCGGTAGCCCGGAGGGTACCCTCATCGCTACGGCTGAGGTTAGGCCTACCGGTGGCTGGAGAACTTTTGCACCTTTTGCGATCAGGGTGGTGGACCCGGAAAGCTACGCCGACGGATCCGTGTTTCTGGGCGATCAAACCCTGTTCCTGGTTTTTAAGGGAGCTTCGGG
>NZ_FNZH01000005.1:0-30167 GCF_900109255.1 Cyclobacterium xiamenense | reverse complement strand
TTTGCGATCAGGGTGGTGGACCCGGAAAGCTACGCCGACGGATCCGTGTTTCTGGGCGATCAAACCCTGTTCCTGGTTTTTAAGGGAGCTTCGGGATACCTCCTCGACGTAGATAGCTTCACGTTCGAAAAATCAACCCAGGTAAGCCTATCGAAAAGCTCCGAGAATGAGTTTCTAATTTTCCCGAATCCTGCCGACGCCGGCACGATAAATGTATCCATCGGGAGTTTACAGCCAGAAGAGGTGGTTTATGTACACATCTACACGGTCGATGGCGAGAAAATCATGTCGCAGGAGATCAGGAATTCGGTGACTCAATTGGATATAAACGCTTTACTCCCCGGATACTACGTAATGGTTATTGAGGGACCTCTCGTTGGTACACAACGCCTTTTTCAAGTGAAATAAAGTAAACGGTTAGAGTGTTTATCGAATGGTAACAAAAAGCCATACTATTTTTGTCACCGGGGTCGGTTTGTACCGGTTGTTTTCCGGGAATTGGACGTCTGTTATGCAAGAAAGTGACGCATTTCGAATTCGCCACGATCGGCACCTTTTCCCGTATTCGCCTGTGAAGGCAACCCGTGTAAGGTGGTGGGAATGCAAGCGAATCGCTGCCCTGGTTCCGGACATTTTGACGTGGGTAAATGCTATGGATAGACGTTCAAAATAGGCCAATCGTCCGATGCAAACCCAGTTCCTTTAAAAAAACAGCCTGTAAATGCAAGGCCCGCATCTAGCCCCCCTATGTCAGAACCACTGATCAGCAAGTCATGATGAAAAGATGTCGGAGCAGGTTGCCGTTGTCGGCGCGTCCCATTTGAAAAAATCGGCTTTGGTTAAACGCGTTTGAAAACTAAAAGAAGGTATCCTGTATCTCTACACCTTGCGATTTCAGGCTTTTCTGGCTATTTTCGACTCGTATTTGTGACAAAACGACCCATGAATAAAACCGGATTTCTTATTGGAACGACCAGTATTCTGCTCGCAGGGGTGGTTTTCTATTCCCTGACACAGGAAAAGGAAATTGACTTTAGCGCGCAGGTAAAACCCATTCTGAACCAACACTGCATTTCCTGCCACGGAGGGGTCAAGAAAAACGGGGGCTTTAGCCTGCTTTTTGAAGCGGAGGCCCTCGCTGCCACCGAGTCCGGCCATCCGGCCATCATTCCCGGCGATGCCAGCGCCAGCGAATTTATCAAGCGCCTCACCGCGGCCGATCCGGAAATCCGCATGCCTTACCAGAAAGCTCCCCTTTCCGAGGAGGAAATCGAAATCCTTACCGCCTGGGTGGAACAGGGAGCACCCTGGGGCAAACACTGGGCCTACGAAACCCCAACGAAACCCACTCCTCCCGAAACGCCGGTTCAGGCTGGTTTTTTCACCGAGTCCGCGCCCGCCTTTCTGCAAAACGACATCGACCGGTTTATCGCCCGCGGCTTGACCCAACAGGAATTGGCGCCATCGCCCGAAGCGGATAAACTGGTACTTCTTCGCCGATTGAGCCTGGACCTTACCGGACTTCCACCCTCCGAGGAACTCGTAAACCGGTGGAAATCCAACGAAATAAGCTACGAGGAATTGGTAGATGCCTTGTTGGAAAGCCCGGCTTATGGCGAAAAATGGGCTTCCTGGTGGCTGGACCTGGCCCGCTATGCCGATACCAAGGGCTACGAGCGGGATGTCAGCCGGGAAATCTGGGCCTACCGCGACTGGGTCATCAAAGCCCTAAACACCGACATGCCCTTCGATCAATTTACGGTGGAACAGCTTGCCGGTGATTTACTACCCGATCCGGACCTGGACCAGCTTACGGCCACAGCCTTTCACCGCAATACGATGAACAACGACGAGGGAGGCACGCAGGACGAAGAGTTTCGGGTCGCCGCTGTACTCGACCGGGTCAACACCACCTTTGACGTATGGCAGAGTACCACCATCGCCTGCGTGCAATGCCATAGCCATCCCTACGATCCCTTTACCCACGAAAACTATTTCCAACTCATGGCTTTCTTCAATAACAGCCGCGATGAAGACACCCATGGCGAGGAGCCCAAATTAAAATTCTACACCGGGAAGGACAGTGTTCGGGTAGAAGAAATAAAAAACTGGGCCGCCCGGCATGGGAGCAAGGATCTGGAAAAAGAAGTAGAAGCCATCCTACGCTACCAGGAGCCCAAGTACCATGCACACCTGGCGGAGGATTTTGAAAACGGGGAATTGATCGACACCAAATGGCTCGGACTTTGGGACCAGGGCTCCTGTTATTTTCGGGGAATTTACACGGGTGGATCCCCCTATATTTACCTAAACTATTGGACCGGCAACGAAGGAAGCCTGCTGACTATTCGTAAGGACGGCCCTGAGGGAGAGATTTTGGCCCGGTTTACCCTGGATAAAACGGAGGGACGGGTCATCCGGCGGTTTCCTATCAAAAAAGTTAACGAAAAAGTAGACCTGTATTTTCGCATGGAAAACCGGCGGCTTGGCCCCCAGCAAACCACCTCGGCCATCAACTGGCTGGCCTTTTTTCCGGAGTTGCCCGGAAAAAATCAACCCGGGCACGCAGAGACCGATCGGGATTTCCTGGCGCTTCTCAACACAACTACCCCTTCCGTTCCGATTATGATCGAAAATCCGGATTACATGAAGCGAACGAGCCATGTGTTTGAACGGGGCAATTGGATGCTCAAAGGGGAGGAAGTGAAGCCAGATGTACCTGCCGTCCTCAATAGCTGGGACCCCGCCTGGCCGGAAAACCGACTGGGCCTCGCCTATTGGCTAACCAGCAAGGAAAACCCCCTTACGGCACGCACCCTGGCCAACCGCATCTGGGCGCAATTGTTTGGTCGGGGACTGGTGAGTACCCTGGAAGACATGGGTACCCAATCCGAGCCTCCCAGCCACCGGGAACTGTTGGACTGGATGGCGGTTCGGCTCATGGAAGACCACGACTGGCGATTGAAACCGTTGATTAAAGACCTGGTGCTATCCGGTACCTATCGTCAGTCTTCCGTCTCTTCGGCCTTGCTGCACGAAAAAGACCCAAACAACCAATGGTACGCCCGGGGACCGAGGTTCCGACTCAGTGCGGAACAAATCCGGGACCAGGCACTCGCAGCAACGGGCCTACTAAGCGACAAGATGTACGGCAAACCGGTCATGCCGCCCCAGCCGGAGAATGTTTGGCAAACCGTCTATAACGGAGAATCCTGGAAAACCAGCGAGGGGGAAGACCGGTACCGACGCGCGGTATACACCCTTCTAAAGCGCACCAGCCCCTATCCGTCCTTTATCAGCTTTGATGCGGGAAGCCGGGAGGTATGTACCATCGACCGCACGGTGACCAATACGCCCTTGCAGGCCCTGGTAACCTTAAACGACCCGGTATACCAGGAGGCTGCCTACCAGCTGGCGCTGCGCATGCAGCAGTCCGGCGCCGAAGACCCGATCTCCTGGGCGTACGAAAAGCTGCTGCTACAGCCCATCACCGCGGAGAAACACCGCTACCTGAAAGACCTCCGGGATTTTGCGCAGGAAGATTTTGCGCAGGATCCGCAGGCCCTGAAGGACTGGCTTCAGTTCGCTGCGGAAGCCGACAAAGACCCCGAACTGGCGGCCCTGGCGGTGGTCGCCAATGCACTATTGAATCTGGATGAATTCCTAACCAAATCCTGACATGGACACCATCAAAAAATTACTGGCTGAGAAACTGGAACGGGAACTGCAGACCCAAACCCGCAGGCATTTTATTCAGCGCTGTGTAAGTGGCATGGGCGGCCTGGCTTTGGGATCACTCATCGGCGGCTGCCAGGCCCCGGAACCCCGGCGCATGCAACTTTCCGAGCGAGACCTCAACCCCCTGTCTGCTATGGCACCTCCGTTTACGCCAAAGGTGCAATCGGTGATCTACCTGCACATGGCGGGTGCCCCCTCCCAGCTGGAAATGTTTGATTACAAACCCGAACTGGCCCGGCTTCACAACAAAGAGTGTCCGGAATCCCTGCTGCAGGGAAGAAAATTTGCCTTTATCCGTGGCCGTCCCAACCTGCTCGGCCCCCAAGCGAACTTTGAGCAGTGCGGCGAGTCGGGCAACTGGGTGTCGGATTACCTGCCTCATTTCAAGCAGGTCGTGGACGAGGTGGCTTTCCTGAAAGCCGTTCATACGGATCAATTTAATCATGGTCCTGCCCAGCTGTTTATGCAAACGGGTAGCCCCCGACTCGGCCGGCCCAGCATCGGTTCCTGGGTGACCTACGGCCTGGGCTCCGAAAACCAAAACCTACCCGGATTTGTGGTACTCACCTCCGGAGGAAAAACGCCTGACGCCGGAAAAAGCGTCTGGGGAAGCGGTTTTTTACCCTCCGTCTACCAGGGAGTGCAATGCCGCTCACAAGGGGATCCGGTATTGTACATCGAGGACCCGAAAGGCATGTCACGAAGCTTGAAACGAAAAATGCTCGACGCCATCAACGGGATCAACGAGGCAGATTTCCAGGCCTATGCGGATCCGGAAATTCTCGCCCGAATCAACCAGTACGAAATGGCATTCCGCATGCAAATTGAGGTGCCGGAGGTAATGAATATCAACGAAGAACCGGAATACATCCACCAGCTATACGGCACCCAGCCGGGAGAGGAATCCTTCGCCAATAACTGCCTGCTTGCACGCAAAATGGTAGAAAAAGGCGTCCGGTTCGTACAGCTCTACGATTGGGGATGGGATGCACACGGTACAGGTGAAAGCACCGCCATTGACCTGGGCATGAAAGACAAATGCCGCGAAATCGACCGCCCCATTACCGCCCTATTGACCGACCTCAAGCAACGAGGCCTACTGGACCAAACGCTGGTGGTATGGGGAGGAGAATTTGGCCGCACCCCCATGCAGGAAAACAGGGAAGGAAAAACCCAGAGTTACAAGGGCCGGGATCACCACGTCGATGCCTTTACCATGTGGATGGCCGGGGGCGGTATCAAGAAAGGAGCGGCGCACGGGCTCACAGACGAATTCGGATTTTCCGGTGTGGAAGATACCGTTTCCGTACACGATATTCATGCCACCATCCTCCAACTTTTGGGATTTGACCACGAGCAATTTACCTTTGATTTTCAGGGCAGGCCTTTCCGCTTAACGGACGTGGAAGGGCATGTCATTCGGGAAATTCTATCCTAATCAGTCACGAACATTAGCAAACATCCAATGAACCGAAGAACATTTATTCAGCGAGGCGGGGCCCTCAGCCTGGGATTGGCTACCGCTCCCTACCTGGCCCAGGCCGCTCCGGATTTCCGCCAACGAAAATTCCGGATAAGCCTGAACCCCTACGCCATAGGCGTAAAAATCAGTCAGGAAGAAATGATTGACAAAGCAGTGGCCCATAAGTTTGAAGCCATCCTGCCTGTTCCTGCGCAGCTGATGGAAATGTCCCCGGGCAAATTGGATGAATTTTTGGCCCGAAAGGCCGCACAGCAGCTCAGTTGGGATTCGGCCGGTCTGCCGGTGGATTTCCGCAAAGACAAGGCTACCTACGAAGCAGGAATTAAAGAATTGCCCAAAATTGCCGTTCGCCTGCGGGAGGCGGGGGTAAGCCGGGTGAATACCTGGATCATGCCCAGCCATAACGAACTGCCCTACCTGGAAAACCTAAAGCAACACAGTCAGCGCCTCGGCCTGGCTGCCCAAATACTCGGAGAAGAAGGGCTGAAACTAGGGTTTGAGTACGTGGGTACAAAAAACCTGAAAATCATCAACCGGTACCCCTTTGTGGGGACACTGAAAGAAGTGCAAGACCTCATTGCTGACATCGGGCGCCCAAACGTAGGGGTACAGCTGGATAGTTTTCACTGGTACACCTCTAGCGAAAGTGTCGCCGATCTGGAAAAGCTAAGCAACGATCAAATCGTGACCTGCGACCTCAATGACGCCACGGCTGGAAGAAGCATTATCGAACAAATAGACGGCGAGCGCCAACTCCCGGGAGACAGTGGCCTAATCGATCTGAAGGGCTTCATGCAGGCCCTCGTCAACATCGGCTACGACGGTCCGGTACGTGCGGAACCATTCAATGCCAAACTAAACGCCATGGACAATGAGCCGGCGCTGGCCGCAACTTCAAGGGCCATGTGGCGAACCGCCAACCTGGTCTAGAAGAGCGAAAACTTTAGCTTATCTGTCAGGAGTTCAAGGGCCTTGATCGCCTTGACCGAATTTCCCTTTTCGTTCAATTCGGGCGACCAGACGGCGATGCTGAATTTTCCGGGAAGTACCGCAGCCACCCCGCCGCCTACACCGCTTTTTCCGGGCAAGCCCACGCGAAATGCAAATTCTCCGGATTCGTCGTAAAAGCCGCAGGTGAGCATGAGAGCATTGACACGGCGGGATTGACTTTCGTTTAGGATTTCCCTTTTTGCAAAGAGGGAATAGCCGTCGTTTGCAAGGTAAGAAAACGCTTTGGCCAGTTCCTCGCAACTCATTTCAATGGAACACTGCGACACGTAGGTGCGGATGACTTCCTGTATGTCATTGTCAAAGTTTTGGTAGGCCTTCAAAAAATAAGCCATGGCCGTATTCCGCTCCGCATGCAGCAGTTCGGAGTGCATCACCTCTTCATTGATCCGAACGCAATGCTGTCCTGCCAGCTCGTCAATAAACTCCCGTATACTATGGACGGGGTTTTCAGATTTGCTCGTAAGGGCATCGGTAATCACCAGGGCCCCTGCGTTCAAAAAGGGGTTTCGGGGGATGCCTTTTTCGTACTCCAGTTGGGCAATGGAGTTGAAGGGGTTGCCGCTAGGTTCTACGTTAACGCGTGACCAGAGTTTGCTCCGAAAAACATGAAAAACCATTGTCAGGGTGAATACTTTGGAAATACTCTGAATGGAAAAAGGCTCCTGGTAATCGCCAACCCCGTAAACCTCCCCGTTCAAGTCGATCAGGGCCATGCCAAACCGGTCAGCGGATACCTTTGCCAATTCGGGAATGTAGTCCGCTACCGTGCCCCGTAGATTCAGGTCGTTGACTTCCTGATATACTTCTTCGATCAGTTGCTGGTAGTCCATGCATACAAGGTACAACCCAAGCGGCGTTTTGACTTCACAAGGAGTGAATTATTTCGGAACGGCTTCATAATCCGTGGGCAAACAAAAAGCAGCTGACCAAATCTTTGGCCAGCTGCTTGCTGTTTCTATCCCGGCCACATGGGCCGCATATTACTCTACACCTACTTCATCCATATTTTTGAAATACACCTGCCTGTCTGCATCCAGGTCCACCAACACGGCGCTATCGTTTTTGATGTAACCACTTAGAATCTGCTTGGAAAGCTCGTTTAAAACCAGGCGTTGCATGGTTCGCTTTAGTGGCCGCGCCCCGTATTGGGGATCAAAACCTACCTCGCCCAGGTAGTCCAGCACTTCCCGTGTGGCTTCCAATTCGATTCCAGCTTCCGCCAGTCGTTTTTGTACTTCTTTCCATTGGATATCCACAATTTTTCGCAGGATTTCCCGGTTAAGGGGTTCAAACATGATGGTTTCATCGATTCGGTTCAGAAACTCCGGGCGAACCGATTTTTTCAGCAAGCCAAACACTTCTTCTTTGGTTTCTTCCATCACCTGTTCCTTGTTCCAGGCATCCATGTTTTCAAAGCGCTCTTGTATCAAGGTGGACCCAATATTGGTAGTCATGATGATAATCGTATTTTTGAAATTGGCCACCCTGCCTTTGTTGTCCGTCAGCCTGCCATCATCCAGTACCTGCAGCAGGATATTGAATACATCCGGATGGGCCTTCTCGATCTCGTCTAGTAATACCACGGAGTAAGGCTTTCGGCGTACCGCTTCGGTCAGCTGTCCTCCCTCGTCGTAACCGACGTAACCGGGAGGCGCTCCCACCAGGCGACTCACGGCGTGTCGTTCCTGGTATTCCGACATATCGATGCGGACCATGGCATTTTCATCGCTAAACAGGTATTCGGCCAGCGCTTTCGCTAATTCGGTTTTCCCTACACCGGTGGTGCCCAGGAAAATAAAGGAACCGATCGGACGCTTGGGATCCTGCAAGCCTGCACGGCTACGTCGAACGGCATCCGAAAGGGCCACGATTGCTTCCCGCTGTCCGGCCACGCGCTTGCCCAACTCCTCTTCCAGGTGAAGCAGCTTTTCGCGCTCGCTTTGGATCATTTTGGATAGCGGAATCCCGGTCCATTTACTGACCACCGCCGCAATGTCTTCGTGGTCTACCTCCTCCTTCAGCAGGGGCGATCCTTCCTGCATTTCCTTTAGCTGCTGCTGAAAGGACTGCAGCTTCTTCTCGCTTTCTCCGATTTTTCCGTAGCGAATTTCCGCAACCTTTCCAAAATCACCGGCTCGCTCCGCTTGTTCGGCTTCCAGTTTGAATTTATCGATATTTTCCTTCTCCCGCTGTATGCCCTGAATGACCGCTTTTTCGCTTTCCCACTTGGCCTTGATACCTTGTCTCTTTTCCGAAAGTTCTGCCAGTTCCTTGCTTAGCACGGCCTCCTTGTCCTTGTTTTTTTCACGTCGGATGGCTTCCCGCTCGATTTCCAACTGCATGATGCGGCGATTAAGCTCGTCCAACTCCTGAGGCAGGGAATCAATTTCCATACGCAATTTGGCGGCGGCTTCGTCCATCAGGTCAATGGCCTTGTCCGGAAGGTACCGATCGGAAATGTACCGCTGCGAAAGTTCTACTGCCGCAATCACGGCATCGTCTTTTACCCGCACTCCGTGATGCAGTTCGTACTTGTCTTTGATTCCCCGTAAAATGGAGATGGCATCCATAGCATCCGGTTCATCGACGATGACTTGCTGAAACCGACGCTCCAGGGCTTTGTCCTTTTCGATGTATTTTTGATACTCTTTAAGGGTGGTCGCCCCGATGGCGTGCAATTCACCCCTGGCCAATGCCGGTTTCAGCAGGTTTGCTGCATCCATGGCCCCTTCTCCGCCCCCACCTGCTCCGATTAGCGTGTGAATCTCATCAATAAACAAGATGATTTCCCCTTCCGAATCGGTCACTTCCTTGATAACAGCCTTTAGGCGTTCTTCAAACTCTCCCTTGTACTTGGCGCCCGCTACGAGCAATCCCATGTCCAGGGAAATAAGGATTTTACTCTTGAGGTTTTCCGGCACATCCCCGCTCACAATCCGTTGAGCCAGCCCTTCCACAATGGCGGTTTTACCTACACCCGGTTCTCCCAGAAGGATAGGGTTGTTTTTGGTCCGGCGGGCCAGTATTTGCAGCACCCGTCTAATCTCCTCATCCCGGCCGATCACCGGGTCAATTTTGCCTTTTTTGGCAAGTTCGTTCAGGTTTTTGGAGTACCTCTCCAGCGACCTGTACTTTGATTCTGCGTTCTGATCTGTCACTTTATTTCCTTTTCGTAGTTCCTTGATGGCTTCAATGAGATTTTTCTCATTCAGTCCCTGATCCTTTAAGAGTTGGGCCGTTTTATCCGTACCGGCCAACACCCCCAATACCAGATGCTCCACCGCTACGTATTCGTCTCCAAAGGTTTTTAGGTATCCTTTTGCTTTTTCCAGCACCTGATTGGTGGCATTGGACAGGTAAGGTTGCTGTCCGCTGACCTTGGGCAGCTGCCCGATCAGTTCGTCCAACTTCTGCACAACCAATCCACTGTTGACTCCCAATTTTTTAAATAGAAAATCGGTGACGTTGCTATCTTCTTGAATGATTCCCTTGAGCAAATGGGCAGGTTCTATCAATTGTTGCTGCCCGGCTGTGCACAGCTCCAGTGCCTTCTGTATGGCTTCCTGAGACTTGATGGTGAATTGTTTGAAATCCATGGTGTTCCGGGTTATGGTTGCTTTCTTTTCTTCTTTCACAGCTAGAATCAAATATGCAACCAATCTAATTTCTCGGAAAAAATGTCCGATTTCGAACAAGATTGATTCCTTTTTCGGACTTTTTGGCAGGCGCTTGCTACTTCCTGTATGGAAATCCAAGGGCACCGATCGGATGTATTCGTGCATTTGCCTATCTTTGCCGGGTACAATCAGCCTGTCTTGGTCCCATGAAACTCCCGCTTACTTTATTTTTCCTAGGTTGTTTTTTTTCCTGTGTGGAAAAAGAGGCGCCTAAACCAAACGTCATCGTGATTTTGGTAGACGATTTGGGTTGGGCCGATATCGGGGCCAACCATCCGGAGACCTTTTACGAGACACCGAACATCGACGGTATGGCTGCAAATGGCCTGCGGTTTTCTCAGGCCTATTCCGCCCATCCGGTATGCAGCCCAACGCGGGCAGCCCTGATGACGGGAAAGCATCCCAACCGGGTGCAGATTACAGATTGGATTCCGGGCTTTAATCGGGATAAAGAAAATTGGCCGCTAGCCACTCCGGAAATTAGCCATGAACTGCCGCTGGAAGAAACCACGCTCGCAGAGAAATTTAAGGAAAACGGCTACCAAACCTTCTTTGTAGGGAAATGGCACCTCGGAGAAGAACCCCGCTACTGGCCCGAATACCAGGGATTTGACCGAAACATCGGTGGCTGGAGTGTGGGGGCGCCGCAATTAAAACAAGGACAGGCAAACGGGTACTACTCCCCCTATGGAAACCCCCGACTGGAAGACGGGCCGGAAGGGGAATACCTCACGGAACGACTTACGTCGGAGAGCATTCGATTTATTCAGCAACGAGGCGAAGAGCCATTTTTCCTGTACCTGGCCTTTTACACGGTGCATACCCCCATACAGGCTGCGCCAACCAAACACGATTACTTCCTTCGCAAAAAAGAAAATCTGGAAACCAAACCCGGGCAGCAGGCGTATCGGCCGGAAGGAACGGGCCAAACCAAACTCATTCAGGACAATGCGGCCTATGCATCGATGGTTTCCGCCATGGACGAAAATGTAGGCAGGCTGCTTCAGGCCTTGGAAGATGCAGGGCTTTCGGATAACACATGGGTCGTGTTCACCAGCGATAATGGAGGCCTGTCTACCTTGTTTACGGAAGGTGCTCCCACGGCAAACGGCCCGCTTCGGGCGGGCAAAGGTTGGTGCTACGAAGGGGGTATCCGGGTGCCCTTCATTGTTCAGGGGCCGGGTATTTCCCGGCAGGGTAGTGTATCGGAGACTCCGGTGGTTAGCATGGACGTATTTCCCACCCTCCTTAGCCTGGCCCAAATCCCGCACGATGCCGGCGATGGGAAGGACTTGAGTCCATTGATCCTCGAAAACGGGCAAATTGAGCGGGAGGAACTGTTTTGGCATTACCCCCATTACCATGGCAGTGCCTGGAAACCCGGTTCCGCCATTCGGATAGACCACTGGAAATTGATCCATTTTTACGAAACAGGGCTCAGTGAACTGTATAACCTGGACAACGACCCGGGAGAAACCGAAAACCTGGCAGCAAGCCATCCCGAAAAGGCGGCCTCGCTCGAAAACATACTCATGCAAAAACTGAAGGAAACGGGAGCCCTCCTTCCGCAACGCCGGTAATTGCCCCTGGCAAAATAGTTGGGCAGAACGGCAGTTGGGCAGGAACCAAGGTACCGCGAAGCTTTGTTTACTACGGGCCCGAAACAAGCAGAAAAATGCAGGAACACGACAAACAAGACATTCGAAAATTAAGCCTTCCGGATTTGGAAACGTATTTTGAGACGGTGGGCGAAAAAAAATTCCGAGCCAAACAGGTCTACGAATGGCTGTGGAACAAATCGCTCAAAAACTTCGATGACATGACCAATTTATCGAAGGCCACCCGGGAACACTTGAAGGAAAATTTCACGATTAACCACATTCGGGTCGATCAGCTTCAACGCAGCACCGACGGGACCATCAAAAATGCCGTGAAGTTGTTTGACAATCAAATCGTGGAATCGGTGTTGATCCCTACTTCCAAACGAATTACGGCCTGTGTCTCTTCCCAGGTCGGCTGCAGTCTGGACTGCAACTTCTGTGCGACAGCCCGGCTGAAACGAATGCGCAACCTAAACCCGGATGAGATTTACGATCAGGTGGTAGCCATTCAGGAAGAGGCCCGGATGTATTTTGACCGGCCCCTGACCAACATCGTGTTTATGGGAATGGGAGAGCCCCTGCTGAATTACCAAAATGTGCTAGCCGCCATTGAGCGAATCTGTTCTCCCGAGGGCCTGGGAATTTCCCCCCGGCGGATTACCCTTTCGACAGTGGGGATTGCGAAGATGATCCGAAAACTGGCGGATGACGGGGTTCGATTTAATCTGGCACTTTCCCTGCATTCGGCCATCAACGAAACCCGAACGCGTCTGATGCCCATCAACGAGAGCAATACCGTCGAAGAACTGGCCGATGCGTTGGCCTATTGGTATTCCAAAACCAAACGAAAAGTGACCTTTGAATACGTGATTTGGGAAGGGATCAATGACGACGAAACGCATGCCAGGGCATTGGCCAGGTTTTGCAAAAAAATCCCTTCAAAAGTCAATATTATTCAATACAACCCGATTGATGACGGGGAATTTCGACAGGCCGCACCCGATAAGGTAGCCCTGTATTTGCGGATATTGGAGGAATCCGGAATCATCGCCAAGGTCCGAAAATCACGAGGACAGGACATCGATGCTGCTTGTGGGCAGTTGGCGAATAAAATAGAGTGGTAATTAGACAACGGGAAAATTAGGATATGAATTACTTTTTTTTAACTTTGAAATACGAAATAGAGTAAATTAAATGGACCTTCCTGCCATCATAGAAAAATCACTACCCGTTTTGAACGAAAAGGGCTACCAAGGGACAGATATGGACCGTTTGATAGACCAATTGCAAATCCGTCCTTCAGATTTATACCGGGATGTACGAGATTTTGACGATTTGATCGTCCGGATCTTTTACCGCCTGTGCAACGAATCGGATGCAGCCGCGGCAGAAATTGACCAAAATGGCAGTTCGTTGGAAAAGTTGTATACGAGTACCCTGGCTTCTTACCGGATTCAGGAAAAGTACCGCTTCTTTTTTTTGGATCTGGGAACCATCATCAACCGGCACGAGGCGGTAAAAGATCGGTATTTTGAACTCATTTCCCTGCGTAAGACCCAACTGATTCACCTTTTTCACAAGATGAGTCAGGAAAATGTATTTGAAAAAGAAAACTTTACGGGTAGCTTTGAAAACCTGGCCAATCAGATGACTATGCTATCCGATTACTGGCCCATTCACAATCTGGTGATTTTTGGGCAAGATTCATTTCACCACCAGTATTACAGCAAGCTCGTTTTTTCCATGGTCTTGCCTTTTTTGACCGACGAAGGTCTTAGACAATACAAAAAAATATTGGGCTACGAACGGTGAGCTAACCCGGATCAAACATCCTTGTTACTAAAATCAAAAAGTTTACGTTTTTCTTCCTTGCTCAGGTTATCGTAGCCTTTTTCGGCAATCTTATCGAGAATTCGATCGATTTCTTCCTGTGTGCTTTTGCTGCCGCTGCTGCCCGAATTGACGGGTGCCGTTCCACCTTTGGTTTTCACGTTATCGCTACCCCGTCGGTAGGTTACCTTCACTTTTGGTTTTTGCGAGAACAATTTCTCAAAAAACAAGCCAACTGCCTGAACGGGCTTGCCCATATCAACGCCCTTTTGGAGTTGTAAGATGTACAGGTACCCGAGAGCGGCTCCGCCCAGGTGTGCCAATTCCCCACCTGCATTTGATCCCGCAGAATTGGCAAACGCGATCAAGACGTAGAAAATGGCAATGTATTTAATTTTTACCGGTCCGAGCAATAGCAGGTGAAACTGGGTATCGGGTCGAAGCGTTGCGGCGGCTACCACGATGGCATATACACCGGCACTGGCTCCAAGCATCAGTGCTCCATCCACCCGATCGCTAAAATACGGGGCAATGTTATAAAGCACCATGTATAGCAATCCGCCTGCGATTCCTCCCAGAATGTACAGGTTTACCAGCTTTCTGCTACCCAGATATTCCTGAACCAAAAGCCCAAACCAATACAAAAACAACAAGTTAAATATGATATGAAAGAAGCCTTCGTGAAAAAACATGTAAGTAAGTAGGGTCCAGGGTTGTATCACAAACCTGGACAGAGAGGCCGGCATCATAAAAACGGAGACAATGGAGCGGTAAAGCTCTTCGGCACCACCAATGGTAAGGAATACCCGCAGCACCATCAAGACCAAAAATGCGATCAAATTGATGGCAATAATTTTATAGAGACCATTGTCTTTATGGTCAAAGGCGTGCCTGATATGATACCAAAATCCTCCGTACATGATGTTTTAATAGAAATTTCTTCTGTCCTTCTTCCAATAGGTAATCAATACCGCACCGATGGCCAACCCGGCAAGGTGCGCAAAATGAGCTACATTATCTGTGGGATTCGATACAAATATATTATAAACCGTGTATAGTCCATAAAACAAGACAAGGTATTTTGCTTTTACCGGCATGGGAGGGAACAGCAAAAACAACTGGGTATTGGGAAAGAGCATACCAAAGGCAATGAGAATCCCAAACAACGCTCCGGAAGCTCCCACCATCGGAATATTCGCCTGCCGATCCCGTACATCCAACATGGTGCGTTTGGCGCGGGACTCCAGCTCCTGACTTTCGGGATTTCGACTGTATTCGTCCACAAATTCATAGATAACCGGATTGAACAAATGCCGGTTGTCCGACACAAACCGGTTGAAGGATTCCGGATCGGGGTTATCGGTAAAAGCTTCGATCCGGTCGTTGAGGCTGCCCATTTTGTAGGCATTGTATCCCGAGTAGAGTACCCCGGACCCAATCCCGCAAACCATCCAGAGGATTAGGATCTTTTTCGGCCCCATGAACTGCTCCAGCAGCGGCCCGAAGATAAACAGGCCAAACATGTTGCTGAACAAATGCCAGAAGTCAGCATGCATAAACATGTAGGTGACAAACTGAAACGGCATAAAAAACCGGCTTTCCACGTAATAGAGTGCAAAGAGATTTTTCAGCTGCGGCATAAAAAAAGATACGACTACGTGCATCCCCACAGTGATCAATAGCAAGTTTTTCACAATGGGGGTAAGGGCTCTAAACATAGGATACGATTTTAATTCATCAATGGAAAAATTGCTCTATTTTATTCAAATCTAATTTAACAAAGGTTTTGATGCCCTCCGGACTGTAATTGGGGTTTTGACAGGCAAATAGTTGACCAGCCAGGTTTTCCATTTCCTGGTATTTCAACGGATCTCCCCGTTTGATAGACGTTTTTTTCGCCAAAGATCTTGCCAGATTTTCCTTTCTGCCCAGGGAAAGCTCCTGCTTGAAATGTTTGAATTGCTCCAGCAGTTCCTCCACCAGAACTTTTTCACTGGCGATGGACACGTCCGCAGGGACCCCATTGATCAATATCGAATGCTGACCAAAGGCCGTCAGTTGAAAGCCCAAATCATTTAACTCCTCTTTCAAATCCATCACCAATGCGAAGTCCGCCGGGCTCAAGTGGATGGTTTGGGGAAACAAGCATTGCTGCGAAGCCCCACCGGACTGTTCCAACTGCCGCAAGTACTGCTCGTACAGGATGCGCTGGTGCGCCGCCTGCTGATCAAAAATCAACAAGCCCGAGGAGGTCTGTGCTACGATATAGGCCTGTTCTACCTGAAAGGTTTTACCCGATCCCAGCGGCCCTTGCCCGGGTAGGGGCTGAACAGCTTCCCGTTGGTTTGCTTTGCTAGGGAAAGTAAGCAACTGCTCTTCTTCCGGTGGTGCCTTGTCGGGATCAAACTGCAAGGCCTGGTCTTCCGGGTTTTGTTGGAACAATTGCTCCCAACCTTTGACCCCCTTGTTTAGCAGGCTGGGCCCCCGATAGGTACGGTAGTCGTTTTCGCTGCGAAGCTCCTGGCGTTTGGCTTCGTCCTTTTCCCAGGTATCTGCAATGTTGACATCCTGGCTAAAATCGATCATGGGCACCACATGGTGGGCCCCCAGGGCCTGTTTCACGGCCGAACGAACCACCCCGTAGATGGTTCGCTCGTCGTCAAATTTGATCTCCGTTTTGGTGGGGTGCACGTTGATATCAATGTGTTTGGGGTCAATCGTTAAAAACAACACGTAGAACGGGTGTTGATCGCTACCGATCAGCGCCTCGAAGGCATTCATGACCGCATGGTGCAGGTAATTGCTTTTTATAAATCGGTTATTGACAAAAAAATATTGTTCTCCCCGGGTCCGTTTCGCCTGCTCGGGTTTCCCAATGTATCCTTTGATGGAAATATGGGGCGATTCTTCCTGACACACGATGAGTTGATTTCGGTACTGTTTGCCAAATATGCCGAGTATTCGTTTGCTGAGTTTGCCGGAATCCAGGTTGAACAGCTCCATGTCGTTTTGGTGAAACGTAAATGCCACCTCCGGATAGGCTAGCGCCACCCGCTGAAACTCCTCCACCAGGTGACGCGTTTCTACGGCATTGGATTTAAGAAAATTTCTGCGGGCCGGCACGTTGAAAAACAGGTTCTTTACCGAAATCGAGGTCCCTTCCCGAAAAACGACCGGCTCCTGCTTTTTCACGGAGGATCCCTCAATCACAATGACTGTTCCCAGTTCGTCCTGGCTACGCTTGGTCTTCATCTCTACCTGAGCGACAGCCGCGATAGAGGCCATGGCTTCGCCCCTAAACCCATGCGTCCGGATCGCAAATAAGTCATCCGATTTTCGGATTTTCGAGGTGGCATGGCGCTCGAAGCACATGCGTGCGTCCGTGATGGACATGCCCATCCCATCATCCACTACCTGAATCAGCGATTTGCCCCCCTCCTTCACCACCACCGAAATGTTTCTGGCTTTGGCATCGATGGCGTTTTCCAATAGTTCCTTCAGCGCAGAAGCCGGACGCTGCACCACTTCGCCAGCAGCTATCTGATTGGCGATGGCATCCGGCAACAACTGAATCAGGTCATTCATGTAGCTTTCTTTTTCGAGGGTTTTAATTTAAATAAGGACACAAGCAATGCCACGGCAGCTCCCAGGTACAGCAGGTAATAAAAGAAATCCGGACCGATATACAGGTACCCGCCAAAACCAGCCACCAGTAGGACAAAAATTATCATACGCATCATCCCGGCACTTTGCATGACCGTAGAAGGCTGCTTTTTGATGGGGCTTCCACTGGTGAATGCCCCACGAATACTCGAGCCGTGGGAGTAGCGGCGATCCAGCTCCTCCCGGTCTTCGGACTCCAGTACACCCCGGGCTTCGAGTTCCCGCTTGATGTTCTCCGTACGCTGATGAATCTCTTCTTTTACCGGATCGTAATGTCTTGGATTGATTTGAAACCTTCTTGGTTGATTGACCCTAAATATGGATGGAAACTTCATGTTCGTAGAAATTTGACTGCAAGAATCTTTGGAAAGAAAAGCCACCAACTGGCGTCTTTTTCTTTCGGAAAGTGAAAAAACCGCGCCGGGCGAAAAACCTAATTTATTCAACTATTGTTTTTTGAATAAGATATTTTCTGCTCATCACTTTTAACTAGGTAGACGAACGGAAAATACGTATGTTTGATCAATTCAGCACGGTGTTGATTGCAAAGTTATTCTTAAATTAGTACCAATAAAATTTTAACACACCCATGTGTCAAAAAGTTTACGCATTACTTTTTAGTATTCTCTTCCTTTTCGGACCGGTTTCCGCATCCCCTCCCGTTGGCAACCCCGACCCCCTGCTTGGTGAAAACATAGTAAAGCAGCAAGCCTGGGTAGACAGTGTTTTTAATTCCCTGACCTTCGACGAAAGACTAGGGCAATTGTTTATGGTAGCGGCTTATTCCAATCAAGGGCCTGCCCACAAAGAGGAAATCTCCCGATTGATCGAAGAGCAAAACCTGGGGGGACTCATCTTTTTTCAGGGAGGCCCCGTACGGCAGGCAGCACTCACCAACCACTACCAGTCCCTGGCAAAAACGCCTCTATTTATCGCCATGGATGCAGAATGGGGGCTCGGAATGCGGCTGGATAGCGTCCTGCAATTTCCGAAACAGATGACCCTGGGTGCAGCCGCAAACGACGAGCTGGTTTATCAGATGGGGAAAGAAATTGCACGGCAGTTTAAAGAAATGGGCATGCACATCAATTTTGCACCGGTGGTAGACGTGAATTCCAACCCGGAAAACCCCGTCATTGGGTACCGCTCCTTCGGTGAACGCAAGCAACTGGTAAGCAGAAAATCCCTGGCCTACATGAAGGGAATGCAGGATCATGGCGTTATGGCCAATGCCAAGCATTTTCCGGGCCACGGGGACACCAATGCCGATTCCCACTATACCACCCCCGTGATTCACAACAGTCGGGAGCGGATAATGGACATCGACCTGTATCCGTACCGGGAACTCATCAACCAGGGCCTGATGAGCATCATGGTGGCCCACCTGCACGTCCCCAGTCTGGGGAGTGAAGAAAAATTACCCACCACCCTGTCTCCAAAGGTAGTCACCGACCTGTTGAAAAACGACATGAATTTTCAGGGACTCATCTTTACCGACGCACTCAATATGAAAGGTGTCAGTAACTTGTACAAACCCGGAGAAGTGGATGTATTGGCATTACTCGCCGGAAACGACGTACTACTCTACGCGGAGGATGTACCCCAATCCAAAGCCTTGATTAAGCAAGCCGTAGCCGATGGAAAAATAAGTGAAGCGGAAATTGATTCCCGGGTACGCAAAATATTGCGCGCAAAATACTGGGCAGGATTGCACCAAAAGCAGCAGGTCAACACCCATCGCCTGGTGGAGCGATTGAGCAATTTCGGCACAAAGGCTCTTATCGAACAACTCTATGCCTCCTCGCTTACGGTAGTAACCAACGAAGAAGAAGCCATTCCCATACGGCACCTGGACATGGAGCGAATGGCATCCATCACCGTGGGAAACGGGGGAAAAACCTTTAAGAACTTCCTGGACAAGTATTCGGAATTCACGCATTACACCCTTCGGGGAAACAGCAACCGGGATAATTTTGCCGCACTCGAGGAAAATTTGAAAGAATACAGCACCATCGTGGTAGGGGTGATGGGAATGAGCAATAATCCACGCAGAAACTTTGGATTAAAAACAGAAGAAATCGAATTCATCACGCGCTTGCAGGATTCCCACAGGGTCATCACGGTGGTTTTTGGCAACGCCTACGCTGCCCGAAATTTTACCGCACAAAAAAACCTGATTTTAGCCTTTGAGGAAAATGACTTTACAGAAAGCCTGGCACCTCAGGTTATTTTTGGCGGCCGGCCGGGTACGGGTACACTACCTGTGAGTATTGGTCAAGCGTGGAGTCAAGGGCATGGCATCGAAACACCCCCGCTGCATCGGCTGGCCTACAGTACCCCCGAAGCGCAACAAATGGACAGCAGGGAATTACTGAAAATTGACGAGCTGATGGAGAAAGCCATCGCTTCTCGGGCTACTCCCGGCGGGACAGTACTGATTGCTAAAAACGGAGCGGTCGTTTACGAGAAGTCCTACGGACACCTGGACTACAACAGGGCCGTGGAGGTCACCGACAAAACCATGTACGATCTGGCCTCCCTGACCAAGGTACTGGCAACCACTCAGGCCATCATGTTTTTGGAGAGCAGGGGATTTCTCGATTTGAATAAATCCCTGCAGGACTACCTCCCTGAATTGGCGGGCAGCAACAAGGGTCCTTTGCAAATACGGAACATTCTGACACACGAAGCCGGCCTCGTTCCCTACATTCCCCACTTTACCAACACACTGGACGGCACGGAGTGGAAAGAGGGATATTACAGCAACGAAAAGCAGGACCCTTTTACGCTTCCTGTGGCAGCCGGAGTGTATGCTCACCGGGCTCTTCCGGACAGCGTCTGGAAGTGGACAATCGCATCCAACCTTCGATACCGGGGTACCAAAGGCACCCGGTACAGTTACCGCTATTCCGACGTGGGCATGTACCTCTTGCACCGGCTCATTGAGACCCGGGTAAACCAACCCATGAACGAATTTCTGGAGCAACATTTCTACCATCCCCTTGGGATGTACCGGTTTGGCTACCTGCCCCTGGAAAAATTTAAACCGGGTGAGATTGCTCCTACGGAAGACGACCGGATTTTTCGAAAAACCCTGGTTCATGGATACGTGCACGACCCGGGAGCTGCCCTATTTGGTGGTGTGGCAGGACATGCTGGACTTTTTGGCACGGCCAACGACCTGGCAAAACTTTTGCAAATGATGCTTCAGGGAGGAAAATACGGGGCGGTGGAATTGCTGGACCAGGAGACAATCGATCGATTTACCAGCAAACAATCGTTTCACAGCCGTAGGGCGCTGGGATGGGACAAACCCGATCCCGAAAAAGACAAAGGTCCTACCGGTAATCTGGTTTCCCTGAGCACCTACGGACATACTGGCTTTACCGGTACCGCAGCCTGGGCCGACCCGGAGCACCAATTGATTTATGTATTTCTATCCAATCGGGTACATCCTGATGCCGGCAATAACCGCCTTCTTCGGGAGAACGTTCGTTCAGATATTCAAGATATTATCTACCAATCCATAAAAAATGAGTTCCTTTTAGCGGGAAAATGAACAAAATGACACATCGGGCGTGTTTACTTTGGCATGCAAGCAGCCTTCAACAAAATCAATTAAAATGAAAATCGGGATCGTCTGTTACCCCACCTTTGGTGGAAGTGGCGTGGTGGCAACTGAACTGGGGAAAGCGTTATCCGCTAAAGGCCATCAAATTCATTTTATCACCTACAGCCAACCAACCCGGCTGGATTTTTTTAGCGAAAATCTTTTTTACCACGAGGTCGATATCAAAAGCTATCCGCTTTTTGAGCATGCACCGTACGAATTGGCGCTTGCTAGTAAGATGGTCAATGTGGTCAAATACGAGCAGTTGGATTTATTGCACGTACATTATGCGATTCCCCATGCATCCGCTGCATACATGGCCAAACAAATCCTCAAAAGGCAGGGAATTTCCATTCCCGTTGTCACCACCCTGCACGGGACCGATATTACACTGGTGGGTAAAGATCCAAGCTACGAACCGGTTGTAACGTTTAGCATCAACGAGTCGGACGGTGTCACCGCCGTGTCTGCGGACCTGAAAAAAGATACCCTGCTACATTTCGATGTGGACAATCACATAGAGGTCATTCCCAATTTCATTGACCTGAACCGCTTCAAAAAACAAAAGAAAGAGCATTTCAAACGGGCCATTTGCCCAAATGACGAAAAACTTCTCGTACATACGTCGAATTTCCGCAAAGTGAAGCGAGTAGACGATGTCATTCGTGTTTTCTTTGAACTGCGAAAGGCAATACCTGCCAAGCTATTGCTTGTAGGGGATGGTCCGGAACGGGATAAAATGGAGCGGCTTTGCCGGCAATTGGGAACCTGCGAAGACATTCGGTTTCTGGGCAAATTGGAAGCGGTAGAAGAAGTGCTTTCGGTAGCCGATTTATTCCTCATGCCCTCCGAAAAAGAAAGTTTTGGCCTGGCCGCTCTAGAGGCCATGGCTTGTGAAGTCCCTTTGCTGACCAGCAACGTGGGCGGCATACCGGAGTTAAATATCAATGGAGAAACCGGTTTTTTATGCGAAGTAGGCAATATTGAAGAAATGACAGAAAAAGCGTTGTTTATCCTCGACGACAAAAACCTGCCTGGGTTCAAAAAGAATGCCCTGGCCCGAGCCAAAATGTTTGACGTAACAGCCGTATTACCCCTTTACGAAGCTTTTTATTTAAAAACGATAGAAAAATGTTTGCATCCACAAAATGGATAAGAGAAATCAAGTTTCTTTTTTGTTGGAATCAAAACAGGACCGAATTACTTGACGTTTAATAAACGGTTTAATAAACAAAAAATTTACTAACTGTAGCCAATATTTCCTACCTTAGGCATTAAAATTGAGGAAATTGTATTGATACAAAAGTTATACGACGAATGAAAAAAATTGGAAGATTGGATCGGCCGGATAATAGCGGTTCTGCCAAAATGTTTGCCAACCCAGTTTTGGAAAAACTCAGTAGGACCCACATCAGCATACCTATCGCCATGTTTCTGGGCGTGGGCACGTATTCTCTATATTTTGGAATTTCGTCGACACCGATATCCCTTTGGAAAGGTGTCGCCTTGTTTCTCGGAGGATTTTTGGTTTTTACCTTTGTGGAGTACCTCATGCACCGGTACCTCTACCACATGGAACCGGATACAAACATAAAGGATAAATTACAGTATTCCGTACATGGAGTCCACCACGACTATCCCAAAGACAAAGACCGACTGGCCATGCCTCCTTTTATTTCCGGGCTCTATGCGGTAATCCTCTATTTTTTATTCGACTTTATCATGGGAGAATCGGCGCTGTTTTTCCTACCTGGATTCCTGTTGGGCTATGCCTTGTACCTGGGTGTGCATTACACCGTTCATGCCTACCAGCCACCCAAAAATTTTCTAAAAATCCTTTGGGTGAATCATGCCATCCATCATTACAAGGATCCGGATGTGGCATTTGGTGTGAGCACGCCACTTTGGGATTATATTTTCGGTACCGCTCCCAAGAAAAATTAATCGGGTCTACTTCCGTAAGCCCGGAAAACGCTGGAAGTAAATAATTCCCCTGCCTATCCGGATCCTAATTCCGGATAGGTATCTGGTAGGAATACCAGAAAAAATAATCATTTTATCGGTACGAAGGATGCACATTAGCATAATTGGATTAGGATGGCTGGGCCTTCCGCTAGCTTCTTTTCTACAGCAAAAAGGCCATTCGGTCAAGGGAAGCACGTCTAGCCTGGAAAAAAAGGAAACCCTGGAAAGACAGGGTATCCGGGCAGAGCGCTTGCTGTTAGATCCCCTGCCCGTTCACGCCGTACCGGCACAACTGTTTGAAACGGATATCTTATACATTAACATTCCCCCGGGTCGTCGCAGACACCCCGACGAGTATCACCCCCAACAGATTCAATTTCTTCGGGAGGCCATTGAGCAGCACCAGATAGGAAAAGTGATTTATGTCAGCGCCACTTCGGTCTACCCTAGTAAAAACCAACTTGCCCGGGAAACCGACTTCTTATCCGCGGATACTACAGGAAATCCCGCCCTATGGAATGCCGAGCAGCTTTTATGGGAAAACAAGGCCTATGACCTCACCGTCGTTCGGTTTGGCGGGCTGCTGGGAGACGACCGGATTCCGGGAAGGTATTTTTCCGGAAAGGAAAACGTACCCGGACACCCCCCGGTAAATTACATTCACCGAACGGATGCCGTTCGTGCCATCCACTGGATCATTGCGCAAAACCTTTGGAACGAAACGTTTAACATCATTAGTCCGGAGCATCCGGACAAAAAAACCGTTTTTGAAAAGAATGCGCAGGACATGGGTTTCCCGCCGCCAGCGAGTTACGAACAGCCCCCTCAGCAGATGTGGAAGGAGATATCCTGCGAAAAATGGTTAAAAACTGGTTTTTCCTTTCATTTTCCAGACCCCTTGGCGTTTACCTATTCTACCTAACCAATCCCTAGTTTGGCAGCTACCATGCAGCGTTTTTACCGGGTCACCAAGCTAGTTTGGGCGGGCGCCAAAAGATCTGTAAAAAATTTCTAAAAAAGACAATCCGAATCAGGGAGCTTTTCAGAATCTAGTTTCATCAAACTGGAATGATAGAAATAATCCGTCTTGTTTTTGTAAAAAACAGTATTTTATACGGTGATTAAAAAATAAAAAGGCTGATAATCAATTATATTTGTAAACCCGCATAAGCGGTTTTTATTAAATAACTTAATACCTTAATTTTGGTGTCTGAACATCACAACCTTATGGATAAATATTCTTACATCTCCAATGCCCACGTCGCCTACATAGACGAGTTGTACGAGGACTACCGGAAGGATCCCGAATCCATTGATGGCAGTTGGAAAGCCTTCTTCGACGGCTTTGAATTCGCCATCAACAAATACGGTGAAGACGAAAACGGCGGCGCCGAAGCTGCTAGCAGCACGACCGTAAACGGCAACCTGGCAACCAAGGGCACCATCATGGACATGGAGCAGTTGCCCAAAGAAATTAAAGTTCGGGCACTGATTCACGCCTATCGGTCCCGCGCCCACTTGCGCTCGAAGACCAACCCTGTACGGGAACGGCGAGACCGAAAGGCCCTTTTGGACCTGGAAGACTTCGGGCTGGACAAAAACGACCTGGACACCACCTTTCAGGCCGGAAACGAAATCGGGATCGGAGATGCCCGGTTATCCAAAATCATCGAATCCCTGAAAACCATTTACGAGGGTGCCATGGGCTTTGAATACCTCTACATCCGCGATCCCGAAATGTTGGATTGGTTCCGGATCAAAGTGGAAAAAGAAGCCCTGGAGTTCAATCCTCCATTGGAGGACAAGAAGCGCATTTTATCCAAGCTCAACGAAGCCGTTGTTTTCGAAAACTTCCTGCATACCAAATACCTGGGACAAAAGCGATTTTCGCTTGAAGGGGGCGAAAGCACCATTCCCTTTTTGGATGCCTTGATCAACAAAGCTTCGGACCTGGGCGTGGAAGAAGTAATGATCGGAATGGCGCACCGGGGACGTCTCAACGTCCTTGCCAACATCATGGGCAAAACCTACGAACAGATTTTTTCCGAGTTTGAGGGCACGGCAAAACCCGATCTGACCATGGGAGACGGAGACGTGAAATACCACATGGGCTTTTCTTCCGAAGTTCCTGCCAAAAACGGCAAGTTAATGATCCTCAAATTGGCTCCCAACCCCTCCCACCTGGAAGCGGTAAATCCGGTGGTCGAAGGATTTGTGCGGGCAAAAATAGACGACCATTACCAGGGCGATGAAGACAAGATGATCCCGATCCTAATCCACGGGGATGCGGCGGTAGCCGGGCAGGGAATCGTCTACGAAGTCACCCAGATGGCCAACCTTAAGGGCTATTATACCGGAGGGACCATTCATTTTGTCATCAACAATCAGGTGGGTTTTACCACCGATTTTGACGATGCACGAAGTTCCATCTATTGTACCGATGTAGCGAAAATCATCGATGCGCCAGTAATACATGTAAACGGAGACGATCCGGAAGCGGTCGTTTATGCCGCCAGACTTGCGGTTGAATTCCGGCAAAAATTCAATAAGGATATCTTTGTAGACATGGTCTGTTACCGCAGGCATGGCCACAACGAGTCGGACGAACCGAAATTTACGCAGCCAGAATTATATAACCTCATTTCCAAGCACCCCAACCCCCGGGAAATTTACAACAAAATCTTGCTGGAGCGGGGACAGGTGGATGCGAAGCTGGCCAAACAGATGGACAAAGAGTTTCGCCAGCTGCTTCAGGACCGGCTGAACATGGTGAAGGAAAAACCACTTCCCTACACCTTTTCTCCTTTCGAAAAAGCATGGAAGGCACTAGAGCGGGCCAAACCGGAGGACTTTGACAAATCGCCGGACACGTCTGTCTCTTCCGAATCCATCGAAAAGGTAGCGGAAGCGCTTACCGTTTTACCCAAAGGATTCAAGCCGATCAAGCAAATTGAGGCTCAGCTAAAGCAGCGGAAGGAGATGTTTTTCCAATCCAGGACATTAAACTGGGCGGCAGCAGAGCTATTGGCCTACGGGTCGCTGCTATTGGATGGAAAAACGGTACGGATTACGGGGCAAGACTGCCAGCGCGGCACCTTTTCGCACCGGCATGCAGTCGTACACGATGCCTCTACCAATAAGCCGTACAATTCCCTGAAGGAGTTGAAGGACAGCAAGGGAAAATTTTATATTTACAACTCCCTTTTGTCGGAATACGCGGTGCTTGGATTTGAATACGGTTACGCCATGGCCAACCCCAATGCCCTCACCGTTTGGGAAGCGCAGTTTGGAGACTTTGCAAACGGAGCACAAACCATGATCGACCAATTCATCACTTCCGGAGAATCCAAGTGGCAAAAGATGAACGGACTGGTTATGCTTTTGCCCCATGGCTACGAAGGACAGGGACCCGAGCATTCCAATGCCCGGCCGGAGCGGTTTTTACAACTGGCGGCGGAATACAATGTAATTGTAGCAAATATCACCGAGCCCGCCAACTTCTTCCATTTGCTCCGCCGGCAGATGACATGGAATTTCCGGAAACCATGCATTGTCATGTCGCCAAAATCTCTGCTGCGGCATCCAAAAGTGATGTCCCCGATTGAGGAGTTTACCAGCGGTAATTTCCGTGAAATCCTGCTGGACAAGGAGGTGGATTCGAAAAAAGTAAAGCGGGTGGTTCTTTGTTCAGGAAAGGTCTATTACGATCTGATCGAGATGCGGGAAAAAGAAAAGGTCACGGACGTAGCCATCATACGCCTGGAGCAACTTCACCCCCTGCCCAAAAAGCAGCTACTCGAGGCCATTCAGTCTTACGGTAAAAACACCGAGACGGTCTGGGTTCAGGAGGAACCCGAAAACATGGGGTATTGGGCGTTTATCGTCAGAAACTTGTTCAAAGAATTGCCCATGGACGTCATCGCCCGGAAGGCGAGTGCTTCCCCAGCTACCGGATACCACAAGGTGCACCTGGAAGAACAAAAGCAAATTTTGGAAAAAGCTTTAAAAATTAATTCTTAATTTCCCTTTTTCATTTTCAGTATACAACATAAATTGAGATAGAGGCTAACCGGAACCCCTGCGATATCCGGTAAAAATCAACTAACCGATGAGTATAACAATCAAAGTGCCTGCCGTGGGCGAATCCATCACCGAAGTTACCGTAGGTCAATGGTTTAAAAATGATGGCGATTTTGTTGAAATGGATGAGGTCCTATGTGAACTGGAGTCCGACAAAGCCACCTTCGAACTAACGGCAGAAGCAGCCGGAATCCTGCACACAAAAGCCGAAGAAGGCGATAGCCTGGAGATTGGCGCAGTCATTTGTGAAATTGACCCGGACGCAAAGGAAGAAGCCGCATCCGGCAAACCGGAAGCAGAAAAATCGACCCCTTCCGAAACCAAGTCCGCAAGCCCAAAGCAAACCGGTGAGGTGAAAGAAATGCGCGTTCCTACCGTTGGCGAATCGATCACCGAGGTGACCCTGGCCACCTGGCTTAAGGAGGACGGAGACTACGTAGCGCTAGACGATATCATCGCCGAAGTGGACTCCGACAAGGCAACCTTCGAATTGCCCGCAGAGGCTTCCGGTATCCTAAGACAGGTAGCACAGGAGGGAGATACCTTGGAAATTGGGGGATTGATTTGTAAGATTGAAGAAACGGATGGTGCCCCATCCGGGGAAGCGGAGACATCCTCAGCAGCCGAAGCCCCGGAAAATACGGCGAAGGGAAATAGTGGTAAGGAAACCTATGCTTCCGGACACGCCTCTCCGGCTGCAGCTAAAATCCTTGCCGAAAAAGGTATCGCATCCAATGCAGTAGCAGGCACCGGCAAGGATGGCCGTATCACCAAGGAGGATGCGCTGAAAGCCGAACAATCCAAGCCGGCAGCCGCCGCGAGCAAATCAGCCGTCGCAGACAAAAGCAAACCGGCGGAACAGCCGGAAGCGCCGCAAAAAACCGGTACGCGTGGTAGCCGAAGAGAAAAAATGACCTCCCTGCGAAAAACCATTTCCAGGCGATTGGTGTCCGTAAAAAATGAGACGGCCATGTTGACCACCTTCAACGAGGTAAACATGAAGCCCATCATGGATTTGCGGAAGCAATACAAGGATAAATTTAAGGAGCGGTACGAGGTAAATCTGGGCTTTATGTCCTTTTTTACCAAAGCAGCTTGCATCGCCCTGCAGGAATGGCCGGCAGTCAATGCGCAAATAGACGGGAACGAGATTGTTTACCACGACTTTTGTGACGTATCGATCGCCGTATCTTCACCCAAGGGACTGGTGGTACCCGTCATCCGCAACGCCGAACAACTCTCCTTTGCAGAAATCGAAAAAGAAGTGGTGCGGCTGGCCATCAAGGCTCGGGAAGGCAAATTGACCATCGATGAAATGACGGGTGGAACCTTTACCCTCACGAACGGTGGTATTTTTGGCTCCATGATGTCTACGCCTATCATCAATGCACCTCAGGCCGCTATCCTGGGAATGCACAACATTGTGGAACGGCCAATGGCTGTCAATGGGGAAGTGAAAATTCTGCCCATGATGTACCTGGCGCTTTCCTACGACCATAGAATCATCGATGGCAGAGAGTCGGTGAGCTTTTTGGTGCGCGTCAAAGAGCTGCTGGAAGATCCTTCCCGCTTATTGCTGGGTATTTAACGTTTTTTTCACATTCTATCCGGGCATTGCACGGGTAGGGACATTAAACCACGATCACGTATGTATGATTTAATCGTAATCGGTTCGGGACCCGGAGGCTACGTAGCCGCCATCCGGGCCGCTCAGTTAGGCTTGAAAACTGCCATCATCGAAAAATACGACACCCTGGGGGGTACCTGCCTGAATGTAGGCTGCATCCCTTCCAAAGCCTTGCTGGATTCCTCCGAGCATTACCACAATGCTGCCCACAGTTTTAAAGCCCATGGCATTGACCTCAAAGATTTGAAGATCAATTTCAAGCAAATGATCCAACGAAAACGGGACGTAGTCAAGCAAAATGTAGATGGGATTCAATACCTGATGAAAAAAAACAAAATCGACGTGATTCAGGGCCTGGGTTCATTCAAGGACAAAAACACCGTCATCGTCACCAAAAAGGATAAAACAACCGAGGAGCTTTCCGGCAAGCACATCCTAATTGCTACCGGATCCAAGCCGGGAAGCCTTCCCTTTATCAAATTGGATAAGGAACGAATCATCACCTCCACCGAGGCGTTGGAGCTGAAGGAAGTCCCCAAGCATTTGATCATCATTGGTGGCGGGGTCATCGGTCTGGAACTCGGATCGGTGTACGCCAGACTGGGCGCTAAGGTATCTGTTGTGGAATACCTGGACAGCATCATCCCCACCATGGATCGAACCATGGGTAAAGAACTCCAAAAATCGTTGAAAAAATTAGGCATGGAGTTTTACCTCAAACACAAAGTAACCGGCGTGGAACGAAAGGGAAAAGAGGTGACCGTAACCGCTTTGAATCCAAAAGAGGAAACGGTATCCCTTACGGGTGACTATGCCCTGGTTTCCATCGGGAGAAAGCCTTATACCGAAGGCCTGAACGCCGAAGCTGCCGGAGTAAAGGTAAACGACAAGGGACAGGTCGAAGTAGACGAGCACCTAAAAACCTCCACTCCGTCTATCTATGCGATAGGTGATGTGGTCAAAGGCGCCATGCTTGCCCATAAAGCAGAAGAGGAAGGTGTGTTTGTAGCCGAACAAATCGCCGGTCAGAAACCCCACATCAACTACCTACTGATCCCCGGTGTGGTCTATACCTGGCCGGAAGTGGCCTCGGTAGGGTATACCGAAGAACAACTGAAAGAAAACGGCAGGAAATACAAGACAGGCAAATTTCCATTTATGGCTTCCGGGAGAGCCCGGGCCAGTGGAGACGTAGATGGCCTCGTGAAAGTACTCGCAGATGCCGAAACGGATGAAATCCTGGGGGTGCACATGATCGGACCCCGAACGGCCGATATGATAGCAGAAGCCGTTGTTGCCATGGAATACCGCGCATCCGCAGAGGATATCGCCCGCATGTCACATGCACACCCGACCTACACAGAGGTATTTCGCGAAGCATGTCTGGCAGCCACCGATAACCGGGCTTTGCACATGTAAGGCAAATACGAAAAACAACTCAAAAGGCTTTTGATTTACTCAAAGGCCTTTTTTTATGCAAGTGATGATCGTTCAGGAAATCGATATACTAAAAAAATGGTAAAAAATACACGGTGGCATGGGAGTGTTAGCTCAACTCTGTCTGGCTTCCCTTCGGGGGGCTAGCCCCCCGAAGGGAAAATTCACTATTTTTTTAGGACTCTGTCTTCAGATCCAGTTCCAATCTTCCCTCAAATCTAATAGCCAACTGCTGAACAGTCAAGCCCCAATTTTGCAAAGGTGAGGCCCACTTTTTCTCAATACGCCTGGTGACCAGATAAACGAGCTTCATTAAGGCCATATCAGAGGTGAAGGCGCCTTTGGACTTGGTTACCTTTCGCACTTGTCTGTGAAAGCCTTCTACCGTGTTTGTGGTATAGATCAGCCGTCTAATGGATGGGCTATAGTCAAAGTAGGTGCTCAA
>NZ_FNZH01000003.1:561592-903865 GCF_900109255.1 Cyclobacterium xiamenense | reverse complement strand
AACTTTGAAGGCGTACACCAAACCCGCCAATCCGGTGTCGAACACAATAGCACGCCCGGAGGCAGCCATTCGGCCTGGCTGAATGCCGGCCGGGGGAGAATTCTCGGTCCTGCCAGGAGGCAAGAGGTTGCAATTGGCGAGCAGGTACTCCTTTCGGTCCGCGGCAAATACCGGGATAGGCGCGGCTTGTCGGTAAAGCCGGAGACCTTTATCGCCAGTGGCGCCAAAACCCAGCTGCTCGACCGCCTGACCGAATTTAGAAATGCTCCCGCGGCAGCCGGTAACCCGGTGCTTTGGCTTTCGCTGGCGGACCTGCTGATCCAGTCGCTCCAGCGCAAACCGGTACCCGAGGCCTATCTGTTGTATGCGTTATACGATAGGGAAGGAAAGCTTTACCGCCAGGAAAAAAGAACCTTATCAAAAAAAGCGGCCGGAAAACACGAATTTCTGGAGGCAAATTTTTATATTGAAAAGGATGGGTATATGGAAGCCTTTTTGGTAAACGAGACCGAGACCGATGTCTGGTTTGACGACTTCCGGATACAAACCCTGAGCCCCCTGGTGGTGCAGGAAGACCACTACGACCCCTGGGGACTAGCGCTTAGCGGGCTGGAATACCGGATGGAAGATCGGAAGGAGAGTAGGTACGGATTCAATGGTAAAGAATTAATCTCTGACGCTAGGCTTAATCTATATGATTTTGGTGCCAGGCTTTATGATCCAAGTGTTGCACGATGGTCTACAGTTGACCCTCTGGCTGATCACCAAAAGCAATTGGACAAATCACCCTATGCTGCCATGTGGAATAATCCGGTCAGGTACAATGACCCCGATGGAAGATGTCCTGAATGTGAAGAAGAAGTGAAAAATCCGATTGACGGGCAGGTGTATGAGTCACGTGGAGGTGCCGAATACACGTTTGGAAATGGGCAATGGACCCGAGATGGGGGAATACTTGACGGCGTTAATGTTGAGGCCTCAAGGTCTGAGGGAATCGATTTTGGCGAGAACAATCTAAGTTTGGGTGATATTGGTACAGTACTTAGCCTTGCTGGTGAAGGAATGTGGTTATCGGGAGAAAGCAGGAGTACAAGTCTTTATCAGCAAGGGTTTAGGAGAGGTTTGGGTGGTAATTATCAATTAACAGGACGAAACTTTTCTTTATTTGGTAATCAGCCAATGACATTTGCAACAAAACCGCTCACAAGTTTTAACTCAATCGGAAATTTTGGGAGAGTTTTATCAAATACAGGAACATTTCTATCTGGCGCATCTGCTGTCGTTGATACCTATAGTTACAGTCAGGGCAACTTAAGTGGAAGTAGATACAGCTATCATTTGATTGGAATAGGTTCTTCACTTGTAGCAATGAGTTACCTGGGTGGGCCATATGGAGCTGCGGTAGGAGGCTTGTTTTTCTTAGGTGAAAAAGCTTGGGATGTGACACAGCCTCTGAGATATGAAATAAGCCAACAGTATTGGCAAGTTGAAATTGCTATAAGAAACGGTTGGATACCCAGATAGAGTGAATATGTTTACATATAAAGTTAGTTTTAAACATCAATTTCAAAATTCGTGGCCAATTTTAATCTATTTGATTGGATCGTTTATTTTACCTCTTTATATGATAAATAGATTTGGATCAGGTGATACTTGGATATTTATCCTACTATCTACTGCATTGTTTCTAGTGTTTTTCATTCCTCAATTAGTCCTACACATTAATTATTATATGAAAAACAAAGGCGATATATTCTTCTATGACCCCGTAGGGCAACGAATCACGATTAACCACAAGGGTGAGTCGGCGAGCTTTTCTTTTAGTGATATTGAATTGATAAAGCGGTTTAAATCCTACCCTTTGGCCGAAGACAGGATGCAGTGGTTTCCTTGGGATAATTACAACTACTCCATGGTCCGATTAAAAAATGGCCAGGAATTTATCATTACTAGTTTGCTGGTTCCCAATATGGACCTTCCCATTGATTCCGATAAGATAAAAATAATGAAAAGGTTTTACCCTATTGTACAATAAATAAATTCAAAGATACTTTGCTACTGGTCTGGCCTACATACTTTGCACGAGGACGAAAGTTGGACCTCGGGAAAACGGAAGTACTGGCATCAAGAAACAGACGGAATCGGCAAAATGGTTACCTATGGCATTAGCGGCAGCCAGGTAGCAGCAGCCGCTTCCCCGGCGTTGGTTAGGGGAATGGTCGAGGGATTGGGTGGCAGGGTAGTTCAACGAATGGGGATTGAAACTGGATTGCAAATGGGGACAAGTTTGGTATTTGAGGGGAATTTGTCGGGGGTCGATATTGCAGACATTGGATTTGCTGGTTTATTCTCCAAATTGGCTTTTGTAGGACAAGCATTTGTAGATTTTAAGTCTAAAGATGGCTTGAAAACCTCATTGGGGTTAGGAACGGACAAAACGATTTGGGATACTTCGTTGGGTTTTGCGGTTGGAGGGTTCAATGCAGGATATAGTAAGTTACTTGATTCTTCAGAAATTGACAAAAATGTAATTTCAATTATTTCTACATTTAATGGAGGAGTGAGAACATTAGTAACCGAAGCAGCAACACCAATTGATTAGCAAATAATGAAGAAAAAATGGCGATGGTCCCAATCCGCTACTATTCAATCCATTACAATTTAGTGATACTTTTTGAATGTCCAATAAAACCTAAAAAAAATACATGGAATTTACGAAAAATTTCTTTGATCAGGGAATGTTGCTGATTTTGGAAGCGGCGGGGGGCTTCGTTTACCAGGTAGGCATTTAGCCGGACTGCTTCAGAAGCCGATAAAAACGGTGGCGCCAGGCCGATCCGCCAGCGTTAAAAAAAGAAATGCCGCCACGACCAACAAATGAACCGGATCACTCCACCCCAATGCAAGAACACATGCCGTAGTAACACGGACCAAAATGGTGGCGAGCTGGCCGTTGATGGACTCATAGCCGCTCTGGATACCAGTACCCGGGCAGGAGTGGCTACCCGTCTCCCATCAATTCAGGCAGGTAATTTTTACCCCAATCTTTTCGGCCATCAAAATAGGCCCCCTCAAAACCCTGCTCACGTATTAGTTTTACGTTAAGTCGATACGCTCGGGTAAACGTTCCGTTGCCGGTTACCGCCAATCGAAAATAGTTTTTCCCTTCTTTATAGATCGCCAGTTGGTCCCTGTCGTAGAGGGATGCGACCTTGGTTACAATCCCCTTTAGGTCTTCAAGAGACACGCTAGATGCTACAATCACAATCCAATCCCGGTCCTCCGTAATGGACGGCAGTGCCTCGACTTTTTCTGAGAGATGCAAATAATTGCCGCGTACCCTTTCTTCCAGCATTCTAAATTCTATAAAAAACATGGCTTCAGCGGAAGAACGGTTTGCCGAAGGCATGTTATCAATCATTTGTTTAAAATCCCATAGAACAGAAGTGGCTTTTCCCAGCGTAGTGGTAGATTCGATCAATACATGGCTTAACGAATCATTTTTACTTTTTAACGAATCGTTTTGCGCCCGAAGGGCCGCATTGATCGCCGCCGTTTCCTGAAATTCCTTTTGGATCGTAGCGAGCGTTGCATTTACCCTGATCACTTCTCTAGAAGTTACCGTTATCAAAACGATAGCTGTCAGGATGGGGATAAGTGTAAAAATGAACGTTCTCCGTTTTACCTTTTTTTCCTGTATTTCCAGTCTACGGAATAATTCGTTAGTTTCCATGGTTAGACGATCTTATCGATTGATTTTGCGATTAGCTCTTCCGCTTTTTTTAAGTCAGACGCTGTCATACTGCCGATATTTGACGCGTAATAGGCGTATATTCGTATCCGTTCGATTCGATTGATAATTTGGTTAATCGGAAAGGCACTTATCGTGGATATAAAACCGCCCCCGATTCCTATAAAAAGCTTGATCGTTTCGCTGGATTCAGAGATTTCAATAAATAAAAATGCGTACACGACCAGACCGATACCAAGAATAGCGATGGAAACCGCAAAAAAAGATAGGTACCCAATTGCACTTCGTTGATTCTTAATCAAAATGGACAATATCTCTGCTGTACTGGACAAACCCTATCCCATCTGAACGCTTTTTGCTGTTGTATTACAGACTTACCGTGGAAGTACTTACTCTCCAACCAACGCTGCAAGGTCCCGTCGGCCAGGAAAGCTGCTGCCAAGCAACCCGTTCCCGATACCTTGCCGCGTTGCCGGGATAAAACCTACCTTGCCCGCCTTCAGACCCTGCGAAGTGGCCTTTAAATCAATGGGCTTTACCAAGATAGTAGCTTTTTTCTACATGCGCGAACCAGGGAGGCAAAAAGATTTCCCTTCCAATCAATCGCATCCTACTTGCATCCATTTTTTTTTCCCGCCTTTTCGATGGGTTGCGTTCTATCAGGTCCGGCTACGCTACCGCGATCCGCATGCAGCCAGGCCCAATCCCCCGCAACGAACCGCCCAAAGCATTCCCCAGAAAGACTTTGGAACAATATTTGGTCCTGATTCGAGAAAAACGTTTATACCTATGGAAAACATACTAATAATTGGCGCAAATGGAAAAATCGGACGCCTGCTGGTGAAACGCCTGGCGGCACATACCGCCTACAATCCGGTGGCCATGATTCGGAAGGAGGACCAACGCCCCTTTTTCGAGGAATCGGGAGTCAAAACGGTGCTGGGCGATTTGGAAAAGGACTTCAGCCAGGCATTCGACGGCATCGATAAAGTTATTTTTGCGGCAGGTTCGGGCTCCAAAACGGGCAAGGATAAAACCAATCTGGTCGATAAAATCGGTGCCATCAAAAGCGTGGACCTGGCCCTCGAAAAAACGGTGAAAAAATACGTCATGCTAAGCTCCAGGGGAGCGGAAAATGCGGAAAAGGCCGACGAATCCATGCAGCACTACTTACTCGCCAAAAAAGAAGCCGACGAACACCTGAAGGCCAGCAGCCTTCCCCATGCCATCGTCCGTCCGGGAAGGCTTACCGACGGGCGGTACACGGGAAAAATAAAGGTTTCTTCCGTATTTAACGAAAAAGGAGAAATTTCCAGGGAAGATGTGGCGGCCGTTTTGGTGCACATGCTGGACGATTCCCTCAGCAGCCCGCAGGTCTTTGAAATTCTCGGCGGAAAGGTCGCTATTCCGGAAGCCATCCACCTCTTCCTTAAATCCAGACAGCCTGTGATCTAGCGCAATAATGGTAGAATAGTTGCCGGGTATCGTTTTTTTTGGTTAAATTTATTGAATTCATCAACCCAAACCAAACACCATGATACACTGGCTATTTTTTTTGCTGCTACCCGGCTTGCTCGAGCCCGCGCCCAACCCTTCCTTCGAACGACAGGTACTGGACGAGCGGATTAAAATCGGCTACGGACTCGGCATCGGCGATGTGGACGGAGACGGAAAACCCGATATTCTGCTGGCTGATAAGACGGAATTTGTCTGGTACCGAAACGGGGACTGGAAACGATTTTTAATGGTAGAAAACCTCACCCCCTACGACAACGTGTGCATCGCCGCCAGAGACATAAACGGAGATGGACAGGTGGAAGTGGCCGTGGGCGCCCAGTGGAATCCCGGCGAAACCTCCGACGATACGGAGTCCGGTTCGGTGCATTACCTGATACGCCCCGACGATCCTACCCAAAAATGGGAGCCGGTACGCCTACACCACGAGCCCACCGTCCACCGCATGCGCTGGATACAAGCAAATGACACGCTATTCCATTTGGTGATGCTCCCCCTGCACGGTCGGGGAAATTCCGGGGGCATGGGCGCAGGAGTAAAGGTAATCGGCTACGAAATGCAGGATACCCGCGGCAGGGACTGGAAGCATTGGGTCATCGACCAATCCATGCACCTCACCCACAACCTGGAAATCGTCCCGGAAGGCAATGCAACCGAATCCTTGTACATCGGAGGCAAAGAGGGCGTGAAGGCCTTTCACTACGCAAACGGCACCTGGAAAGCACATCCCAAGGGTGACTGGCTGGTAACCGGACAGGGATTCGGAGAAATTAGGGTGGGGAAAAATAAAGCCGGCAGGCAGTTCCTAACCGGCGTGGAACCCTTCCACGGCCCAACGCTATCGGTTTACCTTCCCACAGCCGCCGGCTTTACCAAAGAAAATCTGGACCGACAGGTACTCACCGAGGCCATGAATCAAGGACATGGATTGGCCGCTGCCGATGTACTTGGCTTGGGAAGCGATCAAATCGTCATTGGCTGGCGGGAACCAAACGAGGCCGGCGAGATCGGCATCCAGCTCTACCAACAAGGCCCTGATTCCTCCTGGCAAGCACACTGGGTAGACAAAAACGGCATGGCCTGTGAAGACCTGAAAGTAGCCGACCTGAACGGCGATGGCAAGCCCGACATCATCGCCTCTGGAAGATCCACCCAAAACCTGGTCGTCTACTGGAATACAAGCGACTGAATACACCACCCCCTTTCCCCGGCCAACTAGCGAAACCTCCCCCACTATGAACCATAAAATCAAGATCTGCTGCCTCTTTGCCTGCCTGCTGCAACTCACCATCAGCACGGCGCAGGACCTGGCCCCGGCGGCCAATGCCTTTATCGAAAGTCTGGATGCCGAGGGCAAGCGGCAGGCCTGCTTTCCCTTTGACCACCGCGAGCGCTTCGACTGGCATTTTGTCCCCCGGCAACGAAACGGTCTTACGTTCCACCACATGACCGCGCAGCAGAAAGCCGCCGCCCTCGCCTTGATACGCGCTTCGCTGGGTGAACCGGGTGTGAAACGTACCGAGGCCATTTTCGAATTGGAGAATGTGTTGCGGGACGTGGAAAACCGACCGGCAAACGATACCTACCGCGACCCCTTAAACTACCATTTTAGCATTTTTGGAACACCCGGTGGCGAAAACGAATGGGGTTGGCGACTCGAAGGCCACCACCTGTCGCTAAATTTTTCCTCGCGAAACCAAACCCTTGTCTCGGCCACCCCTTCCTTTATGGGATCCAACCCTGCGGTCGTCCTCTCCGGGCCTTTTCTTAACCGGCAGGTCCTGGCCGAAGAAACCGATCAGGGATTTGCCCTGCTGCATTCCCTGAACGAAACCCAACGAAATCAGGCAAAATTCTCGGACAAAGCCCCCTTAGATATCATCACTTCCAACCACCGGGAGGCAGCCTTATTGGATCCGAAGGGGATTGCCTATGGTTCGCTGAGCAACAACCAGCAGCAGCTGTTGCAATCCCTGGTGAAGACCTACCTTTCGCGGTACACGGCTACCTATCGGGACATCCTGCTCGAACGGATACAAAACGAGGGTTGGGAAGCGATAACCTTTGGCTGGGCCGGAAGCGAAACCAATGCTGTAGGAGAACCGCATTACTACCGGATCCAGGGAGCAGACCTGCTGATTGAATACGACAACGTTCAAAACGATGCCAACCACGTGCATACCGTGGTTCGTGACCTGCAAAACGATTTTGGGGAGGGCGACGCGCTGAGAAGCCATTACCAGCGGGAACACCTACCCGATGCGCTAGCAAAGCAGGGGGAGTAACGGTCGCCGAACCCGGACCGCCCGGCTGTTCCATTGGCTGGCGATTGGGCCAGGGGCATACCCGAGGAACCGCCGAAAGCGAGCGGGATTTTACCCAAGGAGCGCTCCTGGGAGACAAAACCACACCCGCCTACCGGTACCCAGCGGATCCGGCAGCAGTGTTCTGTTGGAGCGCATCTACCGGATCATCCGGGGTATCTTTCTGGTACACCCGCACGTAATCCACACGGTAGTCCGCGGGAAAAACACTTTGAGCCGGATCACCTCCATTTCCTCCAATCGCCAAATTCAACAATATATAGTGGGGTTGCCGAAAGGGGTTTGTCCCATCCGGATTGACCGTACTGCTCAGGTCTACTTCGTTTAGCAAGTGTTCGTCCAGATAGATCCGTAGGTAGTCGGCGGTCCATTCCAATTTCCAAACGTGAAATTTTTCTACCCAATCCGGATCCGCTGCCAAAAGCCGGGCGAGCGGTATTTTTGCCTCATCCCAGGCAGCTCGTTTATCCGGATGCGCCCAAGCCGCATTGGCCAGCAACGTGGGTTCTCCCTCCACCAGGTAGTATTCCATCACATCGATTTCTCCATTGGCTGGCCAGTCTCCGTCTACCCCCAGGGTCCAGATAGCGGGCCAAAGTCCCACATCCGTAGCAATTTTTGCCCGCACCTCCAGAATCCCGTAACGAAAAGAAAATTTTCCACGGGTATGAATGCTGGAAGAAGTATAGCTGGCGATTGGGCGGTTCGTTTTCCAGTTTTTGCTCGTTTCGTCAAAAGCCGGGTTTACTACCGATTCCCGCCTGCCTTCGATGAGCAGCAATCCTCCCTCCAGGCGGGCGTTGGCAGACTGGTACCACTGCAACTCCCGATTCCGCACAAATCCATGCTCGAAGGACCAAAAGCGCGGATCCGGGCCTCCCGTTCCCAGGAACTCCTCCGCCCATACCAGCGCATAGCCGGCCGGCGGAAGTGTATCGGCGCGCTGTGCGGCCAGGTGGCCTAACGAAAGATAAAAAAGAAAACTGCTGCAGAGAAAATACCTTTTCATGGGGATGGGATGGTTTCCTGCAAGGTACGCATTAGGTGCTTTTTTTCCGAAGGGGGTAGGTCACTTGTTCCCAAAAGGTCTTGGGGAATTTTTCCACCCCATCAAAGCCCAGGGGTATGTCCCTGCCCTCGTGCGGGATGTAGGCGGTGCCAAACAAATAATCCCAAATACTTAGCGTAAGACCGTAATTCACACCGTAGGATCCCTTTGGCAGCGTTTTGGCATGATGCCAAATGTGCATGATTGGATTGTTCAGTAGGTATTTCAGCGGTCCGTAGGTTATTCGCAGATTGGCGTGATTCAAATGACCAATGGCGGTAGCAAAAATATGGACCAAAAAGAAATCCGTCAATCCGAACCCAATCATAGCCAGGGGAATGTATTGGGCGCTCTTGTACAAAATGGTCTCCATCCAGTGAAACCGCAGGTGCGCCGCAAATCCCATTTGCTCGACGGAATGGTGTACCTTATGAAATTCCCAAAGCGCCGGTACCCGGTGCAACAGGCGATGCACGTTCCACTGGATAAAATCAGCGACGACAAATAACAATGCAAACTGCGCCCATCTTGGCCAGGAGCTCACCTCAATGGCCACCAGGTTGGTAATACCAAATAGCCCCAGAAAATCGTTAAAGGCCTCTACGGCCACATTTGAAATGGCATTGTAAGCGATCAAGGAAAACAGAAAGAAGTTAAAAAACATGTAAAAACCATCCAACCAGAAATCCTTCCGCAGTGCCGGTTGGCTTTTTCTCCAGGGAAACACCAGTTCCAGCAACCAGACCGCCAGCGAAAGCCCTACCAGCCACCAAAAATAATTGGTCCAGGAGGGATACATGATTTCATTGACCAGGTAATTGAAGTACCCGTAATAGGCATCGACGACGATTTTAAAATATTTTTCCATGGCTATTTTTTCCCGGTCACTTGTGGTTTCCCCGGGCCAATTTTTGGTAATCCCCGCCCACTTCGGTTGGACTATGTCTGGCGAAGGTAAAAAGAGGAGACCCACACAAGTCTCCTCTTTCCAGATAACTAAACCCAATAAAAACCAAATAGGTTTTACTCAAATTAACCAAAAACCGGTCCTTGCTGTTTCGAAGTTTAAATATATACCCGGCAAATGAGGTAGTTGGTGACAAGGGTTACATTTGATAAAATAAAGCCGGAAATTACTTACCGCATTCATTGGGAACATTGGGAATAATTTCTTACTATTAAACTACAGCAGCAGCAAAAACGCTTTTCATGTATTTTACCACCGACACCGCCACCACACCTTTTGCCAAGATTCCCGAAGGCGATTTGACCGAAAAATGGTCCAACTTCAAAGACAAAGCCCGGTTAATCAGCCCCAATAACCGGAAAAACTACCACATAGTCGTCGTGGGAACGGGTCTTTCGGGAGCTTCTGCCGCCGCGTCACTGGCCGAACAGGGCTATCGGGTGACCACGTTTTGTTTTCAGGACTCCCCCAGGCGAGCCCATTCGGTGGCTGCACAGGGTGGAGTAAATGCCATGAAAAATTACAAAAACGACGGAGACAGCGTTTTCCGTATGTTTTACGATACCTTGAAAGGGGGCGATTTTCGCGCCAGAGAGGCCAATGTCTACCGGTTGGCCGAATGCTCGGCCTCCCTCATCGATCAGGCGGTTGCCCAGGGGGTTCCGTTTGCCAGGGAATACAGCGGGTACCTCAATAACCGCTCTTTCGGAGGCGTTCAGGTGAGCCGTACCTTCTATGCCCGAGGCCAAACGGGACAGCAATTGCTTCTAGGTGCTTACCAGGCACTTATGCGACAGGTGCACCTGGGAAGGGTCACCGCGTATATCCGGCACGAGATGCTGGACCTGGTCACCGAAAATGGCGTGGCAAAGGGTATTTTGGTCCGCAACCTCGACACCGGCGAAATCAGCAGGCACGGCGCCCATGCGGTAGTCCTGGCCTCGGGAGGGTTTGGGAAAATCTACTATTTGTCTACCCTGGCCATGGGCTGCAATGGATCGGCCATTTGGCGGGCGCACAAGCGGGGTGCATGGGCTTCCTGCCCCAGTTGGACACAAATACACCCCACCTGCCTGCCACAATCGGGAAACCACCAGTCCAAACTCACCCTCATGTCCGAATCGCTACGAAACGACGGTAGAATCTGGACACCCCTGGCAAAAAATGATACCCGCCAGCCCGGCGCCATTCCGGAAGAGGAACGCGACTACTACCTGGAACGGAAGTACCCCTCCTATGGCAACCTTGCTCCCCGAGACATCGCCTCTCGAGCTGCCAAGGAGCGAATTGATGCCGGACAGGGAGTGGGGCCCTTAAAGAATGCCGTCTACCTGGATTTCAAGGATGCCATCGCCAGCCAGGGAAAGGACGCCATTGCAAAAAAATACGGCAACCTCTTTTCCATGTACGAAAAGATCACCGGCATCAATGCCTACCAGCAGCCCATGATGATTTCCCCAGCCGCCCATTTTTCCATGGGAGGCTTATGGGTAGATTACGAGCTCAGCTCCAATATCTCGGGGCTGTTTGTGATCGGTGAGGCGAATTTCTCAGACCACGGCGCCAATCGGCTCGGAGCCAATTCCCTACTCCAAGCCTGTGTCGATGGGTACTACATCCTGCCCCAAACCCTGCCCCATTACCTGGCTCACCTGGGAAAAGGCACGCAGGCAGGCACCCAATCGGCGGCATTTGAGGCCTGCGAAAAGGAGGTGAAAACCAAACTCAGCGAGCTCTGTCGGATCAACGGGAGCAAGACCGTGGACCATTTTCACCGGGAACTGGGTAAAATTCTCTACGACAAATGTGGCCTCTCCAGAAATGAAAAAGGGCTGATCGCTGCCATCGAGTCCATCCGGGTGCTTCGGGAGGCATTTTACCGGGAGTTAAAAATTCCGCCAACGGAAAACGGCATCAACGAAGAGCTGGAAAAAGCCGGTCGGGTGGCCGACTACCTGGAAATCGGGGAGTTGATGTGTGTGGATGCCCTGAGCCGGGAAGAGTCCTGTGGCGCACACTTCCGCGAAGAATACCAGACCAGCGATGGGGAAGCAAAAAGAAACGATCGGGACTATGCCTTTATCTCCTGTTGGCGTCCGGGAGAAAATACGCCGGTGCTTATCAAGGAGCCGTTGAATTTTGCCTATACCGAACCAACCGAAAGAAGCTACAAGTAATGAATTTCAAACTGAAAATATGGAGGCAGGCCAATTCCCGGGAAAAAGGGAAAATGGTGGATTACGACGTGAAGGATATTTCGCCGGACACTTCCTTTCTGGAAATGCTCGATCAACTAAACGAAACCCTGATACTTCGGGGAGAATCGCCCATTTCCTTCGATCACGATTGCCGGGAGGGAATATGCGGTCAGTGCAGCCTGTTTATCAACGGACGAGCCCACGGGCCGCTGGACCAAACAAGCACCTGTCAACTGCACATGCGTTCCTTCAAGGAAGGGCAGACGATTTATGTAGAACCGTTTCGGGCGGGCCCGTTCCCTATCCGAAAGGACCTCAGCGTGGACCGAAAGGCCTTGGATAAAATCATCGCTTCCGGAGGTTATATTTCTGTCAGCACCGGGCAGGCACCGGAAGCAAACCAAACCCGGATAAGCAGCGAAGCCGTCGAGCAAGCCTTTGATGCTGCTTCCTGCATCGGCTGTGGCGCCTGCGTTGCTTCCTGTAAAAACGGTAGCGCCGCATTATTCACCGCCGCAAAAATCAGCCATTTGTATCGGTTGCCTCAGGGAAAAATCGAGCACAAGAAACGCATCCAACAGATGGTCCAAACCATGGATAACCTGGGATTTGGTGCCTGCAGCAATACGGGGGCTTGCGAGGTGGAGTGTCCCCAGGGTATTTCGATCGCGCACATCGCCCTGATGAACCGGGAATTTTGGAAATGACCTGACGAGATGAACCTGGCGGCAATCGATATCGGCACCAACAGCATCCACATGATTCTTGTGAAAGTTCAGCCAGGAAACCGGTTTGAAATCCTCATGCAGGAAAAAAGCATGGTCAAATTGGGAGTTGGCGTATTCGCAAAGAATAAAATTAGTCCCGATGCCCTGGAACGGGGGGTGGAAACAATAAAGAAATACGTACAACTGGCCGATCAGTACGGAGTGGACGACATCATTGTCAATGCCACCAGTGCCAGCCGGGAAGCCAAAAACGGGCGGGAATTTTTAGACCGACTGATCCAGGAAGCCGGTATTTCCCCACGATTGATTTCCGGAAAAGAGGAAGCGCGGTTGATCTTTCTTGCTGTAAAGGAGGCCATTTCGATCAAGAAAGAAAAGGTGTTGGTGCTGGATATAGGCGGAGGAAGTACGGAAGCCGTAGTGGGGGACGAACACCAGATTTATTTCGGGAATTCCATGAAACTGGGCGTACTTCGCCTGCTTGACAAGGTCGGGCATTCGGGACCACTGACCAAAGAAGCGCAGCAGGACCTGAAGCGGCACATCCGGAAAGCAGCATCCAAACTGATGGACCCCATTCGTGAAACCGGGTTCAACCGCGTGATTGGTACCTCCGGAACCATCCGCTCTCTGGCAGAGTCCTGCCTGGAAAAAACGGAAAACCCCGACCCGGAACGCGTAAATGCGGAAGAGATCCGCCTGGAAGAACTTGTCAGACTCCGTGACAAATTGATTGGCGCCAGCCCCGAAGCCCGCGGCGAGATACCGGGCATCAGTCCCAACCGATCCGATGCCATCCACCTTGGAGCCTTGTTACTTGTAGAACTGTTGCAATTGGTGGAAGCCGACCGAATGACGATCTCCGACGCTTCGCTGCGGGAAGGCATGATCCTGCACTACATCGAAAAAAACAAACTTCAAATTGGTAAGGAAACCCAGGGCAAAAACCTTCGGGAGAAAAGCTGCATTTGGCTGGCCAATCGCTACGAGACCGAGTTGGACGCCAAAAAACACGTCTCCGGATTGGCCCTGCAGCTGTTTGATCAACTCAAATCGCTCCATGGAGCCGGGGAGCAGGAACGAAGCCTGCTGTATCACGCCGCCTTGATCTACGATGTCGGCCTTTACGTTAAATTTCAGGATTACCACAAGCACTCGCGGTACATCATCAACCACAGTCAGCTGCGCGGATTTACCAACGAAGAGGTTTTGCTTCTGGGGCATTTGGCACGCTACCATCGAAAAAAAGGACCCAAAAAGCGGCACAAAAAGTTTAAACGCCTTACGGCTCCGCAACAAAAGCAGGTGCGGTTGCTGGCGGGCATTTTGCGCATAGCCATTGGCTTGGATAAAACCAAAAACCAATGGGTGCAAACGCTCTATTGCCTTCCGAACCGGTCAAAACTGGAAATCCAGGTATTTGCGGAAGAAAACATCGCCCTGGAACTATGGGAAGCCCAGCGCTTTTCGGATACACTTAGCAGCTACCTAAAAAAAGACATTCACCTGACGATGGGCTAACTACTGCGCTCCCCTGTGATAAAAATCACTTTTTTTACCAGGGAAAGCGGTCAAATTTGTAGTTCGTAGGATTTACAGGCCCGATTGCGGCCACAAAATTACTGTAACGCACAAATTTAGACACCAATGGACATAAAAAAATATTTACCCTTTCTACAATGGCTTCCCCATTACGATAAAACGTATTTGAAAGGGGATTTGTCTGCCGGAATCACCGTCGGGATCATGCTGATTCCCCAGGGAATGGCCTATGCCATGCTGGCCGGGCTGGAACCCATCCACGGACTGTATGCGGTAACCATCCCGCTAATTTTATATGCCATCTTCGGAAGTTCCCGACAGCTGGCAGTGGGGCCGGTTGCCATGGTTTCCCTATTGACCGCAGCGGGTATCAGCAGTCTGGGACCCGCTTCCCCGGAAGAGTACCTGTTGTACGCCCTTACCCTCGCTTTTTTGGTAGGATTGGTCCAGTTTTCGATGGGGGCCTTGCGCCTGGGCTTTGTGGTAAACTTTCTCTCCCACCCGGTGATCAACGGTTTTACCTCTGCGGCAGCCATCATCATCGGATTAAGCCAAATCAAGCACTTATTTAAGATCAATCTTCCCAACAGCGAACACATCCAAGAGATGATCGTGGCGATCTACCAAAACATCGGAGACCTCCACTGGCTCACCTTCGGTATTGGGCTGTTGGGGATTGTCATCATCAAATTTGGTAAAAAAATTCACCCTTCCCTTCCTGCCCCCCTGCTGGCCGTGGTGGTGGGGATCGTCCTGGTCTGGGGCTTTGGCCTGACGGAACGCGGGGTGAAAATTGTCGGAGATGTCCCGAGTGGTTTGCCCGGATTCTCCCTACCCTCCTTTGATATCAGCGGCTGGTCCACCCTATTGCCCATCGCGTTGACCATTTCGTTGGTTGGCTTTGCGGAGAGCTTTGCCGTAGCCAAAACCATTCAGGCCAAGCATAAAAACTACCGGTTGGATGCCAATCAGGAGCTGATGGCCCTGGGGATTGCCAATTTTGGTGCAGCATTTTTCAGAGGCTACCCGGTGACAGGAGGGTTCTCGCGGACAGCCGTAAACAATCAGGCAGGTGCGAAAACCACCATGGCCTCCATCATTAGTGCGGCCTTGATACTGTTGACGCTCTTATTCTTTACCGGCCTGTTTTATTACCTGCCGAGTGCCATTTTGGCCGCGGTGGTATTGGTAGCCGTGGCCGGGTTGATCGATTTCAAAGAGCCCGTAAACCTTTGGAAAAAAGACAAAACGGATTTCTCCATGCTGATCGCCACCTTTTTGATCACCCTTACCCTGGGAATCGAGACCGGCATCATCGCAGGCATGGTACTTTCCCTACTGGTGGTGATTTACCGGGCCTCCAGACCCCACATGGCTCGATTGGGCCGGGTACCCGGCACAAAAATCTACCGGAATATCCGGAGGTTTTCCAATCTTGAAGTCAACGAAAACTTGCTCATTGTCCGAATCGACGGCCCCATTTACTTTGCCAATGTGGAATACATCCGGGATAAAATGAATCAATGGCTGCTGGACCGAAAACAGCCAACGAAAATGATCATTTTCAATATGGAAAGTGTCACCAGCATGGACAGCACCGGCGCACATGCGTTACACGATTGGATCATGGATTGGCGGGCCGGGGGCATTGACGTGTGCATAACCGGAACCAAGGGACCAATCCGGGACGTGCTGGATAAATGGAACCTCATCGAATGCGTAGGGGCAGACCACGTATTCATCGACGATCATTCGGCTACTGCGTACTTTGAACAATCAATGGACAACGACCACATGGAACAGCTGGCACCCTATGCCCTGCAAAGCAACGTGGAAAAAAAGTAAGGACACGGATTTAATCGGCGATCGCTGACAAAAGGCGGATCGTAGGCTGGAAGGTTGGGGATTTTTTCCCAACCTTTTTTTGTTTGCCTGCCCGGTGAATCCGTTTTTGTTCCGAAACAGACCAGCAAAACGTCCAATTAATCCCAAACGGTGGGACACTAGGAAGCGATCGGCTAGGGGAACGATACCCGGTTTAATGGAATAAAAAAATCCCGGTGGGCATTCCACCGGGATCCAAGCGGCCTTGCGACCGCTGGTTGTAGTTTAGCCCAACCATAGCTGGGCAAACAGCCGTATTGCTTAGCTACCTGCCTGGATAACGCCGCACGCAACCCTCGCTCCGGCTGCGCCGGATGGCTGAGAGGTGAAGTCGTCCGCATCCGCATGGATGATCACGGCTTTATTGACGATGTCCGAACGGGAACCATCACCGATGGTCCATCCTTCTACTTCCATCTCAAGGGTACCGACCCCGTCTTCTCCAACGACCATATTATCGATGTCTCCGCTATGGTGTTCGCTTTCGCCTCGTTCCCCGTGCGGATCATCGGTTGGGTTCCAATGTCCACCTGCAGAGGTTGCATCAGCTGCGCTGCAATCCCCGTTTTCATGCAGGTGCAAGGCATGCTCTCCGGCACTCAGATTTGCCACATCCATCACTAGGCGAACCTTTCCGCTTTCCAACGTAGTAAACGTCGCTGTGCCGGTGACATTGCTTCCACTGGCCCCGGACAAAACCGCAACCGCTGATTTGGTTTCCATTTCCGGAGCTGCCGGCTCGTCGGTGACCATTTCCTGATCCACACTTGTCGCTTCTTCCGAACTATTATTTCCAGACCCGCAGGCATAGGCAAACGTGGAAAGTCCAAGTATTACTAGATAATTTAATCGTTTCATCATGACAATTCTTTTTTTGGTTGTATTCATTCGATAGGCTATGTATAGAAAAAAATGTGCCAATTGTGCCAAAAGTGAAAATCTATCAGAACCTTGGCAATGCAAACCAGCAGGGCGGCACTATCCTGGAGGAATCGCTTCGTGTCGATTAAGCGGAACGGAACTGGTACAGCCAACCTTAATGATTTTTTAACGCGAGCCAGCTGATTCTGATTTTCCTTTTTAGCTATATTCGTTTAACGAACGTACCATGAAAGTAAACGAATCCAAATGGCTGTGGTGGCTGGTGTTTGGCTCATTTCTAATTCATTTTGCCAACATCGGCGGTTTCAGTATCTATGCGCTGGATGAAGCGAAAAACGCCACGGCAGCAATCGAGATGATGCAACAGGACGAATGGGTCTTACCCACCTTTAACCGGGAACCCAGATTTGCTAAACCACCCTTGCATTATTACGCATTTGCCCTCGCTTACTCCTGGTTTGGTTTCAATCCCTTTGCTGCCCGATTCTTTCCAGCACTGCTTGGCTTTTGTTTGATCTGGGTGGTCTATGGGTTTACCCGATACCATACCAACAAGCGCCTGGCTTTTTGGGTTGCTTTTGTAGTGTGCTGCAGTCCCCATTGGGCCATACAGTTTCACATGGCCGTCCCGGACGCTTTTTTAATTTTCTTTCTGACCTGTTCTTTGGCCTGCTTTTATACCTCTATCAAAAAAAGCGAGAAGTCACCTAAGTTAATCCTTGCGGCCTACCTGTCTTTGGGACTGGCGGTCCTGAGCAAAGGACCGGTGGCCATTGTTCTGGTTGCAGGAATCATGGGCCTGTATCTCCTTATTGGTCAAAAAAACCCCCTGCGGCAGATCGCAGCCTTGCTGTATGTTCCCGGGGTGCTGCTTTTCTTTTGCGTCGTACTGCCCTGGTACGTACTCGTCGGCATTCAATCCGAGGGTCAATGGCTTTCGGAGTTCTTTCTAACGCACAATTTGAGCCGATTTTCGGCCCCCATGGAAGGGCATGGTGGTGGTCCCTGGCTGACCTGGGGCTACGTATTCGTGGGAATGCTGCCCTTTTCCCCACTTTTGGTTTTTCGTCTTCGAAAACTCCGTTCGCTGCTCAAACCAGCAAATGACCTGCTCCTTTTTTCGGCGTGTGCGGCGGTTGTCATCGTGCTTTTCTTTTCCGTTTCCGCTACCAAACTTCCGAACTACACCGTACCGGCTTACCCATTTATAGCCATTTTGGTGGGATTCTTGATCAATCGGTTTATACGAACCAAAAACGAAACTCCGGTTCGGGTTTTCGGCTTCGTATCGTTGCTTACCCTGTCCCTGCTTACCCTCCTTCCTTACATCCTGTTCCGTTCCATCGATGAACTGCGTCATTTTACAGACGCCGCATTCCCGCTGCTTGTACTCGGAATTATCTGCACGGGTCTACTTGCCGCTGCCCTGCTGTTTCGTAGAAAAAACGAGGAAATCATCGCAACGGTAGGTATTTCCTTCTACCTGGTTGCGGTTACCTTTTTCTATGTTTCCGCCCCGGCACTGGATCGTTTCAATCCGGTACTGAATGCTCCTTTACAAACCCTGCGCCAAGCCGAGCTGTATTATTATCAGATATACAATCCGGCCTTTTCTTTTTACCTGCAAAAAGAAGTGAAGAACATCGAAGACCAGAGCAGTGTTCCGCAGTCGGGTTTTGTACTCACCCGAGAAAAATACCTCCCGGAGTTTGAACGGCTAAATATCCCCTACCGCGTGGTGCATGCACAGAAAGATCTGTTTGAACCGCCCGTTACGGTGGTTTTGGAAATCCGGCCTTAAGGTTTTGACGCGTTTGACTTTCGGAGCTTGATCTCTCCGGGAATCCGTAGACGGCCTATCCGTAGCTCCAATCGTCCCTCCCACCAAGATCGCTGAGGAAAGGAATGTAGGAACAAATATCCGGCATACGCGGAGAAAATACCAAGTAGTGAGCCTGCATACACATCCCATATAAAATGCTGTAGCAAATACACGCGACTAAAGCCCACGAGTACCGCCACGGCCAACCAAAAGATCTGCCACTGCTTTCCGGCGGGTCGAATCAACAGCCAACTGGTAACAAATAAAAAAATACTGGCCGTATGTCCGGAGGGGAAGGTATGGTAGAGGGCATTGCGCATCCCCTCGATGCGGTGCAAGGGCTCACCTTCGAAGTAGGCAACCGGTCGCAGCGTTCCCGGAAAGCAGACCTTTTTAAAGAAATGAACCAAAAAGGCATGAAGCAGAAAACCAATTGTCAGAAAAAGGGCATCGGCATACCGAATCCATAAAAAGCCGCCGATTAGAAACACCGCCACCAAACCGTCTCCCAGGTTTGTAAAGCTCTTGAAAAATACATCCAGGATGTCTGTGTGTTGGCGATTGATCCACAATTCCCAGTAGCCCTTTTCCTGTCCAAGCAAAACTACCGGGAGGAGTACTAACAAAAAAACGTAGCCAGTAAAAAAAACGCGTGGGAGGGATTGCCGGCACTTGCCCCAGGGAATAACGTTCATGCTTGAGCCAAATAAATCATTGATCGATATACCCGCGAAAGGTAGCAAATGGAACTTCCTAACAGGTTACCAGAAAATAATCAAAACGTTAACATTCAATCCATTGCTACCGCCTCATTCGCCGCTGTAGGTACAGGCAAGCCGTACCCTGCAGCAGGAATGCCCGGTAAAAGTGTTGGACAGGTGCCACCCGAAGTCGAATGCGGAATAAATCCATCAGGTGTTTACCCTATTTACAAGCAATTTTTCTATTTTTAGCGTTCTAGACGGTACTTTACCAAACAAATTTCTTTGTCCCATGAAAATAGACTATCAAAACCCCCAAATCCCTCCCGGTACCGGACAGGTGGATGTCCCCCTTGTAGAGGCCACCGAAGAATCCCTAAAGGGATTTGGTAAACTGGTTAGCAAAGATGCGTACCGCAACTACCCCATCGAAATTGTCCGGTGGCCGGCCTCCGGATGGAGAAACGTAGACGAAGGCACCGGAGACGAAGCCGGTACCGTATCGGGCGACTTTGAGTTTTTTTGGGAGGGAGATTTTTTTAAAGGAAGAAACCATGCCGTCGGTTCCGAATACCTCTTTGGCTGGAGCAAGCCGCCGGAAGAAGCGGACCCTTTATCCCGGGAGCAGCCAAAAGAAGTATTGCTTTGGCACGCCAACTATCATCCGGATGGGGGGCAACTGTTTTTCCCCCTGGACGGAAAGCCCTTTATCACCGCGTTGGCGCTGCCTGGAGACGAGGTGCGTCCGGAAGATTTCGTAGCCTTCAGGGTGGCCGCAGGAATGGGGCTGTATATCCATCCGAATGTCTGGCACGAAGCAATCGTTCCGCTGGAACAAAAAGCCGTCTTTTATGACGAACAGGGTGCGATCCATGCCCGGGTCAGCGTACACTTCCCCAATGAATTCGGCGTTTTGCTGCGGATTCCGATCCAATAAAAGCCGACCCAACCAGGCTTCCAGAAAACGGGCCGAAACTAACGAGGGCTTCTGACCCTCCATTACCCGTAAAACCCGGCCCCCCTCCTTCTGCTTCTAGCGGCTACACCGGTAAGCAGACCGGTCAGGACCCGGATAAGGTCAATCGCCGAAGAGGCTGCGAAAAACGATCAAAACTTCTGGCAGGGGTACAGCGTTTTTGATGAATCGGCCACCTATGCCAGATTTTCAATCCTGCCTTATTGGCAAAAAAATGCCGCCCAGATTTCCGACATAGGAGAAGGAATCTGGGCGGTATTTCCACCAATTATTGGTTCATTTCCTTCAAGCTACTGCTTGATGGCTGGTCGAATGATGCGTTTTCCAAAGAAAAAAAACAAACCCCGACTGCGGGACCAACACCAACGCTAGTTGCGGAAGCAATGCTCCGGAACCCAGGCTCCAATCTATATTTAACAGCGTACATACCGATACGATTACCGCTACCGATACCAATGCAAACAGATTGGCCAACACTAATTTTGTTTGATTTTTCATGACAGTATTGAATTAAAAATTTGATCAAAAAAAGAGCCGTTTTCGCTGGTACGAGCCCTCTTCTCTACGAATGTCGGGCATAAAAACAGAAATACCAAATGGTAAAATAGATTGAAAATCAAGTCAATAAACGCCTTTCCATTACAAAAAATAAATAATGTAAATCGATTTACAGAAACTGTATTTCACGCCAGAAATCAACGGTAAAAAAAATTTAACTTTTTTTTTACCTCCTGACAGAAACGCAATTTCTCCGAAAAAACCCGTCAACATCGACCACCTGCTTCCGATCCGGATGGTTAGGAAAATAGAACGATATATTGTATTTTTACCTTATATAAGCGAATAAACTGATATTTTGAAATAAAATAAAATTTTATACTAAACAAAATGTTCCTTGTCCGGAAAATATTGCTTTTGATAATCGTGATTCTGGGAGGATCGATCCATGGATTTTCCCAAAATCAGAGCAATCTTTTGGACATACGTACCTGCGATAAAAGTTGCAGTTCAAATAACTACACCATCGAATCGGTCTATTTGAGTGATTCCACGGGCACTCCGGTTACCAGTTCCCTGCTCACCTGCAGCCCTGGAACCGAGCAAACCACGTATATATCGTTCACCTATACTACGAGCGCCGCAAGCACTGCCAATAACGGACGCCTGTTTGCCGATCTGCTGGTGGGTGATTCCACCCTATTTTTAAACTACTATTTTGGCACCATTCCCTCGGCAAAGACCGTTGCCGATACGTTAACGCTGGCTGAGTTTCCGCTCACCTGGACCTGTGGAGAGGTAGTGATCCTCCAAAACCCCCTGTTGGCCTGGACAACGAGCGCATCGGCCGACTTGTCAGGAGCCTATGGGTGTAACGATTACCCAACGGCCCAATGCCAAACCACAGCAACTATCGTGGTAGACGCGCCTTTGGCCGTACAATTTGACTACAGCGCTTCTTGCCTGGTAGACGAAAGGAGCGAGGTAACCTTCACCAGCACCACGAATGGCGGGAGAGAAGCCTATCAATACGACTGGACATTCACCAATGCAACGATCAGCAGTGACACGGTTGCCAATCCACTGGTTCAATTCCTGGCTTCGGGAACGGCGGAGTTGACCGTCACCGATGCCAACGGCACCCAAAACAGCTTTAGTAGTGTGATAGACATTCCGGTAACCACGAACCTGAATGCCGCGATCACCGACCATACCGACGACGAAAATCCAGATGGAGCCATTGCGGTGACCATGGTAAGCACCGGCGATTACAGTTATTCCTGGACCGGGCCGGGAGGCTTCACGAGCAGCCAGCAATCAATCAGTGAGCTCATCGGCGGCGACTATTACCTTACGGTAACCGACGAATTTGGGTGCAGCAGCCATTGGGAATTTGAGGTAAACTATTTCGGAGCGCTGCCGATTACCTGGGGAGAGGTGAAAGCAAGGGCACATGCCGATCCCTCCATAGTCACCATAAAATGGTCCACGTTGAAAGAAAGGGAGTCCAGCCATTACGAGGTCCAACGTGCCATTCAGGATATTTCGCGCTTCACCACGCTGGGAAAAATCCCTGCTCAGGGAAACACGGATCAAACGACGCAGTACCAGTTTACCGACAAGTTGCAGCCGGGCACCGGGACCTGGGCCTATTACCGGATTTGCCAGTTCAATAGGGACGGCAGCTTTGAGCACAGCCCCACGCTGTCCGTGGCCATTCCAACAGTGGAGGGCCAAACCAGCGATTGGACGGCCTACCCCAATCCCGCGAACAACGGCTCTTTATACCTCATCTTTACCGGTACCGATCTTCCTTCTGATCAATTCATTCGGATAAAAATCATCGAACAGGAAACATCGGTGCAGCTGGCCTCCGAATGGAACGGTTCGCCGATCGAATTGAGTCAATGGATCCAATTGCTTCCCAAAGGCCTATTGATCCTTGAAATTCACTATGCCGATAAGGTACAGCGCCTAAAAGTAATTCAGCGTTAAGTGGGGGCGCATGTTGGACCAATTCGTTGCGCCTCACCCAACCCTACTGTACGGATTTTTCCATCGCCCCGGGTTTGCCTTGTATTTATGGGTATCGGTTGATTTTACCCGGCCCCTTCGTTTCCATGCCCATCCGGGGGCATTTTTTTGTTTTCTGATTTCTTTCCCAATATTTGCTGTTATTTTTGTACTTAGGAAAACGTCGCATGGTATACCAGATTAAGGAATTAGCAAACGGAATCAGAATTGTACATCAGGAAGTCACTAGTACCCGATTGGTGCACTGCGGGTTCGTCCTGGATATTGGAAGCAGGGACGAACGAGAAGATCAGGAAGGGCTGGCGCATTTTTGGGAGCACATGGCCTTCAAAGGCACCGAAAAACGAAAAGCATTTCACATCATCAATCGCCTGGACTCCGTCGGAGGGGAACTAAACGCCTACACGACCAAAGAAAAAATTTGTTTTTATGCCAGCGTATTGCAGCAGCACTGGAGCAAAGCGGCAGAGTTGCTGTGCGACATCACCTTTAATAGTACTTTCCCCCCGAGGCAGATCGAGAAAGAACGGCAGGTAATTCTGGAAGAAATGGCGATGTACCGGGACTCTCCAGACGACGCCATACAGGATGAATTCGACGATTTGTTATTTCCTGGCCATTCCCTGGGCTACAATATTCTGGGAACGGAATCCACCGTAAGCCGATTCAGCCAGCAAGATTTCCTCGACTTTGTGGACCAACACCTGGACACCTCGCGTATCGTTTGCTCGGTGGTGGGCAATATCAGTTTTAAAAAAGCGCTCCGCACGCTGGTGCCTTTGCTTGGTGCGGTTCCTGCGACAAGCAGAACTACCGTAAGGCAGGCGGTGAACGGCTACTCCCCGCGAACCACGATTCAGTACAAAGAAATCACGCAGGCGCACTGCGCATTGGGAAAGCCCGCCCTGGCGCTCAACGACGAACGGCGGTTTACGCTATACCTGCTCGATAACATCCTGGGCGGCCCCAGCATGAATTCCCGGCTAAACATGGCCCTGCGAGAGAAACACGGATTGGCGTACAGCATCGAATCGGTTTATCAGCCGTTCACCGACACCGGATTTATCGGGATTTTCTACGGGACAGAGGAAAAAGCCGGACCCAAAGCGCGGAGGATCGTCCTGAGAGAAATCCGCAAGATCAGGGAAAAGAAACTGGGTACCTTGCAGCTTCACATGGGTAAGGAACAAACCATCGGGCAAATGGCTATGGCCGAAGAAAATTATTCCGGACTCATGCTGGTGTATGGCAAAAGCCTGTTGGATAAGGGCTACATTGAATCATTGGAGGCTATTTTCAAAAAGATCCGCTCCTGCACGGCAGAGCAACTACAAGAATTAGCGAATGAGGTGTATGATGAAGCGCAATTTAGTTTTCTTACGTATTTACCGAAACCACAATGATACCTGAAGAATTATGGAGCTACTGTGTGGAACACAGCAGTCCGGAAGACGAATTACTGGCACGTATTTCCCGGGAAACACACCTGAAAGTACTGAAGCCACGCATGCTTTCGGGACCACTGCAGGGCAAGTTTCTGGAGATGCTTGTCAAAATGACCGGTGCAAAGAAGGTATTGGAAATCGGTACCTTTACGGGCTACGCCACCATCTGTATGGCCCGGGGCCTTTCAGAAGGGGGAACGATTCAGACCCTGGATAAAAACGAGGAACTCGAAGAGATGGTCCGGGGTTTTTTTAAGCTATCGGGACTGGAAAAGAAAATCGATTACCGGCTGGGACACGCGCTCGATTTGCTAGCCGATTCCACGGATAGTTTTGATTTTGTTTTTATTGACGCAGACAAACAAAACTATACACACTATTACGACTTGATCGTTGAAAGACTACGTCCCGGAGGCCTGATCGTTGCCGATAATATTCTCTGGTCGGGCAAAGTGCTCGCCGAAAACCGGAAAAAACTCGACAAAGATACCGCCGCAATTATGGCATTCAACAAAAAAGTGCAGGAAGACCCCCGGGTAGAAAACGTGGTTTTGCCCATCCGGGACGGCATTACCCTTGCTAGAAAGCGCTGATTTTATTATCATGAAAAAATTTTTGGTTGGTTTATTTTTCGCCCTGTGCTCCTTGAATGCCGTCATGGGCCAGGTACCGCAGGTGCCGCGGACGATCCGATTTGCAGACATGACACTTCACCTCGATCCAGGCTTACAGCGAGAAATTCAGGACGAGGTCAATGCGCAATACCGGAGTCCTTCCCATTTTCAAACGAAACTGGACCGGGTAAATCTCTACCTGCCCGTCGTTGAACGGGTCTTGCGGGAGGAAGGGGTTCCGGAAGACTTTAAATTTCTCGTCATTCAGGAAAGCAGCCTTATCTCGGATGCCGTTTCTACCTCCAATGCCGTCGGCTTTTGGCAATTCAAACAAGCCACCGCCGAAGAAGTACTGCTACGTGTAGACCAGGAAGTGGATGAACGCAAAAACATTGTATCCGCGACCAGAGGTGCAGCCAGCTACCTGAAAAAACACCAACGATACCTCGACAACTGGGCCATCACCCTCGTTTCCTACCAAATGGGCCTGGGGGGAGCAAATAACTACTACAAGGGCAGGCATAAAGGAGAACGAACCATGGACCTGGACCGAAAAACGTACTGGTACCTGAAAAAATTTCTTGCCCATAAAATCGCCTTTGAGCCCCAGTTGGGCCAGGTCGTCAGCAATGGAGACTACCTACACGAGTACCCGGTAAAGGGACCCACCGATCTAAAAACCCTGGCAAAATCCCTGGGAGTCAGCGAAAATCACCTCAGGGAGTACAATACATGGGCAAGCAAGGGGAGAATTCCCGGCGACCGCACCTATGTGGTGACCTACCTTCTCAACGGAATTGTGCCCAATCGCCCGATCCTTGTCAGCGAGACCCCACAGGCTACAAACGAAGGGCTGGCTCCCTCTCGACAAAATGCCGGGGGATTTCCCCGGATCAGTGGAAACCTCTCCAATGCGCGCCAACCCCGGGAAATAAAAATCAACGGCATCCACGGTATTTTAGCTAATAGCAGCGACCAAAGCCGCCTGGCAGCTCAGGCTGGGATCAGTGAACGAAAACTGAGGCGGTCAAACGATCTAAAACCCTCCGACCCGGTACAGGCGGGCCGTTATTATTATACCCGACGAAAGAAAAGCAAAGGGGAACCGGAAGAACACATTGCGCAGCCGGGTGAAACGCTCTGGGAAATCTCCCAGCTGTACGGCATCCGCCTGCACTCCCTCATGGCCAAAAACCGGCTATACCGGGACGAACAGTTGCTTCCTGGCATGGTCTTGCGGCTTCAAAAGTACTATAAAAAGAATGAACCCATCCGCCGGGTAACGTTGACCCCAGCTCCTCAACGACCCGCTGCGGCCAAACAAGCGGCCGTACCCCTGAAATCGACACCCAGCGTAGAAACCCCACCGAAAACTACCCGACCGTCTCCAGACCCTGAGCCATCCGCCCCGGCCAGCGTAGTGGTCCATCTGGTGCAGCCGGGAGATACGCTATATGCCATTTCGAGAAAATACGGCGTGACCGTAGCCGATTTAAAATCCTGGAATCAGATCGGAAGTGACAATATCCTATCCGTGGGACAAAAACTCGAAATCAGAAAATAAATCAACGCAAATGACCGTATATTTGCCCTTTACCTAAAAATGCCATGCCTTACCGGATTTTATTGATTCTGTTTTTACTTAGTGCTGCCCGTACCGGCTACAGTCAGGACCTATCCAAGGCCGATACCGTGATTATCGGCGGGGATACACTGGTGATGCGCGGCGACTCCCTCATCTTCACGACGGAAGCTCCACCCGTCTATTGGGAAAAAGGAGGCAATTACAACCTCAGCATGCAACAAGTGAGCTTGAGCAATTGGTCAGCAGGGGGCGCAAGTTCCTTTGCCTTTACCACCGGCTTGCAACTTTTTGCCAGCTATAAGAAAGAAAACATCATTTGGGACACCAACCTGTCTGTAAACTATGGGATTAATCGACAGGCCGGAAGGGCTTTCCCTACGCGGAAGACCAACGATAATTTTATCTTCACCAGCAAATACGGGCGTCAGTTGAGCGATAAGATATACCTCTCCACGCAGATTGATGCACGAACGCAACTTTTGGCGGGACACCGGTATTTCCGGCCCTCGGGGGCCGAACAAGACAGCCGGAATCGGATTTCTGATTTCCTGAGTCCAGGCTATGTGCAGTCTTCTACAGGATTGAACTACCAGACTTCCCTGGAAAAAAAAGGAAAATTTTCGGTAATTCTTTCCCCCTTTACCGGTCGTTTTACCATCGTACTGGATGATTCTCTAAGCCGGGCGGGCGCATTTGGGGTATTGCCCGGAGAAAGCGTACGGGCAGAAGCCGGGGTCTCCCTCGGCTCCACGGCAGATATTCAGGTGATGGAAAATGTGCGGTGGAGAACCGATTTAAACCTTTTTTCAAATTACGAAAAGCTGGGGAATACCGTAGTAAATTTCAACTCTGTCGTAAGTCTAAAAGTTAACAAATACATTACCACCCGCATTGAGACCATCGTTATCTACGACGAAAGTGTCTTTATCGAACAGGACGACGGTACATCTTCCAGAGCCGTGCAGCTCCAAAACCTGATCAATTTTGGGATCGGGGTCGATTTTTAAAAGTCAGTTTCTAGCCCAAACCGGTTTTTAAATTCCTTAAGCGCCGGCGATTTCTTCAGCAAATACCCGAGTTTCTCACTAGAGGTATAGAGACTTTTTACCGGGTCCAGGTCGTCTGCTTTGACTTCAAAGTTCACTTCCACCTCGGGATGTTGTAGTTTTTTTCGAAATATGCCCGTCAATTCCGGTTTGAGTTTGGGGAAAAGATCCTCCTGCAGGCCTCCGTGAATGAGAAACACAATTTGCTGTAGCCGGACTTCAAAGGGCTGCTGCAGAAGCGCCATCTCCATGTTTTTATGCCCTTCCTTAAATGCTTGCTTCACTTCTTCCAACACACCTTTCACCTCCGCTTCGCTTATCGAGCGATTGGAGTTTGCCGGTTTTTCTTCGGAAGGGGTCGGTTCGGGTGTTGTTTCGTCCAAAACCTGCAGTACCGGGCGATCTTTCATCTGCCGCTTTACTTCTCCCAGGCTGGAAGGAATGGCAATGGATTTCTTTAGTTCGGAAAAACGGGATTCCTGATTGGATGGCGCGGGCGCTGGATTGGTTGCAGTGAGGCTTTCAGCCGTTACGCTTTTTTTTTTGACGAATCCTCCGCCAGACTGGCCAAATTGATGGCGTGCGGCAGTTTTGCGAGTTTCATCAAAACCAGTTCCACATGCAAGCGTTGGTTTTTGCTGGTCTTATAAGACATATCCGCCTGATTGCAAATGGTAAGCGCCGACAAGAGAAACGATAACGAGGCCTGTCTTGACTGATCCTTGTACCGGTTTTTGGCCGATTCCGACACTAGAAGCAACTGGGCCGTATCCGGATCCTTGCAGACCATCAGCTCCCGAAAATGCTCGCTCAACCCCACCAAAAAGTTATGCCCGTCAAATCCCTTTTTTAGAATTTCATCAAAAATCAGCAAGGATTTGGATATACTTTCTTCCAACAAGGCATCCGTTACTTTGAAGTAATAGTCGTAATCGAGTACGTGCAGGTTATTGATGGTTTCCTGATAGGTAACCTTTTTCCCTGCGGAAAAGGTAACGATCAGGTCAAAAATGGAAAGGGCGTCTCGAAGGGCACCGTCCGCTTTGGTCGCAATTAGACGCAATGCCTCTTCTTCGTAATCAATGTCCTCTTCTTTTGAAATGTACGCCAGGTGTTGGCTGATATCCTGAATCTGAATCCGGTTGAAATCAAATATCTGACAGCGCGAAAGGATGGTCGGAATAATTTTGTGCTTTTCCGTTGTTGCCAGAATAAAGATGGCATGCTTTGGCGGCTCCTCCAGGGTTTTCAGAAATGCATTGAACGCCTGCGTGGTCAGCATGTGAACCTCATCGATGATGTAGATTTTGTATTTGCCTCTCTGGGGCACGTACCGCACCTGCTCTACCAGGTTGCGCATGTCGTCCACTGTGTTGTTTGAAGCCGCATCCAACTCGTGCACATTGAAGGAACTATTCGAATTAAATGCCTCGCACGAACTGCACGCATTGCAGGCTTCTCCGTTTTCCAGCCGGTCTTCGCAGTTAATGGTTTTGGCCAGAATCCTCGCACAGGTGGTTTTACCTACGCCTCTGGGACCGCAAAAAAGAAATGCCTGCGCCAAATGTTCGTTTTTTATGGCGTTTTTCAGCGTTGTCGTAATATGGCTTTGCCCCACCACACTTTTGAAGTCTGAAGGTCTGTATTTTCTGGCAGAAACAACAAAATTTTCCATTACCGCAAGTTATAAAATTAATCCAACTTACATCCCGTCTGAGCGGGTTTTTAGCCAGTACTTTTTGCTAACCTATTCAAAATAAATCCAGTAAATTGAGCCGGTTGCATCCGCTCCTTTCGCTGCTACCCGTACCCAGCTGAAGTGCTAGCCCAATTCGGGCCCGGCAATCAGGTAATACTTGTCGGGCACCCCAGCATGCGTATTCCTTCGGTAATACATCCGTATCAGTGGTCGTCGTTGTTCAAACCCCTGTGCCTCGAGCCAACGCCTAAATTCATTTTTGTCGGCCGCCACATCCAAAACCAGTGGCCTATCGGAAAATCGCCGAAGAGCGGTCCTAACCAGGCATTTGGCGTCTGCATCGGTTTCTGCGACGAGCGGGCCCAGCTGAATGTACCTACTTCCGTGCCGGCAAATCACCATTCCATTGATTCGCCGATCTTGTTTTCGCATCCATGCCCCCCCGGGAAATTCATCGAGCAGGTAGCGCAGTAAGTGCTCCCTTTTTGCCCCGAATACTGCTGCGTCTAAGTTCGTCAAAAGGGGCAGTTCGTCCCGAGACAGCGGAAAAACATCCGCTGGTATTTCACCGGATTGCTCCGAGACCCCGGGATTCCGCACGTATCTCCAAAGGGTATATTCCTTGATAAAGCCCATGCTTTCGTACACCAACTGACCTTCTGGGGTGGCATCCAGCTTGATGGTCTCCATGCCTGAAAGGCGATTCAGCAGTTCGTGCATCAGTTTTCTACTAATTCCCTTTCGCCGGTGTTCCCGATCCACCAACATCATCCCAATCCAAGCCAGCCGGTTTTGATAGGCTATTGCCGTGACGGTGCCCACGGTTTTTCCGTTGACGACGGCCACCTGGCATAACGCTGGGTTCTGATCAAGAAAGAACTGCCAATCTTTCCTTGTCTGGTTCCAGCCCTCCGCATTTTTGAGGGCCATCGCCCGGTCCAGGTCCTCCAGCCCCATGGGCCGTATGTATAGCGCTGCATCCATGGTGATTTATTTCTTTTCAAAGATCCACTATTTACCAGTAATCGGGAAATTTTTAGCGGCTCTTGGTATTTTTTTTCTATTTTAGACAATCAAACCTGTCGAAGTCGACAGGGCTGCCAATAAACCCGAGCCCCTTATGCTGATTACCCTTATACGACTGCAACTACTAAAACGGATACGAAGCAGCTCATTTGCAAGAAGCATGGCCTTTGGAATTGTTGCCATCGTTATTGGCTCGTTTTTGCTTGCGTATTTGTTTTTGATCGGCCTGGTACTGAACACCTTGGTGAAAGAGGTAATGGGGGTTTCCGATGCTGTATTGGTCATCAACAGCTCTCTGCTGTATTTTTATTTGCTGGAGCTTATTTATCGGTATTTTATCCAGCGAATGCCTGTGATCAGTTTGGGGAATTTTCTACACTTGCCCCTTTCAAAATCGCGAATTATCCATTTTCTGCTAGGAAGCAGTTTCGTTTCCCCACTCAACTGCATTGCCTTGCTGGTGTTCGGTCCATTCGCGGTATTGGAAATTCTTCCATTGTACGGAGCCGTGCCTGCGGCAACCTGGCTGCTGGCGGTGGTCCTCACCAGTTGGTCCATTCATTGGTTTATTCTCTGGTTCAAACAGCGCTTTGAAGACAGCCAGACGGGCCTGCTTTTCGTGTCCGCAGTGTTGTTCCTGAGTATTGTCTCCAGTTATTTTTCTTTTTTTGACCTGGGTGCATTTTTCGAACCTGTTTTCACCTTTGCGTTGGAAAGTCCGGTGCCGGTTTTCCTGTTGCTTACCGTTGGCATATTGAGTTACTTCTTGTGTTTCGCTTTCTACCGCCAAAACGCTTATCTGGACGAACTTAGTACCGGTGATCACCTGCAGTTTGCCGACCGGGACCTGGGGTTTCTTTCCAGATTTGGTTTGGCTGGAGAGGTGGCAAACCTGGAATGGAAGCTGATCATGCGCCATAAAAAAAGCCGTACCTACCTGACCTTATGCCTGGTCTTTCTATTGTACGGACTCATCTTTTACGGCAATCCTTCCTACCAGGTAGAATCCGGGTTTAGTAAGGTGTATATTTTCGTGGGAACGTTTATCACCGGAATATTTATGATTCAATACGGACAGCTTTTTTTAAGCTGGAATTCGCCCGCATTTGATTTTTACGTGCATCAGCGGGATGGGCTTCGCGCCCTGGTGCACGGAAAATACCTGCTATTTGCAAGCATATCCTTGCTTTGCTTCATCTTATCGGTACCCTATGTGTATTTTGGCTGGCACGTGCTGCTGATTCATTTGGCTACTTTCTTGTTTAACCTGGGTGTAACCATGCACCTGGTCATTTACCTGGCCCTTTGGAAACCCAAACCCATGGACCTCAACAAGGGTTCCATGTTTAATTTCGAAGGGGTAGGTATTTCCCAGGTTCTCGTCATTCTACCCCTGCTGGTTGCGCCTTATGCGGTCTTCCTTCCTTTTTCGTATTGGTTTAACGACTATGTGGGGTTAGCTGCTCTGGGGACAGCCGGAACGTTTGGGCTGCTGGTGTTCCGCCGGATTTCCTCCCTGATGACCGACCGGGTGATCCAAATGAAATATGAAATCGCATCGGCATTTCGTCAGGAGTTATGATACAAATAGACTCGTTGAAAAAGGTTTATGGAAACACGACGGTACTGGATATACCGAATCTCCGAATCCCCAAAGGCCAATGCTTCGGCCTCGTGGGAAATAATGGAGCAGGCAAAACCACCCTTTTTCGGATCATACTGGACCTGGTCCGGACCACCGAAGGGGCCGTGCTGGTCGACGGAGAAAACGTAAGCCAGGGAGAACAGTGGAAAACAAAAATTGGTGCCTACCTGGATGAAAACATGCTGCTCTCCTACCTTAGCCCCGAGGAATACTTTGCCACCCTGAAAAAGATATATGGGCTATCGGAAGCGGAGCTGCAGCTTCATCTGGATAAATTTACCGACCTATTCAACGGCGAAATACTCGGCAGCAATAAGTACATCCGGGACCTCTCCAAGGGCAATATCAAAAAAGTCGGTATCGCTGCTGCTCTTTTGGGACAACCGGAAGCCGTACTCCTGGACGAACCCTTTGAAAATCTGGATCCCAGCTCTCAAATTCGGCTGAAAAGGCTCATGCTGAAAGAAAAAACGGACCACCTGGTTACCTTTGTGATCTCCAGCCACGACCTGAACCACGTGACAGAACTTTGTGAACGAATTGTACTCCTGGAAAAAGGTGCCGTTATAAAGGACCTGCACGACAGAAATCGCATGAAAGAGGAGCTTGCCGCCTATTTCAATGTGGGGTAGCCAGAACCGGGAAAAATGGGTGGTATGGAATTGAAAAAACAGTAAAAAAGCTTAATTTGCTCGAAAAACAGGGTATTTATGAAAAAACCTTTCAATCGAAGAAAATTTATCAAAAATGCCGGTCTCGGGTCCCTGGCAGCTTGGATAGGTATGGAAAGCGTCTATCCAATCCCGGATGGGTACCTGCCGCTTGCCCTTTCTCAAAACCAGGACCCACAGAAACTTTTTGGGAAGCACAAAGAAATGCGCGTGCTAAACGATCAACCCTGGAATATCGAAGCGCAGGCACATTTACTTGACGAGGCCATAACGCCTGCGGAGAAAATGTTTGTCAGAAACAACGGAATCATTCCCGAAGAAGTGGACCCCGCCACCTGGACACTGACCATCGACGGAGAGTCCGTCTCCCAACAAAAAACGTTTAGCCTGCAGGAATTGAAAACACAATTCCCTACGCATACCTATCAGTTGGTACTGGAGTGTGGCGGAAACGGTCGCAGCGAATACTACCCTCCTGCGGAAGGCAACCAATGGACCGTGGGTGCAGTATCCTGTGCGGAATGGACCGGAGTCCGGCTGCGGGATGTGCTGCAGGAAGTGGGAATCAAAGACAATGCCGTATACATCGGATACTATGGTAAAGACAGCCACCTAAGCAGGGACCCCAATAAAAACCCCATCTCGCGAGGCATCCCGCTTGCTAAGGCCATGGAGGACCAAACGCTACTTGCCTTTGCCATGAATGGTGTGGACATTCCCATCGCACACGGGCATCCGCTTCGGTTGATCGCCTCCGGTTACCCGGCTTCGGTATCCGGTAAATGGATCCACCGCCTCGCCGTCAGGGATAAGGTCCACGACGGAGAAAAGATGGCGGCCCCCTCCTATTCGGTCCCCTGTGAGCCGGTTCAGCCAGGAGCGGAAGTCTCCAAAGAAAACATGTGTATCATTGAAAACATGCCGGTCAAGTCCCTAATTACCTACCCAAAGTCGGGAGCAATGCTCCGACCGGAACAGCAACTGGCGGTGAGAGGACATGCCTGGGCGGGCGCAAATCAGATCCGATCGGTCGACTATTCCATCGATTTTGGTGCCACCTGGCAGCCCTGCCTGCTGCAGGATCCGGTCAACCCATTTGCCTGGCAACATTTTGACGCCAACATTTCGTTTCCTAAAAAGGGCTACTACGAAGTATGGGCCAAGGCAACTGACAGCCAGGGCATCAGTCAGCCCATGCTGACGCCGGGATGGAATCCCAAGGGCTACTTGAACAATGCCTGTCACCGAATCGCTATAAAAATAACCTAAATCATGCAACACCTTCCTGCCAACCTTCGCCTGCTAATCGGTGCCGGCCTCCTGGTATTGGTGCTAGCCGGCCTGATGTTCTATTTCTTTCCGTCCGAGACACCAACCGTACTCAAAGACGGGGAAATGCGAGAAGCGGAAGCCCCGCTTCCGGTAGATGACGTAGACGGAGCCATCGAAAACGGTATTCATACACCAACGGGCCTGATTGCCTCCGAGGGCGTACACCTGGTAATTGCCCATTGTACTGCCTGCCATTCCGCAAAGCTGGTCACCCAAAATCGGGCCGATCGGGAAGGCTGGGAGAAAATGATCCGATGGATGCAACAAACACAAAACCTTTGGGACCTGGGCGAACAGGAGGTAGCAATTCTGGACTACCTCGCGGAGAATTATGCCCCGGTGAAATCCGGACGAAGACCTCCGCTTACGGACATTGACTGGTACGAACTGAAGGACTGAATTAGGGTCGATCCGCCAGAAATACCTGAATGTATCCCTCCACGTAGCGGTTGAATGCCAGCCGGTTGCCATCCCGGGAATATACCGGCGAAAAAGGTGCAGGTTCAAATGCAGGGCTGATTTTTTTTGGTACGCCAGGTTTCCCCGCTGCGTCTAATTCTCCTATAAAAAGGCCTTTCTCGCATACGTAAACAAATTCCCTTCGAAATGGGTGCCAGCGCACCATGCTCTGCACGGAGCTGCGGTGATGGGTCACCTGAACCGGGTCTCCACCGACAGTCGGCACGACGAAAACCTGCACAATCCCGGCCTCATCCTTCGCCAGGTAACTTACATAGGCTCCATCCATGGATGAACTCACCCAATGTCGGGGACTGCCAGCCACCCCCGGAAATTTTCTGTCTTCGGTGTGGGTCAATCGCTGTACCGTTGCGCCTTTGGGAGGGGCTGGCATTTTCCCGGCGGTGCCCTCCAGCGGTCCTTTCTCACCGGGGTTGTCGATCGCCTCCGGTATATCCACGAGGAATACTTCGGTAAATTTCTTTCCATTGCGCCCGACCATGTCCCCTAAAAATGCCCTGGCTAGCTGCCGGGTACCATCTTCTTTGAGGTAGCCGGAGGTTCCTACCCACCAATCACTGTACGCTCGGCTTATCTCCCCGCTTCCGGGCTTGGGATCCGGCACAACTTCTACCAGCACCACGGAAAACCAGTTACCCTGTACATTTTCTCCAGGGTCTCCCGGATCCACCCGAACCGTCGGGCCGAGCCGTTTGGCTACGCCGAGGGTACGCAGGTCGCGAGCCTTGCCGGTTTTCGCTTCCAGATCAACCATTATCGCGTCGTTGTAGGTAAACCCTACCCAATTTCCATCGCCACTCCAGTGGTGCCGGTGCGTGCCGCCACGCAAGGCTCCGGGCGTAAACGGTTCCGTCACATCCCGGCTATCCATCCAATAGGATCCGTCTTCGTCGACAATTTTTCCCAACCGCCTATGTCCCGCATAGGGTTTCAGGGAATCGGCATGGGGTAGCCCATGAATAAACACCACCTTGTTTTCCCGGGGGTGGTAGCTGACCGCCCCCAGCCCGGGACCGTAAGGAGTTGCTTCCGGTACCTGGTACAGGCATTGAATTTGCCCCGTGGTGACGTTTACCTGCTCAATGCGTTGGTTTTGGGCGATTCCAGATGGATTGGGCCGGGTGTCGTAGACTATCCAGTGATCATCCGGAGAAAAATTTTGGTTGTGATCCAATTCGTGGTTATAGAGGTCATGAGTCAATTGCCGGATCGCCCATTCTTGCCGGGCTCCCGCATGGATACATGCGAGTAGGAAAAGTCCTGTAAGGGAATACGCTTTTAGCAAACTTGGTATCATATGAAACGAAAAAACCGATTACCAATATACGAAAGCCGCCAGGATTTGTACTACTCGTAGCAAAGGGGTTTCATAAGTCGGGATTTTTCACCATTTTTCCCTGCTCATCGTCAAGCACAACCCATGAACCGTTTTCCAGTTGCCCTACTTTTGCTTTTTTTACTCAATCTCCCCACTTTTTCTCAGGAAATCCAGTGGGAACCCATTGCTCCGGGTGTGTGGAAAGGCAGCAGCGGCGTGCCGGAGTCTTACGATCTATCGTCTGCCGCTCAACCTGAAGCAAAACTGGCTGCCTTGGAAAAATTGGGGGCCGAAGCGTTCCCGCTGAACCAAGGAGAAATTACCGGGATTCAGCGGGATGGAAACACCTATTTACGATTCCCGCTGGAACGGGGCGAACAGCTTTTTGGTTTTGGCCTAAATTTCAAGACGGTACACCAGCGCGGACGGATCTTGCGACTTCATGTGGACCATTACGGCGGAACAGATAACGGAAGAACCCATGCTCCTGTCCCGTTTTATGTCTCGGACCGGGGATACGGTGTGTTTGTGAACTCGGCTCGCTACCTGGACGTCTATGCGGGGTCGGCCTCCCGGCTGGATAGCGATGACCCGCCGGAAGCGCGCGACCGCAACACGGACTCCAAATGGACGGCAAGCCCCTATTCCGACGCGGTAGAAGTAATGGTGCCGGCGGCCGGGGTTACCGTTTATGTGTTTGCTGGCCCCACTGCACTGGAAGCCATCCAACGGTTTAATCTACTCAATGGCGGGGGGGCGTTGCCTCCCCGCTGGGGACTGGGCTTTACCCAGCGGGTACACCGCTTGTACAGCCAGGAAGAGGTAGTCCGGGAAGTGGATGAATTTGAAGCCCGGGGCTTTCCCCTGGATTTTGTCGGGCTGGAGCCCGGCTGGCAAAGCAAATCCTACCCCAACACCTTTGCCTGGGATCCGGTACGGTTTCCCAATCCGGCGCAACTGGTCAAAACCCTACAAGAGAAGGGTGTCAGTTTAAATCTCTGGATGAACCCCTACGTTTCCCCGGATGCTACGTTTTACAACAGCCTTACACCCTATTACGGCAGTCACACCGTTTGGGCAGGAGCGGTACCCGATCTCAGCATGCCAGCGGCACAGCAGATTTATTGGGAAAACTTTACACGCGATCATGTAGAAATTGGCGTGGGTGGCTACAAAATAGATGAGGTAGACGGATACGATCGCTGGCTTTGGCCCGATGTAGCGACCTTTCCCTCCGGCCTTGCGGCCGAACAATTGCGTCAAACGTATGGACTACTCGTCCAAAAACAAAGCGCACAGCTCTTTCGGGAGCAGAACCGCCGCACCTGGGGATTGGTAAGGGCTTCCAACGGCGGCGGCGTCTCTTTTCCCTACGTTCTTTACAACGATTACTACAACCACCGGGATTTCATCACGGCCTTGATCAACAGCGGCTATTCGGGCTTGCTATGGACACCGGAAGCGCGGGCGTCAGATACGGCCGAAGAATGGCTCAGGAGATTCCAAACGGTCGTGTTTTCTCCCATGGCCATGATAAACGCCTGGGCCAGCGGAACAAAGCCCTGGACCTATCCAGAGGTAGAAGAAGAAATAAAAGCCATGGCCCTATTGCGGATGCAGATGATCCCTTACTGGTATTCCAGTTTTGCACAGTATCATTTCGAAGGGATTCCTCCCTTTCGGGGCATGAATCTGGAACCGGGCTTCGTAGAGGCAAAACCAATCGGCGAGCCCAAGGTTTCCATGGACTTGGAATCCAATCCTTACGAGGAGGCGATTAAAAGCGAAATAAAAGACCAGTACATGGCCGGACCTTCGCTGCTGGTTGCACCCTTTTTTGCGGGTGATACTTCCCGAAGCGTGCTGCTGCCAAAAGGTAACTGGTACGACTTTTACGATGGCCGCTATGTAGGCAACGGTGAAATCATCGAGGTCCGGTCGCGCCTGGACCAGATCCCCGTATTTGTACGCGAGGGCAGCCTCATTCCCTTGATGGAACCAAGGCTGCATGCACCTGGACCGAATGAACGGGTAGATCTGGAAATCCGGCACTACGGCAAGGAAGCCGCTACCTATTGGTACTACGACGACGATGGCTACTCCTTTGACTTCGAAAACGGTAACTTTACCTGGAGGGAATTGAAAGTGGAGAAGGATGGGCAAGGAAACTGGAAAGGTACGCTTTCGCCTGCTTCCAAAGGAAAACCCAATACCATTGGAAAGGTACGTTGGAAGTTCATGAGCTTGGAGGAATGATCCTGCATGAAAATGGGCCGGTTTACCAAAAACGCGTGTTTTTTGTAACTAATTCGTACGTATCGGTGTTGGTACAGTACATGAACGTATTATTTACTTTATCTTTTGCTTTATGAAACCTGCATTTGCGTTAGACGTCCCGGTATGGAAATTCATTGTTTTTACGCTGCTGATTGCGGGCTTTACTGCGTGTTCTACGAAAATCACCTTCCCCGTTTCACGGGTAGTTCCTGCGGCCCATCCCGAAGCGAAAGTCACCAAAGCGAAGGACGGAACCTATGAGGTAGCTTTAAATGTCTCGCATCTGGCACTTCCCGAACGCTTGAGTCCTCCCAAGAAACACTACCTGGTATGGATTGATACACCCGAGCAGGGAGTCAAAAAACTGGGTGAAATTGCGAACAACAGTGGTATTTTCAGCAATCGGGGAAAAGCATCCTTTGAGACCAGCACCTCGTTTCGCCCAAACCTGATCCTGGTAACTGCCGAGAATAGTTTGGAAGTGGCTTACCCTGGAACGCACGTGGTTTTTAAAAGTCGTCCATTTGAGCTTCGGTAGGATTTGGAAGGATCGCCTGTGGCACTGGTAATTAGCCGTTAACAAATTATTATCTATCGAAACAAATCCTCCTTTTTCAAAATATTATTTGTACTTTTGCACCTTAATTTAATTAACATGCAGAGTATCCGTAATATTGCGATCATCGCACACGTTGACCATGGAAAAACGACCCTGGTGGACAAAATCATCCATGTCTCAAAAATTTTCAGGGAAAATCAACAGTTTGATGATCTGATTTTGGACAACAACGACCTGGAACGGGAAAGAGGCATTACCATTCTTTCCAAAAACGTTTCCGTGAGGTATAAAGATATCAAGATTAACATCATTGACACTCCCGGTCACGCCGACTTTGGAGGGGAAGTAGAGCGTGTCCTAAAGATGGCCGATGGAGTAATCCTGCTGGTTGATGCCTTTGAAGGCCCCATGCCCCAAACCCGATTCGTACTGGGGAAAGCGCTGGAACTTGGTCTTACACCCATCGTGGTTGTCAACAAGGTAGATAAAGAAAACTGCCGTCCGGATGAAGTTCACGAGGCGGTATTCGACCTGATGTTTAACCTGGATGCCACGGAAGAACAATTGGAATTCCACACCCTGTACGGTTCGGCAAAAAATAACTGGATGGGCCCCGATTGGAAAAACCCTACCGACTCCATCCTTCCTCTATTGGATGCCATTGTCAAATACATTCCAGAGCCAAAAATCGAGGAAGGCACCACCCAAATGCAAATCACCTCGCTGGACTACTCCAATTTTGTGGGGCGTATAGCCATTGGACGGGTTAAAAGGGGCCTAATCAAAGAAGGGCAGCAGTATGCGCTTTGCAAAGCCGATGGAAGCACCAAGCGGGTAAAGGTAAAAGAAGTGCACGTATTCGAGGGCTTGGGGAAAGTAAAGGCCACCGAAGTACAAACCGGAGATATTTGTGCCATCACTGGCATTGAAGGTTTTGAGATTGGAGACACCCTGGCGGATCTGGAAAATCCGGAGCCATTGCCACGCATTTCCATTGACGAGCCCACCATGAACATGCTTTTCACGATCAACAACTCGCCCTTTTTTGGAAAAGAGGGTAAGTTTGTGACCTCCCGACACCTTCGGGACAGGTTGATCAAAGAAACAGAGAAAAACCTCGCCCTGCGGGTGGAGCCAACGGATAGCGAAGATAAGTTTTTGGTTTACGGCAGGGGTATTTTGCACTTGTCGGTTTTGATTGAGACCATGCGTCGAGAGGGTTATGAATTGCAGGTGGGGCAACCACAGGTAATCTATAAAACCATCGACGGCGTAAAATGCGAGCCGATAGAGACTCTGTTTGTGGACGTTCCCGAAACTTCGGCGGGTAAAGTGATCGAATTGGCTACCCAACGGAAGGGCGAATTGCTGGTCATGGAGCCGAAAGGGGATTTGCAGCATCTGGAATTTAAAATTCCTTCCAGGGGATTGATTGGCCTCAGAAATAATGTACTCACGGCTACACAGGGCGAGGCCATTATGAATCACCGTTTTTCCGCTTACGAACCTTTTAAAGGGACAATTCCCGGACGAATAAACGGCTCCCTTATCTCTATGGATGCCGGACAATGTACGGCCTATGCCATTGATAAACTGCAGGACAGGGGTACGTTTTTTGTGGATCCCGGCGAAGAATTGTATACCGGACAGGTAATTGGTGAGCACTCCAGAGACAACGACATTGTCGTGAATGTTCAAAAAGGAAAACAGTTGACCAACATGAGGGCTTCCGGTTCGGATACCAATACAAGAATTGCTCCTGCCAGGAAATTTTCGTTGGAGGAGTCCATGGAGTACATTCAGAAGGACGAATACCTGGAAATCACGCCAAAAAGTATCCGAATGCGTAAGATCCACCTGGACGAAAACGAACGGAACCGCGCTTCGAAGATGCAAAATGCATAAGCATAAAAACGAAAGGATGGATTTTTTCCATCCTTTTTTTGTCTAATGCGAAGGTATTGGGCTTATTTCTTTATTTTTATAAGCTGAACCGGATCGGTAAACCGGGCAGCCCTATGCCGATCGTTTATCCGAAAGTCACCAAAAACGGAAATGTACCTATGAAAAAAATCGCAGTTTTTACCTCAGGAGGAGATTCTCCCGGAATGAATGCCTGTGTAAGGGCCGTCGTGAGGACAGGAATATACCATAAACTGGATGTGTACAGCATCATGTATGGGTATGATGGCATGATCAACGGCAACATCAAAAAAATGCAGTCCCAGTCGGTTAGCAATATTTTGCAACGAGGCGGTACCATCTTGAAATCGGCTCGCAGCGAGGAATTCAGAACCAAGGAAGGGAGAAAAAAAGCCTTTGAGGAACTCAGCAAACACGGCATCGATGGCCTGGTTGCCATCGGTGGTGACGGGACCTTTACGGGAGCCAAAATATTCTATGAAGAGTTTGGCATCCCGACGGTAGGTTGTCCGGGCACCATTGATAACGACATTTACGGCACCGATTATACCATTGGCTTCGATACGGCGGTAAATACAGCCCTGGAAGCCATCGACAAAATACGAGACACGGCTGCGGCACACGACCGCATCTTTTTTGTAGAAGTGATGGGAAGGGACAGCGGGTACATAGCCATTGAATGCGGAATCGGCGGAGGAGCAGAGCTGGTGATGGTCCCGGAAACCACCACGACCATTCACGACGTGGTAAAGTCCCTAAAGGGCCTGCGGAAGTCTAAAACGTCCAGCATCGTCGTCGTAGCAGAAGGCGACGAAGAAGGCGGGGCTGCGGATATCATGGAACGCGTAAAATCCGAATTCAAGGGTGAGGACAAAGAGTTTAAAGTCACCACATTGGGTCATATACAACGAGGCGGTAGTCCCACAGCCAAAGACCGAATTCTGGGAAGTCGTAGTGGCATGGCCGCTGTTGAGGGCCTGATCAATGGGCAGTCAAACTGCATGGCTGGAATTATCAACGATCAGGTTGTCTATACGCCCTTTGAAGAATGCATTACCAAAAGCAAACCCCTGAAGGAGGAGTACCTGAGGCTTCAGGAACTGTTAAGTATATAGTATGGGCTTTGTACCGATTTTCATCACGCTGGGTGGTTTTGTGTTTTTATTTGTCCTACTGGTGCATCAAAACCTGCGACAGAAAAAACGAGCGTTTTCCCTGGACTGGGAGACGCTGGTCTTGCGTGTGGGGGACGGTAGCTGGCTGAAGCTAACAGAGCAAAACCCGGAGGGCGGAGGATTGGACTCGCTGGAAAGACTGCTTCGTTCCGCTGCTAAATCGACGAGTAATCCAGCCGAGAAAGCGGAAATGGAATCGCTCAAGGAGGTATTGGGTCGCGCGAAAAGAACCCGCTACGAATACAACAACTTGATCGGTACCAAACCCTATTCCTTCGTTGCTAGTCTTTTTGGTCATCACCCTCTTTAACCCGGTCGCCGATCCACTGCAGCATCTGCTCCCAGTCATCGGGGTGAAACCATGTGTAATCCGGATCTTTTCGGAACCAGGTGAGTTGCCGCTTGGCGTATCTTCTAGAGTTTCGTTTTAACAGCCTGACGGCTTCTTCCCGGTCGTAGCTGCCTTCCAGAAAGCCAAAGACTTCTTTGTACCCCACCGTTTGGAGCGCATTGAGGTGGCGGTAAGGATACAATCTTTCTGCTTCGGAAAAAAGTCCCTGGCGAATCATTTCATCCATTCGCCGATCGATCCTATCGTAGAGTTCTTGCCGCTCGCGATCTAGCGCAATTTTAATGCTGCGAAAAAATCTTGGTGATTTCCGCTTCTTACGGAAATCACTATACGGACGGCCGGTACCCAGGCACACTTCGAGAGCCCGGATAAGTCGTTGGGGGTTTTGCAAATCCACCTGCTGGTAGTAAGCCGGGTCCAGGAGGGCCAGTTGTTGCTGTAGGTAGGGTAGTCCAAACTGCCGATACTCACAATTGAGCTTATCCCTAATTTCCGGATCGATGCTGGGCATTTCATGCAGACCTTTTAATAGCGCATCCAGGTACAGTCCGGAGCCTCCGGTAAGGATTAGCAGCTCATGCTCCTTGAACAAACGTTCCATCAGATCCAGGGCGTCCTGCTCGAAATCCCGTACATCGTAGGGCTGGTGAATGGACTTATTGCCAATAAAATAATGCGTTACCTGCGCCAGGACATCTTTTCCGGGCTTAGCGGTCCCTATATCCATTTCCCGAAAAAATTGTCTACTATCAGCCGAAATTATCGCAGTATTAAATTTTTTGGCTAAATTTATGCACAAATCAGTTTTGCCTACTGCTGTTGGACCGGCAATGACCAAAAGAATATGATTGGAGCGCTTCACTATCTGTCAAACCTAAGCTAGAAACTCGAAGTTAAGGAATTTCACTCATGAAAAACAAAAAAGTCCTGATCGTAGACGACAACGCACTGAACCGAAGGGTATTCGAAAATGTAATTGGACACAACTATTTTTTTGATTCGGCTTCGGATGGCGTAGAAGCGATCGAACTACTGAAACGAAATAACTATGACATCGTGTTGATGGACATACAAATGCCCAAGTTGGACGGCATTTCCTGTTTGAAAATCATCCGGGAAGAGGACATCACCAATATCCCGGTAATCGCCATTTCGGCCTATTCCAATCAAGGAGATCGGGATTATTTTTTGTCCACCGGGTTTGATGATTTCATTGCCAAGCCGGTAAAACCAAAAGATTTGCTCGAAACGATTCATTTTCATTTGCAGCCCGATATGAGCAGTTCGTTGGCGGATGACAATAATTCGGAGGAATATTCCGAATTGAATGAAGCCGTTATCCGGCAACTGCTCAAGTACCACAGCATCGAAAACATAAAATCCGTTTATATTGATTTTCTTGAAGAAGCAAAAAATTTGACCGAAGAGATAAAAATTTTGGCAGATTTAAAAAAATTTGATGAAATTGGAGAAAAACTTCACATATTAAAAGGAAATTCAGGTACTTTGGGCGTGTTGGCGATATACAGGGCCACAGCGGGATTTGAAAAAAAAATCAAACAGTCCAATTTGGCGGATATAGAGGCGGATATGGCCTGTTTGGAATCAGGTTTAAGAACCTACCAGCGAATTATTGAGAACGACAAAATCTTTTCGAAATATGAATGAACCCAAAAAAGTACTGGTGGCCGAAGACAGCTCCGTGATTATTAACTTGACCAAGAATGTATTGTTATTCGAAAACTTTCACATCACGGCGGTCAAAAACGGTCAACAGGTTTTAGACAGGTTGGGAAAGGAAAATTTTGACCTAATCCTTATGGACATCAACATGCCCGTGATGGATGGAATCTCCTGCACCAAAGCGATACGGAAGCTTTCCGATCCGGAAAAATCGACCATCCCCATCATTGCCATTACCGGCAATTATAAAAATTATACCCTGGATGATTTTAAAAAAGCAGGACTAAATGATTACGTTCAAAAACCCCTTGACTACGACCTGCTGCTTGCCACGGTGAAAAAGCACATCGACAACTGAAATGCCCGTTAAGTATACCAAAAGCTATTTGGATAAGCTGGAAGATGTTTTTGCTGCCTCAGAGTACCACCTGCGGTACGAAAAAGGAAATTTTAAGTCCGGATATTGCATTTTGAAAGATACAAAAATCGTCATTATCAATAAGTACTTCACGCTGGAAGGGAAAATCAATGCTTTGATCGATATTTTGAAGACCCTGGATTTCAATCCCAAATCCTTCGCCAACCAAAAACAGCAGGATTTTCTTACCGAACTCAAACAAACGGAACTCAAACTTTGAAGCTCACATTTTTAGGAACCGGAACATCCCAGGGAGTCCCCGTCATCGGTTGCCATTGTGAGGTGTGCCAGTCGTTGGATTTTCGTGACAAGCGCCTGCGAACATCGTTGCACCTGGAAAAAGATGGAAAAAGCATTGTCATTGATACCGGACCGGATTTTCGTATGCAAATGCTTCGGGAGTCCGTTCCCCGGTTAGATGCAGTCGTCTACACCCACGAACACAAAGACCATACCGCTGGTCTGGATGATATCCGGCCGTTTAATTTCAGTCAACAGACCGATATCCCGCTTTACGGAAGCCCTCGGGTTCTCAACCAAATCAAAACCGAGTTTTCGTACGTCTTTGCAAAGAACAAGTACCCGGGAATCCCACGTGTGCTGATCAACGAAATAGGCAACCTGCCGTTTGATGTAATGGGCATTCGGTTTATTCCCATTGAGGTGATGCACCACAAACTACCGGTATTCGGCTTTCGCATAGCCGATTTTACCTACATTACGGATGCCAACTACATCGCGCCCGAAGAAATTGACAAGATCATAGGGACAAAAGTACTGGTCGTTAACGCCCTACAAATCCAGCCCCATATCTCCCACTTTACCCTGGAAGAAGCCCTTGCCTTTATCGAAAAAATCGGCCCGGAAACCGCTTACCTTACCCATATTAGCCACCGAATGGGCATGCACCAGCGAATACAGGAAGAGTTACCCAAAAACGTAAACCTGGCCTACGACGGGTTGAAAATCCATTCCTGACATGCACCTAAACTACCATTTTTTCCGCTTTCTATGTCCGGCATTGGAGTCGACGGCCAGAGGCCGGACATTGGGTGCCTGTTTTTCTCAAAACAAAGACGAATTGGTAATGGAATTCACATCCGTTACCGCTCCTCCGTTCTTTATTCGGGCACTGCTCCTTCCCGCAACTCCCTGCCTGAGTTTTCCGGAAGATTTCCGGAGAAGCAAAAAAAACAACGTCGACTTGTTTCCAGAGCTCATTGGGCAAACGGTCCGCAGGGTCCACCTGCTCTCCTTTGAAAGAGCTTTTTACGTTGAGTTCGAATCTGGAAAGCTGCTCCTGTTTAAGATGCATGGCAGCCGGTCCAATATCCTCCTTTTTGCTTCCCTTCAGGAGCGCCCGCAGCGACTTTTTCGAAAGGACTTGGTAGAAGACCTACAGGTATTCGTTTCGCACCTTGAAAAACCCTTATCGCTGGATTGGGACCGTTTCGCTTCCCTGGAGGGTAATGCTTCCGCGTTTCTCCCGACGCTCGGCAAACTACCCAGGACCTGGTTGAAAGAAAAAGGCTACCTTGCCGCCAGCCTGGAAAGCCGTTTTCGGCTAATGCGCGAGTTGCTGGACCTGTTGGAAAGCCCACTGTTTTCGATCTATCGGGAAGAGGAGCAATACCGACTGACCTTACTACCCTGTGAAAACCCCCTGGACACCACCACGGACCCCATAGCGGCGGCCAACCTGTATTACCAAAAAGCGGTGGTTCGGCAAGCTTTTGAGCAGCAAAAAAACCAACTGATGCGTTCATTGGCAGATCAGCGAAAAAAAACGGAGAGCTACATCCAAAAGACGCGCGATAAATTAGCGGCTATGGAAGCCGAAGCCTCACCGAGCCAACTGGCAGACATCATCATGGCCAACTTGCACCAGATTCCAGCCGGTTCGGAAAAAGTCGCATTATTCGATTTTTATTCCAACAAAACAATAGAAATCAGCCTCAAACGGGGGCATAGTCCGCAAAAGCATGCGGAAAACCTGTACCGGAAAAGCAAAAATAAAAAGATAGAATTCGAACAGGTACGCCAAAATCTGGCACGAAAAGAAGCCCTATTGTCCAACCTGGAGCAGGAAACAGAGGAACTGGCCTCGGTACAGGATTTTCGGTCGCTCAAAGCGTTTGTCAAGTCCGAGGAACGCACGGTAGACCGGACCAGGTCGGAACGATTGCCTTTCAAGCGTTTTGAAGTACTTGGCTATGAAGTATGGGTAGGGAAATCTGCACGTTCGAATGACGAATTGCTCCGAAGGTATGTATGGAAAGACGATTTGTGGTTGCATGCGAAGGACGTAGCCGGCTCGCATGTCATTATCAAGAATCAATCCGGCAAACAACTACCCGCTCCCGTACTGGAGCGCGCGGCATCCCTGGCTGCCTATTATTCCAAAAGCAAAACATCCGGCCTGGCCGCAGTCATGTACACTCCGTGTAAATATGTGCGGAAGGTCAAAGGCTCCGCACCGGGTGCAGTGATGGTCGACAAGGAAAAGGTCCTCATGGTGCCTCCTGAAGGCCCGGAAGAGCGCTGAGCATAAAACAACAAAAACCGCTTCGGAACCAGCCAAAACGGTTTTTGTGTGCAAGTCCGGTACACCGGGAATGCTTTCTGCTAGTAAACGGCCTGTATTATTCCACGACGTGTAGTTTCATCATGTTGGTTCTTCCTTTGGCTTTCAGCGGCATGCTGGCCGTATTGATGATGATATCTCCTTCACTTACATGATTTTCCTCCTTCAGCTTGTCCTGAATGTCCAGGAATGTGGCATCCGTGGACTCGCTGTTGTCGTAATAATAGGCACGAACGCCCCAAACCAAACTTAATTGGGTCAGCAGCTTTTTGTTTCGGGTAAAGACAAAAATACCTGCAGAAGGACGGTGCGAGGAAAGCCGGAAGGCTGTAAAACCCGAGGTGGTAATGCCCACGATGGCCTTAGCCTTCACGTTTCTGGATAGCCTGCTGGCCATGAGCAAGAGGTTATTGCTCAAGTAGCTATCGGTATCCTCAGGTATTTTGTACAGGTTGTGGTAAATGTCCGCATTGACCTCGATGTGATCAATGATGCTACTCATGGCCTTTACTGCGGCTATGGGAAATTTACCTGATGCGGTCTCAGCGGATAACATGACCGCATCTGCACCGTCCAGCACTGCACTGGCCACGTCGTTGGTCTCTGCACGGGTAGGACGGGGATTTACGATCATGCTCTCCATCATTTGAGTCGCAATAATCACGGGCTTGCAAGCCAATTTGCATTTCTCCACCATTCGCTTTTGCCAAAGGGGAACAATCTCCATCGGTACCTCTACACCCAGGTCGCCTCGGGCAACCATGATGGCATCAGTGGCCTGAATAATGGCGTCAATATTTTCCAGAGCTTCGGGCTTTTCAATTTTCGCAACGATTTTACAGCTTTTCCCTGCATTGCTGATTCTTTCCCGGAGGTCCAGGATATCGTCCGCGGTGCGAACAAAGGAAAGGGCGATCCAATCTACTTCGTGTTCCAGACCAAATTCCAGGTCTATCAGGTCTTTCTCCGTCAGTGAGGGGGCGCTTATTTTTGTATTCGGGAGGTTGATCCCTTTTCTGGATTTTAAAATCCCCCCATGCACAACCGTGCAATCCACGTTTTTCCCGTCGGTTCTCAAAACCACCAGTTCAAGGTTACCGTCGTCAATCAAAATGCGGTCTCCTTGCACCACGTCATTGGGCAGGTTTTGGTAAACGGTACTGACAAGCGACGCATTTCCCATAACCGGCTCGTTGGTAATGGTAATGGGATCCCCTTGTTTGATGAGTACCCCGTTATTTTCCACTTCTCCCACCCGGATTTTGGGCCCCTGAAGGTCCTGTAGAATCCCAATATTGAATGGCATTTCCGCATTTAATTCACGGATCGTTTTGACCACGTCTGCATGAATGCTATGATCGCCATGGGAGAAGTTTAACCGGAAAATATCAGCTCCCGCCATCACCAGCTCGGTGATGGTTTCTTTGGTATTGCTGGCAGGTCCTATGGTAGCTAATATTTTGGTTTTATTAAAAATAGGTACTCTCATTTCTAGTTATATTTAATATGTTAACAGGTTTTCTTTTGATTTTAACTTGTTGATATCAATTTTCACGATGCTCTGAATCCCATTCACTCCGGAAAGGCCGTCAATATACGTATTTAAATCCACTTCAAAGGTAAAGTCCTGGCAGACCAAAAAGTAATCCATGCTCCGGAGTTCCGGCACCAGGTACCGGGAGTGTCCGCCGACCGGGTACGACTTGTTTCTCAGCAACTGCACGAATCCATGCTCTTTTTCCAGTATAAATTGAGAAATAATTAAATCCGGCTGGCGAAGAAATTCCATCTGATAATCCGCTGTTTTTTTTAAATTAATCCCCAACGATTGATTGATCAGCCAAGCCAATTTATAGTCCTTTAAAGGGGCTACAAGGCCTAAAAGATCAAAATCAAACGAGGTTTCAACATGAAGTTTGCTTTTCTTCATTCAGGAAGAATTTAAAAAAACAAAGTTAAAAATTTTATTTCAACTTCTATCTCTGAGGGAAAGTTCTTAATTTAGTTTGTCTTTTTTTTTGACATTAAGGTTTTAAATAATTTTCTTTGCGGAGTGTTTAAACTAAACTGATCACAAAATGTCTGAAATTGCACAAAAAGTAAAAGCCATTATCGTTGATAAGTTAGGCGTCGAAGAATCTGAAGTCACTCCCGAAGCGAGCTTTACCAATGACCTTGGGGCCGATTCTCTAGATACAGTAGAGCTTATCATGGAATTTGAAAAGGAATTCAACATTTCCATTCCGGATGACCAGGCTGAACAGATCGGTACGGTTGGCCAGGCGGTTAGCTATTTGGAAGCTAACGTAAAATAACCCATACTTAAAATCATTTATGAATTTAAGAAGAGTTGTAGTAACAGGTTTAGGTGCCCTTACACCCATTGGTAATACCGTTCCGGAATTTTGGAAGGGCTTGTCAACGGGTGTAAGTGGTGCCGCGCCTATTACCCGTTTTGATGCCTCTCAATTCAAAACCCAATTTGCCTGCGAGGTAAAAAACCTTGATATCGCGCAATTTCTAGACAGAAAAGAAGCAAGAAAAATAGATCCGTATACGCAATACGCCATGGTGGCGGTAGAAGAAGCGATGAACGATTCGGGTATTGACCTGGACAGCATCGACCTCGCCCGATCCGGGGTGATTTGGGGATCCGGCATCGGTGGATTAAAGACCTTTCAGGACGAGGTGACGGATTTTGTTAACGGGGATGGGACCCCCCGGTTTAATCCCTTTTTCATCCCTAAGATGATCGCCGATATTGCCGCTGGCTTTATTTCCATAAAATACGGTTTTCAAGGCCCAAACTTTGCCACGGTATCGGCATGCGCCTCTGCTACCAATGCATTGATTGACGCGTTTAATTATATCCGCCTTGGAAAAGCAGACATTTTCATCTCAGGGGGCTCCGAGGCAGCTGTTACCGAGGCGGGTGTGGGTGGTTTCAATGCCCTGAAAGCACTCTCTCAGCGCAACGACGACCCGGCCACCGCGTCCCGACCCTTTGACAAGGACAGGGATGGCTTTGTGCTGGGAGAAGGAGCCGGAGCGCTTATCCTGGAAGAATACGAACATGCGAAGGCCCGAGGCGCCAACATCTATGCCGAACTCATCGGAGGAGGCATGACAGGCGATGCCTATCACATCACCGCTCCCCATCCGGAAGGACGAGGAGCTGCTAACGTTATGAAATTTGCCCTGGAAGATGCGGGAATTTCTGCCGATGCGGTGGATTACATCAACGTGCACGGTACCTCTACGCCATTGGGAGACCTGAGTGAAGTAAAAGCCATTCAAAAGATCTTTGGCGATCACGCGTACAACTTGAATATCAGCAGCACCAAGTCCATGACGGGGCATCTTTTGGGTGCAGCCGGAGCTGTGGAAGCCATTGCTTGCATCATGGCCATGAAATACAACCTCATTCCCCCCACGATCAATCATTTTACCGATGACACCGAAGTGGATGGGAAATTAAACCTAACGTTCAATCAGGCCCAGGAGCGAGAGGTGACGATCGCTCTGAGTAACACGTTTGGATTTGGCGGACACAACTGTTCCATCATTTTCAAAAAAATCCAGGAATAAATTTGAAAGTACTTCGGTTGCTCCGGATTCAGGAGCTAACGTACGATAAGAAAGACAAAAGGCTTGCTTCCGCTATAAAGAACATGGTGGGTAGCAGGCCTTTAAACTTATCGCTCTACCGGCTTGCCTTTCGGCATGCATCCGCTTCCAAGGAAATAAAATCCGGAGTAAAAATCAGCAACGAACGCCTGGAATACCTTGGCGATGCGGTACTGGGTACCGTGGTCGCAGAATATTTATTTCAAAAATTCCCCTACCGGGACGAGGGTTTCCTTACCGAAACACGCTCCCGCATCGTAAACCGGGAATCCCTGAACCAGGTAGGACAAAAAATTGGACTTCCAAAAATAGTCGAAACCGAAATGGATGGGAAGGTTCCCTATTCCTTTAAATCTCTCTATGGAGACACCTTGGAAGCGCTGATTGGCGCTGTTTATCTAGATAGAGGGTATTATTTCTGCCGAAGATTCGTCTACGAACGGTTGATTATCCCCTTCTTTGATTTGGACAACATCATTACCACGACCACCAATTTTAAAAGTAAAATTATCGAATGGTCTCAGCGAGACAACAAGGAGGTCGATTTTGTGTTAAAGTCTGTAGCAGGCAGCCAGCGGTTCAAAGAATTTACGGTAGAACTCACGATAAGTGGATCTTCTTTTTCCGAAGGCAAGGGTTCGACCAAGAAAAAAGCAGAACAAGAGGCTGCCAAAATAGCCTGTGAAAAGCTTCACCTTATCCTGTAATCACGCAAGTCCCGAAGGGAATAGAAAAATTACGTATGCCTCACTTACACATTGCCGGTGCTACCCTGAATCAAACGCCATTGGATTGGGAGGGAAATAAAGATACCATCGAACAAGCCATCCAAAAAGCAAAAGAACTACAGGTAGACTTGCTGTGTTTCCCGGAACTGAGTATTACGGGATATGGGAGTGAGGACCTCTTTTTGAGTCATTGGTACCCGAAAAAAGCCCTTGCCTACCTGCAAAAAATCCTGCCGCTTACCCGGCAGCTAACCGTCTGTCTGGGGCTACCCTGTCGGCTAAACAACCAGCTTTACAACTGCATGGCAGTACTGGAAGACCAAAAAATACTGGGAATTGTTCCCAAACAATTTCTGGCCATTGACGGGGTGCATTACGAGTGCCGCTGGTTTACCCCCTGGAAAGCGGGAGAACTCACGCAGTTCGATTGCAACGGCGTCGCCGTCCCCTTTGGCGACCTGGTATTCGAAAAAAAAGGCATTCGCTACGGATTTGAGATATGCGAAGATGCCTGGAGAGGTGCCCAGCGCCCCGGCTATCGCCTAAAAGACCGAAAGGTTGAGCTGATTTTCAACCCCAGTGCCAGCCATTTTGCCATGGGCAAAAGCGAACAACGGGAGATACTCGTAAAAGAAAGTTCGGAATCCCTGAACGCCGCCTATTTTTACATCAACCTGCTGGGCAACGAAAGTGGCAGGATGATCTTTGACGGAGAAATTCTCTTTGCCGACAGGGGCAAAATCTTATACAAAAATCCCTTGTTGTCCTTTCAGGATTTCCAGTTGGTCCCCATTCAATTCTCCCCGGAAGAAGCGCCAAGTCAACCTGGGTACCGAAGCCGACACAACAAAAACGAAGAATTCACGGCGGCAGTTTCTCTGGCGCTGTTTGACTACCTGCGAAAAAGCCGTAGCAAGGGCTTTGTCCTTTCCCTGAGCGGTGGGGCAGATTCCTCCACCATTGCCGTATTGGTGGCCGAAATGGTAAAACGAGGCATCGATTGCCTGGGAACGCCCCTTTTTCTGAAAAAAATTCACCGCAGCGATGATATTGATCCCAAAAGTAGTCTACCGGATATCGTAGGCAAACTGCTGACTACAGCCTACCAAAGTACGCGCAATTCCTCCCCGGACACCCTGCATAGCGCAAAAACCCTGGCCGACAGTCTGGGCGCCACGTTTTATCAGTGGTCCATTGACGAGGAAGTGGCCGGATATACGCAAAAAATCGAAGCCGCCTTGGGACGATCGCTGGAATGGCAGAGGGACGATATCGCCCTGCAAAACATCCAGGCCCGGGCTCGATCGCCCATTATTTGGATGTTGACAAATATCAAACAGGCCCTGCTGCTGAGTACCTCTAACCGTAGTGAGGGGGATGTGGGATATACCACCATGGATGGAGATACGAGCGGCAGCATTTCACCGATAGCTGCAGTGCCAAAAGACTTTATCTTGCAATGGCTTCGGTGGGCAGAGAAAAAACTGGGGTATTCCGGACTAAACGCGGTAAATGCGCTGCAGCCTTCGGCAGAACTACGCCCCCTGGAATCGCGGCAGACGGATGAAGAGGACCTGATGCCCTATTCGATCCTTACCGCCATCGAACGGCAGGCCATTCGTGACCGGCGCTCTCCGGTGGATACGTACCTGATCCTGAAAGAAGAACTTTCTCTTGAATCGTCTGTATTAAAAAGGTACATTGCCAAATTCTTTAGCCTGTGGTCCCGAAACCAATGGAAAAGAGAGCGGCTGGCCCCCTCCTTTCACCTGGATGAATTCAACGTTGATCCAAAAACCTGGTACCGTTTTCCTATTTTATCGGGAGGCTACCGAAAAGAACTTGAAGAGATGCAGAATTTAGCGGATGATAACTAGGCGATAGCAAAAAATAATGAAACGCAATGATCAATAGCATTTTGTATTACGTGGTTTGGAGCCCAAACCCCGCTGTTTTTTCGGGATTTGATCGGCTTAGGTGGTATAGCCTGCTTTTTGCGCTGGGATTCATTATTTCCCAGCAAATCGTGGTGCACTTTTTCAGGAAAGAAGGCCAAGACGAGCAGCTTGTGGATCGACTGACCATTTACATGGTGGTGGCAACCATTCTAGGAGCACGACTCGGACATGTATTGTTTTACGAACCTGCGCGCTACCTGAGTAACCCCATCGACATCCTTAAAGTTTGGGAGGGCGGACTTGCCAGCCACGGCGCCGCCATTGGTATTCTATTTGCTCTTTGGCTCTACGCAAAAAAAACGCCTGGGCAATCGTATTTGTGGGTGGTAGACCGAATCGTAATCGTCGTTGCGCTGACTGGAGCCTTGATTCGAATCGGTAACCTGATGAACTCTGAAATTGGCGGAAAACCCACCGGTAGTGACAGTGGATTCGTTTTTGCCCGCGATGTGGAAGAAATACTGGGTACGATGAACCTCCCCATTGAATCCATCACTGCCTACAAACCGGAAAACCGTCAGAACGAGTTAGCGGGAAACGGTAGGGTACCGGTAAACATCGACATACAGATCAGTAAAGGCGGATTCGATGAAAGCAACCTTGCCTCCGTCTTGGAAAGAGACGTCAAGTATGCCCTTACGCGCTTCGGTAGTTCAAAAAAGTACATGGCCGAGGACCCCGAGGCTCCGTTAAACATGGAAATCACCGAAAAAAGCGACCATTACCTCGCGGTAGTCAAAACCTTTGGCATAGCAAAGCACCCCACGCAGATCTACGAGGCGCTCACCTACTTTCTGATTTTCGTGTTCCTGTACCTGGGTTGGCAACGGTACAAATCGGCCGTTCCCGAAGGACTGCTTCTGGGATTATTTCTCGTGTCGGTATTCGGCATGCGCTTTGTTTGGGAATTTTTCAAAGAGAATCAGGTGGACTTCGAGGATAACCTGGCCTTCAATATGGGACAGGCCTTGAGTATACCGCTGGTATTGGCCGGGATAGGGCTAATCCTCTATTCCTTAAAATCCAAAAAAACGACCGCTTAATCCGGAAAACATCAAGGCACCGGATCGTGGCCCTGCCCTCCCCAAGGATGACAGCGTCCAATCCGCTTGATTCCAAGCCAGCCTCCCTTGAACACTCCGTGTTTCAGGATTGCTTCTTTGGTGTACTGGCTGCAGGTCGGATAATACCGGCAAGATCTTGGAAACAATGGAGATAGTGCGTATTGGTAAATCAAAATAGGAAAAATGGCGATTTTCTTAGCTATTTTATTCACAAGTATCGTATTTACTTCTAATAAGTTAAAATTAGTGATTTAAGTTCTGTAAACCTTTACAAAAACCCCGGTTGTTTTGACGTACCGACCCTTCATTTTCTTCCAGTTCCTGATTTTCTGCGCGGCCAGCTGCTTGCTGAGTCTTTCCCTGCCGGCGCAGCAGATTCCGGCAGAAGATCCTTCCGGACAAATCAACCCTCCCGAGCGGGTCACGGTCAATAACATCTTTGTAGTAGGAAACGAAAAAACCCGACGAAATATTATTTTGAGGGAAATGGATATCGAAACGGGCGTGACCTACGATTGGGAGGCATTTGTGGAATTGCTTTTGGCCGATGAAAAAAAAATCTACAACCTACAATTGTTTACGACGGCCACGTTGACTCCCTTGTTTGTTGCCGATGAACAGGTAGAATTGCTCGTATCATTAAAAGAACGGTGGTACATTTTACCGAGCCTGATTTTTAACCTGGCCGACCGAAATTTTTCCGAATGGTGGATCAACCAGGGAAGGGATTTTTCCCGGGTCAACTACGGCGTAAAGCTGGACCACAACAACGTGGGCGGAAGAAACGAAAAGTTACGTGTCATCGGGCAACTGGGCTTTACCCAGGCGGTAGACCTAAACTACAGCATTCCCTACCTGGACAAAAATCAGCTCCATGGGTTGGCCGCAAAATTCAATTATTTTACTAACAAAAACATCCCCATACGATCCATTGAGAACAAACAGTTTTTTTACCGAAACGAGGCTGAGGATGTCCTTCGGAAAACCCTCAATGCCTTCCTAACCTATAGTTTTCGCGGCAGTTTCTACAACATCCACTACCTGACGGCAGGCTTCCACAACACCCGGATCCATGCGGACGTACTGGAGCAGAATCCGAATTACTTTACCCACGGCAGTCAGCGACTGAAATATTTTATGGCCACCTACCGGTACCGCCACGACAACCGGGACAATGTGGCATACGCGACGGAAGGCACCTTGCTGGACCTGAGTCTGACGCAATATGGGCTGTTTTCGGGAGACGACATTAGTGAAACCGAGTTTTCCGTGCTCGCCAGTACCTATACCCGACTGGGTAAAAAGTTTCACTTTGCCACCGGAATTTCGGGGTCTGCCTTTTTCAGCCCGCGTCAACCCTATACACTGGTCAGAGGGATTGGCTACCGTCCGGACTTTATTCGGGGCTATGAAGTGAATGTGATTGAAGGCCAACAAACCATCGTACATAAAAACAGCCTCCGGTACGAATTGCTGAATATCGCCTTCGATATTTCCGATTTTATGCCCATTGAAGAGTTTTCGGTGATTCCCTTCCAGCTTTACTTAAGTGCGAATTTCGATCAGGGGTTTGTCAGGGATGCCAACCGAATTCCAGAAAACGCCCGATTGACCAACCGCTACCTTTCCGGATATGGGTTTGGTCTGGACCTTATTGGTATTTACGACACCGTTTTTCGCTTTGAATATTCCTTCAACAATGCCGGAACCGGAAACTTTTTCATCAACGTTCGGGCTCCTTTATAAAATTATTTTTTTTGTTGTTAAATTACATTTTTTTGCATTATATTAGGTTATCAATTGGTGTTTCTCCCAACTTTTATTCCCATGGTGAAATGGATTTTGATAGCATTCTTTTTTTCTTTCCGGATCACCTGGAATGCCTGGCCGCAAAACAGCATGGACCATTATCCAAAAGGAGCCATCAGTATGGGCATGGGGAATGCCAGCGTAACGTTGAGCGATCCCTGGGCGGTTTTTAATAATATCGGCGCCCTGGGAAAGGCCGAAGAAACCATACAGGCCTTTGCCGGCTATGATCACCGACTGGGATTAAACGAGCTAACCACTGTCTCCACGGGTCTGGTAATTCCAACCAAAAAAATCGGGAACCTGGGTATCGGTATTTCCAACTTTGGAGGCACGCTGTTTAACCAACAGCAAATCGGTCTGGGCATCGCCAATCAGTTGGGATTGGCTAGCTTGGGGCTAAAAATCAGCTATTTTCAAACGAATATCGAAGGTTTTGGAAGAACTGCACGCCCGGTCATCGAACTGGGGGGTACGGCCGAACTACTTCCAGGATTATTTTTCGGCGCCCATGCAAACAACCTTACCCGGGCGGCAATCAGTCAGGCAAGCAACGATTACCTACCGACCACCGTGAAAGCGGGTATTTCCTACCGCCCTTCCGAAAACCTACTGGTCAATTTTGAATCCGAAAAGGAGCTGCTCAGTCCCGCACAGTTTAAGGCGGGTGTTGCCTACAGCTTTCAGCAAAAGCTATGGGCCCGAACCGGTATCAATACCCGGCCCAACAACCTGTTTTTTGGTATTGGTTTCAAACCCCGAAGGTACCAAATCGACTACGCCATGAGTCGCAATTTCCTCCTGGGCTTTACCCATCACTTTTCTTTTACCTACAACCTGTCTGCCCCGTGAAACCCTTGGTACTCATCCCGGGTATCTGCCTGGTCTGGGGACTGCAATCGCTCAGTGCCCAAACGCCTACGGACAGCGAACTGGATATCGAAGCCTTTATGGAAGAGCGCTTCGCCTTTCAGGACGAAGACATTGATTACGAAGACCTGTACGAAAGCCTGCTGCAAGTGCACCTCAGCCCGCTGAATTTGCAACAGGTAACTGCCGAACAACTCCAATCCCTTTCCATCCTGACGCCACTACAGGTGGAGTCCTTTATCGGCTACCGTGACACGTTTGGTCCGCTGCTGTCGGTCTACGAGCTACAGGCCATTCCGGAATGGGATCTGGAAACGATCGGTAAGATGCTGCCCTTTGTCGTTTTAAAGTCCGATCCAATCCCACTAAGTCCCCCGGGCGTAAGACGTCTTAAAAATGCGGAAAACGCCTATTTCATTGTTCGTCAGCGCCGAATCTGGCAAACCCGGAAAGGATTCAGCCCTCCGGATACCCTATCCAGCGGCACCTTAAGCAGCCGGTACCTGGGCGATCCAAACGATGTGTACGTCCGTTTACGGCTGCAGCAACCAGGCGACTTTAGCGTAGGACTCACTGCCGAAAAAGACGCTGGCGAACCCTTCACCTGGGATACGGACAGCAGACGGTATGGGATGGATTTTCTGTCCCTTCACTACACCCTGTACAATAAAGGGGCGCTACAAACCTTTACGTTGGGAGATTACCAGCTACAATTTGGGCAGGGGCTCGTATTTGGGGCCGGGTTTTCGGTAGGCAAAGGGGCAGAAACCGTGGCCACTGTAAGAAGAAGCTCACTGGGCCTCCGTCCATACACTTCGGTCTTGGAAACCGGCTTTTTCCGGGGGGCCGCGGCCACTGTTACCAGCGGAAACCTGGCCTGGACCGCCATGTATTCTTCCGCGCCAAGAAATGCGAACGTACAACTACTGCAAGACAGCCTCGAGGCATCCGATAGCTATTTGTCCTCCTTGGTTCTTTCGGGATACCACCGTACGGAGAGCGAAATTCAAAAAAAAGCACAGGCCCGAGAGCAAAATATTGGCGGAAATGTTCATTACAAAAACCGGACAAATGGCCTTCAGGCAGGGGTGAATTTTTTGCATACCCGGTACAGTCAACCCTTGCTGCCACGGGCCCGCATCTACAATCAATTTGAATTCAGAGGCGATCAAAATGCCATTGGTAGCCTGTACATCTCGTATAATTTTTCCAACCACTACCTATTTGCCGAATCGGCCCTTTCGAAAAGCGGAGGCAGCGGATCTGTCGTTGGCATCATGAGTAGTTTAAGCCGGCAGCTGGATTTTTCGCTGGTGTGGCGAAATTTTGACCGAAACTTCCATTCGTTTTACGGGAATGCTTTTTCCGAAGGATCCCGGCCGATCAATGAAGAGGGATTTTACATGGGAATGAACTATAAACCCTCACGAAAAATCAGCTGGTCCGCCTATTATGACCACTTCTCCTTCCCCTGGCTGCGGTTTCGGGCATACGCCCCCTCCTCGGGCAGCGAATGGCTAAGCCGCTTTACCTACACACCCAATAAATCCCTGGTTTTATTCGCACAATGGCGGGAGGAGCGGAAAAGCAGAAACCTCCTGTCCGACGAACAATCAGCAAATCAATACCTCCTGATGGAAGGAAAGCGACGAAACTTCGCCTGGAACCTCACTTACCAACCGACCCCCTGGTGGCAAGCAAAAACCCGAATCCAGCTTAGCTCCTTTTTAATTAACGGCCGCACCACCCGGGGGTATGCGATCTTTCAGGACCTTTCGGGCACAATAAACAGGTTCAACTTCAGCGGAAGGATCTCGCTTTTTGATACCGACGATTTTGAAAACCGACAGTTTCTTTTCGAAAAAAACGTGCTATGGGCCTTCTCTGTTCCCAGCTTTTACGGACAAGGTATGCGGTACTATTTGCTCGCCAAATACAAGATCAGCCGGCAGTTGACCTGCTGGGCGAGGTGGGCAAAAACCAGCTACACCAACCGGGAAGGGATCGGTTCCGGGCTTCAGGAAATCCCGGGCAGCGAGGTCACAGAAACCACCATTCAACTGAGGTATCAGTTTAACCGATAAGGCACAAAAAAGCGAAGCCACCCGAATAACCGGGCGGCCGCTGCTCTATTTCTTCAAAAGGTCCCGAATTTCTTCCAGGAGTACCTCGGTTTTGTTGACGGTAGGCGGAGGAGGCGTAGTAGCTGCCTCTTCCTTTTTCTTCAGGTTATTGATCAGCCTCACGATCAGAAAGACCGCCAGTGCTACGAGTGCAAAATCAACAATAAATTGGATAAAGTTGCCATAATTGATCGTAACAGCGACGATCTCGACCCCCGCCGGATCCACGTAGCCCTCTTTGAGCACGACCATCAAATCCTTGAAATCAACTCCTCCAAGTAGCAAACCAAGCGGAGGCATCAGGATGTCGTTTACCAGCGAAGACACCACCTTTCCAAAGGCGCCGCCCATAATGACCGCCACTGCCAGGTCGACGACATTGCCCCTTACAGCAAAATCCTTGAATTCTTTAATTAATCCCATACTTTTGTGCGTTAAATAGGTTACATAGCGTGTGAAATAAAAGCATCAAAGCCCACCAATATATGTAATTATCCGAATAATTTTTTATTCGGCGGGCGACAAAATAGAAAAATAAAAAATCAGGAAAATGAAAACACCATCATCCTTGGAAGCCCCTATAGCTGCGATTATACCAAAAACCATCGACTACCATTCCGATTCCCGCATAGACAACTACTATTGGATGAACGAACGGGAAAATCCGGAAGTACAGGCCTATCTGAAAGCGGAAAACGCGTTCAAATCGCACTGCCTGGCAGCTACCGAACCCTTGCAGGCAACCCTTTTTCAGGAAATGAAACGCCGGATTAAAGACGATGACGCCAGCGTACCCTATTTTAAGAAAGGGTATTATTACTACCAGCGATTTGAAGCCGGAAAAGAATACCCGATCTACTGCCGAAAAAAAGAGGCATTGATGGCCGACGAGCAGATCGTTTTGAACGTCAATGAGCTGGCAGCAGATAAGGAATACCTGCAGGTAAATGCCCTGGCTGTCTCGGAAAACACCCGGCTCTTGGCCTATGCTGCCGATGCAGTAGGCCGAAGGATTTACACGATTTACTTCAAGGACCTTCACTCGGGGCAAACTTTTCCGGAAAAATTAACCGAAGTTACCGGAAATATGGCCTGGGCAAGTGACAATAAAACCCTCTTTTACGCACAGCAGGATCCGCAGACCCTGCGGTCTAACAAGGTATACAAGCACGTACTCGGTCAAAGCCAGGCCGAAGACGAATTGGTATTTGAGGAAACAGACGAGAAATTTACCGTTCGTATCCAAAAATCCAAATCAGGAAAGTTCCTTTTCCTTGCCAGTCAAAGTACCGTCTCTTCGGAATTCAGGTACCTGCCAGCGGACCAGTCGGACGGAGTCTGGACGCTCATTCAGCCTCGAGAAAAAGATCTGGAATACGAAGTAGAGCACCACGAGGGTCGGTTCGTTATCCTGACAAATGCAGACGGGGCCACCAATTTCAAACTGGTAACCGCTCCGCTATCGACGCCGAACAAAGCCCATTGGAAGGAACTGGTGCCGGCACGTGAAAATGTATTGTTGGAAGAATTTGATGTCTTCAAACACCACCTGGTAATCGCTAACCGGTTCAATGGCCTGACCCGCCTGGAAATCCGCACCTGGGATGGAGATCGGAAACACTACATCCGAATGCAAGACCCTGCCTACTCGGTATGGATCGGAACGAATCCGGAGTACTATACAGAGATTCTCCGCTATGGCTACAATTCCCTCACCACCCCCTCTTCCATCTACGACTACCATATGGATAGCCGGGAGAAGACGCTCATGAAACAACAAGAGGTAGTCGGCGGTCACGATCCGGAAGCGTATCAATCCGAACGGATTTGGGCACCCGCCGAAGATGGGCAGGAAATTCCCATTTCCCTGGTTTACAAAAAGGACCTTTTTTCCAAAACAGGAGAAAACCCCTTGCTTTTATACGGCTATGGAGCCTATGGATTGAGTTCGGACCCGTACTTTAGCTCCAGCAGACTGAGCCTGCTGGACCGGGGATTCGTAGTTGCCATCGCACATGTACGAGGTGGACAGGAGATGGGCCGGCACTGGTACGAAGATGGAAAAATGCTGCAAAAGAAAAATACCTTTACCGATTTTATCGCTTGCGGTGAGCTACTCATCCGGGAAAAATACGTGCATCCAAAAAAGCTCTTCGCCATGGGCGGAAGCGCAGGTGGTTTGCTTGTCGGTGCAGTGATTAATCTGCGGCCCGACCTATTCTTTGGTGCCATTGCTGCGGTACCGTTCGTCGATGTACTTACCACCATGTTGGATGAAAGCATTCCCTTGACGACTGGTGAGTTTGACGAATGGGGAAACCCGAAGGACAAGGTTTTTTACGACTATATCCGGTCGTATTCCCCCTATGACAACGTGAAAGCACAAAACTATCCCCACTTATTGGTGACATCCGGGCTTCACGACAGTCAGGTTCAATACTGGGAACCCACCAAATGGGTCGCAAAATTACGCGCCCTGCGCAGGAATGACTCCTTATTACTTCTGCACACCAACATGGACGCAGGGCACGGAGGTGCGAGCGGGCGCTTCAGAGCTTTAAAAGAATTGGCCATGGAATATGCCTTCCTGCTCTGGTTGGCCGGGAAGAATCAATAAGGACCTATCCGAGGGGAGTAATTACTTTTTTGAATAAAAAAAGCGGGTGATATGTAAAAAGTTTAACTGAATTGCCGGGAATAATTGCAATTATGCTAATCTTTGATTAAATTATTCAGCTAATTGTTTTTAGAAACGAGAATTTAAGTCGATACCAATCCATACCAATGAAGGTAATCCACAACAACCAACAAGGCTTTTACGATGAAATGTACCGAAACGAACGGGAACTGAGACCGCACTACAGTCGATTTGGCAACTACATTCAAAGCATCTCTGCCAAAAAACTTAGTCACCTTCAGTATTCGGCTGACAAAGCGCAAATGGCCATGGGTATGACGTTCAACGTGTACCACGACAAAGAGGGGCTGGAGAAAATTTTACACCTGGACATCATTCCCCGAATCATTCCCGCAAACGAATGGAAAATCCTCGAAGATGGCCTGAAACAGCGAATTGATGCCTTGAATCTATTCCTGCAGGACATTTACAACGAGCAAAAAATCTTTGCGGACGAAGTGATTCCAAGGGATCTTATTTTGGGGAGTAAAGATTATTTGGAGCCCTGCAAGGGCCTCACTCCTCCCAAAGGCATTTGGTGCCACATCACCGGTACCGACCTGGTCAGAGACAAAGATGGGGATTTTTACGTACTCGAAGATAACCTGCGCTGTCCTTCGGGCGTGTCCTACATGCTGGAAAGCCGGGAAATCATCAAAAGGGCCTTTCCGGAACTCTTCAATAGCCTGGGCGTACGCCCTGTCTCGGATTACAGCACCAAGCTTTTGGAAATGCTGCAATTCCTGTCGGAAAAGCCCAAACCAGTGATCGGGGTGCTAACGCCGGGGGTTTACAATTCTGCTTACTTCGAGCATTCGTACCTGGCACAGCAAATGGGGGTGGAATTGGTCTCGGGAATGGATCTACTGGTGGAAAACAAAAAGGTGTACATGCAGACCACCAAAGGCCTGGAACAAATCGATGTCCTGTACCGGCGAATCGATGACACGTTCCTGGACCCCCTGGCCTTTAATCCGGATTCCATGCTGGGTGTACCTGGGCTATTTGAAGCCTACAAAGCAGGCAACGTGGCCCTGGCAAATGCACCGGGTACCGGCGTGGCCGATGACAAGGCCGTATATGCTTACGTTCCCCGAATCATTCGGTATTACCTCAAGGAGGAACCCATATTGAAAAACGTCCCTACCTATCTCTGCCGGGAAAAAGCGGACAGAGAATACGTTCTGGACAACATTGCCGATCTGGTGGTCAAGGAAACCAACGCTGCCGGGGGATACGGCATGCTCATTGGTCCGAAAGCCGATTCCGAAGAACACGAACGTTTCCGAAAATTAATACAGGATAACCCCACCAACTACATAGCCCAACCCACGCTGTCGCTGTCTACAGTCCCTTCCATCATCGATAACAAATCCATCGAGGGAAGACACGTAGATTTGCGGCCGTACATTCTGTACGGGAAAGAGATCGAAGTGATTCCAGGTGCGCTCACCCGGGTAGCCCTGAAAAAAGGATCGCTGGTCGTCAATAGTTCTCAGGGTGGGGGAAGCAAAGACACCTGGGTATTGTACTAACCAACAACAACCATTATGTTAAGTAGAGTAGCAAATTCCATTTACTGGCTGGGCAGGTATCTGGAGAGAGCAGAAAACTATGCCCGTTTTATCGACGTAAATTTCAACCTGATGCTGGATCTTCCCGGAGACCTGAAGGAACAATGGGAGCCTCTGATTTTAGCTACCGGAGACAAAGCGCTCTACCAGGCAAAGAATCAAAATTACGACATGCAGGAAGTCATCTATTTTCTGGCTTTTGATGCGGATAATCCCAACTCCCTCATTTCTTCGGTCAGCAAAGCACGGGAAAATGCCCGCATGATTCGGGAAAACCTGACCAAGGAAACCTGGGAGAAACTGAACGAAACCTATCATTTTGTAAAACGCGGCTCTGAAGGTAAAGTCTGGAAAAAAGAAGATCCAAGGGTTTTTTTCGAGTCGGTCAAATCGCAAATACTGTTACTTTACGGCATTGCAGATAGTACCGTCGCCCGGACAGAAGGCTGGTATTTTCGCCAACTAGGCCAATACCTGGAGCGGGCGGACAAAACGTCGCGTATTTTGGATGTCAAATACCATATCCTCCTTCCCTCCCCCAAAGAGGTGGGATCTCCGCTGGACTTCCTTCACTGGATGGCCCTGTTGAAATCGGTCACAGCCTTTAATACCTACCGCAGGCTTTACGGTACCATCGACCCTTCCGGTGTGGTGGAGTTTTTGGTGTTAAATCAGTATTTCCCCCGTTCCGTGTTTTTCTGCCTCCGTGAGGCCGAGCAAAGTCTTTTTAAGATTTCCGGAACAAATGGCTCGGGCTTTTCCAACCGGGCCGAAAAATCCATGGGAGAGCTTCGATCCAAATTGGAGTTTGACGATGTCAACGACATCATCAGTACCGGACTCCACGAATACCTGGAACACCTTCAAGTAAAAATCAATCACATATCGAATCAGATAAACGATAATTATTTCCAAATAAAAGATAACTTTGTAAGCCAAACCATGGAGCAAGGATGACATTTTGTATTGGAATTAAGACGAAGCACGGGATCGTTGGCTTATCAGACACCAGAATCACGTCCGGAAACGAAACCACCACCTCGAAAAAATTATACACCGTCAATAAAAAAAGGCACTCCTTCTTTATCATGACTTCCGGCCTTCGGTCGGTTCGTGACAAGGCCATCACCTACTTTGGAGAACTCATCGAAAAAGAAGACGATTCCTTCGATAAATTATACAAAGCAGTCAATGGCTTTGCGGATCAAGTCAAGCGGGTGGCGGGAGAAGACATGGACTCACTGGAAAAATCCGGTTTCTCGTTCAATCTCTATTCGATCATCGGGGGGCAGTTGGAAGAAGACAGTGAGCCCAAGCTGTATCTGTTGTATCCACAGGGAAATTGGATTGAAATACGGCAGGGAACACCCTTTGTGATCATCGGCAACACGGGATTTGGAAATCCAGTACTGCGCCGGTCGCTGAAATACGAAGAGCCGCTTTATTTTGCCTTGAAAAGTGCCTTTCTGGCTTTTGATGCTACCCGAATCAGTGCCAACGATGTCGATTACCCCATTGATACCGTCATTTTGGAAAACGACAGTTACCATGTCATAGAAAATCGCTTTGAGCAACACGAACTGAATCATTTGTCCGAGTTCTGGAATAATTCGCTAAAAAGGGCCATCCATAAACTACCGGCAGATATATTGAAAAAAGCCTTTTTTCACGAAGAAATCGAAGAAAGCGAGTAGATTTCACCCCATTTGAATTCCACAGATGCCGGGTTTTCCGTACCCTTTAACGAATACACGATGCGTCTACAAATTCAACACGACACCAGTTACGATTACCATCAGCAGGTTGGACTCAACCCACACCGTATCTTTCTTCGCCCACTGCAACGAAACTACCTGAAAATTCATGATTTCAGGCTCCACATCCAACCCGAACCCGCCGGCATAAATGAACGGTACAGCCTGGAGGGCAATCCATTTTTCCAGGTATGGTTTGCAAAAGAAACCGACCGCTTACACATTCGAACCTCTTTTGAGTCCATTCATACCCCATTTAATCCCTTTTTATTTTTGGTGGATCAATCGTTCATTGATCAATTGGATCCGGAAGCCGAAACACCCTTTTCCTACCCGGAAGCCGATATGCCGCTGCTCCAGGCCTATCTAAACCATAGCAATAATGCACTGCTACAGAAATACGGATTGGCAAAATTAACCTCTCGGGATCCCATTGGTTTTCTAACCGGCCTCAATGCCTCCATCCACGCCGATTGGCAGCACATTATCCGGGAAGAAGAAAACCTATGGGAAGCGGATTATACCTTTGCTGCCGGTAAAGGATCCTGTAGAGACCTGTCCTGGATGTTGATCGAAATCCTCCGGCATCTGGGGCTGGCTGCCCGATTTGTGAGCGGCTATGCCTTTAACCCGGAATTGGAGGAAGGACACGAACTTCACGCCTGGGTAGAGACCTATCTACCGGGTGCGGGCTGGGTTGGACTGGACCCCAGTCTGGGCCTGATGACGGACGAACACTATATTCCCCTTGCCTGTAGCTTTCTCCCTCAAAACACCCTGCCGGTGCATGGAAGCTTTGGTGGCGATCAACTGCAGGAACCTTCCATGCATGCCACCGTACGTATTCAGGCCTTGTAGGAGCACAAATCCAATACTTTCTGCTTTTTTCAGTCGAATACCAAACCTTTTCTTTCCGTTTGCGATTAATTAGGGTAACATAAAAAAACATGACAAAAGTGGGTGGCATCATTATCATTTTCATTGTACTGGCTGTACTGTTTTTCTTAAATTGGTACGTCTACCAGGGAGTGAAAACCCTGCTGCCCGTAGCATGGGCTTCCAGGGGGAAATTCGCCTATTGGCTGGTTTCTGGAGGCATCAGTTTGTGGATCGGCCTTACATTTTTCCGGATTATGCAGGAAGGGAAAATCTCGCCAACCTCTCAGCAATCGCTGAATTTATTTCTCACCATTTCGGTCACGCAGCTAACGGTGATCGCCTTTTTGTTTGGAGAGGACATTTTCCGCGGATTGAGTGCTACGTGGTCGTATTTTTCGGCTGGGCTTTCTTCGGATGACGGTGGCGTTTATCCGGGACGAAGAAAGTTTATCAGTCAGCTTGCGTTCAGTGCGGCAGTTATCCCATTCACGGGGTTTGTTTATGGGATAGTTAAAGGGAAATACGATTTCCGAACCATTCGAAAAACCATCTATTTTCCCGACTTGCCGGAAGCTTTTGATGGCTTTACCATTACCCAGCTATCGGACATTCATGCGGGAAGTTTTACCGATATGGAAGCGGTAAAAAAGGGGGCAGCACTTGCGGCATCGCAAAAATCGGATCTTTTTGTATTTACCGGGGATCTGGTAAATCACCGGGCGGATGAGATCGAACCCATGTTGGAGGCATTTGCGCAAATCCGTGCTCCCTTCGGGCAGTACTCCATCCTGGGTAATCACGATTATGGGGACTATTCATCCTGGCCCAGTCCGGAGGCGAAGCGGGCAAATTTTGAACAGCTAAAGCAGAAGCACAAAGAGCTGGGATACGACCTACTACTAGACGAAAACAGGGTGCTGGAAAAAAGCGGGCAGCGGATCCGCCTGTTGGGCGTGGAAAACTGGGGAGTTGGGTTTCAGTCCAAGGGAGACCTCGAAAAATCCCTGTCGGGTGTAGCTGAGGAAGAGTTTAAAATTTTGCTTTCGCACGATCCTTCCCATTGGGACGAGCAGGTCAAAAAGCATCCAAAAAACATTCACTTGACCCTGAGTGGGCACACCCATGGCATGCAATTTGGGATAGAAACACCCCTTTTCCGTTGGAGTCCCGCCCAATACCGGTATCCCAATTGGGCCGGATTGGTAGCGGAAGCCGGAAAATACCTGTACGTCAATCGGGGCTTCGGCTTCCATGCCTTTTCGGGGCGGGTAGGCATCTGGCCGGAAATTACGGTGATTGAATTGAGGAGGGGGTAAGAAAGATCAAAAAGACCCTTCCAAAAGCCCACAAAATTCCTATTCCGCTGACTTTTGAAAAAGGTAAATCAAACTTACCTGCGAATGGACAGAAAAAAGATGCTGTCCTTTGGGGAATTCGGGTGTGCTATCCGGAGAGAGTTGCCATTGGTAGTTGAATCCATTGATAAGTTGGAGTTTGGAACTCAGAAGAAACTGCTCCCATTTTTTATCAAATAGAAACCCAATGCTAAGGTCTACCCAGGGTTGATGCTCGTGTTGCTGTCCGAAAGCCTGATAATAGAAGTCTTGGTGGTTTGCCAGCCGTTCAAAAAGAACGCCTAACTTATCGAAGTTCTCAACTAAAGAAATCTCAAGCGTTTGTACATTAGAGCCAGTACCAATGCCTACCCCGAGTGGCTGGCCAAAATGAGTAAACCCACGTGCTTTTGAATGCGTATGCCACGAAAGACCACCGTTTATTCCCGGATATCGCATATATCGATTCACAGACTCTTGCTGATGCGTCATTTCGCCCCTAACCTGAATGATTTTTTCAAGATTATTTAAATCAAACAATTTTTTAAACCCAAATAAATATGCTCTGGCATGTTCGGGATTAAGAATCGCTTCACGCCAATTAAAAGCATGATCTCTTCTTCCATATTCGAAATAAATTTCAGCTTTTGCTTTAACCGATAAAAACCTAGCAAAAATTGTAGCTTGTTGATCCTTACCGTCAATATCACGGTCAAAACCAACTACTGTTTTCTGAAACGCATCAAAAATTGGGAAATGATCTCTAAACTCATCTCTACGGTATTCATTGTATTGCTGATAGGTGCGGGTAAAACCCAAGAACAGCCCAGAGATCCACTTGGGGTTGTACGAGACTGTTATACCGTTTAAATACCTCCAGTCATTGGTAAATGGAAGTGAAAATCGTTCATTCAATTCCTTTGATTGGGTAGCCTCTGCTCTCGAACTCTCCAAACGGCCGACTATAAGTTGACCTTCAAACCTCCCTAAAAAGGTATGCACCGGATCAATGGTATTTAGCGAAAGATGGGGAAATCCGGGAGCATTGTTTGAAAAAGTTAGCGCATTCCATTGGCCTGGTCCCCACCAAATATTTTGTGTAGAAATACCAGTTTCAAACCCACCAAATTGAGCGGTAATTTTTGATTGCCCCCACAAAAAATTGGTATACTTTCCGGACCCGAATCTTTCTGGATAATCCCCAAAATTAAAGATCCGGAACCTAAGTCGATTGATATCCCGATTAAAGGCATCACTGAACCCTTCAAAAGGTAGGTTCTGTGCAATAATGATCTCTGGTTGAAATTGAATTCTAAAAAAAAGCAGTTTACTGTATACTCCAAAAGTACCAAAATATTGTAAACCCCTATTTGGAATAACTGGACCGTCCGCCCAGCCATAAGGTCGATTTGAATTCATGTACAACCTATGAATAATGGGTAAAATTCCTATACCAAAATTTTCTGTCCCTTCATAAGGCTTCCTACCGACATTATTTAAACCATAAAACCTTTCATTATTTTTAAAACTACTATTAAGCGCTCTTAAATGGAATGAAATATTAAACACACTATCATCATGGTTAAATAACTGATCTCTTCGTACATATTCCTGCAATTGAGTATTATTAGAAAGAAACCCCTGAGAATAAACTGGGTTACCCAAGAAAGCAGAAAAAAGCAAACACACGAAAACTCTACTATCCATTAATGCTAACGTACTATCTGTTTAGATATTGATTAAAATATGAAACATTTTTTTTGCTAGTTTCTTCCTATCGAAGTCCACTGCCAACTCCCTACATCCTTTTTGCAATTTTCGGTACACTTCTAAGTTTAACGCAATTTCTTTTACATTCGAAACAAACGAACTCCGGTCTTCGGGAACAAAACATAATCCAGCCTGGTACATCTCTATGATCACTTTTGTTTCTCCTTCTAACCCTAGCAAAATCGGTTTTTCCATAGCTGCGGCTTCAAAAATCTTTGAAGGGATTACTGTCAAAAAGGTCGGATTCCTTTTAAGATTTACCAATGCTACATCCATGACTTTTAAATAGTCTACCACCTCATTCTTTGAAACCGAATCTAGGAAACGTACATTTTTAAGCCTTAATTCCGCTGCTTTTAAAACCAGCTTTCTTTTTTCAGCACCATCTCCCAAAAACAAAAATAAAATTTCCGGATTGGAATAATACAATTCACCGATAGATCCCAAAATAAAGTCAAGCCCATGTGCCATACCATGGGTTCCAATGTAACCGATGACAAATTTCCCTTCCAATTGATGTTTTTCGACCAAACGGTCGGGCTTTTCCCCTTTTTGAAACATTTCTAGGTTCGCGCCATTTTTTACTACAGATATCTTCCCCTTACAAATTCCCCTAGAAATCATCTTGGATTTGAACGTATCGGTAACTACAACAATATGGTTAGCTGAACGATACAACCATAATTCAAGTCGTTCAAAAATCCGAATTAAAAAGTTTTCCTTCATTGCACCTACCGCTACGATGGACTCTGGCCAAAGATCCCTAACCTCCATTACCCACTTTTTCCTCTTAATTACCGACAAAAAGTTACCAGAAAGCGCAGTAAAAAACTGGGGAGAGGTAGCGATAATTAAATCTGTTTTAACGAATAAACCTACGAAGAATGCCATTAAAGCATAGGAAGTATAATCTAAAATTCGTTTAAAAAAACCCTCATTAGCAGTTATGTACGACCAAACCCTGATAACTTTTATGCCATCAATCTCTTCCTTATTAATAAACTTATTTTTATAACCTGAATACACCTCTCCCTTTGGAAAATTTGGCGCACAGGTTATAACCGTGACATCTGCACCTAAACGGACCCATTCCCTGCAGTGTTCGTAAGTCCTATTCGCTGGCGCGTTTACTTCCGGTGGAAAATTATCGGTAAGAAATAACAACTTCATATTTATACTTTAAAGATCATCAGCTATATCGCGGCTGATTAACAATTACTTAATAAATTCAAGAAAAAACCGTTGGACTAAATGAATTGAAAAACCCATTCCATTTACTACCTAAAATCATCTTTATCCGAAATCGCAAATAGACAAAGTGCCTATTTTCCCCTAAAAAAACTTCTTTCTAGACTTTAGAAATTCATATCGATCTATATCCCTTTTATTAAAAGCAACAGCAGGATTACCCCCTGCAATTGACAGTGCAGGAATACTTTTTGAGACAACACTTCCAGCTTGAATAATCACTCCTTCTCCAATCGTTACACCGCCTAGAATAATAACGTCTAACCCTATCCAAACATTATCACCAATAATAACATTTTTGACAATAAGGGTATCATCATAGGGCAATTTATCTCCTTTATAGTTATGAAACGATGTCAATATTTTGAGATTTTGAGCAGAGTGGAAATTGTCTCCAAATTTAACAACACCCTTACCATAAATCTTACAACCATTAAAATGAGTATTATTACCGAAAACTGTATGCCTATTGAAAACACAATAGTTATTAATATTGGCATTTAGTACATTCCTGTTATTGGAGATAAGCATAGCAAGACGCCTATAAAACATACGTCTAATCCTGAAAAACATTCTTTTCATATTTCGGGGATTTTACTTTTACCATCAAAAACATGAACAATGCTGCACATACCGTAGCGATAGCGCTTCCGTACAGGCCAATATTTTGAACTAATAATAAGTTAATACAAATGGTAATACACGCACCGCCTAACGTAATAATAGACAATCGTTTAGTGTTCTTCGAGTAAAAAAAATAGTTAGCCTCAAATTTATAGAATGAAATAAACATGTAGGCTAAAGAAATTATAGTGACTAAACCCATTTCGATAGCGTATGACTCAAAAAATGGACTAAATTTTACGAGAAGATAAATGAAAATAAGCATTAAAACACTAAATATGCTGATTAAATAATATGAAATTATCTTTATTCTTCTAATTCTAGAAAGCTCGTTCTTCTTCAACATCTCATAAAAAACCGGAACCCAGGCTAGATTAAAGCTTGTAAAAAGGAAATTACCTAACATACCGAGTTGATAAGACACTGCATAGTTACCCAAATCCTCTTCAGAAAGATAATATAGTATCACAAATCGATCCCCAATATTCAAAATATATCCGGATATCATATGCACTATTAAAGGACTACTATAAGCAATAGCAGTTACTAGCAACTTTTTATCAAATTTCAATAAATACTTATTTTTAAACAGAATAAATATGGCAACTAACCCTACTAAGCTTGTAGCAAATACATTCGGAAGAACTCTAAACGTCCAATCAAAATGGTCAACCAAAGAGTAGAAGGTATAGAGTAGAATTATATCACTCCCGATACAAGCCAACCTTATTAAAAAATAGTTTTTGGACTCTTTTTTTGCTCGGTAAATTGAAAGAAGTATTTCAATAATTTGATTAGATAAAAAGAAAATGATACAATAAAAAATAATGGACCAATACTTCTCAGAAATAAAGTATGACATAGAAAATAAAAATATCATCCCAAAAATAGCATTAAAGAAATGTAAAAAGATAATATTCGAAACAAAAACTTTAAAATCGGTCTCCTCCAGGTCATAAAAAAACCGTATGATGGATTGGACGGTACTCAACCCGAGAATAGGTATCAATACCATCGACAAAATTCGATAAAATTCGATAAGCCCATAATCTTCAGGTGACAATAAAATAGTAAATAATGGCAACATAAACAACGGAAAACCCGCATATAAGGCATTTGAAATTCCGTATATCACAGAATCACGTAATAAAACCGATGACTTTAGCCTTGCGATTGGTACCTTCAACGAATGCTTTCCTTTTGAGACAATAAAGAACTGAGAAGGGTGTGGGGCTTGGAAAAAATAATAAAGCCAAGGTCTTGCAAATTTCTCACTTTTTCGATTGAATGATTTACGTCATCAATAACAACATCTATTTGATTAAAAAATGCTTGCGTTAGGCAAGAAGAGTATAAAGAGATCACTGATTTTGTTCGAGAAAACGATTTCTCTAGCGACACTTCATTAGGATTCTCAACATTGAAACCATTGAAAATCCTTTCGATCGTATCCTTCCTTGAATACCTAGGATGGTATCTAACACATATTTTATCTATAGTTTCAATTTTGAGAAGGATTGATCGAATATTAATTAGTTCTTCATTCGTTTCTGCGGCTAAATAGTAGGTAAAACTATATAATTTACTATCATTTGTCAAACTCATATTTAAATGGCTGAAAGTTCCAACCCTAAATTGATTAGGCGCTGCATTTAACTCAATAAATAAATTCCTATAGTGATTATCCCAGACATAAAACCTGTCAAATTCAAAAAAACTATCCCTTATAAAAAAGAACTTTTCCCCATGCATTAAGTTAATGTGCTGAACTTTATTTTCCCTACAGAAGTAAGTGGCTATCGACGACGTAAATGAATATTCGGAAGTAGATAAAATTGCCTTTGGGTTATATTTATAAATGATATATCGATAAAAAAATAATTTAGAAAAACATTTTGATATAAAATAAAAACTTAGTGGAGAACTTTTTACTATCTTAAAAATTAATTTTACGTCTTTTACCTCAAACAAGAACTCTTCCATAAAATCAATCTTTTCGACATGAAACTCTTCATTAATCTCCTTTGGAATAATATCAGGATAATGGAAATTTTTGTAAGGAAAAATTGTAAGGTTGGAGATGCTATTGGCCTTTGCCTTCGTACCGCTAGTAAAATTACCGAGGACGGCTAAAAATAAGAAATAAGGAATACCAAAAAATCCTACAAAATTTTTAACAAATCGGTCCCTTCTTGAAAGTGTTATAAATTGTGCTTTATACTGTTTGATAGAACGATCAATTAGACCATTAGGGAGTCCTAAATCGTTCATTTTTTTTATCTGTTCGTCCTTATTATACTCCAAAGGCTTAGGCAGGCCAGATAATAGATTATTTAATTTATTTTTTAGAAACATTAATAGTCAATAGTCGTGAATTTAACCTTGTATTTTTCTGAAAATTCTACAGGTTGCAAATACATTTTTTCTTTTGAGTTCTACCAAGTTGGTATGAAACGGAAGTAGGCTCTGTTAGGGAGTAACCTACCGGAAAAAAGATCGGCTGGACGAAAAAGTTACTTAGGCGGCTTGGTTGACAACCTTTTTTTGTAGCCATAATGGGAGTTTGATCCCTGCAGAAAACCGTGTCCTGCATAAACGGTTGGTGTTCTATATCCTAGCGCCTGATTTGGCCTGTGCACTATATCCTACTTGCCCATTGGTCTGTCATTTGCTATTTTAGGGATGTGAACAAGCAGTCATCTGGTATGTCGTTACAGAAAGGCCTGTCGAAGCGTTCCACAATCCTATTTTGCTCAGGTTTCCTTTCTAGAGAGGGGACCATTCAATTGCTTATTTTTTTATCCATTGACGGAATCTCTCGATTCGAAGCTCTGCCCCAATATCTGTTCGTATGCTTTTGGGTTTACCATGAATGTCTATGATCTGCTACAGTGGGTCTATCAAACGTCCTAACGGTAAGCTATGGGCTGTCGTCATTCCTTTGCACGCACGATCGAAGTGATCGGTCACATTCAGTATCCTGACTATCCTACCGTTTTCTAGGAAATCAGACATGTTGTCTATCGCCCACTACTCGTTGGCACCAGAGGGATCAGGATCTCGGATGAGCGCGTTGGCCTTTTACTCTTCGTTTCTATCACTTATACAAGCTGAAGCCCTTTTAGCTCATGCACTAGCCTGCTAATACTCCGACTAATATGAATAAACTTTTTCATTACCTAGCAGACCACCTTGATTCTCCCTATTCTGCTACAAGCTATGACCTTCTTAATCATCCCTTTGATCACGCATCCTTTCCCAGTATTTTATTCAGCATTCTTCTTTGGTTCTGGAAACCGAAATGGTGTTTCGCACCCATACATGGACTACTTGGCAGGTGTGTCTAAGCTAGGAACGGCTTCTTGCTCTTGCATAGGCGTCAGGCCTTTTTTGATGGAATAGCCTCTATAAAGTCAATCTCAAGGCTTTGGTAACGACAATTCTTTTAAACCGATTGTTTTCCTCCTCCAGACTTCTGAGACGACGGAGTACCTGTACCTCCATCGCTGCGTATTTTTTCCACCAAGCGTAAAACGAGCAACTATTAATTCCATGCTTCCGCCGTATTTCTTTCCTTTTGATGCCTTCTTCCTGTAGTTTGAGGTTTCTAATGATCCGTTTCTCAATCAATTTGTTCGTGTAAATTAAGACAAAGTTGAAATTTCTAGCTTTAACCTGTTCAAAGAGGAAACCAACTAAGCACCACGCGCTAATAACTACGAGACGAACTAGCCAACAACTAATCTTAAAAAATATTACCAATCTAACGAACGAGAAAAGCTAGGCCACAACCGTTAATTTTCTAGAATCATTTGAAGCATTAGCTGATTCTTTTTTTGAAAGAAAAATTAGACTATACATCGATATATCGAATAGTGAACAGCCCCAAAAAATACCGTATTGGGCAAGCGAATAAAATAAAAAAGGTAAAATAAAAACAAAATTCGATCCTTTAATTAAATTCGTAAAAAACAGAATCCAAACAAAAAACAAAGGCATCCCAACTGTAGCAATAAACTGTAAATAAGAGTTATGAGCATGATAACTATGTCCCGCAAATGACATATAGATTTTTTCAGAATAATTGCCCCAAATCAGGTTGTTAGAAATAAATTCAATATATACACCAAACACGATAGCGCGTATATCCTTAAAGTCAGTCGGATTTCCTCTGGTAAATTGGAACAATATTTCGTTACTATTTGAAACAACCAAAAGAACAAAAAGGACAAAAATAAAAATTAAAAAAACTTTATATTTAAATTTTATTTCAAATAACCACGGTAGAAAATAAAAACAAAAAAAGACAGAAACAGTTAAAATAGCGGTCCGCTGGAAGGATAATATCGAAGCGATTAAGATTATTAGTATAAACAAATAGGTATGAGCTTTAGATATTTTATTCATTTCAAACAAAAACATCGAAAAGACAATACCTACGACTAGCTTTAATCCTAAAACACTCACATTTGGACTTAAACCAAAAACCCGATTATAATAAAGTAGATCAGTTTCTCCGAATTTAGTTTCACCGCCTAAATCACCTGGGTAAATTAGGTATTGAATGCCAATTAAATATTCAATTACAGCTATAATGGCCTCAAACAAGATAAAATACAGTAAATAGCGCATCGTGTCAAATGACATGTGCTTAGAAAAAAAAATGGTACCCAGAAGCAAAATTGTAAACGGAAATAAATCGGTTGAGCGCTCGTAGTCTTTAAACATAAAACTCGCTCCATAAAAGACTTTCCCTAAAAGAAATGAAACTACTGAACCTACTATAAAAATAATCAGAATTACCCCCGGCTTATCCAGTGTGAATTTCCTTGAATCATTGAAAAAGTGATAAATCCCAATTAACATTATTACAAAATAAAACATTACCTGCGGCATTTGAGCTACGGAGGTAATGTAAATCAATAATGCATAAAAAAAATCTCTTTTTACTTTAAACATTAAATTCAATAAAATCTAGTTAATTAGCAAAAATGCTTTGATCTTATTAATAATTATAATATCGGTTTTAAATGAAAATATGCATAGAATATTCAATTGCTGAACGTAATTTTCAAATAAGGGATAGAGTTATTTCTAACTGTTTTTTTTTATAAATTTATAATAAAGTTTTAAAAATAGTAATAATTATATCTCTAAAAATTGTTAACTAAAACATAATATGGATTCTCGATTTAGGGATAATCTATAGTAATAATAGACTATATTTAACCTTATTTTAGAAAATATATAAACTTATTATTTATTAAACATATATTCAAGAAAAACATCACCTATTATCTTATTTATAAGTTGGAATAAGTCGTCTATAAATAAATAAAAATTTCCATAGCTAACGCAAATAATAATGACTTGTTCGGTCAAAATTGAACTATATAACACATTGCCATTAGCACCTCTAAATTAGCGATTTCATCGAGGACGGCGATACTTAAAACGGAAATACTAACCTTACCTAAGGGTTTCTTTTCAAAATTTCTAATACTACGATCCAATAGGCAGTAATTGGCCAAAATTACACCGAATTGGCCGACAAAATAGACCTTACATTCGTAAAATATCAACTATAGCCGGTAGACTAGGTATTATTTGACAACTTTAAAATAGTTTCCATTGCATGAAATGATTTTACCTTCATGCATTTAAATCGAACCTAAGATTTCATAAACCATTCTTACGTATTTGACCTGTAATTACAAAGCCTGGTATACGACGAACAACATTTACTATCTCCGAGAAAAAAATAGAGGCGCTGAAATACTATTTTATTCGACAGTAAAGTTAGATATCAAGAAAAAACCACTCACTGAGCTTTAAGCAGGAGCAATTTGGTTCGGTTACCAAACCACTTTTAGCCTACTTTCCTTTGCACACAACCCGGTAGATGTAAAAATTAACTATCAAATCAATCCTACTTAAATAAGCGAGTCAAAAGAATAGCAAAAGATATCTTATAATTTATAGTTGATGATTTTTTCGCTTTATAATCCACTCAGCAAATTCAAAATCTTCAATCGTATCAACATCAACTGATTTATTTCTATCCATAATGAAAGCATAGGAATTATCAGTGTACTGAAGATCTTTAAATATCAGATCAGATTTCAGAATATAAATTGCTCCATTAGGAAAATAGGAAGTTCTTCCATCTTGCATATTTCCAATAGATTTATCAAAAATATTTAAAAACTTATTTTCCTCTGTAATGTACTTATGCCATTTAATGGGATGATGTTCCTGACAATAACTAATTACCGAATCAGCGTTCTTCAAAGAAAAAAGTTTGATTGCATTATCAATATCTTCACTCTCCCGCAATGGGCTAGTAGGCTGGAGAACTACTAACTCATTATATGAAACCCCCTCTGTTCTATAAAGCTCATTTAAAACAAACCGGAAAACATCATTGGACTTAGAACTATCTAGGGCTAGGTAATCCGGTCTCATAAAAGGAACTTCCGCTCCATAATTTTTTGCCACCTCGGCAATCTCCATATCATCTGTATTTACGACTACTCTGGATACTCCAATAGCCGCAATAGCTGCTTCTATTGAATAAGCTATTAAAGGCTTGCCGTTTAGAGCCCTAATATTCTTGTTCTCCAATCGTTTTGAACCACCTCTAGCAGGTATCAATGCCAACATCAACTTATCTTTATATGTTTAATATCTTCCTGGGCCTTATTGTAATCCTCATGTTTTCCAATATCCAACCAATACCCTACCAACGGATATGCTACAACTTTTTTACCTTCTTCTATCAACCGTTCCATTAAGTCAGTCGCGTTGTAAACAGTGTCTTTCGGTATCTTATCTAAAATTTCTCTTTTCATTAGATAAATACCTGCATTGGAATAATGTGTATATATCGGTTTTTCCTTAAGACCTTTAACAACTTTATTTTCAGTTTCCATAACGGCATAGGGTATATTTACCTGATATGGAATACAGGCAACCGCAAAATCAGCTTCATTTTCTTCAAAAAACAGAAATAAATCCTCGAAATCAATATCTGTGAGCAAATCAGAGTTCATCATTAATACATAGTCATGAATGAAGTCATCTATCAATGCAAGAGCACCTGCTGTTCCAAGAGGAATCTCTTCCCAAACGTACTTGATTCTAATTGACTTCTCTGCGCCACTTTTTAAATAGTCAACCAATTGTTCCCCCAAATATCGAATAGAAATCCATATATCATCTATTCCATAAAGATTCAGACGATCTATATTGTATTCAATGATTGGCTTTTGACCAATTTTTAAGAGTGGTTTTGGTGTAGTATCCGTTAGTGGCCTCAATCGCTCACCCCTTCCACCAGCCATGATTAGCGCATCCACCGGTAAATAAGACTTTTGATGCCTGAAATTGACGACATTGATGACCTGCATGTGGGTATTTACTACCGGAAAAACGGTAAAATGTCTTTTTCTGAGTTCTATAATTTCTTTGAGATTGTACCTTCCCTTCTGTATAAACTTGGGATTGGGCTGGATAAATTCAGAAAGATGATCATCAAAACTCATACCATTAATAAAACCACGCCTCAAATCACCATCTGTCAAAGACCCTAGCAAGGTATTATTATCATCCACCAAAAAAAGTATAGCATCTGAAGCAAGAATATCCAGCCTTTTTAGGGACTCTCTTACAGGAATGTCAATATTCGCAATATGCCGTTCAAAAGGTTGCATTGTATTCTTTAATTATATCTAATATCTTTTTAGATGGGTTGGGTTGGTAGTAAAGGTTAACGCCATTAAATTCTCTTTGCAGGTACCTTTCTGCTGTATCGACAATAGCTTCAGCAACAAAAGGAATGTGAATTACGTTTTGCCCGGACAATCGACCGCGTTGCCTGTCCCCTAGGTTTAAAACATATTTTCTAAAAGAACTGGCCTCAACTATCCCACTTGAGGTATTTCCAATCATTAACCTAGAGTATTTCATGCATGTAAAATAGGATTGAGTACCAAAATTCTCAATTAATTTGATACTATCATGTTTTTTACTCAGCAATTCAAAAGCCGATCTAAATACCGTTCCAGAAGTATCAGCATTGGGCATCGTGATCACAATCTGGTACCTGGCTGAAAGCTGGTCCAAAGCCAAAGACACTTGCTCGCAATATTTTTCATTTTGACGAAAAGATACAGTTTCAGGATGGACGGTGACCAAAATGGTGTCAATGCGTAGATCTATACCCCATTTTTCCAGAAATTCATTTAAAGTCAGCAACCTAAGCGTAGTTAGATTCTCTAAACTAAGCGATCCAACATTGAAAATTCTTGCAGTTTTATTGTCTAACAATTGAATTAGCCTGTCCTTAAATGATTCAGTAGACACAAAATGAATGGTGCTAGACAGGGAAATGCTATGCCTATAAACATTATCAATCGCACCCAGAGTAGTTTCGCCGCCATGAAGGTGGGCAATTTTCACTTGGTATGGCACTGAGGCTGCTACTGCTGCTGCCATTTCAAACCTGTCCCCAAGCGCAAAAACTAAATCAAACTTCCCTTGACTTTCTTCCCAAAACTCAGAAAATTTTAGGCAGGTTAATGCATAGCTCGATGAAACAGCATTTGGAGAATCACCTAATAGCAAAGATTCAATTTTTTTATAAACTCCGAAACCATCAGTTTCTATCTCGGAGAGGGTATATCCGTGAAATTTCGAAAGATGTGTTCCAAAAACGATGAGTTTTAGATCTAATTCATCGTCCTGCTTCATCGCTTTCAACAGCGGCAAATAAATCCCGTAATCTGCACGTGAACTCGTCAAAACACCGACCTTTATCACCTCAAGTGTTCATTTAAGAGTTTGGTACCTCCCAGTAAATCAACCAAAAATTTCTTCCCAAGAATTTCATCAATATCCATAGGAGAAATACCATCCCCTGGCCGAAGAGCAATCAAATCGTCCTGGCTTACTAATTGTCCCTTTTTGACATCGTGTTTAAGATGAAGGCTTTTTCTCGCTATTGTAATGTTCTTTTTTTCGCTTCTACTTGGTTCTTTTGTGCCAGAGCCTGAAATCGCCATTTCGATATTCCGGATTCCCTTAACCATAGCTCTCAACTCATCGGGCTCAAGAGATGCCGCATGATCAGGACCGGGCAAATCCCTGTCTAAAGTAAAATGCTTTTCTATTACAGTAGCTCCGAGGGCCACTGCTGCAATGGGAACCTCTATACCTAAGGTATGATCTGAGTATCCTACATCTAAACCCAACTCGTTGGCAATATGATTCATGGCAAGCAGGTTGACATCTTCCATGGGTGTAGGGTACTCCGTATTGCAGTGCAGAATGGTGATTCTATCCCTTTCTATACCCTCTTGAGTGATCACCGCTAATGCGGCTTTAACTTCCTCAAAAGTAGCCATGCCAGTGGACAAAATAATATCTTTCCCTCTTCTGGCTATATGCTGTAAAAAACGCTTATTCGTAATTTCTCCTGAAGGTATTTTATAAAAAGGAATTTTCAATTTATCTAAAAGATCAATACTTTCATTGTCGAAACCTGTCGAAAGAAACCGAATGCCCTTCGTTTGGCACCTTTCAATCAGCCTAGGATACCAATCCTCTCCCATTTCCAACTTTTTAAGCATACCTAATTGGGTATCCTCACCGGATTTCATGTTATTTCTTTGATATTCTGCCTTTTGGGCTGTAGGATTTACTATTTTCTCTGCCTTAAACGTTTGGAATTTTACAAAATCGGCACCGGCTTCGGCAGCTACATCTATTAACTCCAGGGCTTTATTTATGTCTCCGTTGTGGTTTACTCCAGCTTCAGCAATTACAATCACACGTTTATTACTCATAATTTCCTCAGTTTATTACCGACCCAAATCCCCTTTTCTTCAACATCCGATAGGACCACACTTCCCGCACCGATCACGTTTCCAGAAGTTATTCGTACATTTTGTCGCACTACTGCATTGGCTCCAACAAAACTTTCAGTCCCTACGTAAACATTGCCAGAAAGTACAGCACCCGGCGCAATGTGTGCGTAATCAGAAACTTCACACTCGTGCTCTACAATACAGGAAGTATTTAATATCACACCTTTTCCGATTTCTGATTGCGCATTCACTACAACATTCTTTCCTATATAAGTTGAATAGTTTAAGCTGGCAGTTTTGGAAACTTGGGCACTTGGATCAATGGCTACAAATTGGTTCAGTCGATGGTGTTCGAAAATATCTACTAATTTTCTTCTAATAGGATTCTCTCCAATGGATGGGAAAACCAGATCATTTCCTACTATCGTTTTAACATCTACTTCTCCCTCATATCCAAAATATTCAAGTTCATACGGGTTTCTTTCGGCTCGTTGAAAATCAAAATAGCCTCCAATAACATAGCCTGCATCCAGAAGCGACTCGATAATGACATATGAATGACCAGAATATCCAAAAAGAAATACAGACTTAGCTTCTGACACTGCTTGGTATGTTTACGATCCGTTCCTCCAAAAACTCAGCATTCCTTTGCCCATCCCTGAAACACCGTTGGTACATGGGCAATCGATACATTAATTGCCATATAGGGCGGGTCATAATTTTCGAATCGTTGGTAACTTTCAAAAATGCATTGCGTTCTTGTAGATTTTCCAATTCGACGGACATCAGCCAGTAATTTGCTTGCGTGTTCTCCAGTTCTTTTCTAAAGGTAATTGTCTGCGATTCAAAAAAATCTGCATATTCGTTGGCTAGCTGTCTCTTGCTCGCTAAAAAGCTTTCCAATTGTTCGAGTTGTGCACAGACGAGGGCCGCATTTAGATTCGGCATTCTAAAATTATATCCGATTTGATCGTGTACGTATTCATATGAATGGGTAACCTTGGCTGTCGTTGTTAAATGTTTACCCAAATTTCCCAAATCCTCCTCACTTGTCACAATCATACCTCCGCCTCCCGAAGTAACAATCTTATTACCGTTAAAGGAGAACACGCCTATCCTACCGAAAGATCCCGAATGTTTTCCTTTATAAAAACTCCCTAAGGATTCAGCTGCGTCTTCAACAACCGGTATATTCCATTTTTTGCAGACCTTCAAAAGGTCATCCAGGTTTACAGGGAAACCAAAGGTATGCATGGGCATACAGGCGCTAATTCTTCTTCCGGTTTTTTTATTGAAGGTACCGGAATCCCTTCGTTCTCCAAACTCCTCCAAAAAATCCGAAACAGCACTGGGAGATAATCCCATGGTATCGTAATCTACATCTAAAAAAACGGGGAATGCTCCGTTATAGTGAATTGCATTTGCTGTAGCAACAAAGGTTAGGGCTTGCGTAATCACTTCGTCCCCTCTTTGGACGCCAACTAATTGTAGTGCTATCTGTAAACCTGCGGTTCCATTGACCACAGCTACAGCTCTTTTAGCTTGGCTAATTTCAGCAATCATTTTTTCAGATAAATTCACATACGATCCAACTGAAGAAACAAATGTAGAATCCAACGTGTCCAACACATACTTGCGTTCGTTGCCCTTAAAAATGGGAGCATGCAAATTGATAAAATCTTTAGTGTCGAATTTATCACGAATAAACTGGATGGTTTCCTTAAAACCCATACTTACATTTTAGCATCTAAATATTTCCCTTTTTCCTTATGATCGAATGCAGGCAATAACTCCCGGAAGGTGTTTACCAGATCAGCTTTATCCCATCGCTTTCTTTCTAATAATACTTCGATTTTGGAAAGGAACCAATTGAGTTTTTCCTCGTTGTAGAGTAGGCTGCTTTTTACGATACCTAGATTTTCAAATCTATCGAAATCCAATACCTCACCTTCCATGAAAAATTCCTCGAAATCCTTTTCTCCAGTAGTATCACTTTGGGAGAAGTAGCAAGGCCAGTAGTGGTCAAGACTTGCAGATGATTGGGTATTGGTTTTGAAAAACTGACGGGCTTTTTCTTCTGATTCGCAAATATATGGCTCGTACCCCAATTGCGTTAAATAATTAACGGCTATTTCTGCAAATGTTGTCAAATGGAGTTTTTCACTCAGTTTGGGGAAGAAGATATCCCTATTTTCGCCAAGCAAACAGGACATCAAACAGAGTTCGCCGGATTCCTGTGGGGTCACAAAGTATCTTTTGATGTCGTTTGGGGCCACAATCGGCTGTCTTTTCTGTATCCGTTGATTAAAACCATGAAGTAAAGACCCATCAGAAAACGCCACATTGGCAAACCTTGCTGTAGATATGGAAATATTCTTACTTTCTCTCATCAGGAACAATTCCATGATCCGCTTGGATGCCCCCATCATGTTTACGGGATTGGCTGCCTTATCCGTCGAAACGCAAAAATATTTCTTCACGCCATTTATCTTAGATTGGCTAATTGTTTTGAGGGTATTTAAAATATTAACCTCAATCATTCTCATCAATGTATACGGATCTTTCTCGCTTCTCACATGCTTAAGTGCCGATAAATTCAACACGTAATCATACTCTCCGTCAGCATCTATGAAAGCATCATAAATTGGAGAGCCAATATCTAATGCAAAGGTTCTGAAATCCCCATCTATATACCCCAAAGAACTCCGAATATCCCTTACCATCTCTACTAAATTATTTTCGCTGATATCGACCACATGGAGTTTCTTTGGTTTTCGCTTGAATATTTCCTTAGAAACAGCTTGGCCTATAGACCCAGCTCCACCAATTACCAAAAAATGTGAGCTCTCTACTTTTTGGCTTAGCAATTTCTCGTTTTGATCAATATCAAGATCAAAAAGAAATCTATTCCTTCCAATTAATTTTAAAATATCCATTACCTTTTTTTTTAAGTCTGAGTCATCAAAATCAGTCCAAAACTTAATCGGCCTTTAAAAACGGCTTGGTTATTCGACTTGTTTCGGTTTTCGAAAAAAATTACGCACCATAGGCAAAATAATTGCAGACTATTTGTCATACAATTCCTGAAAGTATCGCTTAATAAACGATTCATTATAGGTGTAGATACCGTCGGCAAATCTTCCCCAAGGCCTCCTTATTCGCTATCCATTAAGCATGATTTTTAGCTCGGTTAATCACCAATAACCGATGTAATCGGGGTTAAGATACAATTGGTAGCCCGCTTTGATCCCGTTTTGGACTACGAGTATCATCTGTTTGATACTTTTTTTCCGGTTTTCTTCATAGATCTCGTAACCTTCTTCTTGATATCGCAACTCTTTTTAACCATTCTATATTACGATTCGTATCACAGAAAAAAATTTACTGCTATGTAGGACAGGCTACAATTTTTAATAAGGTAGGAATTAAATTTGGCTGCCGCGGACTGCGAAATATTTAGGTAATTCTTTCCCTGATAAATCGGCAGTTTTGCACTGCTTGTAGGAAATACTAACATACTACCGAAGTGCACTCCATTGCTCCTGAACCCGTTTTACAAATTCGATACCGAAAACGTATCCTACACCGACTATAGCTCCCAATATCAAGAAAACCGCCAGAATAAATGGCCGCTTGGGTCCAGATTTCTCAGTGGGAATCGTCACCGGTTCGATGATGGAAAAAATCGGCGTATCCTTAGAAACCTGTAGCTTCGCCTGCTCCAATTGCTTAGCCAACTCGCTGTAAATTGTAAACGCAAAATTGTACTCCGCCTCCAATCGCTGTAATTCATTGTTAACGGAAGCGGAAATGATGTTCTGGTTTCTATCCCTAAATGTAGCCAACTCGGCCTGAATTTTTTCAAAAGCGATCTTTTTTTCTTCAAACTGTTCCTCTGTAAACTTCAATTGCTCCCGAGCATTCTGAATTTTATAGGAAATGACTTCTTTCTGTAAAAGCGCTTCCGCATAGGAGGCCATCTGAGCAGCCATGACCGGATCGGGCATATCAAAAGAAATTGTCACAAAACCTTCCTCTTCATTGGGCGTGACCGTCAATTGCTCTTCAAGGATAGTAAACAACCTCCTTTCTTCTTTGCTGATTCGTAAAAATCCTGTATCGATTTCCAAATGATCCATATCTTCCTTTGTAGCCCGCAAGCCACCCAGAATCTTTTCCGGTAATCCCACCGTATATTCCTTAACTAAAGCCAAAGGGCCGGGAGAATGAATAGCTACAAAATATTGCCGGTAGCTAACTTTTTCAATTGTCCCAGGAAGGGAAATTTTCGCATCCAACAATGCCTGCCGAAAAGCAGTAGAAGAAACAAATTTGGGGTACAGTGCAGGTGGGACTTCAGACCCGCCCGGTATTCCACCTAAGCTAATACCGGCCAAGGAAGCCAGCCCACCAAGACTTCCGCTCGCTTTGCCTGAATCTGCAGTTTGGGGAATAAAGGTCGAGGAAGCTGTATACGTTTTGGGCAATAGAAAGGCGATAGCAAGCCCCGAAAAAGTAAAAGCAAGTACAATTACCAGTACCTTTCTGCGACTGGACCATAGGGTCTTTGCGAGAGCAAGGAGATCTATTTCATCATCATCCTGATTAGAATTTGTCTTTGCTGTATGTAACATACTGATAAGTTGCGTAGTGTAGTCGATTGTGCCGATTCACCCGAGAGTCAATGGGTATGGACGGATTCTGTTACCGCGTAATGTTATTCACCAAGATGGCTAGCGTTGCCAAACTGGACGCCAGTCCTATCCAACTTTGCGCAGACAAGGGTTGACGTTCCGGTTTTCTGGGCACGATGATTTCTGCCCCAGGTTCGATTTTCGGATAAAATGTAAAAAATAAAAACCTGTTTGTTCTACGAACATCTCCGTTTGCATAGATTACATAGGATCTTGACTTCCGGGAACGATCTGTAAATCCACCTGCCCTGGAAATGTAATTCCTGAAACTTGCCTGGGGGCGGTACCTGGCTGTGGTCGGGTAAAGCAATTCCCCACGCATACGGACGGTCTGAAGCTCCTTTGGAATGGATAAGACATCACCTTCCTCAAGTATCAAATCCTCGGGCCCTCGTGGATTTCGAAGTATGGCCTCCAGGTCTATTCCTACCATTTCTTGGGTCTTGACTTCAATCACTACCGAATCCTGCTCTGAAATCGTCTGGATGGTTTGCTTCCGAAACTCCGCAGAGAGTAACGTACCGTTCCTCCCTTTCCCGCTGGCTTCATTTTCGAACAATTTTTGATCAATCCGGTCCAGAAGAATTCGATCATAGGCGGTTTGTTCCAGACTATCTCTGGAAATATTACCCTTTACCGATGTTAAATTTTTTGTTTTGATTTCGCTTTCCGTTGGTGCTTCGTAAAACTCATTTTTTCGAATCAATGTCGCTCCTCTTGCAAACGCAAATTGATTGAGCCCACCTGCCCGCTTGACAACATCCGAAATTCGCTCATCAACCGTAACAAGCGCATATTCCCCCGGATAATACACTTCTCCTTCTACCCGAACTAGTTGCTCCTGCTGAAAGCCTGGACTTTTACGTACGATGATGTGATCAAAGGGATGCAATACGGTTTCCCCGCCGTTTCCACTGATTTTTAAATCTTTGTCTATGTTGACATAGATGATCTCGGCGAGTTTTCCCGACACATCGTCTTTCACTCTCCGTACAATTTCTATTTGAGAGGCCGAGGCACTCTCTTTGAATCCCCCAGCTTTTAAAACAGCATCTGCCACGTTCATATTTTCCCCATGGGCAAATGCACCGGGTTTGTTAACCTCACCGGAAATCTTAATGTAATACTCTTCCCGAATATCGTACCTGCTCGGAATATTTAACACATCCTCTCTCCTTAGAGGAACATCTTCCGCTGTTCCGTCAAGTATTGCATGGATATCCACCGATACAATCTCCAGGGAATAATCGGGCTTGGTTCGATAAATTGTCGCTCGATTGACGAACGCATCTTCTCGCAAACCGCCACTTTTTTCGATTAGTTGAGAAACTGTCATTCCCGGTTGGAGGGCATAGGTTCCGGGGCGCATGAGGGCTCCAGCTATCTGTACCCTATTTTCATAGCGATCGAGGATTTTTCCAATCCTATACGTATCTCCATCAAGCGGAATAAAACGCTCAAATACAGCAGCACTTACATCCTCCACTCTCATTTCAGTCGACGTGTTACGCGTAACCGTAATCCTATCTTGATAAGCATCAGAAGTAAAACCTCCCGCAAACCTAAGCAGGTCCGTCAGACTCTCCCCTGGCTTGACTTCAAATAAGCCTTCCCTACGAACAGGACCGATAAGTTCCACCCTACTTCGTACCGGGGGAACAATAATCACGTCATTGTCTCTCAACACAATATTCGCTGTATTTCGACCGCTGACAAGAAAATCATAGACGTCGATTTCCTGGAGAAGCCGATTATCCCGATAGAGCTGAATATGTCTGAAAGATCCGTTTTCATTCGGCCCTCCTGCGACAAAAAGTGCATTAAATGGAGAAGCAAAAGACGGCAGCGTGTAATTCCCAGGTTTGTTAAGTTCACCTACCATCGCAACCGAGACCGTTCGAATATTTCCGAGCCGTAACTCCATAAAGGTATTTGGATCAGGCCCTGCCAAACCCGAATAAATTTTTGTGAGTGCTGATTTGACCCGTGCGGTTACCGCTGCGATCGTTGCTCCTGACAGCTGTATCGACCCTACATTCGGAATGAGTATCGTCCCCTCGGGACTTACCTGAACATCGTACGACTGCTGGGAAGCACCGTAAATATCGATCAACAATTGATCCCCCCCTCCGATAACGTAATTCTGCGGAGTGGGAATCGATAAGCTGGGGTTGAAATTTAGTTCACGGTTGTGAAACAGTGTAAAGCCAAAGATTTTTTTCTGTGTGTAACTCAGCTTGCGAAATGTATCTTCGCGTAGTCGCTCTCTGGAATCCGGCTGCTGAACGCCATCCGCCACCACTCTTTCCAGGCTTGAACCTTCTTGATTTGACCCCCCAGAAGGCATTCTACCACTTCGAATGGAAACAATTCGCTGCTGTAGTTTGGCGATTTCACCAGCGGGCATACCTCGCTCCCTCGCCATCGACAGAATCTGTTGCTCGTTCAGTCCGGAGCTCTCCGCTCTACGGATAATCTCCTCTACCTGAGCATCGGTAAGTTCATCTGCTTTTATATTTTGAATGTCCTGCAAGGATTGGGCAAGGAGAATTCCGGTGTGAACCAGCAACACTAAAATCAATAAAAATCGAGTCAGAAACAAACGAGTAATTTGCATGCGCTACTGTAATTTTTTTAGGGTACTAAAAAGATCGATTTGTCTTACCGGATACAGCTTCGCCTCCTCAGCCACAGCCTGCGGACGAGTTGACGGGAGCATTGATGCGATCATCCTGGCGTTTACACCTTTTACCCTCCCGAAACCGCTGAGGTAACGTTGAAAACTGGCTACTCAAAAAAAGCGGCCGTATCCTGGGATTTTCGGATTTCCAGTTGCTACGTACTGCCCCCTTCTCGTACTTCCGAGCCCCGGATAAATTAAGCCACAAATCTAATCATTTCTTTCGATTCCACCCAAGCGAGATGGGCGAACACGCGTGATCCGATTCGAAGTTACGGTTCCTCCCCGCTCCCCTTTTTCCGATTCGGTCGAACGGTAGTAGTAAGGCAACAGCCAGGCTCCGCATAGAAAACGGCATTACTACAAGCAGACCTATCTTCTGTCTTTTGGACGCTACTAATAACAAGCGCCTAACCTGCGTTTCCGTATTTGCGAACGTCACCGAACGAGAGGCGAATGCGAACGAACGAAATAAAAAAAAGCAAAGGAGGAATCGATTCCTGGTTCCTCCTTTGCTTTTCTGGTACGTTTCGGTGGACTACTCCGCCTGGTTCAGCACTTTGTGCCCACCTTTCAACAAATGGATGTCGCGCTTGAATAAATTTACATCCGAAAGGACCATGTCCTCCACCAGCATCTTCAAATCATACTTCGGTTTCCAGCCGAGCTTGGTCATCGCTTTGGTCGGATCACCAATAAGCAAATCAACTTCGGTTGGCCGGAAATAAGCCGGGTCAATCTTGACTAGCACGTCGCCCTTCTTTACTTTAAAGTGAGAAGTTCCAAGTATATCAAAGGCTTTTTCCTTGTCGATGTCTGCCAGGATACCCTTCTCGTCGATTCCTTCACCCTCGAAAGACAGCGTAAAGCCCACCTCTTCAAAAGCCATTTTAATAAAATCCCTCACTTTGGTGGTCACGCCCGTAGCAATGACGTAATCTTCTGGCTCGGCCTGCTGCAGGATGCGCCACATGGCATCTACGTAATCCTTGGCATGCCCCCAATCTCGCTTTGCATCCAGGTTGCCCATGTACAGGTCATGCTGAAGCCCCAAGGCTATCTTCGCCACCGCACGAGTAATCTTACGGGTAACAAAGGTCTCCCCTCTCAACGGCGACTCGTGGTTGAATAAGATCCCGTTACACGCATACATGCCATAGGCCTCCCTGTAGTTGACCGTGATCCAATAGCCGTACAGCTTGGCAACGGCATAGGGGGATCGGGGATAGAAGGGCGTGGATTCGGATTGGGGTACTGCCTGCACCAGTCCGTACAATTCGGAAGTCGAAGCTTGGTAGACCTTGGTCGTTTTTTCCATGCCAAGTAAACGAACCGCTTCCAATATCCGAAGCGTGCCAATACCATCGGCATTTGCCGTATATTCCGGCGTATCAAAACTCACCTTCACGTGGCTCATGGCAGCCAGGTTGTAGATTTCATCCGGTTTGGTTTCCTGGATGATCCGTGTCAGGTTCATCGAATCTGTCAAATCCCCGTAATGCAAAAACAATAGCTTGTTGTCATCGTGCGGATCCTGATACAAATGGTCAATCCTATCCGTATTAAAAAGAGAGGCTCTTCGTTTGACTCCATGTACCGTGTAGCCTTTGGATAGTAGTAATTCGGCGAGGTAAGCCCCGTCCTGACCGGTAATTCCTGTGATTAATGCTGTTTTCATGGTCTTAAGTTTCACCGTGGTACACTGAGTTGGACTCAGCGTGACACGGTGGTTTTATTTTTGTTTAACTTTTTAAGTTACATGGGGTTTACGCAGTGTTTCACTCAGACTTTATTCAATAGTTAAGCAGTGGTACGCTGTGTTGAACTTTGCGGTACATGGTAGCCCTTTAAATCTTTACTTCTTTAAACGTAGCTTGATTCTCTAGAAACCATTGGTACGTTGACTTGATTCCGTCTTCCAAACCGATGCTCGCCTTCCAGCCTGCTTGTGTCATTTTGGAAACGTCCATTAACTTCCTGGGGGTCCCGTCCGGTTTACTGCTGTCCCAAATGATGTCGCCCCGATGCCCCGTGATTTTCTGAATCAACTCCGCAAGGGCACGAATCGTCAAGTCTTCCCCAGTGCCTACGTTGTAGAGGTTTTCAGAAAAGGTGGTTTCTATGGCAAAACAAACGGCCTCCGCCATGTCGTCCACGTGCAAAAATTCCCGAAGAGGTGTCCCGGATCCCCAGAGTTTGACGGGCTGATCACCCGCCTCCTTCGCTTCGTGAAATTTCCGAATCATCGCGGGCAGCACATGCGAGGTCTCCAGGTCGAAATTATCAAAGGGTCCGTAGAGATTGGTGGGCATTAGACTTACGTAGTCCTTTTGGTATTGCTTCCGTATGGCCTCGCAGGCTTTCACACCCGCAATCTTTGCCAGCGCGTACCATTGATTGGTCGGCTCGAGGGAGCCGGTAAGCAAGGCCTCTTCCCGAAGCGGCTGTTCCGCCATTTTGGGGTATATGCAGGAACTTCCAAGAAAAATAAACTTTTCGACACCGGCTTCCAGGGAAGACTCAATCAGGTTGTTTTGAATAACCAAATTGTCCATCAAAAAGGGATAGGGATGGTTGTTATTCGCCAAAATCCCACCTACTTTGGCTGCGGCATCGATCACTACCGATGGCTTTTCCTGCGCAAAAAAGCGGCTTACCTCGGTTTGATTTTTTAAGTCCAACTCTTGTCGGCTTACCCCAATCAATTGCTGGTACCCTTTTTTTTCCAGATTTCTCCAGATGGCAGCCCCTACCATTCCTTTGTGTCCTGCGATGTATATTTTACTATGCTTGTGCATCTGACTATTAATTTACCAATCCCGGATTTTCTTTTTCTAATTTCTCGTAAATCTTTTTAACATCCTGTGCCCGCGCCCGGTTCAGTACCAAAATGGCGTCCGGTGTCTCCACCAAAATCACATCCTCCACACCCAAAAATTCCACGTGTTTGCTACCTGCACCCAGCACCAGGTTTTTTCCATGGCGCTCCTTGCTGTTTTCCGGAAAGTAATCGAACAAGGCTTCGTAAGATCCCATATCTGACCAGGAAAAACTGGAAGGGACAACTTTTATTTTATCGGATTTTTCCATTACCGCATAATCCACACTAATGGATGGGATTTCACGGCTCAAGTCTAAGGGCAAAAACCCTTTTGATGCTGCATCAAGCGCTTTCCGGGACTTTTCGAAAACTTCGGGTTCGTGGAGCTGAAGCTCTTGAAGGTAGGTGCCCGCCGAAAAACAAAACATGCCACTATTCCAAAGAAAATTGCCTTTCTCCAAAAACCCCTGAGCGGTCCGTTCATTGGGCTTTTCGCGGAAGCTCAGCACCTCGTTTCCTTCGTGTTCGATGTACCCAAATCCGGTATCGGCCCGGGTGGGCGTCAAACCAAAGGTCACCAGAAAACCCTGCTCCGCAAGGCGTACTGCCTCAGCGAGTGCTCCTTCGTAATTGGCCTGATCCCCTATTAAATGATCCGAAGGTGTTACGAGCATGACCGAATCGGAAGGCAATGAAAACGCAGCAAAGGCAATGGCGGCAGCGGTATTCCGGGGGGTTGCCTCCACCAATTCCAAAAAACCTTCCTTTTTATCGTTTAGAATTTGCCTGGAAAATTGGTAGTTATCCACCCCTCCTACCACCATCACCTGATCACAAACGGATGCATTTCGCGAAACGGTTTTTTCAAAAAGGGACTGCCCGTCAAAAATGGGCAGGTACTGTTTGGGTTTGCTTTTTCTGGAGAGTGGCCAAAGCCGACTCCCTACGCCACCCGACAACACCACGTTGACGATTTTCATGCGTTCTTTGTTTGCTATTTCTCACAATCCGGTAGTCAATTCCGGCTTTGTATCTACAAAATATCGTTCAAATAAAATCTAACCTGGCTTTTTCAATTACGGATTCGCCAAACACGCAAAAAAGCAGCCATACTATAAATTTGTGGTTAAGTCGATTAGGGCAGTCGTGCTTCCAATGCCCCGAACCAGTCAATCACAAGCCAAAAGTAAATAAAAAAAAATTAAAACAGTAAAAATTAATTTGAAATACAAATTAACTATATTAAGTGCCACCAAAGTGAAGGTTGGATCTTGTTTTGAAGGGGTAGGGGAAATCAGGCTAAAAATTATCGCATACGAATGAAGGGTTACCGAAATAATTCGGTAATTTCGTTTTTTTAATGCAAAAAACTATGGACGAAAAGTTGCACTGGTACGTCATGTACACTGCTCCCCGAGCAGAAAAAAAAGTGGCTCAACGACTAGAGGAAAAAAATATCAAGGTTTATCTGCCAATAATTGAAGAAATACGCCAATGGAGCGATCGTAAAAAAAAGGTACAAAAACCATTGTTCAACGGGTATTTGTTCGTTTACACCAGCAAGGAGCGGCTTTGGGAGTCGCTTCAAGTGAGTGGTGCGGTAAAGTTCATCAACTTTTCTGGAGAACATGCCGTGGTGCACCAAAACGAAATAGATGCCATCCAACGGGTGATCGAAACCGGGGTGGCCGTTGAGGTGGATACCGGCACGATCGAACACGGGGAAATGGTCCATATCCTGGGTGGCCCGCTTCAGGGAGTAACGGGAGAATGCATCCAAAAGTCCAACCAGGATTATTTCATCATACGAATTCCGAGTATTAACCAAAGCATGCTCGTGAAAGTGCCTAGAAAATTTTTGGAGGTGATTCGCGAATAAAAATCCAAATTCATTATCATTCAACCTTGATTTTAATAACTTCGCCAAAATAACTGCCTGTTCGTTTCCTTTTTATTAAAAGGTCTGGGACAGGTACCTTTTCGACACGTAACCAGCTTTACCATGGAAAAACACACATACGGTACCGGCCTGATAGGTAACTGCAGTTTTATCGCACACATTGAAAAAAACACCAACATCAGTTGGCTCTGCATGCCGCGCTTTGACAGTGATTTTCTGTTTGGCAGTATGCTGGACAAAGAAAAAGGAGGCGAATTTACGGTACTTCCTCAGAATGGAGGATTTACCTCCAGGCAGTCCTACATGGAAAACACCAATATCCTCGAAACCTATATCGAGACCTCCGGCGGAGAATCCTATAAAGTCACGGATTTTGCTCCCCGGTTTTACAATTACGACCGGTACTTTAAGCCCTCCATGTTGGTCAGGAAAATTGAACCCCTGCGAGGTGAACCGAAAATCAAGATCAACTGCCTGCCCGTATCGGATTACGGACAACGCCAACTCACGCGCGTTCCTGGCAGTAACCATATCGAATACATCGGGAGGGACCAACATGTTCGACTGACGACCAATTGTTCCATTACGTATATTATGGAAGAACAGGATTTTCGGTTGCAGCGCACCGTATACCTGGTGCTTACCTATGGAAAACCCCTGGAGGCACCGATAGAAAGCACCATTGAAAAATTCCTAAATGCCACCTGTCAATACTGGCGGAATTGGGTGAAATCAACCAGCATCCCGAATTTTTTTCAACGCCTGGTGGTCCGATCTGCCCTGGTGCTAAAAATTCACCAATACGAAGACACAGGAGGAATCATCGCCGCCTCCACCTCAAGCCTACCCGAGTCCCCGGGCTCCACGAGAAATTGGGATTACAGGTATTGCTGGATGCGCGATGCGTACTATACACTCAATGTCTTTAACCATTTGGGGCATTTTGAGGAATTGGAACGGTATTTTGAATTCATCCAAAACCTGCCAACCGATGAAAAGGGCCGTTACCAACCGCTATACGCCATCACGGGTTCTTCCAAATTACCCGAACTGGTGGCGGACCTGGACGGGTACCTGGGAAACAAGCCGGTTCGTTTCGGAAATCAGGCGCATACCCACGTACAAAATGACCTGTACGGACAGGTACTCGTGACCCTCTTGCCCCTATATGCTGACAAGCGATTCATCGAGTCGGAAAAGAGCCACTCCAAACCGTTTATCTATAACCTATTGAACAAAATAGAAGAAACGATGGACGAAAAAGATGCGGGGTTGTGGGAGTTCCGTAACTTGAAACAGGAACATTGCTATACCTTTTTGTTCCATTGGGCAGGAGCCTGCGCTGCTATTAAGATTGCAGAGCGCCTTTCAGACAATGAAATGAAAGCCAAAGCGATCGAACTCAAAAACAAGGCAATCCGTAAAATTGAGGCTTGTTACATCCCGGAGAGGAAAGCGTATGCGCAAGCCATTGGCACGAAGAATATGGATGCCAGTACCCTTCAGATGATTACCATGGGGTATTTTGGAGAAGACATCGAAAGCGCTAACAACCACCTAAAAGCTTTGGAAGAAGATCTCCTTGCCAAAGATTTCTTGTTTTACCGCTACAAGCACCAGGACGATTTCGGAGAGCCGGAAACCACCTTTCTGATCTGTGCCTTTTGGTACATCGAGGCACTCGCCTGTGTAAACCGCCTGGACGAAGCCATGGAAGGATTTGAAACGTTAAGCAATTATTGTAACCATCTTAAGTTGTTTTCTGAAGACGTGGATCAGCATACCGGCAGCCAATGGGGTAATTTTCCGCAGACCTACAGCCACGTGGGATTATTGAACGCCGCCTATCGTATTGACAAAAAACTGGATAAACCGAATTTCATTGTTTAAACGAACCGAGCTTTTCCCGCTGATCCTCCTTGTTTCGAACAACCAGGATCCAATCCTGTTCTAGCCTGAGGTAGCCATAATCGTAACAATAGCCGTAAACGTTTCCTTTTTTATTCGTGTAGGTATGGGTGCGGTACTTAAAAATAAAACCTTGCTCGAGTAACTTTTCCCGGGATATTTTCGCCGTGTCTTCCGAATCCGGCAAGATGGCCGCCAAAATATTCCGGTTTTTTTTTAATGCATTGTTGATGTTGCGTATCAGGTTATTGCTCCCTGACTTCATCTGGTTGTTGTAGCTGTTTCTGCAATAATCGTCACAAAACTTTTTGTCAATCCTACCCGCCACTGGTTTACCACAACTGAGACATTTTTTAGGACCTACTGGCATATAAATCCAATTTGAATGGATAAATCAAGCAAAATATACGTAAAAATTGCGAATCATATACTATTTGTAGTCGTTTTTAAACGTTTACAAACGCTTACAAACGGATTTAAACGAAAAAAACCCGACTAGAGCGATACCGATCCTGCACCTTTGTCCTGTTCCAATTCGGAAAAAAATCAATTCTAACGTAAACTTTATTTGTCATGAACGCAATTAAAAACAAAGTACAACTGATCGGAAGGCTGGGAGCCAAAGCAGACTACAAAACAGTAAACGGAAGTACCCCCATGGTGCGGCTCAATCTGGCTACCAATGAATCCTACAAAAACAACAAAGGAGAAAAGGTAGACGAAACCTACTGGCACAACCTGGTGGCCTTTGGAAAGCCCGCCGAGATCATCCACAAATACACCGATAAAGGCTCCGAAATCTGTGTTCAAGGTAAACTTGTCAGCCGGTCCTACGAAGATGCCGCTGGCAATAAAAAATACATTACCGAAGTACAGGTGAACGATGTATTGCTTATGGGCGAAAAAGTGAAAATGCAGAATTAACTACTTTTTACGCTGTTTTTTTTCAGATCCACTTTTTTTGACGGGTACCGGTGGGGCATGGGTGGCCCCACCGGTTTTTTTTCCGTACAAACCGTATTATTGGCAACTACCTACGCCGGACATGAACTACACACTCCCCATGCCACCCGGAATTACCACTGCGGATGAATTTCTTCCTTAAAATACCTGGCGTATATTTCGGCCACCGCTTCCATCTCAGCTGGCGAAAATGGGGGCAATGCGGAAGCCTGCACGTTTGCGCGAACCTGTTCCACCCTGGAAGCACCCGGTATAACCGTCGAAACGGCGTCAAACATGAGCACCCATCGAATGGCCTTTGCGGCCACATCACCCAGCAGGTCGTCCAGCTCGGCCACTGCCTCTATTCCCTTTTCCAGCGGAATGCCAGAAAAGGTCTCTCCTTTGTCAAATGCTTCCCCGGCTCTATTGAATTGCCTGTGATCTTCTGGATGAAATGTGGTCTCTTTGGAGATTTTACCGGTTAGAAGCCCACTTGCAAGGGGGACCCGGACTATTACCCCGCAGTCATTATTTTTCGCCTCTTGAAAAAACACATCTGCGGGCTTCTGGCGAAACATGTTGAAGATAATCTGAACGGTAGCAACGTTAGAAAACGTCAAGGCCTGCAGGGCTTCGTCCACTTTCTCCACACTAACCCCCATGTGCCGGATCTTTCCTTCTTTTTGTAACTCTTCAAAAAGACCAAAAATTTCCGGCCTTTGGTATACAGGGCTCGGTGGGCAATGCAACTGAATCAAATCGATGGTTTCCACGCCTAAATTTCTCAAACTTGCTTCCACGTACTTCCTCAATACCAGTGGGGTATATCCCTCGGCCAGGTGCGGCTGTATTTGCCTACCACATTTGGTCGCGATATACACCTCTTCGCTGCGCTCCCGAACTACCTTGCCCACAGCGGCTTCACTCAATCCGGCATCGTATACATCTGCCGTATCGATAAAGTTAACTCCCTGATCGATGGCTTCGTGAATAATCCTATAGGCAGTCGATTTATCGAAAGGGCCTCCCCATCCTCCGCCAACTTGCCAGGTACCCAATGAAACAGCTGAAACTTCAAAATTTGTTTTCCCTAATTTTCTGTAATTCATAATTTGCTCTTACCTTTAATTTGCGATTCAATACCGCATGTATCGATTACCATTTACCAAAACAACAGATGCTCAAGCGAAGAAAATTTATGGCTGCATTTGCAGCAATTAGTCTGGGAGCATGGATTCCTTTCAAAACTGTATCAAAAACCCCATCCACTATGATCGTCCATCAAGTATTTTTCTGGTTACACCGTCCCGAGCAAGACCTAAATGCCGTCTGGGAGGGATGTACGAAAATCGCAAGCACGGAAAGCGTCAGTCGGTACGCCATCGGAAAACCCGCGAACACCGCCCGACGGGAGGTAGTAGACCACAGTTTCCACCTATCCCTTACCGTTTATTTCGATTCCGTTGAGGCGCATGATCGCTACCAAACCGACCCGATACACCTGAAATTCGTGGAAGACCACAAGGACAAATGGTCACAGGTGAAAGTCTATGACTTTGAGGTATAAGCAGCCCTGCGTTCCGGTTTCAGTACCGGAACGCAGGTATGCTCCATCAGGAAGTCACTTTCTCAATTACCAGGTTGTGGTTGGTATAAATACAAATATCCGCCGCGATACTTAGGCTCTCCTTTACCATTTCCTCTGCTGTGAGGTGCCCAGCGTACATTTTCAAGGCTCTCGCTGCTGCCTGTGCGTACATGCTACCGGAGCCTATGGTAGCAATACCCAGGTCAGGTTCAATAACATCACCGGTCCCGGATAGAATAAGTATATCTGTGGCGTCGGCCACGATCATCATCGCTTCCAGCTTGCTTAGCATGCGGTCCGTGCGCCATTCCTTCGCTAACTCCACAGCGGCCCGCTTCATGTTATTGCTGTAGGCACCCAACTTTTCTTCAAATTTTTCCAAAAGTGTAAACGCATCGGCCGTGGAGCCGGCAAAACCGGTAACGATCTTACCGCCTTGTAACTTACGTATTTTGTTGACACTGCTTTTGGCAATGGTATTTCCCAGTGTGGCCTGCCCATCCGCACCAATTGCCACCTGTCCTTCGTGGTGGATGGCCACTACCGTAGTAGATTTTAAACGTTCCATATCTTTGGTTTTCTGCGCGCTATACACGCTCTTTCAAAAACAAAAAGCCCTATCTCTAGGACTTTTTGACTACTATATTTTATACCAATGGTCAAATAAGTAACCTAACCGGGTCTTCCAGCAAATTCTTGATGGTTTGGAGGAACGCGGAACCAATGGCTCCATCCACTACCCGGTGGTCACATGAAAGCGTTACTTTCATTAAATTACCGACCACGATTGCTCCATCTTTGACAATAGGCGTTTGCCGAATACCCCCGATGGCAAGGATGCATGCGTCCGGCGGATTGATAATTGCCGTAAATTCATCGATACCAAACATGCCCAGGTTGGAAACAGTAAACGTATTACCTTCCCAATCTTTGGGTTGGAGTTCTTTGTTCTTGGCTTTGCCAGCCAGCGTTTTGGCTTCCTGCGATATCTGAGAAAGCGACTTGCTGTCTGCAAAACGAATGACCGGTACCAGCAAGCCTTCTTCTACGGCTACGGCCATGCCGATATGTACGTGGTCGTTGTAGCGAATTTTATCACCAAGCCAGGCTGAATTCACATTGGGATGCTGTTTGAGTGCAGCAGCCACTGCCTTGATAACCATGTCGTTGAATGAAATTTTTACCGGAGCCACCTCATTCATGCTCTTTCTGGCTTCGATGGCTTTGTCCATATTGATTTCCATGGTCAGGTAAAAATGAGGGGCCGTAAACTTGCTTTCTGCAAGTCGTTTGGCAATCACTTTCCTCATTTGAGATACCTTTTCTTCCCGGAAAGACTCCTGTCCTACGCCTGCTGCAGCACTGCCAGCCTCCGGCGCTGCCGCTGCTTTGGCTGGAGTATAATTCTCAACATCCTTTTTGATTATCCTTCCGCCATCACCCGATCCTTTCACCAGGCTGATATCTATGCCTTTTTCTTTGGCCATTTTTTTGGCGAGCGGAGAGGCCTTGATTCGGCCGTTGGATCCGGTGTTGGAGGTTTCCGTGGCTTGCTCTGCCTTGGACGCTGGTTTGGCAGCAGGCTTCTCTTCGGTTTGCTCCTCTTTAGGCGCTTCCTTTTCCGAGGCAGCGTCCGGCGAAGACTCCTGCTTATGGGCCTTTAACAAGGTTTCGAAATCGGCTCCTTTTTCACCGATAATCGCGATGACACCGTTCACTTCAACGGAATCTCCTTCTTCCACCCCAATGTACAGCAAGGTACCGTCATCGTAGGATTCGAGTTCCATCGTGGCCTTATCGGTCTCTACTTCTGCCAATACATCCCCGGATTTCACCTCGTCCCCTACTTTTTTCAACCAACTGGCAATGGTTCCTTCCTGCATGGTGTCACTCATTTTGGGCATGGTGATCAGCGTAGCATTGATGGAGGAAGTATCGATTTTTTCGCTTGGTGAATCTTTCTTGGTCTCCGACGCCTTTTCTTCTGCTTTCGGTTCATCTTCCTTCACTTCTTCGGTGGGCGCAGCTCCATTTCCACCGGCTTTAATTTCCTTGAGCAGCTCATCTATATTTTCGCCTTTTTCGCCCAATATGGCAATGACTCCATTTACAGGTACGGCGTCCTTTTCCGCTACGCCGATGTGAAGCAAAACCCCTTCGTCGTACGATTCTAATTCCATGGTCGCCTTATCCGTCTCCACTTCCGCCAGAATATCACCGGGTTTTACCTCGTCTCCTACCTTTTTCAACCATTGCGCGATCACCCCTTCTTCCATGGTGTCGCTCATTTTGGGCATTCGTATTATTTCGGCCATAAGTTAAATTATTCGAATTCATTTATTCAGCAATCCAAAAATAGTTCTTAAAAGATGTTTATTCAAATTTAATAATAGTATTTTCACGTAAAGAAATGTTTACGGAATGCCCTATACGCTGAATGCCAGTTTCAAAAGAGTTCCCTTACCACCCACGCCGATTTTTATTTAACGGCCACCTTCAAACCCTGTTTCCCGCGCTTTTTAGAAAAAATATACCCTTACCTTTTGAAAGAGAACGGATTAACACGACAGACGGGGATTTCCTCGATTTGGATTGGCTCAGGCAGGGAAGTCAGGAATTGGTCATTATCAGCCACGGGTTGGAGGGAAATAGCCGTCGCCCGTATATGAGCGGCATGGCGGAAGTTTTTTTTTCCAACGGCTACGATGTGCTAAACTGGAATTTTAGGGGATGTAGCGGTTCCATGAACCAAAAACTGGTTTTTTACCATTCCGGAGCCACCGAAGATCTGGAACGGGTCGTGGTCCATGCCCAGCATTCCTACCGCTCACTGTTTTTGATCGGCTTTAGTCTGGGAGGCAACCTCACCCTAAAATACCTGGGTGAAAATAGATGGCCGGGTCATCAGAAAATAAAAAAAGCGGTCGCTATTTCGGTCCCATTGGATTTGGCTGGCTCTTGTGACCGGATAGACCAACCTGTTAATAAAATGTATGCCTTGCATTTTCTGCGCTCACTGAAGCAAAAAATCCGGCAAAAACAATTGCGCTTCCCGGAAATCACCCATGGAATAAACCTCCGGCAAATCCGTACCCTACGTGCATTTGATGAGGCATTTACAGCGCCTTTACACGGATTTGAAGACGCAGCCGATTACTACAAAAAGTGTTCCTCCCTGCAGTTTTTATCGGGAATCTGTCATCCCACACTTGTATTAAACGCCCGGAATGACCCTTTTTTGAGTGCAACGTGTTATCCAAAAAGCGAGAAGGAAACGGCAGATGGCCTGCGGATGGAATTTCCATTGAAGGGAGGCCACGTTGGGTTTGGTCCGCGAACGGTAAACGAGCGGTACTGGTCCGAAATCAGGGCACTTGAATTTATTCAATCTGGAAATTAACTTTAATCGAGGTAACTCGCTCAAGAAAAAACAAAACCTTTATGTGTGGAAGATACTCCTTAGCCAAGTCAAAAACAGAACTTGAAAACAGATTCGCTGCTGAGATGCTGGAACCCTTTGCACCCAGGTATAACATTGCTCCTGCGCAACTGGTGCCCGTCATTACTGGCGAAAGCCCCAAAGGCTTTTCCCATTTTTATTGGGGGATAACCCCCGCCTTTTCAAAAAACAAACCCGTTGCCAGTAAACTAATAAATGCCCGTTCGGAAACCATCACGGAGAAAATAAGCTTTAAAACGTCCTTTAAGAAAAATCGTTGCCTGGTGCCAGCCGATGGCTTTTACGAATGGAAAAAAATCGGAAAGAAAACGAAAGTCCCTTACCGGTTCGTTCTTCATGGGGAAGGACTATTTGCTTTTGCAGGAATTTGGGAAGAGTACGAGACTGAAAACGGCGACATTGCCCACACCTTTTTGATTCTAACCACCGCTCCGAATCAACTCGCCTCCGAAATCCACGACAGGATGCCCGTCATACTCCCCCCCGGTCAGGAAGCAACCTGGCTGGACCCTCAAACACCGGAAAACGTATTGCTTGAAATGCTGCAACCCTATCCCGATAAGGAAATGATGACCTATACAGTCTCCCCAATGGTGAACCAGGTGGCTAATGACAATCCCTATGTCATCCGAAAGACCTTGCCCATGGACCAATTTGGAAACTATACTCTATTTGGATAATGTATACCATACGTAGCCTGGACCTCCATTTTCAAAAAGAAGCCAATACCATTGCTAGTTTTTTGGTTTCCGATCAAAACCACCACGTGTTGGTTGAAACGGGACCTGAAAGTACCTGGCCTCAACTGGTACACCAACTTCAACGCCACCACCTCCGGCCCGAGGATATCGACGCAGTATTGCTGACACATATTCATTTTGACCATGCCGGTGCCGCCTGGAAATTGGCGGAGGCAGGCGCACGCATCTACGTACATCCGCTGGGGCTTCCCCATCTGGCAAATCCGGAGAAACTCTGGCAATCCGCCGCCCGCATCTACGGGAAAGACAATATGCAGGCGCTTTGGGGAAGCATGGAACCCATTGAGTCAACCAACCTTATCGCTTCCAGCGATATGGAAGCGGTACTTTTGGGGAAAATGACTTTTGTTCCGGTGCATACACCTGGCCACGCCATCCACCACGTAGCCTGGAAATTGGACGACAACCTATTTACGGGAGATGTAGCTGGTGTAAAAATTCACAGCGGCCCGGTGGTCCCTCCCTGCCCGCCTCCAGATATTGACCTGGAAGATTGGAAGGATTCCATCGCCAAAATTCGCGCACTTGAACCAGACAGGTTGTACCTGACACACTACGGCACCGTCTCGGATATTTCCAATCACTTTCAGGAACTGGAGCGAGCGATGGACGAATGGGCCGCATGGATGAAAATCCGGTTTGACGATGGCACCGCGCCCGAAGTAATTACCAAAGATTTTATGGCCTATACCGAAAAGCAACTGATAGATCAGGGCGTGGGGAAACATCTACGGGAATGCTATGAACTTGCGAATCCGAGCTGGATGTCGGTAAGTGGTCTCCTGCGCTATTGGAAATTGAAACAGTCAAGAAAATAATATCTAGACTATTTTTTCTAATTTATTTAATATTTTTTACAAAATATACTTACTTAATCTATATACCTATTTAATTAGTGTTTTAATAGGATAAAAAATTTCCTGATTTAGTTGAACCTTTATTGTTTCACGGGTAGGTCTTTCTTTTTTTTTACACATCATGTACCAAATAAAAAATCAATAAACCTATTCCCTATAAAATTAATGGTATATATATACTAAATAGGTAAAATGATAAAAAAACCAAGCTGTGTTTCCCAACTTCTGCCCCTCCAAAATCATCACTGCATTATTTACAGAAAGAAAAACTGATTTCAATCATGTAATATTTTTGAAAAGAATTTTTTTTTTATCAGATTTATTATTTTACATTTGTAAAAATGTATTTCAAATACACAAAAAGTATTTACAATCGATAGTAGCCTAAAACAGCATAATTTGCTGTGAGGCAGGTAATATTTAACTATTTCTAGTCATCGCTAGAGTATTTAAATATGTTTTTTTTTTAAAACAGCAGAAGACGTTTCAGGAAAACAGCAAGACAAAAAAACTGGAACAAATACATAGTTGATCACATCCATGTGATTGACCAGGCGAAGTTGTGTACCGGCAAGGAGGTACGCTAGCCGTTTTTAACCGAATATTCTTTCACTTACAGTCATGGAAATCAGAGATTTATTAACCCAGGATATTGATGTAAAAAAATCGAGTGCGGTCCCACTCGCTTTCTATTTTAAGAAATACCTTCGGCTTTGGTATCTTTTTTTGATCGGCATATTTAGTTTCGTTGGGGCGGCCTTTACGTATATTTACTACACTCCGGAACAATACGAAATTACCGCTACATTGCTAATCAACTCGGGAGAGGAAGCGAAGAGAGGTTTTTCGACCAACGCGGTTTTGGACGACCTGGACGGGTACCAAACGAGCAATATCATTGAAAATGAAATAGAAGTATTGACGTCCGTTTCCTTGATCAGGAAGGTTCTGGAAAATTTAAACCTTTACAATTCTTTTTTTGTAGCGGACGGGTTCAGGAGGTATCGGGAGCTTTTTGGAGAAGCCGTTCCAGTAACGATCTCTTACACCAAGCTAAGCGATCGTCCAAAAAATTTCCCGGGAATGGTGCGCCTGGAAATACTTGACGAGAATTCGTTTATTTTAGAAACCGAGCAGGGGAAAAGAAGTCAACACCAGTTCGGCGAAAATCTATCCAACTTTTACGGCGAATTTTCTATTCAGCTGAAAGAAGAGCGTGTTGAATCCCTTCCAACCACCCTTTTCTTTACTTTCAATGACATGCTGGAGATGGCATTTTCCTACAGCGAAGACATTCAAGCCGAGCCGACTAACAAACTATCCACGGTTATTTCCTTGTCCTTACCAGCGTCCATTCCTGAAAAAGGAGAGCTGATTTTGGCGAAATTGGCGGAAACCTATAATAGTGAAGCCTTGAAAAATGTCAATTCAACGGCAGCAAATACGCTGTCATTCGTTGACGAACAAATGGCGAAGCTCACCGCAGAACTGGCGGAAATCGAACAGGCGGTGGAAGCCTATAAAAACGAAAATTCGATTTCCGACCTAAGTGCGGAGTCCCAGCTTTACCTGGAAAATTCCAGCACCGCCAAGCAAAAACTTGCAGAATACGACATACACATCGAGGTGCTAAACAACCTGGAAGAAAACCTTACGGATCAGAACAATCCGTCAAAAATGGTGCAGGGGTCGCTGTTAATCGACGATGTCACCCTATCGGATCTGGTAAAAAAATACAACGAACTGCAACGTGACCGGCAGCGGCTTCTCAATGGAACCACTGCAGACAACCCATTGGTGAAAAATCTGGACGAACAGCTTTACAGCCTAAAATCCGACCTGTTGGAAAACATCCAAAGCAATAAACGAAGCATCCAAATTGCGAAAAAGAGTCTGGAAGAAAACTCCATGAAAATAGAAGACCGGGCAAATCGGGTGCCGCAAATTGAGCGTGAACTTCTAGCCATTACCCGGCAGCAGGCCACCAAACAGGAAAATTATCAATACCTCATGCGAAAGCGGGAAGAGTCCGTCCTCTCGCTAGCCGCCACTTCGGTGTCCAACGCCCGTATCATCGACCCACCCATGGCGGGCCTATACCCTATACACCCCGTGAAAAAATTGATCGTGGCATTTGCGCTACTCCTTGGTATCGGTGTACCCTTTGGACTCATCTACCTAAACAGCTATTTCTTCGGTAAAATCGGCCAGAAAAATGAAGTGGAAGCAATTAGTCAGGTACCAATTATGGGGGAAATTTCGCATGAGAAAAAGAAAAATCTGTACGTAGGTAATTTCAACCGGCGATCGCTTATTGGAGAACAGGTAAACCTGATCTGGACCAACATGAAATTTGCCTCCATGAGAAAATCCAATCAGGTGATTCTGACGACCTCCAGCATCGGCGGAGAAGGGAAGACTTTTTTCAGCATCAATCTGGCCCGTTCCATTGGCCTATCCGGTAAAAAAATCGTTGTTCTGGAATTTGATCTTCGAAAGCCTTCTGTTTTTAACCAACTTGGATTAAAACCTACCAAACCGGGCCTTAGTGAATACCTCTCAGACGAGCGTTTTTCCGCTCGAGATATCCTCACTCTTTCTGAGGATAACCCAAACATCTTTCTGGTAAGTGCGGGAAAACTACCAGAAAACCCGGTACAACTGTTGAATAGCCCGCGACTGGAGGAACTATTTTTGGAACTACGTAGCACCTTTGACCATATACTGATTGACAGCGCCCCCATAGGACTCGTTGCTGATGCATTCGCCTTGTCGCCGTATGCGGACATGCTTGCATACGTCGTTCGGTATTACTACACAAAACCCAACCACTTGACGTTAATCAATGACATTGCCGAAAAGGGCAAGTTCAGGAACCCCGTTTTGGTGCTAAACGACGCCAAGTCCGAACATAGCTACGGATATGGGTACGGGGACTACTATACCAAAAAAACCGCTACGATTTAAGAAATTCGGTCTTCATAATTTTTTTCAACCAGCCATGAAACACGCTGTATTATTTTTGGCCTACAAAAACATCCATCATCTGTTTGACTACATAAGCATTTTGGACGATGACTTTCTGTTTTACATTCACATCGACAAAAAAAGTGCGGTCAGCAGCGATATCATCGAGGCGCTCTCGCAGAAGAAAAACGTCGTATTTCTAAGCCGGAAATACACGGTCAACTGGGGAGGTCTGAATCTCCTGAAAGCCATACTCCATTTGGCAGGGGAAGCCGTGAAAAACAGGGAGGTCGGATACATCCACACCATGAGTGGACAGGACCTGCCGATAAAAAGTAGCCGGGAAATAAAGGAGTTTTTCGAAAGGAATGATGGAAAACAATTCATTGAGTATTTTCCGCTACCGTCTTCCCGTTGGACGGATGGGGGCCTTGATCGGCTAAATTATTTCAATCCCTACGATACGTTTGATCGAAAGACCCGCATGGGTAAAAAACTCATAAATGCCACTGTACGATTTCAGCGGTTTTTTGGAATCAAACGAAAACCATTCGACCTATTTCCTACACTGTACGGCGGGTCGGTATGGTGGTCACTTAGCAGCAGTTGCGTACAATACGTACTCGATGAAATCAGGAATAATCCCGCTATTTTGAAACGCCTTCGGTATACCTTATGCGCAGAGGAAATTCTCGTTCAAACCCTCTTGATGCATTCACCCTACCGAACGTCGATCGTTGGGAATACGCTGACCCTCGTCCTTTGGGAATACCGAAATGGAAACAGTCCGGCGACCTTGGATAAATCAGACTTTTCCACACTGCAAAAGTCACCTAAACTGTTTGCCAGGAGATTTGATTACCCTACCTCCAGAGACCTGGTGAGTCTGATTAAAAAAGAGCTACTTCACAAGGAACATTCCAATCCCTACCTGTCGTGATCAAAAAAATTTTTCAAAATACAGTTTTTAGGAATTTTTCATACCTAACCATCGGTAGTATACTGTCGCAATTAATTAGTTTACTGACAGTATTGAAAATTACCCAAATCCTACACCCGGACGACTATGGGCTGTACACATTTATGATAGCCCAGGGAACCTTACTCCTTACGGTCGGTGATTTGGGTATCCGAAACATCGTGATACGGTCCATAGCCAGAGATCCCTCCCGATCCAGGGACCTGATTTATAACGGTGCGCTGTTACGGACCCTTGCACTTCTAGTGCTGGGAGGCTGCTACATGGTGTACAATTATTTCCTTGGAAACCTTCAGGCAGAGGAACTGCTTTTTGTGTTTCTTTTTGCACTCATTTCCTGTTTCGGTAAGCTCTTTGAAACCGCATTTCTGGGCCACCAGAAAATGCTTCCCCCTTCGGTCATCAACCTCAGCTTCAGTATTCTTTGGTTTTTGTGGATATTTTTATTACCGGCATCGACCTTGAACGTCGCCTTCTTATTTTATTCTTTCCTGGCGCTGAATCTTCTGAAAAATCTCGTGTTTCACTTCGTTCTACGAAAACAGGGGCTGATACTGGGGAAAATGAACAATTTTTTCGCTTCCTCCCATTCGCTGTTAAAAGAAAGCTGGCCCTATCTGGCTCTGGTTTTGGTGATGCTGCCTTACACGAAACTCACAAACAACTTCTTGGATATCCATTCCACACGAGAAGAAATTGGGTATTTCAACCTGTCCGAAAGGCTTACCGGACCGATTGCGTTTGTACTTGATTTTGGCTTGGTTGCCATTTTTCCAAACCTGTCGGCACTGTGGGTTTCCAACAAAACAAAATTTAGGAACTACATAAGCGCTGGGTTTAAATACTACATGCTGTTGGGCATGCTATTGTGTTTTCTTTTCACACTATTTGCCAAAGAGCTGTTTGGGTTGATTTTTCCCGAAAGCTACCTACCCGCTGTGTTGGTTTGCCAGCTACAGGTTTGGTACCTTTTTCTTACCTCCGTGGACAGTTTGATTGGGACCATTTTTGGAGCTACTGACAACGAGAAAAAGATTCTTCGTCTGGGAATTGTCAACTCCCTGTTTTCAACACCTATCCTTTTCTTCAGTAGCCAGTACGGAGCACTGGGCCTGGCTTCCGGAATGGTTTTTTCCTTTGCTTTTTTTCAGCTATACCTCTGGTATGTATTTGGAAAAACGCTGCACGTCGCGATAGAAGACCGCGGGCTGATGTGGTTGTCTGCAGCCGTATTGTTTGTAACCTCCTATTATGTCGCCAGCGACCTGCATGTGGGCTACAAAGCGGTGATGGCTACTGCAGCCTTGCTCCTTACTGGTATGTATTTTTTCAAAAATTACACCTTGGCTAAATCAACATGAAAGCAAATCTACTCGTCGTCTACCTGGTTCTGTTGATCGCAATCAGTTTGAATTTTTTTGATGCAAAATTCATCCCGGCAAAGTTGGTCAACTACCTTGAATTTGCCGCAGTTATGGGATCGGTATTGGTCGCAATCGTATACATGTTTGACAGGAAGGGTGGTTTTGTGCTCCCGGTACAACTGATCTCGTTGTCTATTATCTTTTCAATGGTAATGGCCTATATCTCCTGGGGACAAGGCTTTAGAGACAGTTTGCTTGAAACCTCCCAATACATATTGTGGCCGTTGTTTTTTCTACTGCTTCATCTCAAAGTACCCATTCGTACCCTTGAAAAAATCATTCTTGCCTATGGGGTGCTTTACGTTATTCTCTATTTCTTTCAATACGCCAATGCGCACACGGTACTATTTGGCAAACCGATTTCAGGGGAGGAGTTTTCCGAACAGCGGGGAGCTATTCGCATTATTTTCCCCGGTGCAGGGATCTTTATACTGGCCATCTTTATTGCTTTAACGAAAATTACTCAAGCGGTACGATACCGTTGGCTCTACCTGGGTTTCGCAGCACTGGGACTCATCGTACCCATAATGCAGGTCACCAGGCAATTCATTGCCGGCGTAGTGCTGATATACTTTTATCATTTTTTCAAAAGTCAATCTATTCTGAAAAAAACGTTGATTTTGGGCGCATTTGCCGGAGGCGTACTTGTCCTGCTCAATGCAGACATCCCCATGATCCGCGGGGTTATTGAAGTACAACAACGAGATGCCAAATTAGGAAAAAACTACATTCGCGTTCAAGCGGGCGAATACTTCCTCACCGATTTTTCCCCCAATGTTCTTAGTCAGATTTTCGGAAATGGCGCTCCAAATTGGGGCATCTCCAGGTACGGTAAATTTATGGAGCGGCTCAGCAATACGCAGGAGTATTTTCTTTCCGATGTAGGAATCATCGCGGTTTACACCATGTTCGGGATTTTTGCAATAGGGGGGTTTATGCTGATGTGGTACAAAAGCTTTACGCTGCCGGTTCCGGAGCAGTTCGCCTATGTAAAGTATTACCTTTGGTACCTGCTTTTGACCAGTTTTACCTGGTATTCGGTCTACCACTACCATTACCTTATCGCTACGATCTTTGCCCTTTACATCTATCACCGAGCTGTGATGGACGAAAAAAAACGAGCGGTTATTGGCTACCTGCTCCGAAAAGCATCCGCCACTCCCAAAGCTGCAGACCGGGATTTTTCTCCAATGAAAAAAGAAACGCTACTAAAATCATGAAGACAGCTATGCTATCGGTGGTCATGCCCGTATACAACGGTGAAAAGCATCTACAGGAAGCTGTGGACAGTGTGCTTCAACAGACATTTTCTGAGTTTGAACTGATCATTATCGATGACGGGTCTACCGATGGCTCCGCAAAAATCATTCAGCAACTATCCGATTCCCGGATACGGGTACTACGTAACGGCTCAAATAAGGGGATTTCCTACACCCGAAATAGGGGGCTGGAAGAAGCCCGTGGTGAATTTCTGGCCTGGATGGATTGCGATGACCTGATTTCCCCCGATCGGTTTGAAAAACAGTTGGCCTATTTGAAAAGGCATCCACTAGTGGGCATATGCGGCAGCTGGCTGACCCGCTTCGATGAAAATAAATCGGAGGTGTCAAAATCTCCGACCGATCATGCCGCCATCAAGGCACTTCTGTTATTCAAACCCGCGCTATGGAACGCTACTGCCATGTACCGACTGGATCGCATCAAAAAAGCGGGACTTTCCTTTGACACCCGACTTACCGTCGCCGAAGACTACGACTTTTACTGGGAAGCCTGTCGGAAATTTCCCGTTGCCAATATTCCGGAATCCTTGTATTTCTACCGGGATTCAGATTCCAGCATTATGAAGAGCTTCGAAGGTGCCGAGGAGAAAAGCTTTGCCATCCATAAAATCATTTATACAAAATCATTGCATGAGCTGGGCATAGCTCCCACGGAAGCGCAGCTTAAAATCCACCGTAGGATCGGATCTACCCAACTGTTTTCTACCTACTCCTCCTACCTGGAGGCGGTTGATTGGCTGATTTACCTGCAGAAGCGGAACGAAATAGAAAGGGTTTATGAGCCAAACGCTCTTTCCGAGATCCTTGGAATCATCTTTTACTTCATTAGCAAAAAATCTTCTCGGGTAGGCTTGCCCGTGTATATCAATTACATAAAAGAAAGCAAGAGGTTCGCTCCGGTTGACCTATACCAACGCATCAAATTACTTATCCGGTGTCTTATAAAGTACCGGCGTTTTTAAGCGATCATTTTTAACGTAAACAGCATAGGAAAATGAAAAGCCTGCTAATCGTCACTAAATCCCAATACGGTTACCACATAGACCCGTATAAGTTTGGGGTATACCTAAAAAATGACTTTCGAATATGCCACATTAGTTGGGATTTTGGTCTTCCCAAAATACAGGGAGAAGGCGTTCAGACCAAATACCTACCCAGAAAGGGAACGAAGGCATCCCGATTTTTCCGCTTTTTACGGGAAATCAATACGGAAATCCAAACCGGAGCCTACGACCTGGTTTTTTTGGTCTATTTTCCCGGATGTTCGATTTTGCTGCAGCAAAATCCACAGCAAGCTTTCAACGTGGACATACGCACGGCTACGGATACGGACAGTTTGTTCGTCAACTATTGGAAAGACCGCCTGTTGAGGTGGGAGACCGGGCGATTTCCCCACCGATCGATTTTGAGCCATGGACTAGCGAAACGACTGGGTTTTGACCACTATCACTTCCTCCCGCTCGGCGGAGAAAGGTTTTGCTCCCAGGATAAAGCGTTTGACGAATTGCATTTGCTTTACGTAGGTACCCTGGAAAACAGAAACCTGCTCACCTTTATTCGTGGACTTCACCGCTTTATTCGCCACTCAGAGGGGACTCCATTCCCCCCAATTTCCTGCACCATTGTAGGCGATGGCCCCGGCAACGAACGTGCCGATATTGAGGAATACATCCAGTCGAATGGCCTAAAAAAACTGATCCAAACAACCGGATACGTACACAATGACCAACTTTATGGCTTTTTTGAAAAGGCAACCGTAGGTATTTCGTTTGTGCCGATCACGCCGTACTATACCCATCAGCCGCCCACTAAAACCTATGAATACTTGCTTTCCGGCCTGCCCGTGTTGGCAACGGCTACGGAAGAGAATGCAAAAATCATTTCAGATACCTGCGGAGTATTGATTGCCGACACCGAGGAGGCCGTTGTGGAAGGATTGGAAAAGCTGCTACAAAACTTAAACCGGTTTGACTCAAAAATCATTCGGCAGGTTTGCAGCGAACATTCCTGGCAGACCATCGCGCAGACAAATCTGGCTCCCTATCTGGAGACCATTTCCAAAGCGAAAAAAACCTCATTACAGATCGGTTAACGAAATCACGCCATGCAAGAAAAGAAAATAACAGCCCTCTATGTGACCAATATGTATCCTACACCGGAGCATCCCGTAGACGGGATTTTCATCCAGGAGCAAATTGAGGATTTGGCCAAAACACTACCACTAGCTCCAGAAATTGCATTGATCGATTCGGTATATCAGGGAAAAAAGGAGTACCTGAAATCGATTATAGCCATCCCGAAACGCATTCGGTCAAAAGCTTATGACATCATTCATGTACATTATGGATTGTCTGGCCTTTTCCTGCTTTTCTATAAACCAAAGGCAAAAGTATTGCTCACCCTCCACGGTAGTGACATTCAGAAACGAGAAAACAATGCCTGGCAGGTTTGGCTGACGAAGAAGATCCTCCCCAAAGCGGATCAGGTCTTTGTGCAAAACCAGGCGATGAAGGACCTGGTTTTGCCACATAACCGGCAGGTGTCCGTTCTTACCTGTGGGGTAGATACAGCGTTTTTTAGACCAGAGGCCCCGCCCGAATCCACGGGTAACTCCATATTAATACTATTTCCAAGCAGTCCCAGCCGGGAGGTCAAAAATTACCCCTTGTTTCAGGAGGTCATTCGCAGGATACGCGAAAAGGTCGCCTACGACGTGGAGTTTGCCTGTATAGACCAATTAAGCCGAACGGAGGTCCGCTCGCTTCTTAGCAAAGCAGACTGCCTCCTGCTCACATCAAAAACCGAAGGATCACCGCAGGTGGTAAAAGAAGCGCTGTGCTGCAACTTGCCGGTGGTGGCGGTTCCTGTGGGTGACGTCAAGCAAATCATCGCCGGCGTCCCCAACTGTCGGGTAGCCGGATCTCATGACGCAGACGAACTGGCCCATTTGACAATCCAATGCTTGCAGGAAAAGCGGGAAAACATCCGGGATGCTTTCTTACGAAATCAAAAATACCAGCATCGGGAAATTGCCGAGACCATGGCCCGGCACTACCTGCAAGCGGTACAAAAGGAATCTCCAAACAATCAACTCATACCATCCACTGAGACCGTCTCCTGATCGAGGAAATGTAGTCTTTGGAAAAATCCAAGTCAATTTCTAATCCAAGCACGCACATGTATACTTCAGAAAAAAAGAAAAAAATAATTCTTATCTGTTCCAATGGGGGGCATTTGGCGCAAGTCATGGAATTAAAGGATTGGTTTGTCAAATTCGATTACTTAATTGTCACGGAAGAGGCGCCGTCCACCCTGCCGTATGCGAAGCACTTCAATATGAAATTCCTAAGGGGTAGGCCAAAAGGAAAAAAACGTAGTTTATCCTTTTTCTATCACTTGTTGGTCAACTTCTACCTGACATTAAAAATCCTGGCACATCACCGTCCAAGAGCGATTATTACTACCGGCAGCCATACAGCCATTCCCATGTGTCTGGCAGGAAAAATCCTGGGAGCCAAAGTCGTTTGGATATTGTCATACGCCCGAATCAAATCACGGGCAGCATCCGCTGATCTCATTTACCCATTTGCAGATAAATTTATCATACAATGGCCGGAACCACAAAAGTTCTATAAAAAAGCCATTTATCTGGGCGGTATTTACTGAGGTACATCGTTAATTCTTCTTTCTTTCATTAACCTTTCAATTGACCTAAAATGATACTAGTAGTATTGGGGACGTTTCCCACACAATTTCAACGCCCGCTGATTGCTCTTGATGCCCTGTGCAGGGAGGGAATTATTCGTGAAAACGTCATTGTACAAAATGGCTTTACTGAGTTCCCCTCCAGGTACCTGGACTACAGACCGTTCCTTCCGGTCGAAGAACTCGATCAGTTGTACAGCGAAGCCCGGATTATTATTTCACATGCCGGTTCCGGCTCTCTCTTAAAAGGCCTGAAGATGGGGAAAAAAATAATTGCCATTCCCCGCATGCCGAAGTACGGAGAGGTAGTAGACGACCACCAGCTGGAGATTCTGGAGGAGTTTGAAAAAGAAAAGTACCTCCTGGGATGGAGGGAAAGCGATGACTTGCGGGAATTACTGGAGCGAATAGAATCCTTCGAACCCGCGTGTTTTGTTTCGAAAAAACAAAACATCATTAATTTTCTAGATGAGTACATGGAAAGTCTTTAAATGTAAAAGGTGAAGCGACTGAATAAAAAAATGTAGGGAATGGTAGCACTGGACACCTTGTTCCAAGAAAAGCCGTTTGTTACCCGAAACATCTTTAGTACATTCACTTCGGTTGCGCACTGATTGCTAGAAATGGTAGAAAAGGTTTCGTTACCTTTGCTTCCTTACGCCAAAAAGATCTATCCCTTTCAATGCCTCTTCACGTGCAGCTTGCCATGGGTCCTTACCAAGTAGTGATAGCTGTTCGGTACCGGTATAGCCGGCTTTACTATTCATTCTAATTCCTTTTTTTACCACGCATGAAAAAAATTGTTTTTGCTTTGCTTCGGTATTCCGGATTACCCGTCCTATTTCGGGAAGTTTTTCAACGAAACAAAGTCTCGATTTTGGTTTTTCACGACATGGACCGCCAAACAGCGGAAGCATCGTTCGCTTACTTGTCCAAACACTATAACTTCATTTCATTGGATCGGCTGATTACTGCCCTCCAAAACAAGGACGAACGGCATCTCCCAAAAAAAGCCATGGTTGTCACCTTCGATGACGGCCACGCACGAAACTACGAGTTACTTCCTGTAATCAAACGGTACAAGGTTCCCGCCACTATTTTCATTTGTTCGGGAATCATCGATACGGGACGCCACTACTGGTTCCGGGAGAAGTTGGACAAAAAAACGATTCGGTCGTTAAAGAAAATTCCAAATAAAGACCGCATCGCCTTCCTGCGGTCAAGAGGTTTTGACCCGGAAAAAGAATACCCAAACAAACAAGCCTTGTCCGCGGCACAGATCGAGGAAATGAGCACCTATGTCTCGATGCAATCCCACACCGTTTCCCACCCAATTCTTAGCCGCTGTGAGGACGAGGAATCCAACTGGGAAATCAGCGAATCAAAACGTTCGTTGGAAAAAAAACTAAAGCAACCGATCAATGCAATAGCTTACCCAAACGGCAGCTATACAAAACGTGAGGTGGCATTTGCCCAGGCAGCAGGCTATGCGTGCGGATTAACGGTAGAAGCAGGATTTAATTCGACGCGGACCGATCCGTTTCGCCTCAAGCGACTGGATCCAAACGATACTCCCGATATCAATGAACTCATTGTCAAGGCGTCGGGAATGCAAGTCCTCCTTGGCAAACTTCCGTAGCGAACCAACTACCCATGACGATTAACTACCTAATTCTTGCCCACACCAATCCACTTCAGGTGAAAAAACTCGTGGAAGCGTTAAACCAGGACAATGTCTGGTTTTATGTACACATCGATCGTAAGGAAGACGCTTTGCCCTACCAAGATGTCCTCTGCGAGTTTCCCAACCTTTACCTGCTGCCCGAGGAGCAGCGGCAACGATGTACCTGGGGCGGAATAGGCATCGTATCTGCCACTTTGACCATGTTACGGCTACTTGAAGAACACAAAAGAGATGGTTACGCCGTACTGATGAGTGGGCAGGATTACCCCATACGATCCAACGCGTATATTAGGTCTTATTTCCAACAAAACAAGGGTGTAGACTTTATCTCCTGCTTTCCCCTTCCATCTCCATACTGGACCAATGGCGGCCTGGACCGACTACGTTGCTACAAGATCGATTTATCCGATAGAAGAGGTGATGTTGTACTACTTCCTTCCATTCAAACTTCGGGATTTTACCGCTTGGAAAGTATGAAAAAGCTGGCAAAAGTACTGATTCGAAAAAAAACTGGGAAATTGAGGGTGTTGTTGCAACGAAAAGCCTTTCCCGCTTACCTTGAACCCTATGGAGGAGACACCTGGTGGGCGCTTAAAACCGAAACAACATCTAACATTCTGGCTTATATTCAAAATCACCAGGAGCTTTTGACGTTTATGAAGCACTCAAATTTACCCGATGAGATGTTGTTTCACAGCATTGTCCAGGAAATATACAAAGGATCTCCAGAAAAAATCGCTCATTCCCCCACCTTTGCAAATTGGTCTGGATTGGACGAGCCCTCCCCCAGAACCTTCGAACCCGAAGACCTTCCCCGATTAAAAAATCTCCCCTTTGATTTTCTTTTCGCAAGGAAATTCGACGCGAACCGATTCCCTGAACTTCTGGAAACCCTGGACGAGGAACTCAGAAAGCCCGTTACACTCGCTATTTGATCAAAAAGGCGAGGTCGACTCCACTGGGGAAATCGACCTCGCATCATTTTTCCAATTTAGGAAACCACCAAAAAACGTAGCCGTTTCACGGAATTATCCATTTTCACAATGCTGATAAGGTAGACGCCCTCCTTGATACCTGGTAAGGAAAGCAGGTACCCCTGGCCTTCCTTTTGAAGCGTAGCAGCATCGTACCGAAACAATAGATTGCCCAAACTATCGTGAATCAGAAATTGCTGAAAATCCGTTGTACTTCCCTCCAGGAAAATCCGGTCCTGTGCAGGGTTGGGATACAAGGAAATCCGACCAACAGAAGCTGCTCCTGTTAATTCATGTACAGGCTGCTCTTGGTTTTGCGCAACCCGAAGGTGCGTACCGGAGGAGGAATTGCTGCCAAAAATAGAAATGCCTGAAATTGTGGCCCGGTTGGCAGATGCCTCTAGCGCCAACTCCAGCAGTCCATCTTGAACCACCACTTCCTCAAAAACCAGCTCTAGCGGCTGATTATTGCTTACTAAAAATAAATCCAAGTTACGTTTCACCTGCTTGCCTTCCAGCGAGATGCTGAACACCCTTCGGCCAGCGCCGGCCGTAGGGCCTTCCTTACCAAACCAGAGCTCGTTGTGATAGGTTTTCACCACATACGTACCGTTAGGTACCGGGATTTTGTACGTTAGGTTAAGCCCATGTCGCTCCGATTGAAATAATTCTTCGCTACTTGCAGTCGTTGCCTGGTAGGTAGTTGGTGAATTAAAGAAATCAACCGACCCAATCTCTCCCAAAAACTCCTCGGTACCAAATACAGTGGATTTGGAGGAACCCGTATTCAGGGAGAGTTGAAAGGTGTTTTTAACAGGCGCTGTGTTTGGCGCGTCCTGCTCTTGATAAATAATCGAAATCCCCGAAAGCGTGGCCCGATTAAATCGGGCTAGCATGCGAATGTCCAACACTCCATCCGCTACCTCTATGTCCCGAAACGTCAACTTCAGGGGAGCGTTGTTGCTCTCGCGGTAAAGATCCAAAGCCTCTTTTACATTATTACCCTCCATCTCAATGGAAAACACCCGTTTGCCGGGACCCGCAGCCGGACCTCGTTTACCGAACCACAGTTCGTTATGATGGGTAATGACCGTATATCGACCATTTTTTACCGGTATTTTAAGCCGTAGATCCGGGGAATTTCGCTCTTGTTGGTACAGAGGAAGGTCACTTGCCTCGGGATTACTAAACGTATACGACGTCCCGGAAAAAAGCGTTGGCCCTGGATCCCGCGCAAAAACTACTCCCTCAAAGGTCACGGCATCATTAGATCCAAATCCATAGTGAACGGATATCTCCTCTTGCTCCTCGGGAACCGATTCCGGCACGTCGCTTTGTACGGGTGATTTTGCCAACACCAGTAGGTTTACTTCTTCTGAATTTGAAACATTTCCTTTCGTATCCCATATTTTTGCTCTAAGCCGGTAGCTTCCCGCTGGGAGGGAGGGAATGGAAAAATCATAAGGCGCTGTTTCGGTGGCACCCATCCACGTGTCATTGCTAAAAAATGCTACCTGAGAAATCCCAGCACGAGGATCAGTAGCTACCTGTGTTTCGATGGTAAGCCCGTCCCCTTCTGTAATGACCGTTTCATTCCGAGGTGAAACAATAGCTGCCTGAGGTGCTGTCAACGGCTCCGGTTCTTTTTCCACTTCCGGCATTCCGGGCAAATTGATCGAAAGATCGTCGAGGAAAATGTTCGTCACATGCGGAAAAGTTTTATCAGCATAGGCATTGATGCTGAACATGTTTACGTCCACGTCCGGCTTCAGGGTATTGCGAAAACCGGTATCAATAATCAGCGTATCGTCCTGCCAAACGAGTACCCTGCCCTTATCACCCCGATCCTGAATAATTCTCAGTTGGATTTTTACCCACTTCCCGACGGGCAGGTCAATGCCCGCCGGGGCTTTCCATGTAACGTCCGGGTTGCTTCCCCAAAATTTCTGTAGGTCGGCAAGGCTCAGGTAATTTGCCCCTCCACTACCTGCTCCTCCACGTACTTCCAATCCGAGCACATAATGCGGCAAATTGATCTGATCCGGACCGGTACCGGCCCCTCCCGGTGCGAACTTGACGCCTTTGGTTTGGATTAGATTAAACCAATTGTTATTTCGGTCAAAATCGATCCGGTTAGGAAAATAGAAATACTGTGTAAAAATTAAATCGTTGTGCTCGGATATTTCTTTCCAGCGGTAGTTTCTTGTGGCATGCCCTCCCCCCTTTGTGGTATTTATGGACATCTTTAATGCGTAGTTTCCCGTTCTGGCCAGCTCCGTGCTGACGAAACTGTTGCCGGTATTGCTATTAAACTCACCGCCGCCGCCATTCACAAACCAATCCGCTTGTGAGCCACTTTCGTGGCCGGTGCTCCATAATTGTTCCCCTAGCCGGTTAGATGGGACGGAGTCCTGAACGAGAACGCGACTACTACGCCTTGTATTTTTTAGGGTGTGCGCATCAGCACGCGTAGCATTCAATAAAACAAAATTGGCGAGAATGACCGCAAAGGCTACGTTAAGCACCCTACGCACACTCAGTGGATCGGCTATCCGTCGGTTATGCACTACCTGAATCATGTTACTTGTGGTTAGATCTGTCAGCATTTATTCGTAAAAAAAAGAAACTTATTGCCTTTTTAATGTATTTAATGATTACAAATAATCTAATTTGTATTTTAAATACAACAATATATTTTTCTGATTTATGTGTATTTTTTAAAATAAACAAAATTTAATTTCAAAAAACAAGAAGGGATAAAAATACTTTTTACAGTCCCAACGGTCAAAATTCTGCCTAAACGTCGCTGAATCAATTAACACTCAATTATCACCAAATGAACGTCAAAAAAGCAGCTTGGAATAAACCGCCATCAAACAAAATTCTATTCGCTATTATTTCAGTATGAGCAGCAATAACCAGGTGAATCAAGCCGCTTTTCCGAGCGTCCGATTTCATAATCAATGCCAAAATTGATTTTTACATTTAAAATGCCCTATTTGCCAAGAAAAGAAATCGCCATTCCGAAACATGAAGCATTCCCGAATTACCGGAGCAGGACACTACCTCCCTGAGCGAATCGTGACCAACGAGGATCTTTCCTCCATGATGAATACCAATGACGCTTGGATCGTCGAACGCACAGGTATCCGGGAACGAAGGTGGTTTACTCCGGGAAAGGAAACGGTAACCAGCATGGCCAAAGAAGCCTCGGAAATGGCCCTCAAAAACGCCGGATTGACAGCCGAGTCCATTGATTTCATCGTATTTGCCACCATCACTCCAGACTATTTCATTCCCGGAAACGGCGTGCTGTTGCAGCGGGAACTTGGTCTGCAGGGAATCGGTGCTCTGGATATACGAAATGCCTGCTCGGGTTTTATCTACGCGCTTTCGATCGCCGACCAGTTTATCAAGACCGGTATGTACCGGCGAATTCTGGTAGTGGGGGCAGAAATCCAATCCTCTGCACTGGACAAAAGTGACGAAGGGCGCTCCTCCGCAGTTATTTTTGCAGACGGTGCCGGCGCTGTCGTCCTGGAGGCCACCGATGAACCCGGACGAGGTATTCTCTCAACCCACCTGCATGCGGACGGGGATCATGCGGAAGAACTGTATGTAAAAGACCCGGGAAGCAGCCGGGAAACGCGCATATCGAAGGAATTAATCGATTCAGGATCGTTCAACCTATCAATGAATGGCAATGCCGTTTTCAAGCATGCGGTCGTGCGGTTTGACGAGGTTATTCGGGAAGCGCTGCAGGCCAACAAAAAAGAACCAAAAGACCTGGATTTGCTCATTCCGCACCAGGCAAACCTGCGCATAAGCCAATACATACAGGCCAAGCTGGGTCTGGAAGACCGGCAAGTCTACAACAACATCACCCATTATGGCAACACCACCGCAGCGACCATTCCCATAGCGATTTCGGAAGCCTTGATCCAGGAAAAAATTCATCCGCAGGACCTGATTTGCCTGGCTGCATTTGGGAGCGGGTTTACCTGGGCATCGGCGCTCATTCGCTGGTAACGAAATAAATACCATGTACAGCTTCGCCTCATTGCTTTCCATTACCCGGGAACGGGAACTTTTTGAAAAAATCAGTGCTGCTAAAAAACTATTTGTGGCTATTTTTTCAGAAGTAGGCAATCGGGTCGGGTCGGTTGATTTGACGGAAATCCACGCAGGTCAAAAAGGAATAAAAATCAGCAAGGGAAACGAACTGCAGCACTGCCCCTACCAGGTGCTGGATATCATTCGGGACTTTGATCCGGAATCTGGCCTGAATATTCGGGTATTGCATTGGTGGGGAAGAGGCCTATTTCTCCAACTCTACCTTGGCCGGATACACCCCTTTCTTCGGACATCCCGGGTAGAAAAATTAACGCAGTACGAATTTAACCTCTGCAAAGCCGATCGGTGGAACTACCAGCAAATCATCGACCAGGGTAAAATAGGGCCCTTTGAGGTCCAATACCTGCCGGAACACCTGCTCCACTATTCCCACCTTCAGTTGATCAAAACCCTGCCGATTACCGAGCCAGACCAGGTAATACAGGATGTATCACTGGAGATCAAGCGGTTGTATTCCCTGCTTCGGAAATAGATCGTAGCCTAGCAATCAAAAACAAGAAAAAATCGACTAAAACGATAAAAAACAAAAAACATGAAAGTTTTTCCAAACTAAATAAAGTTTTTTAACTATATCCCGTAAATTGGAACCAAGAACGGGCCCAATCCGTAAGACCTTTATAAATCGATTGAAATCGCTCATGAAATACCTATTTGCCTGTCTCGCCACCGTCTTTTTTATGGAATTCGCTTTTGGACAAGGTCAAATGGTCAACCTGTACAACAAGGACTCCACACTCATGGGTAACGGGGTCATGGTGAACAATAAAATGGACGGCCTCTGGAAGTTCATTAACCCAAAAACCCAAACCCTGATCCAGCAAGGCACCTTCGACAAGGGAGTGAAAGACGGGCAGTGGATCAGTTATTTTTCCAATCGCCAGAAGCGAATCGTGGCCGAATACAAAGATAACCGTCTCAACGGCGCCTACCAGGAATTTGACCTTGGAGGGGCGCTGATCAAACAAGCCGTTTATCAGGATAGCGTATTGATCGGCCCCTACAAGGAATACTACGGCAACCAAGGTGCGTCTGGATTTTCCAACCCAAGGCAGGTAAAGACGGAAGGTAACTATACCGCCGGCAAGCGTTCGGGCACCTGGATTTTTTACTACGAGAACGGAGAAAAGGCAGTGGAAATCCAGTACAAGGAAAGCGTGAAGGACGGAGCGTATAAAGAATATTCTCCTTTTGGGGAGTTGGTTGTCGAAACCTCCTACCAAAACAACCAACCGCACGGAGAATTTAAGCGATATTCTCCCTCTGGGCGAATCCAGGAACAAGGCACCTATGATTCGGGCAAGAAAGTAGGTGAATGGGTGAGTTTCTTTCCGGATACGGGGATCAAAGAATCCGAGAAAAATTTTGACGATTCGGGGAATAAAACCGGTACCTGGACCTATTATTACGAAAACCGACGGGTCGCTCGCACGGAGAAATACGAAAACAACATTCCGGTAGGAATGTGGGAGGAGTTTTTCCCGGATAAATCCTTATCTAAAAAGGTTACCTACGACCTGGGCGTACCGGTCGGCGACTACATCGAAAACCACAGCAACGGCAAACCTTCCGTTCGGGGACAATACGAAAATGGCTTTCGTACAGGCGTATGGAAAAGTTACTATCCGGAAGGAAAACTCTATTCCATCGGTGAATACAAAAACGATCTCAAGTCGGGGCTTTGGAAGTACTTTAACAAAATAGGTATTCTCATAGCGGAGGGCAGCTACCAACTTGGAAACGAGACCGGACAGTGGTTTTACTACTACGACGGAGGGCAGCTAAAGTCAGTCGGAAGCTATTTGCTTGGGAAAGAAGACGGCATGTGGGGCCTATTTTACGACAACAAGCAACTTACCCAGGAAGAAACCTGGGAGTTTGGCAGACTAATGAACGTCAGTGCGTACAATAATTATGAAGGTACCGAAACACTGGACGCCGGAACATTGACCGACGGCAACGGTACCCGGCTGACATACTACATCAATGGGCAAAAGGAATCGGAGGGCAATTACAAGTCCGGGAAAGCAGAAGGCACCTGGAAATACTACCATGACAACGGAAAACTAGCTTCCGAGGGACAGATGGTGGAAGGAAAGAAAAATGGGGCCTGGAAGTATTTTACCCGCTCAGGGAATCTGGAAGACATCATCAACTTCAAAGAAGACGAGGTCGTGCCGGAAAATATCCCTGAGGAAAGCGATTTGTTTCAGGATTTCAACTAATTCCGAACAAACTGCGCGCATCGCGGTTTTTATAGAAAAAGAAGATATGTTTGGTCTATTCAAGAAAAAATCGGAAGTAGAAAAATTACAGGAAACCTATAAAAGCCTGATGGAGAAAGCCCACAAAGCCTCTCATCAAAACAGAGCACTGGCAGATGACCTGATGGCGCAAGCCGAAGAGGTTGCAAAAAAGATAGACGCCCTCAAGAAATAATTAGCTGGTAAATCCAGCTTTTTTTGTGATTTTTTTCGTATACCATCCTATTTTTTAGTATTAAAAATCTATTTTTTCAATATAATATTTTGTAATGAACCCATTAGCGAAACATGGTACACTTATTGCCGTATACATTCCTAACAACAAATTGTTATGCGCCATGAAAACGTTCAGAATCAATTCATCGCTTTCGGAGAAATTTGTAGGGTTTGTCATTGTGGGTATGTTGCTGTTTTTGTTTGCCGGAAACAGGACTAGCCAGGCTTCTCCGTTTGCTGTTTCCTTTCAGGTTTTCTATGAAGAGCTTAGTCCCTATGGAGACTGGGTAGAGGACCCGCATTATGGGTTCATATGGATTCCATACGCCGAAAGGGGCTTTCAACCCTACCGGACCAATGGACATTGGGTCATGTCGACCTACGGCAATACCTGGGTCTCCCATTACGATTGGGGCTGGGCGCCCTTCCACTACGGAAGATGGTTCTTTAGTGACCTTTATGGGTGGGCCTGGATTCCTGGGTACGAATGGGGGCCCGCCTGGGTCAATTGGAGAACCGGGAGTGGATACTATGGATGGTTTCCCCTGGGACCACGGGTTAGCTTCTACACCTCGTTTCGATTTCCTGTGTACAGCCATTGGGTATTTGTTCCAAGGCGACGCTTGCTAAGCCGAAACCTTTTCCGCTATTACCTGCCGGGTAGAAACGTCAACGTCATCTACCAGCAAACGACGGTGATCAACAATACCTATGTCTACAACAATCAGAACTACATTGCCGGGCCAAGTAGACGAGAGTTGCAGCAGGTAACCCGACGAGACGTACCGGTATTCCAGGTAAGGGAAGGACGAAGACCTGGAAGAACCGCCGTAAGCAACAACAACATAGAGCTATACCGACCTCGGATACAGCCTGAGCAGGTGAGGAATCGTAACAGTCAGGGTCAGGCCAGGCCGAGAAACTATATCCCTTCCACCGAGTACCGTAGCCGAAACGCAGAACGGGTTCAACCGCAAAGAAGGGCAATAGTACCCGGTAGCACACCGGCAAATACCGTAAGATCCGAAACGCTCAAAGACGGGAATATTCGGGACAGCCGGTCAGCACGGAGCAATCAGGCGGTATCTCCCGCACGAATTGGGTCCGATACCGGCGGCACGCGCGGGGGCGCCACCTATACAAACCGAGCCGTTAGCCCGAATCGAAGAGAGGTACCCGCAGCGGACCGTTCCCAACCCTATGCGCGGTCCAGGACTACGACCGTCGCTCCACGGAGCAGCGCGCCTTCCCAGCCCACGGTTAGATCCGCCCCTTCTCAACCACGGGTAAACGCCAGCAGACAGCCATCTACGGTACACCGAAACACTAGATCTGCTGCGCCAACGATACAGCGCAGCCGACCGGCCCAAGGCCAGGTTCGGACAGCAAAGCCTGAAAATACCTCCCGAATAAGGAGTTCGGCACCGGCTAGCCAAAACAGAACCCTTAGAAGCGCGCCGGCTACCCGTTCTACCCGAACCTACCAAAACAGGGGTAGTAGCGGAACACCGCGCAGGGTGGCGCCTTCTACGCCAAGAACCCAACGCAGCGCGCCTGCAGCTTCCAGTCAGCGCTCCCGAAGAGGTAACTAGTCGATTGTAGTCACAAAAAAAGGCGGTTTGCAACCGCCTTTTTTTGTGACTAGCCTGGCGGCAGCCCTCAGGAAGACGCCTTTACGGCGTTTTTCATTTTCAAGAGTCCTGTTTTTGCCACTTCCAACGGATCCCTTTCCCAATAAGAGGGATTAAAAAGTTCCAGCGAAAGGACTTTGTCTCCGCCCATTTCCCTCAGATCGCGAAGTATTTGCGACAAAGGTGCCACACCATCCCCGGGATAAACGCGGTCCCTGTCCTGCTGCTTCTCGCGTGGAATGGAGGCCGGGTAATCGTTCATATGGAATATTTCGATGGCTTGACCACGAATGAGTTTCAATCCATCAAATCCGGACCCTCCCCGGTACAAATGATACACATCTGGAAGCAATCGAACATCCGGATCATTGGCCACCGCTGCCACCATCAAAATCTGACCCAGGTGATGAAAGGGTGCAAAGGCCCCCCAAAACTCAAGTTGGGGCATCACGCCCGTCTTTCTACCCAAATCCAATAACGCCTTGTATTTTCTCCCAGCCGCCATCAAATCGACTGGTGCCTCCGCCCCAATACCCGGTGCGGCTACCCTGTAGCAGCCTATTTCTGCAAGCATGTTCATTTCTTCCTCCATCTGCCGAAAACCTGCCTTGCTTTTGGATTCATCGGAAGCCATCCAGGGAGCAAATCCGATGGCATTTTCCACGCGGAGCCCATGCTGCCGAAAGAGTTGCTTTAATGCTTCTGTACTGTGTCCTTCCGAAAGAAACTTCTTTACATCGTCTACCCAGACCTCGATACCATCGTATCCGGCTTCTGCAGCAATCTCTATGTACCGAAGCAGCCCCGGCTGCTGACCGCGGATGGTGCTGGTGTTTAGGCAATAACTAAACGTAGATTTCTTTGGGGAACTGGAAAAGGCGGGAGCCGGAGCAAATGCTCCCAGGGCACCCAGGCCCATACACTTCACTACATTTCTTCTGTTGGTCTTCATGTGTTTTTGGGAAACATGGAATGGTTATTTGATCGAAAAAACGCCCGATAGGCGGTTAAATCTACAAAAAAAATTGCCCATTCCAGCTTCTCACCCTTGAGTCAATCAATTCTTTTCGAATCGAAAGAACTCTTCGCCCCGAATGCCAATATAAATTCCCTGTGGCAAGCGGTCAATTTCCAGACGATTCAGGCAGGGGGCGTCGGTGACACATTTTATCAAATTTGTCTTTTCCCGCCCAAATAGGTCATAGATCCGAATTTCTTCCTCGCAAGAATCGCCCCCATCCAGCCAAAGCTCCCTATCGGAGGGATTGGGATACACCTTCAACTCCCTGGGTTGTGTTCGTTCAAAATTTGCTGCCCAAACCTCCGAGTAGGTGGTCTTTCCATCCTGATCCACCTGCCGAAGCCGAAAAAAGACATTTCCATCTCCTGATAAGGGCAAAAAATGGCGATAGGTAGTGGTTTTGCTCGAAAACCCTGCTCCTTCCACTTCTCCCTGCACGACCCAGTTTTTACCGTCGGTCGACGATTGTATCTGGTAGTACCAGGAATTTTTTTCAAAAGCAGTGGCCCACTTCAATGCAATCCCCTTTCCCTGGTGTACCGTACCGGAAAAATTCAATAGGTCAACCGGCAGGAATATTTGCTGAACCTCTATGGTAACGAGGGCCTCGTCGCATTGCAAACCACCGGCTCCACAAATTTCGTAGGTAAACTGATCCATTCCAAAGAACTCGGGATTGGGTGTGTAGGAAATGGTGCCGGTATTCGTGTCCACGGACAGCGAGCCATTCGCCGGATGTGCCAAAATGGTCAGGTACGTAGGATCCAAAAGACCCTCTGGCAGATCGTTTTCCAAAACGTCTAAGACAACTGGTTCCTCCATCGTGGTGATACCTTCGTCGTTATTCGCTGCAACAATATCAAAGACCCCTACCTTGTATGCAGCAAAGGCCAAATCACTACTTCCATTTAGCCGGTACCGGAGGCTTCGCACCGTTTCGTAGTTTCCCATGTTGATACCAAAGGACTCGAGATCTGCCACCCACAAACGTAAGTCCCTTGATTCATTGGTAAATGCAGCCGAATTTCCATTCAATTCGTAAAAATCCGCAATCCATTGCCCCAAAACCGCTATCCCATTGTGATTAATGGTCAGCGAATTACCCACCTGATTTCCGGACGCATCGGTAAGAAATATCTCATCCAGGGTGCCACTGGGGTTTGCAAACTGGGTAACCAGGATATCCGGAATTCCGTCACCTATCTGCAAGGGATCAATAATTCCCGAAAAATCGAAAATAACATTCCCTGCGGCAACATTGGCTACCCCGGTACCGTAATCCAAACCCTGAAGACCATCTGTAAGAAATCCAGAAAGGTTTGGGGGTACAGAAAAAGGCGGTGGACTGGAAATTCCATCATTCACTCCATCGTAAATCTGACCCAATCCAATATACGTCCCCGAACTTTTCGCTTGCACATTCCGTACCGGAAAGGCCTGGTATACCTGGGGAGAATAGGAAACGCCCTCCAATGTCATTTGTGAATCGTTCACCCCGGTGGAATAAACCGTTCCTTGCCAGGTAAATCCAAGCAAATGGTGCGAGTCGTCCGGTTGCACTGGATTAATAGCGCCGGTGGCCGATGTCCAAAAGCCGTCATAATCGGTGTAAATTCGGGTGGCACCGCCATGACTTTGGGAAAAGGCAGATAGATGATTGACCAAAAAGGCAGCAACGATCCAGGTAAAAACTTTCCAATGAGAAAGTTTTTGCCGATAAAAAAAAGTCCGCGGCATGATCGAATTGACCATTATTTTTTGTTTTCGCTACCCTTCAACCAATCTATGCAAATAATTGAATTTCTTACAAACGAAATTGTCGATCACAAAATTATTAAGCACTATTTATTAGATTTGGAACATAAAATTAACCAAAAAACGGATAAAAATATAATTAAATTTTATAAATTACCATAATGAATCGCAGGCGACCTGCACTGTCCCAATCCAAAAACCCACCATGGAGAACCCCGAAAACAAAAAATTGTCTCCTGACATAAAAGGAAATGGCCCCCTCTTATCGATTCTTAAACTAGTATTGGGCCTGTTGATCCTTAGTTCAGCCGCTAGTTTCTGGAAATTCGGATCCTACCTGTCTCCCGACTCCCTGAGTTATGCAAGACTCAGCGAGGGCTTTCCCTACTTGCTTTCCTCCTTGTCCCCATTTTACCCTTTCCTTCTATCCCAGCCTCCCCTTTCTCTCATTCCGCTTATTGACAGGATCCTGGTGCTGAATGTACTGGTATTCGGGGGAGCGATTTGGATGGTCGTTAAAATCGCCAGGAAGGCGGGCGATTATTTTTCGTTGATATTCTATACGTTCGGGATCAGCCTGCTGTCGTGGTGGTCCTTCCGGGTAATCGGAAGTGCCCACGCCGACAGCCTTTTTTACCTACTGCTACTCCTTTGGCTATACCTGTTCGTTTGGGGAAGTAAGGGAGAAGACTATTACTTGCCAGCAATAGCTAATTTGTCTGCCCTGTTGATCTGGGTAAAACTCAATGCCTTGTTTTTAATCCCTTTTTTGGTGATTTGGAGTTTTATCGAGCGTAAAAAAGGCTGGCTTTTGGTCGCAGGTACCACGCTGCTCTCCTGGCTGATTTACCAATGGGCGATCCCGGACAACATCCTTTCCTACCACCTGGGGGATTCCCCATCTCCCATCGCTAGTGGACTGGATGCGGCCCCTTTGTTTTATGAAAACTTCGCGACCTGGATGCAGGTAACGCTGGGGCTCGTCGTTTCCGATACACTGAGCCAATACATACCGAGAATGCTCGCGTTTGTACTGGGAATAGCCTGGCTCGCGTTTCTCGTTCTGTTTCTGATCGGACATAAAAATAAATCAGGCAACAAACGATATGCCCTTTTGCTTTTCGGCACCATCTACTCCCTGTTTTTTCTGGGTTTTCAACAGTGGTCCGGTTTTCGAGAAGTCAATTACCGTACGCTATTTCCTTACCTACTGGTAGTTTCCTGGTCGCTATGGCTATTTTTACTTCGAATTAAACGGCCGAAGATGCTGCTCCTTGTAGCACTGCTTGTGGCCGGTCATACCCTGGTCGGCCACCTGTTGCTTTGGCAACGGGAAGACGTTGCATCCCTTGTGGAAGCCCGTTCGTTTCACCACAGTGACTTGAAAAGGAATATCGTAAACCTGCTCAAAGGCAAGCGGATAGAAATACGAACAGACTACCCCGAAAAGCTGATGCTGTCTTATCGAGACAAAGAGGTGATTCGTCTGGACCCTGCATTTGCGTTTATCAACGGAAAAAACGAACCGCTAGCCCCGGACAAAATGCTGGAGCAGCGGCAGGAATCCCTAAACTCCCTCATGCAGGGGACGGCGGTGATCGTCCTTTTCAAACCGGACACTTTTTGGAAGCAAGTGGCTGAAAATCCTTCTGTTCATCGCCTTATAGACGGGGAAACACTGATCCTTTACTCAGCGAGTTTACCGAAGTAGATACATTTTCCCGTACCCTTTTTTAAAGGCTTTATCGCCTGCACTATCCCGAAGCTCCATAAACTGTCCGTTTTTCCTGACCAATACCCGGTAAATGTACACGCCATTTGCCAACTGATCGCCAAATTCATCTTTTCCATCCCAGGCATAGGCAGAAATATTGTTCCCGATAGTTACCGGACCCAACTCATCCTGGAAAATTTCCTTTACTACCTTGCCACTAACGGTCATGATTTGGATCTTTATCTCGTCCGGAATTTCAGCCCCAGTGAGCGTAAAAACAAAACGCACCCGGTTACTAAAGGGGTTGGGGTAGGGATAAAAATGCGTAATTTGGCTTTCGTTGATGACTTCGAAACTTACCTCGTAAGGTTCCGTTCCTGCCTGATTCCGGGATGCATCCATCGCATTGATTCGCAGGGCATACCGGCCATCCTCCAGGGGACCGGGTTGGAATTCAATTTTAAAATCCGCATTTTCGGTAGCCTCGAACCACTTCACCCTCGGATCACTAAAGGAAATTTTTTCAAAATCACAGGTTTCACAGGGCTTGCGTAACAGGAGTTCCATCCCCAATGTATCCTTCTTTAGTGCAATCTTGTTTTCGTCCTTTACGAGGGCAGAAATGATCACGTTTGGCGACACAATATCGCCATTCATGATGTATCGTCCGTCAAAGTTGACATCCAGTACCGGGTTTAGATCATCTCCCTGCACCTTAAAAAATCCGGGCAGATCCAACACGTTGTTTCTGTACAACTGTTCCGGGAAAATCCGGGGGTTGGCAAAAACGTTCAGGGAATTGCTTCCCGGCCGACCCCTGGAATCGAATGGCAGGGTAAAGGCAACTGCCTCACCGGCTTGCGCGGGCCCAATTTTCAGACTACTTCGCTCGATACTTCGCCGTTCCTGATTCTGAAAGGTATAATCAATGGTGATCGAATCGGGAAACGAATGCCTGGAAATATTTACAAATTCGAAGGCCAACTCGTCTTCCTCCCCTTCCCGAAGGATCGATTCGTTTCGTTTATCTTTAAGTACCAACACCCCTTCTGGCACACCGGTATAATTAACCTGCCATTTTGCCAATTGGGGTAAGGAGTTTTCCGGTAGATCCTCCAGGGAATACCTTAATCTCAGGAAGGGGTAGTCGGTTGCACTAAATGCGGAAAGATCCAGCGGTGCGTCACCAACATTTGAGCGCAGCGACACTTCCCCTCCCTCCGGCGTAACGCCGACCACATCCATACTACCCGTTTCGGGGAGATAGAGCTCTTTCCCGTTGATTTCATTAAAAAAACTAACCCAATCTGCCGCGGGACCAATTTTGGGAGACAAAATTCTTCCCGATGGAAAGTACCCCGTGATAGCTGTTTCAAAATTAATCACCTGGGAATCTCGTGGTAATTCGGCGTCGGTATCCGGCACCACCTCAATCGCTTCCCCCGGGTTCATGCCTTTGCGACCGAATAGAATATATGGGTCTCCTGTTTCCAAATTTCGCAGGGTGGCCTCGTTAGCCCCTAATTCTTTTAATTTCAGATAGGCCGCATCCGGCCAGTCTGAAAAGGTGACATTGCCTACAGAAAAAATAATCACGTAATCGTCCGGTTTCATGCCGTCCACAAAATCCAACAGCATGGTCTGCCCTTCCCCTACAATGGATGCATTGCGAATACTTTGGATTACTTGCGGTACCCGACCGCAGGATCTGGGATCCAATACGTCAACAGTCACCAAAGGAACCGGCAAATAGGGTTCGAGGGTCTGGTGGTCAAAGGCCATGAGTCCGAGGGAGCCATTCGGACAAAACCGATTGAATGTATCCAAAATATACGCTACCCCATTCAGCATGATTTGCGTGTTTTCCACGCTGTATCCCTCGGTATCGGCCCCAAACGTAAACACGTCAATATTCAGCGCGGTTTCCTGAAATTGCCATTCCCTTTTGGATAAATCAAGCGTAAGCTGATCCAGTTGATTGCCGGCAAACTGCGGAAGGCGCCGCTGGGTCCAGCCCTCAGGACCGTTTTGAATAAAGGAAAAACTGCTTGTATTCCAGGCTGCATTTTCGCCATCCCTGGGCTCCAAAAACCGGGTTCGCCAATAAAACGTCAGGGAGTCCTGTAGGGGAAGGTCCTCAAACAGGTCCACAGCCCACCTGGCCAGATTATCGGTAGTGATCCGAACTTCCTTTCTTCTCGGACTGGAAAAATCAGCCGCCGTATCCAATTGGATGACCAGGTTTCTTTCTTCCCGGGCAAGACCCGGTATCTGCGCCACCAGTTCAAAAGAGCGTTCGCTGACGATGCCAAACTCCAGGGGAAACAAATTTAACGTACCGCTCAATGGAACGAAAAAAGAGACCGATACGGAATTGTTAGCGAAAGTCATTTCGTCCGGTTCACGTCCCTTGTTCAGCGCAACGGTAAAGAGGTTGTCACCAAAAGAATTGATTCCCGTGTTAGGAATGGTTATAAAAAGGCTATCTTTTCTAAAAACAGGACGGAGATTTCGGGTATCGAGTCGGGTCAAGGTGCCGTCAGGCAATTGCCGTTCGATGTCCAGCGTCACCGAATCCAAAAGCACCATTCCCAGATTTCTGGCCACCAGAGATAGCTCCAGGGAATCAGACAGGGAATTCAAGGGATCACCGCCCAGTCCCCGTAGCCGGGCTTCATCCGGGTACAGGGCATAATCGGGCTTATTTGCGGGAAACATTCGGGCAGCAGGGTCTCCCAACATAATGATTTGGTTTGCGTGCGATTGATTCACCTCCGAGGTTCCATACCGGCTATACAGTAGTTTTTCGGCCTCTATTTTGACTTTCCCCAGGCTTTGGTGAATCAGGGAAGAATCGGCAAACGCCCGCGCATAGAAGGATTCACTGTACCGTCGTAAATACACATCGATGCCAATGTCGGCATGTGCCAGAAAATTGGACGCCCCCCTTTCCGGAGTCACGATCCAGTCCTCCCCGAAGGTATAGGCATCCCCGTACGCATTTCCGGCATCACAACCGTTCAGTAAAAGCACCGGGTATTTCCCTTTATTTCGGTAACCCATTTCATTCACACTGGCAAATCCGATATCGATATCGGTAGTAGAAGGAGCCGCATGCCCAAAAAACGTAACCAATCCTACACCCTGATTGATCTCTTCCGATATATTGATTAGCTCCGTTGTTGCATTGGATCGCTTTCGGACGGTGGCAACATTGCCTCCCAAATAAATATCCTCGGCGACGGCTTTAAACCCGTTTAGAAAATTAAAAAAACGCTCCAACTCAAAAGCCGACCGCCCCCCACTGAGATGAATCAGGTCCTTTTGCCAGGGCTCGGTGACTCCCAGAGCGTCTTTTTCCTTCATTTTGTCCAGGTAGGCGCCCACATCATCCGGAGTTCTGGCAGGAATGCGTCCGATACTGATCCGTTGTTCCAATGGAGACCCTGGATCCAAGCCGACGACGTAGCGGTTATCGGAATAGGGATAGCCGAAAGAGGGAATTAATTCCTGAAAATCGAAAAGGTCCGGGTTTGTCCGGTAAAAATAAGTTACTCCTCCTTGCCTTCGGGTATTGATCATGCCATACGCCCTCCCAATTAACAGTAGGTATTCCGGACTGAATCGGCTTTGATACGCCTTCAAAAAATTACGAATGCCGAGGGGCGTTCTTTCTCCGTAGGAAAACTGGTCGTATAATTCCTGAACGGTGACCGTCAGGGTATCGAACCCACCGCCCGCGGGCGTGGCCCTGTACGAAGCATAAGCTCCCACCGGATCTCCATAATTTGCGGCAGGTCGACGTAGCAACGCATGCGTGATTATCAGATAATTGGCATTTTGTGCTAAAAAATTTCTGAACCTTACCCGTTTCATCACATTGATTTCCTTCACCAGGCGCTGGTTTTGAACCAGTACGCTGGCGGGCTTTCCGGGAAGGCCGGTGGGGAATTCAAGCAAATCTCCTGACCGCTCCATTTCCAATTTTATTGGATTGTCGGGATCTTCCATATCATAAGCCAGGTAGGAGTCATCGAGTCCTGACAATCGCATTTTGCCACCGCCATCATCTAGTCCAAAGGTTTCTTTCTCAAAATCACCTTCCTTTCCGGAGCCATGGTAGGTAACCTTGGAATAGTTTACCGAGATGTTGTCAATGGCATTATTGTCCCCCAACGAGGTAATCCGCACCACTAAATCTCCCTGTGGAGAGATGTCAGCAACCGTTAATTCTTCTTCAATCCGCCGAATCTCGTAGTCCTTGAAATCATAATTCCCCAATTCTCTAAGCGAATTTTCAGAAGGCCCTACCCGAACGGAGGTAAGATGAGGCGTTCCCGACCTTCCCAAAAGGCTTAACTCGAGCCTAGGTGGCACCGCCCCCGATACAGCTGCCAACCCCGTATATAGGATGGACCTGCTAAGTCCCCTGGATACGATGGAAGAAGTCCATCCCTGACCCTCATCGTAAACCGATAGGCGAACACCGGGAAAATATACTCTCCCCAGAGAATATTGCTCTACAAACGAAGAAAGGGCTGTTCGTTGGAAGCTACTCACTTCTTCCCTACCCTGATCCAGCGCTACCACGCGCATCCTTTGCCCCCGCTGCCCTGGGGTAATGGTTAAAAAAAACGCCGTCGTATCGGAGTGGGTATTGTAATAGGGGTTTGGAATCCAATCCGGATTCTCGTAGAGCTGCCGATCCATGCTGGCATCGTTTCGCTTTCCAATAAACTCCAGGTAATCCCCCTGGTCAAAGGAGCCATCCCCTTCCCCCGATAGGTGCACCGCCACTTCTTTTCCTCTGTGAAAAACGCGAATTTCCCGCGGATCGATCGATTCTACCGGAATACCCGATGCAGCAAGCGTGGTGTAGCTCAACCGAAACACCCCGTCCGAAGCCGTGGGGATTTTATAGTAATCGCTGCCAAAGTCAATCCACTGATTATCCTGCCCCGTAAGGAGCGCGTGCGTGGAGAAAAAAACCAGCAACATACAGCATCCTTTCCGCAACAGATCATTCATTTTCCCACCCGCTATATATTCTGAAATCATCTTTTAATGGGTTCAACGAAACCTTTACACTAAAAACATGCGAATAGGGAGTCTCCGAAATACTCCCTATATCGGTAAGCGCATAATCTACCAATACCTTTTCACTCAGGCGGAACCCCAGGCCAAAACCTGGTTTCAGGGAAGTGTACGAGGACCCATCAAAGTTTTTCAGTCGCTGCACATTTCCCGCGCCCATCCGAAGGTACGCGGTTTCCTTGTAGGCCAGTTCCATACCGAATCGGGGATCTACATTGAACAGGCTGCTTCCATACAAGGAGTTGCGTTGCCCGTCAAACGAGAAATCCAGATCCAAAACGGCCAACAAGCCAAGATCCATTCCAAGTTCAAAACGTTTGGCCAGGCTAAAAATGGCCTTGGGCAAGGTAAGTTCGATGCTATTTACCGGTATCTCGTTCTGGGTTTGCGCATAGATATCCCGGACCATCGCGGCATCGTGCGACCAGGCATTGAAGGTAGTCGTGACATCCCTGGCCATAAAGCCAAACCTCCAGCCATCCACCAGGTAAATGGCGCCAAAATCCAGCCCAAATCCCCATGCTTTTGCAAATTTACCAACATTGCGGTGAATGATTTTTGTATTTACACCCATCTTGAAATGATCGCTCATGTCCCGTGCGTAGCTTAAAATCAATGCATAATCCGCCGCATTAAAGTATTGAATATTGTTATAATTCAACGCACCGTTCGCATCGTACAAAAAACGGGTATCGGGAATATCGTCCACGCCAAATCGGATAATGGATACCGCTACCTGATTGTCCTCCTGTATATTGGTGGTATACGCGGCGTAATCATACGAGGCAATCCCTGCAAAATATTCCGCATGCATGAGCGAAAACTCGTGTTCGTGAGCCACTCCCAATAGGCCGGCAGGGTTCCAATAGGCCGCGGTCACATCCTTCACGGCAGCCACCTGAGCCCCACCCATACCCAGGGCTCTGGCACCTATCCCTATGGTCAGAAATTCATTGGAGTACTTGGGCGCTATCCCCTGAGCCTTAACGGAACCACACAGCACCAAACCTACCCACACATAAAAATAAGCCCTGGAAATCATAAGTTTAAATAATAATTCCACTGCAAAGTAAAAAGAAAAAATCAATCGAAATACGCAGCAAATGGAAAAATTCAGCCAGATCGTGTGTGTAATGTTCAAAAGCGAACAAAAAACTGTTCGGAGTTTGGGTTTTTCAATGCGTATTTCAACCTGACTCGTGAATCGGTAATAATTAAGAGAAAATTATCCCTGCATCTTGGCTAATGATTTATGTCCTTAATAGCTACTAAACAGTCGTTTATAACGTCGCTATCCTCAAAATCTCTGTTGCGGCAACACAGTTCCGCGTACCGGCAGGTAGCCGGAAAAAAATTGGTATTATTTTTCTTACAATTTTTGCCAGCGGGACCTGTGCACCGAAAGACCGGTTCCTGCTACTGGCTATTAATCCAAAAACCATGAATGCTTCAAACACCCAAACAAAAATGCGAAAAGGAATCGTGGAATTTTGTGTACTACATATGGTGGGCCGGGGAGGAATCTATGCCTCGGATCTTATCGAAGAACTAAAAGACGCTCAAATGATTGTCATCGAAGGCACACTTTACCCCTTGCTACACCGGTTGAAACAGGAAGGGCTGGCAACCTACGAGCAGGTAGAATCCGATGTAGGTCCTCCCAAAAAATATTATTCTCTAACCGATAAAGGGCACCAATTTTTGAACGAACTGCAGGAAACCTGGAAAAACCTGAATTCCGCAGTCAACCAATTGCTTTCAAAACCAAAAAACCACTGAATGCATTCGGGATAGTGCCAATTATTTCTTAACCTTAGCCAAAGAAATCATGAAAAAAACGATTAGTATAAACATAAGCGGTATCCTGTTTCATATAGAAGAGGATGGCTATACTTCTTTAAAAAACTACCTGGATGCGATCAATCAGCACTTTTCGCTGTACGCAGACAATCAGGAAATCATCACGGACATCGAAAACCGGATCGCGGAAATATTCCTCAGCAATTTAAAAAACAACAAGCAGGTTATTACCGCGGAAAACGTCAGCAACCTGATTGAAAAAATGGGGACGATCGCAGATTTCAAAGCCTCAGCGCTTGATCTGGACGGGGAAAAAGCAGGCGAAGAAGAAAACGACTTTTACAAATACATAACACCGCCGGACCAAAAATCAGGCAAGGCTTATAAAAAACTAACCCGACTCGCAAACACCAAAATCCTGGGTGGTGTCTGTGCAGGTTTTGCGAACTACTTTTCGATCGATCCCCTGTGGACCCGCCTGATAACCATTTTGCTGGTCTTTAGTGGTGGGCTTAGTTTCCGATCATTTCCAATTCCCTTCTTTTCCGACGACTTCGGGCTCTCAGTGGCCCTGGGCTGGTGGACGCTCATCGCTTATATTCTATTATGGATTATCCTGCCGGTATCGCACGAAAAACCGGAAGATAAAAACATAAAAAAACTCTACCGAAACCCAGATGATCGGGTTTTGGGTGGTGTAGGAAGTGGCCTCGCTGCCTATTTCAATTTGGACGTTATCTGGATGCGTCTGGCCTTTGTCGGATTGATTTTCGCCGGGGGGTCGGGGTTTGTATTGTACCTGATTCTTTGGATCATTACGCCCGTAGCCAAGTCAATTACAGAACGGATTGAGATGAAAGGCGGGGCCATCACATTGAGTAATATCGAAACCACCATCAAGCAAAACCTTTCGTCCGAAAGCGCCAGGGAAGAGTCCACCGCAAAGAAACTGGTGCTGGCACCGTTTCGCTTTCTGGGACTGGTGATCAATGGAATCGGAAAAGCACTGGGTCCCTTTGGTCGATTTCTGGTGGAACTGATACGCGTTGTATTTGGACTATTGATCTTTTTTGTCGGCATGCTTGTCCTTATCCTGCCCCTGGCATTCCTGGGAATTTACACCGACATCCTGACCAACGAAGGGTGGGCATACGTATTGGATGGATTCCCGATCGACTCGCTGGCAGAGTTATTGCCGATCTGGCTTGCAATTACCGTGTCCATACTCGTACTTATCCCGAGTATTGTCCTGGTAATTCTGGGTATAAGTGTGCTGATCAAGCGCAACCTGATAGATGGCCGGTTTGGTCTGGTGCTTTTTGGGATATGGCTGCTGAGCATTCTATTGGTCGCTTTTCAGGCTCCAAAAATCATCGGCCAATTTAATGCGAACGCCACCCATGCGGTGGAAAAGCAATTGGAAGTCCCCTCCGGCACGCTGGTTGTGCGAACGGAAGATTCCCTGCTCGAAAACAAGGATTGGGGGCTGGTACGCCTGGAATTACGGGGCCATGCGGAGGACAAAGTCGTTCTCAACCAAACCTTTTCTTCCAGGGGGTCCACCCACGAAGATGCGCTGAAAAATGCCTCCTCGGTGAACTACAGTGCACAACTTACCGATTCCGTACTGGTATTGGGAAAAACGCTTAATTTTCCCAGCGGGGTAAAATTTCGTATGCAGCAGCTAAACCAAACAATGTACCTCCCATACAATCAACCCTTTGTAATGGACCGCAGTCTGCTACCTATCCTAAAAAACACACTGGCTCGTGATGGGTATAAAAGCCGGGACATTTCCAACAGCCATCACTGGATTTTTAATGAGGACGGCTTGCTCTGCCTGAACTGCATCAACGACCACAAGCAATCCCCTGCTGACAGTGTGTCCAGAGCATTGTTTCAAAACCGCTATTTTATGGAATAAGCGATTGTCTTTCCCTGGTTTTCGTTAATTTCAGTTTCTGAAAGCAGCTAACGTATATGGATGTAAAGGTTAAATTTATGGGAGGAGCCGGAACGGTCACCGGCTCCCGCTTCCTTCTGGAGACCGACCGATTTCGACTATTGATCGACTGTGGGCTTTTTCAAGGGTTAAAAGAATTGCGCCTGCGGAATTGGGAATCTTTTCCAACCGATCCTGCAAAAATAGACGCCATTATACTGACGCACGCGCACATTGATCACTCCGGGTACTTACCCAAACTGGTTAAAGAGGGGTTTTCTGGTCCGATCTACCTCACCGAAGCCTCTTTGGAGCTGGTGAAAATTCTTTTGTTGGACGCCGGTAAGCTCCAAGAGGAAGAGGCCAAATTTGCTGCCCAAAAAGGCTACTCCAAGCACCAAAAGCCCCTGCCACTGTTTACCCAGGAAGATGCCGAAAGGGTGTTTCCCATGCTCAAAGCCATTTCGTTCGAAGAAGAGGTAACGATAGCTGACCACATTCAGCTCACCGCCTACAATGCCGGTCACATCCTGGGGGCAGCTATCATCAAACTCAAAGTAACAGGAGCGAACCAGGAAAAAAAGCTCGTGTTTTCGGGTGATTTGGGCCGGTACCGCGACCCCATTTTAAACCCGCCCGCTGATATCCCTTTCGCAGACGTACTATTTTTGGAATCCACCTATGGAGATCGCGTCAACGAATCCATCGATATAGACAAACGCCTCGGCCGCGTCATTCGGGAAACCTATCAGCGTGGAGGAGTGTCCCTAATCCCCTCCTTTGCCGTAGGCCGAACACAAATGCTGTTGTTTTACCTGCATCGGTTGCAGGAAAAAGGCCTGATACCAGCGATACCAATTTACGTGGATAGCCCCATGGCCATCAACGTGACGGAACTCTATAAAAAATTTGTGCATTACCACCACCTGGGTCCCTCCCTGGAAGAAAAGGGAGCCAATCCATTCTTGCATCCCAACCTCCACTATTACCGGGAACAGGAAGCCTCCATGAGCCTTAACCACATAAAGGGCGACGCAATTATTATTTCGGCAAGCGGAATGGCGACCGGGGGGAGAATCCTACACCACTTGTATCACCGACTTCCCAACGAAAATGACAGCGTATTATTCGTCGGCTACCAGCCCGAGGGTACGCGGGGACGGAAAATCCTGGATGGCGAAGATACCTGTCGCATCTATGGTATAGACGTGCCGGTAAAGGCCTCCATCCACTTCATAGATGGGCTTTCTGCCCATGCAGACCAAGCCGAGTTGGTCACTTGGTGTGAAAATTTTATTTCAAAACCGAAATACACGTTTTTAGTACATGGAGAAAAGAAAGCCAGCGAAAAACTGGCCGGAATTTTGAAAGACACGTACGCGTGGAATACCATTTGTCCCGGGTACATGGAATCCTTCGAATTGTTCTCCGGAATATGATAAGTAAATTTCCAAAAAAGATCCGTAGGTAGCACCGTATACAAAAACAGGCGCCCATGACACGATTCCTTCTTTTACTAGCAATGAGTTTGCTTAGCGCGTCGCTGCTGTATTCTTGTAAATCCAGCCGTCAATTGTCCGATCCTTCCAGTGAAAAGGATGTCGCCGGGCAAAAACAAGAATCGACCAAAAAAACGCCTGAAACCGATACCGGAGAAGGAATCCGGGGACAGGTGTTTTGGGTGGAAGGCAACCGAATGCCACAAGCCAACCAATCGGCGGGACAACCCGGCTTTCCCCCCGAAAAGAAACCCATCCAACGAACCCTACGGATCCATCAGCTCACCCATATCAATCAGGCCAGTCTGGGCGATTACCTGTTTGGTGATATCGAAACCGCGTTGGTTGCTGAGGTACAAACGGATGAGTCCGGGTTCTTTGAAGTGCCGCTTCCGCCCGGTACGTATTCGCTGTTTACGGTAGAAGAAAACGGCTACTTCGCCAACGTGTTCGATCTGGATAGCTACGTGCATCCCGTGACGGTGACAGAAAACGCCTGGGAAACTACCCAAATCACCATCAATTACATGGCAAGCTACTGATGCCAGTTGCTTGATTTTCAATCCCTTTTTGTCAGAAAGCCCAAGGGCTTGCTACTTTTTTTACCTATTTTTAATCAGCCATGCAACCATTTTCGCAAAGCTAGCATCTACCTAACTGTAAGCCATCAAGCATGTCCGCCAAAAATAGCATTAGGGAAGAAGAGTTAATCGACGGTTGCCTGAAAGGGAATCGGAAATCCCAGAGGCAATTGTACGAGTGCTATTCCGGAAGTTTTCTTTCCCTGTGCATGCGTTACGTTAAGGACATGGATCTGGCACAAGATGTACTGCTGGAAGGATTCATGAAGATATTCGACAACCTTTCCCAATACAAGAAGGAAGGGAGTTTCGAGGGATGGATGAAGCGCGTGATGGTCACGCAGGCCCTGCAAACGCTGCGAAAAAACAAAAAGTTGGCCATGGAAGTAAACCTGGAGGATCCGGAAAGTGAGTTTACAGCAGCTGCGGACATGAATGTACTGGAAGTGGAGGAGTTATTGCAACTTGTGGCAGCACTACCGGTAGGCTACCGAACGGTTTTTAACCTGTTTGCGATAGAGGGATACAGCCATCGGGAGATTTGTAAAATGCTGGATATATCCGAAAACACGTCCAAATCTCAGTTGAGCCGCGCCCGGGCTATCCTGCAGCAAAAACTCAATACCACATCCACCAAAACGGTAAAAAAAAATGGGAGATAAGAAAAAAAATCCAGACGCCTTTTTTCGGGATGCCCTGGCAAACCATCGCATCCGTCCCGAAGAAAGGGTCTGGGAGCAGCTTTCAGACCGGCTGGATAAACGAAACAAGCGGGCACTGCCAATCTGGTGGAAATGGGCCGCCGGGCTTGCCCTGCTGCTTGGACTTACCTGGCTGTTTTACCACCTGGCAGAGCTTCCCGATTCTACCCGGCGAATGACCGCTGACGAAACGTCGGTTCAGGAAATACGTCCAGCTGAAATACCTGAGGAAATGGACACCGCAGTCAATCAGCCAGCTGAAAAAAGCACGAAAGAACCATCGGCGCAACCCGACAGGCCTAAACCAGCAGACAGGGAGAGCCGGAATCCGATCGAAAAGTCTTCAGAGGAACGTCATAAAACTCTCCCTGCCACCGATCGCCTGATTTCCGCGGTTCCGGAGAAACCCGTACGTGAGCAGCTGGAAGCAATCCACGCTCCCACCCGGGGAGCTGGCGACGAGTTGTTGGCGAAAAAAATGCCCCCTTTACCAGAAGACGCCCGAACTGCGACCACGGATACGTATACCGTGCGGATCGTTTCAAGAGGTTATGCGCTGCAGCCTGAAAAAGAAAAACTGGTGGACGAACTGGAAACGAAAATCGGGGGATTTATCAGCAAGGTTGACGAAGGGTTTGGCGAACTACAAGATGCAAAAAACACCCTTTTCGCCTCCCTGACTTCCAAAAAAGAACGAAAGAACACGAAATAAAACCGAAGAAAAATGAAGAAATACGTACTCGCCATGCTCCTCATGGCATTGGTTGAATTGGCCTTTGGCAGCCCGGTGCTTCCGGATCCGCGGCCAGTAAACGATAGTATCATTGTAGAATTTGGCAACTCCGGAAAAATGGTATTTGTAGTAGACAATCCCGATGACTTTGAACGGTTGAAAAACATGGACATCAATCAGATTATCCGGGAGCTGAACATCCCCGATACCAAAAATAACGGGGAACTAACCGTCATCGAAATCCGGCAGAAAGACGGTCACAAAGAAATCGTGAGTATTTACGAAGATGTAGGAGAAACAGAGGTCACGGTCGGTAGGTACAAACTGATCGTGGACGAAACCGGTAACCGAACGAAAGTAAAACTCGAAACGAGCCCAAAAGAAGAGAAGGATCCTTCGTTTCGTACCTATTTTAATACCGATATCGGTATCAACAGCTATTTTGAATCGGGCACCATACCTGGAGCAGGCGCTGCATATGGTCCCAAGGGCTGGGGCAGTTGGAACGTGGGCTTTCATTGGATGGCCAGCCAACGACTCAGCAAAGGCGCTTACTGGGATTTTGGTTTGGGCGTAAGCTGGTACAATTTCAAACTGGACAACCCCCGGTACCAGGTCATTGGGTCGGAAAATGGCATTCAATTCGTCAACCGAACCGACGTAAACGGCTTTAAGAGTAAAATCTCCGCTTCCTACCTGAATGCATTGACCATGTTCAAAGTGGATTTCGGCAAAATCAACGATACCGGCAGAAACGGGCTTCGCATTGGTATCGGACCGTATGCAGGCTATCGGCTTGGGGGAAGAAGCAAGTTTGTCTACCGGGAACTCAATGGATCCGGTAGGAAAAAAGAAAAAGAACCTGCAGGAAGCTATCTGAACAACTTTCGGTACGGTATCCGGGGGGAGGTGGGCTTCAAGAGCGTTACCTTCTTTACCACCTATGATTTCAACCCGCTGTTTCACCAATCGCTAAGCCCGGAGTTGCATCCCGTGAGTTTCGGCATCGTATTTTAACTTTAACGTACACGCACCATGACATCAACGACGAATTTCCGAGTCCTCTTTGTACTACTCCTACTGGGAAGCCATGCAGTAAAGTCCCAGGAATTGATTCAAAAAACCTTCTCCGGCATTCAAAAGCTGGAACTGAATGCCGGGGCAATCGAGGTATGGTATCAGGGGCAGGAGGGACTGGAAGAGATACAGCTGGAGGCCTCCTTGGGCAACACCGAAAACACCGACAAAAGCCTACTAATGGTAACCGTCGGAAATACACTAAAGATCGCTTACGACCCGCCCAAAGAAAATGGTCGTAGCAAAAAATTTATCCGCCTCAAAGGCCCCTCTTCGATTGAACTCGATTTTGTCAATGGCTCGGGTTCCTTATCTGTCTCAGGCGTACGGGCAGCCCAGACCCGACTTCAGGTTGGGTCCGGACAAATCCATGCTCGGGAAATAGCCGGGGACGTTTGGGTCAAGGGGTCTTCCGGTATCATACGATTGGAATCGGTCCAGGGCGATGTAACCTGTCTACTGACCTCGGGGAATGCACATCTGCACCAAATCAACGGAAACCTGGCTTTCACAGCCACGAGTGGGCAATTGAATGCTTCCTCCATCGGAGGAGTGGTCAACGCCCGCCTGACCTCTGGTAACATGCGGCTCAAACAAATTGCGGTGCTGGGAAAACTGGAAATCACCTCCGGTAATATCAATGCCGACCAGGCGGGATTGGGGCAAGACACCTATTTTTCCGGCTCATCAGGCAATATAAACGTACGCACCATGAGTGACCTGGCCGCCTATAATTTCGACTTACAGGCAGGAAGTGGAAACATCCGTGTGGCCAGCCAAACCCAGCCCGGATCCCTACACATTCGAAACGGCGACTTCCCCACCATAAAAGGAAAGATTAGCTCTGGAAATATCGCCATTTTACCTATTTAAGTGTAGCGGAACACGACCTGGTCTATCAGTCCTCTCTTTTATTGATTTGGTAGACCAGGTCTTTATCGCCCTTAGTTAGCTGCAATGCGGTCACAATGCGATGGGGTGTCGGCTTCCCCAGGGAAACAAAAAGCAAGGTCAACGCATAACCGATGGTGAATCCGGGATTATCGTATAAAAACAGCCCCAGCGCACTGATTACCCCCACCCAAAACAACTGCCAATACCGCAGAAAGGTGGCTTGGGCATAGCGTTTGACCCGTTCGTGTAGTTCTGAATCACTCTTTTTTACCAGCTGTATCCTCCTTTCAAATGCTACCTGCTGCATCACCAAAAGCACCGCCACCGTGCCCAGCCCCAGGTAGGCAAGTACCGGAGGAAGGACGGGAAGGTCAAAAGAAAGGGTGTCGCTAGAGGAATAAAGATAGGCAAAGGCAAAAAAAGACAGAGGTATTGCGATAAGTAGCAAAACGTTCCGTTCCAACAGCCTGAAATCCTTTTTTAATCGAAGGAGTCGCTCATCGTTATCCATTACTCGATGCGGACTTTTACCTCGGAATCAGCAGGTTTAGAGGAGCAGCATAAAATAAAGCCTTCGGCTATTTCCTTCTCACTCAACCCGGCATCCTCGTCCATCGTGACCTTTCCGGCGATCAATCGACCACGACATGCCGTACACAAACCACTCTGACACGAATAGGGCATGTCCAGCCCTTCCTCCAGCCCGGCTTCGAGAATGGTCTTGCCCGGTAGCACGTCGACGACATGCTCCGACCCCTCCAACTCCACGGTGATTGATCGGCTCAGTAGATCTTGGGTCTCCTCGTCGGTATTTTTCTCTACTTTGTCCAGGTAAAAGCTCTCCGTGCGAATGGCCTCCCTCGGAACGCCCAGTTCAATGAGGGCATCCTGCGAACTGCGCATCATCCCCTCTGGACCACAGATGAAAAATCGGGACTCCAAACCGGATTCTTTTAGGAGATTTTTGAAATACCCCACCACCCTACCTTTGTCCAACCTTCCACAGGGTCCTTCCCAACCATCCGTTGGCTGGGACAGCTGATGTGACACCTGCAATCTGCCAGGGTTGCTTTTCTGTAGTGCTTCAATCGCCTCGTTGAAAATGATACTATCTTGAGAACGACTGCAATACAACAGGTGAACGGTAGAAAGTGGCTCGTTTATCAGTATGGTTTTAATGATTCCCATAATGGGAGTGATGCCACTGCCTCCAGCAATCATCCCGTATAGCCGACGGTTTTGCGAATGGTAATCCGAGACGAAATTTCCAAGCGGTTTCATGACGGTCACTCGTTTGCCCGGAAAAAACTGATCGTTGATATGGTTGGAGACCAAGCCCCCTTCCAGGCGCTTTACGGTAATTCCGGGAAAAGGATCTACAAAGGGCGAGGTACTCAAGCTGTAGGAACGACGTTCCTGCTTTCCGTTCAATTCCAGGATAAGCGTCAAAAACTGACCCGGCTTGTAATCCAAAAAGGGTTCGGGCTGCTCAAAATAAACCGTTAGGGTATCGGGTGTTTCGCGAACGGTTTCGCGAATACGCAAGGTTAGATACGCTTCTTCTTTGTGATCCCCCTCATCTTTGTTTTTTTTGAATAAATTAAACAGCATTTCTATAAATGATAAATTGAACAGGTTTCAGTGTAAAATTAAACAACCGATTCCATAAATACAGAATCGGAAGGAACTATTAGTAACCTAACCCGGCCGACGCCTATATGGTTCTGCCTGGAATTGTTTTTTTTACCTGGATTAGTCGCACTTTGGGAATATTTCACGTAATGGGAACAAATGATTAAACCAAACTATTACATGACATCCCAATCAAAAACGTATCTGAAAAAAATTCGCCTCCTCTGGAAAGGAATGGCACTCGTCCTCTTACTATCCGTAGGCGTTTCTTGCCTAAACATGGACGAGGAATCCGTGGACAATACGCCCACGGCCTATGTTTCCTTTTTTAATGGAACGACGGTGGATCGGGAAATCAAGATCACCGTAGACGAACGGGTGTATGACCGGAGGCATTTTGATTTTGGCCATTACATCGACTACTGGTATTTTTATACCGGCAGTAGGAATTTTTCTTTCAAAGACCCGGCCACTGATCAATCGCTGCTCGATACAGCAGTAACCCTTGAGGTGGAAAAAGCCTATTCCTTTTTTATGACCGAACAGGGGGGAGAAATCAAAACGCTGTTTACTGAGGATAAATTGAATTTGCCGGAATCAGGCAATGCCCTGATTCGCCTGGTTCACCTCTCTTCGGACAGCCCAGAAATAGCGGTTTACCGGTCCGGGGTATCCGATCCTCTTTTTTCTGAGCAGGAGTACATGGAAATAACCGACTTTATCAATGTATCGGCGGGCGAAACCGACCTGGTACTCATGGATGCTGACGGAAACGAGGAATGGGCCCGGCTAAACGAAGTACACCTGAGAGAAGGCAGAATCTACACGCTGATCCTGCGTGGCGACCAACAGGCTGCGAGTACTACCGAACAAGGCCTCCACCTGCAATTGATCCGAAACTATCCCAACTATTAACTACCCATTCGGGATCGGATTCACGAAGCCCCCAGTGCAAACGGGGGCTTTTTTATTTCAATATTATAGGAGCGGAGGTTCGCCGTTTGACAAATATAAATTAATTTTGTACCTCCATTAGACGGACTAACGAAACGTATGATTCTTTCCCCACTCACTGCAATTTCCTCCATTGACGGACGGTATGCCTCCAAAACCAGCCCTTTGATGGCCTATTTTTCTGAGTTTGCCCTGATTCGCTACCGGGTCACCGTCGAAATCGAGTACTTCATTGCCCTTTGTGAGCTTCCCTTACCGCAACTTGCCCAGGTGGACAAGGGTACCTTTGCCGCAATCCGGCAAATCGAAGAAAACTTCAGCGAGAAGGATGCGCAGGAGATCAAAGAAATCGAAAAAACCACCAATCACGACGTAAAAGCCGTGGAGTATTTTTTAAAAAAACGGTTTGAGAAACTGGGGTTGGCTCAGATCTCGGAGTTCATTCACTTTGGCCTGACATCTCAAGATATCAACAATACCGCGATACCCCTTATGTACCGGGACGGTATTCGAGGCATCATCCTGCCTGCTCTGGAAAAAGTACGAGAGAAAATCCAGCAACGGGCAGAAGAATGGGAGGCAGTGCCCATGCTGGCCAAAACACACGGACAGCCCGCCTCCCCCACCCGGCTTGGAAAAGAGCTGCAAGTCTTTGTCCAGCGTCTGGAGGAGCAACTGACCCTCTTACAACAAATCCCTTTTGTGGGGAAATTTGGCGGCGCGACAGGCAATCTGAATGCCCATTACGTGGCCTATCCGCACATCGATTGGCAACTGTTTGCGAACGAATTTGTCGCTGGAAAGCTTGGCTTAAAACGCAGTTTTCCTACTACGCAGATCGAACACTACGACCATCTGGCCGCGCATATGGACGGCCTCAAACGAATCAATACGATTCTGATAGACTTTAGTCGTGACGCCTGGCAATACATTGCCATGAACTACTTCAAGCAAAAAATCAAATCAGGCGAAGTCGGTTCCTCTGCCATGCCTCACAAAGTAAACCCGATCGATTTTGAAAATGCCGAAGGCAACCTGGGGATTTCCAATGCCTTACTGGAGCATCTTTCTGCAAAATTACCCATTAGCCGCCTGCAGCGTGACCTCACCGACAGTACGGTTCTCCGAGTTTTGGGCGTACCCCTTGCCCACATGCTCATCGCATTTTTGTCCCTGGAAAAAGGACTGGATAAGTTGGAGTTACACCCTTTGGCGATTAATAAAGACCTGCAAGATAACTGGGCAGTAGTGGCCGAAGCCATTCAAACCATCCTGAGGAGAGAAGGCTACCCGAAACCCTACGAAGCCCTCAAAGCACTGACACGAACCAACCAGGCCATCACCGAGCAAAGCATTGGCACATTTATCAACGATCTGGAGGTATCGCAGGCGATCAAAAATGAACTAAAAGCGATAAGCCCTTTCAATTACACCGGTAAGTAGAAATTTTTTTGGTAAAATCGAAATTCATTTTCTAAAGCTCGACTTTCATTTCCAAAAAAGGAGATTTGTACTTGAAAGTAAAAAAACCATTGCAACCTATCCGGACCTAAACGTACATTATCAAGAAAATTAACGTGCCTCTCGCGTAAATTTTGTGAAATTCTTCACGAAAAAGTTGCCTTATTGAACCCTTTTGCATAAAATTTGTTTATGTAAATCATAATTTAAAATTTTGATCTGCACTTGGGACCTACCCTCGGCAAACAATCCAATTGGAGAGGAACCGTAGGAATAGGTTATGAAGCGAAAACGTAGTAACCCATTGCACGAAAATTAAACCATACAGTATGTCAAGTAAAAACGGAATTTTTTCACATTTAGGCTCGGATTTACCTGCTGGCCTGGTAGTGTTTTTAGTGGCGTTGCCCTTATGTTTGGGAATTGCGCTTTCCTCAGGCGCACCCTTATTTTCTGGGGTGATTGCCGGCATCGTTGGAGGAATTGTCGTGGGCTTTCTTTCGGGCTCACACACAGCGGTTTCCGGACCCGCTGCAGGGCTAACAGTAATTGTACTGAATGCCATTGAAGACTTGCAAGCCTACGAGCTTTTTCTGACGGCGCTGGTAATTGCAGGAGTCATACAGCTGGTCCTTGGATTCGTGAAGGCGGGGGTCATTGGGTATTATTTCCCCACTTCTGTCATCAAGGGAATGTTGGCAGGAATTGGTATCATCCTGATCATCAAACAGCTTCCGTTCGTTTTTGGCACCAATTCCAGCGAATTAGTAGAGGATTTTATTCCGCTAGTTAATGATTACGAAGCAGTGCTCGCATTACAATCCCTTGCGAGTAACCTAGAAGTGGGAGCAATCCTCATTGCACTTTTTTCCCTGACCGTTTTACTTCTTTGGGAAAAACCATTCGTTAAAAACCACCATTTTTTGAAATTCATCCCCGGGCCATTATTGGCCGTATTGCTGAGTATTGGAATTAATGAGATTTTTAATTCATTGATTCCCAATCTGGCAATCGGAGAGGAAAACAAAGTAACCCTTCCAGAAATTACCGGTTTGTCTAGCCTGGGAGATCACCTGTTTTTTCCCGATTTTTCCGGGATCTTCAATCCCGATGTGTGGGTAGTGGCCATTACCATTGCCATCATAGCCAGTTTGGAAACCCTGTTAAGCCTCGAAGCAGCAGACAAAATTGATCCACACAGGCGCGTTTCCCCGCCAAACCGGGAACTACTGGCGCAGGGTGCTGGAAACCTGGTAAACGGTCTGGTAGGCGGCATGCCCATAACAGCCGTTATTGTCCGGAGTTCCGCCAACATCAACTCGGGTGCGAAAACGAAAATGTCCGCGGTATTTCACGGCATTTTGCTCCTGCTTAGCGTATTGCTTATTCCTAACCTTCTCAATCTAATCCCCCTATCGAGTTTAGCGGCTATACTGCTGGTGATTGGTTACAAACTTGCCAAAGTATCTCTTTTCAAATCCATGTATAAGCTCGGATGGGACCAGTTTCTGCCTTTTCTGATTACGATTTTGGGGATCATCTTCTTCGATCTACTCAAAGGCATCGGTATGGGAATGATTGTAGGCATTGTCTACATCCTGATGAGAAACTATAAAAATTCGCACTTCTTCAAGGATTCCAGAGAAGATGACGAAGGTATCGTTCACATTATCCTTGCGGAAGAGGTTAGCTTTCTAAACAAGGGATCCCTCATCAAAACGCTTAAACATGTGGGAGACAACAAGAAAGTAATCATTGACGGCAGTAATTCAAAAATCATCGACTACGACGTGATCGAAGTCATCCGGGATTTTCAAACCAATGCCAAAGAAAGGAACATAACCGTTGAGGTCATTAATATCGATAAAGAAAACGCAGAAGTATTAAATTGATTTGGCTCCCATTTTGATTGGATGAAGCCCCTTCACAAAAACTCCTGAGTGGGCTTTTTTCCCAATCTCCTTCGATGCGCCTAAAAAAATCGGGTCGGACTCAGTTCATTGCCCATCCTTTTTCGCAGGCAATGATATCAATCTGGCGGAATGTTAACCCGAAAAAAGGGAGCGGGGGAACCGTGAGAAAAAAGTAATACCCTGTTTTCGCATGTCTAGTATCACATTAGCCAATAGACGGGCAAAACCCGCGGTGCCAGTTTGTCTTACTTTTTCTTAAACAGGGAATCCACAAATTCCCTACGATCAAACACTTGTAAATCGGTCATCTTCTCTCCTACCCCAATATACTTCACTGGAATTTTAAACTGATCCGAAATACCGATTACCACCCCTCCCTTTGCGGTGCCGTCCAGTTTGGTAATGGCCAACGCGCTGATCTCGGTAGCTTTTGTAAATTCTTTGGCTTGGATAAACGCATTTTGTCCGGTAGACCCATCCAGTACCAGCACTATTTCGTGCGGGGCCTCGGGTATGAATTTCTGCATCACCCGCTTGATTTTCGTCAATTCATTCATCAGGTTTACCTTGGTATGCAGGCGACCGGCGGTATCGACAATCACCACGTCTGCATTCATTTCCACCGCCTTTTTGACGGTATCGAAGGCGACAGAAGCAGGATCGGTATTCATGCCGTGAGAAATCACCGGAACGTCTACCCGCTCTCCCCACAGAATCAACTGATCCACTGCCGCAGCGCGAAACGTATCGGCCGCTCCCAGCACCACCGACTTACCAGCCTGTTTGAACTGGTGGGCAAGCTTGCCTATCGTGGTGGTTTTTCCCACACCGTTGACTCCTACCACCATGATGACGTAGGGTTTCTTCCCCTCCGGTAGGTCATAATCCGCAAGATCCTGCGTATTGTTTTCCTCCAATAACCCGGCTACTTCTTCCCGGAGTAACAGGTCCAATTCGGAGGTATTCACGTATTTATCTCGCGCCACGCGGGCTTCGATACGCTGTATGATCTTGATCGTGGTATCCACACCTACATCGGAAGTAATGAGGATTTCCTCCAGTTCATCCAGAATGGCCTCGTCTACTTTGGACTTGCCTACGATGGCTTTGCCGAGTTTTGAAAATAAATTCTCGCTGGATTTTTCCAGCCCTTTATCCAAACTTTCCTTTTTTTCTTTTGAAAAAAATCCAAATATTCCCATAAGTACAAATCTATCGCCCGAATATACGCAAAAATCCCTTTCGATTAGAATCGAAAGGGATGTATCCTTACACGAATGCTGGGATTAGCTTTATTTTTTTAAGGTTTCCTGAACCATTGGGCTAGGGACCATTTCTTCTTTGAAGGTGTATGCTCCGGTCTTCTCTGAGCGTACCGCTTTGATTACTTTGGCATAGGATATACCACCTTCTTTTTTCAGTGTTGCTACTACTTTCTTAGCCATATTCGTTGTTGTTTATCCCTGGGGGAACGCGATTACTTGATTTCCTTATGAACCGTCACCTTTTTAAGGATGGGGTTGAATTTTTTCAACTCCAGTCGCTCGGTCGTATTTTTCCTGTTTTTGGTCGTGATATACCGGGAGGTACCGGGCATGCCACTCTGCTTGTGTTCTGTACATTCCAGGATTACCTGAACTCTGTTACCTTTCTTAGCCATTGCTTCGTATGATTTAGTGTGGTTGGAGGGATTTGTGCTTACTTGATGACAATATCACCTTTTTTCTGCGCCTCTTTCAATACCGCACTGATTCCTTTTTTATTGATCGTCCTCAAGGCAGAAGAGGATACTTTCAGCGTGATCCAGGCATCTTCCTCCGGGATGTAAAAGCTCTTCTTGTGCAGGTTGGGGTAAAATCTACGCTTGGTCTTGTTATTGGCGTGCGATACGTTATTCCCTACCTGAGGCCTTTTACCAGTTATGTCACAAATTTTTGCCATGATATGTATGTATCCGTGTTGTTTTACTTTTTCAATTGGGTTTGCAAATATCGGAAGTTTTCATTAAATAACAAAAATAGGCTCTATAATTATTTAATAAATCCCTGCCTACCAACTTTTTGGTTTTGCCTCCTGTTTCCGGATCGCTTTTCTTATATTTGCCCTTTCGGGAATTAAAATCCCATGAATATAAAGCGTAACTAAGCAAGTCCATGATGCAGGAGATTCATTCAAGTGAGGAAGCGATACAATTGGAAGACCGCCACGGCGCCCATAATTACCACCCCCTACCGGTAGTCCTCAGCAGGGGCGAGGGGGTCTATCTATGGGACGTGGAAGGAAAAAAATATTTTGACTTTCTTTCTGCCTACTCGGCCGTCAATCAAGGGCATTGCCACCCCCGAATAAAGGAGGCGCTTGTTGCGCAGGCAGGTACCCTGACCCTGACTTCCCGGGCGTTTTACAATGACGTACTTGGGCCTTACGAAAAATACCTGACCGATTACTTCGGCTTCGACAAGGTGTTGCCCATGAATACCGGTGTAGAGGCCGTTGAAACCGCCATAAAAATTGCCCGGAAATGGGGCTACGAGAAAAAGGGAGTTCCGGAACAACGAGCAACGATCATTGTGGCGGAGGACAATTTCCATGGCCGAACCACCACTGTTATCTCCTTTTCCAGCGACGAAAACGCCCGAACTAACTTTGGCCCCTTCACACCTGGATTTATCCGCATTCCCTACAACGACCTAAGCGCCCTGGAAGAAGCCTTGAATGCCCATCCTGCGACAGTAGCCTTCCTTATCGAACCCATTCAGGGCGAAGCCGGAGTCAATACCCCGGATGAAGACTACCTGATGCAGGCAAAGAAACTCTGCCAGGAGCGACAAGTCCTTTTGCTAGCCGATGAAATCCAAACTGGAATCGGGAGGACCGGTTCCTTGCTGGCTGTTTGCGGTAATTGCAATTGCGAGGGCCACTGTGAACAACAAGAAACCTACGTGGAACCAGATATTTTGATTCTAGGCAAGGCCCTCTCCGGCGGGTTTTTCCCTGTTTCGGCCGTTTTAGCCAACGACGCCATCATGGAGGTGATTCACCCCGGACAACACGGGTCCACCTTTGGAGGAAATCCGCTGGGAGCCAAAATTGCGATGACTGCCCTGGAGGTGGTGCGCGACGAAAAACTTTCCCAAAACGCCCGGGCGCTGGGCAAGGTATTTCGGGAGCGTATGGAACTTCTCGCCAATAAATCGCCCTGGGTCAGCCTGGTTCGGGGACGGGGATTGCTGAATGCCGTGGTGATCAACGACAGCCCGGACAGCAGCACGGCCTGGGATATTTGCGTTGCCTTGAAGGAGAATGGACTCCTGGCCAAACCTACGCACGGCAATATCATTCGCTTTGCACCACCACTGGTGATGACCCTCGAAGAGTTGCATAGCTGCTGCGATATTATAGAAAATACCATCCTGGGCTTCCAAAAAAAGCGTGCGTAATGAAACAGCAGGCCATCATTTTCGATATGGACGGCGTTATCTGCCATACCAACCCGTTTCACTCGGAAGCATTTCGGGTATTTTTTGGCAAACGGGGTTTGAATCCTACCGAACAAGAGTTTGCCCAACACATGTATGGCAAAAGCAATAAGTACATCTTTGCTCATTTTCTGGGCAGAGAGGTTATTGGTAGCGAATTTGCTGAACTGGAAAACGAAAAAGAGGGGTTGTTTCGGGAAATCTACGCCGATAAGGTAGAAACATTGCCTGAATTTCTCCCGTTTCTTCAGGCATTAAAAAAGGAAGGCTACCGAACCGGAGTCGCTACCTCAGCCCCCCGGGCCAACCTGGATTTGATCATGAATAGCCTGGGCTTTGGTCCCAGCATGGAATCGGTGTTGGCGAGCGAAAATGTAACGAAACACAAACCGGATCCGGAAGTGTACCTCAGTTCCTCCCGAAATCTGGAGATCGACCCGACCCGTTGCCTGGTATTTGAGGATTCCCATTCCGGTGTATCCGCCGCTCGAAATGCCGGCATGCGCGTGGTAGGGGTGCTCTCCTCCCATACCAAAGAGGAATTACCCCCGTGTGACCACTATATCCGCGATTACCGGGACATCGATACCGATACGGTATCCAAACTCCTATCTTGAAAAATCACATGAGTTTATAACCGTTATTTATTGTACCGTATACCTACCCAGAATCCAAAGCGACATGCTCAGAAGACCACGTAGAAACCGGAAATCAGCAGCCATTCGATCCCTTGTGGAAGAAACCAGACTATCCCTGAGTGACTTTATTTTCCCCTTGTTCCTGATCGACGGAATCAATCAAAAAGTACCGGTACATTCCATGCCGGGAATTTACCGGTATTCCCTTGACCTGATGCTTGAGGAAATCGATTCTTGCCTAAAGCTAGGGATCAATGCTTTTGACATTTTTCCTGCCTATCCGGAAGAAAAAAAAGATCGCTTCGCAACAGAAAGTTACCGAGAAGACACGTTCTACCTAAACGCCTTGCGTACCATCAAGCAAACCTTTCCGGAAGCCTGTATCATGACCGATGTGGCCATGGACCCCTACAATTCGGACGGACACGATGGGCTGGTAGAAAACGGCCGCATCCTCAATGACGAAACCCTGGAAATTCTTGGTAAAATGACCCTGGCGCAAGCCCGAGCCGGTGCAGACATCATCGGTCCTTCGGACATGATGGACGGCCGGGTCGGCTATCTTCGAAAAATACTGGATGAAAATGGCTACAAGGAAGTGTCGATTATGTCGTATACGGCCAAGTATGCCAGTGCTTTTTACAATCCCTTCCGCGACGCACTTGACTCTGCGCCTAAGTCAGGTGACAAAAAAACCTACCAAATGGATCCGGCAAATAGCCGGGAAGCCTTGATAGAAGCCCAGTTAGACCTGGAGGAGGGTGCCGATTTTTTGATGGTGAAGCCCGCGCTTGCCTATCTGGATATTATTCAACTCCTTCACCAACGCTTTCCACTTCCCATCGCCGCGTATAATGTTAGTGGCGAATACGCCATGATCAAGGCCTCTGCCGCCAACGGGTGGCTGGACGGAGAACGCGCCATGCTCGAATCCTTGCTTAGCATCAAGCGTGCTGGCGCAAAAATCATCTTAACCTATTTTGCCAAGGAAGTGGCGCAAATCGGCTTGTAATCCACCCTTTGGTTAGGTGCCTGGACAGTTGGTTTCCCTGCAGGAGCATTGGTGCTCCGAGGGGAGGAATAAAAAAAGGAGACCGGTAATCAGTCTCCTTTTTTTATGTTTTTTTTCGGAATTAGAAGCTAAGACCGGTAGTAACTTTAAAGAACGAATCGTTTCCTTCTACCAGGTCGCCACCAGCAGACAGTCGCGCGAACGCTTTTCCGTTAGGATCTGCAAACTGGATGTAGGGGCCTAACCACTGATAAACGTCTGTGGATTCGGATACGTTAGATCCACCGGAGTTGATCAGGTGTTCGTAATGAAGGCCCAGGGAAAAGAAATCGGAAGCCTTCACACCGAAGTTGGTCCAATAGTGGATGTAAGCCAGGGTTGTTCCGCCAGTAGGCGCTTCGTTTCGAAGCGGGGAGTACAGTCCGAAATAGATCTCGCCTTCTGTTTTTGCCTTATCCAAACCAATGGTCAGGTTAGGAACAATACCATCCCCGAAAATGCTGGGTCCGGCTGTGCCTGAAGACAGCAAGTTGCCACCGGTAACACCGATTTGCGGATTGACGCTCAATCCATCTGCTACATCGAAGTTCATACCTACACCGAATTCGGTCCAGTTACCCCAGCCACCGCCGGATCCTTGCACACCACCTGTACCTCCGGACCACAGAATGCCATAAAAGGTAAACGCGGAAGTTTCACTGACAGCATACGATCCCGCAAAGAATGGGTAGAAACCGAAAAACTGATCAGAATTGACGGTGATAGTGAAATCAAACTTGTCAGATGTTTCACTCTGAGCGGTTGCTGTACCTACAGCTACGACGAAAAACAATGAAAATGCGATAAGGCCTTTCATTAAAGTTGGAATGTTAATTTTTCTCATGATTTTGATAATTAAGGTTAATTATTAAACGATTGTTAAAACAAAATTATTTTTTGAAATAACCAGGGTTAAATGATGAAAACAAATTTATTTGATAATGATCAATTTTGCAAAAATAATTTATTCTTTTGCTATTTTTTTCACTTTAAACAGCCGTTTCTTTGTCTTTTTTAATTTTTTTGGTCATTTTATTACCTTCAAATAAAATACATAAACTGACCAATTACGTGAAAACATGTAGCTTTTCCAGAATAAAAAAAAATTTTCTCAGTATTTAATTTTATTTTTTGCTATAAAATAATAATTTTTTACTTTTCTAATTAAGTTAAATTTAACACTACATTAACACGTATTAAGTTATTTTCGATAAATACAATGCAAAAACGAAACCGTATCTACCCCCAGATCGGAATTGAATGAATTGTCAGAAAAGATTAAGTGACTTCCCTTTCAAACGATTTCTTCGCACCCAACTTCAGAAACCACGGATCATTTATCCCAGACATCGTTTTAGCCAGAAGAGCGGATGAAGCTTCGTCGAAGCAACATGCCAGACAAAGCACCGTTCGGAAGCATCCTGTAAACAGAACCTTTCCCATAAAAAATACAAATTGTCGCGATATCTACTTCGCTTAGTAGCTAATTTCTGATAGATCGCTGCTTCTTTCGAAAATCGGCCGATTCCCGTTGAGTTACGAAATGTGAATCGAAATAAGCTATTTTTTAAAATAACACTAATGAATAAAAAAAATTTTGTCAAAATCGAAAAAATATTTTTTCTAAAAAAACTTACATCACAGCTTCCATCCAAACCATCTATAGATTATTCGATGGCATCTTATTTTTTACATAAAACATATTTATATTTTTTATTAACAATATTTATGTGAAAATACCACTGTTTTCGTTCCTATTTTAAAATTTCACTTGGTTTTGTACACGAATCATTTTTTAACCAATATTTATCATTTTAGCATAAATATTATTGTTTAAAGTATTTTTATATTCTTATTTACGGAATATCCTCGTACAGTCAATTGTTTTTGGTTGTTTATTAAACCATCTTGTGCATTCAAATGGAAGCCATTCGTACCTCATATGGCGCAAGTTATTGTTCACTTTAAAAATTAACGTTCTATGAAAGGAATTTTCCCAGTTTTCACTCAGGTTAACGCGGAGGCGGTGTCTGAGGGAATGGATTACGGTAGTGCGATCACCCAAAACTTACTAACTACCAACAATGTCTGGATGATGTTGGCAACAGCATTGGTCTTTATTATGCACTTAGGTTTTGCCGGGGTGGAAGCCGGTTTTGGTCAGGCAAAGAACACCGTTAACATACTATTTAAAAATACCGTGACGCCCATCATTGGTATCGTTTCTTATGCATTGATCGGGTTCTTTTTAATGTACCCGGGTTTCGATGTGCCGGGATGGTTTGGATTTGATGGAGCCGGTTGGACCATGTTCTGGTTTAATCCAGCGGATGCGGACATCAGCGCCGAATATGCCGACGCTGGCTATACCTATTGGACCGACTTTTTATTTCAAGCCATGTTTGCAGCAACTGCGGCTACCATTGTATCTGGAGCCATCGCTGAACGGGTAAAGCTCTGGGCTTACTTGGTTTTCACCATCGTTTTTGTGGGAATTGTATACCCACTCATTGGTAGTTGGAAATGGGGCGGTGGCGCTCTTGACGCGATGGGGTTTTATGATTTCGCGGGTTCTACACTTGTTCATTCTGTAGGTGGATGGGGCGCATTGGCAGGAGTTATCATGGTTGGACCCCGGATAGGAAAGTATGTCAATGGTAAAACCATTGAAAAACCCGGTTCAAGTGTGCCACTAGCTGTAATTGGAGTCTTCTTATTGTGGTTAGGATGGTTTGGATTCAACGGCGGCTCGGTGCTTTCCGCAGACCCGGGATTGGTATCCCTTGTTCTGGTAACCACCTCTTTAGGTGCTTGTGCCGGTGGACTGGGTGGATTTCTTACCGCCTACCTGACATTCAAACGGCTAGACTTGGGGATGGTGCTAAACGGTATCCTAGCCGGGTTGGTAGGAATTACGGCAGGAGCGGATGTTATTAGTCCAATATTCGCACTCCTTATCGGCTTTATCGCAGGCATTTTGGTTGTACTTTCTGCCATATTCCTAGATAAGTTAAAGCTCGATGATGTAGTGGGAGCAGTATCTGTCCATCTCACCTGTGGGATTTGGGGTACGCTAGCCGTAGGCCTATTTTCAAGCAATCCGGACCACACCTTTTTGACTCAATTAGTCGGCGTCCTCATTTGCGGTGGTGTAGCCTTTCTGTCTGCCTTGGTTATCTTTTATGTTCTAAAAATTACCATCGGAATACGCGTTTCCGAAGAACACGAACGATCCGGCCTGGATAGTCATGAGCACGGAATAAGAGGATACACCATTGTGTACGACGAATAAACTGAATAAAAGTACCCCTAGAGAATAAATAAAAAAGCAGAACCCCCCTCCCACCGAAGAAATTGAAGCCTCTTTACAAGTGGGGAGGGGTTCTCATCAGTCAACGTATTATTAACTAACGCTCAAAATTAATATGAAAAAGTTCCAACTTCTAATCGTCTTAGTTATTTTATCAACATTGACCTTAGTCAACGCGCAAGAAGCAACCGAAAAACCAAAAGTAGCCCTATCTGGGTCTATTGATGCCTATTTCAGAACCAACATAAATGCTCCGAACAAAGGGGATGAATACCAGGCACCTGCCACTTCATTCGCCAACTTACCCGGTTTTTCACTAGGTATGGCCAATATTATTGCATCCTATGAAGGAGAAAAAATAGGTTTTGTGGCAGACATGGTTTTCGGGCCCAGAGGGGAAGATGCCGTATTCGGTTCCCCCTTATATTCCGCCTTTGAAGGTGGTAGTTCTCAGATAGTGAATCAACTATACATGTATTGGAATGCAAGCGATGTCGTTACTTTTACCATAGGAGACTTTAATACCTATTTGGGGTACGAGGTGATTTCTCCTACCGGAAACTTTAACTACTCAACCTCCTATATGTTTTCATATGGTCCTTTTTCGCATACTGGTTTAAAGGCAGACTTTCAGCTCTCCGACAACTGGTCCCTGATGGCTTCCGTTATGAACCCAACAGATGTTACGGAATTTAATTCCATTGGCTCTTATACCTTTGGTGGTCAACTTGCTTATGCCACCGATGCAGGAGGTACTTATTTAAATTTGCTTTATGGAGATCAGGATGGAAAATTGGATATGAACACCCTCTCTTCGTTTGGCAATGCCTCCATGGGAAATACCTTCCAAATTGACCTTACCACAGGATATGACCTCACCGAGTCGGTATATGCAGGATTCAATGCCACCTACAATACCACTTCTGCAGGACAAGTCCTGAATGGCAATACCATACAGGATGCCACCGGTGATGGCTTTGGTTTCTACGGAGTCGCCGGATACCTACAACTTGCAACGTCGGAAGCGTTTTCATTGGGTGCACGCGGTGAATACTTTAGCGTATTCAACGAGGGTTTGGAAGGTGTGGTCGGCCTCAACACTACTGGAGATGGAAACGTCGTTGCATTTACCCTTTCCGGAAATGCAAAGGTAATGGACAACCTCACCCTTATTCCTGAGGTTCGCTTCGACTCTATGTCAGAAAACTTCTTTTTGAACAATAACTACGAAAACGCAAGTAATTTGACGTCTTTTCTACTCGCAGCCGTCTTTTCGTTCTAGATTTCTGTTTTTTTTCTCAAAAATTGCCAAAAAACAGCAGTGTTTAAAAAAAACTGCGGTTTTTTGTGTTTCTATACTACTGGTTTCAAAACCACCTCAAAAACAACCCTTCCTGATTAGTTTTCTTGTGTTTATTCAAATTCACGGTCAAAAAAAACACTACTTTTTTGTATAAAAAAACCCTTTTTCAGTATATAATTTTACTTTTTCAAACATTTATTCATTTTTAGACTGAAAAAACACAACCTTTCTCTTCCAATTCGTATAGTTAGGTAGCGAATAATTATAAACTTAACGAAATAGTATGATGATCAGATTCACATGTATGTTAGCTGCTTGTTTCCTGGCCTTTAATGTATCGAATGCGCAATCTCATCAAGATCTTAAAGGCCCTGCTGCGAAAAACTATAAACCTTGGAAACAGCAGGCTAGAAAAGGTACCTTGTTGGTAACAGTAGACGAAGAGAAAGTTAAAGGACCCGCTTACAAAAACAAAAAGCCCCAGAAAGGCGATTTTGAAGTGGTGGAAGTAAATGCAGATTTGAGAAAAAGAGAACACGTAACAGGTCCCAAAGCGAAAAACAGCAAACCCTGGAAAAAAGACTAATGACACCTGGCATATAAATGCCTGATAAAAAAGTGCCTGAGAGAAACCAGAATTGGTTTCCCTCAGGCACTTTTTTTATCTTTCGGTTCTTTGTAAAGTAAATCGATTGGGTTACAAATCTTCCTCTCGTTCCAGCATCAAAATGGCGTTTTGAGGAACGATGTAATACTTTTCTCCCTCGTAAATAACCTCAAAGGCCCCGTTCATAAGAAAAACGGCCAAATCGCCTTCTTTCGCCTGCAAAGGGATATATTTTACATTTTCTGCATGGTCCTTCCAGGGTTCTTCTTCCGCTACAGGCAGGGGAATGGGGTATCCCGGACCTGCTTTCATGATGTACCCCTGCTGTACTTTTTCTTTTTCCCGAACTCCGGGCGGCAGGTATAGCCCGCTGGATGTTTTTTGATCGGGTTTCTTTAGCTTGATCAACAGGCGGTCGCCCACGATAAGGAGCTTTTTTAACTTATTTTCAGAGGTCAGTTGCATATTGGTTTGTGATTAGCAAGAGGATATAGCGCCATTCAGTGTAAAAATAATGGCATCTCCACCCGGTGAAGACGCCATTATTTTATTGGTTACAAATTGATGGAAGAATGCTTATTTTTTATCTTCTTCATTTACTTCTTCGTAGTCGACATCGGATACGCCATCTCCGGAAGCGGAATCCGATGTAGAGGCGTCTCCGGTGGGGCCACCTTGGGCAGCACCGCCTTCTGCACCCTGAGATGCGTTGTACATCTCTTGAGAGGCCGCAGTCCAGGCCGTATTCAAGGCTTCCATTCCAGCATCAATGGCCGCAATATCCTGACTTTGGTGAGCCGCTTTCAGTTTTTCCAAGGCTTCGTTTACTGCCGATTTGTTACTATCGGAAAGCTTGTCTCCAAATTCCTTCAACTGCTTCTCGGTTTGAAAGACAAGGCTGTCTGCCTGGTTGATCTTGTCGATCTTTTCCTTCTCCGCCTTGTCTGTGGCCGCATTGGCCTCAGCCTCTTTCTTCATCCGGTCGATTTCCTCCTGAGAGAGTCCGGAAGAAGCTTCAATTTTGATTTTTTGCTCTTTGCCGGTTCCCTTGTCTTTTGCAGACACATTTAGAATTCCGTTGGCATCAATATCGAAGGTCACCTCAATTTGAGGTACACCCCGCGGGGCCGGCGGAATATCCGTCAACTGGAACCTGCCGATAGCCCGATTATCCTTGGCCATGGACCGTTCTCCCTGAAGGACGTGAATATCGACTGCAGGCTGATTGTCGGCTGCGGTAGAAAATACCTCGGACTTCTTGGTAGGAATGGTGGTATTGGATTCAATCAATTTCGTAAACACTCCCCCCATGGTCTCAATACCCAGCGATAGCGGCGTTACGTCCAGAAGCAATACGTCTTTTACTTCTCCTGTCAGCACACCACCTTGTATGGCAGCTCCTATAGCCACAACTTCGTCCGGATTTACGCCTTTCGAAGGTTTCTTGCCGAAATACTTTTCGACCTCTTCCTGAATTTTTGGGATTCGGGTAGAACCACCGACCAGGATCACCTCGTCTATATCGGAGGGAGAAAGGCCGGCATCTTTGATGGCTTTACGTACGGGTTCCATGGATCGTCGAACCAGATCATCGGAAAGCTGCTCGAATTTTGCTCGCGAAAGGTTGCGGACCAAGTGCTTGGGGCCAGATTGTGTGGCGGTAATGTACGGCAGGTTGATCTCGGTACTGGATGAACTGGAAAGCTCAATCTTCGCTTTTTCTGCGGCTTCCTTCAATCGCTGTAGGGCCATGGGATCCTTTCTCAGATCGATCTCCTCTTCTGCTTTAAACTCGTCGGCTAGCCAGTTAATGATTACCTGATCAAAATCATCGCCTCCCAGATGCACATCGCCATTGGTTGATTTCACTTCGAATACACCATCGCCCAATTCCAGAACGGATATATCAAAGGTACCTCCCCCCAGGTCATACACGGCAATTTTCATGTCCTGGTTTTTCTTATCCAGTCCATAGGCAAGGGCCGCGGCTGTTGGTTCGTTGATGATTCGTTTTACGTCAAGACCGGCAATTTGACCCGCTTCTTTGGTAGCCTGCCGTTCCGAATCGTTGAAATAAGCCGGCACGGTAATTACCGCTTCCGTCACTTCCTGTCCCAGAAAATCTTCTGCCGTAGACTTCATCTTCTGAAGAATCATCGCAGATAGCTCCTGTGGGGTGTAAGACCGATCGCCGATTTTAATGGCCACGGTATCATTGGGACCCTGATCCACTTTGTAGGACGCATGTTTACGTTCTTCCGAAATTTCGGAAAACTTTTTTCCCATGAATCGTTTCACAGAAGAAATGGTATTTGACGGGTTTGTAATGGCCTGCCTCTTGGCAGGATCCCCCACTTTCCTTTCTCCATTTCCGTTGTCCAAAAATGCCACGATAGAAGGGGTTGTCCTTCTACCTTCACTGTTTTGAATGACCACGGGCTCACTACCTTCCATTACGGCGACGCAAGAGTTGGTCGTACCCAAGTCTATACCAATAATTTTTCCCATAATTATATTTATTTTATCGTTTTCGTATGTGTTACGAAAACAAGAACAACAACCAATGTGCCAAGTGGATGAATGGGCTAATTAATGCCACATTGTCATAATTTGTGACAGCTTTCAGATTCGATTTGTCAGCATTTATCCGTAATTTAACCGACCCAGTTCACTGCTTCTCGGCGGTTTCAATCTGTCTTACTTATGAAAATTACCCTTTCCGGGCTGTACATTTACCCCATTAAATCCCTGGGAGGCATTTCCCTTTCCGGCAGTAAGGTTCACCAATCTGGCCTCCAGCACGACCGTCAATGGATGTTAGTGGATGCGCAGGGAACGTTTATGAGCCAGCGAAGCCTCCCCCACATGGCTTTGCTTCAGGTCTCTCTGTCAGAAGATGGCCTATACCTCACGCACAAACTGCAGAAAGGTTCTGGCCTACACATTCCCTTCTCTGCCGATACGGGCCGGTTGCTGGAGGTCCGCATCTGGGACGATTCGGTCGATGCCCTGGAGGTAGACCCCGCTGCCGACGAATGGTTTTCGGACATGCTCCATACGTCCTGCAAACTGGTAAAAATGAGTTCCAGCCATAAACGCTGGCTAAAAAAGAAATACCAGGTCAACCAAGAGCACGTTGGATTTGCCGATAGCATGCCCTTTCTTATCATCGGCCAGTCTTCTTTGGACGACCTAAATAAACGCCTCGATACTCCTGTACCCATGGACCGCTTTCGCCCGAATATGGTATTCACCGGAGGCCCTGCTTATGTTGAAGACGGCTGGGACCGATTTTTCCTGGGGTCGGTACCTTTTAAAATCACGAAGCCCTGTGCCCGTTGTGTGATGACTACGGTAGACCAACAACGGGGAACAAAAAATCGAGAGCCACTGTATACCCTGTCCAGGTACCGGAAACTGGGGAAAAAGGTCTTGTTTGGCCAAAATGGAATCGCGCTGGACGAGGGGTACATTACATGTGGAGACGCTATTCTACCCGTTTGATTAACTGTGGAGAAAATATACACAGTGGGGGTGAAATTTCCAAAAAACGGTTCCTTTTGTACACAGCTATTCCACCCGGAAATTTCAAAATTTAAATTTTCTCGAAGAACCCATAGTATTTTAAATACATTTTTCTTATTATTAGGCGCTGAAAATTAGGTACAAAACAATTCATCCTTGTTTTCGGTTAACCCAAAATAACAGTGTATAGGAGGTAAAGGATATTCCTTTAAAAACAATCCTTACCTTTGGCACGAATTTTAAATGCTTGAGGCTGAAATAAACCAACTTAATTACCCAATTAACTATTCATAATTCAGTATCCAAGCAATAAATAATCACATTATCGTAGGGGAGATTTTTGATGGAGTTTGATGGATTATTTCAAACTAAGTAAAAATCCTATGCATTTTTCCGAAAGGCAAAAATGGAAAGGATCATTATGTGAAAAAAATAGAACCTAGTACATACAAACACCAACTAAATTAACATTTACATGAATACAGTTTTATACCGATTAATCCTGTGTTGCACGATGTTTTTGGCCGGATTGCATCTACATGCGGCCAATTATTACTTCTCCAGCGAAATAGGAGATGATTCTAGAAGCTTTTCCCAAGCTCGGAATGCAGCCACTCCCTGGAAATCAATTAATAAATTGAATGCCATCATGTCGAGCCTTAGTCCTGGTGATAAGGTTTTTTTTCGCAGAGGGGATACTTTTTATGGCACCATTCGCCTGGATCGGTCTGGAAATTCGGGTGCTCCCATTACGTTTGGTGCCTACGGTTCCGGAGCCGACCCGATCCTAACCACCTTTGTACGGCTTTCCAATTGGCAATCTGTAGGGAATGGTGTTTACGAGGCGTCTGATAACCGACTTCCCGGAAAACAAGTGAACATGGTTACCATCAACGACAATCCTCAGGAAATGGGCCGTTTTCCAAATTCAAACTCCTCCAACAAAGGCTACCTTACCTATGAAGACCACTCAGGAGGCCGCTCCATCACCGACTATCAGTTATCTTCCAGTCCCAACTGGACAGGGGCAGAGGTCGTGTTGCGAAAAGTTTTCTGGATTACCGACCGGCACACCATCACGTCCCATTCCGGAAGTACCCTAAACTTCGCGTCCAATCCGGAAACCCGCTATGAACCTCAGTCTGGATACGGGTACTTTATACAAAACCACCCCGGCACGCTGGATCGTTACGGAGAATGGTATTACAATCCCTCTACCAGAAAAATGCGGGTATATTTTGGTTCCAATCCGGGTAGTATCCGAGTGGAAGCAAGTACGCTGGATTTTATCGTTGAAAAGACCGGTCAGGCAAAGCACCTTGTGTTTGAAAATTTGCATTTCAAAGGTGCAAACCGAAATGCTTTTCAATTCGAAGGAGGAAATGACATAAAACTTTCGAATTGCAAAATTGACGTTTCCGGGCAAGATGGAGTCTTTTTTGCGGGCGTATCGAACTTGGTGATTGAAAACTCCGAGGTGAACTATGCCAATAATGTAGGGATGAATCTTAAGATTTCGGACGACGCCATCATACGCGGAAATTCGATTCAAAATACGTATATGTTTCCAGGACATGGTCGGAGCGGCGACGGGGTCGGACTTGCGATATTCTCAGATGGAGACAATAACCTGATCGAATACAACGAGATTAAAAGAAGTGGATACATCGGTATTCGTTTTGGCGGGGATGATACCCATGTCAGGTATAATTTTATCGATGGATTTTGTTATACTAAAAATGACGGCGGTGGTATTTATTCCTTTCAGGGTAGATTCGATAACCATAAAAACAGAAAAATCACCAACAATATTATCATCAATGGAGTAGGTGTGCGAGAAGGTACACGCATTCGAAACTTCGTAGATAAACCCCAGGCAGAAGGAATTTACCTGGATGACAATGTGACCGACGTGGAGGTATCGGGAAATACGGTGGCACATATTACCTCAAAAGGAATTTACCTTCACAACACCAATAACATACGGGTTATCAACAATACGGTATACGACTCCGACAACCTAATCTTCCTACGAAATGACCTCATGGGAAACCCGCTTACGAATACAACCATCGAAAACAACAAATTGCTCGCCAAGGATGCCTCCCAAGATTTTGTGCACATCTACACCCTGTTTGATGATGTGGCGCAATTGGCAAATTTCAACAACAACCAGTATTCTGCTCCTTTTTCTGACAATTACCGGTTTCGGATTCGGTATAATATGAATTCCAGTAACGAAACGAGCAAATTCTTTGATCTAAGAGGGTGGCAACGCGCGTATAGTAAGGACTGGAACTCGAAAACCGGTACGCAAATGGAGGATATGTACACTGTGACAAAACAAGTAGGGTCCACCCGGTATTCCAACGGCTCCTTTAACCAGAATGCGAACATGATCACCTGTAGCGACTGTTCTACGTCCTGGGATAATGGGAGATTGGATGGTGGTTCACTTAAGATCAGCACTACCGGTACAAGCCAAACAGTGATGAGTACGGGATCCCTTAAAAGGGGAAGCTACTATTTGCTGAAATTTAGCGCAGTTGCAGATAAAAATATTCCCATCGCTTTCTTTTTGCGCCAATCGGGTTCTCCCTGGTTCGAACTTTCGTTGAGACATAACGTCGGAGTAACCTGGCAACGAGGCGAAAACGAAGTGCTGATTCAATCGCTCTCTGATGCAGAAAATTCCCGACTAGTGATGGAAATAGGCACGGGTGAGGCCGGCACAGTTTGGATGGACAATCTCGAGTTTTACGAAGTAGAGGCTTCCGTCATACGTCCTGAGGAAAAGGTGCTCTTTGAGAAAAATCCTACCAAATCGGAACGGAGTTTTTCTGCATCCGGAGGCTTTGTGGGTTTGCTCAATGAACTTTTATCCACCACCCAAACCATCCCTCCCTACTCGTCTTTATTGATGCTAAAGACGGGCAGTGGGGTAATCGAACAAGAACCGTCTAAGCCAACCGTCACGCTGGTCAAACCAGAAAGTAATCAAACTGCTCAACAGGGAGCGACGATCCTACTTGAAGCGAGTGCGTCGGTTCAGAATGCAGCGATTTCCCGTGTGGACTTTTTCAACGGATCCACCAAATTAGGGACAGCAAACACATCTCCCTATCAATTGGCCTGGGAAAATGTTCCTCAGGGCTCGTACAATCTATCTGCCGTTGCGGTCGCAGACAACGGGCTGCAGTCCACTTCGCCCGTTGTCAGCTTTTCGGTATCTGCTACAAGTAGTAGCCCAGAAAATTCTTCGTCGTCGTACTTCCTCAATGTAGGTACCGGAGAAGCTACCATCTGGAATGGGTTGTCCTTTGCGGGAGAGAATGCAACCAACAACTTCTTCAGCACGTCTGAGACTTTTTCCGAAATTAATGCCAGTACCCATCCCCTGTTCCAAACAGAGCGACACGGACAAAGCTTTACGTATTCAATACCGGTTCCAAATGGGACCTATTATGTGTACACGCTACACAACGAGGTTTGGTTCGGAAATCAAGGGCCTAGTGCACAGGAAGGGCAGCGTGTTTTTGATATAACTATCGAAAACACGAAGGTGAAAGATGATCTAGATTTTTTTAAGGAAAACGGAAGCCAACCTCTGGCACTTGCCTTTGAGGCAATAACGGTGACGGATGGGGTATTGAATATCAACTTTAACGCCTCGGTAAACAATGCTTCTGTCTCAGGTATTATCGTGAGTGAAAGTCCCGTAAGTATTCCTTCCGACTTACTGGCAAAACCTGGTGCTCCTGAGCAACCTGTTTATGAAGACTACCTTATGATCAATACCGGAAGCCGAGACGATATCAGTTTTGACGGAAAAGTGTTTGTCTCTGATTACAAGACCACGTATTTTACTGGTTTTTCTCCTAACTTCAACTTCACGGTACCTGGAGAGGCCTTGTTTCAAACGGAACGGTATGCCAAGAACATGAACGTCCGCATACCGGTGGAAAATGGCACCTACCAGGTAAAAACGTACCACAATGAGCTCTGGTTTGGTACCTTTGGGCCTGCGGCTGCGAGTGGAAATCGGGTCTTTGACATTTCCATAGAGGGTGACCTAAAGAAGGATAATTTCGACATCTTTTCTGAAAACGGGAACATGCCTACGGTCCTTACTTTCAATAACATTGAAGTTACAGACGGGTTCCTGGAGCTTGCGCTTTCGGCAAGTCGGGGCGATGTAAGCATCTCCGGATTGTATATCGGAAAGGCACGCAGCATGGGAACGACTCCACCGAATAGCCAGCAGCCCGTATTTCTGAATGCCGGAACGTTCGACGACAAGACCTATAATGGTCAACTGCACATGGGAGATCGTAAAACCAACTACTTCAGCCCATCAAACATCAACGCAAATTACACAGTCAATGGGTCTGATCTATTCCTTACGGAAAGATTTTCTCGAAATCTGGAATACAGCATACCCGTGCAAAACGGAACGTATACGGTGATCACCTACCACAATGAATTGTGGTTCGGATCCTTCGGTCCGACAGCAAAAGTGGGGAATCGGGTTTTTGATATATCGATCGAAGGGAATCAGGTAAAATCAAATTTTGATATTTTCCGTGAAAATGGAAATAATCCCACCACCTTAACCTTCACCTCAATCAACGTAGGGGACGGTATTTTGAATATATCAATGGATGCTGACATCAACAATGCCACGGTAGCCGGTATTGCTGTAATTCCTGAGGGAAGTTCCTCCTCGTCTAATCTACGGCTTGCGACCGAAGGAACCATGCAGTCAACCCTAGAGGGGGAAATCACCCAGACCTCAGTCACCAAGGTTTATCCGAATCCTGCCATCTACCAAACCACCTTATCCATTGGTCAGGATGTGAGCGTGCGCGAAATCTACATTCAAAGTACTTCCGGAGCTTTGGTGAAAAGCATCGATCCGAAAGCAGCTTCCAATGGCTACGGATCCTACACGCTGCCTCTGGCGGGTATGCAATCCGGCGTGTACGTGGTGACCGTTTCGGATGGAGGAAACTGGGTCAAAAAGGTCAAACTCATTGTTCAATAACAATAACATTCCACCTGATAGCAAACAAAAAAGCCGGACGTCCACATCGTCCGGCTTTTTTTTATTTCTTACCCCTCCTTCGAATCGTACGTTTCCAATCAGGGTTTTAATTTCTTATTCGACAGGTGTCGATCTTTGTCTCGAAGCGTTTTTTTCTCAAAATTTTTTTCCAGCGCCTGAGTCAAATCCACCCCGGTCTGGTTTGCCAGACAAATGAGTACCCACAGCACATCGGCCATTTCGTCCCCAAGATCCTTGTCCCGGTCGCTTTCCTTAAACGATTGTTCTCCGTATTTTCTGGCCATGATACGGGCTACCTCTCCCACTTCTTCTGTCAAAATGGCCATATTCGTAAGTTCATTGAAATACCGAACACCTGTGGAATTGATCCAGGCATCGACTTTTTTTTGTGCTTCTGCTAAGGTCATTTGCTTTAGTTTTGGTACGTAATTTTTCCTTGGTTTAACTCGAGAACCCGGTCTACACTTTCCGGAACGTCCGCATCATAGTGGCTCACAAATAACAGCGACATGCCTGTATTTTCACAAAAGTAAGAAATGGTTTGCCGAAATCGTACCCGCTGTGCCTCGTCCATGCCTTGGGAAGCTTCATCCAAAACCAAGAGCTGGGGACATTTGATCATCGCTCGGGCCAACAGGCAAAACCGTTGCTCATCCAAGCTGACGCGATGAAAATTTACCGATGCCAGGTGATCCAACTGAAACGCGGCCAACCATGCGTCTGCCAGGGCTTCCTGCGATGGATCGGTTTTTTTGAACAGGCCCATGGTGTCAAACAATCCCGACAAAACCACCTTTTTACAGGTCTGATTGGATGGGAAATAACGACCCAGCTCCGGTGAAACAAACCCAGTGGGCTTCTTGACCTCCCAGATACTTTCCCCTGTACCCCGCTTCCGATCAAATAGTACGATATCGTTGGCATAGGCTTGCGGATTCTCTCCCAAAACCAAACTGATAAGCGTGGATTTACCCGCCCCGTTGTGACCCCGAATCAACCAGCACTCTCCCGGACCCACCCGCCAGTTGATTCGATCCAGTAGCAACTTGTCCTGGTACCTTATACCTACCTCACGCATCGCTATTACTTCGTGAATCCCTGACTTGAAAAAAACTTTTTTCAACAATCCCTCAAACGCATCAAAGGCACTTTCACCCTGCATGCGCAAGGTCTCTTCCTTCGCAAGTAAACGTTTGCGGTCGGTGACGACCTCCAGCCTTCCCTGACCCAACCAGCCAAAACGACTGATGGAAGGAGGAGCCTCATCTGCAGTGCTTGTCAGGACCACTTGTATGCCAGATTGAATGATTACCTGTAGTATTTCGTCGAACTGTTGGCGGGTTTTTACATCCAGGCCCGTAAGGGGCATGTCCATTAAAAACAACCGGGGATTTTTAAGTAAGGCCATGGCCAGTGCCAGTCTCCTGGTTTCTCCATTCGATAATTTGATCAGGGATTTCTCCCGGAGCTCCTGAAGCCCAAAAAGCCGAACCACCCGATCCAGGGTCCAGGGACCGGTCGCTTTTACTTCCACCTGTGCCAGGTACCTGCCCACTGTTTCTGTATCCTCGGATTCCGAACTATTAAAACGCTGCTGGTAGTAAAAGTTTTGCTGACTGGATTTATTTCGAAAGGTATATTCCTGCGACACAAAAGCAATTAGATCCCGGAAACTATTGATTTCACCTCGCTGGCTTTGGGCTTTTTGATAACTTTCCGCAAAGGGTCTGGCAATCCGTCCTGCCACCAGGGATGTACGGCCCAAAAGCGTTTCCAGAAATGCCGTCCGCTCCTTTCCTGAACCACCTGCTATCACCCAGGACTCTCCCTTTCCTATTCTGAAATCCAATTGCCGAAAGAGCGCTTTGCCCGAATACATAACCGTAGCCCGTTCAATTACTAAAAAATCTTCAGAGGTTTTTTCGGTAGTAATCCGATTTTCTTCCATTACTTCTACACGATTTTAATCGATTTTTCCCGGCGCAGGACTCCCAACGCATCGGTTTGGATGCTAGACCTTATTTTTGGAATCAATGATAATGGTTACCGGGCCGTCATTTATCAACGATACCTGCATGTTGGCGCCAAAAACTCCACATTTTACCGGCTTCCCAAGCTGTTGGGATAATTCGTCAATACAGGCTTCGTAGAGCGGAATCGCCACGTCAGGTTTTGCTGCTTTGATATAGGAGGGTCTATTTCCTTTTTTTGTGCTTGCATGTAGGGTAAACTGACTGATAAGCAGCAACTCTCCCGCCACGTCCAGCAGGCTTTTGTTCATGACGCCAGCCTCATCGGGAAAAACTCGCATGTGTACGATTTTCCGACTGAGCCAGTCCAGGTCTTCCCTTGTATCGGCATCTTCGATGCCCAGCAGAATTAGCAAACCGGTCCCGATCGAGGCTTTCTCCTGCCCCGAAATCGCCACAGCTGCCTCGGAAACGCGCTGAATCACCGCAATCATGAGCTCATTTGGTGCATTTCGGAAGAGGGAATGGTTTCATTTCCGGAAAGGGTTGGCTCCCGATCCTTTACAACCATGGCCCTGGCCACCTGGGACCCATAAATGGGCTTGTATTTTTTGAACAGTCCCAAAAATGTAAGCCCCTTCATCAAAACTTTTCCCACTTCCTCCCCAAGGCGATTTTCACTACGCTCTCCCAGGAGCAGGGAAGGCTGAAAAATGCCCAGATAAGTAAAATCCATTCGTTTTAGGTCGTTTTCGACGACTCCTTTTACCTTGTTGTAGAAAACTCCAGAGCCAGCATCCGCTCCAAGCGCGCTGACATAGAAAAATCGTTTTGCGCCAAAATGCAGCACCATGCGTGCAAAACCAATCACGAAATCATGGTCTACCTGAAAGAATTTTTCCTTTGACCCAGCATTTTTAATGGTGGTACCCAGAGAGCAGAAAGCGGATAGCGTTGCCTCCTCAGTCTCCAGGCTTTTAATAAGGGGCTGAAACTGACCGCTAGTATTTTGTAAGCGGATGGATTCTTGTAGATTCACTTTTTCTAACCGGTTAAAGTCTACGGTCACCTGAACCAATTTGGCGTGCTTTAGGGCCAAGTCGCGTCTACCAAAGGAAATCACCCAATCGTAGTCCGGGTTTTGGAAGAGCTGGTGGAGCAGTTGCATGCCTACCAGACCGGATGAGCCGGCTACCAGTGCTACCTTAGTCATAGTTGCCTTTCCCTTTCCCAATCCAGAAACCGCTCAATATCGGATTGAAGACTTTTGAAAATGGCCAATAACACCGTAATGTCATCAACGTAGCCGACGAAAGGTATAAAATCCGGAACCAAATCTGTTGGCAAAGCGAAATAAAATAAGCCGAGAACCAACAATCCCAGAGATCGATTAGAGAGCCCGGAATATTGCTTATTTACGTGGGCCCGAATCATCCGGATAAAAACTTCCACCTGGTATTTCACCTGGGCAAAGGTGGGATTTTGGGAAAGCTCTTTCCACTTGAGGCTGGCTTTTTCCAGCAAATAACGTAACTTTTCCTCCGTCGCCGCGATGTGCATGGCCCGGTTCAGGTAAATCGACTTTGCCTTCTCGAAGAAGCCGTGCTCTTGTTTGTCTCTGTTCATGCCTAATTGCTACGATTGGTATGGTACGGGTTTTAGTAATAGATGCGGACTTCGTCCTTAATTCGCTTTAGCGCAAGGACGACAATGTCCTTTTCTTGTTCCAGTGAAAGCTGGAAAATTGTCTTCGCCAGGTCCAGGCTTTTTTCGTTTCCATCCACTTGCTGATAGGACCGATTGATCAGCGAAAGTGTCTGCTCTACAGCCGTCCGCACCGATTCCCAGGTTTCATCCGAAAAATAGACCTGCTGGGAAAGGTTGTGATTGAATTCATTCCGTATTTCTTCTACCAATCTACTGTGCAGTTCTCCCGCCGTAAACCCCGGTTCATTGATCCTTCGGATCAAATTATTGGGAGAAATACGCTCCATTAGCAAGCACAACCGTTCCGCCGCCTGTAACCGAAGTGGGAGTAACAATTCGGTGTTCTTGGTTTTGATGTCTACCCACTTCATTTCTTTCTCCTTCTTCAAAAATGATACCGTAATGATAAACATCCCATAGATAACCAGACCGGCAGGAAGTACGATGCTCAAAAGTTGTATCAAGTATTCCATCGAAAATGTGTTTGCGGTACAATATCTAAAATAATGTCAATTTATGCTATGCCAAAAGGCTTTTCTCTCCTAATTTTGAACCATTCTTCAACACAGGACCTTTTTTGTACATGCAGATACCGGTCAATATCACTTCCAAAGCATTGGAGGAAATAAGAAATATCATTAACACCAAAAATATCCCCGAAAATTATGCACTGCGGGTTGGCGTCAAAGGCGGCGGGTGTGGGGGAGTTTCCTATGCGTTGGGTTTTGACCAGCAAAAGGAGGGTGACCAGCAATTTAACGTAGAGGGACTAATGGTCTTGATCGAAAAGAAACACGTGATGTTTCTGATGGGCATGCAAGTAGATTTCCACGAAAGTAACGAGGCCCGTGGCTTCGTCTTCAGCAATCCCAACATCCCGAAGCGGCACGATGCCTGAGTCCTTTTTGATTGGACGCTTTTCGTGCGGCTCAGCACAATCCCTCAAAACCATACTTTGCCTGAGACCAAAACCCATCCAACGCAATCATCCGTGGCTTTAAAAAAGAAATAATCCGCGGCCAATGCTCTCGGTTCAGGACGTTTACTCCCTCCAATTCTTTCCTAACCGAATATTCCGAAATGGACGTCTCATTCGACGGGGCCGACAGCCATACCCAGGATTCTCCAAGTTCGTTTTGGAATAGCGGTCGAAGGGCCTGTAATTGCTCAAAATACAATTCTCCCAACAGAGGGTCCGGATGCTGGATTTCGATGGAAATGGAAGCCCTCGATCTGTCTGCTTGCATTCGAAAGTACAAATGACGTACGCCGGTTCGGTAGTTTTGCCAATTTACCCGGCCGCCATCCGCCGAGGGAACGGGCTTCATGTACGCGCCAAATACCGTCCAAAACTCCTGTGTAAGCTTGCTTGCCTGATTCCTGGAATACATGAGGTACCCGTTTCAGCTGTAATCCTGGGGGTAATTTACCTCCACCACTGAGTAATTCACCACGCCACCTATGGCGGGATTGTGCTTTTTTATTACGACGCAGATATGGGCGGTGTCCGGGTAAACCTTTAAAATATCCTGAATCATCAGGTGTGACAGGTGTTCCAATAATTTGACAGGAACCTGCATGTGCGCCTTTGCTATCTGATACAACTTGTAATAGTCCACGGTTTTTTTCAAATCATCGTGTAGCATGGCCTGCCGAAAGTCCGTTTCCACGTGCAAATCTACAGTAAAACGGTTCCCTAATTTTTTTTCTTCTGAAAAAACGCCATGATAAGCATGGAATTCAATGCCCTCCAAAGATACCTTGCCCATCAGTCAAATTGATCAAAAAATGATCCGGATTGTTTTTTTCCCGGACTTTCTTCCGTCTTTTTTTCGCTCGGGTGATCCGAAGCTTCTGCCTGAATGTCAGGGGAGGGCGCTTGTTTATCATCAAGACCGATCTCCGGCGGTAGGTCAGTGGAGGACTCGGCTGACAGGGGTTGTTGCCAGGTATAAGTCGTGTCTGAAGCTGCCTCATCCGATTCCTGGCGGAATGCCTTTTTTGGCTCCCTGCTCAGGGAAGCATAAAAGGAATCTTTTCGCTGCAAATCTTTGACCATTCGGGTATGAGCCCCGGCGTCGATTTCGGAAAACCCCTCCTGTACAGCTTTTACATTCTCCAGGGTTTCGCTCGCCGTCTTTTTTAGGTTTTTCAATAGATAGTCCCGTTGCGCCTGCAGTTTCTCGTAATTATCGACTAACAATTGCACGTCTTCTTTTAGGTCTTCAATGATCGTTTTGGCCTGGGTTTCTGCCTGATCTACCATGTTTCGCGCTTTGGTTTTCGACTCCGCATGCAATGCATCCGCATTCATCTGGGCTTCTTTGAGGATGAGTTCGGCAGTTTTATTGGCCTGCTCAATGATGCTCGCTCCGGTATCTTCCGCAGTTTTAAGGGTTTTAAAAAGGGATTGTTCGACTTCCCTAAGTTTGGATGCCTCCTTCTCGGCTTGTTCGTACCTCGCCTTGAGGGCATTCTTTTCTTCCACCAGTTTTTCCCATTCCTGGGAAAGATAGCTCAAAAACGCCGTTACTTCCTCTTTGTCGTAACCCCTGAAATTTTTTTCAAAGGTCTTTTGGCGAATATCCAAGGGTGTTATTTTCATTTTTCTGTGGTTAAATCCGGTGAATAACTGGCGAGCTTCAATGACTAATGTGTATATCCCAGACCGATACGGTACGGTCATCGCTGACGGCGACCACCTGATCGTTGTAAGCGGTCCAGATTATTTTATTAATCGACGTACCATGCCCCGCATGCCTGGCTTTATCAATTACCTTCAGCAATTTGAATTCCGAGGCATCCCAAAGCTTTATTGATTTGTCCATGCTACAAGTTACAAAAAACCTTCCGTCTTCCCGAAAAGATAGGTAATTGATGGCATACATGTGCGCGGCGACGCTGGACTGCTGGCTGAAATCGGTAGTGTCCCAAAATTTCAACAGCGCATCCCGCCCCCCACTGATCAGGGTTTTGCCGTCTGGAGAATAACCAAGCGCGAATACCGAATTGCTGTGTCCTTCGAGTAGCGCCACGGGCTTCCAATCCTGCCAGGCAAATACTTTTACCTGATTATCACTGGCTCCTACACTGAATTGTTGACGAAAAGGGTCTACTGACAAGACGCGAAGGGATTTTTCGCTAATCTTCAAATGCCTTACCAGAGACTTTTCTTCGATATTCACCACTACCAGCACCCCATCTCCTGTAGCCACAAGGAGTAGATCGCCAATCACCTTCAAATCAAAAATGGCATTGGAAGTGATTTTTAGCGACCACACTTCCTTTTTGGTATCCAGGTCAATTGCGTGTATCCCTTCAAAATTCTGCCCAATGAAAAGCAGGTTTCGCTTTTTATCAACGGCCAACGCATAAACAGAATTAGGTAATTTGGCAAGTAATACCCCGTCTTTGGGTTGGCGAAGGTCCCAGGCTACCACCATCCCATCCCCTGAGCCGGTATAAAAGTGATGGGCAGAAACCCCGCCGGAAAGTGCATAAATCGAATGGTTGTGACCGCGTAACGTGTTCAGTTTATTTACTTGAATTTTTACCATATATTGCAACTTACTTGAATCACCCAGCTCATTTTGAGTAACCATGCAAACAAAAATAGAAAAAATTAACCCTTTATCTGCTTTTGCTGTAAACAATATTCATGAATCCGATACCCTCCCCATTGACTTTTTAAGCTTTCGTGAAAAACTTTCTTTGGCGACGATCAGTCATCCAAGGAAACGAATGGAATGGAAAGGTGCACGATTGGCTATTAAAGCCGCTCTGGAAAGTATCCAACTTCCCTACCCGGGATTTTACAAGGATTCTCATGGAAAGTCCCATGCAATGGATGGTTTCGGCTTTGTATCACTCACCCACCATGGGGACCTGGCAGCAGCAATTTACCACAAAGAAATGCCCGTAGGAATCGATTTGGAGCGGGTCAGGGAGAAAACCGTGCCCCTGGGACCCAAATACCTGGATCGTAAAGAAATGGACTTTTTAGGAAATGATCCTTTTCTCTATTCCCTGGCTTGGTCGGTAAAGGAAACCATCTTTAAATGCCAGGGAAGAAAGGGAATCAGCCTGCGGCAAAACATCCTGTTGCAACCCTTTACCGCTACGGATACGGTAATCAAGGGAAGAATATACGGAACCGATTTTGCGGACCACCACTATGCTGTACAAGTCATTTCGGAAAATGATGTGATTCTTACCTATACCGTGTGGTGATTTTTTCTATCTTTGTTAGCTAAACAGACAGCTTGTGCCATGCGCTACGGTGGGTGTTTTATTGTGTTCTTTCTTTGGACCTGTGCGGTCTACGGGCAAAAAATAACCAATCTGGAGTTGGTAGATGCCTTCACCGGGCAACCGTTTTCTACATCCAAACACAGTACGGCAAAAACCATGGTATTTGTATTTACCAGCTTGAACTGCCCCTATGCCAAATTGTATGAAGACAGAATTTTGGCCCTTCATCAAAAATATGGAAGCAATCACCTGGTGTTTGCGCTGGTGAACCCACACTCCTGGATGGAAGCAGAATCCCAGGAACAAATGCAACAACTTCGCTGGGCCAGGGACGCAGGCATCCCCTTTCTTATGGACCCGGACCAGGAATTTACGCGCATGTGCGGTGTTGGAAAAATCCCGGAGGCTGTCGTGATTTCTTCTGGTCCCACGGGCTATTCCATTGCCTACAAAGGAGCCATTGATAATAACGCCCAATCTGCAGAAAGCGTTTCGGTTTCTTACCTGGACAATGCCATTCAAGACATCCTCGAACGCAGAAGGCCTGGGCCCGCCGTAACCCGAGCAGTGGGCTGCACCATCCGGATCAGGCATTAATCTTCACTCAGGATGGTCAAGAGCTTTTTTATTTCCTTGCTTTTGTCAACCTCACCGATTTTATCAAATGCAAATACCAGGTTCCGCAGCATCCGTTGAATGATGTCGATCGTTTCGCAGGGTTCGTAAAAGGCGGGCTGAGGGTCCATCTTCAGGTGTTCCAGGTAATTGTTAATGTCCTGCCTCGTAAAAATCAGCCCTTTATTGAACGCATTGATGTAAAAGTTGAATTTTCCGGATTTATAGGTCAGTACAAACAAATTAGGCAGGTTGACTCCATAAATGGGGAGCCCTAGCTTTCCGGCCACCAACAGGTACACCGAACAAAGGCTAATGGGGTTGCCCTTCCTCGTCTCCAAAACGGTCTTGATCATGCTGTTACCCGGACTATGAAAGTTTTTTGTGTTGGCCGAAAATTTCAAGTCATTAAACAGAACATTGTTAATCAACTTGATTTTATCGTATACCGAAAGTTCGTTTTTATAGTTGGTCCATACCTGAAAGTAAATTTGTTGCATGGTGGCATTCAACTGTTCGTACTCCAGTTCCGGGTACAAATACGTGTTGATGATCCACAGCCCTTCGAGCAGTTCCCGTTCTTCCGAGTTTTTCCAATGTGCAAGCCGCTGGTGTAGCAAATTAATCTGCAACTCATGTACCAGCTCTTCGATTTCCTTTTGCACTTCTGGATTGAACGAACTCTCCCATTTATTTTCCAAAAAAGGGATGACCTCGTTGCCCAGAGAAATGATTTTTCCCCGCACATGTGCTTTTATCTCCTGGTCGGAATCATCCAACAGGGAAACCAGTGCATCTAATTCTCTATCTGTCAACTGACCGTCCATTTAGTATGCTTCTAACGTTGTACGCTGAGTTAAATTTACCATTATTATCTAAAACTCCCGAAAAGGTACGCCACAACTTCCTGTCAACAGGGCTTACACGAACCCCTCCATCTCCTAAATCGATTCGATTTCCTCTTTGTACGCCTTGATGGCCCTGAAAATGCCGGAAGCCACGTAGGTCTGACCCGTTTTACTGGTCAGATACCGCTCCTCGCTACTATTGGAAAGAAATCCCGCCTCCACCAACACACTGGGCATACTGGTGGTCCACAACACGTAAAAGGGTGCTTGCTTCACCCCTCTGGAGTGTCGGTTGACCCGGGTTGAAAAGTCCGTTTCTATCTTTTCTGCCAGAGACAGGCTATTGGCAAAATACGCTTTTTGCATGAGGTTAAACATCATGTAGGACTCCGGAGACTGCGGGTCAAAACCCTCGTAATTTTCCTGGTAATCGTCCTCCAACAGAATTACTGCATTCTCTCGCTTCACGATTTCAAAATTTGCATTGAAATTTTTGTTTCCCATAACAAAGGTTTCTGTACCATGGACCCTGGGCGAGGTAGTCGCATTGCAGTGAATAGAGATAAACAGATCGGCCCGGTTGCGGTTCGCAATATTGGCTCGCTCCTTCAACTCGATAAATTTATCGGTAGTACGTGTGTAAATGACTTCCACTTCCGGGAGTAATTCCTCCACGTATCCTCCTACTTTCAATGCCAGAGCCAATACCACGTCCTTCTCCCGGGAGGTCTTCCCAATCGTCCCCGGGTCTTTCCCACCGTGACCCGCGTCAATAACAATCCTGCGTAACTTAAACTCCGTTTTTTTCTCCCCAGCCGCAGTAAACGCCGATAAAACAAAGGTGAGGGAGAGCAGGGAAATTAAAAGAATATTTTTCAACTTGGTTCGTTTCATAAACGTTAATAACCTTAACTTTACGCAAAATTTAGAAATTTTTAAAGCAAACAGAAATAATCGGTGCATTATCTTACCCGCGCTTTTCTTTCCCTTTATACATGTACGCTTTTTGGGCCGGCAGTGTTTGGGCAGGAAACCGGAAAAAGCAGGGCTGCCGAGCGGGAGCTTACCGCCCCGGATACGCTGATTACACCCATCCAAGAAGTGGAAGAGCTCCCCAGTCTTCCCGACAGCATCCTGCAGATTTCCCCGGAAGAACTGGATTCTGCGATACAGCAAGAAATCGGAGACATCACCACCACGATCAATTATTACGCCGAAGACAGTATTGTTTCCGATTTTCGCCAAAATAAGGTGTTTTTGTACAAAGGCGCCTGGTTTGAATACGGCAATATTCGTTTGGATGCGGACTACATTATTATCGACTGGGAAAATTCAGAACTGTATGCTTCCGGACTGGAGGACAGTACAGGGGTGGTGCAGGGCACGCCCGTCTTCAAGGAAGGCAACAGCATTTATGAAATTCGCCGGCACATGCGCTATAATTTCGAAAGCCAAAAAGCCCTCATCTCGGACGTGGTCACCCAACAGGACGAAGGCCTGCTTCGCGGAGAAACGGTGAAAAAAACAAAAGATGGATCGGTATACCTCAACAAAGGCTTTTATACCACCTGCGATTTGGTAGAACCTCACTGGCATATTTCCTCCTCCAAAATCAAGTCCGTTCGCGGCAAGCACGTGATTTCCGGACCGTTTAATTTGTATTTCAACAACATACCCACCCCACTGGGACTTCCTTTTGGGGTCATTCCCGATACACCGGAAGAAAAAACGTCCGGCATCATTTTCCCTTCCTATGGCGAAGAACAACGACGCGGCTTTTTCCTGCGAGACTTCGGGTATTACTTTGCTTTCAGTGATTACATACACACCCGGGTGACGGGCGAAATTTTCTCCAAAGGAGGGTATGGATTGAAGACGGCATCCGTCTATAACAAACGCTACCGATTCAAGGGAGGGCTGAATATCGACTACCAAAAATTTCAAAGCCCGGAAACAGCCGAGCAACCCCTGGAATACGACGCCTTTTGGTTTCGCTGGAACCACAACCCGGAAACCCGCGGCAATTCCCGCTTTTCTGCATCGGCCAACTTTGGTACAAAATCCTACAACGATAACATCCTGAATCCAGGCAACTTTCAACAAAACCAGCAGTCGGATTTCTCTTCCAATATTTCCTACAGCAAAACCTTCACCGGCACGCCCTTTAGCATGTCGGCGAACCTCCGTCATTCCCAAAATCAGGTAACCGATGAGGTAAACCTGTTGCTTCCAGACGTTGCCGTAAACATGAACCGGCAAAACCCGTTCCGCAACATCCAGTTCGAACCCCTGAAAACCCTAAACATCGCCTGGAATTTCAATGCACAAAACTCGATCAACAACCGAATCACTCCGGAGCTAGGCGTGGATCCCGACCTGCAGCAGCAAGTCGAGGAACTTGGGCAGCCGACAGCGCCCGATGTGCTTCCCTTTACCTTTGCGAATCTCCCGCAGCTACTACGGGACGCTGACAACGGTTTCCGGCATACGGTACCCATTTCCTCTAACTTCAGCCTCTTCCGCTTTTTTACCGGAACCGCCTCCATGAACTTTACCGAAATCTGGTACCTGGACCGGATCAACTATTACTACAACCCGGCAGAAGAGCGCCTGGACCGCATCTTGGAAAGTGGGTTTAATCGAATCAATTATTACAACTCCTCATTTAACCTTGCCACAAATATTTACGGATTTTACACCTTTAAGAAGGGGTCAAAAATTGAAGCCATCCGGCACCACATGCAGCCCACGTTTGGTTTTACCAGCACCCCGGATTTCTCGGACCCGCGCTTTGGATACTACCAGGAAGTGCAAACGAATAGCGATGGGCGGATTCAACGCCTGTCCCGGTACCAGGGGTTTATCTACGGTGGAGCCCCTATGGGTGAAGCCAAGGCGCTGAGCATCAACATCCGAAATGTGGTGGAAGCCAAGGTGCGTACGGAAAGCGATACGGCAGAAGTCGACACAAAAAAGGTACCCATTCTTCAGACGTTAAACGTGTCCACCAGTTACAACTTTGCTGTAGATTCGTTTAACCTCGCGCCCGTGAATTTCAATACCCGTACTTCCTTGTTTGACAAACGGCTATCGGTAAACCTCAGTGCTAATTTTGACCCTTATGCCACACAGACCTTTACGAACGGGGAACGACAAGTAACCCGGCGGGTGAATGCATTTGCATGGAAACGCGGACAGGGCCTCGGTACCATCCGTCGTGCTTCCCTGAATCTCAATGGCAGCATCAACCCCAGCAAAACGGAACAGTCGCCCGCAGAGGTTCGGGACGAACTCACCAATGAATTTCTGAATCAGGGGGGGCAAATGAATGATTTTGTCGAAAATGAAATAAATCGCATCGCCAATGACCCCAGCCAATACATCGACTGGTCCATACCCTGGAACATGAACTTCAGCTACAACCTCAGCTATAATAAAGCCGCTTCGGGTACGACAAACATCACCCAGGCGATAAACGTCTCCGGAGACCTTAGCCTTTCCGATAAATGGAAAATCAATTTTAATTCCGGCTACGATGTGGCCGCTGCCCGAATCACCCAAACCATGATCGGCATCGCCCGTGACCTCCATTGCTGGCAGATGAATGTAAACTGGGTACCTTTTGGCAGATTCACTTCCTACAATATCGATATACGGGTAAAATCCAATATTCTACGCGACTTGAAAGTGTCCAGGCGAAGGTCCTTCTTTGATAGCTTCTAATCGCACCTGCCGGGCAACCCTTTGGGTAAGAACTGACCAATTCGCTCAAAAAGTACCGGGCCCGGCGCAGGAATGCCGACATACGCATACAGTCACTTCCCTTCTACCAAAGGCCCTATACACGGAGTTACTGTGCCAAATCTGATCCAAACGCCGATTCCGGCAGATCGAAAGGAAAAAAAGAAGTGGAATGTTACGTGAAAAGATGGCTGGAACTACCCTGCCGAATTTCTGCTGATCGGCATGCTCATGCAGCGGGGCCCTCCCAGCCCCCTGGATAATTCGGAAGAGGGCATTTCCAGTACCTCTACTCCAAGCTCCCGCAGCGCCCGATTGGTGTGCTTGTTGCGGTTGTAGGAAATCACTTTTCCCGGAGCGATGGTAAACACATTGGCCCCATCAAACCACTGCTCGCGCAGCGCATATTCCTGGTTTACTTTATCGGTTCCGATTACCTCCAAATCAGGAATCTCCCGCTTCAAAATCTCACGGAGCTGCTCCTTTACGTGATGCCGCTTAATATGCACCTCGGTGCCCCCGTCTTCTTTTCGGGTATACAGGGAGATTTTCTGCACGGATTGTATGGCGTCCGGATAGGTGAGCACCTTGTTTTGGTCCAATATGGTAAAAACAGTATCCAAGTGCATGAAGTTACGCTTCTTGGGCAGGTGTACCTCGTACACCCGATCGATACTACCGGAAGAGATTAGCGTTTTTGCTACGTGGTAAATCGCTTTCTCTTCGGTTCGCTCCGAGAATCCGATGGCCACAGCCTTTTCATTCAAAATGATTACATCGCCTCCTTCCAGTGAGGCGGGATTGTTGTGGCTTACTGGCGGGTAACACTTTTTGACCCTTTCCTTAAAGAGCGGATGATTTTCAAAAATCAGCCGAACCATATTCGCCTCTCGTTGCCGCTCGGGAAGGCGCATGGCAGAAAAAAGCATCCCTCCAGGTACAATGGCGGCGGTATCTCGCTGAAAGTACAGGTTGGGACAGGGTGGAATTAAAAAAGCCACGTCCAGCAGGTCTGCCAGGGAACGGCTACTGAGCTTACCGCGTACTTCGTGTACCTTTATCCCGGAAATCAAAGCCTGTACACATTCCGAAACCGACAATACGCCGAGCAGATCCTCCGTAAGGTGATCCAATCGGGATGCGGCAAGGGCTTCTTGCATCAATTGCCGCAAAAGCTGGCTATCGGTCAAAATCTCTGAGAGCAAATGCTCGAAAAAATATACCCTTGCCCCGCAGCAGTCCTGAATCAAGGTGGTAAACACATCGTGCTCCCGTTGCATCTCCTCCAGGTACGGAACGTCTTCAAATAATAGCAACTTTTTATTGTAGGGTGTCAGCCGGTCGATCTCTTTTCCCGGCCGGTGCACCAAAACCTCCCGAAGGGTTCCGTATTCTGAATCAATCATCAATTGCATACTATTAAATCTACAAAAAAATTACCATACTAGTATCTAATTGAAAAATTATACCTGGAATTAATCCCTTAAATCCAAAATATCCCTGATTTTATTGGCTTCTGTCATCTCCTGGTGTAAGCCTTCTGCATCCCCCTGTGCCAGTAGATTCCGAAAGTGGGACAGGTGTTCAAGGTAGCTGTCCAGGGCCTCCAATACGTTTTTTTTGTTTTCAAAAAATATAGGTGCCCACATATCCGGGGAACTTTTGGCGAGGCGCACGGTGGATGCAAAGCCGCTACCCGCCATGTCAAAGATGTTTTTTTCGTCACGGGTCTTGTCCAAAACCGTTTTTCCCAGCACGAAGGAGGATACATGCGAAAGGTGCGACACAAAAGCCAGGTGCAAGTCATGATCGACGGGATCCATAAAGCGAAGCTTCATATTGAGCGCCTCAAAGACCTCGTAGGCCAATCCCTTCAGCTGCACGTCAGTCTTTTCCATCTCGCACAGGATCAAAACCTTACCGTCAAAGAGTTTCTCTTCAGCAGCCTGAGGGCCGGAATTTTCGGTTCCAGCAATGGGGTGAACCGCCAGGTATTGTGATCGCTTGGGATGAGCGGCCATTTGCCGGCAAAGCTGATCTTTGGTGGAACCAAAATCCATAACCAGGGTGTCCGGACCTACCTGGCCCAGCGTTTGGTCCAGCAAGGCATACAAACTATCCACGGGGGTAGCCAGGACCACCAGCGAGGTATCACTATCTGGCCGTTCACGTTTTTCTCCAATCAAACCCATCCGAAGCGCTGTCTCCAAATGGAGCGGATTTTTATCGAATCCTGTTAGTTTCCAGTCCGGCCGGGATTTTTTCAATGCAAGCGCAAAGGATCCACCCAATAGTCCCAGCCCGATGATGTGTACTTTTTTCATATTAGTCGTATTTTACCAACCTGTTCAATGCTTCTTTTATCTGTTGTTCGTCCACGCAGAGGGAAAACCGAACGTATGCCGCTCCGCCACTTCCAAAGATCTCTCCCGGCGTGATGAAAATATCCTTTTCGTACAACAGCCGGTCTACCAGATCGATGGCCTTTGTACCTGAGGGCACCTTTGCCCAAACAAACATTCCTACCCCACGTTCAGCTACCTGCAAACCCAGCATGGAGGCCATCTCCAACACCAGGTATTTACGGGCTTTGTAAATGGCATTGGTGGATGTAATCCAGGATTTATCGAGGCTCAGGGCGCTGATGGCTCCTTCCTGAATACCCAAAAACATGCCCGAATCCATGTTGCTCTTTACCCGCAAAACAGCCTGCAGGTAATCCTGTCTGCCTGCCAACATGCCGACCCTCCACCCAGGAATGTTGAACGTCTTGCTCAGGGAATTCAGTTCAAGTGCATGGTTTTTTGCTTCCGGCAACTCCAGAATGCTCATGGGCTGTTCGTTCAGGATAAAACTGTAGGGGTTATCGTGAACCAGCAGAATATCGTTTCTTCGCACAAAATTCAGCAGCTTTGCGAAGAGTTCTTTGCTCCCGGGCGCTCCGGTTGGCATGTGGGGATAGTTCACCCACATCAGCTTTACCCGCGAAAGGTCCCGGTTTTCCAGCGCTTCCCAATCGGGCTCCCACTGCGTACCTTCCAACAAGTCAAAATAGACGGGATGCGCATGAAGCAGCCGGGTCACCGAGGTATAGGTAGGATATCCCGGATTGGGAACCAGCACTTCATCTCCTTCGTTCAAAAACGCCATCGAAACGTGCATGATGCCTTCCTTCGACCCCATCAGGGGAAGAATTTCGGATTGTGGGTCCAGCGGAACCCCGTAATTTCTGGCATAAAAGTCAGCCATGGCCTTCCGCAAGCGCGGAATACCCTGGTAGGATTGGTAACCATGCGCGTCCGGGAGATCGGCGGTCCGTTTGAGCGCCTCGGTCACCCGGCGATCGGGAGGCAAATCCGGACTTCCAATCCCCATATTGATGATGGGCTTTCCAGCTTCCCGAAGTTGCTGCACTTCTTTGAGCTTTTTGGAGAAGTAATATTCCTGAACTTCCCCCAAGCGGTCTGAATATCCTTTCATCCTTTTCTGTTTTGGTAAGCCCCCAATAGTTTAACCGTTCCGTACTTCTTCTCAATCAGGTCCAACGCCTCCTCAAATTTGGATTCGTCGGCAATCAGGGTATCGATAAAAAAAGTATACTCCCAGGGTTTACTCATCACGGGAATGGATTGAATCTTGGTCAGATCCAGGTCGTAGGCACTCATCAGTGTGAGTAATTTTGCCAGAGCGCCTTTTTCGTTGCGAATGGTAATCTTCAGGCTGGCTTTGGACGGAGAGGCCTCCCTTACCGGCTGTTCCTTCTGCAGGATAATGAATCGGGTAAAGTTATTGGCGACCGTCTGTATGTCTTTCGCCAGGATTTCCAATCCGTAATACTCGGCGGCTTTGCTGCTGGCTACCGCGGCCAGTCCCGTTAGTTGCTGCTCTGCGATAATTTTAGCCACATAAGCTGTATCGACATCATCCACTGCTCGAATCGCCGGGTGTTGCGCAAAAAACTGCTTGCATTGCAGCAGGGCCATGGGGTGTGACCTGGCTTCACGAATATCAGACAGTTGCTGCCCGGGAAGCGCCATGAGGTTATGGGAGATGGGCAGGTAGTGCTCATCCACCACGTACAGGTGATGCCGGTCAATGATATCGTAATTGGGCAATATGGCGCCGGCAATGGAGTTTTCGATCGCCATTACGGCGTAGTCCACCGTGCCGTTCTCGACACTTTTCGCCACTTCCTCGAAGGTATGGTAGCCGACCGGTTCGATCTCCGCACCAAAATATCGCTGTGCCACCTGGTGATGGAACGAACCCAGCACACCCTGTAAGGCTATTTTTAACTTTTTCTTCAAAACCAGTTCGTTTTATTAGCTTATTAAAACCCACCTTTCCCGCACGATGCTTGTTCCTTTCGGATACCGTCACCCTCCACGCTGGTCTTTATACACCGCCGTTAGTCCGAGTAATTCACAATGCTTCCAAAAGCTGGGGTACGATTTGTTCACCACCGAAGGATCCACGATACAGAGCTGTGTCCGCGTGAGCAAGGGCATGAACGCCATGGCCATCCGGTGATCGTCGTACGTATCAATTACTACCTTGTCCGGGATGGCGCTTGCCGGAACCAGGGTAAATATACCACTTTTTCGCTCTTCCAGTCTCGCTCCAATTTTTGCCAATTCCTGCTGCAAGGCATAGATGCGGTCCGTTTCCTTGATTCGCAAACTTTCCAACCCGCTGAAATCGGAAGTTTGGCCCGTCAGGGCACAGGTTACCGCTACCGTTTGGGCCAAGTCCGGACAATGGGTAAAATCAAATGCAGGTAACCCAAGTACTGCAGTTTTTTGCAAGCGGACCCCTCCTGGCTCAAAGGTGCTTTTTACACCCAACTGGGTCATGATTTCGACAATGCGGGCATCTCCCTGCAGGCTATCCGCCTTCAATCCTTCCAAAAATAACTCACCGGAATCGGCAGCTGCCAACAGGCTAAACCAATAGCTGGCACCGGACCAATCGCTTTCGACGGAAAAGGAGGTGGGTTGGTAGTGCTGGGGAGCGATCTGAATCCGATTTCCCTCAAAAAGCGCCTGTACGCCAAACGCTTTCATTAACTCCAGGGTCATGGTAATGTAGGTCACCGAACCGACTTTCCCGCTAAGGTTAAGCGTCAAGCCCTCCGGTAGCAAGGGCGCGTTCATGAGCAATGCCGAAATGTACTGACTGCTCACATCTCCCCGGATAGTTATTTCGGCCGATTTTTGCCCGTCAAATCCGTTGATCTGTAAGGGAGGGTATCCTTCCTGCTTTAGGTAATCGATATCCGCACCGATTTCACGCAACGCATCCACCAAGATACCAATCGGTCGCTCGCACATCCGGGGGGTACCTGTCAGTATTTTCTTCTTATTATTCAACGCAGCATAGGCCGTCAGGAAACGCATGGTAGTGCCGGCATCCAACACGTCGTACACCTCTGGATCCTCCCGGAGCAATCGGATCATTGTCTGCGTATCTCTGGCCTCAGCCAGGTTGGAAAGACGGTTTTCGCCGGAGGTCAGCGCATCAATGATGAGTACCCGGTTACTTTCGCTCTTGGAAGAAGGAAGGGGGATACGGATGTTACCAAAGGTATTTTTTACCGGTAATTCGATGGTATTCATGGTGCAATTGCAGTCTATTAAAGTTTGTTGGCAGGGTGATCAGTCGGCCAAACTGTTGTAGTACTCTAGCGCTTCGATCACGGCTTCTTTTCCTACGACGATGTTGAAGTCGCAGGACCCGATTCGTTTCAACAAGGAAAAGTTCAGGGCCTCTCCATCATTTTTCTTGTCCTGAAAACAACGCTTGATGATGGCATTGAAATCGGCATCCGCGATGGAGATTTTTCCGAACACTGCCAGCAATTTTTGCTGGATGGTGTCCAGGTCCGCGGCGGGCATGCGTAAAAACTTGTGGGACAAATACGCTTCCGTAATCATACCGATAGCGATGGCTTCGCCATGCAGCAAATGGTACGGGGTATCCAGGTAATGGGATTCGATGGCGTGGCCAATGGTATGACCAAAATTAAGAATTTTTCTCAGTCCGTCCTCCTTCGGATCTTTGTCGACTACTTCCCGCTTGATACCCACCGAAACCGCAATGATATCCTTCCAGTGCTGGGTTTGCCAGTTTTCTGTTTTTAAACTGTAAAAATAATTCTCGTTCCGGATCAGTCCATGCTTGAGCACCTCTGCATAGCCCGACCGCAATTCGGCTTCGGGTAGGGTCTGCAAAAACTCATCGCTGATCAACACGCCTTCCGGCTGATTGAAAACCCCGATGTGATTTTTAAATCCATTGAAATCAATGCCCAATTTGCCCCCCACACTGGCATCCACCTGGGAAAGTAGCGTGGTGGGAATATTGACAAAGCGAATACCTCGCTTGTAGGTGCTGGCGCAAAAGCCCCCCATATCTCCGGTTACGCCCCCTCCCAGATTGAGGATAAGGGTTTTTCTGTCAAAATTAGCATCCGTCATCCATTGCCAGATGTCCCGGCAGGTGTCCAGGTTTTTATGCACCTCCCCGGCTTCAAAGGCATGCATGGCATGCTCCGGAAGCGCTGCTGAAACAATGGGGTAGCAATGGTTGATGGTTTGACTGTCCATAAGTACCCCCAATTTCGAGTATTTTTTGGTAGTTAGGTAGCGGGGCAAGTCCAGCGAAATATCGGAAGAAAAGAGTAGTGTGTCCAAGGTTGGATATTTTTGGTAAAGGTAAAAATTAAACCCGTCTTATTCACGGAAAAGTTGCCTGCAGGTTTTCAGACCGGCAAAGGCATCCCACCGGCATTGGCCTGCTTCCAACAGCAACTACCGGTCTCTCTTTTCGATGGAATAAAACGGGTTTAACCGTCAAACAGACTTTCCTGAAGGCAATCCTTCTCTGAGTTTTTTCTCCTGTCGTTTTACGGATTCTTCGTGAATGCAATAAAGCAATTCCTTCATAAACTTCTCGCTAAGGTTTTTCTCCACGCCCTTCTGCGTTCGTGAATCCATCACGTGCTTCCAGCGATCTGCCTGAAAAACGGTCAGGTTGTGTTCCCGCTTATGGGCCCCGATCTGATCTATGATGGAAAAGCGTTCGGCCAATAAATCCATCAATTGGTCATCCAGATGGTCTACGGCATTTCTCAAGTCCTGGAGTTTTTCGGAAGGATGCTCGGCTTGGAGCGTGTGCTTGAAATCAATCTGATCCAGGATTTCCCGCAATTGACGGGGGGTCACCTGCTGCTTGGCATCACTCCAGGCATTGTCCGGGTCGTGGTGCGTTTCGATCATCAGGCCATCCAGTCCAAAATTGATTGCCCGCTGCGCGGTTTCCAGAATACCGGTTCTGTTTCCAACGATGTGACTCGGATCGTTGATCACCTGCATGCCTTTCCAAAGTCGTTTCAAATGGATTGGCATGGACCAATTGGGCTTGTTTCGGAATTTTTTATCGTAGGCGTCGCTGAATCCCCGGTGAATTGCAGCCAACTTGTTTACGCCTACTGCTTGCAAACGCTCCAGGGCGCCTCTCCAAAGCTCCAGGTCTGGATTCATGGGGTTTTTTACCATCACGGGAATGTCCACGCCTTTCAGGGCATCGGCGATCTCCTGTACAGCAAAGGGGTTTACCGTGGTACGGGCGCCTATCCATAGAATATCGACTCCGTGCTTCAGTGCAGATTCCACGTGTGCCGTATTCCCTACCTCTGTGGTAATGGGGATGTTTAGGTGGTGGCGTACGATTTCCATCCATTTCAGTCCGTCCTCGCCGATTCCTTCGAAACTCCCGGGTCGGGTTCTTGGTTTCCAGATACCTGCCCGGAATACGTCCGGAACGGCATTGGCTTCTTTCATGTCCAGGCAAACCTTTTCGATTTGCTCCGGGGTCTCCGCACTACAAGGTCCGGCGATGATGAGGTGCTCCCTGTTCAGGCCCAAACCCCAGTCTTTCGTTTGTAAGTGATTTTCCATTTTGATTTGAGGTTAAATAAAAAAGCCCGACTCTCTCGAATCGGGCTTCCTGTTTGTTTATCTTTTGTTATTTTTTCTCAAGACAATACGCAGCTCCGATTCGGCCGTAGGGACGAAAGTAAAAGTAAAAGAAGCTAAAGTACGTAGCTGCGAATTTTTTCATGCGTCAAATGTAAACTTTCCCCTAGTAAAAATCAAACAGTTATTCCTTTTTTTTACCCAAAAATTTCAATTTCCCGCTGCTCTTCCGCACGAACTCCTGAAATAGCGGTCTCGATTACCTCCGTAATAACAGGTAATAAAGACTCTTGGTTTGGCTTCCCCGCAGCTCTAGCCTACCTTCTGTTACCGCAAAGCGGGCGTCGGTTACCCTCCCATCGTGATCCAATATACAGAGATCAAAATGCTCTCCAACCGGCAGGCCCAGGTTCAGGTCTACGGGTTCCAGCAACAAGGGAGAAGTACCGATTGCTTCTAATTCATCGCCGGAATCACTGTATACCATTCCGGTATTTCTGGCGCGGGCAACGGTAGTAAGTAACAGGCTATCTGCTTGATCTAAGGATTTGCCTGCCTGCAAGCTGGTGAGCAGAATCACGGCAAACTCGTTGGGTGACTGTACGGTCCATCGACCCAAGGTTCGAGCACTGTCCGGAAGGAATCCGACCAACCCCTTACTTCCAGGCGTATTCACCGAAAAATAACCCCTATCAACGTTCCAGGACAATTCCCCGGTGACCGAAATCAGCGATCGAGAAAGGCTGTCCAGGAAAGGCGATAAGTCTGGAAGCTGCCTACGCTCTGGCAAAGCGGTGAATTCCAAGGGTATTTTTCCCACAGCCAGGGAAGACGGGGAAAGGGAACCAGAAAATCCCTTGTCGTCGTGACCTTGCGCCACCCGCTCCACAAAGGCGGGTAATTCGGTCTCCAGCGATGGCAGGTGCACCTTTCGGCTGCCGAGTACCGGACTTTCCCGAACATCCCCGCGGTAAACCATCCGGGCCAATGCGGGATACAATCCCAAGTGAAGGGGGCTGGTAGCATTGTAGACACCGTGATGGGCTGATTCCAAAAAGGGCGAAAACCGGGGAATATCCACGGCGAAAGAAAACGATGCATCCCAGCCTTGCAAGCCCATTCCGTAAATTGCTAGTAATGGCGCGGCCTCGGCCGTCCATTGATTGGGTACCAGACTCATCCACTCAGAAAACGAAAAGGGTCGGTCTACCACCTGTTGAAGACCGGTGGATAGCAGACCCGATCCGGGGTTTTTCAGCATCGAGGCGCTCTTAACCGCACCGGTTGCCAGCTGATGCCCTCCGGCACCTCCACCAAAATAATTGTGCCTGTCAATCATCCCTACCAGGTAATCCGCATGTAAATTATACAAATGGGAACTCCCCGAGCCTGCTTGCCAGCAGGAACCTACAATGACTCCCTTATAGCCCGTCTCCCTTACCGCCTGCTCGAACTTCCGGTAGTAGGCGACCTGTTGTTCGTACAAAAACCGCATCTTATCCAGTAGGTGTACCGGCAAGGGTTGGCCATTTGCCAGCGCAGCTTCGTACTCGCGACTAAAAATCGCATGGTTGGGCTGGGGGTAGATGTTTCCGCTGTCTAACGATTCGCTAGCGGGGATTGTGCCAGGTCCCCAGGCATTCTCCAGCTGTTCCAGCGAGCCGTATTTCGCCAGAAGCCATTGGGAAAACTGGCGGCAAAGCAAAGCCCGATACGTTGGCGCCTGCTCCAATGACCGTTCGATCGCACTCCAGAAAATATTGTCTTCGTTCTGAAATTCTACGAAAGCCAAAGCCGGGTCATCTGCATACCGCAGACCCGTGTGCGGATTGGTCCGGTTCAACATATTTACCGTCAAGGCAATAGACAATGCCTGTAAATCCGGCGCAAAGTTTACCAGACTGGACGTACTCCCGTTGAGGTGGGACCAGGGATACGTCAGATTTTTTACCTCTTGGTAGGCAAGCAGGCCACTGCTGTCTCCGGGCAGCACCCGGTGCCCGTAAATAGCCGACCAGCCGTAATAGATTCCCGCCTCTTTCAGCCGGGCGTGAAAATAATCCAGCCGCTCAAACTTCTTCGGATGGGGAATGGTGGAATGCATTGGATCGGTGGCATTCCAGGTAAATTTGTGAAAGCGAACCGCATTAACCCCGTATTTGGAGAGGAAATCGGTGAATTTTGCCGCATCCTCTCTGCTGGGAAACGCGTTGCTCCCGTTGAGATTGGTCCCCCAGAATTTGATCGGTTTCCCGTTTTCAAATACCAGTTGCTCCTTTTCCATCTGCACAAACCCGTATTTACCTGCCGGCGCATCCAACCAACTTTTCATGCCAATCACCCCAGAATCCGGGGTGTTTTCAGGCACAAAGGGAAACCAATCTGTATCAGGCCCCTCCTCCTTGTTATTCCAGGAAAGGTGGATAAGCGTGCCAAAACTCAGCAGCACCAGGAGGAGCATCACTTTTGTTGTATGGCGATTTTTCATGGCTGTTGTCTTTTATTCCAGGCAAACCCGGTTCCTTTCATGCAATGCGCTTCCTTATCTTCCAACAAAGCGTCGTATTACTTCTCCCCACTACCCATTTTCATAAAGACTGCCAGCGGACTGGCAACCGAGGTAAGGTAGACTGGATTCTGGGTATATCCGTCGGGAGCAAAGCATTCGTAAGGAGCACCAAAATCCGACCCTTTCCGGAAATCATTTTCTCGCAACTCGGCAATGTACTCGCGTACCAACTTGCGGGCGGCTTCCGGGTTGACCCGATAAATGGCATGGGCCACCCAACCCACAGGCGTGCCCCAATAGGCCCCGTTTTGGTAGCGGTTTTTGGGTGCCATCGATCGTTCCCAGACCTTATCGGAATCAAAATCATGACTGGTGAGAACGTGCCGGATATTCCCCCGATAACTCAAGGTGCCCTTTTCGTACGCCACCGCCAATGCTCGGCAGGCAATCTCCCGGGCTTCTCCTCGCAACACGCCTTCGTATACAGCCAGGGCTGTTCCCCACACGTCGGGCTGATTGCTAGTCCCGGTGGAAGCTTTTAACAACCCGCTAGCATCAGCGAATACATCCGGCACCGCCTCGCGAATCTGTTCCGCTATCCGGTAGTAATGCTTGCCCGTTGCTTCGTCGCCTAATAGGCTGAACAGTTCTGCCAGCTGATTGGCTGCCCGGAATTTTAAAATGGACGGGTACAGCAAGTCTCCGGTCAGCTGAATGGCATCCCGGAACCCAAAATCGACGCCCCGAAATTGCTCCGTACAAAAGACCAGGTGATTTTCCTGTCGGGCAGGGGACACGTGAAAAGCCATTCGCAGCCGATCGATCAGCCGTTTGCCCTCGATCGTTTCCTCAAGCACGGCCACCGCTGCCCCGGAAGCAAGGAGTTGCCGGGCCATGTGAATGAAGAAAAACGCATCACCAAAAGGAGGCAGGCTGCCCCATTCCCTGGTACCTTGCAAGTCGTAGCTATAGGTACCTGGAAAATAAATGGGCAAAGCGTCATCGATTCGGATATGGTCCGGGATGGAGCCCATGGGGATAAGACTGCCACCAGACGTTATCCAGGTCTGCTCTGCCTGAGCAGCTGCTGTAAGGAAAAGCATGTGCCGTTGTTCGTCAGAAGTAATCATTCCCGTTTCCAGAGCCATGGCATAATCCCGGATCCAAAAAGAGGGATACGCATTTCTTCCTCCGGGTCGCACGAGGGTACCACCGGTTCTGTTTGGACCAAAATCCTCCGACACTATCTGGTTTGGGTAAATTTTGGATTGCTCCAAAACATCCCTTGTCATTTCTATTAAAAAATCCAGATCGGCCGCGGAAACGACCGAACGATTGGGAACGGGCTGAGCAACCGCCAAATCTGACATAGAAAGCAGTACCAAAGCGCCAAGAGAAAGCAACCGATTGAAAACAACTAGAAAATCACTTTTGATTTCTGCGCAAAAGGGGGAACACGTCGCTTCTGTCACGACTTTGGCTTTTCGGTAAGCAATCCAAATTTCCGGGTCAGCTTCGGAATAGTTTCTACCTTCCGAAACCGCAGGGCGGACCAGTCCTGATCGATGGCTACCTGCCTGACAGGTTCCATGCGCCATTCTCCGAGAAGTTCCCATCCGTTATCCCGGTCGTAATCAGCCCGGTAGTTTTTTGAACTCTTTTTGGGATAGGCAATCCAGAAAACCGCATCGTTTTCCAGGTGAGGAAGAACGGCCCGGGCATGGGTCTCCATATCCGCCTTGGTTTTTCCAAAAATCAGGGCAAATTCAATTTTCTCCCCTTCTTCCGGCTGTTCGTAAACCCGCGTATGTGCTTCCATTGCCTCCATCGGCGCTCTAAACGATTCCGGCGCAGCCACGACCAGCACGTTCTCTTGGGATTTAAAGTTTAGCTTTTTAAATACGGCGTCCATACCATGCATTACCAGATATTGGATAAATTTACAAAATTTCAGGAAAAATAAAAGGAGACAGCTCCCTGTATTCGGTTAATTTGAAAAGGCTAATCGCTGTTCCTAGCTGTTTTTTTGGTATCTTTGCCCCCTGAAAATGAAAAAAAAACCTGACTTTTCTTTCGATAATCTGGAGACCGCCTTTGCGCACCTTTCGGACGGGGACTTACAAAAAACCAAGACCTTGTTTCGTTTGATGCATTACCCGGTCTTGGTAAAATCAGGAATTTGGTTGAGCAAAATGGCCTTTGCGGTGGGATTGCCGGTAGAGGGTTTCGTGAAAAAAAATGTCTTTCGTCAGTTTTGCGGAGGCGAGACCATTACCGCCTGCAGACCGGTGATCGAAATGCTGGATAGGTTTGGGGTGAAGTCCATTCTGGATTACTCCGTTGAAGGCAAAAAGGAGGAAGCGGGTTTTGTTGCTGCAGCCGAAGAGATCGAACGAACCCTTCGGGAAGCGGAAAAGAACCCACACCTGGCATTTGGCGTTTTCAAGGTCTCCGGAATTGCCGATACGGAACTGTTGCAAAAAGTTCAAGCCCAACAGCAGCTATCCACCGCTGAAAAGGAATCCTTTACGAGGGCTCAGGAGCGGTTTATGGCATTGTGCAGAAGCGCCGCTGAGCGAAACGTACGGCTACTGGTAGATGGAGAGGAAAGTTGGTTTCAGGAAGTCGTGGACCAATGGGTACGAGAGGGCATGCGTCGGTACAACAGCGAAAAAGCCATTGTATTTAACACCTTCCAGATGTACCGCAAAGACATGTTGCGTCGACTCAAAGATGCCCGTCACGATGCCGTAGCCCAGGGCTATTTTCTGGGTGCCAAGTTGGTGCGCGGCGCCTACCTGGAAAAAGAACGGGCACACGCCCAGGCAACAGGGGCTGCTGATCCAATCCATGCCAGCAAAGACGCCACGGATGAAGCGTATAATGAGGCGCTGCTTTTTTGCATCAACAACAAGCAGCGGGTTTCGCTGGTCAGTGGTTCGCATAACGAATGGAGCAATGCCCTGTTGGCCGAACTGCTGGACCTTCACGGACTCTCCCGTTCGGACGAGCGTGTGTACTTTTCGCAACTGTACGGCATGAGTGATCCGGTTTCCTTTAATCTAGCCAAAGCGGGTTATAACGTGGTCAAATACCTGCCGTATGGCCCTATAAAAGAGGTACTGCCCTATCTGGGCCGGCGAGTGGATGAAAACGCTGGCGTTTCCGGACAGGCGAATAGGGAATTACAACGAATCAATCAAGAACTACGCAGGAGAAAAAGCCTGCCTAAATTTCCAACAATAGCATAACCACCGGTATACACATGCAATTACTGAACGAACAGGAGATAGAACGAAGAAAAGACAGAGAGGCCTTACTACAGCTGGGTATTGACCCATACCCTGCCCTTTCTTACCCCATCAATGCCACCTCTGCAGATATCCATAAAAACTACGAAAACCGAAAAAACGACTACAAGAACATCAGCATCGCCGGAAGACTCATGACCCGACGCATCATGGGTTCGGCCAGTTTTGCGGAGATTCAGGATAGCTACGGTCGGCTTCAAATCTATGTGCGGCGAGACGATATCTGCCCGGACGAAGATAAAACCCTCTACAATACCGTCTTTAAGAAATTGTTGGGTATCGGCGATTTTATCGGTCTCAAAGGATTTATTTTCACCACCCAAACCGGGGAAATTTCCCTGCACGTTCAGGAATTCACCTTGTTGTCCAAATCCATAAAACCGTTGCCCATCGTAAAAAGAGACGATGAGGGCAATGTATACGATGGCTTCACCGATCCCGAACTCCGGTACCGGCAGCGGTACGTGGACCTGATCGTCAATCCGGAGGTGAAATCAACTTTTGTCACCCGCTCCAAAGTTATCTCTTCCATGCGTAGGTATTTCGATGACCATGGCTGGCTGGAAGTCGAAACACCCATTCTGCAGCAGGTTCACGGAGGTGCGGCGGCCAAACCCTTTGATACCCACCACAACGCGCTGGATATCCCCTTATTTCTACGAATTGCCAACGAGCTCTACCTCAAACGACTGATCGTCGGGGGGTTCGAAGGGGTGTACGAAATCGGGAAAATGTTCCGGAATGAGGGCATGGACCGAACGCACAATCCAGAGTTTACTTCCATGGAAATCTACGTGGCTTACAAGGATTACGTGTGGATGATGGAGATGGTGGAAGAACTACTTGGGCAGATTGCCAGTAGCGTGCTGGGCTCCACACAAGCAAAAGTCGGGGAGCACATCATCGAGTTTGCAGGCCCTTACAAACGCCTTTCCATGTTTGATGCGATTCAGGAATACACAGGAATAGATGTCAGTACCCTGGATGAGGCCGGTTTGCGAAAGGTCTGTGCAGCGTTGGAAATCGACGTGGACGACAGCATGGGAAAAGGGAAACTGATCGATGAAATCTTCGGTGAAAAAGTAGAAGACCACCTGATCCAGCCCACCTACATCACGGACTACCCGATCGAAATGACGCCTCTGGCCAAAAAGCACCGGAATAAGCCAGGTTTGGTGGAGCGCTTTGAGCTTTTTGTCAATGGAAAGGAAATCGCCAATGCCTACACCGAGCTGAACGATCCCATTGATCAGCGGGAGCGATTCGAAGAACAACTCAAACTGGCAGCAAGAGGTGACGACGAAGCCATGGCCATGGATGAAGATTTTCTCCGGGCCCTGGAGTACGGCATGCCGCCGACTTCCGGTCTGGGGATTGGAATCGATCGGCTTTGCATGCTCCTAACCGATAAAAGTACCATTCAGGAGGTGTTATTTTTCCCGCAAATGAAACCCGAAAAACGAGTGAAGGTGGCGACCGATGAGGACTTCATGGAGGCTGGTATCCCGGCGGCGCTGATTCCGGTTATCCGCGAATTGAACATTCATACGCTGGACCAGCTGCATGCACAAAATCCCAGCAAGTTGTTTAACGATGTGTGCGGAAAACGAAAAAAATTAAAACTAAACGTTGCCAACCCCAGCAAGGAAGACGTGGAAAACTGGATCAATGGAAATTGATTGATTATAGGCCCGGAGCAAAAAACGCTCCGGGCTTTTCTTCTATTCTACCACCAATCGAGAAAACCGAGTGATACCCTCTCATCGGAAAGCTGACAAAGCCCTGTTGCCAGGACTGGCGTTGGAAAGGTTACCCCAATAATTTTCGGCAGTGCTCCAGGCATTTCTGCACTTCCCTCACGGCATCGGAACCATCCGGAACAGCATACTCCAACTCAATGGTCGCAGGAAAACGGTACTTCTCGTCCCGAATCAGCTGCAAAATATCCGGAAGAGGCGTGTCCCCTTCTCCCCAAGGCAGGTTTCCTTTCCCATTGGCGGGAGTTTGCCGGTCTTTGGTGTGCATGCTCAGGATTCGCTTGTGTTGTTTTTTGAGCAAATCCATGATATCGGTATGACCGGCAGCGACGTAATGGCCTGCGTCAAAATTCAAGCCGTTTGCAGGACTTTGTGCCAACGCGGTGTCCCAAAAATCAAAGGTCTGTTGTTCGTGCCCATGGTAACCGACGGCCATCCGGTGGGTTTCTCCCATTTTCCCCAACTTCTGCGTATGGGCATCGTTGGAGGGGTGTTCCAGGGTCACGTGTGAAGCCCCTAGCGCTTTGGCAGCTTTCATGCCGTACGCAATTTCCGCGTCGGAATTGCCCTGTCCAAATGCAGCCGGCTTAAACGCATAAATGCTGACACCCGCATCCTTATATATTTTTTTCAACTTTTCGAAGGACTTGAAATCCGTCTTGGACCGCCATTCGGCAACCAGTTCCCCATATGCTTCCGATTCCTTTTGCAATTCCTGCAATTCCTTGCTTTCATCGGTGCTTAGCGATTCTCCCCGGCGTTGCTTGCCCATAAGCTGGTAAAACTTCCTTCTGTCAAGCGTCGACGCTGGCATCCCCGCAAAGCTTTCGGCAGGACCCCCCATCAGTTCTATGGCATTGATGCCGCTTTCGGTGACATAGTTCAAGGTCGCTTCTGCACTTTGGTCGGGCATGGAGCGAAACGAGTAGGTAATGCACCCAATCTGCACTCCGTTTATCTTAGAATTCGGTTTGTTGTAGCTTCGGATAATGGACGGAGCTCCTTGAAGCCAGGAAGGAGAAAGGCTTACGCCTACCAGTCCCAGCGTGGATTTGATCAAAAAAGATCTTCGGTTTTCCATGGGTATTGTTATTTTATTTGTGTGGGAAAGTTAGTTGCAAAAATTGAAAAAAGGAACCAATTTCTACCCAATATGCAAAATACAGAAAACGACCGATTCCAATGGCCGCCTCCAATTCTCTCCAAGGCTACCTCCCCCGTCCAACTGGAACCGCTTTTTTTCCGCTGCACGGCATGCCGAAGGATAAACTCCCGACCTATTTTTTCATTTTTTTGTGAAACTCCGCAAAAATTTGCTGGATGGCATCCCTGTTTGCCTCGAGATCCAGCCCAACCTGTGCTGCAAGGCGTTCCACATCGGGTTCTTTTCCGGCATTTAAGTCAGGCAGGGCCAATCCAATAAACGCATTGAGCCTCTCCAGCTCTTCCTCCACCTCCGGATCCTCCTTCTCAAACAACAGTTCATACGGCATCAGTTCGATTTCCCGTTTTAGTAGCTCCTCTGTGGCGGTGAGCATGGCCGGACGCAGGTAAATATCGGCTTCTTCTTCTACGGGAAGTCGGTGCTTCCGAAGGGCTTCGGCCAATACTGCATATCCCCGCTGTGTCATGGCGGTAACCTGTAAAAAACGTTCTTCACTATCGTAATAGGCCGCTGCAAAATGGGGTTTCCCCTCCCAATCTTTGAGGCGTATTCGGTATACGGACGCCACCTGATCCACCAAAAAATCCTTTTCCATGGAGGCTACGGGAACTTCCTGCTCTTCTATTCCAAAAATGATCAATTCCAATACTTCTCCCTCGTGAACGGTCAATGGGTAGTTGGACCGTGCAAACAGCATCATGTAGGGCACCGGATTTTTCGCGACATCGGCGAGTAATTCCTCTTCCGAAGCGATCATTGGATTCAGTTCGGTAGCGAAGAAGAAAATATCGTCTGCGGAAAAGCTCTGGAAACCGGATATAGGTCCAAAGGTTTGCCAGCAGGCGCCATTGTAGCCAATCAGATTAAACCATGTTTCCATTTCCCCCTGTTGGGCCAAAATATGGCTGATCCCGGTCGAGTAAAGCAGGTACTCCTCACCGGTAAAAAGATCTTCCATGGAATAAAAATCTTTTTCCGGACTATCGAGAATCCGAGAGAAACTAAATTTCCAGGGGGTCTCCGCCTGCTTCCGCAACCAATCCCGGTCCTCTTCGGGCATTCTGGAAATGGCCGCATGGTTTACGTATTTGTGAATAAGCCCGCCGGCTTTCATTACCCGGTGCACAATGTACTGCGACTTGAGCATGTTTAGCCAACTTTTATCCATATCGGCAGAAATGTGCCGATACGAACCCAGCCGCAGGTCCGCTTCTTTTCCGAGTTTGTCCTTATCTGCTGCGTAATACACGAGAAACTCGTCGATAATTCGTGCGGTGAAATCCGAATTCGTCTGGCATTCCTTCTTTAGGGCAGGGTAATCTTTCATAGGTGGAAATATACGGGTTTTGTCTACGCCGACCAAGGGATTTGCTTTCAGGGATCGTTTCCATTCCTGAAAGGAAATACACCGAATGGGTCGACAGGGATTTACCCTACACTTGTACCTGTATTGGAGGTCGAAACCGCCGGATACGAGCTATTTCGGTTGGGTAGGCTTTCCTGGTCAGAGCGGAAGGGGCAATCCCCGATACACATCAAACCTACCCATGTCCGCAGTGAATGCCGGTTTTACGGCCATCAGCCGAAAAGATCCGAACTCAGGTAGCGATCGCCTCGATCGCAGGTAATACACACGATCAGTCCCTCCTCCAGTGTTTTGGAAAGCTCCATTGCTGCATGCAGTGCGCCCCCGCTACTCATTCCCGCCAGGATACCTTCTTCGCGCGCCATGCGACGGGTCATGGCCGTGGCCTGTTCCTGACTCACGTCAATCACCTGATCTACCCGTTCCGGTTCAAAAATTTTTGGGAGAAATTCCGGGGACCACCTGCGGATACCGGGAATACTGGATCCGTCTGTGGGTTGGGTGCCGACGATCTGAATGGCAGGATTTTTTTCTTTTAAGTACCTGGATACCCCCATGATGGTGCCGGTGGTCCCCATGGCCGAAACAAAGTGGGTGACCTTGCCATCCGTGTCCCGGTAGATTTCCGGTCCGGTGGTTTGGTAGTGTGCGCGGTAATTATCCGGATTGGCAAACTGATTCAACATAAAATACCCCTCCGATCGGGCCATTTCCTCTGCCAGCGTTCGCGAATGCTCGATGGTTTTTTCAGCGGGAGTTAAAATCACCCGGGCCCCATAGGCTTCCATGGATAGAATGCGCTCTTTGGTAGAGTTATCCGGCATGACCAGGGTCATCTCTACTCCCAGCAAATTGGCCACCATTGCCAGGGCAATTCCGGTATTGCCCGACGTGGCTTCTACCAACCGGGAGCCTTTCCGAATGTCCCCACGGTCAAGTGCCGCACGAATCATTTGATAGGCCGCGCGATCCTTAACGGATCCTCCGGGATTCTGGCCTTCCAATTTGCAACGGATGTTAACCCGGGGATTTTCGGGAATAGTCTGTAGATCGATTAAGGGCGTATTCCCGATCAACTCAAATAACTTCATAGGCTGGAAAATCAGGCGTCACTTTTCAACACGTAAAAATCTGTGAGGTTGGAAGAGCCGTCGTAGATTTTGGTTTGGTAATAAATCTTGCTTTTGGCCGGGATACTTTTGGTCAGCCATACGTTGCCGCCGACCACGCTTCCCTGACCGATGACGGTATCGCCGCCGAGTATGGTGGCCCCGGCATAGATGACCACGTCGTCTTCGATCGTCGGGTGTCGTTTTTTGTCCGCATCTTCTTTGTTTACGCTTAAGGCACCAAGGGTAACGCCCTGGTAGATTTTCACACGGTCTCCTACCCGGGTGGTTTCACCGATCACAATTCCCGTTGCATGGTCTATGCAAAAATACCGGCCAATTTTAGCGCCAGGATGGATGTCTACCCCAGTTTTGCTATGTGCGTATTCGGTGATCATTCGGGGGATTAAACCAATGCCCAGCGTGTGCAACAAGTGAGCGATCCGGTAGGCAGCAATCGCATAAAACCCTGGGTAACAACGAATAATTTCCGTTTTGGATTTGGCGGCTGGGTCTCCCTCAAACATCGCCTGCAGATCTTCGTGCACGCGCTCGAAAACCTCCTTTTCCAGACGGTCAAAAAAAGCATCGGCAAGCTTTTCACCATCGCCTTTGTGAAGGGCTTCATTATTTTTTAAAACTTTCCGAAGTTGCACCTGTAAATCAAAAAATTTCGATTCGAGATTCCCGCGTTCGCGGTAAATCTCATGCGCATGTTCCGGGAAAAGCATCCCCAGGACCTCATCGAAAAACCGGTTGATGACTTTGGGTGAGGGACATTCCGGACAATGATTGTGAGCTTGATGCAAGCGATCTATAAATGAATCCATGCTTTTTTCGTAGCTTTAAAATACAAAACCCACTCTGATCACATATGGTTCACTGTATGGCGATCTTATGTTATCGTAGGAAAAGTTGTAGAGCAGCATGAAATTAATACCACCGCGCTCCCCAAAGGGGGTAAAATAACCTGCTCCGCCAAATAAACCGGGTACCCAGTCACGGCTTATCACAATTTCATTCGTGTTGGGAATCAGGTTGGCTACTTCGACGTTCAGGGCCTCATACTCGGCATGCAAAAAGAATCGTGGGAGCACGTTGTATCGGTTGAAAATCCTGCCTCCGTAAATGTGCGCGTCCGCATTCGGAACAAACCGATTGTTTAAATATTGGTAGGTAGCTCCGAGACCTGCAGAATACTTATCGGTGATCATGGCTCCTGCAAGGGGAGAAATATCCACAAAAGTGACCGTACCAAACTGAAGGCTGAAATTACCACCAAAATACACCCGCTCTTCCAATGGTGGATTGTCTTCGGGATAAATGACCCGTTGGGCCATTGCGGGAAACGCAGTTCCCATAAAAAAAAGAAACACCAACGATACGCCCGATAACGGCAGGTATTTACTCTTCCACAATAACATAGAGATCTTCCGTTTTCCGTTTCATCAAATAGCGCTCCCGCGCAAATTTCTCGAGTAGTTCGTAATTGCTGAGCAATTCCTCTCTTTCCGCCTTAATTTTTTCCTTCCGCTCCTGGTAGAATTCCCGTTGGTTTTCCAAATCGCTCAATTTGGAACGGAGTTTAAAATGGCTGATGATGTCATTGCTGTCAATAAAAACCATCCAGACAATGAATAAAACGGTAAATACGAAGTAGAAGTTTTTGGTATATTTCAAATACTTGGCCATGGTCCGCTTCGAAGTTTGTACAAATATATCAAAAGAAAAACAAAAACCCCTCACGGTTGCCTCCGCGTGAGGGGTTTTCATGGTAACCGATGCGTTTACCGGTAAAAACGGGGATCCGCTGGTATTAAAACTTCAAGCCTGGAAAATAAGCCGCATCGCCCAACTGCTCTTCAATACGAATCAATTGATTGTATTTAGCCATTCGATCCGAACGGGAAGCCGACCCCGTTTTGATCTGCCCGGTATTGAGTGCCACGGCCAGATCGGCAATCGTGGAATCTTCGGTTTCACCGGATCGGTGAGACATCACGGATTTGTATTTGTTTCGGTGGCAAAGGTCCACGGCGTTGATGGTTTCGGTCAGCGAACCGATTTGGTTTACTTTTACCAGCAAGGCGTTGGCCACGTTTGCATCGATTCCTTTCTGCAATCGCTCCACATTGGTTACAAAAAGATCGTCACCTACGATTTGGATTTTATCGCCGACGGCTTCGGTCATCATTTTCCAACCCTTCCAATCGTCTTCCTGCATGCCGTCTTCGATGGATTTGATCGGGTATTTGTTCACCCATTCTGTCCAGTAATTGACCATCTGCTCGGAGGTGAGCTCATCACCGGTAGATTTCTTAAACACGTACAAACCGCGCTCCTCGTCATAAAACTCCGAGGAGGCCGGATCCATGGCAATAAACACATCCTCTCCGGGTCGGAAACCGGCTTTCTCGATGGCTTGCAGCACCACTTCAATGGCTTCCACGTTATTTTTGAGATCTGGTGCAAACCCACCTTCGTCCCCTACATTGGTCGAGAGGCCTTTGGATTTCAATACGGCCTTCAGTTCGTGAAAAATCTGTGCACCCATACGCAGCGATTCGGAGAAGGAAGAAGCGCCGGCGGGCATCACCATGAACTCCTGGAAATCAATCCCATTATCGGCGTGGGAGCCTCCATTCAGGATGTTCATCATTGGAACGGGAAGTGTATTGGCATTTACGCCTCCAATGTACCGGTACAGGGGTTGCCCGGACTCCATGGCAGCAGCTTTGGCTACGGCAAGCGATACCCCAAGGATAGCATTGGCTCCCAGTTTGGATTTATTTTTGGTGCCGTCCAGGCTAATCATGAGCTGATCAATCTGGTTCTGCTCAAAAATATCAAAACCAACCAGTTCCGGGGCGATCACATCGTTTACATTGGCCACTGCTTTCAACACACCCTTTCCCATGTAGACGCTTTTGTCTCCGTCTCGTAACTCTACCGCCTCGTGCACACCGGTAGAGGCGCCGCTAGGAACAGCGGCCCTTCCGAAGGCTCCGTTTTCTGTAAATACATCTACTTCTACCGTGGGGTTGCCCCTGGAATCTAAAATCTGTCTTGCGTGAATGGATTGTATCAATGTCATAACAAAATAAGGTTAATGATTTAGTTCTGTATTAGGGAGATAAATTGTTCAAAGAGGTATCGGGAATCGTGCGGCCCGGGAGCGCTTTCCGGATGGTATTGTACGGAAAACGCACGTTTGTTTTTCAGTTTGATCCCGGCTACCGTGCCGTCGTTTAGGTGCAGGTGGGTAATCTCAAGTTGATCGTTTTGATCAATATCCTCACGGGTAACCACAAACCCGTGGTTTTGAGACGTGATTTCACTCTTTCCGGTAAGCAGGTTTTTGATGGGATGATTCAATCCCCGGTGGCCGTGGTGCATTTTATAGGTAGAAACATTGCAAGCCCTGGCGAGAATCTGATGCCCGAGACAGATCCCAAAAAGCGGTTTGTCTTGTTCCAGAATTTCTTTGGTGGTCGCAACCGCATACCCCATAACGGCTGGATCACCGGGTCCGTTGGAAAGGAAATAGGCATCCGGATGCCAGGCTTCCATATCGGAAAAGGAGGTCTTTGCAGGAAACACCTTGCAATACACACCACGATCAGCCAGGCATCGCAGGATATTCCTTTTGATACCATAATCCACACAGGCTACTCTGATCGGGGCATTTTCATCTCCGAAAAAATAGGGCTCAGTGGTGGATACGGTGGAAGACAACTCCAGGCCATTCATATCCGGCACCCGGGCCAATTCCGATTTCAACGTTTCCAGGTCGTCAAACTCAGAACTAATGATCGCATTCATCGCCCCTTTGGAACGGATGTGCCTTACCAACTTACGGGTGTCTACGTCAGCTATTCCGGTGATTCCGTGTCGTTCCAGGTACTCTTGAAGGGATTCTGTGGCATCCAGACGGCTATAGATCTCGGAAAAATCGTTGACCACAATCCCGGCGATCAAGGGCCGATCAGACTGTTGGTCCTCATCAATCACCCCGTAATTTCCAATATGCGGGGTGGTGTTGACGATGATTTGTCCGGTGTAGGAGGGATCGGTATATATTTCCTGGTATCCCGTCATTCCGGTATTGAAGCAGATTTCTCCGCCATTGGTTCCATGGCTACCTACCAGGCTTCCGGTGAAGACCGTTCCATCTGCTAAAAGAAGGGTGGCTTTTTTCTTGTTCATATCAATTTTTGATAGGCAAATTTAAGAATTTTCTAAGTAGGAGAAAGCATTCAACCAAAAGGATATAAAAAAGGGATTGAACCTAACGGCCAATCCCTACTTTTTTTCATTCATTGGGAGCATAAATTATTCAGACTTTTTGTCATCCTCCTTTTCACCGCCATCCTGCTCCTCGGAGGCCTTAGGCTCGTCAGCAGCAGCGGCCTCAGGGGCTTCTGAAACCGGAGTTTCGGAAACCACTTCATCGCTGCCTTCGGTCTTGGTGGATTTACTTTCTGATTTCTCGGATGTTTCCGCAGCTGCACCGGTGCCTGCAGTATCACTGCTCTTACCTGATCCTCTTCTGCTTCTCCTTCTACCGGCTTTTTTGGCTGGCTGCTCTTCCTTCAACATCAATTCGTTGAAGTCAACCAATTCGATGATGCACATTTCGGCATTGTCCCCGAGCCGATAGCCGGTTTTGATAATGCGCGTATAGCCTCCCGGTCGATTTCCAACCTTCTCTACTACCTCTCCAAAGAGGAGCTTGATGGCTTCTTTATTTTTGAGGTATCCAAAAGCTACCCGGCGGTTGTGGGTGGAGTCTTCTTTTGCTTTGGTGATCAGGGGTTCTACGTATTTCCTCAGCTCCTTGGCTTTGGCAAGGGTAGTACTGATCCGCTTGTGTTCCAAGAGAGACTTTGCCATATTCGATAGCATGGCCTTTCTATGTGAGGCGGTTCTACCCAGATGGTTAAATTTCTTACCGTGTCTCATTTTTAATTATTCTTCATCAAGTTTATACTTAGACAGATCCATGCCAAAAGTCAAGCCTTTTTCCTGGATCAACTGCTCCAATTCGGCCAGTGATTTTTTTCCGAAATTCCTAAACTTCATCATGTCAGAAATCTCAAGTTTGGCCAAATCACCGAGGGTCTTCACGTCCGCAGCTTTAAGGCAGTTGTAGGCCCTTACTGACAGATCCAGATCACTAAGCGAAGTTTTGAGCAACTTCCGCATGTGCAGGTATTCCTCATCAATTGGTTCAATCGCTCCGCTACCGGGGGCATCGATCACCATGGTCTGATCGGAAAACAACATAAAATGTTGGATCAGAATTTTAGCCGATTCCTGCAGGGCCTTTTCCGGATGGATTGACCCGTCGGTACTCACCTCCATGATCAGTTGCTCATAATCCGTTTTTTGCTCCACACGGGTGTTTTCAATCCTGTATTTTACGTTTTTTATGGGCGTAAATATCGCGTCCACCGAGATGGTGCCATATATTTGCTCCTTTGGTTTGGACTCTTCCGCAGGCAGATATCCCCGACCCTTATCGATGGTGAGTTCAATCTCCAGGCTTTTGGAATCGTCCAGGTGACATATGACCAAATCAGGGTTCAATACCTCGAAGGAAGTCGTGAACTTAGCGATATCACCTGCCGTAAATACATCCTGGTTTTTTACCTCCACCGTGATCTTGTTGTCAATCGCGTCGTGAATCTTCTTAAACCGAACCTGCTTAAGATTAAGAATGATATCGGTAACGTCTTCAACCACTCCTTCAATACTAGAGAATTCATGCACCACACCTGGCAGTTTGACCGCAGTGATGGCATATCCCTCCAGTGAAGACAAAAGAATCCTTCGAAGGGCATTACCTATGGTTACCCCGTATCCTTTTTCAAGTGGCTTGAAGGTAAACAGACCGTGAAAATCGTCTGCTTTTTCCATTACCACTTTCTCTGGCATTTGAAATGCTAATATGGACATATCTTTAATTCTTTTTATAGGAATGTAAATGATTACTTAGAGTACAATTCTACGATCAGCTGCTCTTTGATGTTCTCGGGGATATCTTCCCGCAAAGGAACGCTCACGAACTTTCCGCTGAGGGATCCATTGTCCCATTCCAACCAGCTATACCGGGTTGTACCTCTTCCTCTAAGACTTTCTGTAATCGCTTCCAGGGATTTGGACTTTTCTCTCACAGCCACCACATCACCTGGCTTCAATAAAAATGAAGGAATATTCACCACGACTCCATTTACAAGGATGTGTTTGTGAGAAACCAACTGCCGTGCTCCTCTTCGGGTGGGAGAAATCCCCAACCGAAACACGGTGTTATCCAGTCGGGCTTCCAAAAGTTGCAACAGGTTTTCACCGGTTACCCCTTTCTTTCGGGAAGCAATGTTAAACATGCGCGCAAATTGTCGCTCCAATACCCCGTAGATGTATTTGGCTTTTTGCTTCTCCATAAGTTGGATGGCAAATTCGGACTGCTTCTTTCGTCTACCCCTCCCATGCATACCAGGAGGATAATTTTTCTTTTGAAGCACTTTGCTATGCCCTTCGATGGGCTCGCCAAACTTTCTGGCAATTTTTGCTTTGGGACCTCTATATCTAGCCATGCGTATCTTTCTTTAAATTAAACTCTTCTGCGTTTGGGAGGGCGACAACCATTGTGCGGCAGTGGAGTCACATCCGTAATGGTGGTCACATCCAAGCCTACATTCTGTAAGGTTCTGATAGCGGATTCCCTACCGGCACCCGGACCTTTAACAAAAACTTCTACCTTCCGTAGTCCGAGATCATACGCAACCTGACCGCAATTCTGCGCAGCCATCTGAGCTGCATACGGCGTATTCTTTTTTGATCCTCTGAATCCCATCTTACCGGCAGAAGCCCAGGAAATCACCTGACCTGAGGTATTCGTGATGGAAATAATGATATTATTAAAGGAAGCCTTGATATGGGCCTGTCCCACCGCTTCTACTTTAACAACCCGCTTTTTAGCTTTGGTCTTTTCGTTTCTTTTCTGAGCCATAATCTATGTCAGGATTTATTTAGTCGCTTTCTTCTTATTGGCAACAGTTTTTCTCTTACCTTTTCTGGTCCGGGCGTTATTTTTTGTCTTTTGTCCCCGCACAGGTAAACCCTTCCGGTGACGCAAACCCCTGTAACAACCAATATCCATCAACCTTTTGATACTTAACTGTACTTCAGATTTAAGTACACCTTCGGTCTTGTATTCCTCGGCAATGATATTTCTGATGGCCGTTGACTCATCATCGTCCCATTCACCAGCCTTCTTATCCAATGAGATACCGGCCTTCGTTAGAATGGCCCGGGCAGTACTCCTTCCAATACCAAAAATATAGGTAAGGCCTATTTCACCACGTTTATTGTCGGGTATATCGACACCTGCAATTCTAGCCATAGTTATTAACCTTGTCGTTGTTTAAATTTTGGATTCTTCTTGTTGATCACATAAAGCTTTCCTTTCCTCCGGATTACCTTACAGTCAACGCTTCTTTTCTTAACAGATGCTTTAACTTTCATATCAATACTTATTTTCTTTACACTAACCTGTTGATCACATTAAGCCACTGGGCTTACTTGTAGCGGTAAACAATCCTGCCTTTAGAAAGGTCGTAAGGAGACATTTCCAGCTTCACCTTGTCCCCGGGCAATATCTTGATGTAGTTCATCCGCATTTTACCAGAAATATGTGCAATCAACTGGTGCCCATTTTCCAATTCAACTTTGAACATTGCATTGGACAATGCTTCAACAATAGTCCCGTCCTGTTCTATAGATGCTTGTTTAGCCATAATTAACGTTTAAAATTCTCTTCTATAAACCGATGCGTCGTCAATATTTCCGTCCGGTCTTCAAATATCGCAACCGTGTGCTCAAAATGGGCAGATGGCCTGCGGTCTGCCGTGCGGATGGTCCAACCATCTCGTTCCTGCACCACATTGCGCGTCCCCAGATTCACCATGGGCTCAATCGCAATCACCATCCCTCGCTGTAACTTGGCTCCACTGCCTCGCTTCCCCCAATTGGGTACCTCGGGGGCCTCGTGAAGTGAACGACCTAAGCCATGTCCGACTAACTCCCGAACTACGGTATATCCCTTCGCTTCGATAAATTTTTGGATGGCGTGACCGATATCACCCACACGCTTGCCATAAACCGCATTTTCGATTCCCAAATACAGGGATTCTTCGGTCGCCTTTAAAAGTGTGGTAATTTTAGGAGAAACTTCACCAACAGGGTAAGTATAAGCGGAATCGCTATGAAAACCTTGGTGAAAGACTCCACAATCTATCGAGATTATATCGCCATCTTTCAATTGATACTGACCGGGGAATCCATGAACAACTACTTCGTTCACTGAGATACACAGAGAAGAAGGAAAACCATTGTATCCTTTGAAGGACGGAACCCCTCCATGATCTCGTATAAACTCCTCGGCAATCTTGTCTAAAAAAGCGGTCTTTACCCCTTCTTTTACATATTTGGCAACTTCACCGTGGGCTTTTCCCAGGATCTGTGCACTTTCTTTGATTATCTCAATTTCCTCCTCGCTTTTAAACTGTATCATCGTTAAGCTACAGCGAAACTGGAAGGATCATTCTTCATGTTTCCACTTTTCATCATTCCTTCGTAATGCCTCATCAGCAGATAGCTTTCAATTTGGCGTAGGGTATCCAGAATCACCCCAACCATAATCAACAGCGACGTTCCCCCGTAAAACTGCGCAAATTCACCACTTACTCCTGCAATAATTGCAAATGCCGGCATGATAGCTACAAGGGCCAGCAAAATGGAACCGGGCAGCGTTATCCTGGAGATAATATTATCGATGAATTCAGAGGTAGGTGCGCCAGGCTTGATACCTGGAACAAATCCGCCGTTCCGTTTCATGTCTTCGGCAATCTGCTCCGGATTCACTGTGATCGCTGTATAGAAGAAGGTAAACAGAATGATCATCACCGCGAATACCAAATTGTATTGCCAAGAGGTGAAATCACTAAACGTGGTCCCAATGTACGAAGCAATGTCACTTGTTTCCGCCCAAATCTGTGCGATCAACGCAGGCAAAAACATTAACGACTGCGCGAAAATAATCGGCATCACCCCTGAAGCATTTACTTTTATTGGAATGTATTGCCGCTGTCCTCCATATACCTTGCCGCCGACTACTTGCTTGGCATACTGCACCGGAATCCGTCTGACCGCTTCGGTTAGGGCTACTACACCTACCACCACAAAGAAAAGAACAACTGCTTCCAGAATAAGGAGGAGAATTCCCCCACCACCCTTAGATAAGCTTTCTGAAATGATTGCGCCGGGAAGTGCCGAAATAATACCGATCATGATCAGCATGGAAATACCATTTCCGATGCCTTTTTCGGTAATTTTTTCACCAATCCACATACAGAACATGGTGCCAGCCGTAAGCAATATCAAGCTGGAAACCATAAACAAAACCTTGCTTTCTACAACGATTGCCTCGTCAGGAATGGTGGCCGTAATGTAGCCAATACCTTGCGCAAATGTTATCAGGATGGTTAAAACGCGAGTTATCTGATTGATCCGTTTTCTACCGGACTCACCCTCTTTTTGCAGTTTTTGGAAATAAGGTACCCCAACAGTCAACAATTGCAATACAATTGAAGCAGATATATAGGGCATAATACCCAAACCAAATATGGAAGCCCTGCTGAAAGAACCACCCAGAAAGGTATCAATCAATCCGAAAATACCGGAGGCGGCTTCTCCAAGACGACTTGGGTCCACACCCGGGAGGACCACAAACGAACCAACCCTGAAAACGATAAGCAAGCCTACCGTGTTCAGGATTCTAATTCGCAGATCCTCAATCGAAAAGATGTTCTTTACTGTTGTAATAAACTTTTTCATGAATTAAATCTTATTTACAGATCCTCCGGCCTTTTCGATAGCAGCAACAGCCGATGCGGAGAAATTGTGCGCACTTACGTTGATTTTGGAAGTAAGTTCGCCTCTTCCGAGGACTTTTACAAGATCTTTCTTGGAAACAAGTCCATTTTGGTGCAACAAATCAAAATCGATGGTATCCACGCTCAAATCGGTAGCCAGCTGCTGCAGGGTATCCAGGTTGATGGCCTGGTAAGCCACGCGGTTGTGGTTGGTAAACCCGAATTTAGGAATCCTTCGCTGCAAGGGCATCTGACCACCCTCAAAGCCCAATTTCGACTTGTAACCGGATCGGGATTTAGCCCCTTTGTGACCTCTGGTAGATGTGCCGCCTCTGCCGGAACCCTGCCCTCGGCCAATCCTTTTTCTGGACTTAACGGAGCCTTCCGCAGGCTTTAATGTATGTAATTTCATTTTGATTGAGTTTTCGAATGGTGTAACGCGTACGAAGTGGAAATAGTCTCCGATTAAACGTCCTGTACCTTAACTAAATGGCTGACTTTATTGATCATTCCTTGCAGCTGAGGGGTATTTTCCTTCTCCACGGTCTTGTTGATTTTCCCCAAACCAAGTGCAGCGATGGTCGCTTTTTGGTTTTTTGGCCGCTTGATGATGCTTCTGATCTGAGTTATTTGAACCTTCGCCATGTGATTACCCATTAAATACTTTCGATAATTTAACTCTTCTCTGCTGAGAAACTGCGATGGCATCCCGTAGGTGAACCAAGGCATCTATTGTCGCCTTCACCACATTGTGTGGGTTGGAAGACCCTTTGGATTTGGCAAGAATATCGGTATAACCGGCACTTTCCAAAACCGCCCGCATCGCACCACCGGCAAGAACACCGGTACCTGGAGCTGCTGGCTTTACCAACACCAATCCTCCTCCGTACTTACCCAGCTGTTCGTGCGGGATGGTCCCTTTCAACAAGGGTACCTGGATCAGATTCTTTTTGGCATCTTCTATTCCTTTGGTAATGGCATCGGTTACCTCATTGGCCTTACCGAGGCCGTAACCAACCACACCTTTACCGTCGCCAACCACCACGATCGCGGAAAAGGAAAACCTTCGTCCCCCTTTGACCACTTTCGCCACCCGGTTTATGGCAACGACTTTTTCGCTTAGTTCTGTATCTGTAGCCCGAATGGGTTTTTTGCTTATTTGGGACATAATGATTAAAATTTAAGGCCTCCTTCTCTGGCTCCTTCGGCCAAAGCTTTAACATTTCCATGGTACAGGTACCCGCTTCGGTCAAAAACGACCTCGTTCAAACCATTGGCAACTGCCTTTTCAGCCAGTTTTTTGCCAACCTCTTTTGACACGGTGACGTTAACATTCTTGCTGGCTCCAAATTCCTTGGAAGATGCAGCTGCAAGCGTCTGCCCTTTCAGATCGTCAATCAGCTGTGCATAGATACCCGTATTGCTCTTAAAGACAGAAAGCCTGGGCCGGGCATCGGTACCGGAGATCTTTCTTCGGATACCTTTTTTAATTCTCAGTCGTCTAATTCTTTTCTTGAAAGCCATCTTCTAATTATTTTTTAGCGGCAGTTTTACCAGCTTTACGTCTAATATACTCACCAACAAATCGTACACCTTTGCCTTTAAACGGCTCAACTTTCCGTAGCGACTTGATTTTTGCGGCCACCTGTCCAATCAACTCTTTGTCAATTCCTTCCAGTGTGATCAGCGGGTTTTTCCCTTTGGGAGTTTCTGTTTTGACAGCTATTTCCTGAGGAACCATTAAAAAAATGTTGTGGGAATATCCAAGAGAAAGTTCGATCACCTGCCCCTGGTTTGTGGCCTTGTATCCTACACCCACCAATTCCAATTCTTTTTTGTATCCTTCGTTCACTCCTGTGACCATGTTGTTCACCAGGGAACGGTAGAGCCCATGCAATGATTTGTGCCGCTTCGAATCGGTTGGTCGTTCAAAAACCACCTGATTGTCCTCGACTTTTACCGATATATCAGGATTCACCTCCTGTACCAGTGTACCTTTGGGACCTTTAACAGTTACCTGATTGTGCTCAGAAACGTCTACAGTCACACCCGCCGGTATATTTATTGGTTTTTTACCTATTCTAGACATATCTATGAATTAATATACGTAACAAAGGACTTCTCCACCGATGCCTTCCACACGGGCTTCCTTGTCCGTCATCACCCCCTTGGAGGTGGATAAAACGGCAATTCCCAAACCGTTGATCACTCTGGGAAGGGAATCTTTATTTACATACTTTCTTAAACCTGGCTTGCTAATTCGGGAAAGGCTTACAATTGCGTTCTCTTTGGTTTGTGGGTTATATTTCAAGGCAATCTTAATGGTCCCTTGAGGTCCTTCCTCCACAAACTTATAGTTTTGAATGTAACCCTTATCGAAAAGAACCTTTGTAAGTTCTTTTTTAATGTTAGAAGCAGGAATTTCTACTATCCGGTGGGAAGCCTTGATGGCATTCCTCAACCTGGTGAGATAATCAGCTATTGGATCAGTCATATTTGTATTAGTCTAACTGCAAAACCCGAACGGGCCTGCAAAGTTACACAATGAAATTTAGAATAAAAACTATTATATAATTTTTACCAGCTAGACTTGGTTACACCTGGAATTTTTCCCGCCGAAGCCATTTCTCTGAAAGTCACCCGATTGATACCAAATTTTCTCATGTATCCTTTGGGTCGGCCTGTAAGTTTGCACCGGTTATGAAGTCTTACTGGAGAGGCATTTTTAGGAAGCTTGTCCAATGCTTCATAATCACCTGCCGCCTTGAGTTCCGCACGTTTTTTGGCATATTTTGCCACCAATCGTTCTCTTTTTCTCTCGCGGGCTTTGATTGATTCTCTTGCCATGGTTATTCTACTTTATTTTTGTTTACGAAAGGCATTCCCAGGGACTTCAACAAGGCGTAGGCTTCTTCGTCACTGTTGGTACTGGTAACAAGCGTGATATCCATTCCGGAAATCCGGTTTACCTTTTCGATGCTGATTTCGGGGAAAATGATTTGTTCGGTAACACCCAAGGTGTAATTTCCCCGGCCGTCAAAACCTTTGTCAGAGATCCCCTTGAAATCCCGAACCCTTGGCAATGCAATGCTAACCAACCGATCAAGGAATTCGTACATGCGGTCTCCCCGCAAGGTAACCTTGGCTCCGATCGGCATCCCGTCTCTCAATTTGAAATTGGAAATAGAATTCTTTGCTTTTGTCGCGACGGCTCGTTGACCGGTAATGAGTGAAAGCTCTTCCACTCCCTGGTCCACTAGCTTTTTATCCGCTACAGCAGCACCGATACCTTTGTTCAAAACTATTTTGGTCAACTTAGGTACCTGCATCACGCTGGTAAACTGAAACTTTTCCTTCAGCTCAGCCGTGATTTCGTTATCGAATTTTTCTTTTAATCTAGGTTTAGCCATTGATCACCTCCCCGGTTTTCTTAGAGTACCTTACTAATTTTCCGTCCTCATTTCGTTTTCTCCCGATTCGTGTCCCGTCTCCCGTTTTGGGATCCACCAACTTTAGGTTACTAATGTGAATGGGAGCCTCTTTCTTCTCGATACCTCCCTGAGGCGTAGTGGCCGTCGGCTTGATATGTTTGGTTACCATATTCATTCCTTCCACTATGGCCCTTCGTTTGGCCTGATCGACAGAAAGGATTTTACCTTTTTTGCCTTTTTCATCTCCGGCGATGATCAAAACGGTATCTCCGGATTTGATGTGCAATTTTGGTTGCTTATTGAATTTTCTTTCCATGTTTACAATACTTCGGGGGCCAAAGATACAATTTTCATAAACTGCTTCTCCCTGAGTTCCCTGGCGACGGGACCGAAAATACGGGTCCCCCTGGGTTCGTCGTTGTTATTGAGGAGCACGGCAGCGTTGTCTTCAAACCGGATATAGGACCCGTCTTTTCTTCGGACTTCTTTTCGCGTCCGCACGATCACCGCTTTTGAAACGGTACCTTTTTTCATATTACTGGATGAGAGGGCCGATTTTACCGTGACCACAACCTTGTCTCCAATAGAGGCGTACCTTCTTTTGGTACCACCCAATACGCGAATGACAAGCACTTCTTTGGCGCCTGAATTGTCCGCTACACTTAATCTGGATTCCTGCTGTATCATGATTTATAAAGCCCTTTCAATTATTTCTACCAATCTCCAACGTTTATTTTTACTCAGCGGACGCGTTTCACTGATGCGCACCAGGTCTCCCGGGTTGCATTCGTTGTTTTCGTCATGAGCAGTGAATTTGGTGGTTTTCCCAACAAATTTACCGTAAATAGGATGTTTTACTCTCCGCTCCACAGCTACGGTGATGGACTTGTCCATCTTGTTGCTAACCACCTTACCGATTCTTTCTTTACGAAGGTTTCTTTCTATTGTAGCCATTGTGTTTCTTATTTAGCTAGTTGTTTGGCTCGTAAAAAAGTATGCAACCTCGCAACCAAACGTCTTGATTCTCTAATTCTATTTGGATTCTCTATCGGAGATATCGCGTGAGCAAAACGTAATTTTGTCAGGTTCTCCTTTTCTGCGGCAATGCGCTCTGTGATTTCGCTCTCCGTCAGAGCGTTGATTTCGGAATTTTTCATCATCTTATGATCCAGCGTAATCTCTACGTACGACAAACTTTGTGCTTACCGGTAGCTTTTGTTGGGCCAGTCGCAACGCTTCTTGCGCTACTTCCACCGAAACTCCCGTTGCTTCAAAAAGGATCGTCCCCGGCTTAATCACCGCTACCCAATATTCGGGCGCTCCTTTACCTTTTCCCATTCGTACCTCTGCAGGCTTCTTGGTAATGGGTTTATCTGGAAAAATTCGAATCCAAACCTGTCCTTCCCGCTTCATGGCTCGCGTCATGGCAATACGGGCCGCTTCTATCTGTCTCGAAGTGATCCATCCAGGCTCAAGGGATTTGATGCCGAAGTTGCCAAAAGCCAACGTGTGGCCTCTTTGGGCAATCCCCTTGATCCTCCCTTTATGCATTTTTCTAAATTTCGTTCTTCTTGGCTGTAACATGATCGCTCAGTTAAAGATGTTTAATTATTTCTTTTTCTTCTCTTGGGGCCACCACCCTCTCTCCTACGTCTGTTTCCAGCTGGCGCATTGCCCTTAGCATCGCTAGCGGAACTCAAATTTGGAGAAAGATCTCGTTTGCCGTACACCTCACCCTTGAAGATCCATACTTTAATACCGATTTTCCCATATACCGTTTGCGCCTCAGAAATGGCATAATCCACATCTGCACGAATGGTGTGCAGGGGAATTCTACCCTCCTTGTACATCTCGGATCTGGCCATCTCAGCTCCTCCCAGTCTCCCGGAGAGCTTCACCTTGATGCCTTCTGCACCTACGCGCATGGTGGCAGCAATCGACTGTTTCATCGCCCTTCGAAAAGAAATCCGCGCCTCCAATTGCTGGGCAATAGATTCTCCCACCAACTTGGCATCCAACTCCGGACGTTTGATCTCAAATATGTTGATCTGAACATCCTTATTGGTAAGCTTCTTCAGCTCTTCTCTCAATTTATCAACCTCAGAACCACCTTTACCGATAACTACTCCAGGACGAGCCGTCTGAATGGTCAGGGTAATCCGCTTGAGGGTACGCTCGATGATAACCTTGGAAATACCTCCCTTGGGAATCCTGGCAAATACATAATTTCTGATATTCTGGTCTTCGTAAAGCTTCTCGGCGAAATCACGTCCACCATACCAGTTAGAGTCCCACCCCTTTATGATACCAAGCCTTAAACCAATTGGGTTAACTTTTTGTCCCATATTCTAGTCTTCATTTTCATTTGATTCAACACTTTCAGCGGTAACGCCTCCTTCATAGGAGTCCACAACTAACGTTACATGATTTGATCTTTTGCGGATTCGGTGGGCTCTTCCCTGGGGTGCAGGTCGTAGCCTTTTCAACATCCTGCCGCTATCCACAGCAATCGTCTTCACATACAGCTCCGCATCTTCCAGTTTCTCATCTGGATTTTTAGCCTGCCAGTTTGCGATCGCTGACAACAACAGCTTTTCAAGCCTGATGGCACCATGGTTGGGCGTAAACTTAAGGATACTTAAGGCGTGACCTACTTTCTTCCCTCTGACCAGATCTGCAACCAAACGCATTTTCCTCGGAGAGGTTGGAACATTTTTTAATTTTGCTATTGCTTCCATGATTATCTCTTTCCTTTATCTTTTTTGGCGATGTGTCCACGGAAATTTCGTGTAGGTGCAAATTCCCCCAGCTTGTGGCCCACCATATTGTCGGTAACAAAAACTGGAATAAATTTATTTCCGTTATGCACTGCAAAGGTATGCCCAACAAAATCCGGTGATATCATGGACCGCCTTGACCAGGTCTTGATCACGGATTTCTTTCCGGACTCATTCATGACGTCCACCTTCTTTGCCAAATGATGCTCTATATACGGGCCTTTTTTTAACGAACGTGCCATGTTACTTAGATCTTCTGCTTATGATAAATTTATTGGAATACTTCTTGCGCGAACGGGTCTTTTTACCCTTCGCCAACAAGCCAGTTCTGGAACGAGGATGCCCTCCCGAAGAACGGCCTTCCCCACCACCCATCGGGTGATCAACAGGGTTCATGGCCACACCTCTGGTTCTCGGTCTTCTTCCCAACCATCTCTTTCGACCTGCTTTTCCAAGTACCACGTTCATATGATCTCCGTTGGATACGGTTCCAATCGTCGCTTTGCAGGTACTCAACACCATGCGCATCTCACCGGAGGGAAGTTTTACCGTTACGTACTTTCCTTCCCTGGCCAACAACTGGGCGTAGCCACCTGCACTTCGCGCCATCGCACCACCTTTTCCAGGCTTCAACTCAATATTGTGAATGATGGTACCCAGGGGGATATTCTTTAAAAACAGTGTATTCCCCACTTCGGGCGCAGCCTTTTCCCCACAAGATACGGTCTGACCTACCTCAAGACCTTCGGGCGCAAGCATGTAGGCCTTCGCGCCGTCTGCGTAGTACAACAAGGCGATTCGGGCGGTTCGGTTTGGATCGTACTCAATGCTCTTTACCACGGCTGGGATCCCTTCTTTCTCCCGCTTAAAGTCAACGATCCTTAGTTTTCTCTTATGTCCACCTCCAATGTACCTGGAGGTCATCTTACCGGTATGGTTCCTGCCACCGGACTTCTTCAAAGGAGCCAAAAGGCTCTTCTCCGGGGTTGATTTTGTAATCTCATCGAAAGAAGGAGCTACTCTAAATCGGGTACCGGGGGTTACAGGTTTTAATTTCTTAACTGCCATTGCTTTGATTCAATTAAATTTCTCCGTAAAAATCAATGATTTCACCTTCTGCTACCTGTACCATTGCTTTCTTAAACGTGTTGGTGTACCCGGACACGATTTTGGATTTGGTGTACCTGGTCTTTTTCTTGGCCGCGTAGCGCATGGTGCGCACGTCCACTACCTTCACCCCGTACATTTTTTCCACGGCGGCTTTGATCTGCGGCTTTTTAGCAGTTTTTTCCACTACAAAACCATAGACCCCACGTTCGTTCATGGCAGAGATCTTTTCCGTAATCAAAGGTCTTTTTAATATATCCATGATTTTACTTCGATAAAAGGGTTTCTAATTTACTCACTGCACCTTCACAAAGGACCAAACTATCTGCATCTAACAGCTCATAGGTGTTCAACTCGTCCACCATTCTGACCTTGGTTTTCTGCAAATTCCTGGAGGACAGGTACAAATTCTTGTTGTTTTCGGCCACCACCAGTAGCGTTTTCTTTCCCAGCAAGGACAGGTTGGTAAGCAGACTGATGTAATCTTTGGTGCGTGGCGCGTCAAAAACCGGGTCTTCCAGTACCAACAGCCCATTTTCCTTTGCTTTGTAGGAAAGCGCTGATTTTCTGGCGACCTGTTTTAACTTTTTATTTAACTTAAAGGAATAATCCCGGGGTTTCGGGCCGAATACCCTACCTCCTCCCCTGAAAACGGGAGATTTGATAGAACCTGCACGAGCCCCACCGGTACCTTTTTGTTTCTTAATCTTCTTGGTAGAACCGGAAATCTCCGCTCTTTCCTTCGACTTATGCGTTCCCTGTCTTTTGTTTGCCAGGTATTGTTTGACATCCAGGTAAATCGCATGATCATTCGGCTCCAGAGCAAAAATATCCTCAGAGAGCGTGATTTTCCGTCCGGTATCTTCACCGGTTTGTTTTAATATTGCTAATTCCATCTTCTTACTTCTCTAGAATCACAAAAGAATTTTTGGCTCCCGGAATGGACCCGCTTACTAAAAGCAGGTTCTTTTCAGGGTAAATTTTCAGCACACGTAAATTAAGTACCTTAACCCTGTTGCCTCCGGTTCTTCCGGCCATTCGCATGCCCTTAAATACCCTGGAAGGCCAGGAGCAGGCACCGATGGAACCTGGATGACGTGCCCGGTTGTGCTGACCGTGTGTAGCTCCACCAACACCACCAAAGCCGTGCCGCTTTACTACACCCTGAAATCCTTTTCCCTTGGAGGTTCCGATGGCATCCACGAAATCTCCTTCCACAAAAACCTGATCGGAGATCACGGTTTTACCCATGTCTACCTGTCCTTCGAATTCCACTCTGAAATCCCTGAATTCAACAACTTTCTGCTTTGGCGTGGTGCCAGCCTTTTTGAAATGGCCAATCAACGGCTTAGGCGTATTCTTTTCCTTACGCTCCCCATATGCCAATTGTACAGCGTTGTACCCGTCTGTTTCTACATTTTTTACTTGCGTCACTACGCAAGGACCAGCTTCTATTAACGTGCATGCGACATTACGTCCATCGGCACTAAAAATACTAGTCATTCCGATTTTCTTACCTATAATTCCAGACATCTTTGGATATATAATATACGATGATACACAAGCATTTACACACCTGTGCCCTTTTAAAGGATTGCAAAGTTAGTAATTTAATTCCAGCTTGCAAACCGCAACCTGAATATTTTCAAACAATTAGCTACCTCAAAAGCATTCTGCAAGAGAATATTTTCCGTAAGTCCGGCCGGACCAATTACCGGGGACCTAAAAAGCCCGTACCAATACTGGCACGGGCTTATTTTTAGCTCGCTTCCGATCAGGTCAGACCTTGATCTCTACATCCACACCGCTAGGAAGCTCAATTTTCATTAAAGCATCCACCGTTTTGGAACTATTGGAGTAAATATCTACAAGTCGCTTGTACGTGCACAGCTGAAATTGCTCCCGGGCCTTCTTGTTGACATGGGGGGACTTTAACACGGTGAACTTCTCTTTCTTCGTAGGTAGCGGAATTGGTCCTACTACCACGGCACCTGTGGATTTTACAGCTTTCACAATCTTCTCCGATGACTTATCCACCAGACTGTGATCGTATGACTTTAATTTTATTCTGATTTTCTGATTCATTTTCGATTGATTTAAGCCTTCTCTCCTTTTACTTTGGCAATGATGCCTTCAGCAATATTGGTTGGTACAGGATCGTAGTGGGAAAATGTAAGGGAAGCAGATGCCCGCCCGGAAGATATGGTCCTTAAATCGGTAACATACCCAAACAGCTCAGATAAAGGCACGGAAGCTTTGATTACCGTGGCTGCACCTTTTGTATCCATTCCCTTCATTAGACCTCTTCTACGGTTAAGGTCGCCGGTAACGGGTCCTGTGTACTCATCGGGAGAAACGACCTCTACTGCCATAATGGGCTCCAATAACTGCGGCTTACATTTCTTTGCAGCCTCCTTGAAACCAATCCTCGCGGCCATCTCAAAAGAAAGGGAATCCGAATCCACGTCGTGGAAAGATCCATGAAACAACCTTACCTTCATCGACTCGATGGGATAACCGGCCAATGGACCGTTTTTCATCGCTTCTGCAAAACCCTTTTGAATGGCTGGGATAAATTCCTTCGGGATCACACCACCCACAATGCCATTCACAAAATCCAACCCTTGCTTGATTTCATTGGTTTCTGGTTCTGGCTCTCTTGGACCAATCTCAAAAACAATATCGGCAAATTTACCTTTACCACCGGTTTGTTTCTTGTATACTTCCTTGTGCTCAACACTGGCAAACAATGCTTCCTTGTAGGCCACCTGCGGTGCACCTTGATTGATTTCAACTTTGAACTCCCGCTTTAAGCGATCAATAATGATTTCAAGGTGAAGTTCGCCCATGCCTCGCAAGATAACCTGACCAGTTTCGTGGTCGGTATTTACATGCAGTGTAGGATCTTCCTCTACCAATTTGGAAATAGCCATTCCCAATTTATCCACATCGGCCTGTGTCTTGGCCTCAATGGCATAGCCGATTACCGGCTCTGGGAACGTCATCTCTTCGAGTACCACCTTATGCTTTTCATCGCAAAGCGTATCCCCTGTCTTAATGTCCTTGAACCCAACACCGGCGCAAATATCTCCCGCTTCTACGCGATCGATGGGATTTTGCTTGTTGGAGTGCATTTGAAGCAATCGGGAAATACGTTCTTTTTTGTCGGTCCGGGTGTTGAACACATACGAACCAGCCTCCAGTTTGCCGGAATACACCCGCATAAAGGCCAGACGCCCTACAAACGGATCTGTAGCAATTTTAAACGCCAGAGCAGCAAAATGGTCGTCGCTATCCGGGTGGCGTACTACTGGCTCTTCGGTATCCGGATTGGTACCTTTGACAGGCGGCAAATCTAACGGACAAGGCAAGTACGCAATAACGGCATCCAACAGGGCCTGCACTCCTTTGTTTTTAAACGCCGAACCACAGAGTACCGGAGAAAAATCCATGTTGATTACGGCTTTACGGATGGCCGCCATCATTTCTTCCTTTGTGATGGAGTTCTCATCCTCAAAGAACTTTTCCATCAAGGCCTCGTCATACGAAGCAACTTGCTCAATTAGGCTTTGCCGATATTCCGCAACAGTCTCTTTCAGATCTTCGGGAATCTCAATCACCTTGTAGGTCATGCCCTGATCTTCTTCATTCCAGACTACTGCCTGATTGGTAATCAGATCGACCACGCCTTTAAACGTTTCTTCAGCTCCAATCGGAATCTGAAGGGGCACCGGATTGGCACCCAATTTCTCTTTTATTTCGGCGACAGCATTAAAAAAGTCTGCTCCTGCCCGATCCATTTTGTTGACAAAACAAATTCTTGGCACGTGGTATTTATCGGCTTGTCTCCAGACGGTTTCAGATTGTGGCTCCACACCAGATACGGCACAGAATAAGGCCACCGCACCATCCAACACCCGAAGCGATCGTTCTACCTCTACGGTAAAATCCACGTGACCGGGCGTATCGATCAGGTTGATCTGATAGTCTTTGGTATCGTCGTTGGCAACTCCTTGAACAGTCGGGTACTTCCACTTGGTAGTAGTGGCGGCAGAGGTAATGGTGATGCCTCTTTCCTGCTCCTGCTCCATCCAGTCCATGGTAGCCGCTCCATCGTGTACTTCACCAATCTTGTGTGACAAGCCGGTGTAATACAAAATACGCTCGGAAGTGGTCGTCTTTCCGGCGTCAATGTGAGCCATGATACCGATGTTTCTTAAATACTTTAAGTCTTTTTTTGCCATTATCTATTAAAATCTAAAATGCGAGAATGCTTTATTGGCCTCTGCCATTCTATGCGTGTCATCCTTTTTCTTTACCGCAGCTCCTTCACCTTTGGATGCAGAAATAATCTCTCCCGCCAATCGATCCATCATGGTTTTCTCGCCCCTCTTTCTGGCAAAAGTGATCATCCACTTGATACCCAGGGAAATTTTCCGTTCTGGTCTTACTTCCAAAGGTACCTGGAAAGTTGCACCCCCAACCCTACGACTCTTCACCTCTACAGCGGGAGTAATATTGTTAAGCGCTTTTTTCCAAACCTCAAGACCATTCTCACCTACTTTTTCCTCTACCTTTTCTATGGCATCGTAGAAGATTCGGTAGGCAATACTTTTCTTACCATCCACCATCAAACAATTGACAAACCTTGTGACCAACGTGTCATTGAATTTGGGATCAGGAAGAATATACCTCTTTTTTGGTTTCGCTTTTCTCATTTTATTCTCGGATTAAATAATTACTTTTTGGCGGCCTTTGGACGCTTCGCTCCGTACTTGGAACGACCCTGCTTTCGGTCTTTCACCCCGGCAGTATCCAAGGCTCCACGAATGATGTGGTACCGTACCCCTGGCAAATCCTTCACCCGTCCACCCCGGATTAACACGATGGAGTGCTCCTGCAGGTTGTGACCTTCTCCTGGAATGTACGCATTGACCTCTTTCCCGTTGGTCAATCGAACCCTGGCTACCTTTCTCATGGCAGAATTAGGCTTTTTCGGCGTGGTGGTGTACACCCTGGTGCACACACCCCTCCTCTGAGGACAGGCATCCAAGGCTCTTGACTTGGACTTACTCTCTAGAGTGGTTCTACCTTTTCTAACTAACTGTTGTATAGTAGGCATTAATAGATAAATTAATTATTCTGCTTTTAAACTTATAAATTTCGGATTGCAAAGGTAAACAAATCAATAAAACAAACAAAATTAAGGACTTATATTTTAGCTTTCGGTGAATCGTACATTGGCTCCTGTTCCCCGCCTCGCACGTTTACAGAAAAGCCATCAGGCTTCGCCCAGGGTACCACCAAAATTCAAAGGAAACCTAGGGGCATCGCTACCACCTTCAATTTTCCCAAAAGCTTTTTCATACTTCTCAATATTGTCTTTTAATGCCAGCAACAAACGCTTGGCATGGTCGGGCGTCATGATGATCCTTGCTTTTACCTTGGCCTTGGGAATACCCGGCATTAAGCGGATAAAATCGACAACAAATTCAGAGTTGGAATGGGCGATCATGGCCAGGTTGGAATAGATCCCCTCAGCCACCTCGTCGCTCAATTCCACGTTGATCTGCTGTTGCTGCTCGTTATCAGGTGTAGTGTCGTCTTCCATGAGTTACCAGTGTTTGAATAAAAAAGGGCCTGCCGCATTGTGCAGACCCTTTTTTGCAAGCTATCTCCTTATTTTATCGTTTCACGAACTTTTTTAGTGCTGTTTTCTTTCTCAGCCGTCAGTAGTTCGTATTCTTCTTTCGATCCTACGATCAAGTTATTAAACTTACGTTGACCCGTTCCGGCGGGAATCAAATGACCCACGATCACGTTTTCCTTCAGTCCCAACAGTTCGTCTCGCTTGCCACGAATGGCTGCTTCGCTCAATACCTTGGTGGTTTCCTGAAAAGACGCCGCAGAGATAAAGCTCTCTGTTCCCAAGGAGGAAGCGGTTATTCCCTGTAGGGTAGGCTGTGATACCGCAGTCTGTGCATCCCGCACCTGAACCAGTTTCATGTCCTTCCGCTTCAGACTGGAGTTCTCGTCCCGCAGCCTTCTGGCCGTGATGATCATTCCCGGTTTCAGGGTAGCAGAGTCACCCGCATCCATGACAACTTTCTTATCCAGAATCATGTCGTTTTCCTCACGGAACGCCCATTTGTCCACAATCTGATTTTGCAAAAATCCCGTGTCACCTGCGTCCAGTATTTCTACTTTCTGCATCATCTGACTGACGATCACCTCGATGTGCTTATCATTGATTTTCACGCCCTGCAATCGGTATACCTCCTGAATCTCGTTGACCAGGTACTCCTGTACCGCTGTAGGCCCTTTGATCGATAGGATATCGTTGGGGGTGATGGCCCCATCCGACAGGGGTTCTCCTGCGCGGATAAAGTCGTTTTCCTGAACCAAAATGTGCTTGGAAAGAGAAACCATGTAGCGCTTCTTCACCCCATCTCTGGATTCAATAAAAATCTCCCGGTTACCCCGCTTGATACCACCGTAAATCACTACACCGTCTATTTCAGAGACCACTGCCGGATTGGAAGGGTTTCTCGCTTCAAACAATTCCGTAACTCGTGGCAAACCACCGGTAATGTCCCGGGTTTTACCCACAGACCGAGGGATTTTTACCAAAATCTGACCGGCTTTCACGTCTTCGCCCTTCTCCACCGAAAGGTGGGCTCCCACTGGAATGTTGTACGACTTGGACTCCTCGCCATGCGCAACTACCACCGCCGGGTTTTTGGTCTTATCCTTGGTATCAATGATTACCTTTTCCCGGTATCCGGTCTGATCATCTGCCACCTCTTTGTAGGTAATTCCTTCAATGATGGCTTCAAAATCGACTTTCCCGTCGAACTCCGACAAAATTACCGCATTGTACGGATCCCATGTACACAGGGATTCGCCTTTAGCGATTTTTTGACCGTCCGTTACGTTCAGGATTGCTCCGTATGGAACGTGGTTGGAGACCAGTGTTTTTCCAGACTTTACGTCGTTCACTTTGATCTCTCCGGACCTTCCCATCACGATGGAAACTTCGTCCCCATCCTTATTAGTGGTCTTAATCCAACGCAATTCTTCCTCAAATTCCACCACACCGTCAAACTTGGAGTTGATGCTGGCTTCTACGGAAATATTTGAAGCGGTACCTCCCACGTGGAAGGTTCGTAGCGTCAACTGCGTCCCGGGCTCTCCAATGGACTGGGCAGCGATCACGCCTACCGACTCGCCTACTTGTACTTGCTTGCCGGTTGCCAGGTTGCGTCCGTAGCATTTGGAACATACCCCCCTACGGGTTTCGCAGGTAAGTACGGATCTGATCTCGATTTCTTCTACTGCGGAGTCATCAATGGCTTTGGCCACGATGTCCGTAATCTCCTCACCGGATTCGATGATCACTTCGTCGGAAATTGGGTCGATCACGTCGTGCACCGCAATCCTACCCACGACGCGCTCGGACAGCGGCTCAACGATTTCGTCGTTGTCTTTCAGAGCCTGAACAACCAGCCCCCTTAGGGTTCCACAATCCTCTTCCGAGATAATCATGTCCTGTGCCACGTCCACCAATCGCCGGGTAAGGTACCCGGCATCGGCTGTTTTTAGTGCGGTATCCGCCAGACCCTTTCTGGCTCCGTGCGTAGAAATAAAGTATTCCAATACATCCAATCCTTCTTTAAAGTTGGACAGAATGGGGTTCTCGATGATTTCTCCAACAGATCCCTGAAGGTTTTTCTGCGGCTTGGCCATCAAGCCCCTCATGCCTCCCAACTGACGAATCTGCTCTCTGGAACCCCGGGCTCCGGAGTGCATCATCATATAAATGGCATTGAATCCCTGATTGTCCTCTTCCATCTGACGCATCAGAATATTGGTCAGGTTAGAGTTGGTTCGGGTCCAGATATCGATTACCTGATTGTACCGTTCGTTGTCGGTGATTAAGCCCATCAGGTAGTTGTTCCATACCTGATCGACTTCACTTTTCGCTTTTTCGATCAGCGGTTCTTTGTCTTCCGGAATAATCACATCGTCCAGTCCCATGGACAATCCGCCCTGGTAGGCCATCTGGAATCCCAAGTGCTTAATGTCGTCCAAAAACTGAGCGGAGCGGGCGATACCGCAAATCTTCACGACCTCCGCGATGATCTGCTGCAACTTCTTTTTCGTCAACAATTCGTTGACAAAACCAACCTGCTCGGGCACAAACTGATTAAAAATAAGCCTGCCAGCCACCGTATCGACGATTTTCTCGGAAAGTGAACCGTCTTCGTTTCTTACTTTTACTTTACATTTTACATGCGCATGCTTGGAAATGGCCCCCTCATTCAGTGCGATGAGGACTTCCTCCTGTCCATAGAACGTCATGCCCTCTCCTTCCACCGGATTTTCTTCCGTGGATTTCATCCCTTTGGTCACGTAGTACAATCCCAATACCATGTCCTGAGAAGGAACGGTAATAGGTGCTCCATTTGCCGGGTTAAGGATGTTATGAGAGGAGAGCATCAGGGTAGATGCCTCCAGAATTGCTTCGTGTCCCAATGGCACGTGAACCGCCATCTGATCCCCATCAAAATCCGCATTAAAGGCGGTACACACCAAGGGGTGCAACTGAATCGCTTTGCCTTCAATCAACTTGGGTTGAAATGCCTGAATTCCCAATCGGTGCAGGGTCGGTGCACGGTTCAGTAATACCGGGTGCCCTTTCAGTACATTTTCCAGGATATCCCATACTACCGGATCTTTTCTGTCCACGATTTTCTTTGCGGACTTCACCGTCTTTACGATGCCTCTTTCGATAAGTTTTCGAATAATAAAAGGCTTGAAAAGCTCGGCTGCCATGTTCTTCGGAAGACCGCATTCGTGCAATTTCAGTTCCGGACCTACCACGATCACGGAACGACCGGAATAATCCACTCGTTTACCCAGCAGGTTTTGACGGAAACGTCCCTGCTTTCCTTTCAACATGTCGGAAAGGGATTTCAAGGCTCGATTACCATCCGAACGTACGGCATTCACCTTTCGGGAATTGTCGAACAGGGAATCCACCGCCTCCTGAAGCATTCTTTTTTCGTTTCTAAGAATGACTTCGGGCGCTTTTATGTCGATCAAGCGCTTCAGACGATTGTTTCGTATGATTACACGGCGGTAAAGGTCGTTCAGATCCGAGGTAGCAAATCTCCCTCCGTCCAGAGGAACCAGCGGGCGAAGTTCGGGTGGAATTACCGGAACCATCCGCACAACCATCCATTCGGGTCGGTTTTCGATTCTGGTTCGGGCATCCCGAAACGCTTCGACTACTTTCAACCGCTTCAAGGCCTCTGCCTTTCGCTGTTGGGAAGTATCGGTAGCTGCCTGATGCCGCAGGCTGTAAGACAGGTCATCCAAATCCAATCTGGCGAGGAGCATCTCCAATGCCTCCGCACCCATTTTGGCGATGAATTTATTGGGATCGTCATCATCCAGCATTTGGTTTTCTTTCGGAAGCTTGTCCATGATATCCAGGTACTCGTCTTCGGTCAAAAAATCCAGGTATTGCAGGCCATCGTCTGCCTTCGCTCCAGCCTGTATCACGACGTATCGCTCGTAATAGACGATTTGATCCAATTTTTTTGTAGGCAATCCCAACAGGTAACCAATCTTATTGGGTAAGGACTTGAAGTACCAGATATGTGCAACGGGAACCACCAGTTCGATGTGTCCCATCCGCTCCCTTCGTACCTTCTTTTCTGTCACTTCCACTCCACAACGGTCACAAATAATCCCCTTGTATCGTATGCGCTTGTATTTTCCACAATGACATTCCCAGTCCTTGACCGGACCAAATATCCGCTCGCAAAACAACCCGCCCATCTCAGGCTTATACGTCCGGTAGTTGATGGTTTCCGGCTGCGTAACTTCCCCATGCGAACTGTCCAAAATGGACTCCGGAGAAGCCAAACTTATGGTGACTCTGGAAAAGTCGTTGTTTAGTTTCTTATTTTTTCTGAACGCCATAGTTTTTGTGTGTAGTTGAAGACCCCGAAAGGCCTAATGGTTTCTAAGTTAGTCAAGCGTAATTTCCAATGCAAGTCCCCGGAGTTCGTGTACCAGTACGTTAAACGACTCAGGGATATTTGCTTTTGGCAAATTTTCGCCCTTTACAATGGATTCATAGGCTTTGGCCCGCCCGATGACATCATCCGACTTCACTGTCAGGATCTCCCGCAATACGTGTGACGCACCGAAAGCCTCCAAGGCCCATACTTCCATTTCTCCAAAACGCTGACCGCCAAATTGGGCCTTTCCGCCCAAGGGCTGTTGGGTAATCAACGAATACGGTCCAATGGAACGTGCATGCATCTTGTCGTCCACGAGGTGACCCAACTTCAACATGTAGGAAATTCCTACCGTCACCGGTTGGTCAAACTTCTTACCCGTCAATCCATCGTACAGGTACGTTCTCCCGAAAGAGGGAAGACCTGCCTTCTCAAGTTCCGCCGCAACTTCCTCCGTGGTCGCCCCATCAAAGATCGGCGTGGCGTAGGTCTTACCCAACGTCCTGCCAGCCCAAGCCAATACGGTTTCAAAAATCTGACCAATGTTCATTCGCGATGGTACGCCAAGCGGATTCAACACGATGTCCATGGGAGAGCCGTCTTCCAGGAAAGGCATGTCCTCATCCCGAACAATTCGGGCCACGATGCCTTTGTTACCATGCCGACCGGCCATTTTATCCCCCACTTTTAGCTTTCGCTTCTTGGCAACGTAAACCTTGGCCAGCTGAACGATACCTGCGGGCAACTCGTCCCCAACTTCCAGCGTGAATTTATCCCGTTTGAAAATTCCGGAAATCTCGTTACGCGTGTTCGTGTAGTTCTTCACCAGTTTCTGCACCAAAAGGTTTACGTGCTCGTCGTCAGTCCAATCATCCAAAATAATATCGGATATCAGGTTAACCTCCTCCGCTACATTGTAGTTGCTCTCGTCACGATACGGGTTTTTGGCTGGAAACAGGTTATTCTCGATGTTTTGGTAGTTAAACTTGACGCCTTTGCTGATGATCTCATCTCCAAATTTATGGCGCACGCCGTTCGAAACTTTCCCTTCCAGGATCTGAACGAGTTTCTCAATCATCTTGGCACGAACAGCCAACAAATCCTTGCTGTACTTTTGCTTCAAGCGCTCTACCTCAGCTTTGGCCTTGGCCCGGAGATCCTTGTCTTTTTTCGGTCTGGAAAACAATTTGGTCTCAATCACCACTCCGTTCAAGGAGGGAGAGGCTTTCAAGGAAGCATCTTTTACATCACCAGCCTTATCACCAAAGATCGCCCGTAGCAGCTTCTCTTCCGGAGTCGGATCCGTCTCACCCTTTGGAGTAATTTTACCGATGATGATGTCGCCTTCTTTGATCTCCGATCCAACGCGGATAATCCCGTTTTCGTCGAGGTTTTTGACCGCGTCTTCGGATACATTCGGAATTTCAGAGGTTAGTTCTTCCTCCCCTCGTTTGGTATCCCGAACCTCCAGCTGAAACTCTTCGATGTGAATGGAGGTAAATATATCCTCCCGTACCACCCGCTCGGAAATTACAATGGCATCCTCGAAGTTGTATCCCTGCCAAGGCATGTAGGCCACCAGCAGGTTTTTACCCAAGGCCAGTTCTCCTTTATTGGTAGAATACCCTTCGACCAGCACCTGACCTTTCACTACTTTCTGTCCCTTCAAAACGATGGGAGTCAGGTTGATGGTAGTGTCCTGGTTCGTCCTTCTGAACTTAATCAGATCGTATGTCTTGTATTCGTCACTAAAATTGACCAACAGTTCGTCGCTGGACAGTTCGTATTTTAATACGATTTTTTCGGCGTCCACATAGTCGACTACGCCATCCGCTTCTGCCAAAATAAGGGAACGTGAATCGATCGCGGCCTTGCCTTCGAGTCCCGTACCAACGATTGGCGCTTCCGCCTTCAAAAGAGGAACCGCCTGGCGCTGCATGTTCGAGCCCATGAGTGCCCGGTTGGCATCGTCATGCTCCAGAAACGGAATCAACGAAGCCGCCACAGAAACAATCTGGTTGGGCGCAACGTCCATGTAGGAAATCTCTTTGGGTTCCAATACAGGGAAATCACCCTCAAATCTGGCTTTTACCTTATCGTTAACAAAATTCCCTTTTTCATCCAAAGGTGCATTGGCCTGGGCAATGTTGTTATCATCTTCTTCTTCGGCCGTAAGGAATACAATGTCTTCCACATTCATACTCACTTTTCCCTCGCTTACTTTTCGGTAAGGTGTTTCGAGAAAGCCCATGCTGTTCACCTTTGCATGCACACAGAGAGAAGATATCAATCCAATATTTGGACCTTCAGGAGTCTCGATCGTACACAAACGCCCGTAATGGGTGTAGTGAACATCCCGAACCTCAAATCCGGCACGCTCCCTGGATAGTCCACCCGGACCCAAAGCCGACAACCTACGCTTGTGGGTAAGTTCGGCGAGGGGGTTGGTTTGGTCCATAAACTGGCTCAACTGGTTGGTGCCAAAAAAGGAATTAATTACCGAAGACAAGGTCCTGGCATTAATCAGATCAACCGGCTTGAAATCTTCGTTGTCCCGTACATTCATCCGCTCGCGTATGGTGCGGGCCATTCGGGCAAGTCCTACCCCGAATTGACTGTAGAGCTGCTCGCCCACCGTTCGTACCCGGCGGTTGCTCAGGTGATCAATATCGTCTACTACTGCTTTCGAATTGATCAAGCCGATCAGGTATTTTACAATCGAAATAATGTCCTCGGTAGTCAACACGATCTTATCGGCATCGATGTTGAGCCCTAACTTCTTGTTGATTCGGTACCGGCCTACTTCTCCCAGGTCGTACCGCTTGTCAGAGAAGAAAAGGCCGTGAATGACCTCTCTTGCGGTGGCTTCATCCGGTGCTTCGGTATTTCTCAGCTGCCGGTAAATCACCTCTACCGCCTCCTTTTCGGAGTTGGAATTATCTTTCTGAAGGGTATTGTAGATGATCGAATAGTCGGCAATGTTTACGTCTTCCCGGTGTAGGATTACGCTTTTCGTGCCGGATTCAAGGATCAGATCAATGTCTTCGTCTGTAAGAATACTGTCCCTTTCGAGCAACACTTCGTTTCGGTCGATGGACACCACTTCCCCGGTATCTTCGTCGACAAAATCCTCCACCCAGGTCCGCAATACGCGGGCTGCCAGTTTTCTGCCAATAATTTTCTTCAGCGTTGATTTGTTGGACTCCACTTCCTCCGAAAGTCCGAACAAATCCAAAATTTGCTTATCCGATCCATAGCCAATCGCCCGCAACAGGGTTGTTACCGGAAACTTCTTTTTCCGGTCAATATAGGCGTACATCACGTTATTGATATCGGTCGCAAATTCGATCCAGGATCCCTTGAAAGGAATGATCCGGGCAGAATACAGTTTGGTACCGTTGGTATGTTTACTTTGGGCAAAGAAGACACCAGGAGACCGGTGCAGTTGGGAGACAATGACCCTTTCGGCACCGTTGATGACGAAGGACCCCTTCTCGGTCATGTAGGGAAGATTACCTAGGAATACCTCCTGCTCGATGGTTTCAAAATCCTCGTTGTCTTCGTCGGAGCAAAGCAGCCGCAATTTCGCCTTCAGAGGTACGGAGTACGTAAGCCCTCGGTCGATGCTTTCGGAAACATTGTATTTTGGGGGATCTACGGTATAGTCGATGAATTCAAGGGTGAAGTTTTCCCGGGAGTCACTGATCGGGAAATTCTCAGAAAATACCTTGAACAGACCATCCTGCCTTCTTTTCTCTGCAGGGGTATCCAACTGGAAGAAATCCTTGAAGGATTGCAGTTGAATATCTAAGAAATCCGGATAGTCTTTGACTACCTTTATGGATGAGAAACTTTTCCTTTCGGTTTGATTCTGGATAGCCAAGGCAGTATATAATTTTAGTGAAAGTTTTTATAAACAAAGGACAATTTGCACTTAAAAAAGTACAATTATTTTATTGTCCATAAACAGGAAAAGACCTGACTGATAAGTCAGGTCTGTTACCGGTAAACCAAATCCAATCGGAGTTGGCTATTCAATGTTATTTAAGCTCGACTTCAGCTCCGGCTTCTTCAAGTTGCTTTTTAAGCGCTTCGGCTTCTTCTTTGCTTACTCCTTCTTTTACAGCTTTAGGAGCGCTGTCTACCACTTCTTTGGCTTCTTTTAGTCCCAAACCTGTCAATTCTTTTACAAGTTTCACGACTGCCAATTTTTGTCCACCTGCAGCTTTTAAGACAACATCAAAAGAAGTTTTTTCTTCTTCAGCAGCACCTTCGCCAGCGGCTCCACCTCCAGCTACTACAGTAGCGGCAGCAGCAGCGGGTTCGATACCATATTCATCTTTCAAAATTGCGGCCAACTCATTTACCTCTTTTACAGTCAAGTTAACTAACTGCTCAGCGAATGCTTTAAGATCTGCCATTGTATTAAATATTTAAATTGATTGTTTTTACTAATTTGAATGATTTGATTAAGCTTCTTTCTCGGCCAGGGTTTTTACCAGACCGGCAAGAATATTTTTACCGCTTTGAAGCGCAGATACCACATTGGTAGCCGGAGATTGCAGCAAGCTGATGACTTCTCCAACCAATTCCTCTTTGGATTTCAATTTGGACAGGACTTCCAGATTTGCTTCTCCAAGAAATTGATCCCCGTCTACAGAGGCTCCTTTGAACACCGGACGTTTCTCCTTAGGTCCCAGTTTTTTCCGGAAATCAAGGATGACTTTTGCCGGCAGGTTACCCACTTCCTGTGAAAACAAGATGCCGGAAAATCCTTTCAGTGTTTGTTCGGCAAATTCGGCATAGTCAGCTTCCAGGTTTTCAAGGGCTTTTTTGATCAGGGTATTCTTATACACCCGATATTCCAGTCCTTTTTCGAAACAAACCTTTCTGAAGCTATTAATTTGGGCCACGCTGAACCCCGACGCATCGGCAATGTAAAAATGCGGAGTAGTCTTCAGTTTGTCGGTAAGTTCTTCAATTATGGTCTTTTTATCTTCTCTAGTCATAATTATATACCTTGAATACTACTTTTATCGATGACGATACCCGGAGACATGGTGCTGGATAAATGAATACTCCTAAAATAAGTACCCTTTGCAGCAGATGGTTTCAATTTGGATATAGTCAGGATCAACTCCCGGGCGTTTTCCTGAATTTTTTCAGGAGTAAAGGAAACCTTTCCAACGCTTGCGTGAATGATACCAAATTTATCGACCTTGAAATCAATTTTACCAGCCTTCACTTCTTTAACCGCCTTCCCCACATCGAGGGTAACGGTACCGGACTTTGGATTTGGCATCAGTCCTCGCGGACCCAAAACCCTACCCAATCTACCTACTTTCGCCATTACATTTGGAGTGGTGATGATGACATCAATGTCGGTCCATCCCCCTTCAATCTTTGCAATGTACTCGTCTAAACCAACATAATCGGCTCCTGCCTCTTTGGCTTCTTCTTCTTTGTCAGGACTACAAAGCACCAATACCTTTAACTCCTTACCTGTTCCATGCGGCAGTGCTACCACGCCTCTAACCATTTGGTCAGCCTTTCGCGGGTCCACTCCCAACCGGATATCCAGATCTATGGAGGAATCAAACTTGGTGTTTGTAATTTCCTTAACTAACGACGAAGCCTCTGCCAGGGAATAGTGTTGGCTAGGGTCGTATTTAGAAAGAGCTTCTTTTTTCTTTTTTGTTAACTTAGCCATTTTTTACGTATTATTCCTCCCAAGGAGCTTTTCCTGAAACTGTGATTCCCATACTTCTAGCGGTACCGGCTACCATTCGCATGGCAGACTCTACCTGAAAAGCATTCAAATCGGGCATTTTCACTTCTGCAATTTCTTTCACCTGATCCCAGGACACTGCGCCTACCTTTTTCCTGTTGGGTTCAGCAGAACCACTCTTCAACTTTGCTGCCTCCAACAGCATGATTGCTGCGGGTGGCGTTTTTACCACAAAATCAAAGGACTTGTCCGAATAAATCGTCACAAGTACAGGAAGAACCTGGCCCATTTTATCCTGAGTTCTGGCGTTAAACTGCTTGCAGAACTCCATGATGTTCAACCCTTTTGAACCAAGGGCCGGACCAACTGGAGGAGATGGGTTTGCCTGGCCACCCTTCACTTGTAGTTTCAGATAACCAGAGATTTCTTTAGCCATTTCCTAATCTTGTTTTTCTACTTGTATAAAGTTTAACTCTACGGGAGTATTCCGACCGAATATCTTAACCATAACATTAAGCTTTTTCTTGTCTTCAAATACTTCCTCTATTACACCCGAGAATCCACTGAAAGGACCGTCCATTACCTTTACGGTCTCTCCAACTATAAATGGTGTATCCAGTTTTTCCGCAAACTCATCAATCTCCTCAACCCGACCTAAAATCCGGTTGATTTCTGACTGACGTAATGGCTCAGGGGTTTTGGAAGCCCCCCCTTGGTTTGACCCTAAAAAACCGATAACTCCCGGTATGCTCGTAATAACGTGATTGGCTTCTCCATGACTGAGGTCCGCATTGACCAAAACGTAGCCAGGAAAGAAATTTCGCTCCCGAACCCGCTTTTTGCCGTTACGCATCTCGTATACTTTCTCAGAAGGTATCAAAACTTCCGGAATGAATTCCTCGAGTTTCTGACGGGCAATTTCATTGTCAAGATAAGTCTTTGCCTTTTTTTCCTGACCCGCCACTACCCTGAGCACGTACCATTTGTGATCTGCCATCCCGTTTTTTAATTCTCTTTAGAATAAATCATAAAACCATGTCATGATGTTTTCGAAGGTCAGGTCAATTAGCCCAATGACCAAGGCGAAAATCAAGGAAGCCACCAACACCAATACGGCGCTGTTTTGAAGGGATGCGTACTTCGGCCAGGTGACCTTATTCTTCATCTCGTCAATTGACTCTACTACAAAATTTTTAACATTCATTCGTGTAAAATTGGTTAACAAAGAACCATTGTCGGCGCTCCATTTTTGGGAGCTGGTCCTTATTCAAAACATGTGTCCAAAAGCCCTGAAGTCAACCTCTGTCAACGATGGTTTTACTTACATTTTATTGCACGGGCGGAGAGATTCGAACTCCCATCAACGGTTTTGGAGACCGCTATTCTGCCATTGAACTACGCCCGTTTTTTTGCGAACTTCGAATAAGGAACGCAAAAGTAGTGATTAAAGGCCAAAGAAACAAATGCGATCCCGAGTAATTTCAGGATCGCATTCATACTATGATCAGCTAATCAAGCTTAGTCCAAAATTTCAGTTACCTGACCGGCACCTACCGTTCTACCACCTTCTCGGATGGCAAATCGAAGCCCCTTCTCAAGTGCTACCGGATTGATCAGTGTCACCTCGATGGTCACGTTGTCACCTGGCATTACCATCTCCACATTGTCGGGAAGCTTGATTTCACCTGTTACATCCGTGGTTCTCAAGTAGAACTGAGGCCGGTATTTGTTAAAGAAAGGTGTATGTCGTCCACCCTCTTCCTTCGAAAGAACGTAAACTTCTGCCTTGAAGTGAGCATGAGGCGTTACAGATCCAGGCTTACAAATAATCATACCTCGTTTGATCTGGCTCTTTTCGATACCTCTCAGCAACAAACCAACGTTGTCACCTGCTTCCCCACGGTCGAGGATCTTACGGAACATCTCCACACCAGTCACGGTAGACTTCAGTCCCTCGGCACCCATACCGATGATATCAACGCCTTCACCGGAATTGACAACACCACGCTCGATTCGACCCGTCGCTACAGTACCCCTACCGGTGATGGAGAACACATCTTCCACCGGCATTAGGAAATCCTTGTCAATCGCTCGTTCAGGAAGCGGAATGTGCTCGTCTACCGCGTTCATCAACTCCATTACGGTCTCTTCCCATTTGGCATCTCCATTCAGAGCACCCAGTGCAGACCCTGCAATTACCGGAATGTTATCTCCGTCAAATTCGTAGAAGGAAAGCAATTCCCGTACTTCCATCTCTACTAATTCAAGTAGTTCGGGATCATCCACCAAATCTACTTTGTTCATGAATACCACCAAAGCCGGCACCCCTACCTGACGTGCAAGCAGGATGTGTTCTCTGGTTTGAGGCATTGGACCATCAGTGGCGGCAACTACAAGAATTGCACCGTCCATCTGAGCAGCACCAGTAACCATGTTTTTAACGTAGTCAGCGTGACCGGGACAGTCAACGTGGGCGTAGTGCCTTAACTCCGTTTGATACTCTACGTGTGAGGTATTGATCGTAATACCCCTTTCCTTTTCTTCCGGCGCGTTGTCGATGGAAGCAAAGTCTCTTAATTCAGAAAGACCCTTTCTGGCCAATACAGTGGTAATGGCAGCAGTCAAAGTAGTCTTACCATGATCGACGTGACCAATCGTACCGATATTTACGTGTGGTTTGGAACGGTCAAAGGTTGCTTTTGCCATGCGTGAAAATCCTCTGTTTAGTTAAAGATTAAATTTTTTTAAATGATTGAAATGTTCAGAGCCAACGACGGGATTTGAACCCGTGACCTCTTCCTTACCAAGGAAGCACTCTACCCCTGAGCTACGTCGGCTTTTTACATCCAGTTTTATGCCCTATACTAAAGCATAGAGCGGGAGACGAGGCTCGAACCCGCGACCTGCAGCTTGGAAGGCTGCCGCTCTACCAACTGAGCTACTCCCGCTTATTTCGATAATTAAATAGTTCGCTGAACTACGTCCCCGCTTAGAGGCGTCCAAATTCCCTATTTTATTTTTAGAATCCAAAAATATCAAGCTATTATTAAGAAAACAATAACCCGAATCGCTCCCCTATTCCGAATTTACCCAATGAGCAAACGTGAACAAGCTTTCGTGGGGGAAACAGGATTCGAACCTGTGAAGACATAAGTCAACGGATTTACAGTCCGTCCCAGTTGGCCGCTTTGGTATTCCCCCAAAAAACAACAACTTTATTCGTTTCTATCCTCCACGGACCATCTTTGTTGTCGTAACGGATGGCAAAATTATACCCTTTTACTAAACATTCAAAATATTATAAAAAAAAATCTTCGGTTTTTTACGGGACCAAAAGTATCTTGTTCACCGTCAGTAATTTACTCCCCATTCAGATACGGTTCCAGGTAATATTCCTGGTAGCGGCGCACCATTTCATCCTCCTCTCCCGCAAACAAGGATTTGGCTTGTTTTAGCACGCCTTCTTCGTCGATAAATCCGAAGAGCGACTGGAATGCCGCCAATCTCACATAATTCTGCGGATGCTCCCGCCCCAAGGCTACCAGCCGGGCTATCGCTTCTGTTGCGTCCACATCCAACCGACTTGCAAAGTAATCCCCGTAATACCCTATAAAATAATAGAGTGACTCACCAGTAAGAAGCTGAAGCTTATCATGCATCCAGGCAGCCCCCTCCACCTCGGCACTCTCGGTAAGGTAATCCGCCAACGGGGCAATCATCCGTATGTTCTCCTCCTCCCGCAACCGCTCAAATAATTCTTTTTTGCTGGCTGCCTCGCCTTCCAGGTCCATAAATGCCCGTAGCGCTGCTCCGGCCACCTGATAGGATGAATCGTTGATTAGGCGATAAAACAGAGGCTGGAATTTTACGGGATCAATCCCTGCCAATACCTCCAGGGCTACGGACCTTACGGCATTGTTCGGATCGTTTTCTGCCAGATCCAAAATCGCATTTTCCAAGGAAAGCACTGATTCCCAACCGGACTCGCTGCGAAGCATTCGGTGAAGGGCAAGCTCACGTACCACCCAAAACGAATCCGAAAGGGCCGATTGAAGCAAGGACCGCGTATCCTCCCCATTGCGCGCGTCCGAGGTAAGGCTATCCAACGCTTCTACCCTGGACAGGCCGGACTGGGCGTAGACAAATTGCTTTTCCAAAAGTTTCCTACCTCTATATTGCTCTTTTTCTGCCAATAGTACCTGCCGCTCGTCAAAGAGAATCAGATCCGTACCCGGCCCGTTTTCCAGTGCAAATTGCTGGTAGGCCCGATCCAGCACAAATTCTCTTTCGATGCGTTCGCCCTCCTTGTATAAGGTAACGGTGAACGGCAGCTTGTAAAGGGGCGTTTTCTCTAAATCCTGATGCTGCTCAAGGGTTAGCAACACGTTGTCTTCCTCCGAATAATCCCAGTGTATCGCTAACTCGGGATGGCCGGGGGAAAGAAACCATTGATCAAAAAACCACTGCAAATCCATTCCGGATACCGCCTCAAAAGCCAACCGCAATTGGTGTACCTCCACACAACCCAGCGCATTCTCTATCAGGTAGCGGTGCAAGCCCTGAAAAAAAGCCTCGTCGCCCAGATACCTTCTCAGCATGTGTAATACCCGCCCGCCTTTCGCGTAGGTGTGGCTGTCAAACAGGTCCTCACTGTCTTCGTACTGGTAACGAATCAGCGGCTCCTGTTTCTCCTCGGCCTCATCCAGGTATTGCTCCACGGCATTAAAATGGTGCATGTCCGCAGGATCAGTTCCCTCTTTGTGCGCTATCCACAGGTATTCGGAGTAGTCGGCAAAGGCCTCGTTTAGGGTAAGGTTGGCCCAGGACTCCGTCGTCACGTAATTGCCAAACCACTGATGAAACAACTCGTGTGCGATGATGTAATCCCATTCGCTATCCAGGGCTTCCCGCTCGTTGAGTTGCAATGCTTCCATGAATACCGACAAGGTGGTGTTTTCCATGGCCCCGGAGACAAAATCCCGAACCACTACCTGATCGTATTTTTGCCAGGGAAAGGGTAGGTCCAGGAGATCCGAAAAAAATCGCATCATCTCTCCGGTATGGGCAAATACTTTTTTGGCCCCCGCCTGGAATTTCGGCTCTACAAAATAACGTAGGGGAATTCCATCCACCGTACCTCCATCAACGGCCGCAAAATCACCAACTACTACCGCGGAAAGGTAGGGAGCATGGGGCATATCCATGCGCCAGTGATCCGTTCGGGTGCCGTCACCATGGGACAGGCTACCCAATAGTTTTCCATTGCTAAGGCTACGGTAGCCTTCCGGTACCCGAAGGTGAAAATCATGGGTTTGTCGCTCGTTGGGATGATCGATTGTTGGGTACCATTTGGAGGTAAATTCCGTTTCTCCCTGGGTCCAAATTTGAACCGGCTTATCCGAATCGGTCGAATCGGCATTTATAAAATAAAGGCCCTTGGTATCCGTAAATGCTGCACTACTTTCCGAGCTACCCTTTTCAGGAAAAGCGGTATAGCGAATCCCTACCTGAAGCGTGTCCCCCTTGCTAAACGTTTTAGGCAGCACCAGTGTCAGCGCTTGCTGATCGTAGGTAAAGGCAAGCGGGATTTGCTCCACCCCCTCCTGTAGGACGGCTTCGTGAACTTCAAAGTCCACCGCATCCACTACCAATGTATTCTGCTCATAAAAATAGGGAGTCACTGTCAGGAGCGCTTCCCCCATCACTGCTTTTTTGGCATAATCGAAAGCCAACCAAAGGTCCGTGTGTACCAGGTCAAAGGTACGGGTTGCACTGGCCTTGTAGCCCTGCAGGGCCTGCTCCTTTTCCCGGATCCGTTGCAGGCGTAGATTCACCCGCTTTTCCGGGGCGGTTTCCGCCAGTACAGGTTCCGGCCGAGGCGCTTCTCCCTGCAGCGTTTGCGCGGCAGGTTTGCATGAAAGTAGGCAAAGCAGTACGCCCAGGTAGCAAAATAATTGGCTGTATGTTAAATGCATGAATAAATTTCGTTTCTGTGACCAAAAAACAGCAGCCCTTCTGCTGAGTGGAACTACCTGCCAAACAGCTACATCAGTAAGGCTGCACTTACGCGGCTTAAAATTAAGGAAAGGACCGAACTTTAACTAACTAAACCACTACTTATGGATTCGCAAAAATGAATGTAGGGCGAAACTTTCTGGCAGATGCCTGCGGGGTATCCTTCGGTGTAGCGATCAAACTACCCATGCAATCCCAACGGAAATGCGATTCAGGACCGGTTCGCGGAAGCAATGTGGTTGATTCCTATCGTGCTCCCCCGCCACAGATTTGATCTGTTTTAGCCCCATTCCAACCGTCCACCTCAAGAAGGGGGAGGACAGAAAAAAACGACCGCCCGACCCATTTTTAAGAATAAGATTTAGTATTCTAAAAACAAGGATTTATATTTGTCGGGCTATAAATCGAAAATACGTATGCCCGGTATCCAATTATAGTCAGGTCGGTCTACCACTCAAAATTATTCCAACATGAAATCGAGCATGGCGTATCCGTCACACAGTGGGATTATGATAAAGTATGCGAGATTCCATCTGACAGCTAAAAAACAAATTATAAACAGATGAAATACAAACGAATTCTCCTGAAGCTTAGCGGGGAAGCCCTAATGGGTGAAAACAGCTACGGCATTGACTCCAAACGTCTGCAGGAATACGCCACTCAGATAAAAAATGTACACGATATGGGCGTGGAAGTGGCGATCGTAATCGGTGGAGGGAATATTTTCAGGGGTGTTCAGGCTGGAAAAGTAGGAATTGACCGGGTTCAGGGCGACTACATGGGAATGCTTGCGACCCTAATTAACGCCATGGCCCTACAGAGTTCCCTGGAGCAAAACGGGATGTACACCCGGCTGATGTCAGGTATCAAGGTAGAAAGTGTCTGCGAGCCATTTATCCGCAGACGGGCAATCCGCCATTTGGAAAAAGGAAGGATCGTGATATTTGGGGCAGGTATCGGTAATCCCTATTTTACAACCGACTCGACAGCAAGTCTACGGGCGATTGAGATCGAAGCAGAGGTGGTTCTAAAAGGTACACGTGTGGACGGGGTATATTCCGCCGATCCGGAAAAGGACAAAAATGCCACCCGCTATGCCCGCATCACCTTTCAAGAGGTGTACGAAAAAAACCTGAATGTCATGGACATGACGGCGTTTACCCTGTGTCAGGAAAACAACCTGCCCATTATTGTTTTTGACATGAATAGGACCGATAATTTATTGCATCTGATACAGGGAGAGGAAGTAGGAACATTGATTACATCAAACCAATAAAGTCCAATGGAAGAGATCCAAATGTATTTAGAGGAAGCGAAATCGCTGATGGAAAAAGCTGTTCAGCACACGGCCGCCGAACTAGTCAAAATCAGGGCGGGTAAGGCGATGCCCAATTTTCTGGACGGAATACTGGTGGCCTATTACGGTACCCCTACTCCCATTCAGCAGGTAGCCTCCATTACCACTCCAGATGCCCGGACATTGGCCATCAAGCCCTGGGAGAAAACGCTTATTCCGGAGGTGGAAAAAGCCATCATCAACTCTGACTTAGGTCTGAATCCGCAAAATAATGGAGAGATGGTTATGCTCACCATCCCGCCGCTGACCGAGGAACGTAGAAAAAACCTGGTGAAGCAAGTTAAAAACGAGTGCGAAAACGGTAAAATTAGCATCCGAACCGTCCGTAAAGATACCAATGACGCGCTAAAAAAGCTACTGAAAGAGGGCGCTTCCGAGGACGAGGTAAAGCGCGCCGAAGACACCGTTCAAAAATTCACCGACACCTATACTTCCAAGATTGATACGCATTTCGAAAAGAAAGAGGCGGAGATCATGAAGGTCTAACGCAACCACCGTACTTGGCAGGGGTCCAAAAAAATAAAGAACAGACAGCTAGTAGCTGACTATTCTTTCCTGTATTAAACCTTACCAGGCAAAGATAACCATTTTTCCCCTGGATTAAAAACCTACTTTTTGCCGCTTTTTTCCCTGAATACGCTTTTTCCTTCGAAAAGCCTCGGGAAGGAGCTAGCAAACGCGCCTTTTTCCTCTCAATTTCGCGGCGAGTTCGGTGACCTGTCCTCCCTGCTACTTTCCGGTCGGGAAGCACCAGCTTAATAACTACCTCTTCAATCCCCCGAAATCTTCGGCAAATACCAATTGTTTCTACTTTTTTTTACAAGAAACCAAAAAACACCAACTTTACTAACTGTTAATTTTTTGGCCGATTTTTTAAAAAGTGATAACCGTTTGACAAACCTTATTGAAATAATTCATGGAAAAGACAATTCCATTGAAAACAAACCATTGGTCATTTTTGAGGGCTCGAAACGGGCTATTGCATAAGCCAAAAAATACCATCAAATTTAAAGTGTTATTTTAACAATAACTTCAATCAATTATTAACCTATTTCTTTTACGTATGCAAAACTATTTACCTAAAACAAAACTGTTTTTGTTGGGTTTGGCATTGCTATTAGCAAGCAGCTTGACAGTACATGCGCAGTCCAGGGAGGTGACCGGTACGGTCTTATCCTCCGAGGACGATTTGCCCCTGCCGGGGGTTTCGGTATTGGTAAAAGGCACGACTCGTGGAGCAGTGACCGATATTGATGGTAACTACCGGGTAGCCTTACAGTCCGGAGACGAAACGCTGGTCTTTTCTTTTGTTGGGTTTGACAGCCAGGAAGTGGTGGTCGGAAACCAGAGCACCATTGACATCACCCTTAGCCCCGACATGCAGTCGCTAAGCGAGGTGATCGTCGTGGGCTACGGTGAGCAGAAGAAGGAAACCATCACGGGCTCAGTGGCGACGGTTCAGGGCGCCGAATTGGTGAAATCACCTGCCATGAACCTGACCAACTCCATTGCCGGCCGAATGGCGGGGGTAATTGCCGTAAACCGCAGCGGCGAACCGGGTTATGATGGTTCGGGTATTCGAATTCGGGGATCAAACACCCTTGGAAACAACGATGCCCTGATCGTAATCGACGGTATACCAGCCAGAGCAGGTGGTATCGAGCGACTAAACCCCAACGATATCGAAACCATTTCGGTATTGAAAGATGCCTCTGCTGCCATTTATGGAGCCCGGGCAGCCAACGGGGTTATCCTGGTTACGACCAAACGAGGTAAAGAAGGCAAGCCTGAGTTGACCTACCAGTTTAACCAGGGATTCGCTCAACCTACCGTTATTCCCGATCTGGCAGATGCTGCCCAGTATGGAGAAATGCTGAATGATCTTAGCGTGTACGAATTACCCGTAAACGAATGGCGGTCTGCTACCGATGCTTACCGATCTACAGGCAGCTACACCCGGCCCGACGGTCAGGTACGAACCGCTCCTTTTAGCCCGGAAGCATTGGCTTTGCACCGGGCAGGGACCGATCCCTGGAACTATCCCAACACCGACTGGTACGGAGAGACGCTTAAAACATGGTCTCCACAAGTACGCCACAACCTACAGTTAAACGGTGGTTCTGAAAACTTGCGGTACATGGCCTCTTTGGGCTACCAAAACCAGGATGCGTATTACAAGAATTCCGCTACCGGTTACAAGCAGTACGACATGCGGATCAACCTGGATGCAAAGATCAACGAATACGTGGATTTGCAGTTGGGCGTGCTAGCCCGTCAGGAATACCGCTTCTTCCCTACTCGGGGCGCAGGTGCCATTTTCCGTATGCAGATGCGAGGTAAGCCCCATGAGCCAGCTTTCTGGCCTGACGGCAGACCCGGACCAGATATCGAGAACGGTGAAAACCCCGTGGTAATCACCACCAATGCGACCGGATACGATCGGGATACACGCAACTACTTCCAGACAAACGGAGCATTGAACATCAAGATCCCGGGAGTAGAAGGCTTGAAATTTCAAGGTACGGCCTCTGTGGATAACCTGAGCCGATTCATCAAACGATGGGAAACACCCTGGATATTGTACCAAAGAGGCAGCGGCTTTGAAGCAGATGGAGTTACGCCCGTATTGGTTCCCAGTGAGAGGGGACCGGCCGAACCTCGTCTACGGCAGACCAATATCAACCAGTTGAATATCTTGCTGGGAGGTGTTTTCAGTTACGAAAAGCAAATTGGTGATCACGGAATCAATGCGCTGGCCGGTGTGAACCAAGAGACCGTGGAAGGAGACAACTTCTTTGCCTACCGAAGGTTCTTTATTTCCCCCGCTATTGACCAAATGTTTGCCGGCGGTGATGCAGAAAAAGACAACGGCGGAGGAGCTTTTGAAAGAGCCCGTCTCAACTATTTCGGCCGGGTTGCCTACAACTATCAGGAAAAATACCTCTTTGAATTTTTGTGGCGATACGATGGATCCTACATTTTCCCTGAGCCTACCCGATTTGGTTTCTTCCCTGGTGTGATGGCCGGATGGGTTGTTTCCGAAGAAAGTTTCTGGAAAAACAACATCCCGGTGATGGACTTCTTCAAAATAAGAGGATCCTGGGGCCAAATGGGTAACGACCAGATCTTCTTTGGCGGATCCCTTCAGGAATACCAATTCTTATCCACTTACGGTTTCCGAAGCCAGATCTTGGAAAATACCGAAGCGAAAACCTTGTTTGAGACCCGCGTACCCAACACGGCAATTACCTGGGAAGTGGCCAACAACTCCAACCTTGGTGTGGAAGGACAATTGCTTCAGGGTAAAATCTTCTTCGAATTGGATTACTTTTACAACAAGCGAACCAATATCCTTTGGAGAAAGAATGCCTCTGTTCCACAATCTAGTGGACTTTCCTCCTTGCTTCCTGCGGAAAACATAGGTGAGGTAGAAAACCAGGGCTTTGACTTCAATATCGGATACCGTGGTCAGAAAGGCGATCTATCGTACAGCGTCAGTGCCAACGGTGGCTATGCCTACAACAAAATCCTATTCTGGGACGAGCCTCCGGGAGCACCTGACTGGCAACGATCCACCGGCAAGCCGATGAATACCCCTGCCCCGGTTTACCTGTATGACGGCGTATTCCCTAATCAGGCTGCGATCGATGCAGAGACCCTGGATTACACGGATATCACCAACCAATTGCGACCTGGTGACATGCGCTTTAAGGATTACGATGGAGACGGTGCCATTACCCCCCTTGACCGGGTTCGTTTGGACCGAAACAACATCCCCCGTTTCCAGGGAGGTGTCAACATGAATGCCAGTTTCCGAAACTGGGACATGTCTGTGCTGTTTCAGGGAGCTGCCGGAGCCATTGCCTTGGTTAGTTTGGGCGAATCCGGAAACATCGGTAATTACCTATTGGAGTTCTATGAAAACCGATGGACCATCGATAACGAAAGTACCGAGTACCCACGAATTGCCAACCGTAGCGATCAGTACTATTCAAGTGGAAACGACTTCTGGTTCAGAAATTCCGATTACATCCGTTTAAAGAACCTGGAGATAGGGTATACCGTACCTCAGCAGGTGGGCGAGCGATTTGGTATCAGCAACCTGCGCTTTTATGCCAACGGGCTAAACCTACTCACCTGGGATAAGCTGGATGTATACGACCCAGAATCCGATAGCGCCACCGGGCAATACTATCCACAAGCCAGGGTAATTAACGCGGGCTTGTCCGTTACATTCTAAATCCATAAACTTTGAATATGATGAAAAATATAAAATATTTAGGGTTGGGTCTGGCGATTTCTTTGTTCACTACTTCTTGCGACGAAGAATTTCTGAATACACAACCGTTAGGAGAAGTTTCTGAATCTGCCGTTTGGCGGGATGCAGGGCTCGCAGAGGCCTTCGTTACCGATCTGTACAGTGGCCTGGCCCAAGGTGGATTCAATGAGCAAGCCTTGTCTTCACTGACAGACGAAGCCATCTTTACCCACCCGGGTAGAAATATCAACACCGTCACGGAAGCCCGTTCCAACCCGCAAAATCCAGGTTGGATCGATGCCACCCGGAACTGGCCAAACATGTACAACAGCTTGCGGGCAACCAATATAGCGATTGCAAACCTGAGCGACCCACAGTTTCCCAATACCGGAGGAATCGTGGATCGACTTCTGGGAGAAGCCACGTTTATGCGCGCATACTTCCACCACCAGTTGCTTCGGAACTTCGGTGCTGTCCCCTTGGCTGACCGCCCCTTTACGCTGGAGGAAGAAACCTACGAACTCCCTCGAAACACCTTCCAGGAAGTCGTGGATTTCATCGTGGCGGATTTGGATCGTGCGGCTGATTTGCTGAGCGACCACAACCCCATCCGCGGACGCGCCAATGAGATTGCCGCACTTGCCCTGAAGTCCAGGGTATTGATCTACGCCGCTTCTGACCTTCACGACATGCCTACGGCTTCTGCCAAATCGGACGTGATCGCAGGTTATCAGAACAAGGAGCTGATCGGATTCACCTCCGGTAGCCAAACCGAACGTTACCAGCGAGCCCTGGATGCTGCCAAAGCAGTTCTGGACAAAACCAGTGGTAACATGCTTGACCTGACTGCTCCCCTTCCCCACGAAGAGGCCATCCAAACCTACATGAACAACTCCCTCTCCAGAAACGGCGGGGAAGCCGAGATGATTTTTGGAAGGTACTTCCTGTCTCAAAAGCCGGAATGGGGTGGCCGCCACGGGCTTCATAACGGACCCAATGGCTACAACAACTGGGCCGGAAATACGCCCGTACAGCTATTGATCGATGACTACCAAATGATGGATGGTACGGAGTTTGACTGGGATAACGAAGAGCACGCCAGCGCTCCCTACGAAGATCGGGAGGCCCGCTTCTACGCCACCTTCTTGTATGAAGGCGCTCCCTGGAAGCCTCGTTCTCCAGCCAATCAGGCCCGTGACCCACTTGGACAAATCCAAACCGGTACCTACGAAGTGGTAAATTCCCAAGGAGAAAAAGTAACCCATTTTGGTCTGGATACCCGAAACAGCCCTATAGAAGACTGGAACGGAAGCTACACCGGGTATTACCTGCGGAAATTTATCGAGCCGGATCCGAATTTCGTCGACCAGAACACCTGGCAGGAAATTCCCTGGCCGCATATCCGCTTCACCGAGGTGGTCTTTAATTACGTGGAAGCGAACATTGCGCTTGGCAACGACGAAGAAGCCAGAAACTGGCTGAACAAAATTCGTTTCCGTGCAGGCCTGCCAGCCATCGACGCGTCGGGTGAGGACCTCTTAAATGCCTTCATTAACGAAAAGCGCGTAGAAATGGTCCACGAGGAGCAACGGTATTACGATGCACGTCGTTGGATGATCGCACCGGAAACATTGGGAAGACAAGCCGATGGAATCAGCATCGTCGGAACCCTTAAGCCGGGCAAAGAGCTTTCCCTCTACCGCTACGATCCCGAATTCTATGATTATTCCTACGAAGTCATTGAAATTGACCCGGGAAAAGAAAACCGCCTCTGGTTGGATAAGATGTACTGGATGCCCATCAATTTTGATGAGATGCAGCGAAACGGCAACCTGATTCAGAATCCGGGTTACGAAAATTAATAGCTTTTGCTGCTCCCAAACGATAAAAGGCGATCTTCGGATCGCCTTTTTTTCTTTCGTCGCTTGCCCGTGATTTCCAGCGACCTATCCAGGGAACAAATTACCGGGAAGCTCCACAATTATTTCTATATTTGCAGGGAAATCGTTTCATTTCTATGTGCAATTACTTCCTTAGTAAAATACAGGTTTTGGCAGGCATCCTGCTTCTTTTATCCTGCCAGGTGGAAACCGAAAAAGCCCCTCAAACAAAGCAGTTTACCCATCTGCCTACGGAAAAAACCAGGGTGCTGTTCGAAAATACACTCACTGAAGGATTGAATACGAACATACTGATGTATGAATATTTCTACAATGGCGGGGGAGTGGCCGTAGGTGACCTCAATGGAGACGGGCTGGATGATTTGTATTTTTCAGGAAACATGGTTGAAAACCAGCTTTACCTGAACAAAGGGAACCTGGAATTCGAAGATATTACGCAAACCGCAGGGGTCCAAACCCGCCCCGGCCCCTGGAAAACCGGGGTTAGCATGGCCGATGTAAATGGAGACGGCTGGCTGGACATTTATGTCTGTTACTCCGGAAGTCTGCCCCCGGAAAAGCGGAAAAACGAACTGTATATCAACCAGGGACCCAATTCGGAGGGCATACCCATCTTTGAGGAAATGGCTGCTGCTTACGGTATAGACAGCGAGGCCACCAGCACCCAGGCCAGCTTCTTTGACTACGACAACGACGGCGATCTGGATCTTTTCCTACTTAACCACAACCCAAAATCACTTCCCGTACTGGACGAAGCCAGTACGGCCGACATCCTCAAAAATATGGACCCGGCAGGTCCCCAACTTTTTAGAAACGATGGAGATACCTTTACGGAAGTCACGGCCGAAGCGGGTATTTTGCGGGTGGCCCTTTCCTATGGCCTGGGTGCAGGTATTTCAGACCTGAACGGCGATGGATGGATGGACATCTACATCAGCAATGACTACACGGTGCCCGACTACCTCTATCTAAACAACGGAGACGGAACGTTTACCGATGCTATTGGCGAAGCACTTGGCCATACCTCCCATTTTTCCATGGGCAATGATATTGCCGACATCAATAACGACGGGTACCCCGATATTTTTACCCTGGACATGCTGCCGGAAGACAACAGACGCCAAAAACTACTCATGGCTCCGGACAATTACGAAAAATTTGAATACAACCTCAATGTGGGCTTTCATCACCAATACATGCGGAACATGCTCCACCTCAACCATGGAAACGGCTCGTTTAGCGAAGTGGGGCAGTTGGCAGGTGTATCCAATACCGATTGGAGCTGGGCTGCCTTGCTGGCAGATTTTGACAACGACGGGCACAAAGACCTGTACGTAACCAACGGATATTTTCGGGACTATACCAATCAGGATTTTTTGAAGTACATGGCCGACTACCTGAAAAACAACCAAAACGGTTTGCGGCGAGAAAACATCCTCAAACTGGTACAAAGCATGCCTTCCTCCAACCTGACCAATTACATTTTCAAAAACAAAGACGGCCTGTTTTTTCAAAAAAAATCGGAAGATTGGGGAGTCCATCAGCAGGCAAATAGCAACGGGGCAGCCTATGCCGACCTGGATAATGACGGCGATCTGGACCTGATCGTAAACAACATCAACCAGCCGGCATTTATCTACCGAAACAACGCGGATTCGTTGCAAAGCGATCAGCACTTCCTGCGCGTAAAGCTACAGGGAAAGCCGGAAAATAACCTGGGCATCGGTGCAAAAGTCAGCCTTTATTACCAGGATCAACTCCAGGTGATCGAACAAATGCCAAGTCGCGGGTACCAGTCGAGCGTATCGCCTACCCTTCATTTTGGATTGGGCAACGTGGGTAAAATTGATTCCCTCTGGGTTACCTGGCCCGGAGGGCTTTCTGAAAAGCTAACCGATGTTTCAAGTAATCAGACACTGACGCTTGTACAAGAAAACGCCACGAAAAAAAGACCTGCGACGAAGATACCTCCTACGCTCTTTGCGGAGGTTTCACCGGCGATTGATCATCGATCTCCCACAAACACCATTAATGATTTTAAACGGCAACCTCTAATGGTGAATCCTTTGTCATTTTCTGGCCCTGTGCTGTGCAGCGGCGACGTTACAGGAGATGGCAAACTGGACCTGTATATCGGAGGTGAAAGCGGACAGGCAGGGAAACTCTACATTCAGCAAGCGGACGGTAGCTTTCGCCTGCAAAACGCAAACGCTTTTGAGGTAGACAAAGCATTTCAGGATACGGACGCCCTCATGGCGGATTTTACCGGGGATGGATGGCCTGACTTGTATGTAGCAAGCGGCGGTTACGGCTCGCTTATGCCCCAGGATCCCTTGCTCCAAGACCGGTTGTACGTAAACGACGGTACCGGCACATTCTCCCGCGCACCGGATTTACTCCCGGAAATGCACAGCAGCACCGGGGCTGTTGCCGCCCAGGATCTCAATGGGGACGGTCTGCCCGACCTTTTTGTTGGGAGCAGGGTGATTCCAGGCAGGTATCCGGAAATCCCCCCAAGCTACCTGCTCATCAACCAAGGCGGAGGAAAGATGGTGGATGAAACCGAGGACTGGTATCCCGAATTCTCCAGACTTGGACTGCTAACCGATGCAAGTTGGGCGGACCTTAACGGCGATGGGAAGGCGGAGTTGATTGTTGTGGGAGAATGGATGCCCGTATCGGTATTCGAACAGACCGGAGAAACCCTACAGCCCTCCACCGGTACATTCTTTGACGAACCGCAATCGGGCTGGTGGAATACCCTGCACGTATCCGATGTAAATGGGGATGGCCTTCCAGACCTACTCGTGGGCAATCAAGGGCTGAACAGCCAGGCAACAGCCAGCAAAGAAGCGCCCGCGGAAATGTATTTCAAGGATTTTGATGACAACGGCGCTATCGATCCAATTCTAAGCTTATATATAGAAGGCGAACCCTACCCCTACCTGACCCGGGACGAGTTGTTGGATCAGATCTCCAGTATGCGAACGCGTTTCACGGATTACGCCAGCTACGCCGAGGCAAAACTGGAAAACATTTTTTCCAAATCGGAATTGGAAGACGCCGGCTACCTAAAGGCAATCTCTTTGGAAACCAGCTTGTTTATCAATCAGAAAGATGGCCGGTTTAGCCAAGCTTCCTTGCCTGCGGAAGCCCAGTTTTCGCCCGTTTTTTCGGTCATCGGCGAAGATCTCAACGGGGACGGTCACTTGGATTTTATCTTGGGCGGGAACATTGAACGGGCCAGATTACGTTTTGGTAAATACGATGCAAATTACGGTACGGTACTGCTGGGAGATGGGCAGGGAAACTTTTCCTACCTGCCCCAAAGAAATTCCGGATTGGACATTAAAGGGGATGTACGCAGCATGCAGTTGCTAAATGGTGTCCTATATGTAGGCATCAACCGGGAACGCCTCGTCGCCTATCGGCTACAAAATCAGGAAAACTATTAATGCATGAAATCAACAGGGACACCTCTACTAAACCTTTTCCGTCAAACAGGGAAGCTCCTTGGCTGGACACTCGCTGTACTCCTGGTTTCTTGCCAGTCAGCCATAGAAAAAAAACCGGTACCCGCCAAAAGCATCGGATGGGTGACGGAAAAAATGACGGACCTCATGGTCCACGACATTACCAATCCTCCCCTTGCGGCACGATTTTACGCCTATGCCTGTCTCTCCGGATACGAGGTAATTGCTTCTGGCAGTGAGACCCATCCCTCTCTTTCCGGGCTGGTAAACGGACTGGATTCCCTCTCCCGGCCGGTAGGAGATAGTCCTTCTGTTCCCATGAGCGCCATTTTTGCCATGGTACACACGGCAGCTGCGTTGCAACCTTCCGGCTCGGAACTAGGCGCCTTTGAGGCGAATTTTGCCGACTCCTGCAGGAGTTGGGGGTACGATTCACAGGAAATCGCTCAGGCAAAGGAATATGGAGAACAAATTAGTCAACAGATTTTGGATTATGCCAAGGCTGATAGATACCGGGAAATTAGCAATTATCCCCGGTACCAACCCAGTACAGGGGAAGGGAAATGGTACCCTACTCCTCCCGGTTACTTTCCTCCGGTAGAGCCGTATTTCAACACGGTCCGTCCCTTTTTGATTGAAAGCGCCGATCAATTTAAGCCGGATCCCCCCGTTCCGTTTTCCGAGGATCCCGATTCAGAATTTTATGCCTTGATGAAAGAGGTATACGAACTCGATTTAGACCGGGAAAAGCGGGAAATTGCTGCGTTCTGGGATTGCAACCCTTTTGCGCTGGAAGAGACCGGACACCTGATGGTGGGCATCAAGCAGATATCCCCAGGTGGCCATTGGATGGGTATCGCAGACATCGCTTGCCAAAAGGCGGGGTTGACTTTTGACGAATCCATGGAAATAAACACCTTCGTCGCCCTTGGTTTGATGGATGGGTTTATCAGTTGTTGGGATGAAAAGTATCGCAGCGACCGCATCCGACCCGAGACGGCCATCCGGAAACTCCTGAATCCGACGTACCAGCCCTTGCTGCAAACGCCTCCGTTTCCGGAATACCTGAGCGGGCATTCCACGATTTCAACCAGCTCGGCGGTGATTCTAACCCATTTCTTCGGAGATGCATTTTCTTACGTGGATACCGTAGAGGAAAAATATGGATTGGGAACCCGGGAATTCAGTTCGTTTCTCCAGGCATCGGAGGAAGCCAGTATTTCCCGATTGTATGGAGGCATTCATTTTATGGACGCCATTACGCGCGGACAGGACCAGGGAAGAAAAGTGGGCCAATGGATCCTACAGAAACGCGAAGCATACCTGGGACAGTAACAGGCCTTACAAAAAATCGAGTAAATTCATTTTCTTAACCGGCTAGTTCAGAAGACATGATCGCACGAGTAAAACGAAATCAAAACGGATTGTGGGTAGGCCTACTTGCAAGCATGCTTACCTGGATGGCCTGCACACCGGATGAATCCTACAAAGAGGTCCTCCAAGAGAGTTTCTTTTTGGTAGATGCCAACGAGCAGTTAACGGAGGTCATGGTGCACGATATATTTTCCCCGCCCGTGGCAAGCCGTATTTACACCTACCCGGCCATTGCTGCGTATGAGGTGGCGGTATTGGCCGAGCCGGATACCTATGTATCCTTAATGGGCCAGTTGAATGGGTCCGAGGCGCTAAACATTTCAGTGGATACGGATGGACAACCAATCAATTACCAGATGGCGGCACTAACTGCCTATTACCGGGTCGCCTCCAAACTGGTGTTTTCCGAACAGGACATAATAGACCGGCGGGATGCGCTGTTTCAAAGGGTAAAAGATGCGGGAATGCCTGCCGCTGAATTTGCCCGTGCGGTTGACCTGGGAGAATCCGTAGCGGAGCAAATCCTGGCCTATGCCGCGCAGGACAACTACCACGAGAGCAGGTCCTTTGAAAAATACACTATTCGCGACGACCTGGGTAGTTGGCGGCCAACGCCTCCCGCCTACATGGAAGGAATTGAGCCGCATTGGAACAAGATCCGGACGTTTTTCTTGGATTCGGCAAATCAGTTTGTCCCGGAGCCCCCGCCCCCGTTCGACACCCTTCCCGAAAGCCGGTTTTTTCAGGATGCGAAAGAGGTCATGGATGCGGGCAACCAGCTGAACGACTTCCAGGAAGAAATCGCCTATTTCTGGGATTGTAATCCCTATAAAATGAACGTCAAAGGGCACGTAATGTATGCGGAAAAGAAAATTACACCTGGGGGCCACTGGATGGGCATCACGGGGATCGCATCCAAAGCAAAAAATCTGAATTGGCGGCAAACCGCTGAAGCCATGGCCGTCGCATCCATCTACCTGTTTGATGCCTTTATTTCCTGCTGGGATGAAAAATACCGAAGCGTGCTGATTCGACCGGAGACGTATATCAACCGGTACATGGATGAAGAATGGACGCCGCTGCTTCAAACGCCTCCCTTTCCGGAATATACCAGTGGGCATAGCGTGATTTCCACAGCAGCTTCGCAAGCCCTTACGGGATTGTTGGGAGAGCCTTTTTATTTTCTGGATTCAACCGAGGTAAAATACGGATTGGGCACCCGGGAATTTAATTCATTTCGGGAAGCTGCGGAGGAGGCGGCAATCAGCCGCTTTTACGGGGGCATCCACTACCTGCCCGCTATCACCAACGGGGTCGACCAGGGAAGAGCCGTTGCCTCCTGGATCGAAGGGCGGATTCGTACCCGGAAAATCTCCCTGGCAGAAACGGTCACTCGCCCATAAGGAATTAGGTGAAGAATTTCTTGTCCCTGATATAATCCAAGACGTGGGGGTGTAGCAGGTACCTCACAGAACCTCCTTTTTGTAGGGTTTTTCGGATAAAGGTAGCCGATATATCCAGCAAAGGGGCCTCCACGTAGCGCACCGCCTCGTGCTCGATGATCTTATTTTTGCCCGGTCGGGGATACACATACAGCCCGTAGTGATGCAGAATTTGTTCGCTGTTTTTCCATCGGTGAAAGTGCGTCATATTATCCCCTCCGACAATGAGGGAAAAATCGTGCCGGGGGTATTTTTCCGAAAGGTACGTCAGGGTATCAATGGTATAACTTGGTCTGGGCATGTGAAATTCCACGTCCAGCACCTTGAATCCAAAATGATCGGCGGTGGCCAATTCTACCATCCGTAACCGGTCAAATTCGTGTAGTAGGGAACGGTTGGATTTGTGGGGGTTTTGTGGGGAGACCACAAACCAAACTTCCTCCAGATCGGTTTGGTCCTGCAAGATATCCGCAATGATCAAGTGGCCCACGTGGATAGGGTTAAAAGAGCCGAAAAATAATCCTATTTTCAAACCGTCTTTTCTCCTATAAAGTCCCTAACAAGCTTTTCTGCCTCCCGAAAGGAAACCTCCAGGTCCTTGTTGATCAGCGTCACATCAAACCGGTCTTCGAAACCCATTTCAAATTTGGCTTTGTAAATTCTTCGGGAAAGACTTTCCTCCGATTCCGTCCCCCGGCCCCGAAGCCGTTCGGCGAGATCCTGCATGGTCGGTACCTTTACAAAGATTGCCAACCCGTTTTCCCCAAAATAATTTTTTAGATTCAGCCCACCCTTAACATCCACATCAAAAATCACGTGTTTTCCCTGATCCCAAATGCGCTGAATTTCCTCTTTCAGGGTTCCGTAAAAGTTACCCTCGTATACTTCTTCCCATTCGATAAAGGCATCCTGGTTGATCTTCTCCCGAAATTCCTCGGGCGAGAGGAAATAATAATCCTTTCCGTTGACTTCGTCCCTTCCTCGTTTGTCCCGGGTACAGGCAGATATGGAAAAACCCAATTGGGGGACATGCTGCAAGAGGTGCTTTACGATGGTGGTTTTTCCTGAACCGGAGGGGGCTGAAAAAATAATTGCTTTTCCCTGAGCCATAAAAAGTTATTTGATCTCTTGGATTTTTTGTCGAATGCTATCGGCTAACTCGGCAGGCACCATCTGTTTGGTGCATTTATTTTTTAAAATTTCCCGGATCACCTTTTCCAGGTGGTAATGCTCAAAACAGGGTTGGCACTTGGCTAGTTTTTCATCTAAAATCTCCTTTGAACTTGACGTTTCTTCCCCATCCAGAATGCTTTCCAATAGCTCAAAGCACTTGCTCTCGTCACTACAGTTCAATTTTCGTTTACCGGATTCGCTGGATTTGTTTCGGTTTTTGTCCATTTCAACTTATTTTTCGATTATTCTTCCTCCGTATCGTAGCCCATGTTTTCAGCGTAGGATCGAAGTTTGTCCTTCAATAGGTTCCTGGCTCGGTGAAGTCTGGATCGGACCGTACCAATGGGGATATCCAGTATTTTAGCCATTTCTTCGTAGGTAAATCCTTCAAGGTCACAAAGGATAATAACCGTTCTGAAATCCACGGCAAGGCTATTGAGCGCATTGGAGATCTCGTCTCCCAACATGTCTTTGACTGCGTCCACCCTCAAATCTGAGGTCATCGTATAGTCAACACTATCGGAGTTATAATAAGTTTCAACTTCCTGATAATCTACCTTCGAAGGTTGCTTGCTCTTCTTCCGGTATTCGTTGATAAAACTGTTTTTTAAAATCCGAAAAAGCCAGGCCTTCGCATTGGTGCCTTTTTCAAAAGAATTGATAAACCGATAGGCCTTCAGGTAGGTGTCCTGTACCAGATCTTTCGCATCGTCCTCATCAAAAGTCAATCGATAGGCAAAATTGTACATGGAATCAATGTGAGGCATGAACTCATGATCAAAGATGCTATTTTTTTCTTTATCGGAATATTTTTTTCGCTGCACTTCGGACATAGGGCATAAAATTACAAATTGACTTTATTTATAACTAATTTAAACCAAGAAAGTCATCATTATTTCATTATTTTGATCTTTCGTTACCTAGCTAAACACCGCACTCATTCTGCATGCTCCTGATTCGCCTGTTCTCCAGATTGCCGCTTCCGGTCTTGTTTATTTTTTCAGATCTGCTCTACCTGTTGGCCTACTACTTGCTCGGGTACAGAAAAAAAGTTGTACGGGAGAACCTGATTCATGCTTTTCCGGAAAAAACCGACCGCGAACGGCGAGCCATCGAACGAGCTTTTTACCGGAATTTTACCGATTCCCTGGCAGAAACCATCAAACTTCTTACCATCGGCAAAAAGGAATTAACCCGGCGATTTCTTTCCAAAAATCCCGCGCTCATCTTTGACAAAGTGGCCGATGGAGAAATCATCATCGGGATGTGCGGGCATTTTTTCAACTGGGAAGGGCACCTGCTTTCGGTTTCTTCCAAGGTGCAGGAAAAATGCGAAACCGTCTACACCCGGGTAAACCAGCCGTTTTTTGAAAACCTGATGCAAAAAATCCGGGGGAGAATGGGCGCGGCACTGACTGAACGTAAATTGTTTCAACGGGTATTCCTAAAAAAGCGGACCGAACCCCGACTGATCGTCCTTGCTGCTGACCAACGACCCTCACGTGCCGATATTCGTTACCGACGATCGTTTATGCATCGCGATACTACTTTTTTTGAGGGTGCTGAAAAACTGGCAAAAAAATTCAACCTGACGGTAATTTATGCCCATACCAGCAAGCCCCGGCGAGGATATTACGAATTTGACTACCGGCTGCTCACTGCTCCTCCCTACACCGATCAACAGCCACATTCCATCACCGATGCATTCGTTTCCGTACTGGAGGAGAATATTCGCGAGCAACCGGCACTGTACCTCTGGTCCCACAATCGATGGAAAAAGCAAGCAAATGCAAACGTGTAACATAGAAAAAGAAATGGTAACTTTGAAGCGGCTATAGTAAAAAGAAAATAGAACTACCCTTATGGATTACCTCGCAAGCCTCAACCCCCCGCAACGAGAAGCAGTAGAACGAACGGAGGGTCCGGTAATGATCATTGCAGGAGCCGGCTCCGGAAAGACCAGGGTTTTGACCTATCGAATTGCTCACTTGATTCATGCCCGGCAGATTGATCCTTTTCAGATTCTCTCCCTGACCTTTACCAACAAAGCCGCGAGTGAAATGAAGCATCGGATCGAAAAACTTATCGGCCTGGATGCACGGAATACCTGGATGGGCACGTTTCACTCCGTATTTGCAAAAATTCTCCGGGTGGAAGCTCAAAAGCTTGGCTACCCAAGTAACTTTACCATCTACGATACCGATGACAGCAAATCGCTGTTACGCTCCATCGTGAAGGAGATGAAACTGGACGACAAAGTCTACAAAGCCAATACGGTCCTGTCCCGCATTTCCGGCGCAAAAAACCGACTCATCGCCTGGGAAACGTACCTGAATGATCCCTTCATCAAAGCAGACGACGAAGCAGCCATGAAACCACGGGTCGGAGAAATCTATAAAAACTACCAGAACCGTTTGTTTCGCGCAGGGGCCATGGATTTTGATGATCTGCTTTTCAATACGAATGTGCTCTTCCGTGACCATCCGGACGTCCTGAATAAATACCAGCAACGCTTTCGCTACGTGATGGTGGACGAATTTCAAGATACCAACCTCTCCCAGTACCTGATCACCAAAAAACTGGCGGCCGTCCACCAAAACATTTGTGTGGTAGGGGATGATGCACAGAGCATTTATGCCTTCCGGGGTGCCGACATTCAAAACATCCTAAACTTTGAAAAAGATTATCCCGATCTTTTCGTTGTAAAGCTGGAGCAAAATTACCGGTCGACGAAAAACATCGTGGAGATTGCAAACTCCATTATTGCCAAAAACAAATCCCAACTCCAGAAAAACGTTTGGACCCAAAATGATAACGGGGATTTGATCGAACTCATGAAGGCTGCCTCCGACAACGAGGAAGGACGCATGGTGGCTACCACCATCTTCGAAGAAAAAAACAACAAAAAACTGCGAAACAGCGATTTCGCAATTCTTTACCGAACCAATTCTCAATCCCGTTCCATGGAGGAGGCGCTTCGGAAACTGGGTATCTCCTATCGGATCGTCGGGGGCCTCTCCTTCTATCAACGACGGGAAATCAAAGACCTGATGGGCTACCTCCGGTACGTGGTCAACCAGGAGGACGAGGAGGCCTTCAAACGAATCATCAATTACCCCAAGCGAGGGATCGGCTCCACCAGCGTGGAAAAAATGATGATCGCCGCTTACGAACACGACATTCCCCTGTGGGAAGTCATCTCCAATAGCAGCAGCTTTTTGACGGGAAGAGCCGCCAATACGGTAGGGGATTTCTGCACGATGATCCGCAGTTTTAAGATTGAAGCCGAACGAAAAGACGCATTTGAAACTGCTAGCAGCATTGCAAAGCAATCCGGATTGCTGCGCGAACTCTACGAAGACAAAACCATTGAAGGACTAAATCGGTACGAAAACGTACAGGAATTGCTGAATGCCATCAAAGAATACGTAGACAATCCGGAAAACGAGGACAAATCCCTCGGGGCATTCCTGCAGGAGATTGCCCTGCTGACCGATGAGGACCAAAACAAGGAAAACCAGGACACGGTAACCCTGATGACCATTCACTCCTCCAAGGGGCTTGAATTTAAGTACGTATTTGTGGTAGGTATGGAAGAAGACCTCTTTCCCTCCCAAATGATGATGCAAAGCCGGGAGGATCTGGAAGAAGAAAGACGGCTTTTTTACGTGGCTACCACCCGGGCGATGGACCGTTTATTCTTAAGCTATGCCCTGACCCGATACCGCTACGGCAGGCTGCTCAACTGCGAACCCAGCCGCTTTCTGGAAGAGATCGATCCGACCTTTATAAAAGTGAACAAAAAGATCAGCAGCAATCTTTCGAGCAGTTTCCGGGACCGAGAGGGTAGCCAGGGCTTCGTGGGGCTGAAGAAACCAGCCATGCGAGCGAGCACGGCAAAGCTGCATACGCCAAGCCCCGATTTCAAACCCTCCAATACCAACAACCTGCTGGAGGGCATGCAGGTAGAACACCCAAAATTTGGCTTCGGAAAAGTCGCCGCAATAGAGACGGAAGGTGCCAACCGAAAAGCGCGTATTCACTTCGAGCATTTTGGAGATAAAACATTATTACTTAGCTTTGCAAAACTTCGCATCCTAGAATAAACACGAGAAGACCGATACCCAGCGCATGGCAGACTGACCATTACCTATTTTTTAGTATATTGTCAAAAGTTCAGGAAACTTAAATGCAGGTATCATGACTGACAATGAAAAGCCTAAAAACAAAGTTATTTTGAAAGAATACGGAAAAAACATCCAGAAATTAGTGGATTACATCAAGACGGTTGCCGACGAAGAAAAACGAACGGAATACGCTTTTGCCCTGGTGGAATTGATGAAACAGCTCAATCCCCAATTAAAAACCGAAAGCGACCAGAAACTCTGGGACGACATGTACATCATGTCTGACTTTGAGTTGGAAGTAAACGGCCCCTTTCCCATGCCCCCAAAGGAGCTTTTGGGGAAAAAACCCCAGCCAATCGGCTATCCAGAAGGGGAAGTCCGATTCAAACATTACGGCAGAAACATCGAAAAGCTTATCGAAAAAGCCATCGAGATCGAAGATGACGACGAACAAGAGGCTGCCCTGATTTATATCGGCCAATTGATGCGTAGTTTTCATTCCACCTGGAATCGGGAAAATTTTGACGATGCCATCATCATTGACGATATCAAAACCCTATCCAAGGGAAAACTTCACATAGACCTTGAAAAGGTAAAGGAGAACGGACTTTTTGAAACCAGCATGCGCAGGGATTTTAAAACGAATGTGGCAACCCCACAGCCCACTTCTACCAGTGCCGGAGGAAGAAGAAACTATACCGGGGGTAAGCGGAGAAACAGCGGCTCGAATAGCAAAAAAAGAAGGAATTAATGGGTTCATTCCGGGTAAAAGGAGGGACGCAACTCAAGGGAGAGATTATTCCTCAGGGTGCTAAAAACGAAGCGCTCCAGATTCTTTGTGCTGTATTGCTTACCTCGGAGGAGGTAATCATCCACAAAATCCCCGCAATTCGGGATGTCAATAAACTGATCGAGCTGCTTTCCGACATGGGGGTTCGGGTGGAAAAAAAAGGCCCTGAAAGCTATTCGTTTACTGCCCGAAACATCAAAATTGCGTATCTAGATACTGAGGAGTACCTTGAAAAAGCCTCCAGTCTTCGCGGCTCTGTTATGCTGCTCGGGCCCCTTCTTGCCCGATTTGGTAAAGGCCGAATCGCCAAACCCGGTGGGGATAAAATTGGCAGAAGAAGAATGGATACGCACTTTACCGGCTTCCAGAAACTGGGAGCGAAATTTCATTACGATGGGAAAAAAGGCATATACAAGATAGACGGAAGCAAACTTACGGGCGCATACATGCTTTTGGACGAAGCATCGGTCACCGGCACCGCCAACATCATCATGGCCGCATCCATGGCGCAGGGCAAAACCACTATTTACAATGCTGCCTGTGAACCGTACATCCAGCAACTGTGCCTGATGATCAACCGCATGGGCGGAAAAATCAGCGGTATAGGATCCAATTTACTGCAGATCGAGGGCGTGGAAAGTCTGAAGGGGACCAGCCATACCCTGCTGCCGGACATGATTGAAATCGGTTCGTTTATTGGCCTGGCTGCCATGACCCAATCCGAAATCACCATCAAAAACGCACGTGTAGATAAACTGGGGCTGATACCCGAGACTTTTCAACGCCTGGGCATCAAACTGGAAATTAAAGGAGACGATATTTACATCCCCTCCCAAAAGCTGTACGAAATCGAAACGTTTATCGATGGATCCATCCTGACGGTTTCCGATGCCATCTGGCCCGGCTTTACGCCTGACTTGTTGAGTATCGTACTTGTGGTGGCCACTCAGGCCAAAGGCACCGTGCTCGTCCATCAAAAAATGTTTGAAAGCCGACTTTTCTTTGTCGACAAATTAATCGATATGGGTGCACAGATCATTTTATGCGACCCACACCGGGCCACCGTTATCGGTCTTGCCCGCAAATATCCCCTCAAAGCTATCCGCATGACTTCCCCCGATATTCGAGCAGGGGTTGCGCTGCTTATCGCCGCCATGTCCTCAGACGGGACATCCGTGATCGATAATGTGGAACAAATCGACCGGGGGTATCAGTACATCGACCAGCGACTCAATGCGCTGGGAGCAGATATCGTACGGTTTGATTGACGGGGTCTAGAACCGGAAACAGGGGATAATCGTGCTTTTCTTGTTGCGGTCTTTGGGATCTCCGTATAAAAATGAATAGCGTATCGAAAATTCATGCGCCCCTGCAGAACTACCCAAACTAAGCTTGGATGCGGTAAAATCAAAGCTGTATCCGATATCAATTCCACTACTCAGCGCCACGCCCAGTAATCCGACAATGGATTCATTGTTTGGCAGGTTGTACTTGACAGGAAAGCCCCTGTACCAAACCCCAAGAATCAAGGGTTCGACAAACAGCTGCGCCCCCACATCCAATTGGTTGAAGGGATCCTGGTGCTTGTAATTGAACGCAAAAAATGCGGAACGCTCCTGGCGCGTGTTGCTGTAGTAATTGTTGATCATTCCCTCACCCAGGCTAAATTTAATACCTCCGTGCGCAGAAAGTTTCATGGGTAATTGGCTGATGTTTCCATCCACAAAGGAGGTATTCGGCTCCGATAAATGGTGTCCGGAAATTCCGAACCACATCATTTGGGTGTGAAACAGCATGCCAAAATTATAATCCACGAAACTGTGTTTGTAATCGGCCGCCATCAATTCCCCGCTAAAATCGTCCACGTATCCCCGGTCAATGTCTAACTGCGACCCAAAAATCAAATCGCCAAAATAAGCATCACGGGTGATGAAACTGGCTTGCCCGCCAAATCGGAGGTAAGAATCCAGGCCCAGGTGAAGCTTGTAGGAATAGGCCAGGCCCACTTCGTTGGTGCTTAGCCTCGACTGGCTCTCTCGGGTAGAATTAACAATCAGCCCGACTCCCGAATTGATGTCAAACATGTAATGGTCGATATAAGCCGAATACGATACAAAGGAATGGTCCAGACCAGGCCATTGGTTTCGGTAATTGGCACCAATGCGCGTCAATTCCGTGGAACCAGCAAAGGCCGGATTCAGGTACAAAGGCGCTGCATAAAACTGGGAATACTGCATGTCCTGAGCCGTCACCAAATTCCAGCTCAGCAGAAAAATCAGTAGGGTTTGTAATTTTTTCATCGTTCCATTTGTTAAGTCATCCTTCTCGCATCATCACTCGTGTCTCTCGTTCCCTCCGCTAGTATATCAATGTAAACACACCCGTTCGCGAGCCGGTCTCTCCATCCACCGCAGTAAAGGTTATCTTGTACACGTAGTTGCCATTGGGACTCAATTTACCGTTCAGTGTTCCATCCCATCCCCCATCTTCCTGACTAAAGGAAGAGTAGACCAGTTCCCCCCATTTATTGAAAACATGCATTTCAAAATCATCTATTCCCCGTAATTTGGGTAGAAAACGATCGTTCAATCCATCCCCATTGGGAGTGAACGCGTTGGGAATCAAAATCCGATAGGAGGAAACCACCTCCACGGTACGCTCGGTCTCCGATACGCAGCCCAGCACATCAAATGTGGTCAGGCGGATGGTATAGGTACCGGGACGGCTGTAGGCATGAATCGGATGTTGCTCGTTGCTTCTCGCACCGTCTCCAAAATCCCATTCCCAGGTAAAGACATTTCCCAGAGTCTGATCCCTAAATTGAACCGGGTCATTGACCAATATTTCCCCCTCCACTCCGGTAGAAAGTACCGTGTATAAAAACGAGGCCTCGGAAAAAGCAAGCGGCATGGTCACTACCTCGGATACTTCTACCGAACAGCCGTTTTCGTCGGTAACCCGTACGCCTATTACCCCATCTTCGAAAAATTGGGTTTCCAAAACGTCGCGATCACCGGTATTCCAGGCAATATCAAAAACCTCTCCGCTTCCTCCCCGAATCTCTATCCAGGCTTCTCCCGTAAGCAATTCCTGCTCACAGTCCACATCAATTCGGGTAAACAATTGCACTTCGAGTGCTGGGGGTTCGGCTATTTCCACCTGCGTTACCTGCGAACAATTATTGGCATCGCTCACCAAAATAGTATAGGTCCCTGCTTCCAGACCATTTCTATTCTGTGTACCCAGTTCCGGAGCATCGGCCCAGGTGATTTGATAAGGCTGAACTCCTCCGGTGATCGCTAAATTGATAAACCCATTGCTATCCCCGTGACAGGCAAGTGTATCCGTCTGGCTGACGGCCACTTCCAGTGGTTCGGGTTCGGCTACGGTATAGGTCGCTCCCGTGGAGCAGCCCATCCGGTCCGTAACCAGTACAGAATACGTACCTGGACCCAAATTACGAAGGTCTTTGCTGCTAGCACCATTCGACCACTGGTACGAATAGGGAGCGGTTCCGCCCCGCACCTCCAACAAGAGGCTTCCATTTTCGTTTCCAAAGCAGGTCACATCCTGAATGGTTTCGTATACGGCAAGAATTTCCGGTTGCCTGATCTGATAGGCCACGGAGGTAACACAGCCGGCCTCATCGGTAATGGAAGCCGTGTAAATCCCAGGTCCCAAGCCGGATAGCGCCAATTGATCGGAAATACCATTGCTCCAGCTTATCTGGTAGGGACCACTGTTTTCCGGGATACGGATGCGGATGGATCCGTCATTTGCTCCAAAACAGGAGATGCTTTGAAGGTCTTCCAGTCCAACCTGCAGATTACGGGAACGAATAATTTCCACACCTTCCCGGACCGTGCAACCCCGGGCGTCCGTCACATCCACAAAATAGCTACCTGGACCTAGGTTTTCCACCGCAGAAGTGGTCGCACCATTGGACCACAAAAAGCTGTAGGGAGCCATTCCTCCGCTGATTGTAACTGCGGCTTCTCCCCGCTCGTCATTTGTGCAGATACCCAATTTACCCGTGATGGACAGGTCCATAGGTAAGGTGGGAGACGGAACCTCAAAGCTTTCTACCACCGAACAGCCTTTCGCATCGCTCACCGTCACCTCATAGGTTCCGGGCTGTAGGTTGAAAATGTCTTTTTCCGTAGCCCCGTGGGACCAGGAATAACTGTAGGGTGCGGTACCTCCCGAAACCTGAAGCTCCAGGCTCATCGCATCATTCAACCCACACAATTCGAAAGATCCGATGCCCTCTACCCGCAAGGCTTCCTCCGGCTCGTTTACCAGAAACGTATAGCTATCAAAACAGGATTGTCCATCGAGAATGAAAGCGGTGTAGGTACCTGCCCGCAGCCCGGCAATGGATGCACCGGTCATCCCGTTGCTCCACTGCACCCTGGGCTCCCCACTTCCTCCAGTGATTACCAAATCAATCGCACCATCAACTCCCATGTAGCAGGAAACATCGGAAACCGAAGCCTGAACGGACACGGGCTCCGGTTCATCGATAAGGATATCCGCAACCCAAATACAGCCCCGGGCGTCCGAAACCTGTACCTGATAGGTGCCTCCCGGTTTGTTGGAAACCATACTCATATTTTCTCCGGAGGACCAGCGGAACGCAAAGGGTGCCGTTCCTCCCGATACCACCAGACTGATACTGCCCGTTTCCTCGCCAAAACAGCGAATGTCCGTAACCAACGGCACCACCGTCAACGGAGTACTGGGCTCCAACACCTCGTACTCCCGTTGTATGCTACAGCCATTTTCGTCCTGTATCCGCGCGCGGTACCTGCCCGCTTCCAGGCCGGTGACTACCGTACCTGCTCCCCGTTGAATTCCCGAGCCTGCTTCCTCCCAAATCACGTCAAACGCCCCAGACCCACCGCTGATATCCAACCGGATCTCACCGTCATTTCCGGCATGACAACTCACTGGAACAATGGATGCCGCCACCAACAGGGCTTCCGGCTGTTGAATCAGCACCTGATCCCGGATGGTACAGCCGTTTGCATCGGTAACAATCACTTCGTAGTTTCCGGGAGCCATGCCCGTTCTGGTGGCAAGGCTGTTGCCGTCCGACCAGCGAAACCTGTAGGGAGCCGTTCCCCCTTGCATGCGCACCTCCACGGAACCGTCGTTTGCCGCATAACAGCTCACGTCCACCGCATCGATGTCCAACTGAAGGGGAAGTGGTTCTTCAACGATAACTTCCTGAACAGGGGAGGCACAACCAAATTGGTCCATGACCATGACCTGATAGGTACCAGCAAAAAGACCGGTGGCCAGCATTCCCGGCAATTGAATGCCATTGATCACCAAATGATAGCCAGCACTGCCGCCAAATCCTTCGGCACTGATTTGTCCATTTTGCGAGCCGGAACAAGAGACATCTTGTACTTGAAAGGTAAACCCTACCGGATCCGGTTCTTCAATCTCGTATTCCTCCACCAACATGCAGCCGTTTTCATCCCGGATTTCAACCTCGTACACGCCGGCCTGCAGGTTGGCAAGGTGCCGGCTCGTACCGATTTCCTGACCGGCCGCATCTGTCCACAGGTACTGAAAGTTTCCCGTTCCCCCGGAAGCCAAAACCGTAAGGGATCCGTCTTCTCCGTCGAAACAACTCACGTTGGCCCGGTTTTCAAGGACTATTTCCAATGCATCAGGCTCTTCCATCACAATGCTGGTTTCCCAGATACAGCCTGCTGCATCGCTAACTTGTATCGAATAGCTTCCCGCACCCACTTCAGGAAACAATTGTTCTCCCGAACTGGAAAGGATATAGGTCTCTCCCGCAAAAATAGCCGTGTAGGGGGCCGTTCCACCACTTACCAACAGGGCGACGCTTCCTGTATCACCGGCACAGGAAAGGTTTTCGGGGTAATCCACTGATCCGCTGAGGGGCGCTGCCGGTTGGGTTACCTCGATGGAAATGTCTTCGGAGCGACAGCTACCATTCATGACAAAGGCCGTGTAAGTACCTGCGCGCAGCCCGTCCACCGTTGTCCCTTGAATTTCCGCTCCATTGAAAAATATTCGGTAACCGGAGCCGGTACCCCCCGAAGGTAAAAGCTCCACCCTGCCGTCGGTCCCGCCAAAACAAGCGACCGGGAAAACGGTAGCGTCCAGGACAACTGGCGCGGGAGCCTCCACTACCAGCAAGTCGGACAAATCCGAGCAGCTGCCATCGGCGATTGAATACCGGTAATAACCGGGACCAACGTCTAAAAGTACGTTTTCGTTTTCCCAGGACGGTATGGGGGAAAAATCGGTTCCATCGGTTGCGAATTCCCAGGAAATGGCATAGGGCCTTGACCCACCGGTAATCTGAAGATCAATCGATGTACGGCCTCCAAAACAGGATATGTTAGGGACAATCGCCGATGCTTGTAGCGGTAAAGGCTGCTGCAGTGTCCGCTGAGGCAAGTCCACGGTACAGCCATTGGCATCCCTAACCAGCGGCAAGTAAGCCGTGTCCGCGTTAAGCCCGTCGAAAAGAAGTGTCTCATTTTCACCGGCGGTGTAGGTACCTCCGTTAAATTCAATGGAATAAGGGGCGGTCCCTCCAGCTAGCGTAAGCGTCATGCTGCCGTCCGCCGCTTCGAAACAGCTCAAGTCCTGCCAGGAATAGTCCACCACCGAAAGCGGTGCCATCGGTTGATCCACTGTAATAAACTGCTCCTGGGAAAGGCATCCGTTGATGTTATCCCGCGCATAGACGGCGTAGGTGCCTGACTGGGCCGTAAACGTATCGCCAAAAATCTGCGCCCCATTAACAAAATACGTAAAACTATCTTTACCGGGGGCACTGGCGGAAAGCGTTACGACTGTGGTCGCTCCATAACATCCAATATCTCCTGCGTCGAATGATAGACTGACTGGTGCCGCATCCGCAATGTCAACGGTTTCGCTAAGCTCCAAACAGGAAAGGGCATCTGTCACCGTATACCGATAGGTTCCGGCCGGTATTCCGGTAAGGCTGTAGCCAGTCGCCGGAAGCGTTTCCCAGCTATTCCCGGTCGAATTGAAAGCTTCCCAGGTAATCTCATGTGGCAGGGAACCTCCGGTTACCGTAAGCTCCAGAGAAGTAGTTCCCCCTTCGCAAAGCACCTGGCCAGCTTCCAGGTCCGCAGTCAATGCATCGGGTTCCTCCACGGTATACGTTCCGGAAACGACACAATTATCGTTCTGATCCCATACCTCCAGGGTATAATCGCCGGCAGACAAACCGGTGAATTCATAGGGAGTCGCTGCTGCCATGCCGGACAATGCCTGGGCTGCACCTGCTTCGGGTACCAATACGGCCCGGTAATCCGGTCTTCCACCCGAAAAGGCGAAACGCAGGGAACCGGAAGCCTCCCCATGACAGGCCACTGGAGAGATATCGACCTGGTCAAAGGCCAACGGTCGGTCGGGCTGCGCAATCTCGATAAGTTGAACTCCGGATTGACAGCCACGGCTATCCTGAATCCAAACCTGATACCCACCCGGTAGCAAGTTGAAAAAAGCGGTCTGGTTTCCTTGATTGACTCCATTCACCCAAACCGAGAAGGTTCTTCCCGCCTGAACCTCTGGATTCTCAATTTCCAGTAGGCCGTCGCCCGCGCCAAAGCAGGAAATATCCTGGAAGCTGGTCGAAAACGACGGTTGAATAACCGGGTTAATCGTAAAATCTCCCTCAATAACCGGGCAGGAAGGATCGGTCAACCTCCAGGTATAGGTGCCGGGAGAAAGGTCATCAAAGGTATAGGTACCGGAAACCTCATCCCCATACGATTGGGAATAGCCGTTGTTCGCAGAAAGCGTCAATTCTTTTCCCGGATTTCCTCCGGAAAAGGTAATCGAAAAAACACCCAGGTCTTCCGCACACTCGGGTTGATCCAGGTCTACGGTATGGGCAATCGGTTGTGGGCTGGTGATTTCATAGTCCGGAGAGGTGACAATACACCCTCCTGCATACACCAATTCCATAAAATAGGTGCCGGCGATCAGGTTATTCAAGTCGGCTGTAGCAACGGGACTTTTTCCTCCCAAGGCTGTCTTTCGGTACCATTGCAGGGAATAACCGCCGGAACCGCCGGAAATCGCAAAAGAAATAGCCCCGTCGTCCGCTCCAAAACAGGAAACATGGCGAGTGATTTCCGCATCAATTACCGGCGGATTGGGCTCATCGATGGTGATGGTTTCCACATCCTCACAACCCGAGGCATCGGTAACGCGCACCTCGTAGTCACCTGCCGGTAATCCCGCTAGAATTGCACTTGACGCCACTTCCCAAATCCCCCCGTTTCGTACAAAATAACTGTATCCGGGTACCCCTCCCGTAGCAGAAAAAAATAAAATCCCGTTCTCACCCGGACAGGCAGCGTTCTGGGAATTGGTCACCAATTGCAGCGGGCTGGAAGGTCCTGGCACCAGAACCGTACGGGTGACCATACAACCTGCACCGGTACCATACTCCACCCGATAATACCCGGGAGACAATCCATCTACCTGGTTGACATTTTCTGCCACCACGGTTTCGGTGGCCAATTCCACCCAGCGGCTGGTCGAGGTAAGCGGGTTGCCCCCGCTTAATGCCACCTCAATGCCACCGTCCGCCAATCCGCAACTGGGCTCGTCCACCCGGACCAGATCGATCGCCAACTCATCGGGCTGTGTAATGGATATATTTTCTAGCCGGAAGCTGCATCCATTCGCATCTCTCACCGTCACACCGTAGGTGCCCTCACCGAGATTGCTCGGGTTTTGGTTGATAAACCCATGGTCCCAATCAAAGAAATATACGCCCGTTCCGCCGGTTACTTCCAAGGTAATCCGCCCATCGTTTCTTCCAAAACAGGAAACATCTGTTCTTTCGATCAACTGCACATTCAAAGGCGGAGGCGCCTGGAGGTCAACCTCCAGGGTACTTACACAGGAATTTGCATCCCTTACCAGGGCCCGATAGGTGCCCGAACCAATACCGGATAAGGTCAGCGATGAACCTGGATGTGCAACGAATACCCCGGGAGAAATTTCCTTTTCCCAGGATATCAGGTATCCAGGCATTCCGCCCCCTACCTGAATTTCAATGCGCCCATCCTCGGAATCGTGACAGGATGGTGCGACTTGGGTCAAAAGATTTACCGTCAAGGCGGAAGCGGGTTCGCGTATCAAAATATCTGCCAACTCCTCCCAGCAGCCGTTTTCATCCGTTACGCGAACCCGGTACAAGCCTGCTGCGAGATCGTCGGGGTTTTGCTGATCCGAGGTGTAGCCATTGGGGCCCGACCAGGAAAAGGTATAGGCTCCCGTACCGCCTTGCGCCTCCACGGCGATGGATCCGGTGCTTTCCCCATAGCAGGCTACATCCACCGGATCCCCATCCAGAGCCAGCTGTAGCGCCGGAGTAGGCGGAATGGTATAGATTTCTGAAAGGATGCAAGACGGATTTGCAAGATCCGTAATGTTCAATTGGTACTCACCCGGCCCCTGATTGGCCAGGTCTTCGGTAGTGGCAATGACGGTGGATGGATTGGAGGTACGCCGCCACTCGAAGGAAAAACTCCCGGATCCGCCTGCGACGTCCAGCGATATGGATCCATTCCCCTGACCAAAGCAGGTTTCGGCGAGTACCGATACGTTCGAAACTTGAATCAATGGAGGCGAAGCAATATCGAAATTTATATTTGGAACCGCGCAGCCCCGGGCATCAGTCAGGCTGATAAAATAATTCATGCCCGCTGGCAATCCCGTAATTTCAATCTGAGAGCCAGAAGTCGATTGAGCCGTTCCCCCATTTAATGCATAAGTATAAGGAGCCGTCCCGCCACTTACAGGGAAGGAAATCCGTCCATCACTACTTCCGAAACAACGAACATCTTCAATCACCGGCGAGCCTGTTTGAAGTGGCGCCGGTTCGTCTACCTCGTAATCCTGGTAGACAGCGCAGGCATTCGCGTCGCTCACCTGCAATCGGTACCGGCCACCGGAAAGGTTTACCAACGAGAGTCCATTTTCTCCGGGAAGGTTTTCAAAGGTCCCGCTGATTTCTTGTTGCCATTGGTACAGGTACGGACCCGTTCCTCCAGCTACTGCAAGCCCGGAAATGGATCCGTCACCGAACCCCGCACAACTTACCGGTCTGATCAGCAAATCATCCTCATCGATCAGCAGCGCGTCCGGCTGTCCGATGGTGACAAAATCGGTAATCGAGCAGGCTCCCGAATAGCTGATCCGAACTTCGTACTGATCGGCAGTAAGTCCACTAAACATCAGATCATTGCCCGTTTGGGTGATGCCATCGACCGTAACCTGAAAGGTAATGGAGGACTCATGGATCTGCACCCGTATACTTCCATCCGCCGCCCCAAAACAGGTCGGTTCCGTGAGCGAATAGCTGACATCCGGCGCATCGGGCACCGGAACATCCACGTAAAAAACCTGCTCACAACCCTCTTCGTCGCGAACCATTACCGAATTTGTGCCTGCCGGAAGCTCCGTGGCTTCGGGACCGGTCTCTCCGTTACTCCATTCAATGCTGTAGTTTCCCCACCCTCCCTGCACGTCAGAAAGCCTGGCGGAGCCATCGTTGGCTCCCACACAAGTCAGTCCAGAAACGAGTGCGATGGTTCCGCTTATCACTTCCGAAGGGCCATCTACGGTCACCGGCAGATCCACAAAGCAACCCCTGCTGTCCGAAACGCGGACCGAGTAAGTCCCCGGGGCAAGGCCGGTAGCTGTCCGGCCCGTTTGTCCGTCGCTCCACGAATAACTGTAGCCGCCCCAACCACCGGAACGACTAACGGTGGCAGTTCCGTTTTGTTCACCAAAACAGATTTCCGGTGTGCTGCTGACAGTAGCCGTCAAAGGAGCCACAGGCGCATCGATGGTCACCCCGTAGGTAAGCGTACATTCCGGATAATCCGTGCCTCCGTGCCGTACGATAACGGTATAATCTCCCGCAGAAAATCCGGAAAAATCAGCCGCTCCGGTAAGTGCCCCGATCGAAACTACTTCGTTGGTACGAACCGGCTGGTTTGCCGCGTCCAGTATATCGACAGTAAGCTGGTTGGGTGGAAAGGCAAACCCCATAAATAAGCGTTCGGCTTCCAAATGGATGACCCCATCGGAAGCACCAAAACAACCGACGGAAGAAGCGCCGAGGGTAACATCCAGAAGTTGCTCGTTTGCAATGGTGAAAACCAGCTCTTCCGGGCAGTCTTCCAAGCGGAAATCATCCCTGATTTCAAGTACATAGTCGCCCGCAACTAGCTGATCGTACCGAATTTCACCAGAATTGGCAGTAAGCCAGGCAGTTTCGTAACTTCCATTGGCTCGGCGGATCCGAAAAGTAACGTCTCCTGCATAGTCCGAAACATCAAAGCGAATACCTCCGTTAGCAACGCAGGTTTCGGGCGTTGTGCCGGTCCCCGCCGCCGGTGCTATCTGCAAGGGATCTACTTCCTCTATGGTCACGTTGGTCAATTCCTTGCAACCCGAGGCGTCAATCACTTCCACCAGGTACTCTCCGGCCGGAACGCCGTTTAGGTCCAGGTTTCGTCCGTTCAAGACCGTGGTCAATACGACTACCTGATTTTCGTCAAAGAAATTGACGGTAAATGGCGCGATCCCATTTTCGATGGTTCCATATACCTGGCCAAAGGTTTCGCCCTCGCACTCTTGGTTTTCTTCGTAGAGAATGTTTAGTATAAAATTCGTGCTTCCGGAAAAATTAATGACTTCTGTGTAGGTGTTTCCATCACTGTCGGTTACGTTCAGGGTATAGTCCCCTCCCTGGGCCTGCTCAATGGTACTCATCTCGCTTTCCCCTAAATCCACATCGGTCTGGATCACGTTGCCTCCGTAACTCCATACATAGGTGTAGGGAGCCACTCCGTTGCGTACCCGGATAGACGCCATTTTTTCACATTCGGAAAACTGGAAGACATCCCGGATAATCGGGGCGGCTCCCGCTTCGCTGATTCCTGAAAGCCAAAACAAGCTCAAACAGAACCAAACAACGCTATGTGGGATACGGGTCACCATATTAAAATACCTCGCATTTGGCAGGCGTCCGCAGTCCAATCGCAAGGCTTTTTTGAGCAGCAAACCCGTATCGGTACCTGTAACCATCCCGCATCACTTTTACTCCGTGTAATTTGTCGTTTACTTTATCTAAAAAGTATTTTATTTTTTGATAATAAGTAATATTCGTTTTACATATACTAAAACATATATTGTAAAATATAATTACTTTAAGTAATAAATAGAATAATTTGATAGCAACAAAGGAGTTGTGAAAAAAATGTAAAAGCTGATAGTCAGCAGGATAAGCGGGATTTTCGACAAAAAATCAACAGTCGCTTTTATGGTGCGAGCAACTGCAAAAAAGTCAATGAAAACGGCAGCAGGCAACGTCTTATGGAGAAGAATCCCTAACAAAATTATTTTTCAGTGGCAGCTATTTTTTCCAGAAGTTCTGCATACCAGGCTTCTCCGTATTTACGCAGCAGCGCATCTTTTAAAAACTGGTATAGAGGAACCCCCAGGGATTTTCCCAGGCTACATGCCGGATCGCAAATATGCCATCGGTCGTAGTTCAGGGCATCGTAGGCATCGTATTTGGTGATTCGAATGGGATAAAGGTGGCAACTAATTGGCTTTCTGAAATTGGACTTGCCCTCGCTCCATGCCTGCTCAATCCCGCACTTCAATACGCCCTTTTTATCGCGAATGGCAAAGGCGCAAGCTCCGTTCTTTCCCACGGTGGTGGTCCCTTTTTCGTTTTCCTGATCAATTACCCAGGTACCCTTTTCTTCAATCGCTTTCCTTCCTTCCTCGGTCAGAAAAGGAGCTATGGCTGGCATTTCTCTTTCCAGAGTCTCCGTCTCTTCGTCCGTTAGCGGAGCTCCGGCATCGCCTTCCACACAACAGGCACCTTTGCATGCCTCCAGGTCACACACAAAGAGATGATCTTTGATATCGTCACTGATGACGGCGTTTCCAACTATGATCATGGCTAGATTTTTTTTTACAAAGATACCGATTTCGGGAAGGGAAAAAAACGAAACGCAGCATACCGAAGTATCAAGCCGGAGTTGAACAAAAATGCCGCCTCCAATGGAGGCGGCATAACCCAGCACTATGAAGAAAAGCTCGTAAAAGCCTTACATGAAAATAAACAGCAAGCAGCGTAAAATGTTTGAAGATTTTTTTATAAACCCGAAAAAAATTCGCTTACAGCCACCTATACCCGGCGCCCCGGTGCCCTTTACTGCTATCGTTTTTTTGGTGCGGTAGGCACTCCCAGGCTCGGTATTGGTGCCAGGATGGTGCCGGCACTGCATCTCAAGTGCCCCAAATTTGCTCGGTTAGGGGCAAGTCTACCCTGCTTTCTTGCCGGCTTGGGAGTACTGTGGGTAATCGGTGGCTTGCGTAGGTATGGGCGATCCAAGGCTCGCCACTGTCAAGAAAAGAAGCGTCTATTGGGATAAATGTCTTTATTTCGTTTATTTTTGCAGGGTGCAGGCCGGTTTGTCGCTGCTCCCTGCTTTGTCGGGGAGAAGAGGAAAGTCCGGGCAACGCAGAGCGCCATACTTCCTAACGGGAAGGTGCCTGCTTAGGAATGAGCAGGCAACAGACAGTGCCACAGAAAATATACCGTCCTCGAACCGGAAATCGGTTCTTGGATAAGGGTGAAATGGTGGAGTAAGAGCCCACCGGGTGAGGGGTGACCGTCACCGCATGGCAAACCTTATGGGTTGAAAGACCAAATAGGCTCCGGTCCAAGGGCTGCTCGTCCAATCCCGGTCAACGGGAAACCGGAGTGGGTAGGTCGTTTGATCTTTTCTGTGAAGAAAAGGCTAGATAAATGACAAACACTTTGAAAAAAGTACAGAACCCGGCTTACAGGCCTGCACATTTTTACGGATAAAAAAAACAACGGTATATGCCCAAGATTTTGATTATTGATGACGAAAAAGTTATCCGGTCCACGCTAAAAGAAATTCTGGAATACGAAAAATACGAGATCTTTGAAGCCCAGGATGGGGCAAAAGGGCTGGAAATGATCCAAAACGAGGAGTTTGACCTGGTTCTGTGCGATATCAAAATGCCGAAAATGGATGGAATCGAGGTGTTGACGAAGGCAGCCGAGATGCAAAAACAGCCTCAGTTCATCATGATATCTGCCCATGGCACCATCGAAACGGCAGTGGAGGCCACCAAAAAAGGGGCATTTGACTTCATCCCGAAACCACCGGACCTTAACCGACTATTACTTACGGTCAGGAATGCGCTGGATAAAAAGCACCTGGTTCAGGAAACGACGGTCCTGAAGAAAAAGCTTTCGAAAAAACTGGATATGGTAGGAGAATCGCAGGCGATCACCATCGTAAAAGAAACCATCGAAAAGGTCGCCCCTACGGATGCCCGGGTATTAATCACCGGGCCAAATGGTACCGGAAAAGAACTGGTAGCTCACTGGATTCACCAAAAAAGCAACCGCTCGTCCGCTCCCTTCGTTGCGGTCAACTGTGCGGCAATACCCTCAGAACTCATCGAAAGTGAGCTTTTTGGCCACGAAAAAGGAGCCTTCACTTCCGCGATGAAACAACGGCAGGGGAAGTTTGAACAGGCACACGGAGGCACCTTGTTTTTGGACGAAATCGGAGACATGAGCCTTTCCGCCCAGGCAAAGGTCTTGCGCGCCTTGCAGGAACACAAAGTCAGCCGGGTAGGCGGCGATAAGGAAATAAAGGTAGACGTACGGGTGTTGGCAGCCACCAACAAGGACCTAAAGAAAGAAATTGCTGAAAATAAATTCAGAGAGGACCTGTATCACCGGATAAGTGTCATCCTCATACAAGTACCTCCCCTTAAAGAGCGGGCCGAAGACATCCCCCTTTTGGTAGACAAGTTTTTGACAGAGATTGCAGGCGAATACGGCACCAGCAAAAAGGTGATTGATACCGCTGCACTGAATAAACTACAGGAATTTCCCTGGACGGGGAACATCCGTGAGCTGCGAAACGTGATTGAAAGGCTGGTAATTCTGGGCGGAAAAAACATATCCGCCGATGACATAAAAAAGTATGCGAATTACTAAGCCGTCTAATCAGCCGTTCACTTCCACATCGGATGTCCAAGCATAGGCTGGGCAAGGCTTGCTGGAAGCGCAGGAAGACATCACCAAAACCACTCCTACTAATAAAATAATCAACGCTGTTTTCATCTTCAACCAATTTATGGCCAAATATGTGTAATAAGTCCTGAAATACAAAATTAATTGATCAATAAATTACAGCCCCGCACCTCGCTGTTATCCATTCGTCCCAACACCGTGAAGCTCCCGTCTGCGTTTTTTTTTCCCAAATCCTCTGTTTCCAGGAATGCGCAGGAATGAAAATTTGCCAGGTCAATGATATTAATCGCCCCGGACTTTCCCACAACACAGGCAAAGGGATCGTAGGTATCCCGAATAACAATCCGCATGGTCCAGGGCTCCCTAAACGTACCCTCTCCGGTAGAATAGGCCTGCGAGAGTAATTCGGTCATTCCATACTCCGAATGTATCCGGTCAACACCAAAAGCCCGGGTCAGCACATCGTGTACCTCTTCCCGAATCATTTCCTTTCTCCTACCCTTCATGCCACCGGTTTCCATCACAAGCAGCCGCTCAAATCCGCTACATGTGAACTGCTCTGCAAGGTCTAGTAAGGCAAATGTCACGCCCAACAAAAGGATCTTTTTTGGACTTTCTTTGAGGGCCAGTAGTTTTTTGTACAATAAATCGTACTCATTCAAGTAAAACCCGGAATGAGGCGACCCGCTTTCCTGAATAAAATGGGCTGCCATAGCGACCAGGGAACTCCCCTCCCGCTCCAGATAGGAGGGTAACAGCGCCAGCACATGGAAATCCCGCAGCGAACCGTAAACGGACTCAAATAAGAGACGGCTGTGCCGCAAGTAAAACTCTTTTGACCAGATGTAGTGCCGGCTGGTCTGCATGCCCGTTGTGCCGCTACTGCTGTAGCTGTAGGCGAAGGCCTCTTCGGGTCCGGAAATAATTTTTTCTGTTTTAAAAAATGAAATGGGTAAAAAAGGAATGTCTTCCAACCGGGTTATGGCCTCGCTGTGTAGGTTTCTGGCTTCAAGGTAGCGACGGTACACCGGGTTGTTACGGGACTGAAAATGAAACAGGTCCAGCGCGAGGGCATCAAAATCCCGAATTTTACCGGAAAATATTTTTTCGCTAAAACTTTTAAAATAATTCATCGTTATTTTATGGTAAAACCCAAAATTTGATCATTTTTACATCGTGCTGCCGGACATGTAAACTTACGGATTACCCATGAAGTTAAAAAATAACATTTACTACCTTCTTTTAATCCTCGCTGCCGGAATGGGCTGCATTTCTCCTCCGGAAGATTTCCCGACTGTCCCTCAGATTGAATTCAATACTATGGAATTTGTGCAGACGCCTGGAGCGGATTCCCTGATTCTTTCGATCCAATTTCGAGATGCAGAGGGTGATTTGGGATTGAATGCCCGGGATATCTTTCCCCCTTTCAACGAATTAAACTACATCACCGATGCCAGTGGAAATTTCATCACCTACAGCAACCGCCCGGAAGATGCCCCGGATTTTAACAACCGGGACTGGGTGATTTTCCCTTTGATTAATAACGTAGAAATTCCAGATACCTTGTGGGTATCCGAAAACCCGGATCATTACAATATTTTTGTGGATTTTTTCATCAAACGCGGGGGAAATTACACCGAGTTTGACTGGTCCGCCCCCCCCTACTTCACCACTTTTGACGGACGATTTCCGCGGATGCTTGAAGAAGAGCGTCCCCGCTCCATAGAGGGTCAAATACGGTATTCCATGCTTTCTCTTGGATGGAACAGTATCTTTCGGACAGATACCATCCGTTTAGAGATTCAAATTCAAGACCGCGCACTGAACAGAAGTAACGTAGTGAGTAGCCCGGATTTTACGCTTTCTCAGATTGAGAGGTAGCCGGAAATCGCTTATCAATTGCCGGCTTTTTCCCTAGTAAATGGGGGGAAATCGGTTGGGGTTCGCTTCGTGCATGAGTTGGTATACGTTATCCACCACATCGTCTACACTCGGTTTGGAAAAATAATCGCCGTCGGAAGAATAGGCCGGGCGGTGTTCCCTGGCCGATAGGGTGATGGGTTTGGAGTCCAGGTAAAAATACGCGTTCTGTTCTTCGATGACCTGCTGCATCATGAAAGCCGAAGCCCCACCCGGTACGTCTTCATCAGCAAAGATTACCCGGTTGGTTTTTTGAATGGATCGGGAAATGACCCCCTGCAAATCGAAGGGAACCAGGGTTTGTACGTCAATAACTTCCACGGAAATGCCAATTTCTTCCAACTGCTGGGCGGCGCTCATCACAATCCGGCACATGGCGCCATAGGTAACGATGGTCACGTCCTCTCCCTCCCGCAAAATTTCGGGTACGCCCAACGCTACTTTAAATTCCCCGATATTTGCTGGCATTTTTTCTTTCAGACGATAACCATTCAATACCTCAATCAGCAAGGCGGGCTCATCCGCTTCCAAAAGTGTATTATACATTCCTGCAGCCTGGGTCATGTTGCGTGGAACACAGACCAGAATGCCCCGCAGACTATTCACTATCATTCCTATGGGCGAACCGGAATGCCATACACCTTCCAGCCTGTGGCCACGGGTACGAATGATGAGGGGTGCTTTTTGCCCTCCTTTTGTCCGGTAATGCAAACAGGCCAGGTCATCCGACAAGGTCATCAAGGCATAAATCAGGTAGTCGAGATACTGAATTTCGGTAATGGGACGCAAGCCTCTCAGTGCAGTACCTATTCCCTGACCGATGATGCTTACTTCCCGAATGCCGGTATCTGTTACCCGCAATTCCCCGTGTTTTGCCTGAAGCCCGGCAAACGCCTGATTCACGTCTCCGATCAATCCAACGTCCTCACCGATGGCAAATACCCGGGGATCCCGGCTAAGCATGGCGTCAAAACAGGCCTTTAAAATCTCCCTTCCATCCACCATGGCAGCATCGGGATCATATACGGCCGGCTGGGGAGCAATCGCCCTGGCATTTTCTGCAGATTCACTGTATTGGTGACTTGAGTACCTTTCGTTATTTAACCGTTGTTGTAATTTGTACCAATCCTGAAGGCTAGCTTTGATCTCCTGCGGCTCATTCCGAACCAAAAGCAAGGCTTTTCGAACGGTCCCGATCACATCCATGCGGATGGGGTTTAGCGTTTGTACCAGGTCCTGCGCCAACTGATTCAATTCCTCGGAGCAAGCACAATGCGTAGCCAGCTCACGTATGAGCGCAACCGCCTCGTCCAATTCCTTTTTTATGGTACTGGTAAACGCCTTCCAGGCCTTGTCCTTGTTTTCTTTAACCAACTGTTTGGCTGACTCGTCAATGCGATCCAGTTCTTTTTTGCTTGCGATCTGATTGGTTAAAATATATTCTCTGAATTTTACCACGCAATCAAAAGCCGCTTCCCAGGCCAGCCGCTCTTTGTTTTTGTACCGCTCGTGGGAGCCGGAAGTGGAATGGCCCTGAGGCTGGGTCATTTCGACCACGTGCACCAATACGGGTACGTGTGCTTCCCTGGCTAATTTTGCTGCCTTGCCGTATACCCGCACCAATTCTTCGTAATCCCAGCCCTTTACTACCAGTATTTCGTAGCCTTTTTCGTTCTGATTGCGCCGAAAGCCCTCCAATGCTTTGGAAATACTTGCCTTGGTAACCTGATACTCGTTGGTTACCGAGATACCGTAGTCATCGTCCCAAACGGATATGACCATGGGCACCTGTAGCACCCCACCTGCATTAAAGGTCTCAAAAAACATTCCTTCTGCGGTAGAAGCATTACCGATGGTACCCCAGGCTACCTCCCTCCCTTTGTTTGAAAAGGTTTTCAAACCGTGGAGTTTTGGGTTCTCCCGGTACAATTTGGACGCGTAAGCCAAGCCCAAAAGTTTGGGCATTTGAGCAGCTGTGGGCGAAATATCGGCCGTGGAGTTTTTAATTTCCATTAGATTTTTCCAGGTACCATCCGGATTTAACGACCGGGTAGCAAAATGCCCATTCATCAGCCTACCGGCGCTCGCAGGTTCGGCATCAACATCCGTGTGCGCGTATAACTGGGCAAAATACTCCTGCAGACCCAACTCTCCCATGGCAAACATCATGGTTTGGTCGCGGTAATAGCCGGATCTGAAATCTCCCGGCTCAAAATACCTCGCCATGGCCACCTGGGCCAGTTCTTTCCCGTCCCCGTAAATGCCAAACTTGGCCTTTCCCATAAACACCTCCTTTCGCACCGTCAATGAGGCATGCCTACTGATCATCACCAGTTTATAGTCCGCCAAAATGCGCTGCTTGTCCAAAAATGCCGTTTTTTCTTCAGTCAACGTGGATAGGGATTCCATATTCATCACTTAAACTGTTTTCAATAATTGGGTTTGCCAACAATCTCAAAAATACACAAATTTTAGAGTTATCCCAATTTATAAGCCGATATAAAATCGATTAAAAAAAATATTATTTTGTTAAACAAACCTAATAAGTATTATTAGCAAATTTTATTCCGAATGGTTTGTGAAAAGCAGGGGTATTTCATGGGAATCTGCACAAATTTAATTTCCTTGCCGATTCCGACCAGGTCGCGGCTAAAGCCAGAGAAAAGCCGGATGATTTCGGCCCATTGAAAATTTCCGGGCAATTTTTTCCCCAGACGCTACACTTAGGCAAACAGGCTGTTTATATTTGTCTCAGACTTTAACCTAACATCTTAGATTATGCGCATTGCCGTCCCCAAAGAAATCAAAAACAACGAAAACCGGGTAGCCCTTACCCCTGCAGGAGCCAAGGAGTTTGTCAAAGAAGGACACGAAGTTTTTGTACAGCAGACTGCCGGAGAGGGCAGTGGATTTAGCGATGAAGCGTATCAGCTAAGCGGAGCGAAAATCTTACCTACCATCGAATCCACCTACGAAGCGGGCGATATGATTCTGAAAGTGAAAGAACCCATCGGGCCGGAATACGCACTCATCAGGGAAAACCAACTCCTTTTTACCTATTTTCACTTTGCTTCCAACGAACCACTTACCCGTGCCATGATTCGCAGCAAGGCGGTATGCCTGGCTTACGAGACGGTGGAGAAACCCGATAGAAGCCTGCCACTTTTGGTACCCATGTCGGAAGTAGCCGGACGGATGGCCGCACAAAAAGGCGCCAATTACCTGGAAAAACCCTTAGGAGGAAGGGGTATCTTGCTTGGCGGCGTGCCGGGAACCCTACCTGCAAAGGTCCTTATTTTGGGTGGAGGCGTGGTAGGAACTCAGGCAGCCTGGATGGCAGCGGGACTGGGGGCAGATGTGATCATTATGGATGTATCCCTACCCCGCATGCGCTACCTCTCAGATGTCATGCCAAAAAATGTCAAAACCATGATGTCCAACGAATACAATATCCGCAAACTGATCGGATCGACTGACTTAATTATCGGTGCGGTTTTGATTCCCGGAGCCAAGGCACCACACCTTATCACACGGGACATGCTTCAGGAAATGCTTCCCGGGACCGTGATGGTAGACGTGGCAGTTGACCAGGGAGGCTGTATCGAAACCTGTGAGCCCACCACTCACGAAAACCCTACCTATACCATCGATGGTGTACTGCATTACTGCGTAGCAAACATGCCGGGAGCCGTTCCCTATACCTCCACCCTGGCTCTGACCAACGCTACACTTCCCTACGCGCTGGCCCTGGCAAAAAACGGCTGGCAAGACGCCTGTTTGCACTATCCGGAGCTCAGGTCCGGACTCAACATTATCAAAGGAGATGTGGTGTACCAGGCAGTGGCCGAAACCTTCGACTTACCCTATGTGCCCGTTAGTTATTACCTCAATCAGCATTAATCCGGCAGTTAAACGGTAACGGCTCCTTTCAAAAACCTGATTAGTATCAGGTTTTTAAACCGTGTCGGTCATGTTTTTTGATCCCTGGCTTCCCGTACTTTGTTTGCTCAAACAAGCAGCTTACGACGATTATGGAGAAGATGTCCCTAATTCAAAAATACAACGTACCGGCCCCCAGGTATACTTCGTATCCTGCAGTTCCGCATTGGAATAATTTCCTAGATCCGATGCGCTGGAAGACGCTCTTTCAACAAGCCTATTCGGAGTTTGGGGAGAAAGAAGGCATGACTTTGTACATACACCTACCTTTTTGCGAAAGCTTATGTACCTACTGCGGCTGCAACAAGCGAATTACACAAAACCACAAGGTGGAACTGCCGTACATTTCTTCCCTTATGAAAGAGTGGAACATGTACCTGGATTGGCTGGATCAAAAACCCAAATTAGCTGGCATCCACCTAGGCGGTGGCACGCCTACTTTCTTTGCTCCAGAAACCCTGAACATTCTTTTGAAGCATCTAGTAAGTACCTCCACCCTCGTAGAAAATCCTTCCTTCAGCTTTGAGGGGCACCCAAATAATACAACGGAAGCACATTTGGAAACCCTGGCACGCCATGGGTTTACACGGGTCAGTTTTGGCATACAGGATTTCGATCCACAGGTGCAGCAAACGATTCACCGGATACAACCTTTCGAAAAAGTAAAGCAGGTAACGGAGAGTAGCCGGCGACTGGGGTACACCTCGGTCAATTTTGACCTGATCTACGGGCTGCCCCACCAAACGCTGGACACACTGAAAGATACCTTCGCAAAGGTACAGGAATTACTGCCGGAGCGAATTGCCTTTTACAGTTACGCACACCTGCCTTCGGCTTTTCCTGCCCAAAAATCGTTTGAAGCTTTCCTACCAAAAGAAGATGAAAAGCGGGCCCTCTACGAGCAGGGAAAAACCTGGCTGGAGGAAATGGGCTACGAAGAAATTGGTATGGATCATTTTGCGCTGCCCGGAGACCCGCTGTTGCAGGCAAAAAAGGACAAAACCCTCCACCGCAACTTCATGGGGTACACTACCTCCCCGTCGAGAATTCTGCTGGGCCTGGGATGCAGCGCAATCAGCGATATTTACCATGCGTACGGCCAAAACGAAAAATCCGTCGAAGCATACAAAAAAAACATCCTTATGGGCGAATTGCCGCTTATCAAGGGGCACGTCCAAACGGAAGAAAACCTAAAAGTCAAGGCCATCATCCTGCAGCTTATTTGCAATCGCTGCGCTTCGTGGACCAATATGGATGAACTTCCGGATGGGCTGCTTGAAAAACTCCTGGATTTTGAAACGGATGGGCTGATCGCGTTTGATCAACAGGGAATGCATATTCTGGACGAAGGAAAACCGTTTGTCCGAAACATTTGCATGGCATTTGACCCCTACATGATTTTGGACAAAAAATCTGCTACTGCCTTTAGTAAAGCTATTTGATTGCCTATCTTCGCTTTTTCAAAAAACCCTTTTTAATGCCCATAAAAGCGATATGTACAGACATCGACGGCACCTTGCTGGATCGAAACCGGGAACTCTCCCCGAGAACCCGCAAAGCTTTTGCCAGCTTGCCTCCTGAATTTCCGGTCATTTTGGCTTCTTCCAGGATGCCTTCTGCCATGATTCATTTGCTGAAAGACCTGCGCCGGGAAAACAATCCCCTCATTTGTTACAACGGTGGTTTCGTACTCCCGGCCTACTCCTCCTCCCAACCACTGCCCATTCGTTCGGTTTGGATACCGGTGGAGGTTTGCCAGCAAATCGCCCAGCTCAGCGAATCCACCAACATCCACCTGAGCCTGTATTCGGAAAATTCCTGGTACGCGCCCAAAATGGACGCCTGGACAGCAAAAGAAGAGCATGCTACCAAAGTCAAAGCCACCTTGCTTGAAAACAGCGCCGTATTGTCACACTGGAAACAGAACCGATCCGGCGCACATAAAGTGATGTGCATGGGTCCGGCCAAGGAAATACAGGCACTGTACGAGGAACTGGACGAACGCTTATCCTCGGTGCTGCACCTGTACCGTTCCAAGGATACCTATCTCGAAATTGCCCCCAAACCCATTTCAAAGGCCACCGGGCTGCGGGAAGTACTGTCAAAGCTGGACATTAAAATGGAAGAGGTCATCGCCTTTGGCGACAACTACAACGATATCGAGCTGCTATCTTCTGTAGGTCTGGGAATAGCCGTGGAAAATGCAGTCCGGGAAGTAAAAGCGGTAGCTCGGGAGATTACCGCCAGTAACACCGCAGATGGCGTAGCCAGGGCCATCGAAAAACACCTGCTTTAAATCAAATAGCCCTCGTCGTCGGAAGTTGCTACCGCTCGATCTAAAAAATCCATAAACGGGCGCATGCATGCAAAAGCTTCCAGCGCCAGAGAGACGTGCCGGCCGGAATCAATCGCATCATCATCCAGCGGCTTGGATACAATAAAACTTTTATACCGCAGGTAGTGAATGTAGGGATGCTCTTTTGGGTAGTCTTTCGGGGAGGTCTTCAATTGTTCTCCCTGCATGTCGCCAAAATATCCGAAAAACGTAGGTTCTTTTACAATGGCTTCAAAATCCTGCCCGGAATAGTCAATTTCCTGCCGTATCTTTTTCAGGATATCGGGTTCAGGCATCCAAATACCTCCTGCTAGAAAACTTTTACCGGGTTCCAAATGCAGGTAATACCCCGGCCCTTCAGATTTCTTCCCACCTATAGCAAAATAGGCCGACATATTGGTTTTGTAAGGCAGCTTATTGGGGGAAAAACGAATGTCCCGATTTTGACGAAAGAGGCAGTCCTTGGGGCGTAAGCTGGCAAATTCAGGCTGATTGGCACTTAACCCAGCCAAAATCACCGCTGCATCGGCTTCCAATACCTGTTTCGCCTGAAGAAAGAGCTTCCGGTTGGCATCCATCCACTCTTTGGAATTGTTCGCCGACAATTCCCGAAGAAAATTCATTAGTATATGCGCATTCATACTGGTAAAACCGCGTCCTGTACCAAATGTTATAACCTGGTCGAAAGGTACGCAGGCCTGCGTACTTATGGAGAAAATATATTCCTTTTTTTTGCTAATGGGTTACCCGGAGAGCGATGCACCGACAATACCGTCTCAACTGCCAATTTACTGACATCGCCCCGGCCTATCGGGGAGCTTTTTGCGCAAAGGTATAAATGATATGCACCCGTTCAGACAGGGTTTGTTCCCCCGGTTGTAGCGTAGGAGGCACGGCTGCATCCGCGGCCTCCATCCGCATCCCCTTGGCCCGGTAGACTACCGGATCAAAAGATTGACCACCCTGATAGCTGACCCGATGCACAACGATCTCATTGATGTCAAGCGCTGTGGCGATCGCCTCTCCTTTCACGCGCGCATCCGCAATGGCTAGTTTTACCAGTTCCTCACCGTAACGTTTCTTTTTTTCAGCGGATAGCTGATAGGCGATCTGAAACTCCAGATCGGTAGATCCATGCAATACCTGAACGATCGAAAGTAACTTTTCGCCCGTATCCCGAACAAGAATTTTTAGGGTTTGACTGGCTACGTAGCCACTATCCCTGGAACTCCCCTTAACGTAGACCCGATTCACGTTTACGTAGTAGTTTTCGGCGGTCAATTCGTAGCCCCTCAACCCGGAATTTTCCAGTGCAGCCGTCACTTCTTCTGCCTTTTTATTTAATTCAGCGGTCGCCTTAGCGGTTTCCATGGCGGTTGCACGTAACATGACGGTCAGTAGGGCCTGATCTGGCATTACCTGAATCTCACTCTGCCCCTCGACGGAAATCTGAGGCAACTCCTGGGAAATCGCCTGAAATAAAGGGCCAACCAGGGCAAGCGCAAAAAACAAAAGGGAAGTTTTCATACAGGCTGCAGTTTTTAAGTAACGATCACCTCCCTTTGTACGAGTAGGGGTGCAGAAATGTTCCTTCAAAACCCGGGCCATACGGCTCACGTATGCTCCCGAAAAACAAATTCTTTCCCAGCGACTATCTCCTCCTCACGAATGGTATGCAAGGCGTCATCGAATCCGAGAACCTTCACCACGGCCCCCATCTGGGATAGGCGTTCACCAGACAACCGAATACGGTTCATGGGCACGTGAATATCCCGTTCACTCGCACCGATAAAAATAGGCGTACCGGCCAGATCCCCCTGGTATTTTTCCTCCGGAAGGTATTTGCCAATCAAGCCTCCCGTGAATGCGCAAACACCACCATAAAACCGGGGATACCGTGCCACGTACTCCAATGCAAGACAAGCCCCCTGAGAAAAACCGATAAAGTAAATGCTGGAGGAAGGCTGGCCCTCAGCCTGCACGGAAGCGACCAGGGCATGGATCCCTTCCAGGGATTGCTGCAAAAACGGTTCGTTATCCGACTCGTCTACCATAAACCCATACGGATACCAGGTATTGCCCGGAGCCTGGGGAATCAGAAAGGCAAATTCCGGGAGATCCAATGCTGCCAAAAGCGGTTTCATACCGAAAGCGGTTCCGCCCCTTCCATGCAAAACAATGGCGACATCCCTTGCACGGCTGCGGTCAGTGCCGGTCTGTATCAGTTGGTCCATGGTTCTTGATAGTTTACCCGAATGGGCTTCAATTTACTTTCAATCTGCTCGCGCTGTGGGGCCACCCAGTCCGGCAACATCAGCCGTGTTCCCAGGGATTCCAAAGGTTCGTCTATTGCAAAACCTGGGGAGTCGGTCGCTACCTCGAATAGCAGGCCGCCCGGCTCGCGGAAATAAATGGACTTAAAATAACTTCGGTCTTTCACTTCGGTGACGGGCACCCCCTGATTCTGCAAATGGCGCTGTATTTCCACTTGCTGCTCCATGGTAGCCGTCCGAAAGGCGATGTGATGGACAGAACCGGCGCTCTGTATGGACCGATCCGGAGGGTCCTGCACCACCAGGTCGATTGCCTCGCCAGGCTTTCCCTCAATTCCATAGCGGAAACGTTTTCCGGGCAGCGCTTGCTCAAACCGGTAATTCAACACCTGCGTCAATAACGCAGCAGTGGGCTCAGGATCACGGAGGTTTAGCGTTGCTCCAGCGATTCCGCGAATGGCATGCTCCTCAGGAACGCTCGCGCCCGCCCAGCCGGTTCGCGCATCCTGCGTCACTGCCAGCAGCTCGATCCCCATCCCATCCGGATCGGTGAAACGTATCACTTCCTCTCCAAAACGCTGCAACGTATCCGAGACCGGAATCCCAAACCCCTTCAATCGCTTTCGCCAAAACGGAATGGATTCCTTGGGGATGGAAAGTGCCGTAAAGGTTAATTCGCCCATCCCTCGTTTACCCTTTGACGCTCCACTGAATGGAAAAAAGGTGAGGATCGTACCCGGGCTTCCTCTTTCGTCTCCAAAATAAAAATGGTACACATCCGGCGCATCAAAATTGATGGTCTTCTTCACCAACCTCAATCCCAGCACGCGGGTGTAAAAATCTACATTCCGCTGCGGGTCCGAAGCGATTGCGGTGATGTGGTGGATGCCAGATATCGGCTGAATCATGACTTATGGGTTTTATTCCGGACTCCCGAATACCGGGAGTCCGGATTGGATTATTGTTTGACCAGCTGAATGCTGGCAAAGATTTTAACTTCGTCTCCAACGACGACGCTGCCCGCTTCCGTAACCGCCGACCAGGTCAGTCCGAAGGCTTTTCTGGAGAGTTTGCCTTCTAGCTCAAAGCCGGCCTTTGTCTGCCCGTAGGGATCCTGAGCGATGCCTCCAATGTCCGCTTTCAGCGAGATGGGATGCGTGGTACCCCGAATGGTCAGGTCACCGTTGACGACCCATTCCCCCTCCTTTTTTTCCAGCTTTCCCTTGCTGAAAGTGAGCTCCGGATGGTTTGCGGCGTCAAAAAAGTCGGCTGACTTCAAATGGGCATCCCGGTCCTTTTGGTTGGTATCAATGCTGTCTACGGCTGCCGAAAAGGCAATGCTAGTATTGGAGAAATCATCCGAATCGCTCTCTGCTTCTCCTTTGAATTCACGAAAATAACCGGTAACGGTAGAAATAACAAGGTGCTTTACCTTGAACGCTACTTCCGAATGGGTGGGATCGATGATCCATTTTGCTTTACTCATCTTTTTAAAATTTAGTATTTGTTGGAATTGATTTATATATTAATACATTAAATGTATATACATTTATTTAGGTAAATTTTTTTACCCACGCAATTTGTCGAGAAGTTCGTTGAGTGTTTCTACTTCTGCTTCTGTCAAGTGAAGGGTGTCTTTATTGAATTTTTTTACTTCTTCTTCCAACTCCTTCAAAACGGCCAGCCCTTTTTCTGTGATGGTGATATCTACCTGTCGCCGATCTTCGGCACATTCTGTCCGGTTCACCATACCTTTTACCTTTAACTTCTCCACCAGCCGGGAAGCATTACTCATTTTGTTAAGCATCCGGTCTTGTATAGACGATACCGTGATCGGGCTGGGGTGCTGTCCCCGTAAGATGCGGAGCACGTTGTACTGCTCGGGAGATAAGTCAAAGGGCTTAAAAATTTTGCTCTGTCGGGTAACCAGGTAACTGTGGGTATACAGCAGGTTGACCACCGCTTTGTTGTAAACATCTTTGAATGGCTTTTGCCTAATCTCCTCTTCAATTTTCATTTAATTTCGATTGTATTTAATGTATAGACATTAATAGTGATCAAAAAGTTCAGGATGCAGCGCTTTTTTTTCAATTTTTTCTTTACCCCTCAGCGTAGCGGTTGAAAACCACCCTTAGGTTCGCAGGATATCCATGGTTTTTGCTTTTAAAATACTGGTGCTATTGATCCAGCCCAAAATCACCGTAAGGAGGGTGATCAGGAAAAAAACCAGGGCTAAGGGGCCCCATTCCATGCGAAAGGATATCTCAAATACGTACCGGGTTAGCAGAAAAGCCGCCAGTACCGATAGCAGGATACCACCCCCGGCAGCCAACCCTCCGAGGAACAAGTATTCCAGCGCGTTAATTCTTAGTAACGTATTGCGGCTGGCGCCGATGGTACGCAGCAGGATATTTTCCCGAATCCGTTGAAATTTGCTAATCAACAGCGAACTAATCAGCACCAACACACCCGTGAGTATACTAAACAAGGCCATGAATTGGATAACAAAGCTAATTTTTCCTAGAATATCCTCAAGGGTTTCTACGATCATGCTGAGGTTTACGACCGAAACATTGGGGAATTGACGCACGATGAGATTTTGCAGGTCTGCGGATTCCTGATCGTTTTTGGTACGGGTGATCAACACGTGAAACTTGGGGGCATTGTCCAGTACCCTGTCCGGGAAAACCACAAGGAAATTCGTTGATACCCGCCGAAAATTCACTTTCCGAAAGCTCCCCACATAGGTAGTAAGCGGCCTTCCCTGCACGTTGAATACCACCTCATCCCCTAGGGAAACATTGTTTCTCTCGGCGTAGCCTTCTTCCATGGAAACAAAAATGCTGTCGCTTTTTCCGAATGGCACCAACTTTCCAGCGGTCAACTCTTCCGTGGCGATCAGGGTATCGCGGTAAGTGACCCGAAATTCCCGGTTGTACATCGAATTGGACCGTCGTTCTTCTTCCTCCAGTTCCTCATTGTCTTGTTTGGTGAGACCGTTAACCTCTGCTACCCCCATGGTCACGATAGGGACATGTTGCAGCACGGGCAGCCCTTCCGCCGCCAGTACCGCTTTCATGCTGTCTACCTGATGGGTTTGTATGTCAAAGAACAGCATGTTTGGCTGATCTTCCTTATCCGCAAAGCGCACCTCATCGAGTAGCTGATCCTGAATAAAAAAGAGCGTACCGATCATGGCCGTTCCCAGGCCGATGGTCGCCAACAGAGAAACGGTTTGGTTATTGGGTCGGTAAAGGTTGGACAAGGCCTGTCGGACGGGGTAGTTCAGGGAGATGGGTAAAAATTTCCGAATGGCCTTCATAATCCCTACGGCCAATAGCCACAAGGATCCAAAGGCAAACACCACAAATCCCGTAAACCAAAACGTTTGGTCCCACTCTTCCAGCAGGTAATAGCTGAATCCCAGAATAAACAACAAAATAGCCAACAGCACCATCCAGCGAAGCGGATCTTTTCCAAAACCGGCGGCAGGATCGTCTGGTCGCAGCGTCATCATGGGAGAAACCTTCCGGACTTTCAGCAGTGGGATCAAGGCAAACAACACCGATATCAACACCCCGGTAATGGTACCCATCGCCACCGCTCTCCAGGAAACCTGCACCGTTACTTCCACTGGGAGGAAGTCACTAAACACAAGTGGCAGCAAAAACTGCAGAAAAGCGCCGGCGGTCGCACCCAGGAGGGAACCAAAGAGTCCCATGATAAAAATCTGTACCAGGTACACAAATACGATTTCCTTTGCGCGTACGCCCAGGCAGCGCAATACCGCGACCGAGGGCAATTTTTCCTTTACGAAGACATTGATGGCGCTCCCCACTCCCACGCATCCCAGGAGGACGGCGATAAATGCCACCAATACCAGGAAGTTTGACAGGTTTTGAAACGACCTTCCCGTGGACTCCTTTTGGGACTGCACCGTTTCGAGCCTGACTTTATCCTCTTCCCAGGATTCTTTTTTTTCGGTAATTAGAGCTTCCAGGTCAAATTCTTCTGGAAATTGGAAATAATGCACGTAATTGACGCGGCTGCCGTACTGTACCAGGCCCGAGGCTTCCAATTGGTCCATGGGAATGTAGACAGCAGGTGCCACGGTGGCGGTAATGCCGTTTTGCCCGGGAACCTTTTGCAAGGCGCCAACGATTTCCAGGGTAACATTGCCCACTTTAATGCGGTCCCCCACGCTGGCTCCGAACTGGGCCAGGAGGGTTTTTTCAACCAGGGCGCGTTTCCCTCCCTTTCGGAATTCCCCGTCACCTGCAGCAGGTAGGGTTTCCAGACTTCCATAAAACGGAAAATCTCCCTCCAGGGCACGCACCTGGGTTAGCCTGCTTTCGCCTACTTTGGGAAAATAGACCATGGAGGCAAAATTCACCTCCAGGGCCCGCCTTGCGGCCCGGTCTTCAAGGTCGGGAAACTCAATGGGCTGGTTCTTTTCCAGGGACAAATCTGCTCCAAGCAATTCCTTGGCCTGCTCGTCAATGTCTTTACTAAGGTTATCACCAAAGGAGGTCACGGCTACCAACGCGGCGATCCCGGTCACAATAGCGGATACAAAAAGAATGAGTCTTCCTCCCGTTTTTCGCAGGTCTCGTTTGGCCATCAACAGGGACCATTTCCAATCAACCATTGAGCGCCTCCTGTAATTTACCACCTTTAATATGAATGGACTGATGGGTCCGGGCGGCCAATTCCAAATCGTGGGTAACCAAAATCAAGGTGGTCCCTTCTTCCTCGTTCAGTTTAAAAATCAAATTTTCCACCATTTCTCCCGTTTCGGTATCCAGGTTGCCGGTCGGTTCGTCAGCAAACAGAATCTTCGGTTCGTTGGCAAAGGCCCGGGCGATGGAAACCCGTTGTTGCTCGCCCCCTGAAAGCTGGTTGGGATAATGCGTAACCCGGTCTTCCAGGCCGACTTTTCGCAACAGTTCCAGGGCTTTTTCCCGGGCATCTTTCCGTTTCTTTAATTCCAATGGAACCATGACGTTTTCCAGGGCTGTAAGGGTCTGTAGGAGTTGAAAATTCTGAAAAATAAATCCCACCAATTGGTTCCGTACGCCGGCGCGTTGGTCTTCAGTCAGGGTTTCCAATGCCTGCCCGTCCAAAACTACGGATCCAGAACTGGCCACATCCAATCCTGCGCAGAGTCCCAGAAGTGTGGTTTTTCCGCTTCCGGAGGGGCCCACGATCGAAAGGGTTTCCCCCAATGCCACTTCAAAATTCACCTCGTCCAATACGGTAAGCTCCCGGTTGCCACTTCGGTAATTTTTCGTCAGATTTTCAACTTTCAATACATTCATATACTTCAAATAAAAATACTTATCCCCTGTTAACAAAAACAATAGTGAATTAAGTTTAGTAATTTTGATAAATGAACGCTAATTTCTTGTCAAATTTACTATTCATGAAAGGTATCCATCGATTAATTCTGATTGTACTGCCGGTATTCCTGGTGCTTTCCTGTAGTCAAAAACAACCGGAGAAACAAGAGACCGAAAATACCGAAGCCAGCCAGCAGGCAGAAACCGCTGTAAAAACGATTTTATTTTTTGGAAATAGCCTTACTGCGGGGTACGGGATTGACGAAGAAGATGCCTTTCCTGCCTTGATCCAGGATCGGATCGATAGTCTTGGGATGGATTACCGCGTCATCAATGCCGGATTAAGCGGCGAGACCACGGCGAGCGGATTGAGTCGTCTGGATTGGTTTCTGGAGGAGCAGCCGGACCTGTTTATCCTCGAACTGGGTGGAAACGACGGCCTGCGGGGGATATCGCTGGAAGAAACCCGAAAAAACCTGAGGGGCATTATTTCACAGGTACGCGAAAAATACGCCGAGACCCAAATTGTACTGGCCGGCATGCAAATCCCGCCAAACATGGGTACCGAGTACGCTGCAGATTTCCGGAGTATGTACGCCCAAATCGCGGAAGAGACCGGTGTAGCCCTGATTCCATTTCTCCTGGAAGGTGTAGCCGGGGACCCCGAATTAAATTTACCGGATGGCATACATCCCACGGAGGAGGGGCACCTGCTCGTAGCGGAAACCGTTTGGCAATACCTGCAACCTTTGCTGTAGACAGGCGTTGCCGAATAGCCCGATTTCGGTTCCTCCGGTATTCCGGGTCAGAACGACAATTCGTTTTTTATTTTAAGAAAATTATCTTACTTTTTGAAAAATTTTAATCAAAGAACAAGTTTATGAGTACACATATCCAAACTGCCGGGGATGCCTACGATGTAGTGATCGTGGGATCGGGAGCAGGAGGTGGCATGGCGTCAAAAATCCTGGCCGAAGCCGGGTTAAAAGTAGCAGTAGTCGAGGCAGGTGCAGATTTTGACCCGGCCAAAGAGGAACACCGGACACAGCTTCGTCCTCCTTGGGAATCCCCACGCAGGGGTGCCGGAACCGTTCGGCCCTTTGGCGATTTTGATGCCGCCATTGGTGGCTGGGACATCGAAGGAGAGCCCTACACCCGGGGCGACGACAGTGAGTTTGATTGGTTTCGGTCCCGAATGCTGGGCGGCAGGACCAACCATTGGGGGCGAATTTCCCTTCGTTTTGGTCCCTTGGATTTCAAACGAAAAGACCTGGACGGGATGGGTGATAATTGGCCGATAGGCTACGAAGACGTCGCACCCTACTACGACAAGGTAGATCAGCTGATAGGCGTATTTGGCTCCAAGGAGGGGATTCGCAACGAGCCGGACGGTTTTTTCCTTCCCCCACCGAAGCCGCGTTTGCACGAATTGCATATCAAAAAAGGAGCCGATAAGGTTGGGATTCCCGTGATTCCATCCAGGCTATCCATCTTGACCCGACCTGTAACTAACGACCGGGGCACCTGCTTTTTCTGTAGCCAATGCAACCGGGCCTGTCAGGTGTATGCAGATTTCTCTTCCGGTACCTGTCTGGTAAAACCTGCCATGAAAAAAGGGCAAGTGGATCTGTTTACCATGGCCATGGTGCGCAAAGTGGTTACCAATGATCGGGGCGAAGCCACCGGCGTACGGTACATCAGCAAGCTGGACATGCAGGAATATACCCTCAATGCCCGGGTGGTGGTGCTCGGTGCCTCTGCCTGCGAATCCGCCCGAATCATGCTCAATTCCAAATCCCAGACCCATCCCAATGGATTGGGAAACAGCTCGGGACAAGTCGGGCACTACCTGCACGATTCTACCGGGGCCGACCGCATGGGCATTCTGCCAGACATGATGGACCGGGAGCGGTACAACGAGGACGGAGTAGGCGGCATGCACGTTTACACACCCTGGTGGCTCAACGAAAAAAACCTGGATTTTGCCCGAGGCTACCACATTGAGTACTGGGGTGGGATGGGTATGCCTTCCTACGGCTTTGGCGGTGGGATGGATACCATGCGCAAGTATGTGAAAGACGAATTTGGCAACCCGAGTCCGAATGGTGGATACGGTGAGGGCTTGAAAAAAGACATTCGCCGATTTTATGGCAGCACCGTGGGCATGTCGGGAAGAGGCGAAAGCATCCCGCAGTACAGCAACTACTGTGAAATCGACAACCAGGTGGTCGACAAGTACGGGATCCCTGTTTTAAAATTTCACTACAAGTGGACCGATCAGGAGCTCAAGCAAGCCAGGCACATGCACGATACCTTTGAGGAAATACTGGGCAGCATGGGGGCCATTATTCTGGGATCCAAGCCGGGAGCCGAGCAACAGTACGGTTTGCACAAGCCCGGGAGGATCATTCACGAAGTGGGAACCACCCGTATGGGTGACAACCCGGAGACTTCCGTACTCAATAAGTTCTCCCAGGCGCACGATTGCAAAAATCTATTTGTGGTCGATGGCGGACCATTTGTCTCACAAGCCGATAAAAACCCCACCTGGACCATACTGGCACTTTCCTGGAGAACCTCCGAATACATCATCGATCAATTAGCAAAGCAAAACATCTAAGCCATGAACAGAAGAGAAAATTTAAAGCTGTTATTCACGGGGTCCCTGGCTTCGGGCTTCCTTTTTACGGGCTGTGGTCCAGAGGCACCCGAATCCACGGAAATTCCACACAATCCTACTATCGGTGAATTTGGAAGTTATGGCCGTACCCCAGAGGAAATTCTTCACAACGAAACCCTCAAGTCTCAAACTTTTTTTACCGAAGAAGAACGAAAAAAACTGGATATACTGGTAGACATCATTATTCCCGCAGACGATACTTCGGGCAGTGCTACGCAGGCCGGTGTCCCGGATTTCATTGAGTTCATGATGAAAGACATCCCTACGTACCAAACCCCCATGCGGGGAGGGCTGTTGTGGCTGGATCACCTTTCCGACGAAATGTTTGGTGCAAAATTTCTCGAAATCAGCGAAGCACAACGCATTCAGGTCATTGACGAGATTGCTTGGCCAGACAAAGCCAAACCTGAAAACGAAGGTGGCGTTCGGTTTTTCAACATGCTCCGCAACCTGACTGCGACCGGTTTCTTTACCAGCGAAGAGGGGTTTAAAGACCTGGGCTACGTAGGAAACCGTCCCAATGCCTGGGATGGAGTACCGGAAGCCGTTTTAGCCAAGCACGGTCTCCAAAACGATCCCAAGTACAAGGACGTTTACCTGGATATCTCCACCCGAGGCACCATTGCCCAATGGGACGATGAGGGCAACCTGATCGGGTAAGACCCGAAGGCCTTTTCTTCTTTTCATCCAAGCGCCGGAAGTAGGGGATTGCCTTGCTTCCGGCCCTATTCTATCCACCAACAGGAACCCATGATGCCGATGAAGCCTTTTTTTTACTTACCCATGCTTGCAGCCTTTTTGCTCGTCTTTGCTGCGAAGGGGCAACACGTACCCTTATTTAACGGAAAAGACCTGAGTGGCTGGCATGCCGATGTCCCCGAAAAAGATAAGAATCCGGACCTGGGACCTTCTTTTTTGGTTCGAGACGGCATGCTCGTGAGCCTGGGAACCCCTCAGGGGCATCTGATCAGTGATGCGATCCATGAAAACTACCGTATTACCGCCGAGTACCGTTTCCCGGGAGAGACGGGCAATTGCGGCATATTGGTCCACGCCTCTACACCCCGATCGCTATACGGGATGTTTCCCAAATCCATCGAAGTCCAAATGATGCACGAAAATGCTGGCGATTTCTGGTGCATCGTGGAAGACATTGAGGTGGACAACATGGTAGCGCGAAGGGGACCGAAAAAAGATTGGGGCATTACTGAGGGAAAAAACCGACGCATTCTAAACCTAACCGACGGCTCGGAAAACCCTCCGGGGGCCTGGAATGAAATGGTCATCGAATGCTTTGAAGATCGGGTGCGCGTATGGGTAAACGGCGCCCTCGTCAACGACGGCTACAATGCTACCGCCAGCAGCGGGCAAATTGCGGTACAGGCAGAGGGAGCCGAAGTCGAATTTCGGAAATTAATCCTTGAAAAAATTACCGGTCTTTCCGAATGAACCGGCCGGACTCAGCCGTAGAAGTCCGACAGGCGTGCAAGTCCTTTTCGGTCCAGCAGCAGAATTTTCTTCCCCTGAAGATCGATCAAACCATCTTTTTTAAACTCTGACAGCAGGCGAATCACTGTTTCGGTAGCGGTACCCACAATCCCGGCAATTTCCTCCCGCGTCAGGGTGATATCCAATCGTTGCTTGTTGCCCCCGTCTACGCCGTAACTATCACCCAATTTTAACAGAGCCAGGGCCAGGCGTTCCCGAATGGATTTCTGGGTAGCATCGGTCAACTTGCTTTCCATGACGCCCATGTCGTGGCAGAGGGCTTGGGTTAGGCGGCGGTGGAAGTTGTTATCCTCGCCCAAAACCTTCAGAAAAACCTCCTTCGGGACAAAGCAAATCTTGGCGTCCTCCACAATCGTAGCGGTCGTAGAATACGCCTCCTCGCCTATAAGGGAGGTATACCCCACAAAATCACCTTTTTTCGCCAGACGAATGATTTGTTCTTTTCCATTGGAGGCAGTCTTAAAAATCTTTACCACCCCGCTATTGACACAAAAAACTCCCAACGGTTTGGTATTCTCGTAATACAGTATCTGACCTTTTTTGTGAGAAATGAAGTTCTTGCTATCGGAAACGGTGCATAGGTGGGCTTCTCCCAAATCCGAAAACATGGAAAACTTTCTACTCAAACACAATTCACAGGGGGTGTTTTTTACCGGATTGTTCATGTTGCGTTGTCAAATTCACTGGAAATCTATACCCTAAATTTACTAATTTACATGACTAAAGTCACTGAACTTTCACTATTTCTGTAATTTAGTTTGGAAAGCTAACTTGAAAAATCGGGAAAATGCTGAATCTGCCTGTACTTTCCCGTTCCGGCGTCTCGTTGCATGCAGATGTGTGTGTTTCCATTGCTGACCCCTAAAAAGGCCGCCTGAATTTTTTGATTGTACACACTGACCTGTTCCACCACTTTTTGGGTAAGGGGGATTCCCGGAGCCTTGCATTCAATCAATAAAAAAGCTGCACCGGTCCGGTCCCTGACGAGAATATCAAACCGCTTTTGTAGGACGTGGTATCGAAGCCCTCGTTCCAGAGAAATCAAACTTTTCGGGTAGTCCAAATACGCCGTCAAGTAGTGGACCAGATGAACCCGAACCCATTCTTCCGGGGTAAGCACCAGGTACTTCCTTCTCAGGGGATCAAAAATCGACACATTCCCATTTTCTTCCTCCCGGAACCGAACATCAAAAGCAGGTAGGTTTAACTTTTGTTCGCGCCAATGCTGCAGCTTGTCGACCATGATGCAAAGTTGCGGGAAAAAAACCATCCGACCAATACCTTTTTAAAAATGTGTCCTAAAAACTCAGGTAAGGCGCAATGCGGTCCACCCATTCTTCAGTGAATATCTTGATTTGAAGTAGGTCTGCAGCACGCGTATAGGGCCCGTGTTGCTTCCGGTACGCGACAATTACCTTGGCCTCTCCAAAACCGATATAGGGATGGTTTGCCAGCTCCCCGACCTCCAGTTCATTGATCGCAATGGTTCGGTCTATTCTGGCCTGAAAAGGGAATACTGCATAAATTTTGTCCGCCAGCTCCCCGTCTATACCGTACACTTCCAGCAATTGTGCCGGCGAATGAAATCCTCCAAGTTTTTCACGAAAGGCCTCAATACGAGCCGAAAGGACCGGCCCCACGCCCGATACCATCTGCAGTTCTACCGAACCAGCCTCCGGAAACAGCACCGTGTTTAAACCTGGCGCTTGGGGTCGACTAAGTCCGCCCGCCTTTCTTTCGGAACCCCGCTTGCCCTTTTCCTCCTGAAACGAGGCGGTGCGCTGTGCGGTATCAGAATTCACCGGTAACTGCAAGGATATCTCGGGGAGTGCATCTGCCGCCTCAAGGTACCGCCGGTATTTCTTTTGTTCTACGGATCGCAAATAACCCGAAATCAGGTTGGGAACCGCGTGCAGAACCAACAGCAGGGGAATAACGAAGACGAATCCCCTGGACTCTTTTCGGGTAAAACCCAGGTAACCCTTGAGAAAATAAAACAACTTATCCGCCATCGGTTTTATCTATTGCCTTCATAAATTAATAATATTGGAATTATATTCCAAAAATTCGCATTATTGCATGTTGAGAAGTGGATGGGAAAATTATTTAGAAGGATTATAAATTAATTTCCAGTGACTGAATTAATTCCTTTCGTCCGTTTTCTGTAATAAATTTGTAGCCGAAAGTATCGTGTCCATGCAATCAAAGTTTAAAGCTTTAAGTCTCTCTTACAAAAACGCCCCTGTAGAAATCAGGGAACTGGTTTCGTTGGATGAGGGTGCTGTGCGTTCGCTGCTTGGAAAATTAAAGGAATTTTTTAGCCTTACGGATACCTTGATTCTTTCGACCTGTAACCGCACGGAAATCTATTACAGCCATGAATTGGATCTTTCAACCGAGATCATCAAGCTGGTAGGTTTGGAAAAAGGGCTGGTTGATACGATTTCCTATCTGGAATACTTTGATTTGTTTCCTAACGATAAAGATGCCATCGAGCATCTATTTCGGGTGGCCATGGGCCTGGAAGCACAGGTAATCGGGGACATGCAAATAGCCAATCAGGTGAAAAGAGCCTATCAGGCAGCCGCAGATATGGAGATGGCTGGTCCGTTTCTTCACCGGTTGATGCACACCATCTTTTTCACCAATAAGAAGGTGGTACAGGAAACGGCGTTCCGGGATGGAGCCGCATCGGTCTCCTACGCCGCCGTAGAACTGATAGAAGAATTGACTTCCAATACCCACCAACCCCGGGTATTGTTGATCGGATTGGGTGAAATCGGAGAGGACGTCGCCAAAAATTTGGCCTACCTGAAAGATGCCCGCATCGTGATTTCGAACCGGACGTATACCAAAGCAGAGGTACTCGCTGCTGAATACGGCTTTGAAGCCATCCCATTTGAAGATTGCTTCGAGGCCATGAAATATTCGGACGTGATCATTTCCTCTGTCATGAAATCTCAACCTTTTATCACAAAGGGTTTGGTAAGCAATTTTGAAATAAAAAGCTACAAACTATTTGTGGACCTGTCTGTACCCAGGAGCATTGACACTGCTCTTGAAGACATTCCGGGTGTGTTGTTGTACAATGTGGATAACATTCGAAGCAAAGCCAGTGAGACGCTAAGCAAACGCACCGCGGCCATTCCATTGGTAGAGGCAATTATTGAAGAGAGTATCCGTGAATTTTACGATTGGAAAAAAGAAATGATGGTATCCCCTACCATCAACAAACTGAAAAACAGTTTGGAACAAATACGCAAGGAAGAATTGGAACGGTATCTAAAAAACACCTCCGACAACCAGTTCGAAATCATCGATAAAATCACCAAGAGCATGATGCAGAAAATCCTAAAGGTACCGGTGGTACAATTGCGGGCTGCCTGCAAGCGGGATCAGGCAGAGGAAATGATTGATATAATCAACGACCTTTTCGACCTGGAAAAGCAAGAGGAGAAAAAGCAGGAATAACCGCCTGCTCCCATTATGGGGACTAGAGCGCGTTTCCTTTTGTCTTCGTTTGTTGCGTCCGTTTTTTTTATTGAAAATACGCCGGTTTATTTTTACTTTCACGTCAAACGAAGTCCGTATGCAAAAAAACTACCCAATTGGTATTCTATTTTTCGCTCTCCTGTGGTCGGCAGTACTTCCCAAAACTCAGGCGCAAACCTGGGAAGTCTTTGATAGCAATTTTAACCTGGAAAAAAAGATTGCTTCCGGCAATATTTTCCTCCTTGGAAACTCCTTACGGATTAACGTTTGGGAGGATGATTTGTCTTTTCTGGACCCCGAATACAATTCCTTTGCCCGGATAGACAGCGCACGCCTGTACCAGTACATGGAGCCCTGGATTGTGATCAAAAACGGAAAAAATTACGGGGCCTTCCATGAATATGGAGAACAGGTGCTGGAAAGCACATACGACGAAATCACCACCTTTTACACCCATCTTCTGGCAAGAAAGGGGACGGACTATTTCGTGTATGACCGGGGTCAGCGAACTACTCGGGCGATTGGTTCTTTCGCCGAAGCGCGAATTGCGAGAAACGGGCAGGTAATTGCCCGGCATTCGGACGGATCCTTTGCACTGCCCTTATCACAAGAGCCCGATCGGCGGTTTGTTTCCCTTACGGACCCAGCCCCGGATGTGATCCTGGCCCAGGAAGCATCGGGTTACGGTTTAATCAACCGAGAAGGCTCATACATACTGGAACCCATTATTGACGAAATGAGCCACCTGGAAGAAAACCATTTCTTTGCCAAAAATGACCGGGAGTACTTGTTGATCAATGCCCTTTCCACAGACGCCGATATCCGGTACAACAGTTTTCACCAAATAAGTATAGAAAAGGGGGTATTGGTGGAATACATCCATGGAAAACTCCGGCGAATCATGAAAAAGGACGGAATCCTGCTAGACATTGTGGGCATGGATTCGGTGCGAAAAATTGATGACTATTACAACGTTCATTTCCGGGACGCTTCCACCGGTCTGCTTAATCCGGAGGGCAAATGGGAAGTGCGGCCCACGGCCGCAGCCAGCCAGCTGCTACCTGGAAATGAAGGCTTGTATGGTGCCAGGATGGGCGGAAGCTATGGGTACGTAGACGCTACGGGAAACACCGCAATCAAGGCCCAATACGACCGGGTACTTCCTTTTTCGGAAGGCCTGGCCGCCGTGCAGGTGGGCAGCAAATGGGGCTATATCGATGCTGCAAACGAGCTGTCCGTTCCCTATGATTTCGATGCTGCCGGTCCCTTTTCGCAGGGAGTTGCAATCGTACGGGAAGGGGAGCAACGGCAGCTCATTGGCCGAAATGGGGAAAAACTAGGAGAGGCCTGTGACCGCATCAGTCGGACGCAAGACGGGTATTACCTGCTGGAAAAAAACGGGCTTTTCGGCCTGGCCAAACCCAATGGCCATCTGATCTGCAGCCCGCAATTTGACGAAATCCGCAGGGAAGGTCCAAACCAAATTCTGGTTCGCAAGGAAGGCAGCTACGGCATCATGCAGGAAAATGGGGATTTTGTGCTACCGCTGTATTACAGCCGGATACTATTTGACGAGGAAAATCAGAAAATCCTGGCGAAAAGTGAGGCAAACGAGACGGCTCTCGAAAAGGAGACTGCTGGAAAAAAGGCAAAGAAAAAGAGGAAAACAACGGGAGCCTAAGGCCCCCGTTTGGTTACATTATTTTTTGTCGCTCCCTTTCGATCCTCCAGATTTACTTTCATCCGAATTGGCGATGGAGTCCCGCATGCTGGTGTCGGATTTTACGTTCTCCATTTTGTAATAATCCATGATTCCCAAATTTCCGGAACGGAAAGCTTCTGAAATCGCCTTTGGGATTTCTGCTTCCGCTTCGGTGACCTTGGCTTTCATTTCTACATTCTTGGCTTTCATCTCCTGCTCCAAGGCTACAGCCATGGCTCGTCTTTCTTCGGCCCGCGCCTCGGCTACTTTCAAATCCGCAGTGGCCTGATCTATCTGCAATTTGGCACCGATATTGGATCCAACGTCGATATCTGCAATATCTATCGAAAGAATCTCAAAGGCCGTTCCCGCATCCAAACCCCGCTCCAAAACCAGTTTGGAGATTTTATCCGGATTTTCAAGCACGCTTTTGTGATTTTTGGCAGAACCAATGGAGGTAACGATCCCCTCTCCTACCCGGGCAAGGATGGTTTCTTCCCCGGCCCCACCCACGAGTTGGGCAATATTGGCACGAACGGTCACCCTGGCTTTGGCAATAAGTTGAATGCCATCCGCAGCCACTGCGGCCACGCTGGGGGTATTGATCACCTTGGGATTGACCGAGATCTGCACGGCTTCGAATACATCCCTTCCGGCCAGATCAATTGCCGTAGCTTGCTTGAAGGAAAGGGTGATGTTTGCCTTATCAGCGGAAATCAGTGCCCGAATCACATTGGGCACGTTTCCTCCCGCCAGGTAGTGGGTTTCCAGGTCGTTGGTGGTCAGGTTTAGCCCGGCCTTGGTGGCCGTGATAAGGGAATTAACGATCACTCCGGGAGGCACCTTCCGGATCCGCATCCCCACCAACTCCAATAAGCCAACTTTTACATTGGAAAAGATGGCGGTAATCCAAAGATTGACCGGTACAAAATACAAGAAGACAAAGAGGAGAATCAGGCCGGCAAACGCCGCGATCAAAATAAAGGCCGAATTAGAAATGTCCATGATTTACGGTTTTATGATAAGTGTATTGTTAGCAATTTTCAGTACGGTCACCTTGGTTCCGGCGGCAATAAATCCGCCCTCGGATTTGGCTTCGTACATTTTTTCTCCAATTTCTACTTTTCCATAGGGTTTGCAATCCGAAATGGTGCGGCCGATCTGACCGATTTCCAGTCCGGCAAGCCGATCGTCGTAGGTGCGGTTTTGCAGCGTATCTTTCAAGGCAAACTGCTTCCATACCCCGGACTTAAACCCGTAGACGAGAAATCCCAGATTTACCAGAAGGCTTAATGCAAGAACCGTGTACCCAACCCCGGTAGAAAAACTGAGAAACGCATAATAGACCCCGGCTCCGGTGAATAAGAGTCCCAGCCCTCCTACCAGGGTGGTTCCGGGGACAAACACCACTTCCAGCAGTACCAGAAGTGCCCCAAACAGAATAAGGCTTCCTACGATTAACCAGGCCATGTATTGGAATTATTAGTATCAAGCCCCGACAACGCCGGACTTTTGTAAATTTACAAGAAATCGGAACAATAGAAAGCCCAAAGCCGAATTCATCTGTATTAGCAGCGATACTATTTTCTACCACCTCCTCAATAAGCCCGGGCAAAGAGCACCCGCCCTACGGAAGGTTTACCGGTCAGGATGCAGCTGCCTTCCTCGGCTTGCTGATCCAACGGAATGCAGCGGATGGTGGCTTTTGTTTGCTCCTTGATGCGTTCTTCGGTTTCCGCGGTGCCATCCCAGTGGGCAGCAATAAATCCTCCTTTTTGTTCCAGCACCTCCACAAAATCCTCCCAGGTGTCTACTGTGGTGGTTTTCTCCTGCGTAAAGGCCGATGCCTTGCGGTAGATGGATTCCTGTATATCCGCCAATGTTTCCTTTATTGTTGCCGCAAGGTGTTCGTCCAGGTCCACCACGGACTTGCTAAGCGTATCGCGGCGGGCCATTTCGACGGTGTTGTTGGCCAAATCCCGGGGACCGATACCCAAGCGCAAGGGCACGCCTTTGAGTTCGTACTCCGCAAATTTCCAGCCCGGCTTGTGGGTATCCCGATCGTCAAATTTTACCGAAATCCCGAGGTCTTCCAGGGATTCCATGATTTCGTTGGCTTTGGCACGAATGGCCTCCAACTCGTCTTCCCGCTTGAATATGGGAATAATTACCACCTGAATCGGCGCCAATTTTGGTGGGAGTACCAATCCCTGATCGTCGGAATGGGCCATGATCAACGCACCCATTAGCCGGGTACTTACGCCCCAGGATGTTCCCCAGACGTATTCCAGCCCTCCTTCCCGGGTGGCAAACTTCACGTCAAAGGCCTTGGCGAAATTTTGCCCCAGGAAATGAGAGGTACCAGCCTGCAAGGCCTTCCCGTCCTGCATCATCGCCTCAATACAATAGGTGGATTCTGCACCGGCAAATTTTTCGCTTTCGGACTTTTTACCTTTAATTACCGGCAAGGCCATGAAATTTTCCGCAAAGGTAGCGTAGACATTCATCATGCGGATAGTCTCCTCTTCGGCTTCTTTTTTGGTTTCGTGCGCCGTATGCCCCTCCTGCCAGAGAAATTCCGAAGTCCGCAAAAAAAGGCGGGTCCGCATCTCCCAGCGCACCACATTTGCCCATTGGTTGATTAGCAGCGGAAGGTCTCGGTAGGACTGTATCCAGTTTTTATAGGTGCTCCAAATCACGGTTTCCGAAGTGGGCCGGACGATCAACTCCTCTTCCAGCGCTGCCTCGGGGTCTACGATGACTCCCTTTCCCGAGGGATCCGCCTTTAGGCGGTAATGCGTAACCACCGCGCACTCTTTGGCAAAGCCTTCCACGTGACTGGCTTCCCGGGATAAATAAGACTTGGGGATGAACAATGGAAAGTAGGCATTGGAGTGCCCCGTCTTTTTAAACATCCGGTCCAATTCGGCCTGCATTTTTTCCCATATGCTGAATCCATAGGGTTTGATCACCATACAGCCCCTCACCGCACTATTTTCCGCGAGATCCGCCCTTTTCACCAATTCATTGTACCAGAGGGAATAATCCTCGCTTCGTTTCGGTAATCCTTTGCTCATTAGTATTTCTTTGTTGTAATAAAAAAACTCGCTATATTTCGATTCTTGATTTCAGGCAAATATAATTTAAAAAATGATAACCCTCCTGCTATGTTCCCGTATATAGTAGGGAGTAATAAACTGAAAACCCCATGATTCATTTCAATCCAATTCGGACCGTAGGTGCATTGGCGATTTTGGGCCTCGCTTCTTGTAGCACGAGCTACACGGCAAGCAGAGGCGGCGAAGAAATCGACAACTTGTATTTTATGGCTTCAGATGCGCGCATCGCCACTGAATTCGCCGTGAAAAACAACAACCCTGATAATTTCAAGGAAATAGAAGACATTCGTTCGTTTGACCGGGAAGCAGATAATTTCTCTGCCAAAAACGTCAATCCCGAATACATTGCCAAATACCAACGCTCAACCGCCCCGGCGGAAGAGGAAGGAACCGTCTATTTTGACGACTCTCAAGCCAACGGAGACCTTCCGCAGGGCCAACCGAATATTAACGCATACGATAATTATCGGGGAACCAACGGAAACAACGCCGGCGTCACCAATAATTTCTTCATGAGTCCCATGATGGGAATGGGAATGTTCCCGATGATGGGAATGGGCGGTTTTTACGATCCCTTCTGGGGACCAGGCTTTGGAGGAATGGGCTTCTACGATCCCTTCTGGGGACCAGGGTTTGGTTTCCGACCCGGATTTAATCTCAGCATCGGTATGGGATTTGGTATGGGTGGCTTCGGTTGGGGAAGTCCCTTCATGAGGCCAGGATTTGGGTTCTACGATCCCTTCTGGGGACCAGGTTTTGGATTCAGACCCGGATTTGGCGGATTGTACGGCGGAGGAATGTGGGGAAACAATATCATTGTACTTCCCGGAGGCAATGAAGGTAACCGACGACCAGTGGTGCAAGGTGCGCGACCAGGCCGATCGTCCTCACTGGCAAATTCTGCAAACAGATCTTCCCGAAATATTGCACAGCCGAGTTCATCCAGAGCATCTGCACGTAGGGAAGCGATGAATAGCAGCGCGCTAAACAGGAACCGTACCGCGGCGACCAACAATTCGTTCTCTCGGTCGCAAAATGATTACTACAATGCGGCTTCAGCAGCTCCGGCTCGACGAACCATCAATTCTCCAGCCATGAATCGCGCTGGTAGCACGTCGACTCGAAGCAGTTACAACGCACCAAGGAGTAGCAATTCGTACAACCGTTCCGTATCGCCTTCAAACAGCAATTCGCGAACCTACAATTCTAGAAGTAGTAATCGATCTACTTATTCGACTCCAAGGAGCAATAGCCGTAGTGCTTCTCCTTCGTACAATCGAAGTGGGTCCACTCGGACAACCACACCAAGTTATCAACAACGATCTACCTCTCCAAGCAGAAGCACCTATTCTGCTCCATCCAGATCGTCGTCGTCCTACAGCGCTCCTAGCAGGAGCAGCTACGGAGGAGGCGCATCCAGAGGAGGTAGTGTCGGAGGCAGTAGAAGAGGGAATTAATTCCCTCTTTTTTTTCTCCGTTTCCAACAACTCCTTTTTTTATTCTTTCTCAGGGACGCACAGCCTTTCCTGGACTCACCGATACCCTCATAAAATAAGTTAAACTTCTACTCCGACGGTACGTATATTTCAACTTAATTTCACGATTTCCGTTTCGGATAGTAAGTCTTTCTTATTTCGAAAACCCCTGAAGCGTACGGAAACATTCGTTGTAACACGTAGAACGCTTCATCAAAACTAGTTTAGTTGACATGAAAGGATTAAAATTTATCGTTACCATAGCGGTCCTGCTGATCTTTCATTTTCAGCAGCTGAAGGCACAGAGCGGCTATGTGGAAGACGCGCTGAGGTTTAGCCAGTATGGACAGACGGGTTCCGCCCGTATCACCGCTTTGGGAGGAACACAAACGTCACTCGGTGGAGATATCAGCAATGTACATGGAAATCCTGCGGGACTGGGTTTTTTCCAAAACTCGGAATTCAGTGTTTCTGCTGCCTATGGAGACTGGACCTCGGATACCTTTTTGAGAAATCAATTGCGAGGCTACAATACGACCAACTTCTCCCTGCCCAATATAGGTGCAGTGATCAGCCGGGCAAAGGGGCCGCTGGAAATTGGTGACTGGCGGGGAGGTTCGTTTGGCATCAGCCTAAACCGGCAATCAACGTATAACCAGGATTTCGGATACTTTTCAAACCAGCGGGAGCAAGGTTCCATCCTCGACTACTACGTGGACTTGTACAACGAGCAGGGCGTACCTACAGGTACGGATGCCTTGTTTTTTGATGCCTTTCTGATCAATCCGGTAGATGGTGGTGGTTACGGCTTTGTACCCAATGCCAGCAACGCCCTCGAGAAATCCGAACTGATCGAAAACGCAGGGAACCTGACGCAAATCAGTTTTTCATACGGAGGGAATTACAAAAATAAACTCTTCTTGGGCGCCTCTCTGGGAATCAATAGCATTCTCTACCGCTCCACCAAAACCTACAACGAAGAGTTTTTTGACGACGGTGGGCAACAGACCACCCTCTTCAGCTCCCTGCAAGAAAATCTTTTCCTGGAAGGATCCGGAATCAATCTGGGCGTAGGGGTTATTTACAAGCCAGTAGATCAGCTGAATTTGGGACTAAATTTCAAGTCGCCGACCTGGAACCGGATAAACGAGGAATACGACGCCGACCTGTTTGCCGACTTCTCCCCTCCTTACGAGGATCCCGAATTTGGAACCGTTGCGGAATCGGATGCGGAAACGGATATTTTTATTAGCAGTTACAACTTGCGCACGCCGATGCAACTGGGGGCAGGCCTGACCTACTTCTTTGGAAAAAATGGGTTCATCTCCGGAGATATCAATTACCTGGACTACAGTACCGCGAATTTACGTTCAAACGTATTTAATACGGGACAAGACAACAGCGAAATTCGTCGCATCTATTCCCAGGCCATAAACTACAGCGTTGGAGGCGAATACCGCCTGCAAAAATTTCGCCTCCGGGCAGGCTATGCCTTCTTTGGCGACCCGTTTGGAGAAACCGGGGGACTTGACCGGAGCACCACGCAGATTTCGGGTGGTGTCGGACTGAAACTCCCCTCCTTCAGCGTGGATTTCAGCCTGGTCAATAGTCAATTTAACAGCTTTTACACCTCCTATCCCGGTGCTGATTTGGCCACTACCGAAAACAACCGGATCACCGGCATGCTGACTCTAGGATTTCGCTTTTAATAAGGGCATCCAGGAAGCAATCACAAGCTCAGGGGAGATATCTTCTCCCCTGAGCTTTATTTTTGCCTGTTCGTAAAACGGGCTACGCTCTACGTACATGTTTTTCAGCTTAAGGATGATTTCAGAGGTGTCCATACCAGAAAAAAGGGGCCGGATGTCCAGCGCTGTTTGCGTCAGCCGTTGCAAAATATGATTCAAGGGCACATCCAAAAATACCGACACACCCTTGCTGTTGATCCGCTGCATGTTTTCGTTGTAACAAGGAGCCCCACCGCCGGTAGCCAAAACAAAGGCTTCCCCACCAGCGAGCCGCTCGCTGAGCACGGACGATTCTAGCTTTCGGAAATACCCCTCCCCTTTTTCCGCAAAGATGCGGGCTATCTTCTTTCCTTCTTTCTCCTCAATCAAGTCATCCAGGTCGTAAAAGGGGAAATTGAGCTTTCCTGCCAACACACGGCCCAGCGTAGATTTACCGCTTCCCGGCATGCCCACCAAAACGATCTTTTTTGGATCTATCATGGCGCAAAGTAGGCTTTGGCCGTTTCCGGGTCCGGCGTATTCCGGAAATGGAACTTGCCTAGCACCCTTCCCTCTTCCAGGAATACGATTCCTGGATTGGATCGGATAATGGTCTTTACGACGGTAGCGTCGGCCATGTAATAGCCCAATTTCAGCCCGTGGTCGCTCAGGAACGTTTCCATCTCATCCTCCGAGGAGGCCGCTACCAATACCACCTGCACATCTGTCCCTTGAAAAGTATTGATCAGTGCACTGATCTGTTCCATCTGCCCAATAGAAAGGTCAATTTTAGAAATCTGGTGGGAAAGCAGCAGCACTTTCTTGCCAGTAAGCATTTCTTCCGTATGGTCTCCGGCATCGTTCCAAATGGCGAAGTCCGAGATTTTCGGTAGGGCTTCCGGGTTTTTCAACTGCATTTCTACAAATTCGTAGCGCTCATCGTCGGGGTATTGGTCAAAGATCACCGTTTCTCCATCCTTACGCATCAGGTACCGGTATTCCAGATTCGCGGAAGGTTGCATGGCTTCGGGGATCGACACTCCTTCTTTAAAGGCTCGGAAATCAATAAAAGGCAGGTTTCGGATGGCCAGAACGGCAAGCAGCAGGGATACCAGCAAGGATCCGATCGTCATCCACTTGCCCAGCAAAAAACGTCCCTCCGGAAGTCGCTTTCTGAACGCAAGTAACAACAAAATAAGGGCGAGCAGAACCAGATCTTTGTAAAAAGACTCCCAAGGCGTCAACTTGATGGCATCGCCAAAACAGCCGCAATCCGTCACTTTATCAAAATAGGCCGAATAGAACGTCAAAAAAGTAAAGAAGAGGATCATCCCCAGCAGCAGGTAGATGCCGGTCTTAATTTTCCAGCCGGTGAGCACCATCACTCCCAAGGCTACTTCCAGCACCACCAGTAAAACGGCAATCGGCAGAGAAAGTGCTTTTAGGTGCGCAAATAGGGGAGAAATATCGGTGGCAAACACATCGAAATATTCCTGCATCTTAATGGAGGTACCAACGGGGTCATTTACCTTGATGAGTCCCGAAAATACAAAGAGGCCCCCCACCAGAAAACGGGCGGAAGCAAGGAGCAGTTTAACGATCATTCTGATTCAGTTTTATCATACAAAATACCGCATAGTTAAGCATGTCCTGATAATTGGCCGCTACACCTTCGGATACCAGGGTCTTTCCCTGGTGGTCTTCGATTTGCTTGACGCGCAGCAGTTTCATTAGGATGATATCCGTCATGGAAGCTACCCGCATGTTTCGCCAGGCTTCGTCATAATCGTGGTTTTTATTGGCAAGCAATTCCTGTGTAGCACGCACCCATTTGTCGTACAGGGGCTCCAACTCCTTGAAATCGATCTCCATGCGTTTGTCCTGCCTCAATTCCAGCTGAATCAAGGCAATCAGGCAGTAATTGATGATGCCCACAAACTCGTCTTTAATGGAATCGGTGACTTTTTGGGTGCCTTTTTCCTGAATGGAACGAATGCGTTGCGCTTTGATAAAAAGCTGGTCAGTCAGCGAAGGAAGCCGCAAAATCCTCCACGCCGTTCCGTAATCCTGTGTTTTCTTCTTAAAAAGTTCTTTACAAAGGCCAATAACTTCATTATATTCGCTTGCAGTTTGCGTTTCCAAAGCAACGGTGTTTTTATGTTAGAAAATCTACATTCGGGTAGTAAGCTCGAAGATACTTTATTTCCCCCAAAAATAACACTTCGGATAAAAGGAAAGCTCCTTGCCCTGAACAGCCCCTGGATTATGGGAATCATCAACAGCACCCCGGATTCGTTTTTTAAGGGGAGTCGAACCAGCTCCAGAAAAAAGGAAGTACTGGACAAAGCCGAGACTATGGTGATACAGGGTGCCCAAATTTTGGATATCGGCGGCTACAGTTCCCGGCCGGGAGCTGATTTTGTAGCCGAAGAAACCGAACTAAAAAGGGTCATTTCCGTTATCACTGATATAAAGGAACGGTTTCCGGAGACGCTGGTTTCCATCGATACGTTTCGGCACCGGGTAGCCAAAGAAGCTGTTGCGGCCGGGGCGGATATGGTAAATGACATCTCAGGAGGAGCTATGGACAGCTGCATGCACGATACGGTTGGAAAATTGGGAACCCCGTATATCTGCATGCACATGAAAGGAACGCCTCAAACCATGCAGCGACAAACGCAGTACGAGCACCTGGAAAAAGAATTGCTGGATTATTTTTCCCGAAAAATACGGGCCTGTTACGAAGCTGGCATAAAAGATGTTATTGTAGATATAGGATTGGGTTTTTCGAAAAATCTGGAGCAGAATTACCAGTTACTCCGCAATATATCCCTTTTTAAAACCTTACAATTGCCACTTTTGGTAGGCCTGTCACGTAAGTCCATGATTTACAAGGTGCTAAAATGCAGCCCCGAGGAGGCGCTAAACGGAAGCACAGCGCTACACATGGCGGCACTGATGCAGGGTGCAAGCATCCTGCGGGTACACGATGTAAAAGAAGCAAATGAAACACTATTACTCTATAAACAACTGATCGCTTGAACTTACTCTTTAAAATAGGCTTTTTGGACGTTTCCCTGGTCAATCTTATTGACATTACCTTGGTAAGTATACTTATCTACCAAGTGTATAAGTTGATGCGGGGAAGTGTGGCCATAAAGATATTTTTGGGGTTTTTGTCGATCTACCTGATTTACCTGGTCGTCAGCGCGGCGCAAATGGAACTGCTAACCATTATTTTGGGACAGTTTATGGGTGTGGGTGTGCTTGCTGCCATTATCTTGTTTCAACAGGAAATCCGAAAATTTTTGTTAATCGTCGGCAAGTCCTCCATTTTTTCTAACGAAAACCTCTGGCAGGAGATTCTTTTCTGGCGAAAAAAGGAAAGCCAGGCGTTTAACGTGACGCCTATCATCGAGGCCTCCAAAACCCTATCCGGAAGCAGTACCGGGGCCCTGATCGTGCTTTCCAGAAATTCAGAGCTAAAATTCTACGCTGAGAGTGGAGACCTTATCGATGCACTGGTATCCAAGCGCCTACTGGTATCGATTTTCAACAAATACTCTCCCCTGCACGACGGTGGGGTGATCATTTTCAATGGTCGGGTAAAGGCTGCCCGCTGCATACTGCCTGTAACCGAACGGGAAGTACCCGCCCAGTTTGGCCTTCGCCACCGGGCCGCCATCGGTATGTCGGAGGCAACCGACGCACTGATCTTGATCGTATCGGAAGAAACTGGCCAGGTTTCCCTGGCCAAAAATGGGAAAATCTTACACAACCTGTCCTTTCAGGAAGTACGTGAATTGATCAATCGCTACCTTACCGGCGAAGAAATAGAAGAGAAGTTCGAGCCCATCAGCCAAACGGATAAGCCCCGAGATTTTAAAAAGCCCACGGAAGTGTAGCCGGATGCTCAAAGGAAAAAATAGATTCCATTCTTCCCTTTAAAACCGGTCATCAGGTGAAGTTTGTACCTGCTCCTTCCTATTTTCGCTGTTTCCGACCGATGCTGCGCTTTTCAAAGCCATTTGCAATGGCTTACACCGGACGGAAATTAAAGACGTAGCCTTCTTTCATAATTTCTGTAAGAACCGGCATGGCAGATGCCAACGTTGTTGTACCCACTTGGCTATTTTGCAAACTACAGCAAACGCATGCCAAAAAAAAATCGGTGTCTATCGGCGGTAAACCGCGAATCAATTCATTGCAGACGCACAGGTAACCTGTGCCTAAAAAAGCCGTAGCACCTACGTCCGTACACTATCAAAAAAAGAATGCTAGTGGGGAGGAGAACTTCTTTGTTCATTTTTATATTAGTCCTTTCTGCCGCCTACCCGGTATTCATGTAGAAAAGATTCTAACGATCTATGCGACTGTCTTTTGCTAGCATTCTTTTGATTTGCTCATTCGCTAACTGCCAACCAGCGCCCCACTACCAGTCAGTGCGTATAGGCATGTGCAGCGACGTGCACCTACCCACCATGCACGACTCCGAAAAACGAATGACTGCTTTTGTTGATAGCATGGAAATCGCTCAGCCGGATTTCATCATCGAACTGGGCGATTTTCTGATACCTGATGAAAAGTTTACCCCCTTTTACGAGCTGTGGAAACGTTTTCCGGGTCCCAAATACCACGTGATCGGCAATCATGAAATGGACGGAGGAACCTCGCTTCAAGAGGCCCTCGCCTACCGAGGCATGGAGAATTCGTATTATACCTTTGAGCAAAAGGGATTCCTTTTCATTGTACTCGACGGTAACGACAAAAAGTTTCCGGACCAACAGGGATACCGATCCTACATTGGACCCGCCCAGATCCAGTGGCTGCAGAAACAATTGGCCGCCGCCACCATGCCGATCGTCATCTTTTCGCATCAGGGAATCGGATCGGACCCCGGCAACCCCGGTGAGCGGTATTCCATTGAAAACGATGCCGAAGTACGGGCGCTGTTCGACGCACACAACCAAGCGAATCCCAAATCGAAGATCATTGCCTGCTTTAACGGGCACACCCACCACGACCATGTGGAAAACAGGGAAGGTATCTGGTACATTACCATCAATTCCATGTCCTACAAATGGCTGGGAGAGGAATACGCCCACATTCGGTACAGCGAAGCGGTGGACAAAGACTTCCGCTGGATCAAGTATACCGCTCCGTACAAAGACCCGCTTTTTACGGTAGTGGAAATTTCTACCGAGGGGTTCATCAAAATTGCAGGCAGCTATTCCGAATACGTTGGCCCCTCCCCCTGGGAATTGGGCTATCCGGAGCATCTAAAGGAGGTAGTCAAGCCCCAAATCACCGAACGGTACCTGGAATTCGATTTCTAGCAATGGAGGTGCATGGTGGGCCAGGAGCCGGGAAGCGGCACCCAGGGATGGTGTTATTCAGGCAGGTCAGGCCTGCGTTTAATGGCATTGGTAAATCAATAAAAGCAAACTCCGTTGTTTTCCTTAACAACAGCGCTCGGGTTACCAGGAAAAAAAGTGATGCCTCCCGTTTTATCCCGACGTACCTCTATATCAAAGGCATCCGAAGTCTCCAGGTAACCAACCGGCAACTGTTGTTTTCTCCGTTTTCAGATGCGCCTGCTTTTTCTCCCCGAGGGTGAAAACAGAAAAAAGAGCGCTATACCCGCTCATTTTTGCCGAAGTGTTCGAAAGGTCTTGTCGTATAGAGCGATGGCCTCGTTGATGATTCGGGTTGCATCCGCTTTGCCCAAAAAGTCTTCAACCTTCACCTCTTTGTTTTCCAATTTTTTATAATCTTCAAAGAATCGATGGGTTTCCTTCATCAAATGTGGCGGGAGCTCGGAAATATCGTCAATGTAGTTGACCGATTGATCATCAGCAGCGACCGCTATGATCTTGTCATCTGCTTCCCCGCCATCCACCATGCGCATGACACCGATGACCTTCGCCTTGACCAGGGTCATAGACGGAATATCTATTTGAGAAATGATTAAAATATCCAGCGGGTCATGGTCCTCACAAAATGTTTGGGGAATAAAGCCATAGTTGGCAGGATAGTGGACCGCCGAAAAAAGAACCCGGTCCAACAACAACATGCCGGACTCTTTGTCTAGCTCGTATTTGCCTTTGCTTCCTTTGGGAATCTCAATTACGCCCATTACGAATTCCGGAGAATCTGCGCCAATACTTACGTCATGCCAAGGATTAATCATAAAAAAAACATTTTAATTACCATTATTTGCGGTGCAAATTACTTCCAATTTACCTCTCAACAAAGCAATTAGGGAAAATTTTATTTGGCGATCCCGAAAGCTCCTGGGAAAGATCCCATTAAAAATAACAGCCTTTTCCCTTCCGGCCTGGCAGGGCTATCGGTCAAGGGATGTCACCGAACCAAATTGGGGAAGCTACTCCTCAGGAAGTTTCAAGGCTGGGCAAATCTACCCGAATCACGGTGCCTTTGCCTACTTCCGAAGAAAGCTGCACGGTACCCTTTAATTGCTCCACGGATTCTTTCACCATGTACAAACCCAATCCTGACCCAACGTTTCGTTGGGTGGCACGATGAAAAAGATTAAATACATCCGTTTGGTGCTTTTCTTCTATGCCTATGCCATTGTCCGAGACCTCTAGAAAAGCGTTACCTACCCTTACCTTTATCCGGATACAGATCCAGCCGGATCCGCTTTCTTTTTGAAACTTGTAGGCATTACTAAATAGATTGTTGATAATCACGCGAATTTTGGATTCGTCAGAGTAAAACACACCCTCCTGTTCGATTTCAAGTTTTGTATCAAGGCGACTCAAATCCCATTTCAGGTTGTATTCGTCCACCAATTGGCCCATGATGTCTTCAAAATTAATGGGGACGACTTTGTTCTCAATTTTGGTAGACCGGTAAAAGTCCAGCATTTTGTAAATAAAATCGTCCAATTTCAAGGTAGCGGAGTCGATCATTTCAAAATATTCAATGATCCCCGGTTCGAGAACCTCGGTTTTCGCCAGCTTTGAGATTCCGGAGATACTCATAAGTGGCCCTCTCAATTCGTGGGAGAGGCTGTACACAAACTGATTCATTTCCGTGTGCAGTTTCTCCAGTCGTTGGTTTTTCTCCTTTAGCTCCTTTCGTGCATAGTAGATTTCAGACGCATTGATAATGGCATTTTTTATCTGCTCCAGGTTCCAGGGCTTGTCTATAAACCGATACACCTCGCCTCGGTTGATGGCATCAATCACGCTGGCAATGTCGGAATACCCGGTAAGTAATATGCGAATGGGATTGGGATTGACCTCCACAAGTTTTTCAAAAAATTCCACGCCGGTCAGGCCTGGCATCCGCTGATCGGCAATCACCACCTCAAATTCCTTGGTTCTGGCTAGTTCCAGTCCTTCTTCGGCATCCAATGCCGTATAGACGTTAAACTCCCTCCTCAATGCTGCCTTGAATGAACTCAGATTATTATCTTCGTCATCAATGTACAGCACATTGATTTTTTTTGCCATTAGCTGTTAATTTTGATTGATCGGCAGATCAATAATAAAAATAGTTCCTACTTGCTCTTCTGACTCAACTTTAATAGTGCCCTTATGGTTTTCAATAATTGTGTATACGATGGAAAGTCCCAATCCGGTTCCTTTTCCAACTGCTTTTGTAGTAAAGAAAGGTTCGAAAATCTTATTCCGTACATGGGGCGGCATTCCCGGACCATTGTCTTGAATTTTGATGATAACCCGGCCATTTTCCAAAGCAGTACAGATGGTAAGCTCGGGTTCCCTTCCCTCTATTGGGTGGTCCAGCAGCGCATGAATTGCATTGCTGATAATGTTCATAAATACCTGATTGATTTTACCTGCAAGACACTCTACCTGAGGTATGGATCCATAGTTCTTTGTCAGCTTTATTTTCCCCGACATGTTGCTGTTCAACAAGATCAATGTACTATCTAACCCGTCGTGTAAGTCAACCTTTTTCACATCCTGCTCGTCCACCCTGGAAAACAATTTTAGCCCACGGACTATTTCAACGGTCCGTTTGGCGCCGTCTTCCATTCCGTTGAGTAATTGCTCTACTTCTTCGATCAGGTAATCGAGCTCGATGTCCTCTTCCATCTCTTCGATTTCAGACTTACTTTCCTCGTTAAACTCTTCCTTTCCTTTCTCCCGGTAAATCTCCATCAACTCCAAAATATCCTTCAAATCTCGTTTTAGCGGGGAAATATTCGAACTCACAAAATTGATTGGATTATTGATTTCGTGCGCAATCCCCGCAGTTAGCTGACCGAGAGAAGCCATTTTTTCCTGGTTTACCAACTGAGTTTGTGTGTTTTGGAGGTTTTTTAATGTCATTTCCAACTCCTCTGTTCTGGACTTGACCATGTCCTCCAAGTAAAGGTTTTGCTCTTTTATTAGCCGTTCATTTTCCTTGAGTGCCTCCAATTTATCTAATTGCTCGTGTTCCTTTTCCTTTTTTAAGATATTGATCTTATCTGCCAGGGCAAAGGAAAGCAGCAAGGCCTCTATGGCCGTTCCTGCCAAAAGCGGAAAATTTGCATAAGAACCCAGGTCGATGATGCGGAGGTTGTGCATAATAAATACTACCAGGCCAAAAAGCAAAAAACTCCAGGCCAGCAAAAAGAAATAGGCGGATCGGTATCCCTTTCTTGCGGCCACAATACCGATGCTAAAAAAACATACCGCTAGAATCAGTCCATTTAAATTTGTCAGGGAATAGCTCACCGCCACATAGCCCAACATCCTGAACACCAACGTAATAACATATGCCGCGGGGATTAAATACAACAACTTATCGTATTTGGGTACATAGACGTCTGTTTTTAGGAACAGCTGAATAAATGGAATCACAAAAATGCTGGATACGGTAGTAAAACCGATGATACTGATTTCGTAAAGAAATGCGTTCTCGAATAGAAAAAAATACGAGTACCCCGAAAGGGACAGTTGTGCCATGGCAATAAACAGGATATAGAAACAATAGTAGAGATAGACCTTGTCTTTAACCGAAAAATAAAGAATAAGATTGTACAGAAACAAGGCAATCATTATTCCAAAATAGGTACTGATGATGATTAAACGCAGGCTGTAATTTTGAAAAAAAGAGCTCTCCGGTGAAATTGCCACATCAAATTCTACCGGAACATTGGCTCGAATCCGAAAGACAAACTGGGAACTGAGTGCGTCGGTATGCTTGATTTCAAAAAATGGGTTGGGGTTCTTAAGGGGGTTAGAGCCTGAAAACAAAGTTCCGGTGCTTTCCGTAAACGCTAGGTTTCCATTGCTATCTAGCCGCACCAACTCTACCTCTCGAAACGAAGGGTTGCTCAGTTCAACAATGTAGAGGCTATCGCGCAAGACACCCTCCACATCATTTAAATCCAGCTTTAGATATACGTTTTCAGTCACCACGCCGAGATCAAGTTTTTGGGTTGCATTCTGGGTAAACAACCCCATATCGATCGGATCGTAGGGAATAGCCTCCTCCGAAGTAAAATAGGAGAAGCTTTCAAAACGCATGCCCTCATCCTGACTAAAGACCCCCAGGTAATAAATGATCGGCACAGTGACAAAAAGAATCAAAAACAAGGAGAGTCCAATGCTCCTCAGGTAATTGTACAGGTTTTTCATTTATCAGGCTTAGGTATTTGAAGTTCAAACTGCAGTTCCATTTCCCCTTTTGGTCCGCTTTCAATCGTATTGAAGTTTATTTTCTTTCTCAAATCAAAAATATACGATCGCTCGGTATCTTGTGCATGAGAAAGCTCATTGATATCGTTGATTTCCAGCGCAGTGGCAATCAAGCCTTCTTTGGGGTAATAAAAAGAACCATTGTCCCCCAGCATGGAAATGACCTCGTACCCCACGCTTTTGGAAATACTCAAGGTAACCGGTGAACTCAAACCAAATAATTTTTTGAGATTTAACTGGGGTAAAATGGCTATACCCACCCGTACCAGGTAAATGCTACCGATTCCATAACCCGCTACTTCTCGGCTATTCCACAGGCCGCAATATTCTGCCACCTCCAGATCCTTGAAAACCGACAGGTAATCCATGATTTTGGGATCAATTTCTTTGATCGCTAACTCAAATGGCAACGGAAAATTTTCCGTTCGCAACTGGATTCTTCCTCCACCCAAAATCCGTAAATCCTCCATGGACTCAAACAAGATCAAATAGACATGCGGATTCAACGCCCAGGAGCGGTCTGCAGATGTTACCTTGGTAATGCCATAAGATTCTAACACCTTATGGTGACCAAAAATGTATTTTTCGGTGGCTTCAATGTCATCTATAGCCCTGACGATCCTAACTCTAACCTTCATTCAGATTGATTATATGGTCCAAATCAACATAAAACCTTCCCGAGGCCAGCTCTTGCCCAAGAAGCAACATCCTGGCATAATGGCAACAGGCAGCGCCTCCCAAAATAACAGATGAGGCCAGTTGAGGCCAGGAAGTAATGGATTTTCCAAGTTCAGAAAAACTGTACTTTACGCGATCAGATAGGTTTTCAAACTGCAAAAGCGCCATCATTACCTCCTTCCCATTTTCAGGCAATTTTGCCAATAGGCTCTTTTCCTCGCCGAACGCTTCTAACAGCCCGTGAAAAATAGGCCTTTCCGGCTCCCTGTCAAATCGCTCTATGTCCATCATGCCTCGATCGCTGGTATCCATCATCACGGGAATCCGCATGGCCTTGGCTTGAATTCTACTAAGTAATTTAATTGGCAAACTATCACACTCCTCGATTAAAACGTCCAGTTTTTTTCCCTCCCAGGTAAAAAATGTCTCCAGGTTGCTTTCGGTCACTCCCTCATTAAACAAGGTTACCTTCAGGTAGGGATCGATTTCTGCTATTTCACGCGCCACGATCCAGGATTTCTTAATCCCAAGATTAAACAAACCTGTCCGAATGCGGTTCATGTTGCTCAAATCCAGGGTGTCAAAGTCGGCAATCCGAAGTTCGCCAAAACAGCGTTCCATCGCCAGACAAAGTGCAACGCTCTGACCTACAGAAAGCCCAATCACCCCAATTACTTGATTTTGAAGCTTTTCCTGCTCTTCCTGGGTGATTTTGTACCGGTTTCTGACCGTTCGTAACTGCACAAATTCGTTTTCTTCCAGAATCCGAACCAGTGTGTTCCTCCATGGATAATATACCCAGTTACCAGATTCCATCGAACTCTTCCCGGAGGCTGAAAAAAAATCTGCCTTTTTTTCCGACAACTCCTCCAGACTTAAATTTCTTTTCGGATTGCGCGCCTTGATCAACTCTGTCAACTGTAGTTCAAATGTATCAAAAAACATTACTTTACCTGTATCCTTCAATTTTTTTACTACATCTGTATCCTCCTGGTTTCTAGGAGAAAGGATGACAGGTTTCCATGCATGATCTAACTCATTTTTTTTGGCTGAGTTGTCCATAATTTTTATGACTAAAACAGGTGATAATATTGGTAAAGTTATATTTTTGTAATCATAAACAATCAAAAATACAGAATTAATTTATTATATTTTTTTTTGTATTTTTGGTTTAATTCCTTAATTTATAAAATAAACTTTTGAATATAAATAAATTACGATTAAACTAATGAATAATAATTGAAAATAACGGTTATTTTATTAAAATTAAAAATTCAATTTTTTATTCTTTACAAATTAATGGGCAATTACGATATTTAAGGCATGGAAAAAGAAAAGATCAGGATATTGTATGTGGATGATGAGGTGAATAATCTCAAGGCGTTTAAGGCTACATTTAGAAGGGACTATAAGATCTTTCTGGCAGAATCCGCAGACGAGGGCAGAGATATATTACTACAGCAGGATATTGACATCATCATTACTGACCAGCGGATGCCCAAGGAAAACGGGGTAGACTTTTTGGAATCAATCATCCCCATGCATCCCGATCCTATGCGGATTTTGTTGACGGGGTACACCGATATACAAGCCGTGATCGATGCCATTAATAAAGGTAAAGTGTACCATTACCTGACCAAACCCTGGGAGGAAGATTACCTGCGAACCGTGGTGAAAAATGCATTCGAAGTATTCTCGCTGAGGAAAGAAAACAAGCAACTCACGGATAGTCTGCTAAAGGCCAATGACCAGTTGGAATTTCTCCTTCGACAAAATCTGCTTTCCTAAAGGCTGCGATTCAATACCTTGCAGCCAGCAAAAGTTGAAGCTCTTTGTGTGCCATCTGGAATTTCCTCCCCAGGTGGGCGTTTGTCAGGCTACCCCTATAGGTATAGACCCCCTTCATAAACCATTTATAGTTGAAGATCATCTCCTCTGCGCCACCAAGGTCCGCCATTTGTAACAAGATGGGTGTAAAAATATTACTCAACGAATAGGAAGCTGTCCGGGATACCCTCGCTGCAATATTTGGTACGCAGTAATGAATCACCCCGTGCTTTCTGTATACGGGATCGCTGTGACTGGTCATTTCTGACGTAGCAATGCAGCCCCCCTGATCGATACTCACGTCTATCAGGATGCTTCCTTCCATCATCTGCGCCACCATTTCCTCGGAAACCACCACTTTTGGCCTGCCCTTTTCAGCCCGTAGTGCACCGATGACTACATCTGACTCCTTGAGCGCCTGTCCCAATACGTAGTTATCTATCGTAGAGGTAAACACTTGCTGCCCGAGCACCTGCTTGATCCTCCGAAGTTTGTAGATGTGATTGTCGAAAATCTTGATGGTAGCCCCCAGTCCCAGCGCTGCCCGCGCAGCATACTCCGCCACCGTGCCCGCACCGATGATTACTACCTGGGTCGGCGGCACTCCCGTGATTCCCCCCAACACCAGTCCTTTTCCTTCGTTCGCACTGCTTAAGTATTCGGCAGCTATTAACATCACGGTGCTACCCGCAATCTCACTCATGGCCCTGACTACCGGCATGCCCCCCACCTTGTCTTCCAAATGCTCAAACGCGACAGCCGTGATCTTCTTTTGATTCAAACCCTGAATGAAGGCAGCATTTTGCTTGCCTAGTTGAAGGGCAGATATTAAACAGGATCCTTGCCGTAAAAAATCAATCTCTTCCAGGGTTGGAGGCTCTACTTTCAACACCACATCCGCGTCCAGTGCCTCTCGATTGCTAAAGACCACGGAAGCTCCTGCTTCCGAATAATCCGTATCGGAAAACTTCGCCAATTTCCCGGCATTCGTCTCTACCTTTACCCGCTGCCCATTCTGTACCAAAAGAGAAACCGCTTCGGGCGTAAGCACCACCCGCTTTTCCTGATCTGCGGTCTCCCGCGGGATTCCGATCACGACCTGGGCGCCCCTTTTTTTAACCCGCGCCATGGATTCTTGGGTGTATACGCGTGTTTCTGTCGCTATTTCAGAAAATCCTGATCCCGTTATCATTGATGGATAAATTTTACCGCTAGATGCCTTGTTTCTCCTTTTCCCTTCTGTATTTCGATTACTGCAAACGAATCCGGCAAAAAAGAAGGAATTTTTTCTGCCCACTCTACAAAACAGTAATTCCCGCTATAGAAATACTCCTCAACGCCTATGTCCAACGCCTCCACAGGATCTTCGATCCTGTAAAAGTCAAAGTGATAGATGATTTTAGCATTTTTTGTTTGGTATTCATTAACCAGGGCAAAGGTGGGACTGCTTACCGGATCTTCCACTTCCAGAAGACTGCAAATGGCCTTGATCAGGGTCGTTTTGCCTGCTCCCATTTCTCCCCTGAACACCCAAACGTCAAAATCTCTGCATAAATCTAGGATTAATTCGGCGGATTTTGAAATTTCATCCAATTGTTTGCACTGCCAGGTTTCCAAACGATCGCTATTTTGGCTGTAAATGAACGATGGGAATAATCATCTCCTCGAGCGAAACCCCTCCGTGTTGAAACGTATCCTTGTAAAAATTCACGTAATAGTTGTAATTGTTGGGATAAGCAAAGAAATAGTCCTCCACCGCGAATACGTAACTGGATGAGATATTCAATTGCGGGAGTCTGGCTTCTTCGGGCTTTTTGATTTCAAAAACCTTCCCGGATTCAAAATTAAGGTTTTTTCCCTGCTTGTACCGCAAATTTGTGGTCACATTTCGGTCACCAATGATTTTATAGGGCTTATTGACACGTTTGGTGCCGTGATCGGTCGTGACAATGACCTCGGCGCCGGATTGACTGATTTTTTTAAACAGCTCAAAAAGGGAGCTATGCAAAAACCAACTGATGGTGAGTGAGCGGTAGGCCGACTCGTCCGGTGCCAACTCACGGATCATTTTCATGTCCGTCCTGGCGTGCGACATCATATCTACAAAGTTGTATACCAATACATTGAGATCGTTTTTGATCAGATTGGGAAACTGATCCAGCACGGCTTTCCCCTGATTGGTTTGCAGGATTTTCTGGTAACTAGACCGGATTGATAGCCTGTTTCTCTTCAGGTTTATTTTAAGAAATTCCTCTTCATTGTTGTTTTTGCCTTCCTCGGTTTCCTCCCCTTCCCAAAGATCGGGATGTGATTTGGCCATATCCAAAGGCATCATTCCACTAAAAAGGGCATTTCTGGAAAATGCCGTAGTCGTTGGAAGAATGCTGTAATAAGTCAGGTCTTCCTTTACAGTAAAATAGTCACGGAGTTGATTTTCAATCATTTCCCACTGGTCCAGCCGTAGATTATCAATGACTATAAAAAACAAAGGTTTCCCTTCCTTCAATTTTGGAAACACGTGTTGCTTCATCACCTGATGGGAAAGCACCGGCTTGCTGCTGTTGGGAATATTCAGCCAGTCCAGGTAATTCTCCTTGATAAACCGGGCAAAATTAACATTCGCTTCCACTTTTTGCGATTCCAAAACCTCCTGCATGCTTTTGTTTTCGGTTTCGTCAATTTCCAATTCCCAATAAGTCAATTTTTTGAAAATATCTGCCCACTCTTCATGGTCGATGGCATCGTTATACGCCATGCTGATATTCCGGAAGTCTTGCTGATACGATAGATTTGTCTTTTCACTGATCAGTTGCTTGTTCTGCAAAATCTTCTTGACAGACAAAAGAATCTGATTGGGGTTGATAGGTTTGATGAGGTAGTCGGCAATTTTGCCCCCAATCGCATCGTCCATGATGTGCTCCTCTTCACTTTTGGTGATCATTACCACAGGAATTTGTGGTTTCAGGCTTTTGATCTGCTGCAAGGTTTCCAAACCGGTCATGCCTGGCATCATTTCGTCTAAAAAAATCAAATCGTAATTTTCCTCCTCAACCTTCTCTACGGCATCCAAACCACTGTTTACCGTGACAATATCGTAGCCGCGTTGCTGTAAAAATAAAATATGGGGTTTCAACAGATCAATCTCATCATCTGCCCATAATATTTTGAAATTTTGCATAGTAATTGGTTTAATTCTTTTTAAGTTTAGTTACTTTTGGCGTATTGCCGGATGAAAAGGACATTGAAAAGCCATAAAATAATCAACGACCCGGTGTACGGGTTTATCACCATCCCCAGTGAGCTTATTTTTGCCGTTATAGACCATCCCTACTTCCAAAGGTTACGCAGAATCAAACAGCTAGGTTTGACCGATATGGTTTATCCGGGCGCCCTGCATACCCGGTTTCACCATGCACTCGGGGCCATGCACCTGATGAGCATCACACTCGACCAACTTCGAACGAAAGGAATTGAAATATCCGAGCAAGAATACGAAGCGGCGCTAATCGCCATATTGCTCCACGACATCGGCCATGGCCCCTTCTCGCATGCCCTGGAATCCGTCCTGCTCAAAGGACAGCACCACGAATCCCTTTCACTCCTGTTTTTTGATAACTTAAACGAGCAATTTCATGGCCAACTTTCCCTGGCCAGAAAGATTTTTGTGGGAAGTTACGAAAGAAAATTTTTCCATCAACTGGTTTCCAGCCAACTTGACATTGATCGGCTGGATTATTTGCAACGTGACTGTTATTTTACCGGAGTTTCGGAAGGCACCATCGGGGCGGATCGAATCATTAAAATGATGACAATCGTAGACGACCGCCTGGTCATCGAAGAAAAAGGCATATACAGCATCGAAAACTTTTTGAGCGCCCGAAGGCTGATGTACTGGCAGGTATACCTGCACAAAACCACTGTTTGCGCAGAAAAAATGCTGATTAACCTGATTCTTCGGGCAAAAGAACTGGTGATTTCGGGAAGTACGCTCGCCGGGTCCACTGAATTGTTGCAATTTCTCTCCCGGGACCTATCACAGGAAAACCCGTCCGGAATTCCGGATTGGCTGGATGATTTTTCCCAGCTGGACGACTACGATATCTGGGGAGCGATCAAACTATGGAAAAACGACAAAGACCTCGTATTGCGAGAGATTTCCCACATGTTCCTGACAAGGAATTTATTTAAAATCCAACTGGTAAACCATCCTTTTTCCGCAGAGGCAATTTCGCAGTTGAAAGAAAGCGTCCAATCCAAGCTTTCGATTTCCGAGCAGGAATTAAGGTATTTTTTCTCGGCCGGCGAAATCAGCAATTACGGCTACCTTGCTGAAGACAAAATCTTAATCCTAACAAAAAAAGGAGAAGTGATAGACGTAGCCATGGCCGCGGATCTTCCAAACATCAAAGCGATGAGTAAAATTGTCAAAAAATACTATGCTTGTCATGCTAAAAATTTAACTTTACGGTAAAACAATCAGAACCTCATGGAATTTACCATCGATCAAATTGCACAACTTTTAGATGGAAATGTGGAAGGAGATGGATCAACCAAAATCAATCGCCTGGATAAAATACAGGAAGGAACAGCCGGTAGTATCGGCTTTTTAGCCAATCTTACGTACGAAAAACACCTGTACCAGACCCAATGTTCGGCTATCCTCGTATCGGAAAACTTCCAGCCTCAAAAGGAGACAACAGCCACACTTATTCGGGTGAAAGACCCGTACATCGGCTTTACCAAACTACTGGAAACCTACCAAAAAATAACGAAACCCGAGCTTATCGGCACGGAAAATCCCAGCTTCAAACACGAGAGCAGTACCATTGGTGCCAATTTTTTCCGGGGAGCTTTTTCGTACATTGGCAGGGATTGCAGCATCGGCGATAATGTAAAGATTTACCCTCAAGTATACATTGGGGATCAGGTCACGATTGGTGATAATTGCATTTTTCACCCGGGCGTAAAGCTCTATTCCGGAACCATCGTTGGGAATAACTGTGAAATTCAGGCAGGAAGTGTGATCGGATCGGATGGCTTTGGTTTTGCTCCCCAGGCTGACGGCACCTATAAAAACATTCCCCAACTGGGCAATGTGATTCTGGAAGACAATGTAAGCATTGGGGCCAACACCACCGTTGATTGTGCCACCTTGGGGGCCACCCGTATCGGGAAGGGGGTAAAAATAGATAACCTGGTACAAATCGCCCACAACGTGATCCTGGGCGAAAATACCGTCATTGCATCCCAGGCGGGTATTTCGGGTTCCACCACCCTCGGAAAGAATTGTGTGCTCGCCGGAAAAAGCGGTATCGTCGGACACATTCAGCTGGCAGACCGCACCACCGTGGGCGCAAATACCGGCATCATGAAAACCGTGAAAGAGCCGGGTAAAACGTTTTTAGGCTATATTGGCATGGATATTAAATCCTATTTGAAATCGTATTCAATTTTCAAAAAGTTACCTTTACTAGAGAACAAATTAAGAGAGCTGGAAAAAAAACTATAAATTTGTCAGTTATTCGGCAGGTCTCAGTTAATTAGTTAACCATCTTAATGAAAGTAAAACAGCATACCATAAAAAAACAAGTGACCATTTCGGGTGTAGGCTTGCATACCGGAATTGAAGCAAACATGACATTTTTGCCAGCTAGCCCAAATCATGGCTATAAGTTTCAACGAATGGACCTCGAAGGTCAGCCGATCATCGATGCAGATGTAGACAACGTGGTGGACGTGTCACGCGGCACGACATTGGAACAAAGCGGAGCGCGGGTATTTACGGTAGAGCATGTCCTGGCGGCACTGGTTGGTATGGAGGTAGACAATGTATTGATCCAATTAAGCGGACCCGAACCGCCCATTTTAGATGGCAGTAGCATACAATTTATCGATATTCTGGAAGACGCGGGCCTGGAAGAACAAAATGCGCTGCGTCGGTTTTTCGAAGTACCGGAAAGCATCCATTACAAAGACAGCGCCCGGGAAGTGGAAATGGCCGCGCTTCCGCTTGACGATTTCCGGGTCACCGTGATGGTGGACTACAACTCGCCGGTTTTGGGCAGTCAGCATGCATCCATCACCGATATCAGCCAATTTCGGCAGGAAATTGCCTCTTGCAGAACCTTCTGCTTCCTCCACGAATTAGAAATGCTCTACAACAACAACCTGATCAAAGGTGGAGACCTGAACAATGCCATTGTGGTAGTGGACCGCGTAGTAGAGGAGGCCGAATTATCCAGCCTGGCCAAAATGTTTAACAAGCAAAAGGTCGAAGTAAAAAAGGAAGGCATTCTGAATAACGTGGAGCTTCGGTACAAAAACGAGCCCGCCCGACACAAACTATTGGACGTAATTGGCGATCTGGCTCTCGTTGGAAGACCCTTAAAGGCGCAAATTCTCGCCGCACGCCCAGGGCATGCCGCAAACGTCGCCTTCGCAAAAAAAATCAAACGGGCCATGGAAAAAGCAGGCCCCATGAATATCCCCTACTACGATCCGAAATCGCCTCCGGTTCTGGATATTAACCAAATCAGCAATATCTTGCCCCATAGGTACCCGTTTCAACTGGTGGATAAGATCATTTACCTGGACGATAAGGTGGTGGCCGGCGTGAAAAACGTGACGATCAACGAGCCGTTTTTTATGGGACATTTTCCAAACAATCCAGTCATGCCGGGTGTGCTTCAGGTGGAAGCCATGGCGCAAACAGGAGGGATTTTGGTATTAAGTACCGTAGAAGATCCAGAAAATTATTGGACCTATTTCCTTAGTATAGAAAATTGCAAATTCAGGAAAATGGTATTGCCCGGGGATACGCTGATTTTCAAATGCGAATTACTCAACCCTATTCGGCGGGGAATCGCAAAAATGAAGGGAGAAGCGTTCGTAGGAAACACCTTGGTATGTGAAGCCGTTATGACTGCCAGTATCGTAAGAAAAGACGCATGATCAGTAAGCTATCTGAAATAAGTGAAAAGGCCCAAATTGGGGAGAATGTTTCGATAGAAGCATTTACATCCATTCATCCCAATGTTGAAATTGGTGAAGGAACCTGGATTGGCTCCCATGTAACCATTTATCCAGGAGCCAGAATTGGAAAAAATTGCAGAATTTTTCCCGGTGCCGTGATCGCCGCCATTCCACAGGACCTGAAATTTAAAGGAGAAGACTCCCTCGTGGAAATTGGAGATGGAACGACCATACGGGAGTTTGTTACAATAAACAGAGGGACTGCCGACAAACAAACTACACGAATAGGGAATAATTGCCTGCTCATGGCCTATGTGCACATCGCGCATGACTGCCTCATTCACGATCGGGTGATCATCGCTAATTCCGTGCAGGTAGCCGGGCACGTCACCATCGATGACTGGGCGTTTATCGGCGGGAGCAGCGCCATCCACCAATTTGTAAAAATTGGCATGCACAGCATGGTGTCCGGAGGCTCGCTGGTCCGAAAAGACGTGCCCCCCTTTACCAAAGCGGCCCGAGAACCTCTCAGTTACGCCGGGGTGAATTCGCTCGGACTTCGAAGACGTGGCTTTGAGAGCCAGACAATCAGTGAAATTCAGGAAGTCTACCGCTATTTGTTTTTAAATAGCTGGAACAATAGCCGCGCACTGGAGGAAATCGAAATCAATCTTCCCGCTACCAAAGAGCGGGATGAAATCGTGAATTTTATCCGCTCATCCGAACGAGGCGTGATGAAAGGGTACATCCAATAGACATGTTTTCTGTAAATCTGGAGCTGGGAGGAAAACGATTTCAGCGGGAATGGATATTTAAGCAGCTGCCCCTTCGTGCTTCCAGTGGTGAGAAAATTGCCATCACCGGAGGAAACGGATCCGGCAAATCTACCCTTCTCAAATGCCTGTCCGCGCAAATGCCACTCACCGAGGGCACCCTCCATTTTTCCTGGAACGAAAAACCGATTCCGGCAGAGGACATTTACCAATACCTGGTCATCAGCGCCCCCTACCTGGAGCTGCCCGAAGAATTTACGCTCCGTGAATTTCTTCGGTTTCATTTCTCCTTCAAAAAACTAAACCCGGAAGTTGACGCGAAAGAACTGGTAAAATTACTGTACCTGGAAAATGCCGTGGATAAACCGATTTCCCTGTTTTCCTCCGGAATGAAACAGCGACTGAAATTGGGTATTTGCTTTTTTTCCCAGGCCCCCCTGATCCTGCTGGACGAACCTACGTCAAACCTGGATGCCCGGGGCATACAATGGTACAGAAACCTGGTGACCGACTACGGAGCCAACAAATGCCTGCTCATCGCATCCAATGACTCCAGAGAATACGACTTTTGTGAACAAATCCTTAGCCTGGAAGATTATAAAAGGCAAAGATTACTTTGATTCATTTCGGAATTGATTAAATTTACCACTTTAGGTCGGGTTTATGATAGCTTTAACAAAGACGTTTTGGGTAGTACTTCTCGCCGTGGCGCTGACTGCATGTAACGGAGGAGATAACGGAGAGCCGGAAAAATCAGCCGAGCAACTTGCCATTGAAAAGCTAGCCGGTACTTCGGGTAGTGAAACCTGGACCGTAAGCAACGGCGGTTCGGTATCGAAAGATGGATCACTTCAAAGCGCAGATTTTGCCGATTTTGAAATCCGCTTTATTTCCAACAATACCGGAAAAACCTACATTACGCAAAACAGCAACCTGCTTTTCGATAACAACGGCAACTGGGCCTTTGAAGGGGAAAATTTCGATAAAATCACCCTTTCCGGAATCCAGCCGGCAGCAAATAAGGAAATATCTTTCACGCGAAGTCAAAACCGACTCCGGCTTGAGTGGACCGTGCCTGCCCCCCAAAATGCCCGTGTCACGGGACTCGTAGGCTTTTACGTCTTTGACCTTGTTTTACTTGAATAAACTCCAATAAACCCATGCACACGTACCTTTTCCTCTTTTTATTCCTCGCTTCTACCGTCACCTTCGCCCAAAACAAAGAGGTGGCCGCCGTGGAAAAAGCAGTAGCCGAGCTGGTAGACGCCATGATCGTCGGCGACGAAACCCGACTAAGAAACCTTACCGATCCGCAGTTGACCTACGGTCATTCCAACGGATTGATTGAAGATCAGGAAGCCTACATCGAAGCCATCCGTTCCGGGGTATCCAATTTTACAGAAATCAACATCGAAAACCAATCCATCGATATCAAGGATAACATTGCCCTGGTTCGGCATTTTTTGATCGGGCAAACGCACAACCGCGACAGTGACCCAGCGCCGGTCAATCTGGGGGTGCTGACCGTTTGGCAGAAGAAAGGAAAAAATTGGCGCCTGTTGGCTCGCCAGGCTTTCAAGCGCTAAGATTTGAGTTGAACCAGGGTAATCCCCGAACCTCCCCGATAAGCATGCTGATCCGACGACAGGATGTCAGCAGCCATTTTTCGAACGATAATTCGGGTGATAGCTCCTGGAATGCCGTCACCTTTTCCCTGAATGGCCTTGCGTTCGTTCCCGCCCGGTAGCTATCCTGCGTATATCCAGCTGTCGAGAAAAGATGTTCCCGCAAGGACCGCATACATACAATTTTTGGCTTGGTGCAGTCTTCAAAGCAATGCAGACGAAGCCGTATATCCCCTGCGCTAGCTGATCAAACCCTCAGCAGTAAAAATTACTAAGTATTTAGGAGATACTTTTAAGTGGTATCAGCGGTAAAACCGCCCAGTCACTATTCGATCACCTCCATTTTTTTGCATTTCGAATGTATTCTTCTGGCTTTCAACCAATTTACCTTTACGCAACGATCGGGCACATTGACGAATCCATCGGGTAGCTTCACGAATTTGTGAGGGTTTTACTGGTTGGAAAGAGGCATATTGTAGAGGGTATGGGAAGGTATTGGGTGGCTTGATAGGTGTCGTAAGGACCAGAAATCGTTCATTTAAATAAGATGGAAAAACGGCATTCTGAGTTGTTTCCTGCGATGATGGCGCCTATTGCAAAGGAACCAATCTAGCTGTATACCTTCGCCATGCTACTGCAAGTACACTGGGTATATCCTTCTTTTTTGCTGGGCTTGAATGATGCTGTATTCATACAAGACGGCCTAAAAATAAAGAAAAACCAAAAAAAACAAATAAATGGATATACCCATATTAGTAGGTAGAAATGCGTGCAAGCCATATATTGATCTATGCTTGGTTGGTATGCGGCCGGCGATCCGATTCTACCTCTAAAGGTAAAAAGAACGATAGAACCATCAAAGGATGAGTGTGTTGACGCTTTCCTCAGGCAACGAAAGCAGCATCTCGGATAAATCCAACAGAGGCCTAGCAAGCATTGTTTGTTTCCTCTGATTAGTGTTTTAGCCAAAAAAAAATAGCGGTTACCCTCCATGTAAAGAAATTAGTTTTATCTGGCACAGAAAAAAAGTAAGGTTTTGTAGACAAAATGGTATCATGACTGAAGAAGATAATGGTGGAAAGCAGTGCTTTCTGAGAGTGCTTTTACAGGGAAGCTAGATGCAACCAACTACAAGCGTCGGGTGGAAAACGGAGTGATTTACAAAAACACCAAACAACATCTGATACCTACAGTAACCGTGCTTGGTGCACTATAAAACCTTGCAATCCAATATCGGACGAACTCGATCCATATTTCCATGAATAGAAGATTGATATATTGGTTTCTATTGCTAACAACTTCTCTGCAAACAGCCCTTTCTCAAACCGTCAGTTTGGATTCGGGGCTTGTCGCCTATTATCCCTTCAACGGAAACGCTAACGATGAGAGTAACAATGGAAATCATGGTACCGTACGTTTCGACGCCATTTTAACTACCGACCGTTTTGGTGCGGCCAATGGTGCCTTCTCTTTTGATGGTAGTAATGACGACATAATGATTCCTGAAAATGGCACCTTGGACCTTAGTGGCACCCTATCGATAAGTTTGTGGTTCTATGTTGATTCAAATTTTGCTACTTGGCAGACACTACTTTCCAAAGGAAACCACCTAAACGAAAATTATGCCCTATACTACAAAAGTTCGGGCGATTTGTACCAATATTCCCTGGTAGACGGGGTACGAAGAAACTACAGTATCCCGACAAATAGTATACGAATTCAGACCTGGCACCACGTTGTCGCACGATTTAATGGTTCTAAAGCTGAAATCTTTTTTGACGGCGAGAAAGCAGCGGAGGTAGAGTGGGAGGGAAATCTTACGCCTAATGATGATCCACTTTACATTGGCACCGTAGGCGGAAGGTACGACTTTGACGGAAAAGTCGATGATATCCGAATTTACAATCGCGCTTTAAACGATGTGGAAATCAACCAACTTTACGTTGAAGGCACAATCCAATTGCAAAAACCAGAAGACCTTACTAGTCAGGTTTTGGGGTTTGATCAAATCGAATTGTCTTGGACAGATACCAATCAATCCGAAGACGGTTATGAGATATGGCGTTCCGAAGGCAATGACCCGGACTTCAAATTGATTACTTTAACCTCTGCCAACGACACGCGTTTCATAGATACGGACCTGGCGGAAAACACCACCTACTTCTATCGAATCAAGGCTACGAGCCCGCTCGTTGACGACTCTCAATTTACTGAGGTAATTCAATCTACCACATTACCAAAAGTAGCGTTGGATAGCGGATTAATTGCATACTACCCTTTCAATGGAAATGCAACAGATGAAAGCGGGAATGGAAATGATGGCACAAGTTTCGGAGCCGAACTGACTAGGGACAGGTTTGGGAATTTAAACAGCGCCTATCTTTTTGATGGTATAGATGATTATATCGCAGCCGACCCTATTCATTTAGAAAGAAGGCAGTCTTTGGTGGCTTGGATTAAACCTGCTGAGGGATACAATGCCAACGGGCAGGTCATTATTGAAAACCGTGATAATCTCTCAATTACAGACTATGCACTTTTTATAGACAAAGGTAATAATCTGGTAGAACCAAGATATTTTTTGAGAAAAGCAGATGGTGATGACGGCCCCAGTATCAAATCTAACAAAAGCTTTGAGGAAGAACAATGGCTACTACTGATTGGGATCTATGATGGACAATCATCCAGCATATATGTAAATGGACAGCTACAAGGCGAACCAACCCTTTTTACTGACGATTTGAGACAGCTAGGTACTTCTTTCAGAATAGGCGATGATACTGGTAATAATGCACCTTTTAAAGGTATAATAGATGATGTAAGGGTATACAACCGTGCCCTAAATGAGGAGGAAATAACATCAATATATGACAATGGAGGCTACCAGAAAAACGACGCCGCCCTAATCGATTTTGACCTGGATGATGGAGACCATGTAGCAGAGGGGATTCATCCAATTAAAGTGCTCCTAAAAAATGTGGGAAGCGCAGTCCTGAACTCTGTCACTGTCAACTGGACAATAAATGGTATGGCACAGCCTCCCCTGGACTGGAACGGTTCACTCGATTTGCTAGATACTGCGTACGTTACCTTGGGTGATGTGGACTTTCAGTCGGCTATTATCTATACCATAGAAGCACGTGTGACTGCTGCCAATGATGGCAATTCCCTGAATAATGGGGCTTTAGTGAAAGACCTGCTGGTAGTACCAACAGGCCCAAATTACGCCCTTGATTTTAATGGAGATTATGACTTTCTGGTCGTTTCAGAAAAATCAGAGGACTTTAATGTCCAAAACCTGACAGTAGAAGCCTGGCTAAAACCGGAACGGTTAAGCAATTGGTCTTCCGCCCTGATCAAATCCACCCGCGGCTGGGGCGACGGATTTGGACTGACACATTACACTTCTGGTAATGACATCCGCTTTTTTGTAAACAGCTATAGCAATGTGAATGTAAGGGGCTTTCTGGAACTGGATAAATGGCAGCACGTGGCCGGCAGCTACGACGGGCAGTTCCTTCGGCTATTTATAAATGGCAAGCAAGTGGACTCTTTAGCTTACAATGCTGAGATAGAACACTCAGAAACAGACCTGCTGATAGGTAACGCGCCTGAAAGAAATTACCATTGGGAAGGGGGTATAGACGAAGTACGGGTTTGGAATATCGCACGTACTCCCGCCCAAATCAAAGAGTTTTCAGTGAAAAATGCCAAACTAATAGGACAGCCTGGTTTAATAGCCGCTTGGCACTTTGGAGAGAATATTGGTAATAAGACGTTTGACATAGCGTCCGGGAAGCCGGCAGTGTTTGAGGGTAAACCAGCATGGGTACAGTCAGAAGCACCTATTGGAGATAATCGATCAAATAATGACGCAGGAATACTAGCCATCAATTCCCCTCAAAATACGGGGTTTGAAAAAGGGGAAAAAGAAGTCGTTGTCACCCTGCAAAATTACGGAGCGCTTCCCTTGACAATTAGTACGATAAATTGGTCAGTCAATGAGCAGTTGCAAAGAGCTTTTACCTGGAACGGAGTACTACTTCCTTATCAACGTGACACGGTAGCTATCGGTAGGTTCAATTTCAGTGATGGAAAACCGTACGCACTGAAAGCTTGGACATCAGGGCCTAATGGTTTGCAAGATGAATCTACGTTTAATGATTCTACTGAGGTATTGACCGTTTACGCAGGCTTAGCCGGCACTTACACTATTGGTGGGCTGAATCCAGACTTTGAAACATTGACAGAAGCAGTAGATGCCTTGAATAATGGTGGAATAAGTGATGCCGTAACGTTCGATATCCGCTCTGGAGTCTATGATGAAAAAGTATCCATAAAAGCTTTTGAAGGGACGGATTGTACTAGAAAGGTAATCTTTCAATCGGAAACGGGTAATCGAGACGATGTCATTATCAAATCCACCTCTACTGCTGAGGATAACTATATTATTCAAATAAATGGATCCAATGGTATTGTCATCAAAAATCTAACCCTTCAAAGTGAGGGCAATGATAGGTATGGAGGGGTAATCGATTTGGTAGATAGCCTTGGGTGCATAACCATTTTTAACAATCATTTGATAGGGGTTCCGACGACGGATACCGATGCCAGCCTGGCAGTTATTTCCATGTTGTCGGGCGAAACACCGGAAGGCAGCATTACGCTATCGTCAAATTTGGTTGAAAATGGTTCCTTTGGTACGAATTTGAGGAACCCCTCCCCTAGAAGTGTTCATTATCAGGTAAGCAAAAACGAGTTTGTAAATCAATCGCTGAGAGGCATCGGTATACACGATTTGGAAAGTGTGCAAATCACTGGTAACCACATCAGTGATAGAGGTATTGAAACCAATTATGACGGTATATACGTTTACGACTGTGACGAAAATCTACAAATTACTGATAATGAGATCAGAATTAGGTATGGAGAACATGGAATCTATTTTAGCCGGTCTACCCCTCCGGATGGAAACCACAGCTTAATTGCCAATAATTTTGTTTCCCTCAGTAGTCCCAACGACGCGGTCGGAATTTTCTTAAGCGAAAGTAATAGAGCCAAGGTATTTCACAACACCATTCATCTATTAGAAGGCGATGAGTCAAGTAGTGCCTTTAGAATTTGGAATCGGAGTTCCAATTCGTTTGACATCGACCTAAAGAACAATATTCTTGTCAATAAGGGCCAAGGCTACAGTTTACGTTCGCGTATTTGGAATGACACATTTACTTCCGATTTCAATGTTTTGCTCAGTGAAGGAGAATTTCTGGCAACATCGTTTGGTGGTGATTTTGCTACTCTGGCAGACTGGCAAACAAGGTACAGCTCTCAGGATCAAAACTCAATATCGATTGATCCCCTATTCCTTTCTGACACGGCCTATGTAGTAACCAATCCGTTATTAAACAATTTGGGCACCGTCCTTTCCCAGGTACCAACAGATATTGAAGGGAAACCTCGAAATGCAATAAATCCGGATGTAGGAGTGGTTGAGTTTGAATCTCCGCCAAATGATGTAGGGATTGTCACTTTCGTAGCACCCGGGTCAGAAAACTGTAACCTAAGTGACTCGGTAACCGTGGCTGTGGAGTTGCTCAACTTTAGCGGTCAGCCACAATCTCGCTTCAACTTGAACTACAGAATCGGAAATGGTTTTCCGGTAGTCGAATCCCTTCCTGATTCCGTGGTGATGCTGCCCGGAGAACGATACACGTATCCGTTTGTGCAGAAAGCCAATCTTTCAGATTTGGGGCAGTTCCGAATAAAAGCGACTGTGTTGGTGGATGGCGACGAAAACTACGCAAACGATACGCTGAGCCTTAAAGTCCGGAATTTCCTACCCGTGGAAGCGGTGAACAACCTGCTTCCCGCAGACAGTTCATCCTTCAATGAGCTTCCAGTTGTATTCTCTTGGTCTCCTGCTGCCAATGCCACCCACTACGACTTGTATATCTGGAGGGTTTCTGAAACGAAGCCAACCGAGCCGACTGTGGCAGGTATTCCCTCCATACGATATACGCTCCGAGACCAATTGGAGCATGGAACTGCCTACTACTGGCAAATAGTCGCGAAGAACGTATGTTCAGAAGAGCCAAGTGCCATTCAGATGCTTGTAACTCGGGATTTACCAGATTTGGTTGTGGATGTTATCGAGGTACAGGGATCCCCATTCTCAGGAAAAGAGGTACCCGTAAGTTGGACCATAAAAAATAATGGTTTAGGAGCTACAGGTACAACTCAATGGTTCGATGCACTTTATTTATCTAATGATCCAGCACTTTCCGATGAGATAGGTCTCAATGCAAATGGACGCGATATTTACCTGGGAGCATTTCCTAATTCAAGTGCCTTACAACCAGGGGAATCCTATAAAAATAGTACCACGCTAAACTTACCTAGAAATACAGTAGGGGATCGTTACCTGCTGGTCATTAGCGATTTTTACAGGCAAATTCAGGAAACAGATTCCCGAAATAACCTCTCTTTTTCCGAGCCTCCTATGGATGTGCAATTGACCCCGCCGCCAGACTTGCGGGTATCATCTGTGACCGTTCCAACTATTCCCGTTTTTTCGTCGAGAACATATCCCATCAGTTGGGAGGTAGTCAATACAGGAACCAACCCTACCCAAACAGACAATTGGAAAGATCGAATCTATTTGAGCAATTCTGAAGAACTGAATCCCGTAGGAGCAACTATTTTAGCAGACATTGAGCACACAGGCCAATTAGAAGCCGGTGGAGGCTACACGGCAAATGCCGAAATAACCTTGCCACAAGGCATAGATGGGGAATACTATATTTTTGTACATACAAACATCAATCGTAAAGTATTTGAACATACCTATACGGACAATAATACGGGAAGGAGCGATTCTTTGGAGGTGGTACTGTTGCCTCCTCCCGATTTGATCGTCAAGGAAGTAGCTATGCCGGATAGTGCAAGTAGCAATCAAAGCATTGAGGTATCCTGGGAGGTTCAGAATGTTGGTGCAGGAGACAGCGATGCCGACAGTTGGACTGATGCGATTTTTATAAGCGAGGACACGATTCTTAGTACCAATAGTGCCGTTTTGCTTGGTGCTTTTTCCAGAACAGGTGGGCTAAAGAAAGACTCCTTGTATACACAAACTGCAACAGTACGTCTACCCGATGATATGAAGGGAGGAGCGTATTTTTTACACGTGCTCTCGGACAGAGAAAACCAAGTCTTTGAGTTTGACAGGGAAAGCAATAATTCTGCCGCAAGCCCAAAAACATTGTCTCTCGGTGTCCCGGATTTGGTGGTAAACGACATTAACGTACCGCCGTTACTTTCATCCGGCAATCCGATCACAGTAAACTATACCCTGAAAAACAATGGTCCGGGACACCTATTAGCGACGGATTTTATTGACCGGATATATCTCAGCCCGCAGCCGGATAGCAACGATCCTAATGCTTTACCACTAGGAAGACTAACTAACAACGGCATTACACTATTACGGGATAGTATAATGCGCCTAACGCGCACGTTTATGTTGCCAGAGGGATTGGAAGGAAGCTATTACTTGGGTATACATACCGATGCAAATGATGAGGTTTTCGAGGATTTTCGGGATTTCAATAATAGTTCCTATACCGGAAACACTGTGAATATCTCGCTCTCTCCATCACCTGATTTACAGGTACAAACATTGGAATACGCGCCAGAAAAGCAAGCGGGAGATACACTCATTGTTCGCTATACGATTCAAAATAATGGCCTGGGAGACGTTATCGGGGAAAGTTGGCAGGATAATCTGTACATCGCTGATTCCACTACCTGGATTAATGGAGGGGCCAGGCTTTTGAATCAACAGGTCATGTCGCAGGTGTTACCCACTGGTGGTTCCTACGAACAGGAGGTTACTGTCACGCTTCCTACTGATCTGGAAACCGGCACCTATTATCTCTATCTGGAAACAAACGTAAACGATGCAGTCTATGAGCATGCGGGGGCCAAGGACAACAACGTTCAGATTGGGGATTCGATTACAATCGGCGCCTATCCTGATATAGACCTTCAAGTAGTTACCGCGGAGGCGAGTGTGAACGGTCCGCGCGCAGGAGAAAGGCTTAGTGTGAGCTACTCAGTTGCAAATCGATCCGAAATTGATGCCGTTTTTGCGTTCCGTGATGCCCTGTATCTATCTGCGGATACCGTGCTGGAAAAAGACGTCGATATACGCTTGCAAACATCTGAGGCGAGACCTTCTTTACCAGGTAAGGCCACTTACGAAAATTCACTATGGGCATCCTTACCAAACGGTGTGGGGGGAGAGTTTTTCCTATTATTTGTAACCGACGATGAAAATAGCAACTCCGATAGCAATCCGGGCAATAATGTACGGCTGGTAACCATTTCTACCAATGGGCAGGCCGAAAATAGAGCGGTATCCATACACGCGCCGCCGCCACCAGATTTACTCATTACTTCTTTTAATGCGCCAGCCAGTGGCATTGCAGGACAACCCATTGATCTAACGTTCACCATTACCAACCGGGGGGATAGTACCACAGTGCCCAATAATTGGCGTGAATCAGTGTATTTGGCCGCAGATGCCCAAGGAAAAACCGGCAGGCTTCCCCTGGGTACAAGAAATTCCAAGGAGAGTTTGGCTGTAGGCGAATCCTACTCCGATAGCCTTACCGTTACGCTGCCGATCAGTGCGCAAGGCAATTATTTCTTAATCATGGAAACCGATGCCGGGAATAGGGTTTTTGAAGGGGCGATGGAAGGAAATAATCGGGTCGCCACTGGATTTAACGTAATCCGTCCCCCCGTTTCTGACCTGGTGGTCGATCAGATCTTCGGCCCGGATTCCGCGTATGCGGGGGAGAGCATTCAAATTCAATGGGCGGTGACCAACATCGGTGCAAACCCAGGTCGAGGAGTGATGCAGGATGCAGTCTACCTCTCCAAAGATACCAGACTAAGTGACGATGATCTACGCCTGGGGGTTCGTACCAGGTCGACTAACCTTGCCCCACTGTCAACATACTCCGATAGCCTGACTGCCCGGATAGGAAGCCTACAGGAAGGGAACTATTTCGTGCTTGTAGCAACTGACGTACGGAACAACATTTATGAATCCGAAGAAACGAACAACCTCACGAGCATTATCAGCCCCTTACATATCCGGCTGACAGCGTTGCCAATAGAGACGCTCTTTTCCGATAGTCTATTTCACCGAACCGAAAAGTACCTCAAATTCGACGTGCCTCCCTCTCTGAGAGGAGAATCCCTAACCCTCCAACTTCGCTCTGAATCCACGAACGCGTTTAATGAAGCTTATATTCGCTACGGCGAAGCCGCCACAAGGACCAATTATGATTTCGTATACACCAGTCCCTTCCGAAAGGATCAAAATGTTATTATTCCTGAGTTGGATACGGGTACCTATTACATCACGCTCTATGCCAATAGTGAAAACTCCGTAGACCAAGCCATTACCCTATTTGCAGATGTTTTGGAATTTGAATTGCGCGATATTAATGCCGAACAAGGGGGAAATACCGGGAGGGTCACCGTAAAAATTGAGGGATCCAAATTTGAGCAGGGCATTAGGGCTCGGCTGGAAAAGGATGGGCAGCGTTTAGAAGCAGCTTCCGTCTTCCGGCGGGACCCTACCGTTATCTTTGCTACGTTTAATCTTTCCGGTGCTTCACTGGGGCTATACGATGTAGTGTTGGAAAACTTGGATGGAGAAACGGTATCTCGGGAGACAGCCTTTGCAGTGGTGGAGGGGTCCGCAGGTGTGACGGTTGCGACTGGAGGAAGAAGTGCAGAAGGAGAAGGAAATATTTGTTGTGTATACGCGACAGGTACTGACAATATACTGGATGTAGAAATTGAGCATCCCTCTGCTGTGAGGCCCAACCGTATCTACGATATAATTATAGAGTTTACAAATACAGGAAATATCGATTTACCGATTCCCAATCGAATGTTGGTTAGTTTAGATGGCGCACCGATAGCCTTTAACTCATCAGATCTTGAAAAAGGATTACTAGAACTCTTTTTAGAGTTTGAGGAAGATAGTGGTCCTTTTAAGACGTTCAGACCTGGAGCCACTAAAAAGTTCATCATTTATACATTATCCACGCCCCAAGGTTTAAACCGGCGTACTCGTGGCGTAAGGATTCGTTTCCGTCTCATCGAATAGAAAAACGAACTCATGAAAAAATATTTTGGATATAAATTACTTTTAGGGCTGTCCCATTTGATGATTATCCTATCTGCTAGTGCCCAAAAGTTCAATCGGCCCAATATCCCCGGACCAAACGGTATACAAGTCAACAGTTTTAATGGGAATATTTTTCATGAGCGACAAGACCATTACATACCGGGCAGCGGCTTCCCATTAAATATGGCATTCTCTTATAACGGACTACGCGATGCCTTGGACTTTGGCTATGGCAAAGGCTGGACACTTGCCTATAACCTATATTACGAGCGCGACAGCGCAGACAATGTTGTAATGGTTCGGGGCGATGGCAGAAGAGATGTGTTCTCGGCAGAGGAAACCGGCTTTGTGCCCCCTGCTGGTGTTTTCGATTTTTTGGAAGAGTACGAAACAGGCAAGTTGAGACTGACTACAAAATCAGGGATCGTCTATTTCTTTGAAGAGGCGGCTCACAAACGCTTGACCAAGATCAACGATACCAATAATAATGAATTAGTACTTGCCTATGAATCAGGAAGGCCCGTTTCTATTGCAAATTCAGCAGGAAGGAGTTTAACGTTGTCTTGGGAAAATGACCGATTAAAGGAAGTAACGGATGCCAGTATTTCCCCCGCCCGAAAGTTTCAATATAAATATAATGCTGAAGGTTACCTGACCCAAGTAACCGATCCGCTGGGTGGCATCCAAAAATACGCCTATAACGAACAAGGGCAAATGACCGAAATGACCGATAAAAACGGTCAAGCTACCTCGCTCATCTACAATGAGAACACCATCATTAGTCAAATTTGCTCTCCCATATCTACGCTTACACTCAAATACAACCCTGAACGGAACCAAACCTTCGCCATTGAAGAAGGAAGCTCCGGCAACCAAGTAACCACTTATACTTTTAACAAAGTAGGGAACCTCATCCGCAAAAAAGGGAGCTGTTGTGGGTTTGATGTGCAGTATGAATACGACGAAGATAACAACATCCGTGAGATGACGGATGCCAATGGCAACGTAACCGAATATACTTACGATGAACGTGGCAATCTGATTTCAGAAAAAGATGCGCTAGGTAACCAAACCATTTATCGTTATGAAAGCACTTTTAACCGCTTGGTTAGTGTAACCGATGCCAATGGAAATACCGTAACCAATAGTTACGATGGGCAAGGCAATCTCACGACTGTTGCCCTTCCGGAAGGTATAACGCTTGCCTATAGCTATGACCAAAATGGCAATATTACCTCTGCCATAGATGGCAAAGGCAATACGACTTCATTTGAATACGATGGCTTGGGCAATGTGGTCAAGACTATTTATCCCTCAGGGGAAGAAAACTATACCTATGACAATGCGGGCAACATGCTCAGTCTGAGAGATATTAATAGGAATACTTTGGTTTTTACCTACGATGGTTTGGACAGGCTCACCAAACTGGCAGACCCACTAGGTAATGAAGTGAATTACGAATACGATGGCAATGGCAACCTCATCCAAGAAACTGATCCAAACGGAACGGTGAAAACCTATGGCTATGATGCCTTGAATCGTTTAAAACAAGTTACTACACCTGCGGGTACCACCACTTATACCTACGACCAACTGGGCAACCTGACCAGTATCAAAGATGCCAACGGTAAGATAAACACCTATACCTATAACAGTTTAAACCTCTTGGCTTCTGAAACCGACGGAGCTGGTTTTACCACTTCCTATGAATATGATGGCAATGGCAATATGATCGCCAAGATCACCCCTAACGGTGCTATTATTGAATATACCTACGATGCATTGGGTCAGTTGATACGTAAGAAATATGGCGAGAACGAAGATGTATTTGCCTACGATGCTTTAGGCAATTTGGTAAATGCCGCCAATAATGTCATCAGCTACCGCTATGCGTACGATGGCCTAAACCGCTTAGTAAGTAAGTCAGCTACCAATTGGCAAAAAGTAATCCGCTACACCTACGATTCAAATGGTAATCGTGCCACCATGACCGACCCCAATGGTGGGGTTTCAAACTATATCTATGATGCCGATAACCGCCTTACCCAATTGCAAAACCCCTTTGGCGAAACTTTCCGCTTCGCGTATGACGGAGCAGGGCGAATTACGCGACAAGATAATGAAAACGGCACTTATACCACATATACCTATGATAACGCCGACCGTTTAAAGGAATTGGTGAACCATGATGCGGGGGGAGGGATTATTTCCCGCCATGCCTATACCTACGATGCCAATGGCAACCGCCTGAGTATGGACACCGAAGAGGGAACACATTCGTACTCGTATGATGGGGATAACCGCTTACTTACAGTAAATTATGCCGATGGCAGTACCGAAAGTTTTACCTACGATGCTACAGGTAACCGCATTAGTAAAACTACCGATGGAACAACTACAAATTATACGTATGATGCAGGAGATAGGATACTGACAGCCAATGGTATTACCTTTGGGTTTGATGCCAATGGCAACCTCCTGGAGAAAAATGAGGGTGATCAAATCACCAGTTATACTTATGATCCAGAAAATCGATTAACAGGCGTTACACTGCCTGATGGCAGGACGATTAACTACGCGTACGACCCCTTTGGTGACCGCATTAGCAAAACGACTCCCGATGGTATAGAAATTCGGTACTTTTTGGATGGAGACAATGTATTGCAAGAACTAGACAGGAATAATAATCGAGTGGCTCAATACACCGCCACCGAAGTAATGGACTCCTGGCTAAGTATGCACCGACACGGCCAAAACTACACCTATCACCAAGATGGTCTGAACAGTACCATGGCATTAAGCAATGGTACTGGAATCATGGTAAATACCTACCGTTACGAAGCTTATGGCAAGCTAAAATCACAAACAGGTGATCTAGCTAATCCCTATACGTATACTGGTAGGGAATTAGAACCCATAGCTGATTTATACTACTACCGCACCCGTTACTACGAGGCAGGGATTGGGAGGTTTATGGTAAAAGATTTCTTCCAAGGTTTTATGAAAAGACCTATGAGTATTAATAAGTATGGGTATGTGGAGGGGTCACCTATAAACTATATTGATCCAGATGGTAAAGCTATTCCAGCACTAATATTTGCAGGCAGGATTCTATATACAGGATACGGAGCAGTTAAAACATATAGAAAGGTAAACGCTAACTATTTGAAAATTGTTGGTTCTTTAAATGCATTTAAAAAGTCATTAAGATATTCTTTATTCAGAACGCTAGCTAGAAATAAATATTTTAAATATATGACTAGAAACAAGTTCGCTAGAGCATTTAGGAGTACCTCAAGAATTTGCAGGAGAATCAACAATAAAATTGGCAATTTGAATGATATGCTAACTTACAATCCAATTGAAGCGTTGAAAAGTACGATTCATAAAAAAATAAAAAAAGAAACAAAATTGGTAAATGATGCAATTACTCTTTTTGAAGAAAATGAAGATATTGAAGATGATACTACAATCGGGGAAAAATTAGTAGATAGAATAAATTCTTCTGATTGTGGTCAAACAATTCAAGGGGTTGAGGATTTAGTGAAAAATATTACAAATATATATAATCAAATTTCTTTTGCAATTATAACTGCCGTCGATCCCAACGACATCCTAGGGCCCGCAGGTTACGGAGATGAAAAATGGGTATCGGCCAATGAAAATCTGGACTACACCATCCGTTTCGAGAACGATCCCGATTTTGCTACGGCCGCTGCGCGCAATGTGTTTATCGATATGCCTGTCAATACGAATGCAGATCGGGGCAGCTTTCGGGTGGGTAATTACGGCTTTGGAAGCTTCCGCTACGAAACTCCCGAGGGCCGAAGTTACATCGAACGTTTGCTAGATGTGAGGGATTCGCTTGGGGTAGTGGTGAATTATGTATCCGGCTTAGACGTCACAGAAAATAAAGGCTTCTGGATATTTAATTCGGTAGATCCGGTCACTCGCCTGGAACCCAGCGATGCGCGCCTGGGCTTCCTGCCGGTGAACGACTCGATTATCGGAAATGGCGAAGGTTTCGTCAATTTCACCATGCGGGCAAGCCGAGAGGCGGTTACCGGAGACACGCTTTTTGCCCAAGCCTCCATCGTGTTCGATGAGGAGGCTCCCATTATTACCAATAACCATTTTAATACCATCGATGCCGACGCACCGGTATCTTTGATGGAAATCAATTCGGTTGCCGAAGACTCCTCCTTTCTTATCCATGTTCAGGCGGCGGATGTAGGTAGCGGCCATCGACGTACGGAATTGTTTTATTCGGTAAACGGGGGATCGTTACAAATACTGGCTGAGACCTTTGCATCCGATACCACTATTTCGTTTTCGGCCTTACCCGATTCTACCTATTGCTTTGTAAGTATCGCGGAAGACAACGTAGGCAATGTAGAAGAGGCCAAGCCGATTAATCGGCACTGCCTGGTATTGGCAGAGACTTCTCCAGTACTTATGGGATTTTCGCCCAACCGGGGTTGGGTAGGCGATACCGTGACGATAAGCGGAGAAAATTTGGATCTGGTAAATGCCATTTCGCTAAATGGGGTTGCAGTGAATTTCACCTTGCTTGATTCGGCTACGATAGAATTGACCGTTCCCGAAGGAACGACCACAGGTAAAATTAGGCTGTCTTATGAAGAAGGCGAGATCGAGAGTATGGAGGACTTTACCATGGATCTCGTAACCTCAATTCCTGAACAAATTAGCTACAGCTTTACCGTTTACCCAAATCCCGGATCAGGTATTTTTATCGTGGAAACAAACTACCACGAAGGCCATAACATTTTGTATAAAGTACATGACCCCACCGGAAAAACGGTGCTTGAGGGAGAAATCGATGGAGATCTTACGGAAATTGATATTCGGAGTTTCCCGAATGGTATGTATTTCATATACCTGTTAACCAATCAGGGAAGGTATGTTTCCAAAGTTATCAAACAGTAGTATCAGGAAAACATAATAGCCTGGTACTGCCTTGCCAAACGTTAGCGTTCATTGGAAACACGACAGAAACAAAGAAAACAATAAATTTGACAGGCGAAATCCGCTTAGCCTTTTTAACAGCGTAGGAATAATTTAAAACAAATAATATGACAAAAAACAAATCAAGACCCACTTTGCTCCTCACAGCAGGACTGCTATGGGCGGGCTTGGCACAAGCTCAAGAAAGTGCAAACGCCTCAGGCGGTGATGCCACTGGAAGCGGTGGAACAGTTGCTTACAGTGTCGGACAGGTAGTCTCAACATGAAGCTTTAACAAAAACAGATAAATTTAAATTAGTATTACCAATTTAACTTTAGAGAAATGAAATTCTTTGCGCTTCTCCCATTGCTGGTAATGGGTATATTTTTAGTATTTGCAAGCAGTTGCGAAAATGATGATG
>NZ_FNZH01000003.1:0-560916 GCF_900109255.1 Cyclobacterium xiamenense | reverse complement strand
TTTACCGTTACTGCCACCAATAGTGTTGGTACAAGTGCAGCAAGTGCAGCTTCCAATTCAGTAACGCCAACCTCTACACTTGCAGCGGGCGAAGTTTATAACCCAACCACCGGCAAAATATGGATGGACCGCAACCTTGGTGCTACACAGGTAGCTACCAGCAGTACCGATGCAGCTTCTTATGGAGATTTATATCAGTGGGGCAGGGGAACAGATGGGCACCAAATCCGCACCTCAGCCACCACCACTACCCGGAGCAGCACCGACCAACCTGGAAATGGTAACTTTATATTAGCACGCTTTTTTGATTGGCGCAGCCCTCAAAACACCAATTTATGGCAGGGTGTTAGTGGGATAAACAACCCTTGCCCAAGTGGTTACCGTTTACCTACAGAAACGGAATTAGATGCTGAACGTGCAAGCTGGAGTAGTCCAAACGCTGCAGGTGCCTTTGCCTCCCCGCTAAAATTGCCCATGGCGGGCCGCCGCAGCTTCAGCCTTGGTTCGCTCGGCGATGTCGGTACCAGCGGCAAATATTGGAGCAGTACGGTTAGCGGCACCCTTTCGCGCAACCTCTCATTCACTAACAGTGCTGCCAGCATGTACACCAACTTCCGAACATACGGCTACTCTGTTCGTTGCCTTAAGGATTGATACTTTGAGTAGCGAAGCGATTTGTCACTTTTGACACGTTAACTCCCTGTCCCGCAGGGCAGGGAGTTTTTAATACTGCGTAGCGGTCGATTATTAAAAAAAGCATTCTAATGACTACTGTAGAGAAAATATCTTCGGCAATACGCAATAAATACTTCACCCTATTTAAGGAGGGGCTTTTTTATAAGTGTTATAACCAAGATGCGATGGTGTTTGTAAAAAGGGTGAAAAATTTTAAGGTAAGTTCAAAATACGTAAAAAGTGTGGGATAAGGTGTGTATAGTGTTGGTTTTCCTGTTGGTGAAGTTGAAAAAGGCAAGTTGACTTTGGATTTTATTTCAGAAAAAATTGCAGCAAAAAGTTTTGAAATAAAAGATACAGATGTAGTTTTTTTGCTCAACGATGGTAGTTTGAAAAACGATTATAAAGAATGGATTGATACCATACAAGAAGAGGAAATTATTAAAGGTGCGCAAGAGTCTTCCTCTCTGTATAAGCCACCGCTAGATACGATCACGATTATTTCAATGATAAAAAACTATGATATCGCAAACAGTACGCCTATGCAAAGTATTGGTTTTATACAGGAGTTAAAATTTAAAGTACAATGGATTGAGAAAAACAATGGAAACATTTGAATAACTTTTATATCAGTTACATTTATCTTATTTGAAAGCCCGCAAAAACAAACGCAATACGCACAATCAATTGGCATTTGAACTCAACCAAGAAACGACTTTACATCAACTGGCAAAAACTATCTTTGAGAGAAAATACACGCCTAAACCTTGTATTGCTTTTATCATTCAAAAACCTGTAGTGCGTGAGATATTTGCAGCTGATTTCACAGACAGAGTAATCCATCATTTCATTTACCGTTGCATTTATCCTATTATTGATAGCAAACTAATTCACGATACCTACAGCTGCAGAGTTGGCAAAGTATATCGTCCGCTTTTTCAAAAAGCGTGGATACAGGAGCAATCAGTTGTAAAATAATTTTTTATTTTACGATGTGTAAAAGATATGTTTTATTGCCCATGGCGGGCAACCGCAACAACAGCAATGGTTCGCTCAACAATGTCGGTACCAACGGCAACTATTGGAGCAGTACGGTTAGCAGCACCAATTCGCGCAACCTCAAATTCAATCGCAGCAATGCCAACATGAACACCAACAACCGAGCAAACGGAAACGCTGTTCGTTGCCTTAAGGATTATTGCATGTTGAAGCTACAACCTTTTTAAAATTTATTAAAATGATAAAAACAATTACAACCATACTACTAATTCTGTTTTACAATGCTTTCTTAAATGCCCAAAGTATAACAGGTAATTTATCTCAATTAATAAATCAGCCGATAAAACTAGAAGGCTTCAACGGTCTCAAAACCTATCCAATTTCAACATCAACCATCGATGAAAGAGGCAATTTTAAACTCACCTATTCTAAAGCCGATTATGGAGTCGGTTACCTAATGTCTGCTGATGAAAAACCATTGTTTGTAATTCTAAGCGGAGAGGATATTGAAGTAGTTGGAGCGTCTTTGATTACTATAGAAACACTAAAAATAACCAAAGGTCAAGAAAATAAATGGTTTGAGCAATACGCCAAAGAGCATCCCAAAAGAGAACAAGCGTTGAGTGCTTGGGTGTACCTTGAGAAAATTTATACGTTAGATTCTTTATTTTCAGTTCAAGAAACGGCCAACAAAGCCATTCAAGCCGAAAAGCAGCGCATTAAAAATGAAGACCAAAGTTTTTTAAATCAACTACCAAAAGGCAGCTACATCAGTTGGTTTTTGCCTACGCGTAAATTAGTAAGTTCTGTATCAACGGTTGCGCAATACCGCCCTGAGGAAATACCTTCCACGATTGCGGCCTTCAGAGCTTTGGATTACACGGATCAACGCTTGTACAAAAGTGGGTTTTTCAAAGACGCCATTGAAAGTCATTTTTGGTTACTTGAGAATAGTGGTCGGTCATTAGATTCTGTGTTTATTGAAATGAAAATATCTATCGACAGAATGATTGAAAACCTATTGGTAGACGAGAAAAAATTGAATGAAATTTGCGAATATTTATTTAATCAATTAGAAAAACGCAGCTTGTTCAATGCCTCCGAATATCTGGCAATACAACTGCTGAACCAAAAGAGTTGCACCATTACTAATAATTTTGCCGCCAATCTGGAAAGTTACCGGGCCATGAAAAAGGGTAACATAGCACCTGATATTGATTTCAATAAAGACATTATTGCACCCGGCTATGAAGCTACTAAACAACCCAAAAAACTTTCCAATTTAACAGGCAAAAACACCGTAGTTGTTTTTGGTGCAAGTTGGTGTCCGCAATGCCCACAAGAACTTTCAAAAATTTCTGGGCTTTACAAAAAATGGAAAGAACAAGGCGTTGAAGTTGTATTTGTATCGCTTGACGAAGATGAGAAAATATTTAAAAGCTTTGCCAGTGTGTTTCCTTTTATTAGCATCTGCGATTACCAAAAATGGGACAGCCCATTAGTAAAATCTTATCACGTATTTGCCACACCAACCATTTATCTGCTCAATGAAAAACGGGAAATTTTGCTTCGACCAAATTCGGTAGATCAATTGGACTCATGGGTGGACTGGTATTTGGTGCAAGGGAATAAATAAAATGGCACCAACGAAACGCTAATCGAGTAGCCCGACCTGAGCTAAATAGCTCAGGTTGAGGCGCTCACTATTTATCCCGAGTATCGGGACCACCGTATCCCAATACTCGGGACAGGCTGTACGGGTCTTCCCGATAAAAGATCGGGACAGGCTGCACCTCCCCTGCATCCTCGCTCTTCGCTAAAATGATCCATTGGGATCATTTCTTTACGCTCAGTCCCAGTTCGTACAGCATCGGAATATTGCTCTTTACACCAACATTCCCTTTCCGCTACTTCTAAAATAAGGCTGTGCAAAGGCTCCTTATTGAATTTTCCCTTCACCATACGTTCAGTCCCCGTCCGACTGGTCATCCGGGCGGGCTTCGCTACCCAGTGAGACCTCTGTAGCTCTTACAGCTCGTTTCCGGCAACTACTATGACCTACCGTTGGCACGGCACAGGTCGGCTGACTTCTTGGCTCATAGAAACCGAATCTATTCCAAGATCTCCCCAGAGCCTGTCCCGTGTTTACGGGATAAAGGCAGTAGTTGGTTATTTAAAAGTGAGTACATTTAATAAACATATCAGCGGTTTGACAGTAAAGTGCGTTGAAATGCCCAACGCCTCATACACCAACCGATATCGGAAATAGCTGTATGATCAAAACATATCAACAAGCACTAATAAATCCCGGTAAATTGGTACCGTTGCTCTGGTTGGTATAAGCAAAAATGTATTTGATCCCGCTACTCGGTAGACAATCCCATGATATAAATGCGACTGGATCCTAAATTCGATAAAATCATCGGTCAGGTGAGGCAAAAAGATTTTCCAGGACAGGTGCCAATCGTCGCGTTACTTCCGAAGCTTGAAACCGATCCAGGATTCGCCTCCCCGGTGAATGGCTCACAAGTGATCCAACGGGCTTTTTATGGTGCCCTTTGTTACCCTGGATAGCTGGGTGTAGCGCAGCGTGGATTTGATCGAATAGTGTCCCAAAAGTTCTTGAATAAAACGAATTTCCGTTCCACTTTCAAAAAGGTGGATCGCAAAGCTTTGGCGCAAGGTGCGTGGTGATACGACCTTTTTAACACCCGCCCGTTTCGCGGCTTCTTTCACAAGTGCCTGTACACTGCTTGATGAGTACTGGGTATTTTTTAACCCCTCGAATAGGTATTTTTCCGGCTGGCAATCTGCTAAATATTTTATTACATCTTTGGATAAGCTTCCTGAGAGCATAACGCTTCGATCTTTTCGTCCTTTCGAGTTTTGCACATGAATTAGGCTATTTTGGAAATCAATACTATCGGGCCTCAGGTGCAGCACTTCGTTTAGTCTCAGTCCCGCACCGTAAAGCAGTTTTATAATGCAGCGGTGCTTAAGGTTTTCGGTAACAGCGAGCATTTTTTTTATTTCCCGCTGACTAATATATTGAGGGACGGAAGCATTTTTACTGCTTGGATATAGAAATGATAAATCCAGTACTCGGTTGTACGTCAGGTCGTAGAATTTTACGATAGTACCAAGAAGTTGCTTCCGGTAGGAATCACTTATATTATCTGTTTTCAGCAGATGCTCGACAAAACTCCCAATATCTTTTTCGGAAATCGTTTCAAGATCAGATCCATCAAAAGCTCTTAGAAACTTAGCAAGGCAGTTTCCGTACGTTTTGATGGAGTTTGGTGAGTAGCGCTGTGCGAAAAGCTTCTGCTTGAATAATTGCGTAAGTTCGGGAAATCCCATTGTAGGCAGGGTTTGTTCAAATCTAGTACCAACTCAACCTCAATGTAAGTTACTGTTTATCAATAATTAATAAAAATAAAAAAAATTTATTTTATCTATTTTGGTATTATATTTATAAAGTAGTGTAGTCGTTAAAGCTGCTTTGTTACCGCAGCACCAGGCTTGCTACTCATTTACCAACGGAGCCAATTACCGGCTATACAATTGTTTGTTTAGCAGAACTCGTTGTGTTCGTTTCCAAAAAGATATGCAAAAAATCCGGCCATAAAGAAAATTGGAGATCGTCAGGCGATTCTAAAAAAGAGATTACCGCACGTAACATCCCCGAAGGTTGTTTTCCTCCGATCAAAAAATAATGCTACACGTAAAAGGTCGAAAAATTGATGGGTTGGAATGATTTGCCAAACGGTAATTCTTCTCCGGGAAAAAAATCAAACGCTGCCACCGGATGACGCAACGAACCTATCAGCGGATTCGATCAAATCGAGAATAAACTACTGGAGATAAGGCCGAAATATTCATCCGGCTGATTTTTTGGTTTCAAATTCCAAGTGTACCTGCATTCCAAATAGGTAGACGCAAAATCGATGGGAAATTTGAGAAAAAAAATAGTTCAGCCGCCTTCTTTCGGTTTTTGAGCGTCTACTCCGAAAGGAATCACAGGTATCTCTCTGACCGCATACCCGTCAGCAAGTGGCAGAGATGTTCCCGATAGCAGCGCCTACACACAATTTTTTGACTTGATCGGGCCTTAAAAGCGAGGCAGGCAAAGCTGTATACCCGCAGCTCTGGTTGATCGAACCCTCAGCAGCACAAATGGATAAATGTGTGAGAAATCCGCGAAAGTCTCAGCGAAACTAAAATCGGCCAACCACTGCCCGATCAGCTACATTTTTTTTCGTATCGAATCCATTCTTCTGGCTTTCAGCCAATTCACCTTTACGCAACGATTGGGCATAGTAACGAATCAATCGGCTAGCTTCACGAATTTGTGGGGGTTTAACTGGTTAGAAAAAGGCATATTGTAGTAAGATAATGGAAAGGCATTTAATGGCTTGATCCATGGAAACGAGCCAAGGTATTTGAATAAGATGAAGACGTAGTGTTCGGACTAGTTTCCTCCGATGATGGCGCGTGTTGTGGAGAACCCCAACTAACGGTACTACTTCTCCATACCACTGAAAGCACATTGGGTATATTCAACTTTTTTTTGAATTTGAACGGCATTTATTTTGCCGTTTTTCAACCGAAAAAAGGAGAAAACCATTCACTATTCAAAAAGATGGATATACCCAAGTTACTAGTGAGGAAACGTACCACAACGTATTTTAGATAACAAGAATTATCGTTTTAGGTCCTTGTAATTAATCCTATCCGGTTTCTTCTTTTAAGTGAAACGCTGAGATATAAACGATAGGAAAATCTGTTGCCAATCATTGATTACTATCAAATTGATAGAATGGCACTACAAATAAAACCTTATAATTTATTCGAGTGATTTTAAATAAAAAATACAGCCTTCAATTCTCAGCATCGAGAAGTTTTCCCCAATGGTTGATTTCCCAGAATGCTAGTATTGCGTTTACAACGTATCAAGTGGGAAAAATTTTCACATTGGGCACAGATGATACCGGAAAAATAAGTATTAGTGAACGGACTTTTAATCGCTGTATGGGTATTGGAGGAGATTCTCAAACGTTTTGGATGAGTTCAATGTACCAATTATGGCGATTTGAAAACACGTTACTACCTGGTCAGTCTTTCCAGGGGTATGACAGAGTATATATACCGCGGATGGCGTACACCACAGGTGATTTAGATATACATGATGTAGCAATAGATGAAAATGGAAAGCCAATTTTTGTAAACACTTTATTTAATTGCTTAGCTACAGTAAGCGATAGTCACAGTTTCAAACCTGTTTGGAAACCGTGGTTCATATCTGAACTAGTACCGGAGGACCGATGCCATCTTAATGGGCTGGCAATGAAGAACGGCAAAGCCGGCTATGTAACAGCGGTTAGTATAAGCGACGTTCCCGGAGGTTGGAGGGATACACGTTCCAACGGAGGGATACTCGTGGATGTGCAGTCCAACGATGTCGTCTGCGAACGACTTTCTATGCCCCACTCTCCACGACTATACCAGAATAAGCTCTGGCTTCTTGAGGCTGGTTCTGGCTACTTCGGCTATGTGGACATGAAAAGTGGAGCGTTTGTTCGGGTTAGCTTTTGTCCTGGCTTTTTACGAGGCTTAGCATTTATAGGGAAATACGCGTTGATTGGCATTTCCAACGCAAGAAAAAACAACACCTTTCAAGGCTTGGAATTTCAGAAAAACCTTGAGAAAAAAAAAGAGGAAGCTTGGTGTGGAATTTGGGTCATTAATCTTCACACTGGAAATACCGAGCATTGGGTCAAAATAGACGGCATGATCGAGGAACTGTATGATGTCCTCGTCTTGAAAGCGACTAGACGCCCTTTGTTGATCGGAACAAAAAAGGAAGACATAAAGAAAATGGTATCTATAGAATAAGGCTAAAAAAACGCAGGAATCATGAGGATAAAACGGACAAAATTTCAAATCTGGCAGAAAACGCAACGTAAATACCGCAACTTACAGTACCGCCTATCAGCTTCCACCGCGGCCGTTGCGAATAAACGACTTAACAGAAAACTGATACATCTGGGAAATCGATTGAATAACTTGAACCGCAAATGGAAGTTAGGTATTGCTACATCTTTAATCACCTGTTGGTTAGCTTTTAACCCATTGAAATCCTCCCTTGCCCAGAACCTTCCAGCGGAGCTGGATTTATCAACTTTTGTGAATGGAACCAACGGCATTGTAATCAAAAGTGATGAACCCAAAGACGGTTTTGGATTTTCAATTAGCTCCAAAGGAGACTTTAATGGGGATGGATTTAATGATTTGGTGGTGAGTGCTCCTTTAACCCAAGAAATCGTTACCGTAGATTCTCAATATGATTACAGGGGGAAGGTTTCTGTGATTTTTGGCAAAGATTCTTTCTCTGGTCGAGAATTAGAACTTAGTTCATTGGACGAGTCAGATGGCTTTAGTGTCGATGGAATAAATTCATTTTCAGTCCTAGGGAGGAGGGTAGATTTTATTGGGGATATCAACAGCGATGGATTTGATGACATCATTATGTCGTCCTATGACAATAGGGAGGAAAATAATTCACTGAATTCATGGGACGAGGGCGAGGCTTATGTCATTTTTGGAACAGATCAAATGATGCCGAGTAATTTTGATTTAAGCACGCTTGACGGCTCAAATGGATTTCGAATAGTAAGGAGAGAAAATACACAGGACTTTGCACTCCATCTCACAGGATTGGGGGATGTAAATGGTGACGGTATCGACGATTTCGCAGTAACTGCGAGGAAAGAGACCAACAACATCGATACTTCTGAAACTTACGTGGTTTTTGGTTCCAATTCAGGATTTCCTGAGGCGTTTGAGATCAGCTCCTTGGATGGTTTAAACGGTTATATTATCGTAGAAAGCGCTGTTAACGATTCGGGCAGTAATATGGTCGAAGGTGTGGGAGATTTTAATGGTGATGGAATAAACGATATACTTATTGGTGGTTATAATTTTTCTATGCATCATAGTTTTGTCGTGTTTGGACGGTCGGGGTACAACGAAAATATTGATCTTTTACAATTGAGTAGCGAGAAAGGATACCTTGTTACTACATTGACAGAAGGTGAAATCGCTCAGGCGTTACAAATAGCTTTCGCTGGAGATGTAAACGGAGATGGAATGGATGATATCGTAGCTTCTAATTACGATCATGATGATATCACGGAATGGTATATGATTTTTGGAAGAGAAGAAGCAGTATCAAATAACGTAATCGATCTTTCTAATTTTACTAATGCTGATGGATTTTTGATCGAGGCGGAAACTGACTGGGACTGGACTCAAACCCAGTCAAGGTCAGTAGCCGGTAACTTTGACTTTAATCGTGATGGTTTTTCAGACTTTCTTATTGGTGCAAGTGAAAATCATACCTCTTTAAATGGAACGTCATATATGGTATTTGGAAGTCCTGAACGGATACCTTCACCATTTAGCCTATCTAATCTGAATGGGGAAAATGGATTTAAAATGACAAGTTCTGTCGATGACAGTGTTTTAGGTTTTTCCCTAGCTGGATTTGGCGATTTTAACGGAGATGGTTTCGACGATGTTGCCGTTAGTTTGGCAGCACCTTATGGCGAAAGTTCAGTATTTATTTTGTTCGGGCGGGAAAGTTCGTCATCACTAAATAGAGCCCCCGTTGTTTTCAGTGGTGTTCCAGACCAAACAGCAAACGTAGAGGTATCGTTTAATTTAACAATCCCCTCAACCGCTTTCGAAGATGCCGACGGTGACGACCTCAGCTATACCGCGACGCTGGAAGACGGAACAGCCCTCCCCTCATGGCTGACCTTTGAGGGCGCAACACGTACCTTTAGCGGGACACCGGCGGGCAGTGACGTAGGCAGCATCAGTATCAAAGTGACCGCGGATGACGGTAACGGCGGCACCGCGGAGGATATCTTTGTATTGACTATAGAGGAAACTCCGAATGCTGCACCGGTTTTGGCCAATGCCATCCCCGACCTGGCCGCCACCGAGGGAGAACCATTCACCTTCACCTTACCGGAGAATACCTTTACCGATGCGGATAGCGACGCGCTTACCTACACAATCACCCTGGAAGACGGTTCCGCACTTCCCGCATGGCTCAAATTCGATACGGGCAGCCTTACGTTCAGCGGTACACCAGAAACGAGCGATTTGGGCTCGATCGGTATCACGATTACTGTAGACGACGGTAAGGGAGCCACAGCGGAAGATAGTTTCGAAATTACCGTAAGGGTACCGATGCCCTTATTGAGTGATTTCTCTCCCAAACGGGGTTGGGTGGGCGACAAGCTTACCCTGACCGGCGAAAAGCTGGATTTAGTAACGGAGATCTCCCTAAATGGCACGGCAGCAGATTTTACCCTGGTTGATGCAAACACCCTAGAGGTCGTGGTACCCGATGGTACAACCACAGGGAGCATTATCTTGACCTATGCCGGAGGGCAGGTCGAAAGTGCTACCAACTTTACCATGGATATCGTGACTTCGCTGCGCGAAAATCGGGAACGAAGTTTCTCCGTGTACCCCAATCCAGGTCCCGGCATCTTTATCGTAGAAACGAACTACCACGAGAGTCAGGACATCAGCTACCAGGTGTACGACCTGTCCGGGAAGACCGTAGCCAAAGGGCTTGTTACGGGTGATATCACTGAAATTGATCTTCGAAACTACCCGAATGGAACCTACATTATCGTCATTCTAAGCGATCAGGGAAGGTCCGTTACCAGAGTCATCAAACAGTAGCGGTAGCGTCCATGAAGTAGCCTGTACTTCTGAACCGGAATCGGAAGTACAGGCTCTGGTAAGCGCCTATAAACAGGCGCCAAAAAAACCGGGAAACAGCCACTTCCTGCAAGTTACCGGGATTTTATAAAAAATATATAGTTGATCTTAAAACTTTCTAAAATAAATCAGACGTATGGTTGCTATAACACGAATACTACTTGTGCTATTCCTCGCTGTCAATTTGGTTAGATGTGGAGACGAAGAACCTCAGCCCACCCCCCCTGAACCAAGCGATGAGGAAGTGGCTATAGAAAAGCTTACAGGAACATCCGGAAACGAAACCTGGGTGCTGCGCAACGGCGGGTCGGTAACGAAGGACGGCACGAATGAGACCGATGACTACATCGATTTTGAAATCACATTTATTTCCAGTGGAAGCAGCAAGACCTACACCACACAGGGTAGCAACCTGCTCTTCGATACCAACGGAAATTGGTCCTTCGCAGGAGGGAACTTTGATAAAATTGAACTGACCGGGGTTCAGCCGGCCGCGAATAAGGAAATATCCTTTACGCAAGAAGATAATGATCTCCAGCTGCAATGGACCGTTCCGGCACCTTCAAACGCACGGGTATCGGCCCTGGCGGGTTCGTATGTATTTGCGCTGGTTCGGCTTGAGTAGCATTCCGGTAATCCGAGTCTCAAACACCGATTTTATTCCATCCGCTGTGGGTTTCCGCTAATCCCGGGGACCTGCAGCGGTGGAAAAAGCGGTTTTGACCGTATGAAATGGCAAAGGCAATTATTGCCGGTGATTGGACGAGCAGACGTACAAGCAGTGAGGCTGCTACGATTTGAGTTGAACCAGGGTAATCCCCGCACCTCCCCGGTCGGCATGTTCGTCTGAAAAGCCGGCCACAGATGGCATTTTGCTGATGAAGTTTCGGGTGAGCCCCCGCAAGATGCCGTCACCTTTTCCGTGAATGATCTTGAGCTCGTTCATGCCCAGCATGTATCCCTCGTCGATGAAGTTCTGTATCAGGGGAAGGACTTCTTCGCCTCTTTTTCCGCGGATATCCAGATTGGGGGAGAAATTCGCCATTTTGGACTGGGTATCGTAGCTAATTCGTCGCGCTATCGCCTTTTTCTCCTTTTTTAGGGAGGTATTGGAGATTTTCTCCAGCCGGCTTAGTTTCACGTTTGACTTGAGATCTCCTATCAGAATGCTCACTTGCTTTCCTTTGATTTCAAGCACTTCTGCCAGGGCCCCGTTGTCTTTCACCCGCACCTGATCACCTGGATTGATTTCACCCTCCACCACCCGAATGGTTTTGGGCGGTGCGCTTTGTTGCTTCTCGGGTTTTATGGTCGTTTTGTGCGCATCCAGTTCTTTTCTCGCGCGCTGCGTGGCAAGTTTATCCGCCTGCGTTTCCTTGATGGAACGGATGGTGTGCTCGATTTTTTTGTTGGCCTCTTCCAGGAGAACGTTGGCCTGGGCTTTGGCTTCGTTTAGGATGGCCTTGCGCTGTTCGTCCAGGGTGGTCTTTAGCGAATTGTATTCCTGCAGGCGCTGATTCAGCAAGCGGTCTTTTCGCTCAATTTCAGAAAGCAGGCTTTCGTACTTGTTTTTTTCACTTTCCACTTTCAGCAGCAGCTTGTCGTATTTGACGCGGGTCTCCCCCACCTGTGCTTTTGCATGAAGGATAATTTCCTGGTCGATCCCGATTTTTCCAGCGATCTCAAAGGCGAAGGAACTTCCGGGCTTTCCGATTTCCAGTTCGTACAAGGGCTCCAACTCATCCACATCGTAGCGCATGGCTCCATTGACCATCCCCTGGCTTTTGGAGGCCAGTTGCTTCAGGTTTCCGTAATGGGTGGTGACAATTCCGTAGGCTCCAGACTTATTTAGTGCCGTCAAAATGGCTTCCGCAATCGCACCGCCAAATTGGGGTTCGGTACCGGTACCAAATTCGTCGATGAAAAAAAGTGTTTTCTTGTTGGCATGCAGCGTGAAATGCTTCATGTTCATCAAGTGGGAACTGTAGGTACTCAGGTCGTTTTCGATATTCTGTTCGTCGCCTATATCGATAAAAAATTGATCAAACACCGCGCAGGAGGAATTCGGTTCCATGGGAACCAACAGGCCACATTGGTACATGTACTGGACAAGGGCTACGGTTTTCAAGGTAACGGATTTTCCCCCGGCATTGGGTCCCGAAATCACCAGTAGCCGGTGGTTGGGGTCCAGGGAAAGGCTGACCGGGACGATTGCTTTCCGTTGCTGACGAAGCGCCATTTCCAGTAGCGGGTGTCGGGCTTTCAGCCAGGACATCTCCCGCACCCGGGCCATTTCGGGATTTACCGCATTGATTTTAAGCGCAAATTTTGCTTTGGCACGGATAAAATCCACCATCCCCAAAAAATAAAAAGCCCGCCTTAGGGCTGGAATATATCCGCGAAGTTCGTCTGTAAGCTTGGTCAGGATCTTCTGCACTTCCCGGCGTTCCATGTACTCCAGATCTTTTATCTCATTGTTGATGTCCAGGACTTCCGCAGGTTCCAGGTAAACGGTTTGCCCGGTGGCCGATTCATCGTGGATAAAACCTTTGATTCGCTTTTTGTATTCGGCCAAAACCGGAATCACCATTCTACCCGCACGAATGGTGACCGACGCATCTTCAGGGGTAAACCCTTGGGCTTTGACCGAACGGTAGATTTGTTCCAGTACTTTGCGGATGCGGCTCTCTTCGTAAGCCAGTTGCGTACGGATTAAATTTAACTCCTGGGATGCGTTGTTTTTTACCTTGCCCTTGTCATCGAGCACCCGCCCAATACTTTTTTCCAAAGGTATGTCTTCCTCCACCATGCCTAGCAACTGATGCAGTTGCGGGTATTCTTCCTGAAACCGGTGGAAGAAGGCCACGCAGCCCTCCAGGGTCTTTAATCCCAGCCGGATTTCATGAAATTCGTCCTCAAACAGAAACGTACCCGCTATTTTTGCCTTGTCCAAATAGGGGTAAATATTGATAAAATTCGAGGAGGGGAAGAGTTCGCCGGAAACAAGAATTTTGCGGAATTCATCCGTCTGCGCCAGCAATTTGGTAAGCAGGACCCGATCCCTGGAAAACGAGACTTTTTTAACGAAATCCGCGCCCAGCGTACTGGTACACTCCTCTTTGATCAATTCTTTGATTTTGTCAAAATCGATTTTCTCTTCCAGATTCGTTGGATACAATTTCATTGATTATCGGGTGATTTTTTCTTTCAACGTCAACGAATCTATCGTCCGTTCGTAGAGGTATTCCATTTTGGCAGCATCCAGAAGGTAATATTCCAGACTCTGGATGTAAACGCTGTCGGCAACACCATGTTTTTCAAAAATTTGTCTTTCTAGTATGGGGTAGAGTACTTTGGAGGAATCATAAGGTATGGAAAGGGACTGAACAAATCCCTCGGCGAGGTGAATATCCACGAGGATTTCTACCATGGTATCCTCTGACAAAAGCTCTTCTGGCTTCTCATCGGGACCGCAGGAAACCATCACCAAAAAGAGTGCAACTACTCGACGTATACTATTCACACCACAAAATTACCCAATTCCTTTTACAATTGGCAATAAGTAACCGCGAAGTCGTTTTATTATTCACGGGAGACTGCTAAATTAGGCTTTTCATTGTAACTGAAAAATGAACCAACTGATAAAAAAACTAAGAAGGTATGAAATCATCCTGAGAAAGGTGGCGAATAGTCACCTGCAGGGTGACCACCATTCCATCTTTAAGGGTGCCGGTCTGGAGTTTGACGACCTGCGTCCCTACCAGTATGGGGACGATATCCGAACCATTGAGTGGAAAGTATCCGCCAAAGGGCACGGAACCTTTGTAAAAACCTTTAAGGAAGACAAGGATCAATCGGTCTATTTTTTACTTGACGTAAGTGGCTCGCAGGATATCGGGAGTAAGGATCGGAAGAAAATTGACCTGGGACGAGAAATTGCAGGCGTGCTCACATTGGCAGCCATTCACGAGGGCTCGCAAACGGGTCTGATCAGTTATTCGGATACAAAAGAAAAGATTATTCTGCCCGGAAAAGGGAGCCGGCAAGCAGTGAAAATCATAAAAGGCATTTTTGCTGAGGAAAAGAAGTCCCAGCAAACCGACCTGAACGGCATGTTCACCTTTTGCCTCAACTTGATTAAGAAAAGAAGCATTCTCATCGTCATCTCCGATTTCATTGACACCGGTTACGAACGACCGCTGAAAGCACTGGCGACCAAGCACGATCTGGTGGTCTTACAGCTAACGGACCCAATCGAGTCCGCGCTTCCTTCCCTGGGCATCATTCCCGTTTACGACAAGGAAGCGGGGAAAACTACCTGGGTGAATACGGCTTTTGGCGGTTTTTCCAGAAAGATTTCTTCTTCGTTCGGCAGTGAACGGCAGCATCTCAAAGAGTTTTGCAAAAAAAATCAGATCAATTACCTACAAATAGACACCCGGCAGGATATTGTACTCCCGCTAATGGAATTATTTAAGTTGAGAAATAAAACCATGAAACGTGGATAAAATCGGGAAGTTAGTGGTAGGTGTATGGATGGTACTGGTACTGCAACCAAGCCTTTCTCAAGGGCAGGACGTGGCGGTAGAAGGGTACTTTTTGCAGGACTCGGCCCGATTGGGTGAGCGGGTGGGCTACGTACTAAAGGCACGCTATCCGAGCGAGATGCCTGTTTTGTTTCCAGACTCTACCTATCGGTTTGGCGATTTCGAATACCTGGGCAAGCAAACCTTTACCTCCGCCACGGCGGATGGCGTCACCCTGGACAGCGCCGTTTACTGGCTATCAAACTTTTCGCTGGATTCGGTGCAAAATTACCGCATTCCTGTTTTTGAAATCGTTCGGTACGATAGCATACACCACGTACCTGAGCCCGCACCGCTGCACCTGGTGCTGACCATCGATGAAATACCGGAGGAGCTTTCCTTTCGCCAAAACGACAGCTACCAATACATTCCTCCTTCCTTCAACTACCCCTACCTGATCGTGGGCATCCTGTTGGTTGTGGTTCTTTTGATCGCAGGTTTTTACTTTTTTGGAGAGGGCTTGAAAAAACGCTGGCAGGTGTACCGGGAAAAAAGGAAATTCAAACGCTTCGTGGAGGACTGGGAGCTATCGATGAAACAATTGGTAAACAATCCTCAAATCCAGGAGGCCGACGAGCTGCTGGGTCTTTGGAAAAGTTACCTGGAAAACTTAACCGGGCTTCCGTTTAGAGAATGGACCGCCACCGAAACGGCTGCGTTCCTTCAGCAGCCGGAAGTAGTAACTGATTTCAGGAAAATCGAATTAATAATTTACGCCAACCGGGTGGACAACAATATCCGGGAGGCTTGCGAAAACCTGCTGCAAATCTCAAGAAATCAATTGGAAGAAAAAATTGAAAAAATTCACCATCATGAATGATACCTCTTCCTATATTTCCTGGAGCTGGTTTGCACCCGAAACCTTCCGATCGTTTGAATGGGAGAATTTTTTCCTACTTCATTTAATTTGGGTTATCCCCCTTTTCTTGCTCGTCAGAAAGTTTATCAAATTTCTGAAAAAACCGGTCTTGGAGCTTTCGCTGCCCAAGATGGCTGCCAGAAAAAATCCCTGGACCTATTTGCGCCTGATCCCATCGCTTTTCTTTCTAATGGCCATGTGGATGGTGGTTATTGCCCTGGCAAGGCCACAGCGAACCAATGAGAAAGTCGAACAATACACCGAAGGCATAGACATCATGCTGGTAATGGATATTTCAGAATCCATGGACCTGCAGGACTTTACTCCCAACCGGCTGGAAGCCGCCAAGGAAACAGCCATTGATTTTATCAATGGCCGAATAGCCGACCGGATTGGCATGGTGATTTTTTCGGGCGAAGCGTTTTCGCTTGCTCCGCTTACCACGGATTACGAACTCCTGACTGACCTGGTAGGTAGCATTACCTTCAACATGATGGATGCCAAGGGAACGGCCATTGGCAGTGCTGTTTCTACCGCTACCAATCGGATGCGCGAATCGGAAGCCAAATCGAAGGTAATGGTGTTGCTCAGCGATGGAGACAATAACGCCGGCAATGTGGACCCGGTATTTGCCGCACAGCTGGCCGAAGCCATGGACATAAAAATCTATACCATTGCTGTGGGAAAAGATGGAATGGTACCCTACGGGACCGACTTCTTCGGCAGGCCGCAAATGATCGAAAGTTACCTCAACGAGGAAACTCTCCGCAACATTGCCAGCATTACCGAGGGGGAATTTTTCCGGGCATCCGATGACGGAGCCCTCGAAAACATCTTTACGCGAATTGACGAATTGGAAAAAGCCGAAATTATCGAATCCAGGTACAAGGAGACTATGGACTACTACCGGCCGTACCTGTTTTGGGGAATTTTGTTCTTCTTCGCCTGGATGGTTTTAAAGAGCACCTTTTTCAATAATTTCTTGCTGGATTAATCCCGATTCTGAATAGTAAAAAACCCTGATCTTTTTGGGATCGGGGCCATCTTTTTCTATTAATTTGAGCCTTTTTAGCTCATTTCCCATCCCGGCCTGACCGGTTCCTTGATGTAGGCATCTGCTGCATCCAGGCCTTTTGCCTTAAGGTTTTGTGAATCCCAATGAATTTTCTGTCCCCGCATCCGCAGGGAAAGGACACCAAGAAGGGTGATTTCAGTAAGGTGTGCCCCGTATTCGAAATTTGCACTGGCAGCAGGACCGCCTTTTATCGCATCGACCCAATCCCTGAAATGGCCCTTTGAACGTGGAATGACTTCTTTCGGCTGCTTCATGCTTGTAGCCAGGCTTTCCGGAAACACGTGCGGTACGCGATCGCCCCCATTCACGATGATCCCTTTGTCACCGACAAACAAGGTGCCCCTGGAGGGCCACTGATAGCCTTGTGGCAGGGAAGGGTGAAGCGGCGGTTTAACCCCTCCGGAATACCAGGTCAGGTCGATCGGCTTGCCGGTATTATTCTCGGGAAAACGGTAGTATCCGATTTCGCCGTAAGGAGCGATGTGTTCGTTGCTAAATCCTGCAGGGAATACTTCAATGGTTTCGGGATAGCCCAATTCGAAGGCCCAGGTAGCCGCATCCATATCGTGACAACCAAAGTCCCCAAGCGCGCCACAACCAAAATCCCAAAAATCCCGCCAGGTAACCGGCGAATACCATTCGTGATACGGTCTGTTTGCGGAGGGGCCCAGCCAAAGGTCCCAATCAAGGCCGTGCGGTTTGGTCGTACCTGTTGTCGGCAGGCCCCGGAGTTCGGGAATCCAACGGGAAGCGGGTACCCAGGAATGGGTTTCCCTTACCTCACCGATTGCACCCGCACGCAAATACTCCACGGTCTGCCGGATACCGTCGGTACTGTGGCCCACATTGCCCATTTGCGTGGCCAGCCCGGTTTCCTTCGTCAATTGTTTGATCATTCGGGCCTCCCAAATATTGTGCGTCAGCGGCTTTTCGCAGTAGACATGTTTGCCGGATTTCATGGACGCGTAAGTAACAAAGGCATGGGTATTGTCCGGGGTAGAACAACAAATGGCATCCAGGCCTTTTTCTTTCTCCAGCATTTCCCGGAAATCCAGGTATTCATTCAGTGTAAAATTCTCTGTTTTGTCCTCGTAGTGTCCTTCTATCAGGCGCTTTACCGGCCCTCTGCCGGCTATGGATCGGTAATAAAAATTGGCCAAATCCCAGTACTCTCCCGGATCGGCGATGGCTGTAATTTGTACATCATCCAGCTTCATCAGGTCCAGGGCATTTTGACGCCCTTTTCCTCCTACTCCCACCATGCCCACATTCACCTTATCACTTGGAGCCACATAGCCTTGCCCTCCGAGCACAAATCGGGGCACGATAAAAAACCCCGCCGCAGTCAGGGAAGCTGCTTTCACGAATTGCCTTCTGGAATCATTCGTTTCTTTTTTATTCGGTTGTTCACGCATGGGTACCTCTTTTTTTCTCGATTAAAGTTAAAAAAACAATTCTTATTCTCCCTACCTACGCGGAGATTCCACACAGAAATTTAAAATCCACTGGGCTATGTGTATTAAATGCGGTAAAGCCTTTCGGCATTCGTGTGGTACAATTTCTTTTTCTCCGTTGTCGATAATGCCTTCGAGAGCGAAAAAAAAGCCGTCATCCATTCGTTTAGAGTCCCCGTCCGCAGCACCACGGGCCAGTCCCCTCCGTAAATCACCCGATCCGGACCGAAAATATCCAGTACGGTACTGAAATACGGCTCCAAATTGGCCACTTCCCAATCCTGCGACGCACGGGTGATCATGCCGGACAGCTTGCAATAAACCTGTTCCATGGATGCAAAAGGCGCAAGTGCCCCGGCCCAGGTCTTCCAATCCTGGTTGCCGATATCCGGATTGGCCAGGTGATCCAGCACAAAAAGCTGCTCCGGAAACGTACTCACCAAATCAATGACCGCTGCAAGTTGTCCGGGACCTACGTTCAGTTCGCATACCCATTGAAACCGACGCATCAAGCCAATTCCTTGCGCGTATCCGGCATGCCCGGGCATGAAGTTTTTGCGAATTCCCCGAACAATTTCCCGCTCTGCCATTTCTTCCATGGCTTCTTGCCCGTCGACACCCATTTCCAGGGGAAAATAGGCAACCATACCGGCTATACCGGATTCCGAATCGGCTTGCTCCTGCACCCAGTCCACCTCTTGCAAGTACTGCTCTGGCCTTCGGGCACATTCCACAAAAACCATTTTTGAGACGGGATGCCTTTCCGTGGCTTTTTGGTAGTCGTGCAGGGTATAACTCCTTTCCAACGGCAGCCCTTTTCCCTTCAGCCAGGGGTAATCCATCACATTCAGGTCCCAAAGGTGTAGGTGGGTATCGACCAGGGGAATGTCCGAAAAAGACAACTCCTTTCCATCAAGCGAAAAAAGGGGCTGCGTCCCGAACGCCCAAGCGCCGGAAGCCACCCCTTTTTTTAAAAACGATCGCCTATTCATCGACAAAAAACACCATTAAACAGGAATGGTGGGCGTACCTAACCTTGCGATAGAGGTATCGATTTCTTCCTGGCTCAATTCGTGTTGCTTTATTTTCCCGGAGAAATAATCGTCATAGGCCTTCATGTCAAAATTCCCATGTCCGCATAAGTTGAATAAGATGGTCTTTGATTCACCCGTTTCTTTACACAGGTTGGCCTCTCGGATCGCAGTAGCAATCCCGTGGTTGGCTTCCGGCGCCGGAATGATACCTTCGGAGCGCGCAAACAGTACTCCTGCTTCGAAGATTTCCAGGTTGTCATGAGCCTGTGCCTCAATGAGTTGATCCTTTAGCAATTGACTGACGATGACCCCCGCACCGTGGTACCGAAGCCCGCCGGCATGAATTGGGGCGGGTATAAAATCATGACCCAGGGTGTACATGGGCAACAGCGGAGTCATTCCGGCCGTATCCCCAAAATCGTATCGGAATACTCCCCGGGTCAATTTGGGGCAGGATGAAGGCTCACTGGCAATGCACCGAATGTGCTTTCCTTCTTCCATATTCAATCGTAGGAAAGGAAAGGACAATCCGGCAAAGTTTGACCCGCCGCCAAAAGGGGCGATCACGATATCGGGCAGGTCGCTACCGGCTTTTTCCAGCTGCTTAATGGCCTCCAAACCGATGATGGTTTGGTGCAGCTTCACGTGATTGAGTACACTTCCCAACGCATATTTGGTGTCATCCCGGGTAGCGGCCATTTCTACGGCCTCGGAGATGGCAATACCCAGGCTTCCCGGCGAATCCGGATGTTCTGCAAGGATTTTTCGACCCGCCTCGGTTCGTTCGGAAGGGGAGGGATAAACATTTGCTCCCCAGGTATTCATCATCATTTTTCGGTAAGGCTTGTCGTTATACGATAGCTTTACCATGTACACATCGCATTCAATCCCGAAATGCTGACAAGCAAAACTCAAGGCACTTCCCCACTGCCCTGCGCCGGTTTCGGTGGTTATTCGTTTGATTCCCTCTTGTTTGTTGTAATAGGCCTGCGGGATCGCAGTATTGGGTTTGTGGGAACCGGAGGGACTTACTCCCTCGTATTTGTAATAGATCTTCGCTGGCGTATCCAGCGCCTTTTCAAGGCCATACGCCCGGTACAAGGGAGTAGGTCGCCAAATGGAATACATGTTTCGTACTTCATCTGGAATGGGAACCCATTTATCCGTAGTCACTTCCTGCTTGATGAGTGCCTCGGGAAATAAAGGGGCCAGGGAGTCGGGGCCAATGGGCTCCAGGGTGCCGGGGTGAAGCGGCGGCAACGGCTTATTGGGCATGTCGGCAATGATATTGTACCAATTTTCCGGAATCTCCCGCTCTTCTAGGTTAATTTTTCTGATTTTCATTAATTGTCTGTATGTGTTAGTTATTTATTTTGGTTCGATAGACTTTTTACCGGCTTGTTGTCCAGTGATCGATTGAGGAGGTAGCCCTCTACCCCCTGATTGTTAATTCCCACCAGCAATACCTTCAGGTAACTGAGGTTGACTAGCTGCATGGACTTTACGTCTCCGGTAAACCTGAGGCCCGAATCCGGTGTTGCCTGGAAGGCAAAACCACCCGTACCATCGCCCTCGTAGAGTTGGCCGAAATTGGCATCCATCACCCCCAACCGCAAGCGGGCTGTGTTTTGATTGCCTCCCAAAATGAAATCCAGCTTGCCGTCTTCGTTGTAATCAAGTACCTGAATGGCATAAACAGGCGCGTATTGCGCCTGCAGCGGAAGTGGGTGCACCGCAAATGAGTCGTTTTTGTTTTCCAGGTAAACGGACCTCATCTCGTTGATTTCCAGCGTACCCGCGGTGCGTAGTTGCTCTTCGGTAAAGATGTCCTCCAATTTGGCGTCCGCAAACGAGGCATAGTCGGTAAACTTACTGCGCATGCCGTACAGCTGGTCCAACAGCTCGTCCCTACTCATAAACGGATAGGCCTCCCCTTTCACATGGGAAATCAAAATAGGGTCTACCGATCCATTGCCATCAAAATCGGAATAAACCAGCCGCAAGGGCTCCGCCTCGCTCGCTTTCAACTGGCTGTTGAGCCCAAAGTTCCCTACCACTAGATCCAAATCACCATCACCATCAAAATCCCCCTCCTCTACGGTCGACCACATGCCGGTAAGTGGCTGATCAAAATAATCGGCGGTTTTGTTTGCAAATCCAGTTCCCTGCTGATTGATGTAAACCTGTATGGGCATCCAATCCCCGACCAGCACCAGGTCGTCCCACCCATCTCCATCGACATCCAGAACAGAAGCGTCCGTTACCATTCCAAAATTTTTAAATTCCGGAACCAGGGTTGCCGTCTGGTCCTCAAAATTCCCCTGACCGTCGTTAACGAGAAGGAAGGAGTCGGCTGCCTTGGGATATTGACCGGGAACCACCCTCCCACCAACGAAAAGGTCTAAGTCACCGTCTTTGTCAACGTCAATTGCTTTTACTACCGATCCACTGGGCGCAAATTTTGGCAGTGCGGTTTCCGATTTTTCAAAATTCCCCCCTCCCTGATTCATGTACAACCTGTCTTGTAATTCGGGGGAGTCCCGCTCAAAATCGTGGTATCCACCGCTCACCAGATACAGGTCCAGCCAGCCGTCTCCGTTGGCATCAAAAAACAGGGCATCCGCATCTGCATTCCCGGTATCCTCCGATACGTCGAGCCCCTGAGATTCCAGAAATTTACCTGTAGAAACCTGGAAATACAGTTTGCCCGGATTCCCTTCTGATCCACCTACAAAAACATCCGTAAACCCGTTGTTATTTACATCACCCAGTGCCAGCACAGGACCGGTAGGTGAAATCATGTGGCTCAGCAAGGGCTGTCGTTTAAAATCATTATACCCTGGCTCCTCGTGCTCGTAGGGAATGGGGGATACAATGGCGCTAAACACCGGATCCACCGCCTGTGGAGCTGTTTCCCGTACGTTTGACGCATTTTTTTCTTCCAAAACAAGGCGTTGGTTTGCGGCGATATTCCGAAGCGACTGCACGGCACCTCCGGGCCAAACAATCCGAAGCGAATCAATGGTCTCCGCTGAACCCAGCCCAAAATGAAGGCGGTGGCTGACGGAGGATTGAAACCCACGGGTGGGCTGTTGCTCCAGAAACTGGCGCCCCCGATCCGTATAAAGGGTTACTTTTGCCCCGATACCCGAAGTATTGAGTCGCTCGCCTCGCAGCTCTACCTGCAGAAAGTTTACCCCTTCCGCGGAATCTTCCAATTTGTTTCTAAAAACTCCAGCCGTCTCGTTGAGGTGATTAACCACCAAATCCAGCTTGCCGTCATTGTCCAGGTCGGCATAGGCGGCCCCGTTTGAAAACACCGGTTTTTCAAATCCCCATTCGGTTGAGACATTCAGAAATCCCGAACCATTCTGGTTTTTATAGATGTAATCGTGAATCGGGGTAGAACTCATGCTGGTAACGAGGTGAAGCGTATCCGCTTCTTCCTTTGCACGGGCTTTACTAAAGTAATAATCGCCCTTGTATTTGAGGAAATCCCTGTTGGTATAGTCTCTGAAATAGCCGTTACTAACAAAAAGATCCTTCCAGCCGTCGTTGTCAAAATCGGCGAAAAACGCCGCCCAACTCCAGTCGGTATTGGAAATTCCGGCAAGCTGTCCGATTTCACTGAAAAGTCCCGCGCCCTGGTTCAGGTGCAACATGTTCCGCATGTTTTGGTGATAAAAGCCTTCCATGACCATCAAAGCATATTGCTCGTAATTCTCTGGCCCGTACAGCAGCTTTTGCCGTTTGTTGTCCTCCGGTAGCATGTCCAGCGTAAATAGGTCGGGTAATCCGTCGTTATTCACATCGCTGATATCCGAACCCATGGAGAAATAAGAGATGTGCTGCAAAAAGTCGGTAAGTCTTTCCGAAAAAGTGCCGTCCCCGTTGTTGATATACAAATAGTCCGGTTCGATGTAATCGTTGGAAATATAGAGATCCGGGTATCCATTTCCGGTAATGTCAGAAACAGCTACTCCCAGACCAAACCCCATGGAATTGCCCAAGATCCCTGCTTGCTCGCTGACATCGGTAAAGATTCCGCCATCGTTTCGGAACAGTTTATCCCCGGAATTGGGGTTCCGATCCTTTCGCTTGGCAGCGAAATCAATTTCATTGATCACCTGGGTATTGTGATTCAGCAGGTACATGTCCAGGTCTCCATCCAGATCGAAATCAAAAAACAAGGCCTGAATACTATTTGCCGGGTCTGCAAGCCCATATTTCTCGGCCTGTTCCAAAAAGGTGCCGTCTCCCTGGTTAATGAAGAGCTGATTTTTTCGGGATTCGGTGGACCCTTTTCCTGAATAGCAAACGTAAATATCCAGGTACCCGTCGCCATTGATATCTACCATACTCGTGCCGGTGGTCCAGGCATCCCGGCCGGCAACTCCCGCAGATTTGGTAATGTCTTTAAATTTGAATTCCCCCTCGTTGAGGTAAAGGCGATTGGAGGTCATATTACCCGTAAAAAACAGGTCTTCCAAACCGTCGTTGTTGATATCACCGACAGCCACCCCTCCTCCATTGTAAAAATATTCATACGTAAGAATATTGGAGGATGGGTCTTCATTGAGCCTGTTTTCAAACTTTACCCCGGTTTTTCGTGCCGGCAATTTCTCGAAACCCTGTGCAAGAAGCCCGAATCCGGGAAACAAGGTAAGAAGCAGCATCCATACTATATGGTGAAAATAGTTTTCCATTTTTTGTCCATCCATCCCTTCGGCTACGCTATGGTTTTTAATCCATGGTTATGGCAGTTAAATTACATTTTTTCGGTCGATATCCCAACGAAATACAAACATTCCCTGTCATTGAAACGGGGATACCTACTCCCATTTGATTTGCCTTTCGGATTACTAATTTTTTCCCAATAATAAGTATATTGGACGAAATTGAAAGCACAACTGAGAATTTGATGCAAAGAATCCGTCTATTTTACAGGAAGCGCCGCTGGCTTACCTGGGGCCTGGCGCTACTCTTGCTTGCCTGCCAGAAAAAAGAAAAAAGCGAACTGGTTTGGGATGCAAACTTTCCCGTGATCGGGTCCCAATCTTCACCGCGGGCGGTGGATTTGAACAAAGACGGTACCCTGGATTTGGTCATGGGGGCAGGTAAAAACGAGTTTGAAGACAGTGCTTACGGTGTATTGGCGATTGATGGAGTAACTGGGGAGCTTATCTGGAACCATCCCGCCATGGATCAGGTGTATGGGTCCGCATCGTTTCAAGACATAAATGGGGACGGTTTCCCGGACGTATTCATCGGAGGCCGTGGCCCCTACTTCAAAGGAATCGATGGCCAATCGGGAGAGCTGTTGTGGGAATACGACACGCTCGGATACACCAATCATCCCGTTTTGCGGCATGCCCGTTTCAATTTCAACAATAGCGTCTGGATACCCGATCAAAACAATGACGGACTAAAGGATCTGCTGGTCAGTAATGGTGGAAATGCCAAAGCCGCCCCTTACGAAACGACGGATCGTTTTCCGGGTGTTTTGATGGTACTGGATCCGGTAAATGGAGAGGTATTGGCAGCTGATACGATGCCTGACGGAAACGAGACCTACCTTTCTCCGATTTTGCTCCCGGCCGAGGGCAAGATGGGAGACCGGGTGGTTTTTGGGAGCGGAGGAGAAACCATCTCGGGAAGCCTCTTCCTGGCTGAACTAACAGACCTAATGAATAACGACCTGTCCTCCGCCATACGGCTGGTTACGGAAAACGGCCACGGATTTATCGCTTCTCCGGTAGCGGCCGACCTGGATCAGGACGGTACCCTTGACCTGGTCGTCATTTCCCATGGCAGTTCGGTGTTTGCCATTTCCGGAAAAACACTGGAAATACTTTGGCAACAGACCATTCCAGGTACAGAATGTAGCAATAGTTTTGCGGTAGGAAACTTCACAGACGACGACATACCCGATTTTTTTACCTTTGTTAGTAAAGGCGTTTGGCCGGAAAATACCGGATCCGTGCAGATTTTGCTGGACGGGAAAAGTGGAGAGATCGCTCACCAACGGGAACTGGGATGTACGGGCTTTTCTTCTCCCATTGCCTACGACCTAAACAAAGATGGCTTCGACGAGGTAATCTTTAGTATCAACAGTTACGACTGCCAGCGGGCTATTGACGACGAATCCGCATTTTTGATCGAGAACAAGTTGCTGCTGATGGACTTTGCTTCCGGAGAAATACACAACCTGGACCAATCGAAAGGATTTAAAAACATTTTTTCCACCCCCTGGATGGGAGACTTGGATGGGGATGGTTTTCTGGACCTGGTACATTGCCAGTATTTTAGCCATTCGGATATCTTATCCTTTTTGGGAATGCGTGTCAAGCGCATAGATCTACCCATTAAAATGCGGAACGAACCACTTTGGGGAAGCATCATGGGCTCGCAAGGGAACGGTATCTACCAAAAATAAGAGACTGCCAGGGCAGCCTCTTATTACTTTTTCCAAAAACCAAACTAGCAATCAATCCGCAGTATCCCACCATACGCGGGTAGTGAAGATATCCGGTAGGGTAGCCCCTGCCTGGAAATTTTCATTGGTGGCTACTTCCGCAGCAGGATACCGTAATTTTCTCATGATTTGTCCCTGCGTAACATTTCCGGGGTAATTGGTGGGAGTCAATACGGGGTAACCCGTTCTTCTCCAGTCAGACCAGGCTTCCCACCAGTTGAAAAACTTGCTCACCCACATTTGTTCCCCGATCATTTCCAGGGCAGGCTTCTCTACGCCGTACGGATGTCTATCCAGGTAAGCGGTTACTTCCGCATCGGATACCTCCAGCGACGCATCAAAGAAGGTATACATCTGCATGGCTTCTTTTACTCCCTGGCTGTAATGCTCCTCGGCTGTACCGGGTATGCCGGATCCAATGCCTCGCTCCAGGGCTTCCGCCTGCAAAAACGCCGACTCTGCGTAATTCATCAACATGTACGGGCTATCCCGCTGAAGCAAAAGGTAATTGATTCGGGAGTAGGTAGATACCTGATCGATCGGACCACCTTCCAGTTCCTCCAAACCGGCTGCATCAAATCCGTTGGGCATTCCTTTCTGTTCTAAAGGATTGGTGTTAAATGGCGTCCAACCTACTGCGGACCAATCTGCTATCCCACCACTCAAAATCATCAATCGAGGATCTACCTCATCGGCCGCTGTAGCACCACCTTTCAGCCAATTGATCAGGGTCTCACTCATGTACGAAGGCTGTCCTCCGTCTCCAGGGAAAAAGGCCCTGGAAATACCATTCTGATTGATCCACAGACTGGGGCCTTCCGACATGGGAACAAATGCATTGTCATCGTTACTTTGCATCACCCCACCCGCAATGGCTTTGGTCACGTACTCGTTTGCCAACTGAGGTGCCACTTCGGACACACGCATCGCCAACCGCAGCATCAGCGAATACCCAAAACGCTTCCATTTGGTAACATCGCCGTCATAAATGATATCTGCCCGGGCAAATCCGTCGTCGGGATTTGACGCACTTATCGCAGCCGTGGCCTCTTCCAACTCCTGCAACAAATGTGGATAAATCTCCGATTGGGGATCGTATTCAGGAAAGAATACCCCATCCATGCCTTGAAGCGCATCGAAGTAAGGGATGTTTCCATAAAAATCCGTTAATCGATGAAAATTCAATACGCGCATGATTCTCGCTGCATTCCGCGTATTGATCTTGTTTCCTTCATCGTATCCTCCCGGACCTGTCTGCCGGATTACCTCGGAAATATTCTTCAAGGCATCTCCATAGAAAAACTCAAAAGGAGCATTGTTTGACTCGAAATTCTCCGTGTATTTATCTCCGGGCGCGATGCCTCCGCCCGCATTTGCCAGGTGCTGAATCAGGTATGCGGACATGCCAATATTCGTCCGCCAATCGATGTATCGATTATCTCCGGAAGACCCTCCGGAAGCCGAACCGAGCTGGGCGGCGGTAAACATAAAGTTTAGGTCTATTTCATCCACTGCCTGCGGATTGACATTCAGATCGTGTAAGTCCTCCGTATCACAAGAAAAGAAGGAAAGACTACCCGCAAGTACCGCCGTTAGAAATTTGTTCCGTATGTTCATAGTATTCATTTCTTTAGTCATTAAAACGTTGCCCTTACATTGAATCCAAACGTCCGGGTCTGCGGCATGCCAAAGTAATCCAGGCCTTGCCCATTTCCGGAAGAATAACCGGATTCAGGATCGATGTTTTCCACATTTTTCCATAAAATGGACAGGTTTCTACCCACAAAAGACAGGTTCAAATTGGTAAATGGAGTTTTGTCCAGGATACTTCTAGGAAAATTGTAACCCAGGGTAACCTGTCGCAACTTGGCGAAAGACCCATCATAAATGAAGAAGTCCTGAACCCTGTTTCCCATCTGATTCCAGTAGTTATTGGCCTCTCCGGGAGAAAGGGTCTTCGAAAAGGATTCGTAAATCGGACTTCCATCGGTAGCCGTTCCGGATTGGATTACGCCGGATACGGTAAGCGGCTCCTCTCCTGCCCTACCCTGTAAGGTCTGCTTATGCAATCCCCACTGCGTAAGACGTACGTTGGTACCAGAGTATAAATCGCCTCCAATTCGGAAATCAACCAGTGCTGAGAGATTAAACCCTTTGAAGGTAATGCTGTTATTGATACCTCCGGTCCAGTCGGGTATTCCGTTTCCAATGACTTCCATCTGATCGGACTGTACGGGTGCGCCATTTTCTTCAAATACGGGCTGTCCGTCAGGCGATCGCTTCTGCACCCAACCTGCCAATACACCAAACGGAAAGCCCGTTCGGTGCTGCACGAATACGGTTCGGGTACGTGGCTCTTCCACATTCAAAATATCACTGCCTTCAATCAGGGAGATAACTTCGTTTCTGTTTCGAGCGATGTTAAACGATACATCCCAATTGAAATCTGAGGTGCGTATCGGTGTACCGGTAAGTAAGATCTCTATACCTCGGTTTTCCATCTCACCCAGATTCACCAGGGTAGACCCAAACCCAGAGGATAGGGAAATCTGGGCATTTAGCTGGTCATCCGTACTTCGCTGCCGGTAATAGGTGAAATCTAATCCCAGTCTGTTTTGGAAAAACCGAACGTCAAACCCGGCTTCAATCTCTGTAGACAACAGCGGTTTCAGAAACCGGTTGGGGATGGTTCCACTTCTACCGCCCGCGGTCGCAAAAGAGGCCATGGCCACCTGATTCCCTCCGTGATCAACCGCAGGAGCGGGTCTCAGTGAATAAACGTTTTGAATTTGATAGGGGCCCACGGTAGAGTTGCCCACACGAGCCCAAGACCCCCTTACTTTACCGAAACTCAACCAGCTGGGAAGCTCATTCATGGCATCAGAGAACACGAAACTACCTCCCACAGAGGGATAGGTAATGTCATTAAATTGTGGGTCCAGAACCGAAAACCAGTCCGTCCGACCGGTAGCTGTCAGGAATAGAAAATTTTTGTAGCTCACCTCAGCCGATCCAAAGACGGAATTGATACCCCATCCCGAATACCCGTAGCCAAAGTTCCGGATCACGGAATTATTAATGGCGTGGAAAAAGGGAACATTGAATCCCTGACCATTCGCCGAAATGTTTTCATCCTCCCTGCGCATGCGGTTGGCACCGACAAAGGCGTTGACGCCGAAGTCGCCAAATTCCCGGTTGTAACCAAGCATGGCTTCCAGGTTGATCTCGTTTACTCGTCGCTCGCTTTCGCTCATGCTACCATTTCGCTGGTACCCCGTACCCTGAGGAGTCAGGGTAGTTCCCCTTCGCGTAAACCAGTCCATACCGGCTCGCCCGGAAAGATACAAATGATCCGTAATGTCGTATCTCAGCGACCCGGAGGTGATGATTCGGTCTCGCGTATCGTTGATGGACAATTGATGCGTGGAAAAATACGGATTTTGCCCCCAGGGGTTATTGGTCATCAGGTATTCTTCCTGCTCAGCAAAACCCCAGGTGCTGAGCAATGCAGGATCCGTTCCTATCGGGATGGTTCCCAGTCGATTGGGATCGCCTTTACCCCATTCCACGTTTACATTGGGAGGAAGGGCAAAAATGGATTGGAATGCGTTGCCCGGCGAGTCGGACAGCCGAGGTCGGTTTTGGGTACGCTCGTTGGAATAAAGCACCTTCGCATCAAAGGTCAGTTTCTTTCCAAATTTTCCGCTGGTAGCAATGGACATGTTTAATCGGTCAAACCCTGCATTAGGAACCACGGATGAACTTCTCATGTCCGTAACATTGAATCGGAAGGTTTGGGTATCGCTGCCGCCAGCCAGGGAAATACTGTTCGTGAAAGCCGTACCGGTCTCGTAAAACCGGTTCCAGTTATCCCCCGCATAGACATAGGGACGCTCTACCCCGTCAAAGTGCATGGCGGTACCCGAACCCAGTCTTTCTCCCCAGGCTTGTGTACCCCAGTCGTAGCCTTGACGAACCGTAGTGGGTCTTACTGCGCTTCCCGTAATCAAATCTCCCTGGTACCGCCCGGAACCAAATTCGGTTTGCAGGTCGGTTTGGTTGTTGATGCGCTCAAATACCACGTTAGAGTTGATCTCTACACCGATCCCTCTCCTGGAGGTACCCCTTTTCGTGGTGATCAGGATCACGCCGTTGGCGGCACGGGAACCGTAAAGAGCGGCAGCACTTGCCCCCTTCAATACGGACATGGTCTCAATGTCATCCGGGTTCACACTGGTCATCCCGTCACCCTGGTCGGCACCTCCCCATACACCCGCCTGTCCAAAATTGGTGTTGTCCATCGGGATACCATCGATCACATACAATGGCTGGTTGCCACCCTGCAAGGAAGTATTACCCCGAATAATCACACGGGAAGAACCTGCAGGTCCGGAAGCCACATTGCTGACATTCACACCGGCAACACGCCCGGCCAATTGATTGGCGATGTTGTTTTCCCGTGCCTGGGTGAATTCCTCTCCCCCCACTTCTGTGATGGAGTACTGAAGCGCACGAACATCTCGTTCGATACCCAGCGCCGTTACGACTACTTCGGACAATTCCGCTGCGTCCTCAGCCAGTGCAATGTTGATTGTACTGCGGTTTCCAACGGTTTCCTCTACCGTCTCAAACCCCAAAAACGAAAAGACGAGAACCGTCTGTTCACCCGGCACATTTAAATTAAAATTGCCATCCACATCCGTTGCTGTTCCGGTGGATGTTCCTTTGATCAGTACCGAAACTCCAGGCAAGGGCATGCCATCTGACTGGTCAGTCACCTTCCCCGAAACGGTTTGTGCCTGAACACTGCTTCCCATTGCAGTTAGCATTGCCAGACATAAAATAAGTAATAGGTTTTTCATAAAAGGATTGTTTTGGATTTACATTCGTTTTATTCGTTTCAAACTTCAGTCGCCCGCCTGTCAATTTTACGCCAGTGGAAATGCACCTATATAAAGCATTCGTTCTTTCTATAACTACATAACTCCTTCGAATCCGCTACCAATCGAAATTTACGAGGTAAATAGACGGATAGGTGAACAGAAAGTGTGAAAACAGCGGGAAATGTAGAATTTTCTAAAGAGAAAAACAACGTAATTGAAGCGTTTTTTTTTTACCAGCTTCCCATCGATTTTTTATATGAACGGTAAATCACTAAAGCAGAAAGGGATTTTCGGGATTCATCTGAGCCGAATCAGGCATCATCCGTGCGAACTGGAACCAACCGATTCTTAGCGAATGTTCCCGCACGGGTTCGCTAAAGAGCCATGGCTGAAATCGAAAAAAAAATACAATCACCTTTCCCTGCAACTTTGAAAAAATGGCCAGGAAAAAATAAGGCAGTTCATCTCGCCTTACTGATCTTAAAAAGGTATCCTCACACCCAACCCGGTTGCTCCTGCGTCAATATTTTCCACCCAGGGCCGGAATTTTTTTCCGTTGTTATTTTGTAGGGTGTACAGGATTCCGTCAAACACCAACAAAAAGGCTCCCTGCAAAACCAGGGAATTTCCGAAACCTGACAAACGGGGATCCTGCAGGCGCTTCCCTCTTTCCTTGAGGTAAAACCCACCGGTCATGTATCCCAGATCCAATGCGGCGTTCACCAACAAAATCTTTTCTGATCGCTGTTGTGCCCTCATGCTTTGCCATAGCCCGGATTCGGTTCGTTTTCTGGTTGCAGAAAGGTAGCCCAAACCGGCAATGGCCAGGTTTACGGAATTCCAATACAGATTCATCTGATGAAAGCTTTTTTCCTTCCCTTCACTTCGGGCAGCGCCGATGCCTCCCCAAAGCATGTTTCCTACCGCCCAACTCCCCAGCACGAGCATACCCCGGCTCTCCAGTTTCTTTCTGTTTTCGTTTATTTCGTTTACCGGAACCCGTTCCTGGCCTTTGCAGACCAAGGCGGATACCATGCCTCCCAGAAGAAGGACGATTTTCCACTTTATGTATCCCAATTTGTTCGTTAGTATAGCCATCTGTCCGAAGTCAATCAGTACTAATTTTCTGTATCCGTGCAGCCGGATCGGTAAAATGTGTGTTTTTACCAATATACCCATATCTTTGTTGCGAAACAAAAACTGTTTGCTTCGCCAATGGAAAATGCCAACATCGCCACTAATTTAACTACCATCACCCGGTCCTTTGCTAACCCCGACTGCTTATTGGTCGCGGTCAGCAAAACCAAGCCAATTTCTGCCATACAGGAGGCCTACGCCGCCGGAATTCGCGATTTTGGTGAGAACAAAGTACAAGAGATGACCGAAAAGGAGGCCCTATTGCCAAAAGATATCCGCTGGCACATGATTGGCCACCTGCAGCGGAATAAAGTAAAATACATCGCCTCCTTTGTCCACCTGATACACAGCGTCGATTCCCTTCGCCTGCTCAAACAAATCAATAAAGAAGGGCAGAAAGTAAACCGGGCGATCCCCTGTCTGCTCCAGGTGCACATCGCTAGCGAAGAGAGTAAATTTGGCTGGGACGAGGCCGAATTGACGGCATTTCTATTTGGTACCGAAATCGAGGAATTGCAGCACATTCAAATCCTTGGATTGATGGGCATGGCTACCAACACGCCGGATACGGAAAAAATACGTGCCGAATTTCGGGGGCTGAAAGCACTCTTTGAACAAATCAAACGGGCGGAGCTACCGACACAGGTTCAGATGAAGGAGCTATCCATGGGCATGAGTGGCGATTACCGAATCGCCCAGGAGGAAGGCAGTACCATGGTACGCATCGGAAGTGCCGTATTTGGAGCCCGTACCTATACCTAAATTACTCCACCATGACGACAAAATCAATGCTGCAAGTTGCCGCCATTTCCGGAGCCCTGGCAGTTATTTTCGGAGCCTTCGGCGCACATGCCCTGGAACCCCTGCTGACTGAAACGGGCCGGCTGGACACCTACCAAACGGCAGTCAGCTATCACTTTTACCATAGCCTTGCGCTCTTGCTCGTGGGAATCTTGTATCAGAACAATCCCCAGATGGCGCGACTTAAGTTGAGTGCCTGGTTCTTTTTGGTAGGTATCCTTGTTTTTTCTGGCAGCCTGTACCTGCTCTGCTTAAGCCAACTTACCTGGCTGGGCGCCATCACGCCACTAGGAGGAGTGGGGTTTATCGCTGGTTGGGTATTCCTATTCCTTAGTTTTTTAAAAGGGAATCAATAGCTGATCATGCAGAAAACCGCACTTCTTGGATTTGTTTTCGTCTGTTTTTTTTGGTTTAGCACTTCTGCTCAGGACGCAAAATCCGCCTATTTAGGATTGGACGAGCTACTTGGGGAAGGTTCGTTTTTTGACAATCACCTCACCGGCTTCATGCTCTACGACCTGGACAGCCAACTGGTCCGGTACGACAAAAACAGCCACCTGTACTTCATTCCTGCCTCCACCACCAAATTGTTTACCTTTTTCGGTTCACTTATGGTGCTGGGCGACAGCACCACCTTCCTACGTTTTATTCTGAAAGACGATAAACCCATCGTTTGGGGTACCGGAGATCCCTCCTGGAAATACCCGCCGCTTCCTTCTCCAAAACTTAAGGCCTTTCTGGCAAGCTACGACACCCTGTATTTCTCGGACAGTAACTGGAAAGACGAGCCATTCGGATATGGCTGGCAATGGGATGATTACAACCAATCCTACTCAGCGGAGCGCTCGCCCTTGCCTTTGTTTGGCAATTTGGCCAAAGGCAGCAACGTGAATAACCGGCCTGTCATCAGTCCGCCGGGATTTAGCATTGCTACTTCGCAAAAGCCGCTAAGAAATTTACAACGGGATTGGCACAGCAACCTTTTTTACTACAATCCACGAACCTATAATGGCCGGGATGTTCGGGTCCCGTTTATCACCTCGCCGGAAACCTTCGCTGATCTGGCTACCAACGACTGGGGCGTGCAGGTACTTCTATCCGATGAAAAACTTCCCCCGGACCATTTCGTTTTAAAAGGCATTCCCACGCAGGCGTTGTACAAAGAGATGCTGCTGGAAAGTGACAACTTCATTGCCGAACAGCTGCTGCTTCAGATTTCAGACGAGGTGTTTCGGGAGTTATCCAGTGAAAAAGCCATCGAGTATATCAAAGAAACCTACCTGTACGATTTGCCGGACGATCCACAATGGGTGGACGGTTCGGGATTGTCCCGGCACAATCTCTTTACCCCCCGGACCATGGTCTCCCTGTTGGAAAAAATCTATCGGTTGTTTCCCGACGAAGAACTGTTTCGCTTATTGCCTACGGGGGGCAGAACCGGCACACTGAAATACAACTACAGTGCATCGGTACCCTATGTCATGGCCAAAACCGGAACGATCAGCAACAACCACAGCCTCGTGGGCTTTCTTAAAACCCGCGGCGGAAAAGTCTACGCATTTGCCTTTATGAACAACAATTACCCGGACAAATCGTCGGCTGTTCGCAATGAAATAGAAAAAGTTTTGCTTTATATACGGGATAATTTCTAAATTCTGCCATGAAAAAAAGAACCTTTATCAAGACCCTGAGCCTGGGATTGGGAATGGGGACCGTAGCGGGATTTCCCGCAAGCGCCGCCCGCCTTGCGCCCCCAAAGAAACTACTTCCCAAACGGCTGCAGCCCGGTGATCGGGTGGGTTTGATCAGTCCTTCCGCCGCTACTGCGGATCGGATGGAATTCACCTATGCCAGGGAGGCCATGGAAGCGCTTGGGCTTTCTGTAAAAGAGGGAAAATACCTGTCCAGTCGACGGGGGCATCTGGCGGGCAGCGATGCGGAAAGGGCCGAAGATCTCAATGAAATGTTTGGTGATAAACGCATCAAAGCCGTGGTCTGTATTCGGGGGGGGTCTGGAGCCGCCCGAATCTTGCCCCTGATCGACTACGAACTGATCCGGAAAAACCCCAAACCCATCCTTGGCTACAGCGATATCACGGCACTGCACAATGCAATTCACGCACAGACGGGTCTGGTCACATTTCATGGCCCGAATGGATCCGGCAGCTGGAATCCATTCAACGCAAATCAATTTCGGTCGGTTTTTTTCGGAAAAGAAAACCGCCTCACCTATAGAAACGAGGTCGAGGAGACGGAGGATCTGGTGGTGAAAAAAAATCGCATCCGAACCATTTACCCGGGAAAAGCGAGCGGAGATCTGGTAGGCGGAAACCTGACGGTCCTTACAGCCCTTGCCGGCTCGCCCTACTTGCCCGATTTTAAAAATAAACTACTGTTTTTGGAAGATATCGGGGAGGAACCCTACCGAATCGACCGAATGATGAGTACACTGATGCTAATGGGTGTATTGAAGGAAATAAAGGGATTTGTTTTTGGGCAATGCACCGATTGTGACCCTAGCGGTGGCTATGGCAATCTCACGATAGACCAGATACTCGACGATTACTTGCTGCCCCTCAGAATCCCCGCCTACCGGGGAGCCATGATCGGCCATGTACCCAAACAATTTCTCTTGCCGTTTGGGGCAAAGGTGACGCTGGATGCGGATGCCGGCACCTTGGAAACAGATGAAGCGATTTTCCAATAAAAATAGCCGATTTGGGATAGTTCCGGCCTTTTTCCTGCGACGTTTTCTCGTAGTTGCCGGCGGGTGCGGTTTGTTTGCCTCCTGCCTGAATCAAGATCCAATGCCAATGAATGCACATCAACCTGGTCCTTCCAATGTTCCCAGTAATCAAAAAATCCGCTACCTGGCTCTGGGAGACAGTTATACGATCGGTGAGGGAGAAAAACGGGCACATACCTACCCGGAACAAGTTGTCCAGATATTAACCGGAGAAGGATGGCTTTTTGCACCACCCAGAATACTGGCCAAAACAGGCTGGACCACAGGGGAATTGCTTCAGGCTACGAACGAACAACGCATGATAGAGGAGCGTTTTGATGCAATCAGTTTGCTGATTGGTGTAAACAATCAATACCGGGGCCAACCTTTTCATCAATTTGAGGAAGAGTTCAACGCCTTGATCGACCTGTGTCTGGTAATGGTCAACGGTGCCGGTCAGCGGCTGATTCTCCTGTCGATTCCTGACTGGGGCGTCACCCCTTTTGGGCAAAACGGGCCCCAGAGCGTCGACCAAATCGCTTTGGAAATCGATTCCTACAATGCGTTTATACAGGAAACTGCTTCCAGGCGGGGACTTCCATTTGTAGAAATTACGACTAATTATCGGAGCATCGGCGGCCTTCCGGAAAACCTGGTGGCGGACGGCTTGCACCCCAGTCGCTACATTTACTCGGACTGGGCCAGGGCGCTGAGCCGCATCATGAAAACCGGACTACAGCAGCATCTGCCAAAAACGACAAAACCTGACGAAAACTAATCGCCAGGTTTCGTTCCAATGCAAAACGCTGCGTCTACCTGGTTCCCTTAGGCAGCACGTTTGAGATCATCGACACTTTTTCTATGGGCGCACTCGCATTGGAATAAATCCGTACCACGCTGTTTTGCTTTCCCATTTTTCCGGCCGAATTGAAGGAAACCTTGATTTCCCCTTTTTTCCCAGGGGCAATTGGTTCTTTTGGCCAGCTTGGAACGGTGCAGCCACAGGTCGCGGCTACGTTGGATATGATCAACGGGGCATTACCCGTGTTTTCAAACGTGAATACGTTTTCTACCTTATCTCCCTGCGTGATGTCTCCAAAATCTTTGGAAGATTCTTCGAAGGTAATCACCGGACCATCTGCTGTTTTTTCCTGCGCCCATGCAAGGCCTGCACTAAATACGATCGTCAATACAAGTGTTGCCAGTCTTTTCATAGCTGTTTATGTTTGTTTACTTAGTCAATTCAATTTCACTGTGTGTAGTTAACGGAAAAATTGGACGTGAAAGTTCACCAGATACAATTCTTTCCGCGCCCGGGTAATAGCCGTGTATAGCCACCTTAGGTAATTCTTATCAACCTGCTCTTCTTTCAAAAAGCCCTGGTCGACAAAGACCGCGTCCCATTGTCCCCCTTGCGATTTGTGACAGGTCAGCGTATAGGCAAACTTCACCTGTAGCGCATTTAGGTAGGGATCCTTTTTTATTGCTTCCCTTACCTGGGACTTGCTGGGTAAATCCATGTAATCCTCTGTTACCAACTGGTACAACTTTTTCCAAGCTTCGTACCCCAGGGCCGGTACTTCCGTATGCAGGGTGTCCAACATCACCTTTGCCTCAAAGGGCACCTCGTCCGGATAATCGATCAGCCGCAATTCGAGTGTAGCAAACCTCAGGCCATACATTTCTTCAAAAGAACGAATTTTCAGGATTTCCACAAAATCACCGTTTGCAAGAAAACTCACCTTATCCGAAGCTTCCATATAGGTATAATTATTTTTCACGATCATCAGCCGGTCCCCTGCACTTAATTCGTCTTCGAAATAGAAAATGGAGTTTCGAATGTAACGGTTGTATTGAACGGCCGCCTTGTTGGATCGAGTGATGATCATGGTATGATCCAGTCCAAACTTGTCGTAGGCATACCGTAGCCCGTCTTCCAGCCGCTCTCCAGTCATCCGGAATATATCCTTAAAACCCCGGGTGTGAAAAGAAATCGTTGGAACCTTGGCTGCCACTTGTTCGCGCAAGGCCGTGGCATTTTGTAAGATGCCGGAATGCAACTCCTGTCGGGTCACCTCTGCCAAACCGGCTTCCTGCACGTGCAGGTTATGCCGCCGTATAAGGTACTCTTTGTCCAGCGCGGGACTGTCTTCGCTCCCCACCGGGGGAAGCTGTGCCAGGTCTCCAATCAGCATTAGTCGGTTTTCTGAATTTTGAAAAACGAAGTGGATCAAATCGGCAAGCAGCGAATTGCCGGTGGACCGGTCGTCCGAAAGCATGGAAGCCTCATCCACGATAAAAACAGACCGTTGGAAATAGTTTTTCTGAATATCAAACCCATACAAGCCATCTCCGGATTTTTCCTTGGGCCGGTAAATGATCTTATGGATGGTATACCCTGTTTTTTCGGCATAGGCACTCATCACTTTGGCTGCTCTGCCGGTGGGAGCCAACATCACGGGCCTGAGCCCCAGGCCTGGTAATGCCCGAACCAGCGCCGCCAGTACCGAGGTTTTTCCCGTTCCTGCAAAACCTTTGAGAACAAAAGTCGTCCCAGCTGAGTCCTTGGAAAGAAACCCATTCATCGCTTCAAAAAAAATCTGCTGATCAGCCGTAGGCTCATGCGGGAAAAATTTTCGTATGGCTTCGGAGGGCTTTGGTACCACTTGGCTATCTTTACGGATGGAAGACGAAACTAAAGGATAAATGCCTAACATAAAAAAAGATATCGCGGATAATTTTGGGAATCGGCTTCGAACCCGGGTAAACGGGCTTTTGATCCAAGAAGACAAACTTCTGATGATCAAACACCGGATGGGTGAAAACAGCCACTTTTGGAATGTGCCCGGCGGAGGCATGAATTACGGACAGAATGCCCGGGACAATCTTCGGCGGGAATTTCTGGAAGAAACCGGACTGCACATCGAAGTAGGACCTTATTTGTTCGTTCACGAATTGCTGGCACCACCCCTTCATGCGGTCGAGCTTTTTTTCGAAGTGCAGCAGGTAGGCGGGCAACTACTCCTGGGAAAAGATCCGGAGCTTGGGGACGAACAGCAGTTGATCGAGGAAATCCGTTTTTTGAACCTGGATGAAATCAAAACGATACCCGCTTCCGAGAAACATGCGGTATTTCGAGGAATTAATTCCCTCAATGATGTAAGAATATGGAAAGGATATTTTAATTTTGAAAATAATTCCATAAAATAGCATTCTAAAACAAACCATCAATCCTTTATAAATTTAATTACGCTTTAAAAATATTGACATGACATTGAGCAAGATTTTATCGATTGTATTTCTACTTGGGGCCCTTGGCCTCGGATACAGACTGTACCTGGGTGTGGACGAAGTAGTAGAAGAAGAGAAAATGCTCCAGCGGACAGAGGCCCGGATCATTGAAAAACTTGAAATGTTAAGAGATGCTCAAATTGCCTATATCGGTACTAACGGAGAGTATGCATCCAGTTGGGATGAACTGAAAGAGTTTATTGAAGATGGACAAATATACATTGTCCAGCGAACGGAGACAACCGAACTATTGGAGTACGGAAAGGAAGAAACCACCGTCACCATCGATACACTTGGCTCGGTAGGCGTACAGGATTCCCTTTTTAACGAAACCAAGTATCCGGATTTTAACCTGGATTTACTGAACGTCGTTCCAGGATCTGGCGGAAAAACCTTTGAGTTTTTTGCGGATAAAATTGAGCGGAGCAACCGCGAACTCGCCGTCTTTGAAATTCGAGACCCGGCACCAATCAATCCGGAACGAAGAAGAAATAACAACGAGAAAGCGTTGAGGGTAGGTTCCAGAACGGATTCCTCTACCTCGGGTAACTGGGAATAATCTTGGGTACGGAAGCGCATCATATCCAACGAAAGTTTAGAAGCGATAAATTTGATAGCGACGACATATCAAGTTTATCGCTTTTCTTATACGAAAGCCTTCTGGTCGTTATTTCCCACAACAAAGCGGATGAGGCTATATCTGCTGTAAACCTGTACACCTTACAGGAGGAGGCTGATCTCGAGGAACTAATTGGCACAGACGATTTGATCAATGCGCCAAACACCAGCGGTAAGTTATACAACCACCACCAGGGGTTTACCTTAGTTCCGGGATTGGTGTTTAACCCAGCCCACAGTCAGACGTACCTGAGTTTCGCAACGGAAGTGGATCCTCTACAACAGGAAATCACCTATACCGGAGTAGGAAACAATACCATCCAGGTGCTGGGAACCGTAGCGCGTACGCTGCTTGATTCGCTGGACAGCAAGCTTCCTGAATTGGAAATAGCCCATGGGGCAGCGCATGTGTTGGATTTTTTTCTAAGCCATGCCAAAGATCTGCTGCATCAGGAAATCTTTATCCATACTGCCCCGAACAGCATGTATATCGCTGGGTTTAAAGGAGGGGAATTGATGGTATTTAACCGCTTCCTTATCCAGGACGAAACGGCCTTGTTGCGCTATATATTCACCGTATTGCAGGAATTGGCTTTTGACCAGGCACATTGCCGGATAAGTTTTTACGGAAACCTGGACTGGGTGCACTCTTCCCTGGAAAACCTCCAGAAATTTTTCAAAAATATCCATACCCCCGCGCCTACACAAAAAATCACCTATCAAAAAGGGGCGGAAGCCTTTAAAAACACCTTGCTTCTAGAAGCTTACTGGCGACAACACTAAATCTAATGAAAAAAACAGCCCTCTTTCCAGGCTCTTTTGACCCCTATACCAAGGGGCACCATGACATCGTCATGCGAGGATTAAACCTATTTGATGAAATCATCATTGCTATTGGACACAACACGACAAAAAAAAGCCGTTACTTTGATATCGATCTGATGGTGAAAAAGATTGAAGGCGTCTACCTGGATATCCCGGCGGTCCGGGTGGTGGTATACAACGAACTTACCTCCTCGCTTGCGAAAGCTCAATGTGCCCAATACCTATTACGGGGACTTCGAAATACCACGGATTTTGAATACGAAAATACCATCAGCCAGATGAACCGATACCTAAACGAGGAATTGGAAACAGTCTTTTTGATCACTTCACCTGAATATGCATCCATAAGCTCTACCATTATCCGGGAAGTACACCGGTACGGTGGAAATGTGGATAAATTTCTTCCCTACGAAGTTTGATAGATACCCGGGTGCAGGCGTAAAAACTGCTTGTACAAATACCGCATGGAGGGATAAGAATTCACCAGCGCAACCTTGGCTTCCTGGTGGTTCATCCACTTGATGTCCACGATCCCCTCTTCTACTTGAGGCTTCATCCTGGAATCATCCAAACAGGCCATGCTGTACCAGTATGTCTTTTTTAGTATACTCTTCTGATTTTGAGTATAGGTATGCCAGGTTTTACATATGGGCCCGCTCAGTTTAACGCGAATGTTGCATTCTTCTGCTACTTCCCGGAGGGCACAGGCCTCCGGGGATTCCTTCTTTTCGAATTTTCCTTTCGGTAGATCCCATTTCCCCAAGCGGTGAATAAAAAGCACTTTGTCTTCTGAGGTCACCACACCACCAGCAGCCTTGATGATCAAAAAACGGCTTTTAATAAACTTCTTCAATGCTTTTTTTTCGTTGGTTACCAAGGTGACGCTATCCAGGTGCTTTAATTTCCGGGTGCGCATGAGAAACAATAGCTGTACAATGATGTCTGTGGAAGGATCCTTTATTAACACATCGTCGTGAAAGTCCGCGGTAGCTGGCAATTCCGAGGGATTAACGTACACGCATTCGAACGTCTTCTTCGGTAAAAATTCCGAAGCGGCGACCAAATCCAAGGGTTTATCATTAATAAAAATCTTCATAATCCAGGCTAGTTTTTCCAAAAATGCATTTTTTTTCCAGCCCTCACAACCCTGTATACGCATTATTTGGTTAATTTTAACGCATGGAAATCTATGACACGAGTACCGCTTCCCTTATTGCCAAAAAGCTTCTGGAAATAAAAGCCATCAAACTTTCTCCCAAACAACCGTTTACCTGGGCATCCGGATGGAAATCCCCCATCTATTGTGATAACCGACTATCCCTTTCCTACCCCTCCGTCCGACAACTTATTCTTGAAAAGCTCATCAAAGCTATTCAAACACATTTCCTGAACATCGAGGCTGTAGCCGGGGTGGCCACCGCAGGTATTCCTCAAGGTGTATTGATTGCCGACAAACTGGATATCCCCTTCCTTTACGTTCGGTCAAAAGCCAAAGGACACGGCATGGAAAATCGGATCGAAGGAAAAATAAGCCCGGGACAGAAAGTGGTCGTGGTGGAAGATTTGATTTCCACCGGAGGCAGTTCACTCAAAGCGGTAAGTGACCTACGCGACGCCGGATTTGATGTGCTGGGAATGGTGGCAATTTTCACCTACGGATTTCCCCTGGCTGACCAAAATTTTGCAAACGAACACGTAAAGCTGGTGTGTTTGTCGGATTACGCATCCCTGCTACCTCAGGCACTGGAACAAGGCTATATCTCCAACGAGGACATGGCTGCATTGAACAGTTGGAGAAAAGAACCTGCTTCCTGGCAACCCTGACCTGAGCCCGGCACCCCCCCATGATTCTTTAGTCCACGCGAAGCGCCCGTTCCAAAATCCCCGTCAATCCCTTTCCCTACCCACTAGCGGACGGGGCCCGAACCTAGTTTCTCCACCACGCCCAAACCGAACAGGGCAAAGTCGTATTTGACCGGGTCCATTGGGTCATACATTCTCAATTGCCGGGTTAATTCCATGGCGGTCAGCCAATCGGTTTGCTTCCGCTGTATCAGGCCCAGCATGCGCCCTACCCGATCCACGTGTAAATCACAGGGACAGACGAGCTGTGAAGGAGAAAGCACCTTCCAAAGGCCAAAATCAACCCCACAATCATCCGTTCTCACCATCCAACGCAAAAACATATTGATGCGTTTGCAAGCGGCTTTTCGGGCTGGCGTGGCGATGTGCTTGCGGGTTCGTGAAGGCGCGTGGGGCGCGTCAAAAAAATAGGAGTGAAAATTTATCAATAAGCGTTCCATGATGTCCTGTTCCGCTGTCCAACCACGGGTAAAGGCCGCTTCCAGGCTATCATGTTCCCGGTAAAAGCGGGACAAAAAGTCGATGAAATACAAGGTGTCCACGTCGTTGAAGGTGCGGTGCTTGAAGGTTAAAAAAGGCTTGAGATCGGCAGAAGAATGGCCCAGAAGAAACTCGTGCGGACTATTGTCCATCCGTTCCATCAGTTCCAGACTCTTTTTGATGATGGTTTTCCGCTGTCCCCAGGCCAATATGGCCGCAAAAAAACCCGAAATCTCGATATCCTGCTTTTTACGAAACCGATGAGGAACGGAAATCGGATCCTCAGAAATAAATTCCGGGCGGTTGTAACGTTCGACCATTTCCTCCAGGTACTCCTTTAATCCTTGCTCCATCAGGCGATGGCTACTTTGACTTCCCCACCCTGGGTGCCATCAAACCACTTGAGACATAAAAAATCATCCTGCTTTTCGGAAAGATGCCAATCAAAGCACCGGATATGCGCCAATTTGGTCAATTTGTCATCATCCGGCTGGTACAGGCAGATATCAAAATCCGGTATTTGAGCAATGTCGGTCGTGTTCCATTTTTCCAGCAACAAACCCTCCTGAATCACCTTCACCTTTTTTCCGAAAATCAGGTCGTCGATTACCGAGGGTATCCCGTCTTTTCGTCTAAGTCGGTAGCATTCCGGCCCAAAAATAATCTGTTTGTAAAGTTTCCCTTCCAGAACATCCGAATCTTCGGACAGCATCGTCCAGTCGGATTCTTTTTTTACTGCCGGAGAAGACCGACTAAATCTCGCTAGAAATGAAGAGATAAACGAAAAGAAGTAAGTGACACCAATGAATAGTAAGCCAAAAGTTGCCAGAACCGGATAGGTCAACACAAAGATTGCATTCCAGATAAACTTAAAAAACCGGTGGAAGAATTGTTCAAATGTGTTCATGAGCTACCCAATACGCCTTCAAAACTACGAGAAATCGGCCAAACAAACAAAAAAGCCGAAATCCTGAACAAAAGTGTAGACCATATGCGTTCTCATCGAACATTGTCAGGCGATTTCCGTACCTTTGCAGGCTGAAAACACCTATGCTCCATGAATCTAATTCAAGAGATTTCGAAAAGAAAGACCTTTGGCATTATCGCTCACCCGGATGCCGGCAAAACCACCCTGACGGAAAAAATGCTTTTGTTCGGTGGAGCGATAAAAACCGCTGGCGCTGTAAAATCAAATAAGATTGATACCGCCACCAAATCCGATTGGATGGAAATCGAAAAGCAGCGGGGTATATCCGTAGCTACCTCCGTGATGGGTTTTGAATACAAAGGACAGAAAATCAACCTACTGGATACGCCGGGTCACCAGGATTTTGCGGAAGATACCTACCGGACACTCACAGCTGTTGACTCCGTCATCATGGTTATCGATTGTGTGAAAGGCGTCGAAATACAGACCGAAAAACTAATGGAAGTATGCCGCATGCGCAACACGCCGGTTATATGTTTCATTAACAAGCTGGATAGAGAAGGCCGAGATCCGTACGATTTATTGGATGAGGTTGAGCAAAAACTAGGGATACAAGTTCGTCCGCTTTCCTGGCCCATTTCCATGGGCAAATCGTTTAAGGGCGTCTACAACCTCTATGATCGGCAATTGAACCTTTTCACTCCCAGCCAGCGAAAAGTAAGCGATGACCGAGTTACCATAGACGATCTGGAAGCCACCCAACTGGACGACATCATTGGCCCGGGCCTGGCCCGGCAACTGCGGGAAGATGTGGAACTAATAGAGGGAGTCTATCCGGATTTTGACCCGAAAGAGTACCTGGAAGGTAAGGTTGCCCCGGTCTTTTTCGGATCAGCTGTCAATAACTTTGGCGTTCAGGAGATGTTGGACACGTTTATCAAAATTGCTCCCGGGCCCAAAAGTCGAATCACCGAGGAACGGGAAGTAAAACCCGAAGAAGATGCGTTCAGTGGGTTTATTTTTAAAATTCATGCCAACATGGACCCCAAGCACCGCAACCGAATTGCTTTTTTGAGAATTTGCTCCGGCAAATTTGAGCGCAACAAGCCTTACAATCACGTGCGGGGCACCAAGGCCCTGCGGTTTTCGAACGTAACCTCCTTTATGGCCCAGGACAAAGAGATCATTGAAGAAGCGTTTCCCGGCGACATTGTGGGACTCTACGATACCGGCAACCTCAAAATTGGGGATAGCCTTACGGATGGGGAACAGTTGCAGTTCAGAGGTATCCCCAGTTTTTCTCCGGAGATATTTCGGGAGGTAGTCAATAAAGATGCCATGAAAACCAAACAGTTGGACAAAGGACTCCAGCAATTAATGGAAGAAGGTGTCGCCCAATTGTTTACCTTTGAAATCGGATCCAGAAAAGTGGTAGGCACCGTGGGGCAATTGCAGTTTGAAGTCATCCAGTTCCGGCTTAAAAACGAATACAACGCCACGGCCGACTTTGTTCCCATGAACCTGTACAAAGCCTGTTGGATTCGCAGTAAGGACAAGAAGAAACTCGAAGAATTCGTCCGTTCCAAACAGCGGCATATTGCCCGGGACAAGGATGGAAAACTGGTATTCATGGCCGAAAGCAAGGCCTGGCTGCAAATGGTTCAGGACAACTTCCCGGACATTGAGTTCCACACCACCTCAGAATAGTTAGCGTAACGACCGACCGCATGAAGAAAGCTTTTAACGTAATTTACGAAGACAACCACCTTTTGGTGGTCAATAAGTCTTCGGGTATATTGGTACAGGGAGACAAAACCGGAGATAAAACCCTCACGGATTATTGCAAGGACTACATCGCCAAAAAATACGAAAAACCCGGAGCGGTCTTTCTGCATCCCGTCCACCGGCTGGACCGGCCCGTAAGCGGGATCGTGGTATTTGCCCGAACGTCCAAATCGCTGGAGCGCATGACCGCACTTTTCCGCAAACGGGAGGTGCACAAGGTGTATTGGGCAATCGTCAAACGCAAACCACCCGAGGAACTGGGAAAATTAACCTATTGGCTGGTAAAGGACAGCGAAAAAAACGTATCCAAAGCCTACGATAAGGAGGTGCCGGATTCAAAAAAATCCGAGCTTCATTACAAACGAATGGGCAAACTAAACGATCACTGGCTGCTGGAACTTCGCCCCCAAACTGGCCGGCCGCATCAGTTACGTGTCCAACTGGCGGCGATGGGCTGCCCCATTCGGGGCGATGTAAAATACGGGTTTTCCAAGGCCAATCCAGATGGCAGCATCAACCTGCATGCCTTTCATTTGGTGTTTATCCATCCGGTGAAGAAGGAAAAAATTTTTCTTAGAGCTGCGCTTCCCGAAGAGCCGTTTTGGGAACAATTTTTGGAGTTCGAGCAGGCAAAATCCAGCGACCGGCATTTGGATCAGACATTCAGCGGCTAATGCCGTTTCAAACATATACATCTTATGGTAAGGAAATTGGCTGCAGGCATGTGTTTTTTATTGGCATCCTTTTCTGGTTTTAGTCAGACAGAAGGCGTTTTTTGGAAAATCTCAGGCAAGGGACTTCCTGCTGTCTCCTATTTATTTGGGACCATTCACCTCATGTGCGAAGACGAATTTCACATGAGTCAGCAAATACGCCAACGACTGGGCCAGGCAGAGGCACTGGTCATGGAAATTGACCTGGATGATCCGGATCTCTACGGAGAGGTCATGACAAACATGTACAATAAAAATGGGGAGAAAATCACGGATTTTCTTTCTGTGAACGAATACCAAAAAATCCGAACCTTTTTATTGGAACGAACCGGGATGGATCTGGATAGGATGCTAGAGATGCGACCCATGGTTCTGATGTCATTGATTTACCCCAACCTGCTGGAATGCGAAACCATGGCCTTTGAAAATGAGCTTATGCGGCTCGCAGGGGAAAAAGAGACGCCGGTTTTGGGCTTGGAATCCGTAGAAACGCAATTATCGTTTTTTGACCGCATTCCATTAGAGGAGCAGTACCGAAGTTTTTTTACCTATACCGAGGACATGGAGAAAGGGAAACAAGAATTTGGCAAATTACAAAAAAGCTACCTGGCCGAGGACATTGCCGAGTTGCTAACATTGGTTGCAGAAAGCCCGGAATACCAGAATTACCAGGAAGTATTGGTGGATCAGCGAAACGAAAGCTGGATCAGACCGATGGGCGACCTGATGCAAAAGGGATCCATGTTTTTTGCGGTCGGTGCCGGCCATTTGGCGGGAGATCGAGGCCTGATTCGCTTACTCAAAAAAGAAGGCTACCTGGTAGAACGCATTTACCTGTAGGCGGCGAAGAGGCCGCTATCGCTTGAAAAACCGGTAAATTCCCCACAGGCTGATAAGGAGTAAAAGACCAATGGCGGGGTAGTGCCAGCCGGTTGTCTCTGCATTTATGGCCTGCTGAATGGTGCCGGCGAGTGTCCCTGTAAGAAATGCGAGAAAGGTTCGGGGCAACATCCCCAACAAGCCAAACCACAGTACACGCTGCAACCCGCTATTCAATAAAGCAAACACCAAATTGGAAATGGCAAACGGGATCACCGGGCTAATTCTGACAAAAAATACCAACCAACCCATTTGTTCTTTTTTTTGTTCAATGATCCGTTTGGCTTTGGGATAGGGCTGTAGCAACCAGGGCAGGCTGTCCTTTTCCAGTGCTTTACCGGAAAGGTAGCCCATACCACTTGCCAATGTATAACCCAGAACCATAAAAGGAAATGCTTCCCATCCGAAAACGAATCCACTTAGCACAGCGAATAGCGTGGTAGGTATCAAGGCAAAGCCCATTAAAACTGCCCCAGAAAGCACGTACACAAGAGCCGATTCTACATCTAACAAGGAGGGAACCGTTAATGTCCCCCAGTGCAGGTAGAGCACCCGAATGAACAGTAGTCCTCCCAGAGAGGGTAGTAAGCCCGCCCATAAAAAGGCCACTACTACCCAAGGATTTCTGCGATAGATAACTGCCAAATGCTTGAAAATAGTCGCTTTTTTATTCATCTTTGGACAAAGCTAAAAATAATCCCAATTTTAATTCATCGAATCTGAACCTTATCAGCTGCTTGCGTGAAAATAAAGGCGGTTCGCATGAATAATTAGTTGCTACTTATGAAATTTGGAACCAAAGTCATCCATGCGGGCGTGCAGCCTGATCCCAGTACCGGGGCCATCATGACCCCAATCTTTCAAACATCGACCTACGTGCAGCAATCGCCCGGAAAAAACCAGGGATTCGAATATTCCAGAACCCATAATCCCACCCGCGCAGTGCTCGAAAAGAATCTTGCCGCCCTGGAAAATGGATCTGTCGGATTAAGCTTTGCCTCGGGTATGGCTGCTATCGACGCCATCCTTAAGCTTTTGAAACCGGGAGATGAGGTGATCAGTACCAATGATCTGTATGGAGGAACCTACCGGATCTTTACAAAGATATTCGCCAATTATGGCATCCGCTTCCATTTTGTCAACATGCAGGATATGGCAGAAGTTCGGTCCCATCTCACCAAAAACACCAAATTGATATGGGCTGAAACCCCGACCAACCCCATGATGAATATCGTTGATATAGAAGCCTTGGCTGCTATTTCGAAGGAACATGGCGTGTTGCTGGGTGTGGACAATACCTTCGCCACCCCCTTTCTGCAAAACCCCCTGGACAAAGGTGCCGACCTGGTCATGCATTCGGTTACTAAATACCTGGCCGGACATTCGGACGTCATTATGGGCGCCATTGTGGTAAAAGACGCTGAACTGGCAGAGAAATTGGCTTTTATCCAAAACTCATGTGGTGCTGTACCCGGACCCCAGGATTGTTTTTTGGTATTGCGTGGTATCAAAACGCTGCACCTACGAATGGAACGGCACAGTCAAAACGGGAAAACCATTGCGGCCTATTTGAAAAACCACCCCAAAGTCGAAAAGGTGTATTGGCCGGGCTTCGAAGATCATCCCAATCATGCGATTGCAAAAAAGCAAATGCGGGACTTTGGAGGGATGATTTCCTTTACGCTAAAAGACAATCGTTTATCCGATGCCATACAGGTACTCGAAAATTTCAAGGTCTTTGTGTTGGCGGAATCCCTGGGAGGAGTAGAATCCCTTTGCGGTCATCCGGCCACCATGACCCATGCCAGCATTCCACGGGAGGAACGGGAAAAGGTGGGCTTGTCCGATTCGCTTATTCGTTTAAGTGTGGGGATAGAAGACGCCGAAGACTTGAAAAATGACCTTGCCCGGGCATTGGAGTCCATTCAGTGAAGCATTTTTGTAAACAATAGCTTGCACCTCTCTGTAATGCTTTGGGTCATTCCCTGGTGGTCTTTCTGGATTTGCGTAAGTACGAGTTGGTATTTTTTACTTACCCGCTCTTTTTGTCCAAGGTAGCAGCCCAGGTGCTGAAGCAAGAGTTGATTTCGGTGCCAGGGCTCCAGTTGCTGTGTAAGTTCGGCAATTTGCTCGTGCACTTTATCGGTAAAAATGCTATTTAGCCCAATGCTCAATCGGATTTTTTCGAGAACGGTGACTTTCTCCAGGCCTCCGGCGATCTCGTGGATGGTCTGAGGATCCAATCTGGACTTGGTATCAAAATAAAAAAAGTCGATCTCTTCATTAATAATCTGCGTAATGGCTGTATTGATGGTCAAAACAGTCATTCCCTCTGAAAAATGCCTCACCGCTGCATAAAGCGCTTCCCAGTCCTTTAGGGGAATGGACAGAATGATTTCGTAAACCTGTGAGTATACCTCTTTCTTATTTTGAGCAAGCTCCTTCTCGTAATCCGCAAAATCTTGTGGCTTGTTGCCAAGATAGGTATCAAAGCCATCTGCAATCATCCGGATATGTTGCACCTTGCGCAAGTTTTTATTCAATTCTTTAAAAGGAGTAAATACCCGGCTTACCTCCTGCTTGTTGGAAAAATGGACTTTTTCCAGCACCTGCAGAAATACCCGGAAAAAAAATAGCTCTCCATACAGGTCCAGCGCTTTTCGGGACTTGATCTTCTTCGAAAGTTCACCAAAAACGGTCTTGCCGGCATCAAAGTGCCGGTCAAAAACTTGCATGATCAGCGGTAAGGTCGATTCCATCGCTAGTCGTGAATTTTTACAGTGGTAGCTCCATAGCCAAAGTTCGTCTTCTGGCTGTCTTTAAAATACTTAATCCCGTTCATTTGACTTAGGTACCGGTGTATTTCCTTCCGCAATACCCCATTCCCAATGCCGTGTATAAAGGTAATCTCATCCATTCCCGTAGCAATGGCGTCGCTCAGCTTCCGCTCAAACACTTCCAGTTGTAGCTGCAACATCTCACCATTGCTCATCAAATCGTGGTTTTCGGTGAGCTTTTCAATGTGCAAATCAATGGATGCCGGCGGACGACTGATCTTTTTGATGGAAAAAGCAGCCGTATCCTTGGGATTCAGCGCTTCGTTGAGCTTCCGCACATCCAGTGGCGTCTCCTGTTCGTTCAGCTTGAAAAAATAAGCCTCCTTTTCAATCAATGGCGCCTTGCCTTTGTGCTTGAAAAAAGAGGTAGCTTTAAATTTCAGCCGCTTCTCAATGGGCATTTGGATCCCTTCCAGCTTTTTGTTTAGCGGTACCATCAGTATTTTCAATGCGGGCCATTGTTCAAAATCCCGAATCATTTTCTCTGCTACCTTTTTGTGGGAATCCGAATGAATGATGCCGGCATCCACATTTTTTGACGCCTCTCCCTGAAGCTCGTCCAGGGCATAAAGCACCTCTTTTCGGGTAGTATTGATCAGAACTACATCGTGTATCTGATCATTGTACGGAACGTATGCCAGAAACACACCTTCCCTTTTATCACGCACCTGTGCCTGCTGCCGGGTGTCGCCAATGTAGGACTTCGCTCCAGAAGGAGGATCAAAATAGGCTTTTTCTGCTGCATCAATGACGACCACCTCCGATTTTAGTGCCGGAATGCGAAAACCATCCTCTATTTCAATCTCTACCTGCCCTCCGGAAGAAAGCCGAGTAATGACTCCCTCCTCTTTGCCATGTAGCAACCGTACTCTATCCCCAATATTCATGCCGTAAATCTACCAAATAGTACGAGGAAAACCACGATTCCCGGGCATTCCCTGTCCAAAGTCACCGAAATGAAAAAAGAGACCCCGGATAATCTTCCCGGGGCTAATTTCCTTTTGCTAAATGACTATGTTTACAATCTTACCCGGAACAACAATGATCTTCTTAGGTATCTTTCCCTCGATCCATTTTTGCAGGTCCTCGTGAGCCAGCGCAGCTTCCTCGATTTCTTCCCGCGAAAGGTCGCTCGGTAAGCTCAATTTTACACGCATCTTACCATTTATCGAGACCGGGTACTCGTGACTGGATTCCACCAGGTACTTGTCCTCGGCTGTTGGATAACGCTGTTGGAGAATGGATTGATCGTGGCCCAGCCTTTCCCAAAGTTCCTCTGCAATGTGTGGCGCGTAAGGAGAAAGGATTACCAGTAGGGGCTCCAGAACGGACCGTTGGTGGCACTTCAAGGCCGATAATTCATTGACACAAATCATGAACGAAGATACCGAGGTATTGAAGGAATGCCGTTCGATATCTTCCTCCACCTTACGAATGGTCTTATGCAGGACCTTTAACGCCGCCATCTCGGGCTTTTGATCCGATACCTGCCAGTTTCCCTTCGCATCGTAAAAGAGCCTCCAAAGCTTTTTCAGGAATTTGAACACCCCGTCTATGCCGTTGGTGTTCCAGGGCTTAAACTGTTCCAATGGCCCAAGAAACATTTCGTACAAACGTAGCGTATCCGCCCCATACTGTTCGATCACGTCGTCCGGATTGACCACATTGTATTTGGACTTGGACATTTTTTCTACTTCTGCGCCACAGACGTACTTTCCTTCCTCCAGAACAAACCCGGCATCTGCCAGATCGGGTCTCCAGTTTCTAAACGCCTCCGTATCCAGCTGATCGTTGTGTACCATCCCCACCTCCACGTGCATGGAGATCACCTCGTATTTGTCAAGCAAACCATGACTTACAAACGTATTGGTACCTTTCTTTCGGTAGACAAAGTTGGACCGGCCCTGTATCATTCCCTGATTGATCATTTTACCAAAAGGCTCCTCGATCGGCACCCAGCCCCTGTCAAAGAGGAATTTGGTCCAGAATCGGGAATAAAGCAGGTGACCCGTTGCATGTTCGGCACCTCCAATATACAAGTCCACCGCACCCCAATAGGCTGCCGCTTCCTTGCTGACAAATTCCTTTTCGTTGGTTGGATCCATGTACCGAAAGAAATACCAGCTGGACCCTGCCCAACCCGGCATGGTACTCATCTCTAGCGGAAACGTTCCCTCCGGAGTGGTATAGGACCAATCCCGGGCTCTTCCGAGCGGAGGCGCACCGTCTTCGGTAGGCAGGTATTTATCTACCTCAGGCAGGCGCAGTGGGAGGTCCTTCTCGTCAATCAGGTAGGGCAGACCCTCTTTAAAATAAACGGGCAGGGGCTCGCCCCAGTAGCGCTGTCGCGTAAAAATGGCATCCCGCATTTTGTATTGGATTTTTCCCTTTCCGATTCCCTTCTCTTCAAGAAAAGCGATGGCCTTGTCCATGGCATCCTGCATAACCATGCCGGAGATAAACCCGGAATTAATGAGGGTACCTCCCTTGCCCGGAAACGATCCGTTTTCCATACTCCCTTCGATTACCTGTCGTATCTCCAGATCGAAATGTCTCGCAAAATTGTAGTCGCGTTCGTCATGAGCAGGGACTGCCATCACTGCTCCAGTACCGTAGCCTGCCAGTACGTAATCCGCAATCCAAATGGGAATCCGTTCTCCGTTAAACGGGTTGGTGGCGTAGCTACCGGTAAAGGCTCCCGAAATGGTTTTGACATCGGCCATTCGATCTCGCTCGGACCGGTTTTTGGCTTGCGCTACATATTGCTCCGCTTCCTCCCGCTGATCTTCGGTGATCAGCTGTTCCACCAATTCGTGTTCGGGGGCCAATGCGAGGTAGGTAACCCCGTAGATGGTATCGATTCGGGTCGTAAATACCTTAATGGTTTCCTCGATTCCTTCGATCGCAAATACCATCTCCGCACCTACCGACCTGCCGATCCAGTTTCGTTGCATTTCCTTTACCGGCTCCGGCCAATCCAATGAATTCAGGCCTTTCAGCAATCGCTCCGCGTAAGCGGTGATACGCATGCTCCACTGCATCATTCGTTTTCGTTCTACCGGATGACCGCCTCTTTCGGAAAACCCGTCTTTCACTTCGTCATTGGACAGTACCGTACCTAGCGCGGAACACCAGTTGACAGTAGTCTCCGCCAGGAAAGTAAGCCGGTACTGCAGCAAAAGCCGCTGTTTCTCCGATTCGGAAAATGCCAGCCAGTCATCCGCGGTAAACGGCGTCGGGTCTTCGTCGCAAACCGCCCGTACTCCCCGGCTTCCTTCTTTTTCGAAAAGCGAAACCAGGTGCGCGATGGGCAGGGCCTTGTCGGCATCCAAATCGTAATAGCTGTCAAACAGCTGCATAAAAATCCATTGGGTCCAGCGGTAGTATTCCGGGTCCGAAGTACGCACCTCCTTTTCCCAATCAAAGGCAAACCCGATATTCTTGAGTTGTTCCGTGTAACGTCTGATGTTTTCCTCCGTGGTTATCGCAGGGTGCTGCCCGGTCTGTATGGCGTATTGCTCCGCCGGAAGTCCAAAGGAATCGTACCCCATGGGATGCAGCACATTGAATCCTTTGAGTCGTTTGTAGCGTGTCACGATATCGGAGGCGATGTATCCCAGCGGATGCCCCACATGCAATCCCGCTCCGGAGGGGTAAGGGAACATGTCCAGGGAATAAAATTTGGGTTTGCCGGGATCCAGACGTGCATGGAAAATCCCGCTCTGCTCCCATCGGTCCTGCCATTTTTTTTCTATGGTGCGAAAATTATACTCAGACATTTGCTGTTTTGGTCAGTTTTTTTTGAATGATTCAATTTCAAAATTAAAAAAAATTATCCGTATTCGTTTCGAAAGCACCCCGGGATGTGCAAAATGAACACCTTTGATGGCAAGCCAATTGGGAGAACGTTACCAGAACCTAAATCCCCGCCCCCTGTTTCTAAAAATCCAGTTGTCCCAAATATCTTGCGAAAAATAAATCTCGGCACCGAAGTTTAACGTAAAATAGCCGTCGTATCTGGCCCCTGGCTCATCAAGTCGGGGATCTCCACTACCTCTCCGCGGGGCCCCTCGCCGATTGCGAATCAATTCCACATTGGGTTCACCATTGGGAAGCAGGTACCGGGGCTGCCTGACCGACAAGCGAAGCCGATCCGGGTTTTCGCCCGAAACGTAATCGGCAATTAGCTCTTCGTAATAACCGGATATATTGAACGTACTAATATCGTCCAGGTAGTCCGAGAGGGTAAACCGGTAATTGCCCTCGATAAAAAAATCCATGTATACATTTACCTTGTATTTCAAACCCAAGCCCATGGGGAACACCATAACCACATCCGAATACAGCTCATTTTCGGTCCGCAAAGGCCGTAAGTCCACCCATTGATCCCGATACAGGGTTTTCGGATTGTTGGTCGTGGCCCCGACGCCGAAAAATACGTACGGGTTAATAAACTCGCGGGTAATGTTATAGACCTTTACCGGCTTGTAATAGTATTCGACCAAAAAGGCTGCTTCCCAGTTTCTGCTCCTGAAGTTCAAATCTCTGGGAATCCGGCCGCTCCGGGGGTCTGCTTTTACATCTTGCCCGGAAATTTGATAATACGAGACATCTGCCCTTGCTTTGAGATTGGTACCAAAGGTGTACCGGGCACTAAAGGCCGCATTGTAGTCGGGTTGAATCCCTTCACTGTATTGCCACAACGCATACAGGTCACCGAAATACTGAGAAGGACCCGCTTGAAGTGAGAACGACCAGGGTTCTTCAAATCGAAAGCGATACATGCTTTGGGAAAAACTATCGTTGGAAAAGGCAAGTAAAAAAACTACCAAAAAAAATAAGATTCTCTTCATAAATAAAGCAGGCCTGATTCCCCTCGTTTAACCAACTGACCATTAACGCTCTAAAGATACAGGAAATGCCTAAAATAAAAAAAATTAGGATGAGGTAAATTTTTCCAGGCCGGAACGGATATGAAGGTCCCGCTGCGGAAAGGGAATCTCCACCATTTCCTCTCGGAATTTAGCGAAAATCGCATAGTATAGCTGGCTTTTTAGCACTTTCGGTTTATTGATGTACTCCGAAGTCCAGACCCTAAGGTTGAAATCAATGCTGCTGTCATTGTATTGCTCAAAAAGCACGTCTGGTTCGGGATAGCTGAGTACACCGGGATTGGCCTTTACTACCTCCAGCAGGATTCGCTTGATTTTATTGGGATCCTCCTTGTAGGACACCCCCACGGGTATATTGAACCGAATATTCCGGTCGTTGTGCGACCAGTTGATGACGGGGTTATCAATAAACTGACTATTGGGCAGGATAATGGAAATGTTGTCGTTGGTAAGCACCATGGTGGACCTGGCGGATATTTTGATCACATCTCCGTACACATCGTCCACCTCAATTCGATCGCCCACCTTGATGGGTCGTTCGACGAGAATGATCAATCCACTGATAAAATTATTGGTAATGTTTTGGAGACCAAAACCGATACCAACACCAATGGCTCCTGCAAGTATGCCCAGAGCGCTCAAATCGACGTTGCTATTTTGCAGGATGGTCACCAGGCCGAAAATGATCAATACGTATTTAAAAATGGTAGCAATGGACTGCCGGATTCCCACATCCAGATTGTACCGCACCAATACCTTATTCGCCAAAAATTTCCGGGTGATTTCGGAAATGATAAATAGGAAAACGATGGAAAGAGTAAGCCCGATAAATAAACCCACCGTCAGCCTGGTTTCACCAAGCATGAGCAGCTTAAAATTCCAAAATTCATCAAAATGCTCTAAAAAAGCCCAAAAATCCCCGTTCTTGATATCTTCTATAATTTCTTTCATTCGTCTCCCGTTTACATCTCTTGCTACATCCTGCCCTGCCCACCGGAAAAGGTTACGCAGGTGTCTGATTCGCTCACTTTTTTCCGCTATGTGGTAAATTTGCACCTGTAGGGATGCAGACCTACCGAACAGTCCGGTACCTTTTTTGCTGGAAAAAAGCGGGATAAAATCCCCGTGTCCTACACCAATAGCCACCAATTTAGGTAAATTTGTGATTAAAATAATGGTATGAGCAAGCAAAAAGAAGAACTTGAACATCGTCTAAAACTTAGGAACATCAAGCATTCCGATTTTAATGATATCCGGGAAATCATGGTTTCGGCTTATAAGACCCAGGGCATGACCTGGACCAAGGAAGAATTCAAGAACCAACTGAATGCCTTCCCCGAAGGACAGATTTGCCTGGAGGACAATGGGAAAGTAGTGGCCGTAGCGCTCAGCCTCATCGTAGACTATGCCAAATATGGAGATAATCACAGCTACGATCAAATCACGGGCTTCGGGAAATTCGATACCCACGATGAGGAAGGTGACACCTTGTACGGAACGGACGTTTTTGTAGATAAGGAGTACCGTGGACTGCGGCTGGGAAGAAGACTCTACGATGCCAGAAAGGAACTCTGTGAAAACCTGAATTTGCGGTCCATCATTGCAGGGGGCAGAATTCCCGGGTACAGCAAATACGCAGATCAAATGTCTCCGCGAAAGTACATCGAACTGGTAAAAAACAAGGAAATTTTTGACCCGGTCTTATCGTTTCAGCTGGCCAATGAATTTCACGTTCGGAAAGTGATCACCAAATACCTTCCGGAAGATACGGATTCCAGGGCCTATGCCACCCTTTTGGAATGGATCAACATCTATTACGAGAAGGACGAAAAGCTGATTGGCAACAAAAAAACGATCGTACGCCTGGGCCTGGTACAATGGAAGATGAGGCGGTTTACCGACGTAGATGACCTCATGCAGCAGGTAGAGTTTTTTGTGGATACGGTCTCCGATTACAAATCGGATTTCTGCTTGTTTCCAGAATTTTTCAATGCACCCTTGCTGGCGGAGTTCAACAAAATGGACGCGTCCGAAGCCATCCGAAACCTCGCAGATTACACCGAAGAAATTGTCAACCGCATGCGCGACCTGGCACTCTCCTACAACGTGAATATCATCGCTGGTAGCATGCCGGAATACGACGGGAAAAAACTCCGAAACGTGAGCTACCTCTGCAGAAGGGACGGTACCATGGACAAGCAATACAAACTGCACATCACCCCGGATGAGCAGTCGTACTGGGGCTTACAAGGAGGGAATGGAATCAAGGTATTCGATACCGATGCCGGAAAGGTTGGCATATTGATCTGCTACGATGTGGAATTCCCAGAGCTCAGCCGGATTTTGGCGGAAAAGGAGATGGATATCCTCTTTGTCCCTTTTTGGACGGATACAAAAAATGCCTACCTTCGGGTAAGCACCTGCGCCAAATCCCGGGCCATCGAAAACGAGTGCTACGTGGCCATAACCGGCTCCGTTGGTAATCTTCCACGGGTTGAAAACATGGACATACAGCATTCCCAGGCTGCCATTTATTCGCCCTCCGACTTTTCGTTTCCGCACGATGCGATCATTGCGGAAGCCTCGCTCAATACCGAAACGACCATCGTGGCAGACGTGGATCTGGATTTGCTGACGAAACTACGAAAAGCGGGAAGCGTACGAAATTTGGCACAGCGAAGATTGGATCTTTACTCCATACAATGGAAAAACAAACGATAATGCGTTATTTCAGCCATATTCCAAACGAACTCCTTGACCGTGCAAAACCCATCCGGATGCTGGTCACAGACCTGGACGGCGTATTGACCGACGGGGGCATTATTCTGGATAACAACGGCATGGAATACAAGTCCTTTCAGGTAAAAGACGGCCAAATCCTTCGGTACCTGCGGGATGCAACCATACAGGTAGGCGTACTTTCGGGCCGCGATGTAGCTGTATCCAAAATAAGGTGTGAGCAAATGAACGTGGACTTTCACCGACACGGACTAACAGACAAATGGGGGGCGCTATCCGAAATTCTATCCGACAAAGGCATCCTGCCAGCCGAAGTCGCCTACATTGGAGACGATTTGATAGACCTGGACCTGCTGCAACGGGTGGGTTTCTCTGCTGCCCCCTCAGATGCCATGCCGTATATCCTGGACAAGGTAGACTACGTGTGCAGAAAAGGGGGAGGGAAAGGCGTCTTTCGAGAAGTGGCAGACCTTATTTTGTATGCGCAGGGCAAACTGCCCGGCCTCCTTTCCGAAAACTCCCGGCTAGACCCTACCGGCACCAACCCAACAAACAATGAGTAGCCCCACACATACCATGCGCATCGGCGCGTCCGTAACACTAGGAACCGACCGGCCTGTTTTGTTTTCCGGCCCCTGCGCCGTGGAAAGCAAAGAGATCTGTCTCGAAATTGGCAGCAAGGTCAAATCCTACGCACAGAAGCATGGTTTTGACTACGTTTTTAAAGCTTCTTTTGACAAGGCCAATCGCACCTCCGGAAGCTCATTCCGGGGGATTGGTTTCGATCAGTCGATAAAGGTACTGCAGGAGGTGGGAGAAGCCCTACACCTACCCCTGGTAACGGATGTACACGAAAGTTATCAGGTTGAAGCCGTCGCAGCTGTGGTAGACGTGATACAGATACCGGCATTTTTGTGCCGGCAAACAGACCTTTTGCTGGCAGCCGGAAAATCCGGAAAGGCCATCAAGATAAAAAGAGGTCAATTCATGGCTCCGGAAGACATGCAGTTTGCCGTGGATAAAATCCGCAGTACCGGTAACCTCAATGTGTGCCTGACCGAAAGGGGGTTTTCTCTGGGCTATCACAACCTGGTGGTAGACATGCGCGCATTACCCATCATGCGTCAATTCGCCCCCGTGGTGTTTGATGTCACGCACAGCGTACAGCAACCCGGTGCCAACCAGGGTAGCAGTGGGGGACAGCGGCAAATGGCGCCCTACCTTGCGCGGGCAGCGGCTGCAGCCGGCGTAGACGGATTTTTTATCGAGACCCATCCGGAACCTGCTAAAGCCCTGAGTGACGGACCAAACATGATTCCCCTCGCAAAAATGGATGCATTCCTGGGCATGATAAAAGATGCCTGGGACACCGGCAACCGGTACCGGAATTTTCCCGCCGTATGAATGCCTCTTTTCGCCTCCGATTCCGCCTACCTTTCCTGGTGGCCTGCCTGACGGTGGCGCACGCATCCGTTTTAGCCCTACCGAATAATGCCGGCACCGCCTCGGAAATACGGTCAATCCTGGAACGAGACGAAACACAAACAAACACAATTTTTGGGCATTCTCCGATACACGCCAAATCCCACCTACTCACATTTTATTCGGAGAGGGCCTTCGCACCGGCCTGGTCTGCCCAGCAGGAGCCTACCTGCGAAGCACTAGAGTTGTGGCAACTTATCGGGCAGGCAGGTTTTGATGGGTTACTTCCGGAAGATTATCACCTTTTGCCGATCAGTGAACTAATTGCCCGTTTTTTCGACACCGGACTACTCAGAGAGCGGGAGCTTGCCCTACTCGATGTTCTGTTAAGCGATGCCTTCATCGGGTATGCCCACCACTTGTACCAGGGAAAAATTCATCCCGAACACGTAAAGGGCGTTTGGAACATTCAAACCAAGAGACACGAACCACGGGTGCTGGAAAAATTAAACCGTGCCCTGGCTACCAAAAAGGTACGCGAGGAACTCTTTAGTCTGCGTCCAAAATTCCCTATTTACGACAGAATGCGTACTTCCATGAAAAAATATGCAGCGTTGGCCAGGGAATATACGGACCAAAACGAGCCCATACCTACCACCGAAAAACCCTTGGAAATCGGCCAACGATATTCTCAGATTCCGACCGTTCGGGAAAAATTGATTTTTTGGAAAGACCTGGAAATGCATCCGGTAGCAACCGGTCGGGATGACTTGTACGACAGTATCCTGGCCATGGGCGTAAAAAACTTTCAGCGAAGAAATGGCCTCCAGGCAGATGGGGTCATCGGGAGGGGCACCCTGGAGGCACTCAATCAGAGCGCCGAAATCCTAATGAACAAGCTAGCAGTAAACATGGAACGCCTTCGCTGGCTTCCGGACACCACGCTGCAGGAGTTTATCCTGGTCAATATTGCCGGGTATTCCATGGATTTTATCAGTGAGCAGGACACCCTGCTCCACTCAAATGCCATTGTTGGAAAAACCTACCGGAAGACACCGGTATTCAACGCTGCTATGAGCTACCTGGTCTTTAGCCCCACCTGGACCATCCCTCCTACCATCTTGAAAAACGACGTGTTGCCTTCGGTACGAAAAAACAACGCGTATCTTTCGCAAAAAAATATGCGGATTCTGGACCATTCCGGAAGGGAAATTAACCCCGACGAAATAAAATGGGATGACATGACGGGAAGCAATTTTCCCTACCTTATCCGACAGGACCCGGGACCTGCCAACTCACTCGGTTCCGTCAAGTTTATGTTTCCCAACCAATACGACGTATACATCCACGATACGCCGTCACGGGAATTGTTTTACCGGGAAGACCGGGCCCTGAGTTCCGGCTGTATTCGCATCCAAAAACCGTTTGAATTAGCCCAATTGTTGTTAAAAGACCGGCCGCTATGGACAGATGAACGCATTCGAAGCGCTATGCAACAAAAAAACGAACAGGTTGTGATGTTGAACAGGAAAATACCTGTCATTATACTTTATCTGACCATTTGGACAGATTCCAATGGCCGTGACAACGTGCGCAAGGATATTTACAACCGAGATACGGAACTATTGCACTTGCTGCGCCAACCCCTGCTCGAAGGCCGCCTCCGCAGCGAAAATTGATTTTTCCTGGTAAAAAGGCTGGTCGGCATGAATGTACAGGCAGCTTTTGTCTTGAATCAACGCAATCACCCCTTCGAAGTTTTCGTGAGGAAGTGCCGGACAACCCAGACTCCTTCCCAATCGACCGTAGCTCGCAACAAACTCTTCGGTGGCATAATCTGCCGAATGGATGACAATGGCCCTGGCTCTGGCTTTGTCGTTGATACCTTTTTCCAGCCCGTCCAGCCGCAAGGAGACCCCATGTTTACCGATGTATTTTTCTCCGGTCAAGTAAAAACCCAGGCTGCTCATGTAACTATCGGGCGTATTCGAAAAATTGGTCGCAAGCAAATCCCCGGAATTCCGTCCATGCGCCACCAACGAGGCATGCTTCAGGGTTTTGGCTTCCATGTCGATGATCCATAAGCGTTTTTCTGTTGAGGGAAGATCGAAATCGACCAGCGTGAGGGGTTTCCCCTCCGCCAACATACCCTTCTCTGCCAACAGGTGGTAACCACTGAGGGCACGTTGTAAAACTTCCTTTCGGAGGGAGCCCGCATCCTGCCGTACATTCTCCCAGATGCGTTCAAGCAATTCCAGGTTCTTTTCCGTGACCGATCGTTCCATCGGCTCAACAGACGTTGGACCCGGCTGAACCAGGTGAGCGTCGCCGAAAGAAAGTACCGGACTGGCGATCAAAAACAAACAAACGACTAGTTTTTTCCTCATATTCACTAAAACTGGTTCAGGCATGGTGCCACGAGATCCCCTGCCCACTGGTTGGAATAACAGTCCGGATTGAAAAATAATTTAATTTGCGTTCATTTTTTTAGTTTTTTTCCCATTGGCTGATAATTTATAGTATTTTGAACCCAACCGCCTTATTCAGGTGTTCTTTGGCTTGGCAATGAACTCACTGGAACGAAGGGTATGCCTTTTTCCGAGGAATTGTTCCGCTGGTGAAGGTGTGCTTTGCAGGTTATTTTGTTGAGTTTTTGCAAAAATAAAGTGAACAAATAAACGGATAATCCGGTTAGAGAAACTATGAAATTATCAATCTACCGAAAAGAACACTTCAATGCCGCCCACCGACTGCACAATCCAGCCTGGTCGGATGATAAAAATCAGGAGGTTTTCGGAAAATGCAACAATCCCAATTACCACGGGCATAATTACGATTTGATTGTAAAGGTCTCGGGTCCGGTTGATCCGGATACCGGGTATGTATACGACATGAAATTGCTGAAAGATCTGATCCGAGCGCATGTCACCGATAAGTTTGATCACAAAAACCTAAATTTAGATACGGATGAATTTAAAAATCTTAACCCAACTGCGGAAAACATTGCTGTGGTTATTTGGCATATTTTGAGAAATAAAATTGAAAAAAAATACGACTTAACAGTTCGATTATATGAAACAGAAAGAAACTTTGTTGAATTCAGCGGGAATTGATCTCAATCAGACCATAGAGGAATTGGGCGACGAGCACATGGCGTCCTCTCACGACACCCCCCTTCGGGAGGACGCATTTGAGATGGATGATGACCTGAAAATGGAGCTGATTGAAAAACATTTTAAGGAGATCATGTACATTTTGGGTTTGGACCTGACAGACGACAGCCTGAAAGGAACACCGAAACGGGTCGCAAAGATGTTTGTGAAGGAGGTTTTTAGTGGTTTGGATCCTAGAAACAAACCGGACGCCAAGCTTTTTGAGAATAAGTTTCGTTACAGCGAAATGTTGGTCGAAAAAGACATCACGTTCTACTCTCATTGCGAGCACCATTTTGTCCCAATCTACGGAAAAGCGCACGTGGCGTATATTTCTAATGGGCACGTCATTGGTTTATCCAAAATTAATCGCATCGTTCAATACTATGCCAAGCGACCGCAAGTACAGGAACGGTTGACCGTGCAAATTGGAAACGAGTTAAAAGCTGCATTGGGCACCGAAGATGTGGCCGTTATTTTGGATGCCGACCACATGTGTGTGTCAAGCAGGGGTGTCCGGGACACCAGCAGCAGTACCGTCACGTCGTTTTACAGCGGACAGTTTGAACATTCGGCACAAAAACGAAACGAATTTCTCAAATACCTGGAACTTCCCCGGTAATCGAACGAATAAGGTGTATTCTGGCTCGTTTCCCAACCGGAGTAATTGTGTCTCCCATCAATCGGTTTTGATGGGAGATTTTTTTAAAGGGCTTGTACTGGCAAACAATTTGATGTTTTATTCATTATACTAAGGTAAAGGAGGAAAAACTTATGAAGGACAAAAATATAGTAATCATTGGTGGAAACAGTGGAATCGGAGCGCAGGTAAAAGAGATACTGCAGGCGGCCGGGGCAGAGGTATTTACCTACTCCCGTTCTCAGGAAGGCAGTCAAAAATTGGACGTGCGTTCAGACTTTACAGAAATTGAAGGCATACCCGAAGTTGTCCACGGAGTACTTTATTGTCCCGGTACCATACAACTAAAACCCTTTCACCGATTCGGTCTGGACGATTTCAGAAATGACCTCGAAATCAATTACCTGGGAGCAATCAAGGTGTTGCAGGCGCTTCAGCGTCCGCTCAAAAAATCCTCTGGAGCTTCTGTCGTGCTGGTAAGTACGGTTGCGGTACAAACTGGATTGGGATTTCATTCTTCCATTGCCGGGGCCAAAGGGGCAGTCGAGGGTCTAACCCGATCTTTGGCAGCGGAATGGGCTTCGAACGGCATCCGGGTAAATGCCGTGGCTCCCTCACTCACGGATACACCACTTGCACAAGTCTTGCTTTCCACACCAGAAAAGAAAGAGGCGGCCGGGAAACGGCATCCGCTGGGACGCTTCGGGACAGTCGATGATATTGCAGCGGCCATCCACTTTTTATTATCCGATAGCTCTTCCTGGATCACCGGACAGGTGCTAAAAATAGACGGAGGAATGTCGAGTATCCGGTGAAAGGGTTGTATTTTTGCAACATTTAGGTTGAACAAAGTGTAGATAGATAAGGGTATTGTCCCTGAATAAAATTAGTAAACGTATGAGGACCCCACCTGAATCATTCTTGATCTTTAAAGCGGAGCTGAAAAAAGCTCAGCTTGAGAAAGAGCGATTGCGAAAAGCCTACGAGGAGAAACTCGCTGACATGAACCGCGAGCTTTCCCGATTAAAAGAACAAATAGAGGCCCAACAGGAATTAATGAGAACAACGATTGACTACGCCATTAAGCTGGAAGAAGACCTGGGGAATTTCAAAGAAGAAGTAGAAAACGAGAAAAAACAAAGAAAAAGCTCTTTTCACTAAATCTATTAGGTAAGTATTCCGTAAATTAACAGGTATTTGATGTAAACAAAGGTTACCATGAACGACACCCTAAACAAATCAGCGATGGAAAACTTTGACCTGTCTTTCGAAGGGAGATATGCCAAGGTATTTGTCGATGAATCCCGTGGAATAATCATTTGCGAATTGTTGGTGGATTACGTACCAATAGAAGACTTTAAGGACACGTTTCACAAAATATCCGCACTGGTGAAAAACGGTTCTTTTTACAAATTTATTTTTGACAAACGTGCGCTTCGTGCCTTTCATCAGCCGAGCATGGAATGGTATTTCCTGGACTGGAAAAAAGAGATGTACTTTCAAGGCATCACGGTTCATCGCAAAATACTTCCCGCAGAGAAATGGTTTGAAAAGATGGTGATGATCGCGAAAAAACAAATAATTGAAAACAATCCGGGCAATATTATCGAAAACCTGGATATCAGCTATTGCGACACGATCGAAGAAGCTATCTTAACCTAATGAAGCATTTTTCCAAAAAAGCCATTCTTGACGCCGATAAGAACTTCAGGCGAGATTTTGTCAATTGCTTGAGCGGGTACAAGAGTTTAAACCTTATCGGAACCTTCAACGAGGAAACAGGGGAAACAAATCTGGCCCCCTTTTCCCAGGTTTTCCACATAGGTGCCAGCCCACCACTAGTAGGCGTACTTTTCCGTCCCCCTACAGGCGAGCGGCACTCACTTGGAAATATTGTCCACAATGGAGACTTTACCCTAAACCACGTCACGGAGAGTTTTTACAAAGAGGCGCACCATTGCGGTGCTCGCTGGCCTAATTCCGAGTTTAAAGCGACCGGACTCAAGGAAGAATACAAAGACGGGTTTCCGGCTCCATACGTCGCTGGAAGTCCCCTGCAGGTGGGCTGCACGATGGAAGAACAAGTACGCCTGTCGGTGAATAATACGGTTTTAATAATCGCCAACATCGAACACGTCTACGTACAGGAAAACGCCCTGGGAGAAGACGGTTTTATCGATCTTCAGGCGTTGGGGACCGTAACCGTATCTGGACTGGATTCATACCACCTCGGCCAAAAACTGGCACGGTTGGCCTACCCCAAGCCCGATCAACCGATACGAGTAATTTCTTCCGACGGAGACGAGTAGAAAATTCAGTATTCTGCTACTGAACGCTGTAGGATTGAATGAACGGTTGCCCACCGGGCGTTCTGCCTTCGAGTACCAATCTACCGCTGTAATCTTCAAGAAATCGCCCGACCTCCTCCGGGTCCGTTGCGGGGGTTTCGTTGATATGTGTCAAAATAAATCCCTCGCCCAAACCCAGGTCTCGGAGGTATCCCCTCGTCATGGTGGAAATTTTTACCCCATAATCCAAATCAAATCGATCCATCTCGATGGCATTGATGGCTTCAAGCTTTGCCCCTAACAGCGGAGAAGAGTAAAACGAACGTTTGATTACGCCAGTTCCTCCGAGCAGGTTTTGCAGAGTCAGTTCGGATGTCCGGAGTACATTGTCCCTCAGGTAATCCACCGTTATTTTATCCCCCGGGTAATAATAGGAAAGAGCTTCTTCGAAACTCCCCTTCCCGGAAATACGGTTACCGTCAATGTTAACAATGACATCTTCTACCCGCATGCCTGATTTTTCCGCCGCACCACTTCGGATGACGTGCGAGACCACCACGCCATCCAGGGATTTTAATCCCATTTCCTCCGCCAATTCGGGAGTTATCTCGTTTACTTCCAGTCCTGGAATGGCTTTCTGCACTTCTCCGTACTGAATCAAATCGTTGGCAATCTTGGTCGCGATATCTACCGGGACGGCAAACCCATACCCGGTGTAGGAACCCGTGCGGCTTAAGATGGCGGTATTGATTCCGACCAATTCCCCCCGATCGTTGACCAGCGCACCGCCAGAATTTCCAGGGTTGATGGGGGCGTCCGTTTGAATAAATGACTCCAGGGGAAATTCCCCTCCCATAATGTTGATCTGCCTTTCTTTCGCCGAAACAATGCCAGCGGTAACGGTGGAGGTGAGATTAAACGGATTCCCTACTGCCAGCACCCACTCACCGATTTGAAGGGATCGGCTGCTACCGATCTTTATTGCGGGAAGCCCACGTGCTTCAATTTTCAAAACGGCGATATCGGTGTTGGCATCCGAGCCAATTAGACTGGCCTTATACGTTCGCTTTTTGTGAACAACTTCGATGGTTTCGGCCCGCTCCACGACGTGATTGTTGGTGATGATGTAGCCGTCTTCGGAAAAAATCACGCCTGATCCGGTACTTACCGTTTGCTGGGGCACCCCCTGCCTGAAGAAATAATCAAAAATACTATACCGCCGGGAGTCCTGTCCCGAAAAATTTTTGATAAATACCACCGATCCGGTACTCTTCTCCGAGGCCTCCACGAAGGAGTCCGGAACGCTCGGCGGGTTTTGGACAGTTGTTTCCGAAAGTTTTTCCCGATTTTCCTCCATGCGGGAGGTACGGTATCCGAGGTTTTCGTTCCACTCCTGGTTCGGAACGATTGCGCTGCGGTCTTGCATCAGGCTGGAATAAGACCAGGCACCTAGGATTCCTCCTACAAAGGAAATGATGGCAACAACAAAATAGCTTCTTTGCATGACTCCACAATTGGTGTTAAATGGATTAAACGGAAAGGTTCCCCGTTTACGTTGGGATTTTAACATAAATTAGCACGAACTATCGTAAGAACGCTACCCCTTTTCGTATCCTAATTTTATGCCAAAAAAAGAGATTCTGTAAAAAGCACAAAAAAAACAGGGAAAACTGTTTTTACCTTGTAAATTTGTCAGTAGTTTCGACTGAAGCTGCCGGATACAGCAGCACACTTTTTGACTAAAGTAAGAAAACCCCATGTCTACAATTAAACGAGTCGCTATCCTGGGTTCCACAGGAAGCATTGGTACCCAGGCCTTGGAAGTCATCCAACAACACCCCGAAAAATTTCAGGCCGAGGTATTAACCGCACAAAACAATAAAGAGCTACTCATTGAGCAGGCCATTCAGTTCCAGCCCAATGCGGTGGTGATTGGAAACGAAGGCTTGTATCAGGAGGTAACACAACGCCTCTCGGCCTACCCCATCAAAGTATACACCGGACAAGATGCCATTGCATCCATTGTGGAAATGGACTCCATTGATATCGTATTGACGGCCCTGGTAGGCTATGCCGGCCTCATTCCTACGTTACGGGCGATTGCCGCCGGAAAGCCCATCGCGCTGGCCAACAAAGAGACCATGGTGGTGGCTGGAGATCTGGTCACCCGTCTGGCCAGGGAAAAGGCCGTCAACATTTATCCGGTAGACTCGGAACACTCTGCCATCTTCCAATGCCTGGTGGGGGAATTTCATAACCCGATCGAAAAAATAATCCTTACCGCTTCTGGCGGCCCGTTCCGGGGTAAAGACCGGTCTTTTCTGGCAGGAGTGACCAAAGAACAAGCCCTAAAACATCCCAATTGGGACATGGGTGCCAAAATCACCATTGATTCTGCTTCTCTAATGAACAAAGGTTTGGAGGTAATTGAAGCCAAATGGTTGTTTGGGCTTGAAACCAACCAAATTGAGGTGGTTGTTCATCCCCAATCCATCATTCACTCCCTGGTACAATTTGAAGACGGATCGATGAAAGCGCAACTTGGACTGCCGGATATGCGTATCCCTATACAATTTGCATTGTCCTACCCCGACCGTATCAAATCATCTTTCCCAAGGTTTGACTTCGCAAACTATCCCAATCTGGAGTTTGAGCAGGCCGATGAGGAGACATTCCGAAACCTCAGACTGGCTTACAATGCATTGGAAAAAGGAGGAAATACCGCTTGTTCACTCAATGCTGCCAACGAAATGGCAGTGGCAGCATTTTTGCAGGACCGAATTAAGTTTCTGGAAATGTCTGACCTGATTGAACAGACTATGGAGAAAATTGGTTTTATTAAGACGCCAAGTTTGGATGACCTCATCCAAACCGATAAGGAAACTAGAAAATTATCAGAGGAAATCATCAGTAGATTTTAAGGAATGGATACATTAATAATGGTAGCACAACTGCTACTGGGCTTGTCAATTTTGGTAGGGCTGCACGAAATGGGGCATTTACTGGCAGCAAAGCTGTTTGGGATGCGTGTGGAAAAGTTTTCCATCGGCTTTCCACCAAAAATTGCCGGCTTTCAATGGAAAGGGACCGAATATTCGATAGGAGCCATTCCTCTGGGAGGCTTTGTAAAAATATCTGGAATGGTGGACGAATCCCTGGATGCCGAACAAATGGCGTCTGAACCCCAACCCTGGGAATTTCGATCCAAACCTGCCTGGCAACGATTGATCGTCATGTTGGCGGGCATTATTGTAAACGTCGTGACTGGCGTCATTGTCTTCGTCTTTCTGGTCTACAATAATGGCGAAACCTATTATTCCCGCGATCAGGTGATCGAACACGGGATTGTAGCTTATGATATCGGCGAGCAAATCGGCCTGCAAAAAGGGGACAAAATTTTGGATATCAACGGTATCCCCTACGAGTCGTTGAACGACATCAGCAGTGGAGACGCCCTGCTCAGCTCCGATGGCTATTACACCATCGAACGCAATGGGGAGCGCATGAAAATATCCATACCCCGCGGATTTATCAATTCCTTTTCCAACGAAGAAAGCATGTCTAACTTCATCCAAATCCGGTTTCCATTTGCCGTATTGGATGTCATGCCGGATGGTACCGCTAAAAATGCCGGTGTAAAGGCCGGGGACAAAATTCTGGCAGTAAATGACACCGATATTTATTACTTTGATGAGTTGCAGGCCGCCCTGGAGGAGCACAAAGGTGGGGAAGTGGCACTCACGCTGGAGCGCGACCAACAGGAGCTCATCGCTCAAGTAGCAGTCAGCGAGGAAGGCACGATTGGCATCGCGGCAGAAAACCTTCTCGAACCGGTAAAAAAGAAATACTCCTTTGCGCAGGCAATCCCAATAGGGACAGAAAGGGCCTTCAGTGTGGTCATCATCAACGCCCGGGCAATGGGGAAAATGTTTACCGGAGAGGTTTCGGCTAAAAACGTAAGCGGACCGATAGGCATGGCGAAATTTTATGGCTCCACCTGGGACTGGACAAAGTTTTGGTCCATCACCGGGCTCATTTCCATGATTTTGGCGTTCATGAATTTGCTTCCGATACCGGCACTGGATGGGGGTCACGTCATGTTTTTATTGTACGAGATGGTATCCGGTAGAAGTCCTTCCGATCGCTTTTTAGAAAATGCGCAAAAAGTGGGCATGGTCTTACTGCTGGCGATCATGGTGTTTGCCATTGGCAACGATATCCTAAAGTTGTTTACCGGAACCTGACGAATGTGACTGGAAAAGCGTTTAGTTTTAGTCCGGTTGTATTTTGGCTGGAGCCAAGGGTTGCCTGACAATTTGATCCGCAAAGCAACTTGGCATACGCCTTGGACATTTTATTCGTATCTCCGGAAGAAGGGAGTTTTTTTGTATATTAAAAAAATAACGTGACAGACTGTCTGTCATTATGTCTGTATGAACAATAACGACAATCAACTATATCATTCATTAATATTGGGCGATTATTCTGGCGAAGGGGATCTGATACAACTGATTACTGACGACGAGGACGAAGGCACATTAACGGAGGAAGATCTTTCCAAAGAAATTTCGATTTTATCCGTACGAAACACCGTACTGTTCCCAGGCGTGGTCATCCCAATCACGGTAGGCCGACAACGCTCCATCAAACTCGTAAAAAAAGCCCAAAAAGGCGATAAGCTGATTGGGGTGTGCGCCCAGAAAAACCCCAACATGGAGGATCCTTCCTGGGAGGACATTTACCATGTCGGTACATTGGCGAAGATTATAAAAATGATTGTATTGCCCGATGGCAATACGACCATCATCATTCAAGGAAAAAAACGGTTTGAAATCGAGAGTGAACTCTCGGAAGACCCCTATTTTCAGGCAAATGTGCGGTATCTGGAAGAAACCTTTCCGCAAAACAGCGAAAAAATCGAAGCGCTGGAACAATCCCTGAAAGAAGCGGCCTTCAAAATTTTGCAACTAAACCCGGAAATTCCCCGTGAGGCGCAGGTAGCCTTGGACAACATCGACAGCACGCCTTTTCTAACGCATTTTCTTTCATCCAACATCAACGCTCCGGTAGAATCCAAACAACGCCTGCTGGAGATCAACGATGGCATCGATCGGGCCACGCTCTTGCTGGAATTCATGATGAAGGACATCCAAATGTTGGAGCTCAAAAGTGAGATTCAGAAAAAAGTCCATACAGATATCGATCAGCAGCAGCGGGACTATTTTCTCCGGCAGCAAATGAAAGTCCTGCAAACCGAACTGGGCGAAGAAGGACCGGAAAAAGAGGTAGAAGAGCTGCGCGCGAAGGGTAAAAAGAAAAAGTGGCCCAAAGAAGTGGCCGTACAATTTGAAAAAGAGCTGGATAAAATCCTGCGGATGAATCCGGCCGCGGCAGAATACCCCATTTCGCTCAACTATGCCGAGGTATTGGTAGAGCTCCCATGGAACGAGTTTACGTCGGATAACTTTGATCTGAAACGGGCCAAAAGAATCCTGGACCGGGATCATTCGGGCCTGGACAAGGTGAAAGAACGAATCATCGAATACCTGGCCGTATTAAAACTAAAAAACGACCTCAAAGGCCCCATTCTTTGCCTTTACGGCCCTCCCGGTGTGGGGAAGACTTCCCTGGGCAAGTCGATTGCCAAAGCATTGGGGAGAAAGTACGTGCGGATGTCCCTGGGGGGATTGCATGATGAGGCAGAAATCCGCGGGCACCGCAAGACCTATGTAGGAGCCATGCCTGGAAAAATCATTCAAAACATGAAAAAGGGCAAATCATCCAACCCGGTTTTCGTTTTGGATGAAATCGACAAATTGAGTTCCGATTTCCGAGGCGATCCATCCTCGGCCTTTTTGGAGGTATTGGACCCGGAGCAGAACAATGCCTTTGTGGATAATTTCCTGGATGTGGAATACGATCTGTCCAAAGTGCTATTTATAGCAACGGCCAACACGCTGGAAACCTTGCAGCCTGCGCTCCGAGACCGGATGGAGATCATCGAAGTGACCGGCTACACCCTGGAAGAAAAAGTAGAAATTGCCAAAAAACACCTGGTCCCCAAACAACGAAAGGAGCATGGGCTAAAAGCCAGGGACATTTCCTTTTCGAACGCGGCCCTCGTCAAAATTATCGAAGACTATACCCGTGAATCCGGCGTTCGAACACTGGAACGACAAATAGGAAAGTTGGTGCGCAACATCGCCAAATCCATTGCAATGGAAGAACCGTACCAGAAAAAGATCACCCCACAGATGGTTCGGAAAATCCTGGGAGGAGAGATCTTTGATAAAGAAATTTATCAGGACAATTCACTTGCCGGTGTGGTTACAGGTCTGGCCTGGACCTCCGTAGGCGGAGAAATTCTGTTTATAGAAGCGAGTATAAGCCGGGGAAAAGGCAAATTGACGCTTTCCGGCCAATTGGGAGATATAATGAAAGAGTCGGCCATGACGGCCATCTCCTACCTTAAATCCCAGGCCGACACGCTGAACATCGATCACCGGGTATTTGATCAGTACGATTTGCACATCCACGTACCTGCCGGTGCCGTGCCAAAAGATGGTCCCTCGGCTGGTATCACCATGCTGACCGCCATTGCGTCGGTCTACACCCAGCGCAAGGTGAAATCCAAGTTAGCGATGACGGGCGAAATAACGCTACGGGGAAAAGTAATGCCTGTAGGCGGGATTAAGGAAAAGATCCTGGCGGCAAAACGCGCCGGCATCAAAGACGTTTTGCTTTGCAAACGAAACCAGCGGGACATCGAAGAAATCGATGAAAGTTACCTGAAAGGGGTCACCTTCCATTTTGTCGATCACGTAAGCGAGGTGTTGGATATCGCACTTCTTCCCGAAACAGTGGATCATCCGGTCAAGTTTACCTTTGACACCGATGCCAACAAAGCCGGATCCAACTAAAAAACAAACGACATGAACCATTTGACACCGAAGCAGATTGTTGCGGAACTGGATAAATACATCATTGGACAGACAGATGCAAAAAGAAACGTTGCCATTGCGCTGAGAAACAGGATCCGACGACTCATGGTCAAGTCTGACCTGCAAAAAGACATCGTTCCAAACAACATCCTTATGATTGGTTCCACCGGGGTAGGCAAAACCGAGATTGCGCGCAGACTGGCAAAAATTGCCAATGCCCCTTTTACAAAAGTGGAAGCCTCGAAATTTACGGAAGTGGGGTATGTGGGCCGTGATGTTGAATCCATGGTTCGGGATCTGGTCGAGCATGCCATCAATTTGGTAAAAGAATCAAAAAACGAAGAAGTAAAGGAAAAAGCAGCCCTGATTGTCGAAGACATGCTGCTGGACATACTGATTCCGCCCGTCAAGGGGACGGGATTTACGGGCACGGTAACCAAAGAAAATTTCAACCCTGATCAGGCTTCAGAGCAGGAATTAAACGAACGGACCCGCGAACGATTTCGTGAGAAATTGAAAAACGGCGAATTGGAAACCCGAAAAATCGAAATCAATGTCAAGCAGTCTGCCCCTTCGGGAATCGGAATGATCGGCAACGGCATGATGGATGAAGCCAGCATGGCGGGCCTGCAGGACATGCTCAGCAACATGATGCCCAAACGGACCAAAAAACGAAAAGTGAGCATCGGAGAAGCGCGAAAAATCCTGATGGAAGAAGAGGCTTCCAAATTGATCGATTTCGATGAGGTGAAGGAGCAGGCCATCCGGCTGGCGGAAAATAATGGTATCATTTTCATCGACGAGATTGACAAAATAGCCTCCGGATCCCGAAAGTCCGGTGGTGGACCCGACGTCAGCCGGGAGGGTGTCCAACGAGATTTGTTGCCCATCGTGGAGGGCAGTGCTGTGAATACCAAATACGGACTGGTGCACACCGATCACGTACTGTTTATCGCTGCCGGTGCCTTTCACGTGAGTAAGCCTTCAGATCTCATTCCTGAATTGCAAGGAAGGTTTCCGATTCGGGTGGAGCTATCCAGCCTGACACAGGATGATTTCTACCGCATCTTAAAAGAGCCCAAAAATGCGCTGACCAAACAATACCAGGCCTTGTTTGAAGCAGAACAGGTCTACTTGGAATACACCGACGAGGCCATTCAAGAAATTGCAGCTCTCGCGTTTAGCATCAACGAAGAAGTGGAGAACATTGGGGCGCGCAGGCTTCATACCGTCATGAGCCACCTGTTAAACGATTTTCTTTTCGACGTACCCGATAGTATCGGACCGAATAGCAAGATCATGATTACCAAAGAGATGGTGCAGGAAAGACTCAGTTCACTGGTAAAAAACCGGGATTTGTCCCAATACATTCTCTAAACAAAGAGACGATACCGTTCCAAGATCGATTAATACCCCTGGGACATTCAGGCGTTCGGCACCCGTCCGGAAGGCACCATGGGAAGCCGGTAGAGTTTTACACCCACAGCATCGTCAATGGCATTCCGAATGGCTGGAGCGATGCAGACAATAGGCGCCTCTCCGGCACCAGATGATGGAAGGTCTTTTCGGTTAACCAGCAGTACTTTTGTTTGGGGAATATCCTTGAAACGGGGCACCCGGTACGAAGACAGAAACGCATTGGATACATTTCCGTCGTCAAATTCCACGGCTTCGAAAAGCGCTCCACCCAGGCCTTGCAAAACGCATCCGGTGACCTGGCTTTCCAGGTGTCGCGGATTGAGAATTGCCCCACACTCGAAGGCCGTTACGGCAGAAATAACCCGCAGTTCCCGTGTATTTGGATCTACCGCCACCTCGGCAAAGGTAGCAACAAACCCGCCTTTTACCGCACCGCATGCCATACCAAACCCGTGGTTAGATGCCGGTTTTTCCCGGTTCCAGTCAAAGGCCTGTCCGGCTGTTTTGATGACGGATTTTAGGCGTTCGTCTTGCAGGTTTTTCAGTCGAAATTCCATGGGGTCGGCCCGAACCATTTGGGCAAGGTCGTTGATGGTGGATTCCATGGCGAAAATATTGGCCGTAGAAGCCAAGGCCCGGTAAGATCCTTGCCGCAAGGGCGAATCGGAGCGGTGGTATTGCTCGTATTTCGTGGCACCAAGGTACGGGGAGTTGATGCCTGCTCCTCCCGAATTGTAATTGTGAAACTCCCAAGAGGAAAGGCGGCTGCCGTCCACCGCTGCCCTCACCTGTATCAATCCCGCCGGCCGGAAATACGCCCACTTAAATTCTTCTTCCCTGGTCCAGGTAACCTTTACTGGTTTGCCTACCGCCTTGGCGAGCATAGCGGCTTCTATTCCCGCTTCACCGGTATGCTTTCCTCCGTACCCAGAGCCCGTATCGGGCATGTAAACCCGGATTTTTTCCTTGGGAATGGAAAAAGCCCGTTCCAACTCTTCCTGTACGCCAAAGGGTCGCTGCGTACCGGTCCACACTTCCAGAGAACCGTCCTTCCACCGAGCCAGGCCCGCCCTGGGCTCCAGGGGTACATGTGCGATATAGTCTATTTTAAATTCTTGTTCCAGCTTCAGGGAGGCGAATTCGTAGGCAGCTGTGATTTCGGAGGGTACCGCATTTCCTGGTTCTCCCGTGCGCTTCAAATGGTCAAATAACGCGGCGCCTGCTACCTGAGGGGAACGTTCCCATTCGGCTTCTATCGTCGCAAGGGCCATGGCCGCAGTTCGGGAATTTTTGGCAACGACGCCGATAAAATCTCCTTGCTGCACTACCCGAACCCCAGGTATAGTGGCAGCGGCATCGACATTGGCACGAATCAGCTTTGCTCCATAAGCCGGGGGGCGGAGCACTTTTCCGTAAAGCATATCCGGTACCACCATGTCCGAAACATAGCGATGCTTGCCGCGAACAAAATCCACTCCATTTATTTTTTTTACAGGGGTGCCCGCCACGGTCCATTTTGTGGGATCGATGGTCCGTACGTTTTCATTCATTGGAAGTAGCAGCTGTTTGGCGTTTGCCAGGCTACCGTAGCCCAATTGTTTTCCATTTGTGGGGTGCTTTACGGAACCTTTTTCCAGCTTTAGTTCGACTTCACCCAGTTTCCACTCCTTCCGCGCCTCCTGAAGCAGGATCTCCCGCAAACTTGCGGCGGCCTTTCGGAGAATTGGCGCCATCTGTGGGGTGGTCAGGCTGCCGTAGGTTCCCCGGTCGTAAGGGGTTCGGGCGGTATCTCCCATAATCAGGCTAATTGTGGAGATCGGTACGAAAAGCTCTTCTGCCACCACTTGTGTCAGGGAGGTACGAATATTTTGCCCAACTTCCACCTTACCGGTAAAAACCGTGATGGCACCGGTTGCCGATACGTGAATCCAGGAAGATAGCGTATCGGGGGCTGCCGGCATACCGGTTTCCGAAAGCCGGGAGAGGCTTTCTGACGCCAAGTAGTCGGTCCACACAAAGTAAGTGGCGATGCCGGCCCCCATGTATTTGAAAAAATTTCTTCGGCTAAGCCCGCGGCCAGGCAATGACTTTCTACGGTAGTGGTTGATTGATGTATTGCAGGTATCTTTCATGCCTTGGTGGTGTTTTGGGTTAGTTTCTTTAATGCATTCAGGATGGCCGGATAGGTGCAGCACCGGCAGATATTTCCGTTCATGCCGTCCAATAGCTCCTGCTCGTCCAGAGATTTTTTGCTTTCCACGAGTGCCACGGCCGTCATGATCATCCCCGGAGCACAATAGCCACATTGAAATACGTCTTCCTCCAAAAAAGCCTCCTGCACCGGATGCAACCGTCCATCCGCATCCAGTCCCTCAATGGTCCGTATGCGTTTGCCCTGAACGCTGGTTACGGGGGTGATGCATGCCGGAGTAGGGGTTCCATTCACCAGCACCTTACAAGCTCCACACGCAGCTTCTCCGCAACCGTATTTGGTCCCCGTAAGATCCAATTGTTCCCGGAGTACTTCCAGCAGGCTGGGGTTGCCTTGCACGTCCACGGTGTATTCAGTAGCATTGACGTTGATTTTCATGATATTCTTTGGGTTTCAGGGTAAGTGACTTAATTTAGTCAAATAAAGGGAAAAATACAACGAAATGCCTTTTGGCGGGTAAATCCGGTGCGCCCGTTTTCATTTATTTTCCACATATCCATAAAATCTTTGGTGGACAAGCACATTTTAAATAATTTTGGGATTCTTAATTTAAAACTGTGAAGGCCAACCCTTAAAAAACAGTAAAAAAAACCGGAATTTGCCGAAATAAACTGTTGGAACAAAACAAACGAACGACAGTCCTGCCCGATTCCTTTTTGATACAAGAACACATTAAATGAAAAAAAGAGCTGTAATTACGGGCGTCCATGGCTGGGTGCCGGAGTACGTACTGGATAACAAAGAATTGGAAACCATGGTCGATACCAACGATGAGTGGATCACCAGCAGGACCGGAATCAAAGAACGAAGGATACTTAAAGGTGAAAATCAGGGCACTTCTGTGATTGGTACGGAGGCGGTAAAAGGGCTGCTCGCGAAAACCAATACCAATCCGGAGGACATTGATTTGATTATTTGTGCGACAGTGACGCCAGACATGCTATTCCCCGCCACTGCCAATATCGTGGCCCATAATGTGGGGGCAACGAAGAGTTATAGTTTTGACATCTCGGCAGCATGCTCGGGATTTTTGTATGCATTGACTATCGCCAGCCAGTTTATCGAAACCGGTGCTCATAAAAAAGTAATCGTGATTGGCGCGGATAAGATGTCGTCCATCGTCAATTACGAGGACCGTACCACCTGCATCATCTTCGGCGACGGGGGGGGTGCGGTGCTTTTGGAACCTACCGAAGAGCCGCTGGGGGTGATGGATTCCTTGTTGCATACCGACGGATCCGGTGCGGATTTTCTTCACATGCGGGCTGGCGGAAGCCGAAAACCCGCCACCCTGGAAACGGTAAAAAACAGGGAGCATTACGTATTTCAGGAAGGGTCCACTGTCTTTAAGTTTGCTGTCACGAAAATGGCGGATGTGAGTGCCCAAATCATGGCAAGAAACCACCTGGAAGGTGCAGATATTGCCTGGTTGGTTCCGCACCAGGCCAACAAGCGAATCATCGATGCCACGGCAAACCGCATGGGTATCGGTCCGGAAAAAGTAATGTTGAATATCGAAAAATACGGCAATACTACGGCTGGCACCCTTCCATTGTGCCTTTGGGATTACGAATCACGCCTGAAAAAAGGCGATAACCTGATTCTTGCGGCATTCGGCGGGGGATTTACCTGGGGAGCGGTTTATTTGAAATGGGGATACGATCCAAACTAATACGTAAACAAATTAACATTCAGATATGGCAAGTACCGCTGACTTTAAAAATGGGCTTTGCTTGGTGTTTAACCACGACATCATGTCAATTGTAGAATTCCAACACGTAAAGCCCGGCAAAGGCCCTGCCTTTGTACGAACCAAACTAAAAAGCCTTACTTCGGGAAAAGTACTGGATAAAACCTTTAATGCGGGAGAAAAGGTGACTACCGCCCGGGTTGAAAAACGGTCGCACCAGTACATCTACAACGACGATTTTGGCTATCACTTCATGGATACCGAAACGTTTGAGCAAATTCCCATCGAGAAAAAGTTGATCGAACGGCCCGAATTGCTAAAAGAAGGGCAGGTGGTGGACATTCTGATACATGCCGAAACGGACAAGCCATTGGGGGTAGAACTGCCTCCATTTGTTGAATTAATGGTGACCTACACCGAACCAGGCATCAAAGGGGATACGGCTACAAACACCTTAAAACCAGCCACCTTGGAAACGGGTGCAGTGGTAATGGTCCCGCTTTTCGTGGAACAAGACATCCTGATCAAGGTTGATACCCGTGACGGTTCGTACTCGGAAAGGGTCAAATAAAGCAGGTAGTTCCGCAGAAATTCATTAACTTACATAGATTTAGTACCTTAAAAAAATAGACAATCGCCTCCCGGGAAATCCGGTAACAGGACGATATTAAAATAAACGATTATGAAGGCAAAAGAAATCCAAGAATTAATTGACTTTATTTCAAATTCCGGGTTGGCCGAGGTAAAAATAGAGACGGATGAATTCAAGCTTTCTATTAAGAAAAACTCGGAAGTGGCTGTGGCGAGACCAGCCGACGTTTCCAATCCCCAAGCAGTAGCCGTGCCACAGCCGGCAGCCAGCCATTCGCCGGAAAACAACGTTAACCACGCGCCGGCTGCCGCTTCTTTCCTGGAAGTCAAATCGCCCATGATTGGTACCTTTTACCGCTCGCCCAACCCCGACTCCGATTATTTTGTCAATGTGGGCGATGTCATTCAAAAAGGACAAACCGTCTGCATCATCGAGGCCATGAAGCTTTTTAACGAAGTGGAATCCGAGGTGTCCGGTAAAATCGTTAAAATCCTCGTTGACGACGCGTCTCCGGTGGAATACGATCAACCGCTTTTTCTGGTTGAGCCTCAGAATTGATTTTTTTTCCAACCAAATTCACAGAAAAACGTGTTCAATAAAATATTAATAGCCAACAGGGGAGAAATAGCGCTGCGAATCATCCGCACCTGTAAGGAAATGGGGGTGAAAACGGTGGCCGTGTATTCGACTGCAGACAAGGATAGTCTACACGTACGGTTTGCGGATGAGGCCGTTTGCATCGGTTCTCCTCCCAGTAAAGATTCCTACCTCAATATCCCCCGAATAATCGCCGCCGCAGAAATCACTAACGCGGATGCCATCCACCCGGGTTATGGGTTCCTCTCGGAAAACGCGGAATTTTCCCGCATCTGCGAGGAATACAACATCAAATTTATTGGAGCCAGCCCCGAAATGATCAACCAAATGGGCGATAAGGCAACAGCCAAGGCCACCATGGCGGCGGCCGGTGTGCCTACAATTCCTGGCTCGGAAGGCTTGTTGGATTCCGTGGAACAGGGGCTGTCCCTGGCTGAGGAAATTGGCTATCCGGTCATTCTAAAAGCCACCGCCGGTGGGGGTGGCCGTGGCATGCGTATAGTCAACGAACCCGCCGGTTTCAAAAAGGCATGGGACGATGCCCGACAGGAATCGGCCGCTGCATTTGGCAATGCTGGCCTTTACCTGGAAAAATTTGTGGAAGAGCCCCGGCATATCGAAATCCAAATCATTGGAGATGCAACCGGAAAAGCCTGCCACCTATCGGAAAGGGACTGCTCCATCCAACGACGCCACCAAAAACTGGTGGAAGAAACCCCTTCCCCATTTATTACCGATGACCTTCGGGAACAAATGGGAAAAGCAGCCATCAAAGGAGCGGAAGCCATTTCCTACGAGGGAGCCGGCACCATTGAATTTCTGGTGGATAAAAACCGCAATTTCTACTTTATGGAGATGAATACCCGAATCCAGGTAGAACACCCCATCACAGAAGAGGTAACGGACTTTGACCTGATCAAGGAACAAATCAAAGTAGCGGCAGGCGAGCATATCAGTGGGAAAAATTATTTCCCGAAACTCTACGCCATGGAATGCCGGATAAACGCCGAAGACCCTTCCAACGGCTTCCGGCCCAGTCCCGGTAAAATTGTCAATCTACACCTGCCCGGTGGCAAAGGGGTGCGCATCGACAGCCACGTATATGCAGGATACGTCATTCCCCCAAATTACGATTCCATGATCGCAAAATTGATCGTTAGCGCCCAATCCAGGGAAGAAGTAATCGTGCGCATGAAGCGGGCATTGGAAGAGTTTGTGATCGATGGGATAAAAACCACCATTCCTTTTCACCTGGCCTTACTCGAGGATCCACAGTTCGTTGCAGGGAATTTCACAACGAAGTTTTTGGATACCTTCGATTTTTCGACCATCAAAAGTACCAAAGAGCATTAGTCAGGTGTGAATACCTAACTTCCGTATATACAACGTTTCAAAGGAAGGCTTCGGCCTTCCTTTTTTTGTCTTCCCCCCAGAGATGACCCCTTTCCACCCATCCCGTACTTTCGCGGCAATTTTAACTATTGCTTGTAATTTCACGTATTAATTGTGAAATTGTTGGTTGTTAATTAATTATAACCAATGCTTAAGTACCCAACGTATTTCCTTTTTGCCCTTGCCCTGCTGGGCGCTTGCTCCGAAAAGCCTGCTGACGGAGAATTCATGGCCTCAGGAGATCAGATCAGCTACAATTTCCATGTTCGTCCAATACTTTCGGACAATTGTTTTGCCTGCCACGGACCGGATGAGAACAAGCGCGAATCGGGTCTTCGGCTGGACATGGCCGAGAGTGCCTATGCGGCGCTGAAAGAAAACCCGGGCGCCCACGCCATTGTGCCTGGCAAGCCTGCCGAATCCGAAGTCATCAAGCGTCTGGTATCCACCGACGCAGCCGAAATGATGCCACCACCGGAATCCAACCTCAAACTGAGTGAAGCCGAAAAGGAGATCATCCGTAAGTGGATCGATCAGGGTGCCGCCTACGAACCGCATTGGTCCTTTGTGCCGCCCGTAAAAGCGGCCCTTCCGGAACTATCCGATCCTTCCTGGCCCCAAAACGAACTCGATTATTTTGTGGGCAGCCGATTGGAGCAGCGCGGCCTGACGCCCAATCAACCTGCGAATAAAATGCACTTGCTCAAGCGCCTGAGCATCGACCTGACCGGGTTGCCTCCAAGCCTGGAGCTGATGCAAGCCTACCAGGCCGACGAGTCCCCGGAGGCTACCGAAAAAATCATCGACCGCCTCTTGGATAGCCCTGCCTTTGGCGAGCGCATGGCCGTGCTCTGGATGGATATCTCCCGGTATTCGGATAGCTACGGCTACCAGGACGACAACGTCCGCACCCAATGGCCCTACCGGGACTGGGTCATCCACGCCTTCAACAACAACATGCCCTACGACCGGTTCATCACCTGGCAACTTGCAGGAGACCTGCTGCCCGATGCGAGCAAAGAGCAAATCCTGGCCACCGCCTTTAACCGCAACCACAAGTACACGGAAGAGGGCGGCGTGATCCCCGAAGAATACCGGGTGGAATACAACGTAGACAAAACCAATACCTTCACCAAAGCCATCCTGGGCCTGACCGTGGAGTGCGCGCAGTGCCACGACCACAAATACGACCCCATCTCCCAGGAAAACTACTTTCAGCTATACGCCTTTTTTAACAACACCCCCGAAAAAGGGTACGAAGGAGACGTAAGCATTTCCAAGCCTGCCAAAAATCCGATCATGTGGATCGAAAAAGAGGACCTGCAGGGCGTACTTGATTTTGTCAACCACAAAGACACCAGCAATATCATGGTTTCGGTCATGGCCGACTTCAAGGACAGCCTGAGGCGCACCTACATTCTGGATCGGGGGCTCTACGACCAGCCCACCCGGGAGGTGCAGCCCTCCACCCCAGAAGCCATCTTTTCCTTTGACCAGAACACCTACAAACCGAACAGACTGGGTCTGGCCGAATGGACCTTTGCCGAGGACAATCCCCTCACCGCACGGGTCTTTGTCAACCTGATCTGGCAAGAGCTTTTCGGGGCAGGGATCGTGCGCTCGGCCGGAGACTTCGGCATGCAGGGAGACCTACCCACCCATCCCCAATTGCTGGACTGGCTGGCGGTCGATTTTCAGCAGAGCGGCTGGGACATCAAGCAGCTGATCAAAACGATTGTCAGCTCGGCCACCTACCAGCAGTCGGCCGAAGTAGACAAAAAGAAACAGGAAAAAGATCCGGATAATTTCTATCTGGCCCGTGCTCCCCGTATCCGCATGAACGCCGAGCACATCCGGGACATGGTCCTGTTTAGCAGCGGGCTGATGGTACAGGAACTGGGCGGTCCCAGCGTGAAGCCTTACCAGCCGGAAGGGCTCTGGGAAGCCTCCACCTCTGGCCGGGGAGAATTGGCCGAATACCGGCAGGATGCCGGTAATTCCCTGTACCGCCGGGGACTGTACACCTTTATTAAATTAACCTCACCTCCGCCCAAACCCATCATCTTCGATGGAAGTAACCGGGACGTATGCGAAGTGACGCGAAACCGCACCAATACCCCCCTGCAGGCGCTGGCCATGCTCAACGATCCCCTGGTACTGGAAGCCTCCCGGGTGCTGGCAGCCGGACTACTCGATCAGGGAAAATCCGAGGACGCTGCAATTGAGGAAGCATTTGCACGCATCCTTTGCCGTCCTCCCAGTGCGGAGGAACGCGGGTTGCTGACCGAGTACTACCGGGAAGAGTTGAAACGGTTTCAACAGAGCCCCGAGAAAATACTGCAAGCCGTCAGACCGGGGGAATCTCCGCTTGGTCCCATGGGAGATACCGCCGAGGCAGCCGCCCTCATGCAAGTAATAGTGGCCATTTACAACGTAGAAGAAGCGATTACCAAAACCTGATATGGAAAAAGAACAATTAGAAAACGGATTGAACGAAAACAGGAGAAAGTTCCTGTCCAAGATAAGCCTGGGACTGGGAAGTGTCGCATTGGGCTCGCTTCTGATCCCTGATTTGTTTGATGGAAAATCCCAGCTGGACACCGATAAGCTGATGGCCAGCCTGCCCCACTTCGCCCCCAAAGCCAAACGGGTGATCTATTTGTTTCAAAACGGAGCCCCCAGTCAGCTGGAATCCTTTGATTACAAGCCCACCCTCAACAAGCGACTTGGAGAGGAACTCCCCGACTCCATCCGTCAAGGGCAACGCCTGACCGGGATGACGGCCGGTCAGTCCTCCTTTCCCCTGGTCGGCTCCTACCACGGATTCAAGCAATACGGGCAATCCGGGGCCTGGGTAAGCGACTTGTTTCCCTACACAGCCAAAATTGTGGACGATCTGTGCATCGTCAAATCCATGCACACAGAAGCCATCAATCACGATCCCGCATTGACCTTTTTTCAGACGGGTGCACAGGTAGGCAACCGACCCAGCATGGGCGCCTGGCTGAGCTACGGACTGGGCAGTGAAAACAACAACCTGCCAAGTTTCTGCGTGCTGCTGTCCCGGGGAAAAGGCAACGGACAGGGCGTCTATTCCAAACTCTGGACCAATGGCTTTCTGGACTCGGTACATCAGGGTGTGCAGTTTTCCAGCGGAGACGACCCGGTACTCTACCTAAACGATCCCGAAGGCATGAACAAGACCGACCGCAGGCGCATGCTCGACAAGATCTCCGCACTCAACCAGATGAACTACCAGTCCTTTGGCGATCCGGAGATCAGTGCCAAAATACAGCAATACGAAATGGCTTACCGCATGCAGACCGCCGTACCGGAGGTAACCGACGTGTCCAAAGAGCCCGACAGCATTGTCAAACTCTACGGTCCCGAGTGCCTGGTACCCGGTACCTATGCAGCCAACTGCCTGTTGGCACGGAAGCTCTCCGAAAACGGCGTACGCTTTGTCCAGCTGTACCATCAGGGATGGGATCAGCACGGCAACCTGCCCAACGAAATGGCCGGACAGGCCCTGGATACCGATCAGGCATCCGCTGCCCTGATCACCGACCTCAAGCAGCGGGGACTACTCGACGAGACCCTGGTGATCTGGGGAGGAGAGTTTGGCAGGACCAATTATTGCCAGGGCAGGTTCTCGGCCGACAACTACGGCAGGGACCATCACCCCCGGGCCTTTTCCATCTGGATGGCCGGAGGCGGCGTGAAGCCAGGGATCAGCTACGGAGAAACCGACGAGTTCGGCTACAACATTGTCAAAAACCCCGTACACGTGCATGATTTTCATGCCACCATGCTTCACCTGCTGGGCGTAGATCATGAAAAACTGACCTTCAAACACCAGGGTAGAAGGTACCGGCTTACCGATGTGGCCGGAAACCTGGTCAATGACATCATCGCCTGAGTCTTCACCCTCCTTTTCGTACCTTATGTTATCCAATAAATTGAAGGCCATCCTGGGCCAGATCGTATTTGCCGTCAATGTCTTTGTGCTCTTTCTGGTCCTGGCCGAAAACCGGGTGCTCATTCCCGACTGGCTGCACGTCTTCGGACGCATGCACCCCCTGCTGCTGCACTTTCCCATCGTGTTACTCCTGATGGCCCTGTTGCTGATCGGTATCCCCGACTTGTTAAAAAACCAGGAGGACAGCCGCATGTACGGCCGGGACCTGCTGCTGCTGGGTACGCTCACGGCTGGGTTTACGGTCATCGCCGGCCTGTTGCTTTCCCACGAGAGCGGCTACGAGCAGGATGCCCTGAGCTGGCATAAGTGGACCGGCCTGCTGGTGTTCTGGACCTCCTCCCTGCTCTACAACTTCCTGCAGTACCCCAACCGGCTGCTAATCAAATCCTCCACGGCCTTTCTGGCCTTGGTAGTGGTCCTTTCCGGCCACCTGGGTGCCTCCATTACCCATGGAGAAGACTTCATCACCGGCCCCTTGAAATCCGACGAGCAACTCACCGTCAGCCTGGAGGAAGCAGAAGTATTTGCCCACGTCGTGTATCCCATCATCGAAAACAAATGCGTCAGTTGCCACAAAGCCTCCAAGCAAAAGGGGGAACTGCGCATGGATCAGGTAGAACGCCTGCTCAAAGGTGGTGAATCCGGACCTGCTATCGTGCCCCATGACCTGGAAAACAGCCTGATGGTACAGCGCATCAATCTTCCCCAGGAAGACGAAGAACACATGCCGCCCGAAGGAAAACCGCAGTTGACCGCCGAGGAAAAATCCATACTGGAAGCCTGGATCCAATCCGGCGCCCCGGTAGAAGGCAGGGTACAGGAGCTATCCGACAGCAGCAGTATCTACAGCCTGGCCGTAAACAAATTCAGCGCCCAGCCTGCAAGCTATGGTTTTGACGAAGTTTCCTCCGCTACCCTGGAAGAACTCACCAATTTTTACCGAAAGGTACAACCCCTGGGGCTGGAATCCCCGGCAGTATCGGTCAGCTATTTTGGCAGGGCCAGCTTTGATCCCCGCTCCTTGGAAGAGTTGGCTCCCATTCATGTGCAGACAGTCTCCATCAACCTGAACAACATGCCTCTGGAGGACTCAGACCTGCAATCCCTGGCGGGCTTTGTCAACCTGGAAAAACTCTACCTGAATTTTGCGTCCATCCAGGGAGAAGGCCTGCAGTACCTCAAAGGACTCGAAAAACTCCAGCTTTTATCCCTGGCAGGCAACCCCTTGCAGGAGGCTGCCCTGGCACAACTGGCGGAACTTAAAAGCCTGAAAAAACTCTACCTCTGGAATACCGGGCTTTCGGAAAGCTCCCTGGAAGAGCTCCGGGCAGCACTCCCTGGCACTCGGATTGAATCCGGCACCAGCGTCAGCGAAACGATCCTGAGGCTTAATCCACCCGTGATTACCTTTGACCGGGCATTTTTCCGCGACAAACTAAATGTCCAACTCAGCCATCCCATCGGCACCACCACCATCGGCTATACCCTGGATGGAACCGAGCCCGACAGCAGCAATCACCTGGTGTATACCGGACCCCTGGAAATCGACGCCGACAAGACGCTAAAAGCACGCGCCTTTGCCGACGGATGGATCGGAAGCAAGACCGCTGAAGCCGAATTCATCCAATCCACCATCGTTCCGGATAGCTTCCAAATGAACTACCTGCCCGAAGATCGGCACAAGGGAGATGGACAGGAAAGCCTCTTTGACCGAAAAAAAGCCATCCCCGATGGCTGGAATCTCAACTGGCTGGGTTTTCTCAACAATCCCCTGGAGGTAGAAATGGACTTTGATACACCGACCACCATCAACTCCATGGCCCTCTCCATCTGGCAAAACGGCGGTGCGCGGTTTTTCCCCCCCAGTCAGGTGCAGCTGTGGACCCGGGATAGCCCGGACCAAAACTGGAAGCTGGCAAAAACCTACCAGCCCAGCCCTCTGGCCAAAGACGACCCCTCCCTACTGCGGCAGTTTGAAATTCCCTTTTCCGCCAAAGACGTTCGCCACCTCAAGCTACTGGCCAAACCCGTCGAGCGCATGCCCGCATGGCACGGTGCCGCCGGCAGCAAAGCCTGGCTCATGGTAGACGAAATCGTGATCAACTAGCATTCGAACCGAATACGATACGGTCAATAAAAAAGGGGCGATTTACAAATCGCCCCTTTTTACTACAAACCCATTTTATAGGGTATTATCGGATGCTTCCTCCTCACTTTGAGCAAGGAGAAAGGCTTTGATAAAATCATTCAGTCCTCCATCCAGTACCGTCTGCACATCGGATGTCTCGTGGCCTGTTCGGGCATCTTTGACCAGCTTGTAGGGATGCAAAACGTAGTTTCGGATTTGCGAACCAAAGTCAATTTTCATTTTTCCTGACTCTACCTTGGCCCGTTCTTCGTTGCGCTTGTCCATTTCCAGCTGGTATAGGCGGGACTTCAGCATTTGCATCGCTTTCTCCCGGTTTGCGAGCTGGGAGCGTTCCACCTGGCATACTACCACTATTCCCGTAGGTTTATGGGTCAATTGCACCTTGGTTTCTACCTTGTTTACGTTCTGCCCACCGGCTCCTCCGGAGCGAGAGGTGTGAAATTCCACATCGGCCGGATTGATCTCTATGGTAATGGTATCGTCAACCACCGGGTAGACGTACACCGATGCAAAAGAGGTATGCCGTCTACCGCCACTGTCAAAGGGAGAAATCCGCACCAATCGGTGCACGCCGCTTTCGGATTTTAAAAAGCCATAGGCAAGTGGTCCCTCAAACTCAAGCGTAGCCGATTTGATACCCGCTACCTCGCCTTCCTGCATATCAACCTCCCGAACTTTATAGCCGTTCTTTTCACCCCACATGATGTACATGCGAAGCAAAATAGAAGCCCAGTCGTTACTTTCGGTTCCGCCTGCACCCGGATTGATTTCCAGCATGGCATTCAATTGATCCTCCTCTCCACTGAGCATCTTTTTCAATTCAAGATCCTCCACCTTCTGTAGCTGTTTCAGGTAATCCTTCTTCATTTCTTCCTCGGATACCTCCCCAGCCGTATAGAACTCCAACAAGACTTCCAGGTCCTGAACGGCCGCATCTACGGATTCATACTGATTGGTCCAGGATTTCCGGGCCTGAATCTGCTTCATCATCTTTTCCGCTTCGTCGGGCTCGTTCCAAAAATCAGGTTGGGCAGAAATTGCCTCAAATTCTTCTATTTCCTTTTTCTTCCGGTCGTAGTCAAAGGTACCTCCTCAAGGCCGAAACGCGGGCCTTCAAGTCTTTCAACTGGTCTGATGTCATAATTGCTTCTATTTTTTGGTTAAAATTACACGCAAATTTGGTCATTTACACCCAGAATACCTATTTGGGATTCGAATGAACCTACTTTTCGCCGGAGGTTTCCAGGAGAATGGTCTGTATTTTATTTCTACCTTTTAGCTTAAACCGTTTGTACCGCAAGTGCTGAAAGAGCAAACCCGCTCCCAATAAACCTCCCGCCGTGGTAAGGGTTTCGGAAGAATAGCTAAGCCGCCCCTCCGAGTACAGGCTATTGATTCCACCAGCGAGCAGCAGCATACCTCCAGCGGCCATGGAAAGAAAACTCACATTGGCCAGGGTGCGGTTTCGTTCGTCTTTGTTCCGAATATCGACGGCTTCTATCTGTTCCAAGGACAATACATTCTCCTCCAGAATAAGGATATCCTGGCCAATTTCGCGGATGTTGTCTCGAATGTAGTAGTCCAGGCCCTTCTGCAGGTAAACCAACTCATCCCCTACCTCGTACACCAGGCGAGTCTTTTCGTTGGCACCCCGCTGCAGGATCAGGTAATTTTGGCCATAGGCCACTTCCCCTGCCAGGAAACCTGACAGTATAAACGCTAGCAAAACTCGAAATCGTCCGGGCATGTGGAAGGTGATTGGACGCGCTTTTCAGAATTTCATAATCCAGCCACGCTCATCCGCTACCTTGCCGTATTTGATGTCATCGAGCGTTTTCAAAATTCGGTCGGAAAAAGCGTTGGTCGATTTTTCAGGCAATAAATAGTCTTTCCCGTGAATGTTAATGAGGTGGATAAAAGCTACCGTTGCGGCCGTACCGGTACCAAACGCTTCCTCCAGCGTACCGGAAAGCAGGGATTCTTCCAGCTCTCTGACGGGTAGAAACCGCTCTTCGACCGGAAATCCCATTTCCCTGGCCAGTATCAGCACGCTATCCCGGGTGATTCCCTTCAGGATGGTACCGGTCGTGGTGGGGGCCGTAATCAGGGTACCATTGATTACAAACATGACGTTCATGGTACCACTCTCTTCAATGTATTGATGGGTTTTACCGTCGGTCCAGAGCAATTGGTCGTACCCCTCTTTCTGGGCTTTAAGTGCAGGAAAAAGGGAGCCTGCGTAATTCCCAGCCGCCTTGGCCGAGCCGGTACCGCCTTCAATGGCCCGGGCATACTGGGTTTCCACTTTTACCGCTACCGGTTTGGCATAATACTTTCCGACTGGCGAGGTGAGAATCATGAAGGTGTATTTTCTCGACGGACGAATGCCCAGGTAATCATCCGCAGCAAAGATAAAGGGGCGTATGTACAGGGAACAGCCAGGTTGCCTGGGTACCCATTCCCGGTCTACCTCCAGCAACTTCCGCATGCCTTCCATGAAAACCTCCTCGGGAACTTCCGGAATGCACATCCGAGCCGCCGATTCGTTTAAGCGGCGTTGATTTGCGTCTCCCCGAAACACGAGCAACTCTCCGGCTTCGTTTCGGTACGCTTTCAGTCCTTCAAAAACCGACTGCCCATAGTGAAGGGTGGCATTTGCCGGATTGATCTGCATAGGGCCGTAGGGCTCTACCCGCAGATTTTGCCAGGCCCCATCCTCGTATTCGGCCACAAACATGTGATCACTGATGATTTGACCAAAAGCCAACGCATCAAAATTGGTGCTTTCCAACCGGGACTGGCTGGCTTTCGTAACTCGAATCGTTAATGTCTTATTCATAATCTTCTACTTCTCTGGCCGCCAGGTGACTTCGTTTACTGCTAATTCCTTTGCGAGTTGCCTGCCCAAAACAAAAAGGTAATCCGATAGTCGGTTTACGTACTCGGTAATCAACGGATCTACGGGCGATGAATCGGCCAATAACACGATGGACCGCTCCGCCCTTCGGCAAACAGTCCGGGCGATGTGGGCATAGGAAACCACCGGGTGCCCGCCCGGTATGATAAAGTTCTTCAACTCTGGCAAGCCGGATTCCATGGCATCGATTTCTCCTTCCAGAAACGTAACATCCTCCTTTTTTAAGGTCGGTAGCTTAAGGGTTTTGAATTCCGGATCAGTAGCAAGCAAAGCACCGATGACGAACAGTCGATCCTGTATGGCATAGAGTTTTTCGGTTCGCTTTTGGTTGACCTCCTGATCTCTCAAAAGTCCCATCTGCGCGTTTAGCTCGTCGATGGTGCCGTAAGCGTCGATACGTAGATGGGATTTATGCACCCGTGTACCGCCCAGAAGCGAGGTTTCTCCTTTATCTCCAGTTTTGGTGTATATCTTCATGTGATTTCCATGGAAATGGATTAAACTGCTGACTTGTCGACGACGGTGGGATTGGGATTGACTTCGTCTGATTCCACCAAGCCATCTCGCAACCGGATTACCCGATGCGAATAATGCGCAATGTCGTCTTCGTGGGTGACCATGATGATGGTATTCCCTTTCTGGTGCAATTCATGAAAAAGATCCATGATATCGTAGGAGGTTTTGGAATCCAGGTTTCCTGTGGGCTCATCGGCCAAAATAATACTCGGATTGTTGACCAATGCCCGGGCAATGGCTACCCGCTGCCGCTGCCCACCGGAAAGTTCGTTGGGTTTGTGATGGATGCGATCGTCCAGACCTACACTCTTTAACGCCAGAAATGCTTTTTCATCCCGGTCCTTTTTATTAAAACCAGCATAAATCAAGGGCAATGCTACGTTATCCAGGCAAGTTGCACGGGGCAACAGGTTAAAGGTCTGGAAAACAAACCCGATTTCTTTGTTTCGAATTTCTGCCAGCTCGTTTTCACTCATGTCACTTACATCTTTTCCATTCAAAACGTATTGCCCGAAAGTAGGCGTGTCCAGGCACCCAATGATGTTCATCAACGTGGATTTCCCGGATCCGGAAGGCCCCATAAACGCTACGTACTCTCCCCTGTTCACTTCAATGCTTACCGACTTTAATGCATGCACTTCCTCAGCACCCATTCGGTAAACTTTTTGCAATTCCTTGGTTCTAATGATTTCTGGCATACTGCACAATGAATTATAAAACGTGAAGATAGGGGATTATGGATAAAAATAGGAATTCCGTTGGTTAAATTATATTAATGGAACTAAAGGTGTTCCAACTGCAACCTGGTGAGTTCTTCCTGTCCTATCCAGCCTGCCATGATGGCAAGGTTGCTACTGGCATATTGATCCAATCCAATAATTCTACAGTATCGTACCAATTCAATCCAAAGCATGGGGTCTTTGTTAAATTGACTGGCTTCCTGAAGGTGCCGGTACCGATCCTCCTCGTCCGTCAGGCTATCCAGACCAGCTAAGACCAGCGGAGTGAGGTAGGCATTTGCCGAGGACACAGCCTGCCATTGCTGATTTTCCGGTTGGGAATCACCCAGGATGCTTTTTACATAATCCGCTAAAAATGATTTCTCTTCCTCCGAAAGGAATTTGGATTCACCGGCAACGGCAAGCAATGCCGCTCGATCCAACTCGTTCAACCAGTGTCCTTTCCTAAGCAAAATTTCTCGCGCCAAATACTGCCTAAATACTTCATTTTCTAGCTTTTCCATCGCTGGCATCAATTCAGCACCCAACATTTTCGGTAATTCAGCCCGAAGCTGGAAAAACGTGACTGTCTCGTTCGGTAACAGCTTTCCTTCCGAATCAAACGCCATCCATTCGGGAAAAGCCAGCTGCTGGGTACCGGCAATAAATCTTGCTTCCTCTTCCATGCCCCCAAAATACAGGAAAGGCAGGTGTGCCGACGTAAACTGGGCATAGCCTTTAAGCGCCGCCTGCTTCCATTCAATGGCCGCTTTTTCAAAATCGCCCTCTCTGGAAAGCACCCATCCGGCAAATGCATGGTAATATCCGGCATTTCCGGAAAACCGGAAGGCCATACCGTTCAACCGCTTCACTAATTCGTTTATCGCTCCTGCCCGAAACTCCAGAAGCAGGCGGGACTCCCGAATGCTTTCTTCTTCTGAAAGGGTTAAGGACTCGCCTTCCTGCAGACCTTCGATGCGATCCCGGATTTCCTCTTCCGAACCGGCCACAATGCCCGCTGTCAACTGATTGCGCAACAAGGCGCGGTTGACCAGATTTCCTGCCTGTGTAAGCGTATCCAGGGAAACCCTTTCCAGAGCTGGGATTCCTCTCATGTTGAACGAAGCTAGTAGATTGATTTGTTGCTTTAGGGAATACGTATAAAAGTCGTCAATCCCGTCGAGTTGATTCTCCTTGATTTCCAGGGCCAAGAGATTGAGCGCTTGGACGGCTCCCCCTCCTTCCATCGCTCTTAGCACGGCCAATGCATCCTGGGGCCGGTTTATCCGATGGTAAATAAGGGCCAGGTTTGTTGACAGGTAGGGATTTCCCGGGTACCGGCGCAGGCCTTGCTCCAGGTAAAAAATGGCATCGTTGGTACGCTCACGCTTTTCCAGAAGCTGGCCGAGCAACACGATATCCACCACCCTGGGGTTTTCGTCAAAGCTCCGTACCATCGTATTCAACGCCAAGGTGGGTTGGTTTTGCTCCAGGTACAGGTGAGCAGCTGCCAGGAGGGCTTTGTCGTTTCTTCGGTACCGCTCAAAAGCATTCTCGTACAAGGCAGTGGCCTCCACCGGACGCTTGCTAGCGTAGTAATAGTCCGCCGACAGTTGGGTTGATGCCGTGCTAAACTGCACGGCTATGATCCCATCGGCATATACCAGGAATATCAACAAACTCATTGCCCCACCCAGACGAAGGTGAAAAAAAGGGAAAAACGGCGGCTTATACACGATTTTGTCGATCTCCTTTCCGCTGTTGATAATCCCGGAAAAGTTTACCCATACATAGAGAAAAAACAAAAGCCCAAACCCCAGTTGACTGTAAACGAAGAGGTGATTCAAGAAATCGATCATCGGGGTGTTTGCGGTAGCCATTCCCTTGAAAAGTACCAATAGGCAGATCAAAAAACCGATTAGGTAATACAGCTTACCCACCCAGGGCGGACCGAAAAGCTGCGGACTGTTTCGAATTTTATGCAAGACGACGGGGTAGCCCACAGCGCCGACCACAAGCAACACGAGTTGGAAGGGTGGCAGTGCCCAGTCGTTTAGACTACCGGTCAGGTCCAGTAGCATCAGCCCCATCAGTAGCAGGTATAGGCTGGAGATAACCCCAAAATGCCAGGCAATTTTGATCCCAACACCGGTATTCAAACGGGCCAGAAACAGGTAGACACCAGTAAGAAAGACATTGCCCGTATACACCAAAAATCCGCCAGCGATAACCAGTGCCATCAGGGTGCCGTTTTCTGAAAACAGCAACGTAGGGTTGGGAACGGCAGAAAAATAAATCAATACCCCCAGGCAGATTGCCCCCAGTCCGACGGTAACAATGGCCCGCCTCCCGGCAGCCATTGATTCACCGAAAAAATGGATCAGGGCTGCAGGCAACAGCAAGAAAAGCAGGACCAGAATTAATCCCCACTTACTCCCCACACTACCGATATTGAGTCCATTTACGCCACTGACCGTCAGCAATAGAATCAGCAATCCGGCGCCTACCAAAAACGTGTTTCGCTTCAGAAAAGTAAGCAACCAAACACCTACCAGGAGAAGCACCCAGAAAAGTAATCCCAACAGCTGCGTGGCAACGGGAAAAGACAGCGGAGCTTCCGAAACATATTGCTCTAGTAAAAGCAGGTTCTGTGTGGTGAGATACAGGTAATCCACTCCAGAAAAAAACTGATCCAGCGGCACCACGATGCGCTCAAAGCCCGTGCGTATTGCAAGCGGAAGTGAACTGAGTTCTGCAAAATACAGCACCAAAATCCCCAAACCTGCCCCGAAAAGGATAAAAAAAACAGGATATTGAATGACTTTTACCCAGGCATCCCTATGCATTATTCCATTACCTTCGGAACACGAAAATAATCAGAGTCGCGTTGCGGTGCATTTTTAAGGCCCTTTTCGTGGTCCAAATGCTCCCCAACTTTGTCTTCACGCATGACATTCACTTCCGAAGACATGGTAATCAGCGGCTCTACCTCTGAGGTATCCAGTTCGTTCAGCTTTTCTACCCAATCCAGAATCTGCGTCATATCCCGGGTCATTTTTTTCGCGCCACGCTCGTCAAACTCCAACCGGGCAAGGTGTGCGATTTTCTTCAAAGAATTAATATCTATCTTCATGTACGATGAATTTTATTAGTTACGGGAGCGTTGTCTTTCCACAATTGCTCCTGGATGATGTGGTAGCATTTTTCCTTCAAAACGGACACATCCTTTGCCCCCAAACCTTCCACCGATAGGGGAGGATGGACGACTACTTTCACCGGCTTGTAGCGCAGCAAAAACCGGCCATCATCCGGCAAAATTAAGTGATTGTAGGATAAAGTGATAGGAATAATCGGAATTTGTTTATCCAACGCCACTTTAAACGCCCCATCCTTAAATCGGGACATGGCCGGAGGGCGCTCACTGGATATGCCCCCCTCAGGAAAAAAAACCACGCTACTCCCCTGCTCCAGTGCTTCTTTTGCTTTTTGAACGGAAACCCCGCGACTCTTTAGGCTGTTTCTATCTACGGCAATGTGCAGGTGTTTAAACATGTATCCGAAAAGTGGTACCCGTGCCAGGGAACTCTTGCCAATAAAGACCAGGTCAAAGGGAATAAGACCCAACACCGGAATATCCAGGTAGGAGAAGTGGTTCGCCACGATCACATAGGGTGCATTCCCTTTGAAATGGTGTAGATTCTCCATGCGTACCTTGAAGAATAGCATCCCAAAAAACACCTTGGACCAGATTCGGTTCATCCTCCTTCCGCGGGACTTTTCTCCGGAAACCTCAATGGTGTAGGCGAAGATCGGCAGCAAGGCCAGAAAGGTGAGAATAAACACGAGCGACCCGTAGAGGGAATACAGCCTTTGGACTATTTTCTTCATTCGAAAGCGTTCTTTGGGTCCCGAAAATAAACAAAATTCAGGACCCAGACCCGATTCGGCCGGATTATCCTCCAGACTGCCGCGTTAAGCTTGGACTTTTTTTACCCGGATGGAGGTACCTTCGGTGCTGATTACCTGGATTTTTTCTCCCTTGTCAATAAACTCCCCACGGGAATAGGCATCGTACATCTCATCGTCTATGAGTACCTTACCACTAGGCATCAAGCGGGTATGCGAAATACCTTGTTTTCCAAGCAGGTCGTTACTATAAAACGAAGAGGTGTACCCGTCTGATTTTTGCTGGGTACTCGCCAGGGAAATCTTACTGAAACTTTCCCATTGATTGACCTTCGGCGTTAGGGTGAAAATCAACACGGTAGCAACAATTGCCGCCAAAATCACCGTCAAGAGTGCTGTAAACAGCTTCCCGGAACTAACGAAGGTAAAATCAAACTGGTCATTGGGAAGCATGCCCATGGTGAGACCCGCCAGAATACAGACAATCCCCAGAATGCCAAACACCCCGAAGCCGGGAATGACGAATATTTCCACGGCCAATAAAATAATACCTAGAATAAAAATGACCACTTCCAGATTGCTGGCCAGCCCGGTCAGGTAATAAGGAATGAAATAAAGCACCACCGCAATGGCACTGGCGGCCAGTGGAAAGCCGATACCCGGAGTCTGAATTTCAAAATAAATCCCCGCAAAAATAACCAAAATCAAAAAGCCACTCACTGCCGGATTCAGGAAAAAGGCAATGATGTCTTCGGCTACCGAGGGTGCATACCGATAGATTTCGTAATTTTCCAGTCCATTTCGTTCTATAATCTCTTCGATTGAAGCCACTTCCGCTTCACAAAAACCATTGGCGATGGCCTCGGATACGGAGAACGTGACCACCTCCCCTGCCTCCGATATCCCCTCCACCTCCAGGTCTTCGTCCACCATTGCTTCTGCAATCTGCGGATCCCTGCCCCGAGCCTCCGCGGTACTACGCATCATCGACCGCATGTACGACTGGTATTTGTCCGGGGCTGCCTCGCCCCCACCTCCCATGACCACGGTGGCCGCACCAATGCTACCCCCTCTGGCCATGTAGATGCTATCGCAGGCGATGGAAATCAACGCACCTGCCGAAGCGGCATCCTTGTCGATAAACGAGTGAATCGGCACCTTGGACTCCAAAAACAGCGTACGGATGTCGTCTGCATCGGTAACTGCGCCACCGTAGGTATCCATGTGTACAATGATCATCGCAGCATTTTTCTCAGCTGCTTCTTCAAGCGCTAGCCGTACCTTTCGGTTCATCCGGGGATCGATATCGCTTTTCATGTCAAAAACATATACGGTCTTGACCGAATCGGCTGTTACCTCGGTTTGCCCCCAGGCCGGTAGCAGGGACACGAAAAATGCGCTTGCGAAAAACAATAAACTAACTGCGAATTTCATTTATTACCAGATTTAATAACTCCCGTTGAATATACCAATAAAAACCGTCATTGTTCCCATTGAACGAAAATGGTGTTGCAATTGATAAAATAAATATCAAATTTGCATGAACATTGGTAATTTCTTATCAGAAAACTGTTTTTAAACATGAAGTGCTGGATTTTGATTTTGGGGATAATCGGTATTGCAATCCCCGGCAAGGGAAGCGAACTGACAGCGATTGATTCGGTGGGTATCGAGCGAGTTGGAGATAAATCCTACATCATCCACGAGGTCGATCCCCAGGAGACCCTATTTGGAATTTCCCGACGCTACGGCACACCCGTGGGGGAAATCGTCCAAAGCAACGACAATCTGAAATCCGGCTTAAAAATTGGACAACGCATCCGAATACCGTTTGTGGAAAAGGAAGCCATCCCGGAAGGAGCCAAAGTTCACCAGGTACTCCCCGGAGAAACGCTTTTTTCCATTGCCAAAACCTACCAGGCAACCGTCAATGAACTTATGGAATGGAACAACCTCCGGGGCACCGATATAAGTGTGGGGCAGTCGCTGCTTATCAAAGGCCTGGAAAAGAAAGAAGCACCGGTCGCCGAAGAAAAAATTGAGGAAACGGTAGAACTGGCGGATCAAACCGTGGCTGTTACCAACGAACAGGTAACGCCAGCTGCCGAAACCTCCGACAAAAACGTAAAAAAGAAAACCGAGAGGGAGGTCAAAGAACCGAATCGTTCGAAGCTACCCGAGGCAGCTAGCCCCGAGAGCAAACCTACTGTATCCAGTACTGGCAACTGGATTTCGCACGAGGTAGTACAGGGAGAAACGCTCTTCGCTATTGCGAGAAAATACGATGCGAAGGTGGAAGACCTGATTCAGTGGAACGGCCTCTCTTCCAATAACCTACGAATCGGCCAAACCCTGAAAGTGGGCCGGGAAACCAATGCCCAAATCCCGGTCACTCAACTTCCCGGGCCTTCCGAACCGACTGCCGAAGCTGCTCCAAGCAGCACCCGGTCCCCTTCGCAGCCTGCACCCGCACAACGGGGAACCAGCTCCTCTTCCAGCATCGACACCTCCACTGCCTTTAAAAACATTTCGGAAAACGGGCAGGCAGAAGTGATTGCTGGTACCGGCAACCACAAGAAATACCTGGTACTCCACCGCAGCGCTCCCGTAGGGACAATCATGCGCATCCGCAACGAAGAAAATGACGTTACGGTATTTGCGCGAGTGGTAGGGGTGCTTCCAGATACGGGCGATAACAACAAACTCTTGATCAAGGTGTCCAAAGCAGCTTTCGATCAACTAAAAGCAGTCAATCCCCGGTTTCGGGTAGCCATCTCCTATTGATGGATTTTGGAAAAACAACGGCTTTTTGGCCTTTTTTCCGGGAGATACCACGCCAGGTGCTAGTTTTTCCTGCTGAACCTCGACAAATACCTCCCCTGGATTTCTGAAATGCACTGGTTCCGGATAAATGGTTAACTTGCGGGAATGGATTGAATAGGTATACACACAGGTTTGAAACACGATGAACGTAAGAAAAAATAAACCCGTTATAGGCATAAGCATTGGCGACATCAATGGGATCGGAGCTGAGGTAACCATGAAGGCGCTGCAGGATAGCCGCCTGCAAAAGATGATCACCCCGGTTATTTACGGTCATGGAAAAGCGATTACCTACTACCGGAAAATACTGGAAATGAACGACTTCAACTTCATGCAGGTGAGAAGTATTGAAGAAATTCACCACAAAAAAACCAACGTGATCAACGTGGTGCAGGAATCGCCCGAGGTAAGTCCCGGTATAGAAACGCGGGAGGCGGGAAGAATGGCCCTGGCCGCCCTGGATCAGGCGATCGTGGACCTAAAAGCGGGTCACCTGGATGCATTGGTCACCGCTCCTTTAAACAAAAACAATATCAACAGCGAGGAAACGCCGTTTATTGGACACACGGAATACCTCACAGAGGCCTTTGAAATCGGAAAAAGCCTGATGTTTATGGTTTCGGAAGACATGCGTATCGGCCTTGTAACGGGACACCTTCCCCTGAGAGAAGTGGTTCATTCAATCAATTCGGACACGATCAAGGAAAAGTTAAAAATCATGCTCAAATCCCTGAAACAGGATTTTGGGATTGCAAAACCGAAAATAGCGGTATTAGGCGTCAACCCACATGCAGGCGAGGACGGGCTTTTGGGTTCCGAGGAGCAAGAAATCATCGAACCAGTGGTCAAGGAGTTTAAGGACAAAGGCAACCTGGTTTTTGGCCCCTATCCTGCAGATGGCTTTTTTGGCATGATGCACCAGAAGAAGTTTGATGGCGTGCTGGCCATGTACCACGATCAGGGTTTGGTGCCCTTCAAAACCGTATCGTTTGAATCGGGCGTCAACTTCACCGCAGGGCTGCCAATCATCCGAACCAGTCCGGACCACGGTACCGCTTACAACATCGCTGGAAAAAATTGTGCCGAAGCGGGTTCCATGCGGGCTGCCATCTACCTGGCCCACGACATCATTAAACGTAAACATGACTGGGCATCAGAGAATTAAAATAATTAGCCTCTACACTTTAGAAAACAAAAATTATTCCTTAAATTTGCGGTCTTAATTCGGAAAATGAAATTCATAAGGAACTTCGATATTGACATCATCCGACTGAAAGAGGGGGAGCATTTATTCCACTTCGAAATAGGTGAGGAATTCTTGGCTCACTTTGAAGTGATCAAAGAGGTGGTCCATAAAGCTGCCATTCGGGTGGATGTAAAACTAGATAAACGTATCAATCTGATCGAAGCCGATTTTGACGTACAGGGTACGGTAGGGCTGACCTGCGACAGGAGTCTGGAAAAATTTAACCAGCCACTTGCGGTCCAACAAAAAATTCTGTACAAATACGGAGAGGAAGAAAAGGAAATCAATGAGGAAGTTTTTTTGATTACCAAAGATACTCCGGCCATAAATGTGGCACAGTTGATTTACGAGTTTATCCTTTTAGCCATTCCGGCCAAAAAAATCCATCCGGAGCACCGCATCGATGGAGACGAGGAGGAAGAAGAGGACGGCTGGATTGTATACGAAGCAGGCGAAGAAAGAAACGAAGACGACACCAGTAATGCCGAACAGAATCCGTTCTGGGAAGCATTGAAAAATTTAAAAAATAACGAATAATCTAAAATCACATAGATATGGCACATCCTAAAAGGAAAATTTCCAAAACCAGAAGAGACAAGCGACGAACGCATTATAAATTAAACGCGCCCGGTCTGGCTCAGTGTCCTACCACCGGCGAATTTCACTTGCCTCACCGTGCCTTTTGGCTCGATGGCAAACTGTACTACAAAGGTCAGGTCATCATCGAGAAGGAAGTCGTCGCCTAATTACCGGATACGTTCCTTTTTTAAGACTGCCCGGGAAATTAACTTTCCGGGCAGTTTTTTTTATCGTTCCTCACAGTCTCCTATTTTTCTTTTTCCAGCAAGGACTTTTCCAAAAACTTTTGCCGGATGATCTGCTGTACGGGTCGGTTTTCGATTTTGCTCTCCAGCCAGGAAATGATATCCAGGTATAAAAAGGCCCGTTTTTCGTACGGATGATGCTCGTATACAATTAGTTTCTCCCGGAGTTCAATAAACGCCGCTTTCAGTTCGTGGTCGTATATCCGGCTTAGGTTTCGGACAAAGCGGACCATTTCTTTTTGTACCTGATGCAAATCATCCATTTTGATCAAAAACCGGTACACGTTCCGAATCTGCCCATCCAATTTTTCGTCCTTGCCGGCCTCGTAGCTGGCTATCAACTTTAGGATGTGCGCAAAGCATTGCAAATCCTCCCTCAGGCCATCCTGATTGTTTTGGATCACCTGGTCCAGGTAGTAAATCGTCTTTTCATTATCCCCGTGCCCAAAATACAAACAGGCTACTTTGTAATGCAAGACCATGAGGTGGTGCACATCCAACTTACTTCGAATGGGCTTCATGTCCTTCAGCAAGGCCGGTACCACCTGTTCTACCCCTCGGGTAAATTCCCCCTTCAAAAAATGAATGTTCACCAAATTAGAATACAGGTATAAAAAGGCCAGGATTCGGCTATTGTCATCCATCACAAATGCACTGCTCTCAAGGCTTGCCTGAAACTCCTCCAAAACCTGGGAAAACCGATCGTAATACCCCAGGTAAAAAAGGGTGTCCAGCAAGTAGTGGTAGGCTTTCAGGTAATTTCCACTTGCCACGTTGATCATGTGTGGGGAGGCATGAAAGAGGTCTACCCAATGCTGTGCCGCGCGGTAGCATAGCGGAAAGTCCTGGATAATGTGAAAATACCATACCTGTGCCTGATACAGGTACATTTTCTCGTAGAAGCCCAGTGCCGCCAAGTCGAAAGCCGGCATGTTTTGTTTGTAAAACCGTTCCAGCATCAGCTGCCCTTCCCGATCCTTAATGTACCCGGTCTTGAGGTAGATCCCGTACAATTGGAGCGAAAGGCTGGAAAAGCGGTTTTTCAGATCCACGTTTTCCGAGAGGGCAGCAGACTCCCGACTGAGTACCTCTGCGCGGTTTCGTATACTGCGGGTGATGTGCTGGGATTCGATCACTTTTTCCATTTCCACCACCCGAAGCATCACCGTGTCCAGCCCATATTCCCTGGCCATTTGCTTCGCTTTGTCCAACAATTTAAGGCTTTGCATGTACAACCCCTTGTTAAATAAGATACGCCCAAAATCAATCTGTTCGTTGAGTTGCAACTCGATGTTCCGGTCGGCATACAACAAGCGCAGCGAGGTAAGCAATTGCTTGTACAGGTGCGCCTTCATGTTGGGCAACTGCTTTTTTGTAACCGGCACCTTTTCGAGCAACTGCCGTTCGTCGTAGGTCTCCATTTTTTCCATGGCTTCAAAAAGTTGCAAAAATTTAGCTCCCTGATTGGAGGAAAGGCGCCTGGCAAAAAGTGTGAAATTTCGCTTTTCAGAAGGTGCAAGGCTGGCAATCAGGTCAAATAAAGAATCTTTTCTAAAATTGGATATCATGCATTTTTTAGTATAACAACCTGTTTATTAATATTTTAAACTCATTTATTGTCATTCAGGTATCGGACATATAAAGTTAATTGAATTTATCGACCGATGCGAAGGTTTTACATTAGTTTTTTCTAAAAAAAACCAACCACTATGGATGAGAATCACGTAATGATCTTTGACACCACGCTCAGGGACGGGGAGCAAGTTCCTGGGTGCAAATTGAATACGCCGCAGAAGATCGAAATAGCCCGACACCTGGAAGCCTTGGGTGTGGATGTGATCGAAGCGGGATTTCCCATCTCCAGTCCCGGAGATTTCAAGTCCGTTGTAGAAATTTCAAAACACGTTACCGAGCCCATCGTCTGCGGACTTTCCCGCGGCGTAAAAAAAGATATCGAGACTGCTGCGGAGGCCTTAAAGTATGCCCGAAGACCCCGCATCCATACCGGGATCGGCACCTCCGATTCGCACATCAAATACAAATTCAAAAGTAACCGGGAGCGCATCCTGGAATGGGCCGCCGAAGCGGTAGCCCATGCCAAAAAATTTGTGGAGGACGTGGAATTTTACGCCGAAGATGCTGGCCGTACCGACAACGAATACCTGGCGCGGGTGTGCGAAGCGGCAATAAAATCCGGCGCTACGGTGCTGAACATTCCCGATACCACCGGATACTGCCTGCCGGATGAATACGGCGCGAAGATAAAATACCTTGTGGACAACGTCAGGGGCATCGAAAACGTGGTAATCTCCGCTCACTGCCATAACGACCTGGGACTGGCCACGGCCAATTCCATCGCAGCCGTGATGAACGGGGCCAGGCAAATCGAATGTACCATCAATGGCATTGGCGAGCGGGCCGGCAATACCGCGCTTGAAGAAGTCGTCATGATCATGAAGCAACACCCCCAATTGAATGTACACAACCGCATCAATGCCAAGCTTCTAAACCCCATTAGCCGGCTGGTTGCAGAACGCATGGGCATGCTGGTACAGCCCAACAAAGCCATTGTGGGTACCAACGCCTTTGCACATTCATCGGGAATCCATCAGGATGGCGTGATCAAAAACCGGGAAACGTACGAAATAATCGACCCCATCGAGGTCGGTGTGGACGAATCCATGATTGTCCTGACCGCTCGGTCGGGTAGAGCGGCGCTTGCTTACCGTGCCCACAAAATCGGCTATCAGCTTACCAAACTGGACCTCGATAAGGTGTATAAGGTGTTTCTGGATCATGCCGACCTGAAAAAGGAAATCCTGGACGAAGACATCCATTACATTATCGGCGAAGCTGGCATACAACAAAAACAGGAAGTATAGAGAAAGGGGCGAGACGGCCCCTTTTTTTATTCCTGGATGGCTACCGGACCCGGACCATGCACAAAGGTGGCTAGCGACCGGGTCAAGCAAAAAAAAACGGTTGCGTCCGAAGCGGTAAACCCGTAAATTACCCAATCAATAATAACTCCACTCCCCCATGAAAACCTGGCTTGAAAAAATAAGCTCCTGGCTGAAGCATGTAGGCACCTTATTCCTTTTGCTCGCTGGCCTCCACACTGCTACCGCCCAACAATACGACCTGTTATTAAAAAACGGGCACGTCATTGATCCAAAAAATGGGATCGATGCGGTCATGGACGTTGCCATCAAGGGCGATGAGATCGCCCTGGTTCAGAAGAACATCGCGTCCGACCTGGCGGGGCAAGTCATCGATGCCAGTGGGCTGTATGTGTGTCCCGGTCTGGTGGATATTCATACACATAATTTTTACGGACTGGATCCCTACGGCCAATACAGCAATGGCTATAGCTCCATTCATCCGGATGGCTTCACCTTTCCATATGGCGTGACTACAGTCGTGGATACGGGCGGAGCCGGCTGGCGAAATTTCGTACAGTTCAAGGAACAAGTGATCGATCGGGTTCAAACCCGGGTACTGGCCATGCTAAATATTGTAGGCCATGGCATGAAGGGCTCCCCCTACGAACAAAACCTAAACGACATGGACCCCAAAATGACCGCTTTGGTCGCCCGGCAATTTCCCGAACACATCGTGGGCGTCAAGGTCGCGCATTATTCCGGGCACCAATGGGAGCAAATAGACCGCCTGGTGGAAGCAGGAGAACGGGCCAATATTCCTGTAATGGTGGATTTTGGCGGTGCCAACCCTCCCCTGTCTCTGGAGACGCTGTTTATGGAAAAGCTTCGACCCGGTGATATCTACACCCATATCTTTGGAGGAGGAGGCTTTGGAAGAGAGGCCATCATCGACATGGGCGGCAACCTGCGCCCCTTCGTAAAAGCTGCTCAGGAGCGGGGAATTGTCTTCGATGTGGGGCATGGAGGCTCTAGCTTTGCTTTTAAACATGCCATTCCTGCCATGGAGCAAGGCATTCAACCGGACGTGATCAGTACCGACAGCCACATGAGCAGCATCATGAGCGGCATGAAAAACATGAACAACGTCATGTCGAAGTTCTTAAACATGGGCATGAGCCTGAACGACGTGATTGCGGCGTCTACCTGGATTCCAGCCCAGGTGATCAAACGGCCCGAGTTCGGACACCTGACGCCAGGGGCAGGAGCCGACATCGCTGTCCTCAACATTCTTGAGGGGAATTTCGGATTTACGGAACGGACCGGAATGGGGAAAATGATGGGTAAACAAAAATTTGAGACCGAACTTACCATTCGTTCTGGAAAAGTGGTTTGGGACCTAAACGGCCTGACCGCTCCAATGTGGGACGAGTAGGCAAAACAACCTGTCCATGAAAAGACGACATTTCTTTCAAAAAGCCGGGGCCCTTTCCGCAGGAATTGCACTGGGCCTGAGGCAAAACAGCCAGGCGTCCGAGTATGCTGCCAATTTCAACGAGCAGCCCTTTACGGTTGGGATAAATGATTACAAAGTCGACTACTACGTGCCCGGTCTTGATCAGTCGTTGTCCATCCTGCACGTAACGGACACCCATCTTTGGCGCGACGACGAGCGAGGACAGCCCTACCGCCAATTCAGCAAACGAATGGCCGCCGCGTACAACGAAACCAGGCATTTCTTAACCGGGAAACCCACCAACCCGGAGGAAGCCTTTGAAGCCACGCTACTCGCGGCCAAAGAAGCCCAGGTGGATGCAATCACCCTGACAGGGGATCTGTTTAGCTTTCCCTCCGAAGCAGCCATTGAATGGGCGTTGGAAAGGCTTGAGGCAGTAGGCATTCCGTACTTTTATTCCAGTGGAAATCACGATTGGCATTACGAAGGCATGGAAGGGAGCTTGCACGACCTGCGCGAGACCTGGATACAAAAACGGCTGTTACCCCTCTACCAAGGGAGAAATCCACTGATGTATGCGGTGGAGGTAAAGGGCGTCAACCTGGTCAACATCGATAACAGTTACTACGAAATTCTTCCCGAGCAACTCGCTTTTTTTCAGGAGCAGGTGCGCAAAGGGCTGCCCATGGCCTTGATGATGCACATTCCCCTGTATGCACCCGGCCGAACGCTAGGTTATGGATGCGGGCATCCGCAGTTTAACGCGGCCAATGACCGAAACTACGAGTTGGAGCGGCGCCAACGCTGGCCCGAAGCCGGGCACAGCGAGACCACCATGGCATTTCACCAGGCTGTTTTTGAAGCGCCCAACCTACTTGGCGTATTTGCCGGGCACATCCACCGGCAAACGGTGGATTGGGTAAACGGCGTTCCGCAGTTTCTGACACAGCCCAATGCAGCCGGGGGATACCTGGAAGTAAACATCCTACCCATGGATCCTGCGGATCAGACGAAATTTGCCCGGACCGTTTAAGCCGCATTAAAATTTTGCCTGGATTTTCGCTTCGTCGAGCCCGGCCAATAGACTGCCGTCTTCGAAAAGGATAATCGGCCGTTTGATCATGCTGCTCTTTTCTTGCAACAAGGGAATGGCCGACTCCTTGCTCTCCGCAGCAGACTTGGCTGCTTCGTCCAACTTGCGGTAGGTGGTACCCCGCTTATTGACCACCTGCTCCAATCCCAACGCGTCGATGAACCTGCCAAGCAAATCGGCATCGGGCTGCTGTTTTTTGTAATCCACAAATTCGTAGGGCTTGCCCGCTTCTTCAAAGCGGGCAAAAGTCTTTTTCATGGTATCGCAATTCTTAATACCGTAAATTTTAGTGATCATGATTTATTCTATTTAACGTAAATTAACAGGGTAATTTCCTGTTTTTGGAATATTTATTGCAATTTCACTGTAGAAACAAGTTCAAAATAAAAAAAATTTGATTCATGAATTATTCAAAAGTATCCAAACTATCCCTTTTTTCCATGCTATTGGGCATTAGTATTGCCTTCGGCACAATGGCCCAGCAGCTTCCGCAAGGAGCACAGCAACAAGTCAACGACAACTTTTCGGATGAGGAATATGAGAAATTTGTCGCAATCAACCAAAGCCTCGCTCCCATGCAAGCGGAAGTCGAGGCCAAAATGGTGGGGATCCTGGAAGGAAAAGGCATGGAAGTACCCCGATTTCAAGCATTGATGCAGGCACAACAACAGGGCAACATCATGGACGCTACCGATGACCCGGAGGAGATCAACACTTTTAACGAAGCCGGGCAGGAAATCATGAAGGTGCAGCAGGAAAGTCAGCAGCAGTTACAAGATCACATCACCGACAGCGGCATGGAAATTCAGAAATTCCAGGAAATGTCCATTGCCTATAACCAAAGTCCCAAGGTGAAAGAAAAAGTAGACGAACTGATGGCAGAACAAAACCAGTAATAAAAAAGCAAAACCAATTAAAAAAGGGAGTGTATATGCTCCCTTTTTTAATTGCATTGATTTTTTTGCCAAAACCTCACTTTTTCTATTGGCCGGCACCGTTCGTCCATCGGTTTTTACTTTCCTTCGCTTTTCCTCTGGGTATTTTTGGCTGGTTTTTCGTACATTTAACCATGTTTGTCGCACCCATATTTCCGAAATACCTGCTAACCCTGTTAGCAGTTTTCCTCAGCCAATCCCTATCCTGGGGACAAGAAACCCGTATGGTCGAGGCGCCCGTTAGTTATACTACCTATCCCTATTCGGATCCAAGCCCGGTACCCTCCCTTGTGTACAAACCGGACATCTATCCCTATTTCCGGTTTGAAGGATACAGCGTCGATCCGGTAAAAAAAGAGTGGAACCGGGTCAGCCTGGAAAACGATTACCTTCGGGTAACGGTGATGCCTGAAATCGGCGGCCGGGTATGGGGTGCTGTGGAAAAATCTACAGGCAAAGATTTTATTTACGAAAACGAAGTCGTTAAATTTCGAAACATTGCCATGCGCGGTCCCTGGACCTCCGGTGGGATCGAATTTAATTTTGGCATCATTGGCCACGCCCCCTCCACGGCCTCACCGGTGGATTACATTACCTACGAAAACGAGGACGGCAGCCTAACCTGCGTGGTGGGAACCATGGACCTGCCCTCCCGGACGCAATGGCGGGCAAAGATCAACTTACCCAAAGACAAAGCCTATTTTGAGACGGAAGGGATCTGGTACAACCCCGAACCGGTAAGGCAGCCATATTATAATTGGATGACCGCCGCAGCTCATGTGGGAGACGATCAGGAGTTTTTTTATCCTGGACACATCGCCTTACAGCATAGCGGTGCCTTGATGGACTGGCCCTTGCAGGAGGGCAGAGATGTGAGCCTTTATGCCAACAATGCCTTTGGCTCCAGCAAATCCCAGCACATGGCAGGTTCCTTCCAGAATCACTTTGGCGGGTATTTTCATGATCAGGGATATGGCTTCGGGCATTTTTCCAGTTACGACGACATGCCCGGAAAAAAATTGTGGCTCTGGGCACTATCCCGCTCCGGCGGTATTTGGGAAGACCTGCTGACCGATGAAAACGGGCAATACATGGAATTCCAAGCCGGCCGAATGCTCAATCAGTTTTCTCCTTCCCCCCGCCAACCCAGTCCCCTGACTAAGGCCGGTTTTGCCCCTTACACCATTGACCGCTGGACGGACTATTGGTTTCCTGTCAAGCAAATCGGAGGCATCAGCGCTGTAAGCCGCAGCGGGGTCTTCCACATCCAAGAATCCGAAGGGGCCCTTTCCATTGCCATTAACCCGCTTCAAACCATTCAGGAAAACCTGCAGGTGTATATCAACGATAAACCGGCACAAATCCTTCCCATAAACGGGCAGCCCATGGATGTCATTACCAAGGAACTAACCCTGGATGCGCCCCTGCAAAAGCTGGAATTGGTCTTGGGAACTGAAAAAGTCTATTCCTGGGCAAGTGAAGATCCGATGAAATTGAGCCGGTCCTTTGATAAAGCAGGAGCGGAACCACTTTCGGCCATTGAAGACCTGTATTACAGCGCCCGGCAAGATTACTACAGTAGAGCGTATCCCGAAGCCCAAGCCAAATACGAGGAAATTCTCCAGAAGGAACCCGGACATCCCCAGGCCAACATCGATTATGCCGAGCTACTTTTCCGTTTTTCCCGGTATGAGGAAGCAATGGAGCAAATTGCCCAGCCCCTGGCAACGGATTTCTTTGACCCGCAGGCCAATTTTGTTGCTGGCAGTATTTACCGGGCAATGGACCGGCCCATTGATGCCTTAGAAGCCTATGGTTGGGCTTCCCGCTCGATGGAATTTCGCTCCGCTGCCTATACGGCCATGGCCGAAATCCATTTGGCTGAAAACAACCTGGAGAAAGCATCCGACTATGCCAACAGAGCGCTGGATTTTAATGTGCACAACATTATGGCCTTTCAGGTGTTGGCCGTCAAACACCGGCTAGCCGGAGAAAAACAGCATGCCGCTGAAGTCTTGGAAAAGCTATGGGACATCGATCCCCTGAATCACTTTATCCGGTTTGAACAGTACCTGATCGACCCAAAGCCGGCGGCAATAGAAGCATTTCATTCATTGATCAACAATGAATTTCCCTACCAGACTCACCTGGAACTGGCAGCTACCTATCTAAAATACAACCGCAAATCCGAGGCCTTGCAGGTCCTTACACAAAGTCCACCCCATGCCCTGGTAGATCTGTGGACGGCCTTTCTCGACGAGAACCAACAGGACTCGAGCCTGGATGCCCTGCTTGCCAAAGCCATTGCCTTTGTGCTTCCTTACCGGAGAGAAACGCTCGCTATGCTAAAGCAGGCCCGTGAGAAACGAGACCACTGGAAACTGGATTATTACCTGGCCTTAAACCAACTGGCTGTAAACGAAACAGCGCAGGCGGCCGCGCTTTTGTCCGGAATTGGCGAAGCGGCAGACGATGCTGCCTTTTACCTAAATCGTGCCTTGCTGCTCGAGCAATTGGAAGGGAAAGACCCGCTGGCTGATCTGAAAAAAGCCTGGGAAATGGACACATCGCAGTGGAGGCACTGGCAGCACCTGGCCCGGTATCGGGCCGAAAACGGACAGGAAAAAGAGGCGCTTTCCTTGCTGAAAGAAGCCACGAGTAGGTTTTCGGGAAATTATGTACTGGAAATGGATTACATCCGTGTGCTTAATACCTTGGGCCAATACAAAAAGGCGATGGCCCTGCTTGACAAAATCAACGTACTTCCCTACGAAGGAGCCGGGGAAGGCAGGGCGCTATTTGAGACCGTTTATCTAAATGCAGCCCTGGAAGACCTGCAGTCAAAGCGTTGGAAGTCCGCAGGCACCAAACTGGAAAAGTCCCTGGAATGGCCCGAAAATCTGGGGGTTGGCAAACCTTTCAACACCAACGAAACCATGCAGGACTATTTGCTGGGCCTGGTGGCAAAAGCCCAAAATCAGGAGGACCTGTTTCGCTCCCACATGCAGCAGGTAGTTGATGCCACTGAAAACATGTCCCCTAACCGGCCTGAACAATTGCTGGCCCTATTTGCCCTGGAAAAACTGGGGGAAAGCTCGGAAGCGTCCGCTCTTTGGGAAGAAATCCAGGGGGAGGGTAACGAAGAAACGGTAAATTTTATCGGTTCACTTTACGGTGGCAGCAACCAACCGATAACATCCGATTCGGGCAATCGCCGGGAAGCTTTACTGGAAAAGATAGCAGGAGTAAGCAGGAGCTTTCGGTAAGTTGATGGCAATCGAATTCCAGCATCGTTTGTAGAAAAAAGCGGAAATATTACGAAATGGCTAAATTTTCGATTTCTGGCAGGTCGATCAAATGCGCATCATCGCCTCCATCCTGTTGGATAGCGAAACTTAGCTGTTTTTCTCCGGTTTTAAGTACTTGAGAACTCTTCTGATTCTTACTTTCACGGATGCGGTTGACCTTTCCAATGCATCTTCACAGAGCAGCAGAAACTCATGTTGTAACTCCTGGATTAGCTTTACAACTTCAAAATAAGCAGTAAATGCTGCTGCCTTAACAAACTTTTTATCAGAAAAAAGTAAGGGCCGAATGCTGGGTTCTAGCTGTTCCGCTTGCTTTTTCGACAACGAAATTTTGGGAATTATTTGTAGGAAATGAAGCTGGCTTTCCCAATTCCTAAGTGTGGCTCCTCTTTTAAGAAGCTGTTCCAGATCATTCGCTGCTATCTCCCCACCCTTTTCAACATGATGCTTTAAAATCCAGGTTGTTGAAACCTCCAGTTCATTGTTTTTTGCAAAGAGTGTAATTGTCAAAGGGATAAAAGATGTATCGGAACAGTTTGCCTCATATACCTCTTTCAGGAAATTCGTATGGGTCCCGTCCCACTTTAAGTACAACTCTTTTAACACATTTTTTTTCATAGTTGTTGGCGTGTTAGGTTTCTATCGTATCGGATTAAAAAGTCAATCGATATTCAGCGGCTAGAAATATTGAATCGAAAGCCATTCAACCCTTTTTATCAACCGGACTGTTCGGGCTGCCAATCAACTCCAGCGAGGTGATAGCCGTCCATCCAAATACGATTCCAAACACCAATTGATGGGTAATGGGCATAGACCACCAACCAAGGACAAAACCAAGCATTGAAAGCACCAGGACAATGGCGGTGAAATTTGCTCTTTTCCGTACTCTTTTGTCTAAATGTGGATTGTATCCCAACCGGGATAGTCCGAATAGCCAAAAAGCAAGTCCAAAACAAATAACCACAATATGTGCCTTCGAGACTGCGGTATCCGAAACGTCCATATCCATCGGAATGGCTGTCAGGGCAAAGCCTATCCCAAAAAGAGATAACAATACCGCTAGCAACCTGTCACTTACTAGCAAACCATACAGCATTCCAAAGACAAAAAGCAACACGCCGACCAGTACAAAGCCCGCTAGATTCCACCATAGCGCATTGGGTTCTCCTACTGCCCCTAATTTACTAATAAAGTCGTTAAAAAAACTAAAATCTTTATTTGCCGCGCCGAATACCGCAAATGCAGCCAGCAGTACCCCAACCGCTACCAGTCCGATATAGCCTACAATCGCTCTATTCGGTTTCATAGTACTAAAGGAATTTTGTAAAAATCAACCCTAAGGTACAAAAATGGATGCAAATTTGGGGCATATCTTACTTACATTTGGCTGATGACATCCCGGCTTCCGGCACGATTCAGGGAATAATGGTGCTTCTACAGTACGCATGGGTTACCCTATTTTCCACAGCTAAATGGGCAAACCATTCTTTTACGCTCTTTCCGGGATTTCCAGCTCAGCACCCAAATTATACGCTAAACGCTTTGCCTGCTTTACCGCCCTGGTTCTATTCGTATAAACAAAGGACAACAATGGAGTGGACTCCTTCCCCCATAGTGCTAGCACAAACTCAGTAACGCTGCCTGTAAGCGTTGGACTAATCCCATTTGGCGTGTTGGTCTGACGAAAGCTGGAAGGACTTACTTTTACGGACCAAATGGCAGGCAGAATGGCCCATTCACCAATTTTAACTCCACAGATAGCAACATAGGATTTCCATTTTTTCTTGGTAAAATCAATTAGGGTCCCTTTGTAGGTAGTGACAATTATTAGCCCCAGCAGCAGGGCCCCTACTCCTACTCCGTATACCTTTTCCAGAGAAGCTTGTTCCTCCATAACGAGTGGACCCGCTAAGGCAACCAAGCCTGCAACTATAAGCAGCGAGCCCAAAAGGTGGGGACCTGCAAACAGCTTTCTTCTTTTAAAGTTGAATCTTTTCATGGTAAGTCCGCTTTCCATTTCAGGTGTGGTTTTCAATCTCCGTCGAAGGCAACAACCTGGAATCCTCGAGGGCTGCGCTTCGGTGTCCTGCATTTTTTAAGTAATCCTCACTGCCGGCAAATTCCATAAATTTCGAAACAGATTCGTGCTCAACCAGTAAGATCGCATCCCATTTTTCCAGCTCAGGACCAATCAAAAACTCGCTGGCAGTTCCATAATACAGCATGCGGCTCCCTGCCTTTCTAAGCTCGGGTAAAGTGTTGTCCAAATACAATTGGTAGGCCTCTTTTCCGCTGATTTCACCAGATGGCTTTACCTTTTCCAGGTTTGTGTAGTCTGCTGTTCCTTTAAATTTTAATAAATTAAGCATCACTATTTTCCCTTTACCGTGAAAATCCCGGTAGAACCGCTTTCCAGCTCCCGGAGCTGCATCAAGGTATTTACTCATTTTATTTTCTGTTTGGTTCAAAATTCAGCCTACAGATCCGCTCAAAAAACAGGTTGAAACTTGTTGTTTTATGCAGGTAATCTGGGTCGACCTGAGCTAAGCATCAAAAGGAATCAAAACGCTTCTTCGTTTAATATGCAATTTCCACGTCGAGTTGCCTTCCCTCTTCCGCTGCTTTTTTGTCCATCCCGGTACCGATCGCCAGGCCCACCGCCAGTCCAATGGGCAATCCAATGCCTAAAAAAGCCATATTCCCGAGACTCAGGCCAAAAGCTACTCCAAGAGGAATCCCGAATGCAGCCATACCAACAGCCAGCCAGGTATTTCGATAGTGATTTTTGGTGACAAGGTTTGCTTCTTTCTCGATTTCCTTAAGAATAGCTGATTGTGTTCTACTTAGTTGCCTTTTCAACTTCTTTTCAGATCCGGAAACGGTGTTTATTTTGTCAATTTCCCTATTAATAGCAATTACTGATTTCTCAGGAAGCTCTTTTTTTCTCAATTCAGCCAGCAGTTTATTGAATTGAGCGAGTACTTTGGTTAGCTTGGGATGCTGATCCCTCTCTGGTATCTTCGTCAGTTCATTTAGTTGCATCTATCCATTTTTTTTCAAATCCGCGAATAAATGTCCCACAAATGGGAACAATGCCTCATTGGTATTCCGACAGTCCACTTGGCTGTTGATGGCCTAGACAGGTCATTCGGCAATAAAGCTATCGTTATCCTTGTCCTCCATCCAATTGTATTCGATTTCGAATGCAACGTTTCGGGCGAATTCGATTCCATGCCTGTCTGCCAAAAAGCCCAGCGCCATATCCATGCCCGCACTCACTCCTGAAGAAGTGTAATAGTTATCATCCACTTTCCAACGCGCCTTTTTGTCCCAAACCACATTGGGACCCATTGATTCCACCCATGAAAATGCCCGCTTATTCGTAGTGGCTTGCCTGCCATCCAAAAGGCCGGACCTGGCAAGCAGCGCACTTCCCGTACAGACTGTCAATACATAGCTGCTCGCACCAGCTATTTCCTTTATCTGCCCGATAAGCAATTTATTATCCACCTCTTTCCGTGTGCCCATGCCACCTGGTATCAGTAGCAGGTAAGGATTAGCAGAAGCCGCCTCCAATTTTTCGGTGAGGACTGATACCCCGTGTTTATTCTCAATTAGCCCTCCATCAAGTGAATAGAATTTCAATGTATACAGGTCCGTAAGCCTTCCAAAAATTTCTGCCGGACCGAATACGTCCAGTGTTTCGTAATTGTCGAAAAGTAAGAAAGCGATTTCCATGGTATTGCTTTTTGAGTCCTCAGTCTTTTTTTCCTGGGCGAAGGAACCGCCACTTGCGAAAATGGACAGGGCTACCATCCATAGCTGCGGCAATAAAATACCAGATTTTACAATTGCTTTCATACTTGATTTGTTAGTGGTTTTGATTGGTAAATTAGTGAAAACAATTGATGAAAGGGTGTTTGATAGGAATTAAACACAATTCCCAGGTACTTGCAACGGTCAGAGTAAGATGTCGTAAGCGACGTTAGGAGCTTATGCATTTTACTCAATGTTGTGGTGTCGTTTTTTATTTTTTTCAAGCATTGGGTTTCACATTTATTTGTCCGCCAATAGCTTTCAAAACTTTCATGATTGTCTCGAATTGGGGTTTGGCTCCATCAGCTAATGCTTTGTAAAGACTTGGTCTGCTCATTCCAGTTTTCTCAGCAATTTTTGTCATTCCGATTGCTTTCGCGATGTGTCCGATAGCTACAACGAGATCAGAGCTGTCTCCGTCTTCAAGAACAGTGTTGAGATACTCTGCAATCATTTCTTCGTCGTCGAGATAGTCTGCAATGTCAAATTTTGTTGTTGCCATATTACTCATTCTTAAGTTTATTCCAGATTTCTTTTGCCTTCTTAATATCCTTCTGTTGGCTTGATTTCTCACCGCCGATCAATAGAATGATCAACCTGTCTTCCTTCTCTTTGAAATAGATTCTTTAGCCCTTCGCATAATTTATCCGCATTTCACCAATTCCGTCACCTACAGGTTTACAGTCTCCAAAATGTTCGTCAGTTTCTAACTTCTGAATTCTGAAGAGTATTTTGGATTTGGCTCGAATATCCTTGAGCTTTCTAATCCGCTTATCGAATTCAGTAGTCTTATCAATTCTAAACATTTACAAGTGTATCCATTAGGATACAAATATAGGTTATTCCGTGAAGATTTGAAAGCGTCTCATAGCGAGGTCAGTATGCTTTTTCTGAATGCACCACAACATTTGTATAAATCCATGTTTCGAAAGGTCAACTGCGTGTATATGTACTATGTCCACAACTCATCTCCCGGCTATCGGTGACCAACCTAAGAAATTCGGATAGGTAATCAAGCGCTATTCACCGCAATTATCGGATTCATCATCCGCTTTCCATTCATCCAATTCCCAAAGTGCGGTTCCTTCGTCAATTATCCCGGCATTTATCTGAATCTGCAGGCAGGTGGAAGCGATGGACCGATCGTCTGTTTCAGACAGTATTCCATTCAGGATTTCAATTAGCCCGCTATCGATTTCATCTTCGGTATACGCATAATAATTTGCGAACCCTTCCAGCGCAGCATATTGCTCCCCCTTATTTTCACTTTGTAGTGACTTCCAGAATAAGGGTAGGGCTATTGGAATAATTTAATATTCCATGATTTCGGATATAAGTTCCAATGAAGCTGCACGTCGCATTTCACTAGCCCTGCTACGGTCTTTTTTTAATTTGAGAATTTCTTCTGCCAATCCCAACAGTTTTGAGAATTTCCGCTTTTTCCTATCCGCATAAGGAGTATCTGACAATAATTCCTCCCACTCATCCTCACCATTTTTGTCACTATCCGGGTGCATCTCAAGATCAAGGGGGAGGAACCTTACATAATTCCAAAAACATTGTTCGGTCTTTCTTATTTTTCTATCCTTTGTTTTTGCGATTTTTACCAGACAATCACAAAACAAAGCCAGGTCATGTTCACCAATCTCTTCCTTGAAAGAATTATTCAAATTAAAACGAATTGACCTGCTATCAATATCCCTGTTTTGACCTGCAATAAAGCGGTTTATCTGATCACAAATTTCTTTTATGGGCTTCTTCAATCTTACAGCCAAAATATTTTTCGTCTTAAAGTAGCATTTATTGGTTGACTAACCTCGCTTTTTAAATACCCATTTCAAATACCTTTTTTTATTTACTGTTCTCTCATAATAGAAACGTTGCGTAATATCATCTAAACAGGAGCTGCTACTTCAAACCATGTGTGTCAATCAAATAGATCTACTCGTTTTCAAATGTACCACTACCAATCAAATTACCAGAATTTATTTGATGAACGAATCGTAGGGATCCGGAAAGCCTGCGGTCAACACCGTTATTTCCTAGATCAGGCTTTTTCCACCGTATTCAGCATTTGAAGCATTATCAATTGTCTCTTCATTGCAAAATACGATTTACTACCAGGGATTACCTTGACTTTCTTGAAAATTTATTCATCCCTGCGGTTGTTCCATCAAGGAGGTATGTCCGAGCTTGGGAAAAGTGAAGCCTAGCCCAGTCGAAAGCGAATCGGAAGATACATCCATGCAGTGGTGGGACCGCCTTGAAGATCACGGGCAGGCAGGAAACCCCCAGCGTATCGTTCCAGTACCCGTTCCACTTCTTTGACCAGACTGGGATCTGAGGAAGCGCGGTTTACCACGGAGCTTTCCACCAATTGCCCCCGCTCATCGATTTTCAAACCAAGCCAGATTTCCCCTTCTGCCCGGTTATTTCTGGCAGATTGGGGATAGGATAAGTTTTTGCCCAGGAATTCATTCCAAGCCTTCATGTCAGGTAAACCAGGCTTAAAAATATCTCTATCCACGGCTTCCTCTTCTCCGCCGGGGGCTACAAAGGAGCCTTCGCAGTTTAGTGAGCTATCGCAAGCCAGGTCGAGCACCAATTGGTCTCCTACAAGTACTTTGGTATAGTTGGCATTATCTTTCCGATACTTGAACTGCGTATACTTCAAGGTTCCATCCGAGGCATACTGTTTCTCTTCTTCCCATACCGGCTCTTGAGGCTCAGACGCTTCAAACATTGATTTTTTCGCAGAAACCAACGCGTAATTAAGGTCATAGGTTTTTTCCACCAATTCCCCTTCCGGGGAAACGGTGACTATTTTGCTGTATTTCTGGCCTTCATCGCCGGATTCTATGGGCAAAAAATGCGCGTCCAGGGGGATGATTTTCCTTTCCTGCGCTTCCACAAGACTGGGGAATCCCAAATAGCCAAGTCCTACGACTAATCCAAAAATTGTCCATTTACCCTTCATGGCACTAAGCTATCACAATTTTGACAAATTTCCAACTAGAAACTTATTTCTATCCCTCTGGGCTTTGCCTGCTAAAGAGACATTTATGCAAAGCATTTAAACCCATTCTTCCCGAGAAACCAGACGCAGTAAGCCGGGAATCTATTTATATTAATTCAATTTTTTATTGTTTACCAATAAATATTTATTGTTATTTGTAAAATAAAAACCCCGAAGGCAATGAACTGGAAAGAAACTTGGAAAAATAAATGGGAAACCCAGCCTGTATTGATGTTACTCACCATCATAATCTGGTCCATTTTTATAGGACTATGCATCAAAGGCGGAACCTTGTTGTTTACCTCCATATACAGCATCTTCAATCCGGAGGTGGCGCAAAACCTTTACCAAGGATTGAATTTGTCGGTGGCCAGGGAATGGCATTTGGGATATTATCTGGGGGCGGTGTCCTTGCTGCTGGGGATTTTGATAGCTAAGGCCTATATCTTCTTTTTGGTTATCCGTGTTTTCCTGACGATTGACCTCGTTCACCCTTTCAGTAAGGAAGTTTCAGTCCTTATTTCCAGAATCGGCAAAGTTACCGTTGAGGTAGGTGTTTTAATCATTATAGCCTCCGGGTATTTTCATTGGTTGTCTTCCCGAACGATGCATAGTCCTGCGCTTAGTGGATTTTTGGGTGGCGCATTTGAGTACCTGATTATGGGTGCGGTTATCTATGCCATTGCGTTGGTTTTCAAACGCGGCGTAGAAATCCAAACCGACAACGACCTAACTGTATAACCATGCCCATTATCGTAAATTTAGATGTAATGATGGCAAAACGGAAAATATCCCTAAACGAACTCTCCGAAAAGGTGGATATTACCCTGTCAAACCTTTCCATCCTTAAGACCGGTAAGGCAAAAGCCGTTCGGTTTACCACCTTGGAAGCGATCTGCAAGGCCTTGGACTGTCAGCCGGGGGATATCCTGGAGTTTGTGGAGGATTGAGATAACTTTACTTTGTGCTTGCCGAAGGGTTCAACTTTAGGTGACATGAAGTCTGATGGGATTATGAAGCGGTTCCCTATCAGTTTAAACAGACTTTTTACTGCGAGTCACAAAACTTCTAAAAACCACTGAAACCCGCATGCACTATACCATGTCTTGACAACTGGTCTTATTTCATCGTTTCAATGAATTGTTTCGCAGTCATTGTCGGTAACTTCGAATTTTTAAAATCCTTAAGGTTTCGAGAAATAATCAATTCTTGCTCACCTTCAATCGCTGTAAAATATTGAAGACCGTCCTCAAAATCTGAAAAATTTTCGTCATTTAAAGCCAATCCGATAACCTTATCGTCCAATGGCAATATTTTCAAAATCAACCTAAGCTTTCTCAAAACCGATTTCACTTTATTGGAATCTAATCGACGCAACAACACATAACTAGTATTGGCAATGGTTAAAGACGAAACTGACAACTCGACTTGCTTTCTGTCTGCAAGAGAAAATAATTCCGCCGCTTCTTCAAAAAAAGGTTCTCTCCGTGACAATAAATCAATCAAAATATTTGTATCAACAAATAATCTTTTCATTTATACTTTTCATCTAAATAATCACGATATTCTTTTTTGTAATCAAAGTCAACTGGCAAATCAATCACTCCGCTCAAGCTTTCAACAAGAGGTGTAATGGAAATTTTTTTCTCTCCTTCTTCTTGTTTGGTGATGCTGTCAAGATATGACTCAACCATCTTAGAAAGACTAATCTTGTTACTACGTGCATAATTTTTAGCTCTTTCTATAACCTTATCGTTTAGTCTCAAAGTCAACTTCGTTTCCATATTCATTAAATTGTAATACGTACAAATATAAAAAATTCATACGTCATTTTCAATGTTTTTGTTCTGTTGGCTCGCTTCCAATATCTGCCTACTCCAACCAAACCGGAAAAAAGACCCCTCACCTTTACCTGGCTCTGACGTAGCAAATCCTTACATCGAGGAGATCCCGGCTAATTTTCAGGACGCAGCAAGGTCCTGATTACCGATACGGAATCAATTTTCTGGCGCGAAAAAAAACACCGGAAAAAATTTTCATTGGTTTCTAGTATAGTGGGGTTTACATTCTTCCTCTTGGGTGGATCGGGACATTAATGTACCCATCGGGATTCGGCTTGGGCTGTTCTGCGGGCAGACAGTCAGAGCAGTTAACTTCCAGCCTACTCCTAACTTCTTAAAGATACTGATTTTCTCAGTATGTCTGTAAGCGATAAAGAAACATCGCCCAATTTGCAGAAACCATGTAAAAAGCCATCGCTCAACGCAATTTGATGAAGCGATAGTCAACAATCCTTCTCCATAAAAGGTACCTTTAGCCCAATGCCAAAAGCAAACTTGTAACGAACATGCCAAAGGCTACCGGCGCCCAGATTCGTTCAATTTTACTGGGGGTAATGGCATTCATAACGGTTCCCAATGCAAAAAAGACCACCATCACCCATATCCCTACCGAGGAAATGGATTGGAGTTCCGGGAATACCCGCCCCGCCCTTGCCCATGCAATGGCCAGCATTCCTCCTAATACCAAGGCGTTGACAATGGCAATGGCCCTCATTTTCGGTGGGTACTTGCCGGGGTATTTGCCACCCATGGAAGCGGCACCCCAGGGCATGCCGGCAGCCAGACCAAGCTGAAATAGGATCACGATACTTGTCAGGGCGGTGAAAAGGATAAGGGATACCGTTACTGTCATTGTTTTTCCTTCAATTTACTAAAAATCCATTTTCCCGGGTTGGAAACAGGTAAGAAATCCACATTCATAGAAACAAACCGCCTACTTTCTGTATCAGGTTCCGTATCGCTTGCGAAGGATTTTACCAATTCGATTGAAGGTGATTTCCGATAATCCCCAGGTGTACCCGTCAAAATTGGTCGTATTTACCAACTGGATCACCACCGTATCAATATCTTTGTAGTACCGGGCAAAACTCTGGTAACCGGGAATCAGGCCGGTGTGCTCGTATACGTAAATGGAGGAATAGACCTCCTGTTCCTTTTCCGTCAACAGGGATCCGTCGTTTAGTGCCCGTAGAAAGGTACCTACATCCCCGGCGCTCGCTATCATGGAGCCGTAATCCGTTGTCTTGATATCTTCTTCCACGCCGACGTAATACCCACTCATCAGGTTCTCCAGATTTATTTCTTTCAGGGAACCGAAAGTATTTTCCAGCCCCAGGGGAAGGAAAATCTGCTCCTGCATGTATTGGAATTTACCATACCCTACCTGCCTTTCGATCAGTTGGGAAAGCAACAGGTAATTGGTATTCGAGTAGGCGTAAGCAGCGCCCGGTTCAAAATCAGCCGGCTTATCGAGCACCCGTGCCAGTGCCTCTTCGCTGCTCGCGGGCGGATTGATCCAAAAATCGGGTGTGTCCGTGAAGTTGGGAATGCCCGTTCTGTGCTGCACCAGCATGCGAATGGTAATCCGTTCTGCATGTTCAATCCTTCCTGCCAATTCGGGGAAATAATCCGCGAGTGTATTGTCCAGGGACAGACGCTCCGCAGCAACCAGCTTTGCGATCAGTACGGCATCGTACAATTTGCCGATGCTGGCAATTTTAAAGAGGGCATCGGGCCGGGCGGGTACTTTCTTTTCCCGGTTGTGCCATCCGGCGGCGTAAAATTCCGGTTCCGCTCCCTTTCGGTCCACATACACGAGAATGCCATCAAAATCGTGTTTCAGCGCAGCCTGTACTTCTTCCCCGACCGTATCCGGCAGTGGCGCCAACCAGGCAAATAAAAGCGTCCAAGGCACAAAGTACAGGGAAACCGGTGTCCCAACGAGCAGTAGGATCCGGAGGAGTTGTTTTGTTTTCATATGTTTTTATTGTTAGAAAAGACAGCCGTCTTTTATACGGGTTAAATAGCGCACTTCTCGTCGGTGATTGGAGGGTACCATACCCCGATACATTTTCGTTGTCTACCAAACTGTCGGTACGAACCCCAACCCATTCGATGTACGGATTAGCCTGTCCTACGTGCACCCGTAAATAATCTGCGGCCTCTTACTTGTCAGGCTGTGGTGGCAGTATCCATCGAAGCGATTGCATTGATAAGATGTACGCGTATGGAAATCCGGTTATTTGTTTTTCTGTCAATCATTGTCTTCGTTTTAATTCGAGATTAAAGGTGCACATTCTACGCTGCGGCAAGGTTCGGAATCTCAAATATAGGTTCGGAATTACCTATCCGAACCAAAAAATGACAGAAAAACGTAATCAACCATTTAAAAACTCCTTAGGTATAGCGCCGATTTCCTTTTTGAAATACGTCCAAAAAACGGTTTTGGAATCAAAACCACAGCCCTATACATCAGGATAAGCGGAGAATTTTCAGGAATTTTTTGGCAGCCTGCGTAAGCAACTGGTTTTCTTATATGACTATAAAAAGTGTAGAGAACCATTTTTGTTTATGAAAAAATCTATACCCTATTCTCAAGTGCCTATTTAATTCCATTTCATACCGTATGCTCCGAAAAAATACAAAAAGTAAAACACTGAAAAGCCGGAAATAACGCCAAAAATTGCGGGGAATAGCCTCGGAACAAAGCCTATTCTGAATCTAGTACCTACTAATAAAAAGTGCTCCTCGGTCATCTCAAGTTAAAGGATTTTTTAGCGAATATTTTAGAACGTGAGGTTTGAAAGCGACAATATAGGGACTTGTAAGTCTTTTACAAATAAGTAGATTGTAATGCTGTATTGACTTTCTCTTTTCCAATCTGAAAAACTCTTTTACCGATTCACAGGGTAAAACTGGAAGTATACTATCGATGCAAAGATATTGCCGGTGAATCCGTACCACTAACCGATCCCCTCTACCTCCCCGGCCCCAGCAGCGTTCTTTCCACTGCCACGGAATCGATTTTTTCCCGGGAATAATACAGGGGGAAGTACTGGTCCCTGGCCCAGGATTCGTATAAATTGGCGTAAAAAGGGCTGTCCGGATCGCCGGACTGCCCGGGGGCATTGCTGGCTTGTGTGGCATCCCAGTCTCCTGTATTTACAATGATGCGAAAGGAAGCACCCGAACTCTGTCGGTTGTTGCCCCCCGTGGAGCCGGGCGTATAGGCATTGCCGCCTCGCGGAAGCGGACCGAGGTTCAGTTGGGCATTCACTTCCTCGGTACCCAGCGTTCCCAGGCTGTGGGCCAGGTACACATGCTTGAAGCGCTCCTGCCCGTACTGCCAGTTGTCCCGGTTCGCTCCCAGGTTTTCTTCCAGCACGGCCAATCCCTGCGCAAAGGCATCGGCCAGCAAGCGGTCCCTGCCGGCCTCCGGATCGGTACCGAAACGCCCGTCCGGGGCAGCGATCCAGTCCAGGATTTTCTTCAGTTGTATCCTGCCAATCGTTTCCTTTCCAGCTTTCGGTACAAAGCGCTCGCTGACCAGGCGTATTAGCTCGTTTTCAAAGGCCACGTAGATGGCGGCCGGAATGGAATTCGGCCCCAGCCTGTAGTCCCAGCCCCGGAGCCGGTCCCGGTCCTCCGCGGCCTTACCGAAAAGGGGAAGATCCAATAGGTAGGGCACCAGCATCCGGGCAGGAATACTGAGGTAATCTACCTGAAGGGCTTTCATGTCTTCCATGGTGACGGCATTCTTCGCTTCCAGTACTTCCTCCACCCGATCCCCGCGAAAGGGATCCGACCAGGAAAAGCCGATCGCCTCCCAGTGGGTATAGTCGGCAGGCGTCACGTTCTGATTGGCGGAAGCAAAGTAGCCTTGCGGGGGATTCACGGTATGGGGCTTTTGCAGGATGGGCAGGTAACCCTCCCACTCGTAGCGTCCGTCTCCCGGCACAGGTACCAAGCCGCTGAAATTCCGCCGAATGGGCGCGATCCCCACGGCCTGCCAGCCAATGGTACCGTCCTTGTCTGCCCAGACCATGTTCTCCCCGGGAATATGGCTGTAGGCACAGGCCTCCCGAAACTCTTCCCAGCTTTTTGCCTGGTCCATGCGCAGGGAAGCCAGGTAGGGAGCCCCTCCGGGTTCCAGCCAGGCACAGCGTACCGCATAGGCCCTATGGTGCACGGAATCTACATGGGTCACCGGTCCGTGACGGGTGTAGCGCAGGCTAACTTCCTGATCCTTCCGGTCCTTTACCGGGATGGTCTCGGTAAGGATCTCCATGTCCTCCCAGGCCCCATCGTAGCGGTATTGGTTGGGATTCTCCGGATTCAGCTCATACACGTACAGGTCTTCCCCGTCCGTCCGAAACACGGTGAGTCCCCAGGCCCCGTAGCCGTTGTGACCGATGGAGATGCCGGGGATCTCGGGTTCCCCTCCCCCGATTACATCCCATCCGGGGGCGTTCAGGTGCACCATGTAGCGCAGTGAGGGAACGGCGATGGTCCGGTGCGGATCGTTGGCCATGTAGGGATGCCCGCTGGCGGTACGCGAACCGTCTACCACCCAGTTGTTGCTGCCCAGGGAAAAAGGCGCCTCCTCTGCGGTAGGTACGGTTTCAGCTGCATCTCCGATCGCTGGATTGCGGTATTCGGGCAGGATATCCCCGGGTTTGAAGGCAAGGGGTTTTCGGTAGGCATTGTACAGGGCTAGAATATCGTCAAATAGCAATTCAGGCTCGATCTGCGGATTCAGGGCAATCTCCGGGTCTTTGGGATGAAACCACTTCAGGTCTTTGACCTGCGCTTCACCCAGGCGCGCCACGGCTCGCCCCAGGTCAAGTTCCTCGTTGATATTGCCCAAAAGCCCTTGGTGCCGGGAAATTATTACCTCGGGTGTCCATTTTTCCGGTAGGATACCCAGCATTTTGAAAGGCAGGGGAAGCCGGTCCGGCGTAGACCGGATTTCCTCAATGTAAGCATTGACGCCCTCCGTGTAAGCGGTGATGATCGCCTCTCCTTCGGGATGGTAGTGATTCATCTCCTCCTGCATGTCGCCCCGGAACCGAAACAGCCGGGTGCCGATGTCCCGCTGCAATTCGGCCGCTCCCAGGATCTCGGCTACCGTGCCGGTGGCCTGTCGCCTCCAGATCTCAAATTGAAAAAGGCGGTCTTTGGCAGCGGCATAGCCCTGCGCAAAAAACAAATCGTGTTGGTTCTTGGCGTAGATGTGGTTCACACCCCATTGGTCGCGAACGATTTCTACGGGCTCCTGCAGGCCAGGAAGAGAGAATCGCTCGGCATCTTTGGTTTGGCAGGCCAAAAGCAAGGGCAAGAGGAAGGCAAAGGCAAGTGTTCTCATAGGTAGTTTGATTTTGAATCGGTAAAAAAAGGAGGAGAAAAACCCGGCTGGTTGCATACTGCCTCATCGGCCCCTTCATCTGCCCGGGATGGACAAGGAGTCTTCCTTTGCGTCAAGCACAGTTAGGCACAAATGCTTCAGAAGGACAGCCCTTCCTTTTTCCCTGCCTTCAATATACAGCAAAAATACCGATGGGCCAACGGGAGATTTGCAGCATAAATCCATAGCGCTGTATGCGAGCAACAAAATAATGTAGCACGTTCGCACCTTTTTTGGTATCCGGCCGGCTGCAGGAACGGGATGGTGGACAAAAAAGGGCTAGCTGCCCGGCAATTTTTCACCCCTGGCAGCCAGCTGGGCGAGTTGTTCGATTCTTTTTCGCCTTGTTTTTTCGGTTCTGGCCATTTTGAGCCATCTCAGTACAAACCGTTTGCTGGAGGGACTGATTGCATCGAAAAAGGCGGCCGCCCCCAGGTAGGTCGCGAGCGCATCGGACAGATCTTTGGGAACCATCAATTGATCTACGTCCTCCATAAAATCCCAAAGTCCGTTTGCTATGGAGCGTTCAATGGCTTTCAAACCCGACTCGTGCATGTTCCCAGCCGCGATAAGTCTCGCTGCCCGCTCTTTGTAGGTTGCCGCCCAATGTTCCGCCTTGCGTTTTGCAATCAATTGCATGGTCCGCTGCTCGTCCAGCTTGCGCCGGATGCCATCAATCCATCCAAAACAAAGCAATTCATCAAGCACTTCCTCTCTTGAAACGTACCGTTGCGGGTCGCTTTTCTTCCAAGTGACGAGCCAAATACTCTCCTGTTGCCCGTGATGCTGCATCAGCCAGGACCGGAGTTCTTCCGCAGAAGAAACCTCCAATTTTTCGAAATTTTCGGTTTTAATCATCGCTACCGTTGATTTTCAACCTAACCTTACTGCAACAATTTGGTTTGCGATTCGCCGCAATACCATCGCCTCCTGGGGCTTTTTTCTGTCAGAATAGGGTCGATTACTTACAAACGGGCTTCTAATAGCAAATCGGTTATCTATTCCATCGGATTTTTATTCCAACAAAACTTCCGGCTGCGAACATGATTCAGGATTTACCGGTAACCCATCGCTCCATCACCAAAACCTAGGGATCTCCAGGCTCAGCGTTCCCGCAGTAAATATTCCGCGTAACGTAGTGCCGAAGGCAGCAAATTTTTCCGATCCCGGGCATGACCGGTAAACGCCTCCAACTGTTCCCGGGGAATGTAACGCCCGCCTACCCATACCCCCAGCGGTTTCCGAAGCGTGGCCGGATCTATCAGCGGATTGCTCTGCAACAACACCAGGTTGGCCTTCCTACCCACTTCCACCGTTCCGGTATTGGCCAGAAACGCATGCGTTTTGGCGGGATTGACGGTAGCAGTCTTTAACGCCTCAAAGGGGCTCATTCCAGCTTCCCGGTAGAAGGCCAGCTCCTGATGCATGGAGATACCGGCCGGAGTGATGCCAATGCCGGCATCGGTACCGGCGACCAGGTTGACGCCTGCCTCCTGCAATTTGCGAACCGCAAGCAGGTGAAAGCGATGCTGCGCCAGAATCTTGTCTGCCAGAAGGGAGTCGCGTTTTGCTGCGACTGACCAGCGCTGATACTGGGCCTCGCTATCGACCATTCGGATCAGCGGATTCATAAAGTCTACCTCACTAGAATTCAAAATGCCTTCTTCCGTCAATAAACGGTAGATACTGTAATACACGACCAGCGTGGGGCAATGCGCCGCTGTGGGATTGGACGCATACGCTACCACCACTGCCTCCAGCCCGGCGCTATCCAATTGGTAGTTCAGTGCCTGCTGTACAATGTCCTCGGTGTGCTCCACGCTACTAATTTCCGGTCGCAAGTGCGCAGTGTAGGGAATGGCCGCAGTGGGATGCGCGGCGATGTCCATCTTCTGGATGCGGCACTCCTCCAAAATGGCATCGAAAAGCTCCGGACTCAGCCCATTGTAGGTTTTGATAAAATCGTAGCCCCGGGCCTTGTAGCTTGCCACCTTTTCCCGGGCCTGCGCTACAGAAACAAGCTGCAGGTTATCGTCTCCGGGATAGTCGGGCCCGGTCAGCTTGGGTCCGGAAGTATAAAAATCCGGTGCCAATATTTCTCCTTTACGAATGGATTCCTTCAGGCGCAGGTGCATGGGCTGCCCCCAGAGGTTTCGGACGGAGGTGATCCCGTTGGCCAGGTACAATCCCAATTCCTGGGCATCCCATACGTGAACGTGCATGTCAGTCAAACCGGGCATTAGGTACCCGTTTCCCCCATCAATCACCGGTACTCCCGAGGACTCAATTTGAGGAGCGATTTCGACGATAAGGCCGTCCCGAATGTGTACCATCTGGTTGGCTAGCACGGTGTCGACGGTCATGGGCACAAGCTGCACGTTTTTGATCAGGTAATCGCGGTGGTCAAATCCGGGATGCTTCGCTATTTTCAGATAGGAAAGGCTCCGTTGCTCCTGATACATCATGGCGAAAACCATCAACAAAATCAGCAAGAGCAGGCCGCCGGCTACCCGGCTTATTGTTTTGACTCGTTTCATGACAGGCTGGCAACTGGTTGAGAAAAACGCCGACTGGCACCTCGGTAAAGCAGCCAAAAGGCAAAGCCAATCTCGGAAAGCGCCATGGGTACGCTCGCGACCATTTCAATCATTGAAATGGACTCCGCATGGCTGGGAAAGACCATTCTGGCCAGGTGAATACCGGAATAGCAACTACCTGCCACCAGCAATAGCCCCCCAAAAAAAGAGGGCACGAACCGCGCGCGGAGGATCAGGTAACTCAGCCCGAGCAGGTGAAACCCAAACAGGATCAATCCCTGAGACCAGATCGTTTCGAAACGCTGCAGTGCCAGCATAACTTCAGTGGCACCTGCAGCGGCCTCCACGAAGGATATGGCCTCCACCAAATGGACCACTGCCGCCAGCAGTACGACCGCGTACACCACCCGGATCAGGGCAGTGAGCGCAGAAAGGGAGGGATGGACTTCCTTCAGGAATCCGTGCAGGCTGCCTGCTACCAGCAGGTCCAACAATACAATCGCTCCCCAGGACCCAATTCCGTAGCGGAATAGCAAAGCCGAGGACTGCAGGCTGCGATAGGTTTCCTCCGGACTGCCTGAATCGACCAGGCCCCCGTATACATGCCCGTAAGCGAAGCCCGCTGCCAGGGCCATGGCGATGAGGGCTAGCCCGGATAAAAGGGCCATATTTCGTTTAGTTCGATTCATCCGCTTTCAATGTACTGGTAAAAAACCCTTTTTTCAACAAATACCCGGTAAGCGTGACTTCTCCCAGGATGGCCATCACTCCCACCAGGGCGGCCAGCCAGATTTCGTTACCGGGAGCTAGAAAATTACCAAGCGATTCCATTTCGTAACCAATGCCTGCCAACATCATCAGAAGCCCCAACCAGCCGGGCAGGGAAGATCGGTACAGCAGGAGCCCTAAAAGCAGACAGTGAAGACCAAAAAACACTCCTGCAATCAGATAGCCAATTCGGTGCGCTTCCATAAAGAGTAGGCTCATCGATTGAAGTTGCGGTCCGTCAAATCCTGCGAGGAAATCCGGCGCCAGAGCGGTCTGTAAGGCCAGGTAATGATTAAGAAGATTCAAGCTACCTATCGCCGGATGAGCCAGTAGCCGCAACACCATTGCCGTCAGCGCCAGCGTCTGCCCATAGGCTTGAAACAACTTGAATAACCAGATCGAAATGATCGCGTCCAATAAAAAAGCCAGCAGATCGAATACCAATCCCAGGCGAAACAGGCCTTCCTCGCCCGAGATATTCAGGGAGGTGGCCACCGCATCGTCCGAGACGATCAAACCGCCCCGGATATACCCCTGACTGAAGCCAGCCAAAACGATTACCAGAAGGTACATGAGGCCCGTTTGCCTCATGTACGCTTTTCTTTTGGATATTTCAGGTAGTGAATTCATTGTGAAATATCTTCAACCCCATTTACTTAGTAAATTCCACCACCGTTCCACTCACCGTCAGGGTTCGCGTGTAGTAAAAAGGAGGAAAACCACCCACGTGTTCTTCGGTAAGAATATTGGTAATGGTACGGCTACCGGATGTCAAATCTGCCTCTTTTAGCATGGCCGCATAGGCTTCGTTATAGAGGTTTGTCCGATTCGTCCCGCCGAAAATCAGTACATAGTCGACTGTTGACGATCCTTTTACTTGTCCCAGTACCTCGAAATTATTGCTGCCCAGATGTACTTCGGTGCTGTTTTGGTTTTGGTTTAAAATCCAGGCCTGATTGACCCCACAAGATCCCAGCCCGACAACTAAAGTCAGGGCAATAACTGCATTTCGTACGTTTTTCATGTTGTTTGTTGTTTAAGAATTAAATTTGATTGAAAGGATGAAAAATCATCCGAGTTAATAATTAGTAAATTTCCTTTTTTGTGACCGCTTTCGATGTATTGGTGTGCTTCGGAAAGCCTGGCCAGCGGATATTGCCGGTCGATCACGGTCCGGAGTTTGCCTGCTTGCTGAAGTTCCAGGACCTCGGCCAAAAGACTGCGAAGTTGGTCGTCCGAAAGCATGCCGGTAGCTTCGAACACCGCTTTCCTGGAAGAAAAGAAACGGGTGTAGAGCATTTGAACCAGCAGGGAAAATTTCAATACCGGCGAATAGTAGGTAGCGTGTTTTTTCAATACCCGCTTGCAGTCCGTAAAGGAGCGTTTGCCCAGGGTATCAAAAATCAGATCGTAACAATTGTCGCCACGTGTGAAATCCTCTTTGGTGTAGTCCACCACATGGCTGGCTCCCAGTGATTTCACCAGACCGGCGTTCTTACCGCTGCATACAGCGGTCACCTCGGCTCCCAGGTGGCTGGCAATCTGAACGGCAGCCGTGCCAAGGCTTCCGGAGGCACCGTTGATCAATACCTGATCCCCCTTTTTCACCTTTCCGAGACGCTTCAGGAAATTATACGAAGTCAGGTGGCCATCACAGAAGGTGGCTGCTTCGGAAAAACTCAATGATTCCGGAAGGGGCAGTAAGACCCCGCTGGCCTTTAAGGCCAGGTATTCGGCATTGGCACCAAACCCAAGGGTGGTTTCCCCAAAAACCCGGTCCCCAACCTGGAAATTGCGGACTTCGGCTCCTATTTCTGCTACGTATCCGGCAAATCCGGTTCCCGGTATGTCGTTTTTTGGCTTTCGTAGCCCCAGAAAAAGACGTGCCAACCAGGGCTTGCCGCTTCGCATCATGGCATCAGCCGTAGTAGCCGAGGAGGTGATCACTTTCACCAACACTTGATCCGGACCAGTCTGGGGCTTGTTAACTTTTTGTAATTTCAGGACGGAAGCGGTGCCGTATCCCGTGGCCCTGATGGCTTCCATTTTCTCGTTGTTCATGACATTACCTTGTTGGTTCGGAACAAAGGTGGGCCAATGAAGCGTGACAAACGTTCGGGAAAAGTGAAAAAGGGTTCGGATTTATAATTTGGAACCAATTAATCCGATAAACCGCTGTTTTTATGGAATTCTTTGGGCGTCATGCCGGTCTCTTTCTTAAAGACGGTGTTGAATACCGTTTTGGAATTGAAGCCGCTCTCGTAAGCAAGTCCTATCAAGGAAATGCTCGCATTGCGGGGATCTGCCAGCAGTTTTATAAAATGGGCGACCCGGAACCCGTTGATGTAGGCGTTGAAGTTTTTGCCTTGCTTTTCGTTGAGCAGCCATGACAGTTGGTTGGGGTGCATTTCCAGTTGGTTGGCAAGGGACCGAAGGGAAAGGGAAGGATCAAGAAAGGGGCTCTCCGTTTCCATAAATTGCTCCAATACCCTAAGGTAGTCGGTTGCGTCGGCTTCGCTTAGCTCGGCACTGTTCCGCTTTACGGGCCGGACCACGGGATTCGGCAGGGCAAAAATCCGCTTCTGGTAAAGCGGAAATTCGGCGTTGTGCCGCAGCGGAGCTGCAAGTGGATCACCAAAAGCCAGAAAAAGTATGGAAGAGCGGTACTGAAACAGTTTTTCCAGGACGGAAAAGGCCTTTTTGGCTTCGTTCAGCGCTCCATAAACCAAAAACAAGTAGGCATGCGCCTGAAAGGATGTATCTCCGGAAGCATTCGCTTCCAACTCGGCAAACAACTGCTGATACTCCCCGACCTTACCCTGCATGACCCGAAGCAGACAGGCCAGACCCAACTTTTCATCCGGCATGATGCCCTCTTGGGGACTGTTGAAAATCAGCCTTTCTGCCCGATCAAATGCCTCCTTTTTTAGCAGCACATAGATCAAGGTAATCAGGGCCGGCAGGTTTTTGGCATTGGCCTCCAATAACTCCAGGAGCAAAACCTCCGCCTGATCAAAAGATTGAGAACGATACAGAAAATACGCCTGATAAAATTTTGTTTCCGGGTTAAGTGGATCTATGGATCGGGCATAGCGCAAATGCTCTCCAGCCTTTTTCATATCATCCCTAAGCATAAAAAGAAATGCCAGAAATTGATGCCCTTCGGCATAGGTAGGTTTACTGGCGATGGCTTGCCGGGCAAACTGCATGGACTGGCCAAAGTCAGCTTCGGTGAAGAAAGCCTGATTGGCAAGGAGGTAGTTGAGTGGCGCATTTTGGGGATCAAGGGCTTTGGCCCGCTGCATGGATTCGATGGCCTTGGCCCAGGCAATTTCGCGCGGAGCAAAGCCGGCAACCGCCAAAAAACTGTAGGCATCGGCCAGTCCGGTGTGTGCGTCGATCAGGTCGGGATCAATCTGGAGGGCCTTTTCAAAATACCCGATGGCCTGGTTGGCGTGTTCGGGATTCCACTTGTTAAAAAGTGATTTCCCCTGCAAGTAATGTCGGTAGGCCTCCACCTTGCCGGTAGGTGCCTGTACCAGCTGATCGGCAATCTCCAGGTGGCCCAGGTATTCGCGCAGTTTGTCCGCGATACGAAGGCTGATTTCATCTTGTATGGCAAAAATGTCTTCCAACTTTCTGTCCCAGCTTTCGGACCAGAAATGGGAATCATCCGACACGTTGATCAACTGAGCGCTGATGCGCAAGCGGTCGCCACTTACCCGTAGGCTTCCTTCGAGTAGGTTCGCTACCCCCAATTCCCTCCCAATTTCTGCCAGCGGGAGATTTTTCCCCTTGAAGAAAAAGCTGGAAGTCCTGGATGTGACTTTGAGTTGCTCGATTTTAGCCAGTGCATGGATGATTTCCTCCGTGATACCATCGCAGAAAAACTCATTTTCCTTTCCGGGGCTTGTGTTAACAAAGGGCAATACAGCAATGGATTTTGGATGGGTCATCGTTCGGTTTCGTTGCCCTGGCAGGCGTACGGTTGGAAGTAGAAAATACGTGGTCAAAGGTATTGATTTTTTTTGAAAAGGCGGCGATCTGGCCGGGTTGGCGAGGACTAGGCCTGCTTAAAAAAGGCTATCTCAATGCCCTTAATTCATGCTGGTGTCGGTTTATTGCGTACGTGCCAGGTTCAAATACCCTGAACAGTGAGAGGAAACCAAAGCCGCTATGGTAGCTGGCACGCCCAAGAAAGACCAAAGCTTCAGCTCAATTCTTTTGGATCAGCTAAAGCTACCCAAGTGGGGCAGGTCAAAACTGGCATGGATTGTACTTGTTTTTCAAGAAATCTGTCACCTTCATTTCGAACTCCAGGTAGGGCGGAAAAATCGTACTTATCAAACCTATCAGTGCTGATATAAAAATGTTTGGGCAACAGGCATCAACGATCATTTCGTTTTCCCGAAGGGTTATCTGGGCGCCAACCAAGGCCGACTTTCGTACGATGATACTTTTTTGAGGTTTCGAGTCAAAAAGGTAAACGGAGTGATTGGGGAATCGGCACTTCAAAACCGCAATTAATTCGTCAAAGGTCGGTAATCGTGTTCCCTGAACAATCATCGTTTTTCCGGTTCGTAAGCATCTAATATACGGATAAATAGTAAAGTAGTTGGATTTAGTTTGTATGAAATACCCCTAAGCCCAATTTAAAGCTACGTTTTAGTAGGCGAGTGGCACGGATTCCCACGATGTCCATCGAATTCTGTTCTTAAAAAAGTCATTTTGGATAAATTAGGCGGGCTGGGCGGACTTTTCTTTTCAGCCATCCTGTCATAAAATCGTAGATGAATTATGGGATACATCCTGATTTCTCTGGGTAATGCCTGAATCAAAAGACCGACGTTAGGTCATCGGGTCTGCTTACTTACTTTAAAAATCTTCTTCTGTTACCTCTGCTTGCGTTTGCGCCTTTTACATTGCCGCCTCCCCAGGTAAGACCGGATTTTCTTTCCCGAAAGGGGGAATTGTTCATGCCCCAACCTTTGAATTTTATTCCATGTTGATCAATTCACCCGGTTTTACCCTCGTACAAAGTAGACGCCAGTTTTTCCCTGTACTTTTTCTCCAGCGCCCGTGCAAAGGCAGCGCCATCGTTCCGCAGCTGCTGCATGGACTCTCCCTCGACAATATTTGGGTGAATATCCCGAAGGTAACCGTCGCTCCAGGTTGCAAGTGCTACCAGTATGGGAGTCAATGCCAGGCCCTTGTCGGTCAACAAATAGAGATTGGTCTTTTTGTTATTTGGCCGTTTCACCTTCGCGACGATGCCCAGTTCTTCCAGGATTTTCAGCTTGGCCGAAAGAATATTGGTAGCAATGGCTTCTTCACTTTCCGTAAAGTCCTTGAACGTCTCTTTGCCTTCGATGAGCATTTGTTTTACAATCACCAATATCCACTTATCCCCTAAGACATCAAGGGCGGAAGTAAAGGGGCAATTGCATCTGAATTCCTGGGGCATGGGATGGGGAGTTAGAAAATATTACTTGCAAAATGAAATTAATTTCAATTATCGCTTGCGTTTTGAAAGTTATATTTTACTTTTACTTGCAGAACAAAAGTAATGATTAATTAGCAACACACAAAATCAATGAAAAAATCAATCGGCGTACTGATGCTGTCAGGTATTCTCGCTTCCTGCGGCAGCAATCAATCGAAAGTAATAGGCGAGGATAGTTTACAAACGACTGCAACCATGACTAACAAAGAGATTGTAGGCACTTTCTTAGGTGCTGTTTTAACGGGTGACACCACAACCATGCATGAATTGGCCAACGCGGATTACATCCAGCACAACCCATTTATCCCAACCGGGTTAGCGCCTTTTATCCAAATGCTTCCTGTCTTGCAGGAAAACGGAACGACTGCTGAGAACATTCGGATGTTTCAGGATGGCAACTACGTGTTTATGCACAATATATGGCGGAATGCAGCGCCTTTTGGGGCAGACGAGATGGTGTCGTTTGATATTATTCGCCTGGACGAAAACGGAAAAGTAGCCGAACATTGGGATGCCATGACCACATTGGAAAAACAAACGGCAAGCGGAAGGACGCAGACTGACGGTCCAACGACCGCGGAAGATTTGGCCAAGACGGAGGAAAACAAAGCCATCGCCAAAGCCATGGTCGAAGATATTCTAATGGGTAAAAACCCAAACAAAATCACCGATTACATCAGTGCGGAGCAATACGACCAACACAATCCCGGTATAACCGATGGATTGGACGGTATCCTGGAAGCCGTCGCCTATCTTACTTCCCAAAACAACATGTTCCAATACACAAAAATACATAAGGTATTGGGTGAAGGTAATTTTGTACTAACCGTAAGCGAGGGGCTATGGAACGGAACCACCAACGTCTTTTACGATTTGCTACGCTTTGAAAACGGAAAAGCCGTGGAACATTGGGACGTGATTCAGCCCATTCCTACCGAAGGACTGGCGAACGACAATGGAATGTTCGGATTTGACCAGTAGAACAGCGTAAGACAATAACCGATCTGCAGGTTTCAACGGTAGGGCGGATCTTGTCCATTCTTCCCCTCAGGCTCCACGGACTTGACGTGCTGTTCCCGAGGAAGGCCCGATGGATTACGAACCGGGTATCGCCTTTTTGGGGCGTAAAAGCCCAAGCAGCAAAGGCCGCATGAACCAAAGACAAGCAAGTCCGGGGGGCCAGGGGCTTTGGGGCGGTTGCCGTAGGGGCAATTTATGGCATGGGTCTGGAGCTTACCGCCCGCCAGGCCTTGCACTTGGTTTTCGGAACCGTAACCGTTCTCAATTATCCGGCATGTACCTAATCACATTTTAACCAATAAAAACCATCCAAATGAAGACAATCATCATCACCGGTAGCAGTAACGGCTTTGGCTTACAGGCCGCAAAGGATTTTGCCGATAAGGGCTACCAGGTATTTGCCACCATGCGAAACCCAGACGGGAAAAACGCGGCAAAAAAATCCGAACTCTTAGCCCATTCCTCTCGCATCCATGTGGTAGGTATGGACGTGGCGGAGGAAATGTCCGTACAGCTGGCCATGGAAAACATCCTCTCGGCAACAGACACGATCGATCTCTTGCTCAACAATGCCGGCATCATGTATCTCGGCATTACCGAGGCATTTAGTGTGGCTCAGGCTCGTTTCCAAATGGAGACCAATTATTTCGGTGCGATCAGAACCATGCAAGCAGTACTTCCCACGATGCGAAAGGCCGGTTCGGGCTTAATCATCAACACGTCTTCGCTGGTAGGGCGCATATCGCCACCGTTTTTCGGAACATACACCGCTACCAAACACGCCCTGGAAGGGTATTCCCAAGCCCTGCGGTACGAGGTTTCGCCCTATGGGATCGATGTGGTGCTGGTCGAACCCGGCCCCTTTGGAACAGGATTATTGGGTTCAGGTCAGGCTCCGGACCACGAAGGCGTGTTGGAAACCTATGGAGAACTGGCCGGCGTTCCTTCAGCAATGGGTGAAAATTTTGCTCAACTATTACAAAGCGAAGGTGCGCCAGATCCACAATGGGTGGTGGATGCCTATTTAAAACTGGCAGAAATGCCTTTTGGCAAACGCCCTACCCGTACCGTGGTAGGAATCACCTGGGGGGTGGATAAAATCAATGAATTGACCCAGCCCCTTCAGGACCAGGTGCTCAAAGAAATGCAATTGGACGCCATCCTTGGCGGTGCCTCTGCCTGACCGGTCGTCGGTCAACACATTCATCCCATCACAAGGGCTTCGGCTCTTGTGATTTTTTTTGTAGTTCCCATTAAACAATTGGTCCGGCAACCTGCCCTTGCGTACGGCTCCTAATGCGCCAAAAACGGAAGGCCAAATTTCGCCCCCAATTCCTGGCACTATTTTTTGAAATAGGATTGCCATACAGAAAAAGCAGGTCGTTCCTCTCCATTTTCATCGAGCAGACCCGTATCCCTCCATAGCTGTCCGATATCCCTTACTTCATCGGGAAAGGTTTCCCATAGCGCATCGAAATCCCGATGCGCCCACCAGATGATAAATTCGTAGCCCTGGGAGTCGGCATTTTCAAGGACTGTTTCCAGGTAGGCGCGTTGCTCGTTTTCGGTTCCCTCGATAGAGACGTTGAGGTTTGGAATCAGCAGGTTTTGCGCAATATGTGCCGTTTCCACCAATGCAATTGGGGCGATTGCCTGCTTGTGTAAAAACTCCAGTGCCCGCTGAAAGTCGGTATTTGTACGCAAATTTTTCAAAAATGGGTAAAAACTAACAGCCACAAAGTCATTCTGATTTATGTGGTTCATGATGTCCTCAACATGGCTTTGCGGATCAGAAACGTCCGCCTCGTAAAGATTATGCAGGGATATGGATTCGGATATTTTCAATGCAGGGTACAACTGCCTAATCCTGGATTTAACATCCGTGATTAGGTTTCTATAGGCATTCCATTTTTCCGGAGATCTCAGTTTCAATTCGTTGACTTCAATACCAATGACCAAATAATCTGGTTTAAACTCGCGAACCAAATAGCGGATATGTTTGAAATACCCCTCTTTTATCGCGGAATCATCCAGGCGGGCGTAGGCGGGCGTTGCGCCGCTAAAATCAGCAGCAAGTTCCGATCTGTTTGCGTCTAATACGCTGACGGAAAGCAATAGTTGCATTCCGGAGATTTTTCGATTTACCCGTCCGGAGATTTCGTTTATAAATGCTACCGGTAACGGCTGCTCATTTATCCAGGCATTCCAAGGGATCGCGGTATCCAGGTGTTCCGCGTAGATATCCGCATTGGCTGCGATAAACGAATACGTATCGTTTACATCTTGCAACCGGGGGCCAAAACTCCAGGTAGTAAAGCCCATGTCAAACTTTCTGCCCTTTTCCAGGTCAACCGTCGGTTCGTTCTCCGAGCAGTTACTCAGTAGTAATAGCGGCAGGATAGCAAATAGGTTCGTTCTCATCGGTTTGTATCATCTCGCTCATACTTGCATTAATCTATATTTGGAACGTACGTTCTATAAACAAACAATGGCTTATCGTTCACAAATAAACCTATTCCCACAAAACCGCTCGGATCCGTTGCTACCCTTCAAGAACCTACCCAAGAGCATCCCCCATATAAGTCAAATTTTTTTTACGCCTGCTACGAGAGGTTCCTACTGGGCCTGAGACATTAAATTCCCCGATACCTGTTGCGAGGGCTTTGAATCACCTATTCCGCAGGGTTGGCCAAACTATTTCGCCGCATCCCTCCCTTTTTTTATCAATGCCTTTTTCGCCTGGACGACATCCACCATGTCCAAAAACCAATTTTCTGAGTCAACCTGTGGAATGAGTTGCTCGTTACTAAGGAGTATTTTTTCTGCCAGGTATTCCATTGAGGCAGTTTCCACACTTCGAAGGACATCCGTCCGTATCCACTCTCCGCAGATCTCTCTCAGTTCGTTGATATCCAGAAATCGGGCCTTTTCCAGCGTCGTCTGGTCTTTCAGGAGCGCCCATCCTTTTTCTATTTCCTGGGCTGCATGCGGGTCCGCCCCAGGCCCTGCTTGTTGGGGATATTCTTTCTGAATACCTTTTAAAAAATGCTGGACCAGTTGGGTGATCTTCCAGGAATCGGCCTGCTTCAAACAGGTATCCCCTTCTGGACAAACTGCCAACAAGGCCTCCGAATAGGCCCTGCACAGCTCCGGAAAACGATCCGACAGCTGCATACGCAAGCTGCTGGAATCCACGTAACCGATAAATTTTTTGTGTAGGGAATCATGGGAGTCGACAAACACCCAGTAGTGAATCCCTCTTGCCTTTGACAAAATTGTAGAGAAAATGTACAATCGCGATGTAAGCCAGGCCTTTCCTCCGTAGAGGTCAATGCTTGCATAATCGTAGCTGCCTTCTTTACTGAACTGGTCCATCAGGTCCATGACACCGCTGGAAAAGTCATTGGACTTTACACCGATCCGAATGTCCCCTACGTATTCATTGCTCCAAGGGGAGGAAAATTCTTTTGCCGTTTCAAATTCCAATTCGATGCCCATTGCACCGATTTTGGTGGTCCGCTCCACCAATTGGGGGATGTATTTTCTCAAAAAGAACAAGATAAGCAATACGGTAATGGGCCAAACCAGTTCCTGAAGCAAGGGAATCCAGATATCCATGAAGCTTTCGTATGTATCTTTCGTTGATTCCATATTCCTTAAGACTAAATGCATATCTGGCAAAAGCTGTTCTGTTTTGGGCTGTTTATTTACCGGGAAGAGCACCGGTACCAAAACCCGAACACGTTAGTACCTGTGCGACTGCTAGCCAAGTTAAAGAATTTATCGAAAACGTGAGAAAAGCAGGCGTAAAAAAAGCACAGGAGGCGTTTGTATCTCCTGTGCTCATTCGTTAATTCGGTGCAAATCTCACCGCAGCCAATAACCGTTACTTGGTAAACTCTACCACCGTCGCACTTACCGTGATGGTTCGTTTGTAGTAAAATGGAGGCACTCCACCTATTTGCTCTTCGGTTAGAATATTGGTGAGGGTTCGCGATCCGCGGTTCAGATCGGCCTCTTCAATCATGGCGGAGTATGCTTCGTTAAACAAATTCCTTCGATTCTTTCCCCCGAAAATGAGTACGTAGTCTACCTCGGCAGCTCCCTTTACCTGACCCAGTACCTGAAAGTTATTGCTTCCAAGATTTACCTGGGTGTTGTTTTGATTCTGGTTGAGTATCCAGGCCTGATTGACTCCACAGGAGCCCAAACCAAAGATAAGAGCCAAGCCAAAAATGGCGGTTCTCGTTTTTTTCATCGTGAATGGTAGTTATAGGTTGTAAAAATAGTGTGAGAAATAAATGATTCGTTGACTGCAACCTGTGTTTTATCCTCCTCACCATTGGTGACAGTCACCAGGCTGTCCGCGACCCAGCTATTCTTCTTTCACGTATTTCCGCCAATTGTGTTGTTCTTCGAACCCCAAAACTTCGCGAATTTTTCGATTGGAAAACAAGGCTTCATGTTCCGGCAATTCCCGCGTAACCGGCACCCCCGGAAAAAACCGTTCAGCCAATTCCTTGCTGGGTATAATTGCCCCATTATGGTCGTTCCCGGCATTGAATACCTGATACCCCAGTCCATCTTTTTGCACGCACAAATCCACAATCTGTCCCAGGTCACGTGCGTCTGTGTAGCAAAAGGCGTTTCGACGTCGTACTTCGGGATGCTTGAAATAGTACGGAAACAGCTCCCGGTATTCGTGGGGCTCGATCACATTTCCTATTCGGAGGGCGTAGATATCCACACCCGACCTCCGCTGGAAGGCGCGGGCCGTTTTCTCGTTCACCACTTTGGATAGCCCGTAACTATCCATGGGATCCACGTCGTAGTCTTCCTCCAGGGGTAGGGAGTGGGGGTCGGTGGGTCCATCGGAAAAACAAACACCATAGGTAGTCTCTGAGGAGGCGATGATTATCTTCTTGATACCCAGCTTCACCGCCGCTTCGATCACGTTATAGGTCCCCAGCGTATTGACCCGAAAGGTTTCATTATCCGGGTTGATTAGAATACGAGGCACCGCCGCAAAATGGACCACCGCATCAAATGGAGGAACACCGCCGCCCGGTTCCAATTCGTCCAGGCCCGCATAGGAGCTCATGGCATTAAACATTTGGCCGGAATCGGTGATGTCGGCGATAAGGTTGTCTACGCCGGGGTGATCCAACGGCTTCAGGTCCACGTTCATCACCCGATATCCCTGATCAAGCAGGTAGGGAATGACGTGTTTTCCAGCTTTTCCCGATCCTCCGGTGAAAAATAGTCGTTTTTTTCTCATGGTTTTTTTCGTTCAGTAATCTATTTTTCTCTGTAACTTACTGCTTTTTGCCAATCCGGAAACATTTTCTCTCGGACGTTAAAAGGGATGCCATACGCACCAACTCACTACTCCAAGAATACACAAATTTCGCCAACTACCCAACCTGTCTGCTTTTCTGGGTTTGCGCATGTTCGTGCCATTTTTCCGAAAGGGTAAGGAAGTTGGGGCAGTCCAGCCAGACTGTAGGATTGCAGTACGGACCGATCCCGAATAAAAAACCGGAAGCCCTATTGCCATTTCGTGCTTGTTACCTGCCGGTTACCTTTGTCTTGATGTCCCGAAGAAATCCATAGATGCCAGGTAGTCGCTTTTTTGCAGTTAACTGGAACACAAATAACAGCCAAATCAGCATAACTTTTGCGTAGATCGGTTTCAGGTAGGTAACGAAAAGCGGCTTTTCACTGATCGGTTCCTTGATTTCACAATCTGGCAACTCCTTTAGTGCATGGGAAAACTCCCCATACATGTGTGTTATTTTTCGTTTTGAATCGTCCGAAACGGTTCCAACCGAGGATCTCTCTCGTTTTGGAGGGAAACCCTTAAGGTGCTCTCTGGGGATATCCAGAAAATCAAAAAGCGTAGGCAAGACATCGTATAGGTTTTCGTACCGTATAAAGATTGTCGGATGCGTCAGGTAATGTTTGTACCAATTGTTAAAGTGATCCTCAAATAAAAATCGATCAATGCCCTCGGAAACATAGGCTTCCAGCGACATCTCAAGCGGTATTGGTTTGAGATTTTTAGTAGTGAGTCGTAGAAGTTTCGTGGATTGCCTGTGGTGAAAATTTCTTCGAAACAACGAAATCGTAGCCATCTCGGGGTCTCCGAAAATATAAACAAATTTCAGGTTCTTATTTACACTAATCGGCGGTATAGGAAAATGCTTGGCGCCGTCTTCATCGTAAAATCGATTTATCTTTTTGAAGTTACTTAAATACTCCATTAAAAAGGTTGTTCCAACTCCCCCGTACGAACAAACTACAACTTCTGTATGCTTCGGTATAATCATTACAAATCTGGTTTTTGCTCCTTTCCCGCGATATTTCTATCAGCACAAAGACAAATCGTGGATTTCAAGCGAGTAAAAAAAGTTCTATACCTGTTCAGAACATTTGGCCTAAGCCAACACAAGGGTAACAATTTTGACAGCTAATTCAAAATTGTTACCCTTGTGTTTTTAAAAAATTACCCAGTAATTTCGTCACCTGGTAGATGAATAATGCCAATACCTAAACGGAAAAAAGATCTTTTTATAGATTACCGGGATAATTTAGTAATATATAGTTCATTCATCACCAATCTATTGGCGTCAACTGTTAAAAGCACCTGCGCTCGTTACTGGGCAATGGATAAAACAGGGTTTTTTGCTGCAAAGACGCTGGGTACGCGCCTTGCTTTCGCCTGGGATTAAACATTTGGCAGGAAGCGGTGCAGCCGGCGATAAACATGCCTACTCCAGGGTGATTCCGAAGCTTGAGGCGATCGTTCATCACCCGATATCCCCGACCGCGCAGGCAGCGGATGAGGCAGATTCCCGCTTTTCCCGATCCTGCGACGAAAAATCATTTTTCGTTATTTGGTTTCGTTGGTCGTGTTCCATCCAAATCAAGTGGATCCGATGTCCGTGGTCGTATTTGCCAGCGGATTTCATCTTTCAACCTATTTCATCGCCGCTATGATTCTTCCTGTCGCCCTGTTCTGTTAGGTAACAGGCAAATCGCTCCACATCGCTCACAAAATTGCGCGCCTTTGCCAGATGTCCCTCGGGCCAGTTTGCCTGCGACAGCATGTCATCCCCACCAGGTAAAGCCCGCATCGCTTTACCATTCTTGGTATTTCGTCCAAAAGCAGGTATTTACCATGCCAGGTATCGGCGAATATAAAGTCAACTTTTCGATCGAGGTGCTCCTTCACCCACAGGGTACCATCGGAAAGAACTAATGCTAGCCGTTCGTCCGCTCCCAGGTATTTTTGCACAATACCCAAAAAGACTGCGTCATTATCGATGGATGTCAACCTTGAACCGTTATCTATCCATGCGGTCAAGAATCCACGTAATAGTTTGACTCACTTCCGAAAGCCAATGCTGCCTTTTTTCGCTTGTTGAAAGCTCTTTTTCTGATAGTTAAATATATCTGCCAGCGTCATGGGCGTGTTGGTAGATTCGTAGTTCATCTCGCTGAGCAGCTTATTGGCTTTCTCCGGAACCAATGGCTGGAATTCATAGTAGGCAATCATCCGGCCTTTTCTAAGCAGGGCTTTGTCAATTTTATCGATGCTGGTATTAAAGGTACAAATGATTTTAAAGTTCAAATAGTCACTAAACAGCCCGTCTGTTAATTGCAGTATCGTAGATACCACCGAGGTTTCGTTCACCTGTTCCCGGCTCGTCAGTACTTTTTCGGCATCTTCAATAATTAAAACCGCATTTTGGTTTTTGAGAAGAAAAGAAACAAAGTTAGGGTGTAGCAACTCGTTGATAAACTCATTTTGAATAAAGATAAACGTCTTTTTGACATGCTTGCAAATCAGATTTTTTATGTAGGAAGTTTTACCAGCTCCCGGGACCCCGTGCAGCAAAATTAATCCCGCTTTGTCCGATTCCAATGCGTCCTCGATAAGCGCGTTAATTTCAACGAAATCATCGTTGTACATCTTTTGAATGTCGCACGCAAAGTGGTCTGTTTTTACTCCCTCCGTGAAAAATCCATTCTCATTTCTTGACAATACCTTAAAGTCTGGGCTCCGATCCAGGCCAAACGTCGTTCTTAATTTATGATTTGTTGCAAGTATCCACTGCTCCAGCTGTAGGTCCGAAACGTCGTACAGAAAATCGACCTCCAATTTATCGGATTCCAATACCAGCCAGATAAGCAATTTATTGACCCCGCTTTTTAGTAGGTATTTGCAGGGAAAATCTTCGCTTTTGTCGGCTTCTTTGGTATCTCTGGTATGCCAATCTTTAAAAACCACATGCATCTCCTGCGACTCCAGGTCGATTGTTTCCAGCACTTTTTCCATAGTTGCCCGTTCCATCTTAAGCCGTGCATTAAAATAGAGACTGGAGGGCAATTGATCAAAGCACACGGCAAAATAGGCGTAATTTTCAAGATCATTGTATGCGTCAAATGCATCGATTAATTCAGCCATTTTCCCTTCTTTTGGTTAGAAATACATGTATTCACTAGTAGTAATGCCACTGCCCGTAAAAAAACGGTTGGTATTTTTTTACGTTTTCCCAACCCCGCTTTCGGCCAGTATTCCAACCGGCTTTCACTGAAAACCCCCGCAAAAAAAAATCGTTGCCATTTCCAAAGGCATTCCTTTCTTCTTACAGACTCCTTAACGCATTTTCATTGGCATCCAAAATTTTATCCAGGTGCTCCTGTTCCAGGGCGGTGGATAAAAACAAGCTTTCATACTGAGAGGGTGCCAGATATACACCCTGCTTCAACATGGCGTTAAAATACCGTCCAAACAACGCCGTATCACAAGTCTGCGCATCGCCAAAGTGCTTTACCTGGCGGTCGGTAAAAAACAGGCTATACATGCTCCCGATGGCATTGGTGGTGTAGGGAAGCCCCAGTCGATCCAGGCTGGCGTGAATCCCTTCCACCAGGGTTTCCCCGATTGTTTTCAGCTGGGTATAGACGGCAGGATGGTGTTTGAGGTGCTGCAGCATGGCCAATCCGGCGGCCATGGCAATGGGGTTTCCGGACAGGGTGCCCGCCTGGTAAACCGGGCCTTGTGGAGAAACGAAATCCATGATCTCCTTGCGCCCTCCATAGGCGCCAACCGGCATTCCCCCGCCAATGATTTTTCCCAGGGTGGTCATGTCCGGGGTGACACCCAGCAGTTCCTGTGCCCCTCCCGGAGCTAGCCGAAAGCCGGTCATTACCTCATCAAATATCAGCACGATACCCTCTTCGTCGCATATTTTTCGCAAGCCTTCCAAAAATCCAGGTTCCGGCAATACGCAACCCATATTTCCAGCCACAGGCTCCAGGATCATGGCGGCAATTTCGTCCTTGTTGGCCTCTACCAATAGTTCTACCTTTTCCAGGTCGTTGTAGGGCGCTAACAAGGTGTCCCGGGCAGTTCCTTTGGTCACTCCGGGAGAATCCGGATTTCCCATGGTAATGGCACCTGAACCGGCTGAAATCAGAAAACTGTCTCCATGTCCGTGGTAGTTGCCTTCGAACTTGATAAATTTTTCTTTACCGGTGTATCCCCGTGCCAGGCGGATGGCAGACATGGTCGCTTCCGTACCGCTATTGACCATGCGAACCTTCTCCACCGAGGGCACCATGCTTGCGATCAACTCGGCAATTTCCACCTCCCGGGCGGTGGGCGCACCGAAAGAGGTCCCTCCTTCCATGGCTTTGATCACCGCCTCCTTGACCTCGGGATGGTTGTGACCCAGGACCATGGGACCCCAGCTATTGATTAATTCGATGTATTGGTTTCCATCCGCGTCATAAATGTAGGGTCCCTCGGCTCTGGCGATAAACAGCGGGTTGCCCCCCACCGCCTTAAACGCCCTTACGGGAGAATTTACTCCTCCGGGTATGGTTTGTTTTGCTTGTTCGAAAAGGCGTTTGCTGTTTTCTGTAATCATCGGCATTTATTCTTCTTCAATGGTCAATACTCCTTCTTCCAGCCTCAAAATGGGCACGTAATTATTGTACTTAACATTTGAAAAATCAAACCCAAATGTCAAATTTCCCTCCTGAAAGCCCTTGCGGTTGAGATTTTCCTGAAAGTCAAAACCGGACGCAGCATTGATCACCCGGCAGACCATGTCGGTCAAATCATACCCCATGTATACAAAGGAAGACGGATATTCGTTAAATTTTTCCAGAAATCGCTCCCGAAATTCGGTCAGCTTTTCGTCCGTAAAATCCACTGTATTGTTACCGACAAAATGAAAATTTTGGGACTCCATCATTTCATAATTGGCAAAATTAAAATACAACCAACTTTCCATGACCACCACAGGGATGCCCGATTCCAGGGATTCCACCAGGGCAAATGTGGGAGAAGCGATATTTGGATCATCGGAAAAAATTACGATTACGTCCACCGACGCCCCCTCTTCGTTTCCCAGGCCCAGAGTCTCAAAAAATTCCCGGGTTTCCCGGGTACTCAGCTTTTGGCTATTGACGATCTCCAGCCCACTTCTTCTGGCCATTTCCGTAAACATTCCGGCAAGTTGCTCGTCCCTACTGGCACCCGAATACGCCAAAGCGACGCGGTTGCCTTCAAACCTGCGGCAATAATCGATTACCTTTTGGCTGAGTGCTTGCACGGATGGGCGAAACAGATAGGAATACCTGAAATCCCGGATATTATCGTCGATGTTTGACAAGGGATTGATTTGAGGAATCTCGTAGATTTGGGCAAACGCGGCAACTTCCGCGGTCTCTTCCGGATAAATGGGCCCTAGAATCACATCAGCTTTTCGTAAAAAAGGGTCCCTAAGAATCTGTGATACTTTTTCGGCGCTTCGTTCGGTGTCAAAGGTCTGGAAATTTACAGCCACTCCCCTGGCCTTTGCCTCTTCGAAGGCCATCATAATCCCCTGATACAGTTGCAAGACAAAATTATTTTTCTGGAGACTGTTCACCCCGGAGCCTCCGTCGTAATTAAACGGCAATACCACCGCCACATCCAACACTTCATCCGGAGCTATTTTGTCACCATTCCCCATCTGGGTATAGGCAGCGTTTCTGATTTCCTGATAAATCTCTTGCTCACTACTGGAGAGGGAACGTTGGGATTCCAACTTTTCCTTCAACGCCATGACCAGCCCCAGGTTTTCTGGATAGGCGGCGTATTGCAAGCTAAGTAAACTGGAGGAGCTGACCTTCAGGAATTCGTAACTTGCCTCATGGGCTTCCCTTTTTAGGGATTCGTCACGAATGGCATCGACCTGCCGCAAGGCTTCCGAAGGAGCCGATAGCTGAAAATGGGTCAGCGCCAGCAGGTACCGGGCCTCATCGGCTCGCTCCCATGCGCTGCGCTCGAGCAATTCTGCCAGAACGTTTTTTGCCAATTCGTACTGCCGGTTTTCATAGGCCGCCCGGGCAAAATGGTACCGCGCATATCCGGAAAGATTGCCGTACCGCTCTTCGTCCAGATACGGGCGGAGGAGCTCCATGGCTTCGTCATGCGTCCCCTGGTCAATCAGGCGTATGGCCCGCTGGTAATTGGTGGTATCCTCCTGAGCAATCAGGCTAGCCAACGGAAATAGGAGACAGGCAACGAACAGGAATAATTTCATAGATGGGAATCGTTTAGTTACAGGAGGGTCAAACTTCATACCTGATTTTGCAAAAAAACCACTTGAATCACACACGCACGAATTTAACGGTTTTTGAGGCAATTTTTCATAAAAAAACCTGATATCTTCATCAGGTTTGCGTTCGGGCAACTTATTCCCATTCGATGGTCGCAGGTGGCTTGGAACTGATATCGTAGACCACCCGGTTGACGCCTTTGACTTTATTGATGATGTCGTTGGAAACTTTGCCAAGAAAATCGTACGGGAGATGAATCCAGTCGGCAGTCATGCCGTCAATAGAAGATACTGCCCGAAGGGCGATGACGCGTTCGTAGGTACGTTCGTCACCCATCACACCCACCGACTGTATGGGCAGCAGGATTGCTCCAGCCTGCCAAACCTGGTCGTACAGACCGGCATCTTTCAGTCCCTGGATGAAAATATGGTCTACTTCCTGCAGCGTTTGTACCTTTTCCGGGGTGACGTCCCCCAGGATTCGTATCCCAAGACCCGGCCCGGGAAAGGGGTGCCGGCCAATAATCGTTTCGGGAATGTCCAGTGCCCTTCCTACTTCCCGAACACCGTCTTTAAATAGTGTTTTGAGGGGTTCTACCACTTTCAGTTTCATAAAATCGGGCAACCCTCCCACGTTGTGGTGGGATTTGATGGTAGCCGAGGGGCCATTTACGGACACCGACTCGATCACATCCGGGTAGATGGTGCCTTGTCCCAGCCATTTCACTTCCTGGATTTTATGCGCTTCTTCATCAAAAATTTCGATAAACGCTCGGCCTATGGCCTTGCGCTTTCCTTCGGGATCGGAGATGCCCCGAAGTGCCTCGTAAAATTGCTTCCGGGCATTGACTCCAATGACGTTCAGTCCCATGTCCTTGTAGGAGTCCAACACTTCCTCAAATTCATTTTTTCGCAATAGGCCGTTATCCACAAATACACAGGTGAGTTGCTCACCAATGGCCCGGTGGATCAGGGTAGCGGCTACCGAGGAGTCCACACCTCCCGAAAGTCCCATCACCACACGATCGGATCCGATGGTCTTTTTCAATTCCGCTACGGTGATGTCGATAAATACGTCTGACGTCCAATCCTGGGAGCAGCCGCATATCTGGACCACAAAGTTTCTGAGTAGGTTTTTACCTTCCGTGGAGTGCGTCACTTCCGGGTGAAATTGGATACCGTAGGTTTCTTCGCCCTGCACCTTGTACGCTGCAATTCTCACCGAAGGCGTACTGGCTATGATATCAAAACCCTCCGGCAATTCTTTAATCGTGTCTCCGTGCGACATCCAAACCTGGGATCCGTGCGTCATTTCTTTAAAAAGTGCCGCATGGGTGTCCAGGTGGGAGAGGTTTGCCCGGCCGTATTCGCGTATTTCGGAAGGCGTCACGTTTCCCCCATATTTTTGAGCCATTAGCTGTGCCCCGTAGCACACCCCTAAGACGGGAATTTTCCCCCTAAAAATACTCAAGTCCAGATCCGGAGAACCCTGATCGCGGACAGAACAGGGACTACCGGACAGGATGACGCCTTTGATATCGGAACTTAGCGGAGGAACGTTGTTGAACGGGTGAATCTCGCAATACACGTCCAATTCCCTCACGCGCCTGGCGATAAGCTGGGTGTACTGTGAACCAAAATCTAGAATTAAAATCTGTTCTGCCATGCGCAAAGGTAATCAGCCCCTGCCAAATCCCGAAACAAAATACGGGATTTTCACCAGTTACCGAGCCTAACCAGAAACTCAGGTGTCTTCGGCATCCGGCGATTCTCCTGTAAAAAGCGTTTGCAAGGCGCTGGCATCCAATCCTTTTTCCTGCAGGTATCGCGCAAACACATCGTTAAACCCGTGGGTCATCAATACCCTTTCCGCGCCGGTTGCCTCGATGGCCTGATTCAATCCAGGCCAGTCGGCATGGTCGGAAAGCACAAAACCCGCATCCACCGCCCGGCGCCTACGCGCTCCGCGAATGTTCATCCAGCCCGAGCAAATGGCCGTACGATACGGAGTAAACTGCTTCATCCAGGGACTACCCGCCGCAGATGGCGGGGCTAAAATCAAGGCCTGCACACGGACTGCCTTGGGCACCTCCGCTGTGAATTTCTCCGCAGGTGGCAGGGCAATCCCATCTGCCGCTAGTGCCTGGTTGGTATTCCAGATGGCCCCGTGAACAAATACAGGACCCAAACTGGAGTCCAGATTCCGGAGTACCCGTTGGGCTTTTCCCAGCGAATAGGCGAAAACCACGGAACATCGGTTTTCCTTTCGGTTATTCGCCCACCACCGGTTTAGGTCCCGGAAAATCGTTTCCTGAGGTTCCCACCGGTATACCGGTAAGCCGAAAGTGCATTCTGAAACAAAGGTATGGCAGGGAACCGGCTCGAATGCCGTACTCAACCCGTCCGCCTCGGTTTTGTAATCGCCGCTGATGACGGTAACTTCTCCCCGGTACTCCAGCCGGACCTGGGCCGATCCGGGGATGTGGCCTGCCGGATGCAGGGAAAGTCGGACCCCGTTGATAGACACGGTTTTCCCGTAAGGAAGGGTATCCAGTTCGATCTGGCTGCCCAGGCGGTGTTTGAGTACCTCCCGGGATTGGTCCTGCGCCAGGTAGCGGGCCATTCCCCAGCGGGCATGGTCCGCATGGGCATGGGTAATCACCGCATTTCGTACGGGTTTCCAGGGATCGATGTATAGGTCGGCCTGGGGGCAATAAATACCCTTATCGTCAAGCGTTATCAACTGCTGATTTGATCTTTTTGGCAATTTCTGCCAATTCTTCCGTGGAAAGTTTCAGCTTTGGGCGGCTGAAGTTAATGTCGTCCATGGAATTTAATGGTACCAGGTGAATGTGCACATGGGGAACTTCCAGACCAATGACGGCGACACCGATACGGGTGCAGGAAATAACACGTTCCTGGGCCTTGGCTACTTTTTTTGCAAAGAGGTGGAGACTGGTATACAAGGAATCGTCCAAATCGTAAATATAATCCACTTCTTTTTTCGGAACGACCAATACGTGGCCGGCTACCAATGGCATGATGTCCAGAAAGGCAATGTGCTGCTCGTCTTCGGCGACGATGTGTCCGGGGATTTCCCGGTTGATTATTTTCGAAAATACGGAAGGCATACTGCAGGCAATTAAATCGTTGATAAAAACAAAAAATCCCGATGCTACGCAATCGGGATGAAAGTTAATAACTGATGTCGAGAATCTCAAATTCGAGCTTTCCTGCGGGCGCCTGTATCTCTGCGACTTCCCCCACCTTTTTGCCCATTAGGCCTTTTCCGAAAGGAGAGGCCAGTGAGATTTTATTGGCTTTCAGATCGGCTTCCTCTTCCGAAACCAACGTGTAGGTCACGGTCATGCCGTTTTTCACGTTTTTGATTTTGACGGTACACAGAATTCCTACTTTGGAAGTATCCAATTTGGAATTGTCCAAAACCCGTGCATTGCCCAGCACATTCTCAAGCTTGGCAATTTTTAATTCCAAATGACCCTGGGCATCTTTGGCGGCATCGTATTCCGCATTCTCACTTAAGTCTCCCTTGTCTCTGGCCTCGGCAATCTGTCTGGCAATGTCCGATCTGCCTTTCGTCTTTAACTGATGAAGCTCGTCCTTGAGCTTCTTCAATCCTTCTTCCGTGTAATATTGTATGTTTCCCATAACAACTAATTAATAGCCTGATAATAAATAAAATAACGGTCTCAACATTGAGACCGTTTCCATATGCTTCCTGTATTTCGTATTAACAAAGATAAAATAAGAATTCTTATTTTACAATTTAAGGGGCTAATTATTGGGTGCTCAGCCCTTCCATTTACCCGCGATCTTAGCCACCAAAACCTGATTGATTTTCCGGTAAGACTCCTGGGTCCAGCCCGCTACATGCGGTGAAAAAAGTACATTGGTTCGCTTCGTGAGGGCGTCAAACGAGAGACGTTCGGCCGCCGTCAACGCGTGGAGCTTTTCCTTTTCCAAGACGTCTAGCACGGCTCCTTTTAACTGTCCGTTCTCCAGGGCCTCGTTCAGGGTATCGAGTCGGATTACCTCTCCCCGGGCCGTATTGATCAGGTAAAAGGGCTTTCGGAATCCCGCCACGACTTCCGGGCTAAAAAAATACCGGGTATCGGGCGTGAGTGGCACGTGGATACTTAGTACATCGGCCTTCTCCTGCAGGGTGTCAAAGCTGCATTCCGTAACCCACGGATCACCAAAACCGGTCTTAAACTTATCATAGGCAAGTATTTCCACGTCAAAACCCCGAAGACGTTGGGCAAAAGCCGATCCCATATTGCCGTATCCAAAAATGCCCACGGTCTTGCCGCACAATTCTTCCCCCCGATTGCCTTCCCGATCCCAAATGCCCCGTCGCACCTGCTGATCGGATTGCTGGTACTGATTAAACAACGCCAGCAGCATCCCGAGGGCATGTTCGGCCACCGCATCCCGGTTGCCTTCTGCCGCATGATGCAGGGCGATACCATTTGCTTCCAGGTACGCCAGATCAATGTTGTCCAGGCCGGCGCCCGCCCTTGCCACAAATTGGAGCAAGGGCGCTGCGCGTAGCAACTCCTCGTCGATGGGGGTTTTGGACCGAATAACCAGGCCTTCATACCCAGCTATAACGGCCAGGATTTCTTCCCGGTCTATCTCCGGCCGGTAATCCACCCGATGCCCTTTCTCCTCCAGCAAAGGCACGATACTCTCGTGCATTTGGTCGATGATAAGTATTCTCATGCGTCAATTATAGGTTCAAAAGTAAAGTGGCCACCGCAAAATATACGCCAAGGCCAAGCAGATCGTTGGCGGTGGTAATAAAGGGGCCCGACGCCATGGCCGGATTGATGCCCATCTTATCCAATACGATCGGGGTAAGCGTACCCATAAACGAAGCAAGCAGGACCACGCTGAATAACGCAATGGCCACCACCAGACCAAATTTGGTTTCTTGACCGTATAGAAAAACTACCGTTAGCAAAACAAAACCTGCCAAAACCAAACCATTGAACACCGCCACCAAAAGTACCTTGAAAAAACGTTTGGTTAGACTGTCCTCAAAAACAGACTTGTTTGCCAGGCTCTGCACCACCAGGGTAGACGACTGAATCCCCACGTTTCCCCCAGTGGCCGTGATCAGCGGAATAAAAAAGGCCAATGCGGTAACTGCACTTAAGCCTTCTTCAAAAAAACCAATGAACCCAGCCCCCATGAGCCCCCCCACCATGCCGATAAACAGCCAGGGGAGCCGGGCCCGGGATAGTCGGTAGACCGAGTCGGATTCTTCCACGTCGTCGGAAAAACCAGTCATGGCCTGAATGTCTTCCTCGGCCTGCTCCCGGATCAAGTCCAGAATATCGTCGACCGTAATCCTCCCCACCAGCTTGTTTTTTACATTCACTACCGGTACGGCCTCCAGGTCGTATTTTCGCATGATCTCTGCCACCTCTTCCCCTTCCATGTAGGTAGGAACGGAGATGATGTTGTCTTCGTAAAGATCGGCTACTTTGGTATCGGATCCCGCCAAAATCAGCTTTTTTAAAGCCACTCTTCCCAACAGCTTTTCTTTATTATCAACAACATAAATCGAAAAAATCTTTTCCACATTCTCTGCCTGTCTGCGGATTTCTTCGATGGTCTGTACCACGGTCCAGTTGAGGTTGGCCTTGATGATTTCCTTGGCCATCAATCCACCGGCACTGTCCTCATCGTAGCGGAGAAGTTCGATGATATACAACGATTTTTCCTTTTGCTCCAGGTGGCTGATGACAGCCTCCCGATCGTTTACCACCAATTGATTCAACACGTCCACCGCATCGTCCGAGTCCATGTGATCAATCAGGGTGGCCAACTCCTCGGCCGGCATGGCGGTAATCACCTTGTACTGGGAATCTTCGTCCAGTTCGATCAGTATATCTGCCGAAAAATCCGGGTCCAATGCCCGTAGTACAAAGAGCGCCTCCTCCATGTCCAATTCGTCCAGCAGGGAGGCAATATCCGCCTTCTTGGCGTCCTGCATGGATTCCTGGATAAACGGAATATGCGCTTCTTCGATACTTTCCCGAAGCAGCTCCAAGTATTCCTTGGAGAGTTCAAATGACTTTATAGCTTCCAAGATGATTCCAGTTTTTGCGTTAAATAAACAAAATCGTCCACACCCAACTGTTCCGCCCGTAAATCCAATAGTTCCATGGATCTAAATTCCTCGGAGAGGCCCATGGGCTTCAGGGCATTGCGCAGGGTTTTTCTTCGGGTGTGAAATGCCTGTTTTACCAACCTGAAAAATAGCTTTTCGTTACAGGGAAGCTCCTGTACCGAATTCCGTTTCAGGCGGATGACAGCACTGGTTACTTTGGGCGGCGGATCAAAAACATCCGGAGGTACTGTAAACAAATACTCTGCCACATAAAATGCCTGGAGCAAAACACTCAAAATACCATACGTCTTGTTGCCCTTTGGAGAAGTAATTCGTTCGGCTACCTCTTTTTGTAGCATCCCCACCACTTCCATTACCTGATGTCGCTCTTCGAGCACCTTAAAGAATATCTGACTGGAAATATTGTAGGGAAAATTTCCAATGATGGCATAGGGCGCCTCGTACAAGCTCCGGTATTGGCTGGCCAAAAAGTCCCCTTCCAAAATGGTAAGCGCCCGTCCAGCATATTTTTCCCGCAGGTAGCTGACGGATTCGGAGTCAATCTCGATTAAGGTCAATTCCCAGGGCTTTTCGAGCAAGTAATCGGTCAAAACGCCCATACCTGGACCGATTTCCAACACCTTACGGGTATCCCCAAATCCGGTAAGCGAAGACGCTATTCGCTCCGCCACCTGCAGATCGCAGAGGAAGTGTTGTCCCAGGTGCTTTTTGGCTCTTACTTTGCTCATATAGACGGTAGTTTGCAGGCATTGGCGTCCGCAAAAGTAAAACAATAATCTGTAACGACCATGCAACGGTCAAATCTGTGTGGATTGATCCAGGGTTGGTTAAAGAAACGATTCTAGTCCGGAATTCCGGCGCATGGGGAATCTCTTAAGGAAATTGTCTGATTGGTTTTTTAACGGAATCCCAATCTTTCTTATAGGCAATATCGAAAAAATAGCTTCGCAACCGAATATCTTTTGGCACTTCCCGGTACTGCTGCCGCACCCAATCAATGGCATGATGACTGAGCAATTCCAGGCTCACAGGCACGATCCCGTCGTTTACCATGTCGAGATGCGTTGCCACACCCTTAGAAAGGTCAATGATGCGCGTAGAGGACTTGGGCAGCCGGTCGTTGATCCGAACGATGGCCTGGTAGCCGTTCTTTTTATTCGTCACTTTTACCAGGGTACCAAAGGGAAGGTGCTTGTGGGCGGCGGTAAACTGCCACATATCGTAGATCTCTCCGTTTGCCGTCATCCGGTTGTGAAACCTTTCGGCGTAGAAACTGGCAATTCCTTTCTGGATTACCAATAGGGAGTCAGGGGCAGTAAAGGGAGACTGAGCCCTGGACGCCACAGGCGGCCCAAAGGCAGCTAACAAGGCTGCCACCAACACTATTCTTACACGATCCATCACATTCATTCCAGATAATACAAACACTACGCCATTCTATTTCCAACCAAATAAATGGATTTTTTCCAAATAAACCTGTTCCAACTGGGGTAAATTTTAACGAATAGCCTTTGCCCTGCTCGGAGTTTGAAGTAAATTTAACCGTAAATTAAACTTTTAGCACTTGGTATTTCGCTCATGAAACTATTACACACGGCAGATTGGCATTTGGGGAAAAGGCTGCAGGACGTATCGCGTCTGGAGGAGCAGAAATTGGTCCTGGAAGAAATCATCGACCTGGCCGACCGGCACGAAGTAGACATGGTGCTGCTCGCAGGAGACGTCTTTGACACCTTTAACCCCAGTCACGAAGCTGTAGAATTGCTTTACAAAACACTTCGCAGGCTATCCAAAAACGGAGACCGTCCCATCGTCGTCATTTCCGGCAACCACGACAGCACGCAGTTTATCGAAGCCCCCGATCCGCTAGCCAGGGAACTGGGAATCTTCTTTTACAGCCGGTACGATACGGTGATTCCTACGGGAAAACTGGAAAACGGCTCGGAAGTCCTTTTTTCAGACACCGGCTTTGTTTCCCTCAAGCTGCCCCGCTTTGATTTTCCCGTTCGTATCATCCTGGCACCCTACGCCAATGAATTGCTTCTCCGCACCTACCTGGGCGAAGCCGACCGGGAAGCGGAACTGCGAAAGGTGCTGGCAGAAAGGTGGCAAGAAATCGCCGATCGGTATTGTGACGAGCAGGGCGTTAACCTTTTTCTAGGGCATTTCTTTTTCTTCAAAGAAGGCGAAAAACCCGAGCCGGAACCCGAGAGTGAACGTCCCATCCTTCATGTGGGCGGTGCGCAGGCGCTGTATACCGCTCACATACCGGCCCAGATACAGTACGCGGCCCTGGGGCACCTGCACCGCTACCATGCCTGCAGCACCGCGCCCGTACCAGCAGTCTACGCCAGTTCCCCACTGGCCTACTCCTTTAGCGAAGCGGGTCAGCAAAAACAGGTCGTCCTGATCGAAGCAGCACCCGGAAAACCCGTGCACTACGAACCTCTGCCCCTTTATCAGGGCCGGACGCTGGAAAGAAAAACCTTCGATAACCTACCCGCTGCACTGGAATGGCTGGAAACCCATCCGGATTGCTTCGTAGAGCTTACCTACGAAACCAGCCACTCGATAGATGCGGCAACCCGGCGTAGCCTGATGAACGCCCACGACGGCATCATCAACCTCATCCCATTGATTCAATCCAGGGAACGCGCCGGCGAACAGCAACTGCAGGTGCAGGACTTGGAACGGGACATGTCCAGCCTTTTCCGGATGTATTACCAGAGCGAAAAAGGACAGCCGCCCAACCAGGAACTGCTGGGCATATTTAACGAAGTTATCTCCCAAGCCGACCCCTCATGATTCCCGAAAAACTCACCCTTCAAGGACTGTATTCCTACAAGGAACCCCAGACGATTGACTTCAGCTCGCTGACGGCAGCCGGTCTCTTTGGTATATTTGGTGCCGTGGGCAGTGGGAAGTCTTCCTTGTTGGAAGCCATCCTTCTGGCCTTGTATGGCAGCACGGAAAGGCTTTCCGATAGGGGTGAAAAAAACAGCATGGTCAACCTTCAGAGCGAGTCATTGCGGATCAGTTTTGAGTTTCGGGCGGGAAAAAACAACCAAAAACGGTTCCTCGCTCGGTACAGTGTCAAACGTAACCCTAAAAATTTTGACGAAATACGCACGCCAGAACACCACTTTTACCGCAACGATCAGAACGAATGGATTCCCATTCCGGAAAAAGCTGAGGCCATCCTGGGGATGAAATTGGACCATTTCAAACAAACGGTGATCATTCCCCAGGGCAAGTTTCGGGAATTTATCGATCTGACCCCCGGACCCAGGGCCTCCATGATGAAGGAGCTGTTTGGACTGGAACGATTTGATCTTTCCGGAAAGACGGGCATCCTGTTCAAAAAGGCCAAAGAGGAAATGATTAAACTCGAAACCCGTCTGGAAGCCCTGGAAGCGCTTTCACCAGAAAAGCTAGCGGAAGAACAAGCGGAAGCAGAAAAAATAGCGCACCTGGTCAACGAAAAAGAAAAAGCCTTCGAGATATCTTCCCGAAGCCTGCAAGAAATGGAACGGTTCCGGGAAAAGCATCAAGAACTTATCCAGTCCAAAAAAACCTGGGAGGTACTGCAACAACAACTTCCGGAAATTGAAAAAAAGAAAGAGGAACTCAAAAAATTCCTGCAGGCGAATACCTACCTACGCCCGGTATGGGAAAAAATAACCGAAGAAGAACTTGCGCTGGAGGAGGCGACTGTCGGGACCATTAACTGCACCCGATTCAAAGAAACCTACAAAACAGAGATCGAAACACTGGAAAAACAGGAAGCCGAACTGAAACGAAAAGTAGACCAACGTCCACAGCGCGAGGCCAAAATACGGGATTTGCAGAAAGTTTTGGAAATTCAAGGCCTGAATCAACAGCTTCGTGCCCTCCAGGAAAACCTGGAATCCCTGAAACCCCAGCTGGAAACCGCTCAGCAAAGCCTCCAATCCGGAGAAAAAGACCTGGAAAAACAGGAGCAGGAAGCCGAATACGTCGAAACTGCCGATGGACATCTGGAGCTAGCCGAACTTCAGCAGGAGGGTAGGGAATGGAGAAAACTACTGACGCAGAAAAAATCCCTACAGGAGCAGCTAGAAAGGCTACAGGCAGAGGCAAGCGCGATTTCCAGCAAGATAGCCCAATCCCAGGCCCTACGGCCAGCCGCTTACACCGATATGGATGAGTGGATGGATGTCCAAAAAGAGGCAATCAAAGCCCTGGAGCTGAAAAAGGACGAACTGATAGCGAAAAAAGCCCTACAATCCCACGCCCATGCCTTGAAGGAAGGAGAGGCCTGCCCTTTGTGTGGATCACTAGAGCATCCCTTTCCACTTGCAGGCAACCCTGCGGGCAAAGATGCGCTAACCACGCTACAGAAATCGCTGCAGCACTCCCTGGAAGAACTGGAGCAAACACGGGTGTTGACGAGGGATCTCCTGCTCCTTCAAACCAAACAGGAACACCAGGCCGGACTGATACGACATGCAGAACAGGAACGGGAGCAGGTACAGCTACAACTCAATCAACTACTGCAAATCCTCGCCACCAAAGGGATCGAGGGACCCGAAGCCCTGGATGCCAAATGCGAGGAACTCGAACAACGGCTGCGGCAGCAAACCGCCCGCCAGAAAACTATCCGGGAACTCCGAAAACAATTGGATCAGCTCAGAAAAAAGATTCAACACGATCAGAACCGGTACCGGGCAGTGGAGCAGCAGTTGCTCAGCCTTCGCAGCACGGCAGCCGCAAAGGAAGAAGAAATTTCGGACAGGGAGTTTGGTCAAGCCTATCTGAATACCACCTCTGGTACCATTCGGGAAACGATCGCAAAAGTACAGCAAGACATTCGAGAGACCGCCCACCTGCTGGATGGGAAGCAAAAAGTACTAAAAGATACGCGCGATAAAGCTGCCACAAACCTGGCCAACCTCCAAAATTTTGTGCAAAAAAAAGAAACCTGCCAGCAAAAGCTGGAAAGCCTGAAAGCGGAGTATGCCAAACTAGTGCTGGAATACGGGTTTTCGGACGATGCGGAATTAACTGCACTTTTTACCAGCAAACTAAATGCTGAAAAAACAGATCGACTGATTCGGGAATACGAGCAAAACTGCTCAGTGGTCAACTCGCGAATTACTGAACTGGAGAAGGTAAAAGGAGTGGTGGACTTCCGGCAACAAGCCTACGATGCCCTTTCGGTAGCGCATGGAGAAGCGAAAGGCGAATTGGAGGATTTAAAAAACCAGCTGACACTGTTGTTGCGATCTCTGGCCGAAATTCGGGAAAAACTATCCCTCAAGTCCGAACTCAGCCAGGCCGCCAACAAACTGCAGACCCGCCTAAGCTACCTCAAAGAACTGGAGCAGCTGTTCAAGGGCTCCGGATTTGTCAAGTACCTGAGTCGCATCTACCTGCAGGAGCTTTGCAATACCGCCAACCTCCGTTTTTCCAAACTGACCAAAAATAGCCTGAGTCTGGAAATTGACGATGCCAACACGTTTTGGGTGACCGACCACCTCAATGGAGGAAAGAAACGCTTGTTGAAAACCCTCTCTGGTGGGCAAACCTTTCAGGCCTCGCTCTGTCTGGCGCTGGCACTGGCTGAAAAAATCAAATCGCTCAACCAGGCCGACCAAAGCTTTTTCTTTCTGGACGAGGGGTTTGGCGCCCTGGACCGGCAATCCCTGCGAGTGGTTTTTGAGACGCTAAAAGCATTGCGTCACGAAAACCGCATCGTCGGCATCATCAGCCACGTGGAGGAACTCCAACAAGAAATTGCGGTGTACGCCACCATTGAATTGGATCCGGAAAAAGGAAGTCAGGTACAGTATAGTTTTCGTTGATGTAAAAAAACCGGCCATCCTCCTCATTGGTAGGTAATAGGAGTTCCTACCGCTGGCTGAGGGTGGCCGGTCTGACGGGAACAAAAGTCCCGAAGATTTTTAGCCAGAGACCGGGGCGCGTTCTCCTTGTTTGAGACGCAAAATAAAGTCGCTCAGCACATTCATATAATTGATAAAGGCTTCGTAAGGGCTTTCATAGGGGCTGAAATAAGCATGAATATCCCCATCCGAAAAAAACTTGGTACACATGTAGTAAAAATGATCGCTGGTCTGCAGGTAGCGCCAGTCCCGGTGGATTTCCGGGTCGTTGGATTTCTTTACCTTCCCTTCGAGTTCAAATAGCCTGTCAAAGGCTTCGTCCTGAAGGTCATTGCCCAGCCATGCGGTCAGGTCACGCTCTTCATCGGCCCAGGAAATGGGAATGGGTACGTGAATTTTCCCGACAGGGGAAGCGTTCGCAATGACCTCCGAGGGGGTGGAGAACGTGAAATTGGTTTGGTTAAAAACCGCATCCGGCAGGTGACGCATGAACTCGAAAATCCCCGTTTCCTTCCACTGATGCTCCCCAAACGTTTCGTAATCCATGAACAAATTGATCACTTCGTCTTCGGCCGGTACCTGGTTGAGCCAACCCATGAATTTATCGGTTGTCAGCGGGTAGTCGGACCATTTTTTCTCGCCAAAGCGAAAGGCAATGTCATCGCTCAGCCGGAAGTTTTTTAGCAGAACCTTGAGTTTGGGCTCGTTGGCATTGACGTAGACAAAATTCGGGCTTTTCCAACCCAGGATATGTTTGGCTCCCTCTGAAAGAATGCCATCGAAGCCCATTCCCGCGACCATTTCTCCGATGCTGTCGGAGTAAATGAGTTCGGTGTTCCGAAACACCCGGGGGGTATAGCCATTGAAATGCTGCTTTATTTTCTCCTGATGCAGCTGGACCATGTCTTTGAATTCCGATTCACTTTTCAGGGCGCAGAGGGAGTGGGCGTACGTCTCGTTTAGCAGCTCTACGTGACCGGTAGCGACCAACTCCTGAAAGCTGTGCAATACCTCCGGGGCATAGGCTTCCATCTGGTCGAGAATGGTTCCCGACAGGGAAAAACAAACCTTAAATTTCCCGTCAAACTTCCGAATGAGTTCGAGCAGCAGCTGGTTCATGGGCAGGTAACACTTTTTGGCCACCTTGTTCATGATGTTTCTATTGGCGTAATCGTCCCAATAATCGTGATCGTCCCCAATTTCAAAAAATCGGTAGGGCTTTAATCGAAAAGGTTGGTGTACTTGAAAATAAAAACAAATGGTTCTCATATCCTATTGATTTACGGTTTCCTTGTATATATCGATGACCTTTTTGGCCACATGTTCCCATTTGAGCCGCTTCAGTTCCTCTCTGCCTAGCTCCCGGAACATTTTTGAAATCCCATTGTAATGCAACAGCGCAAAGATGGCGTCTGCCATGGCATCGATGTCCCAAAAATCGACTTTAACGGCATTTTGGAGTACTTCTGCCACGCCGGATTGTTTGGAAATGATCACCGGGGTATTGTGGCGGACGGCTTCCAATGGGGAAATACCAAATGGCTCGGATACCGAAGGCATGACGTACACATCGCTGAGCGCAAACATTTTGTCCACATCGTCACCTTTGAGAAATCCGGTGAAATGAAACTTGGTTCCGATCCGCAATTCGGCCACCCGCTGAATCATGCGGTTGAGTAAGTCCCCTGAACCGGCCATGACAAAACGTACATTATCGTCCTTTCGAATGACTTTGTGTGCCGCTTCAACAAAATATTCTGGGCCTTTTTGAAAGGTGATACGTCCGAGGAATGTGACGATTTTTTCGGGTACTTTCTTCTCCTCCTTGGATTTGATGATGCTGGTATCCAGGACGGCATTGTGCACCACCGTCACCTTTTCTTCGGGAATCCCGTATTTTGATACGATGGTGTTTTTGGTAAGTTGGCTGACGGCGATGATTTTATCCGCAGCTTCCATGCCGGCTTTTTCAATATCGTACACGCGCTGATTCACCGTCTGACCGGATCGGTCAAATTCGGTGGCATGTACATGGGCGATTAGGGGCTTCCCGCTCATTTTTTTGGCGGCAATTCCTGCAGGAAACGAAAGCCAGTCGTGTGCATGGATGAGGTCAAATTTTTTGTTTTTCGCAATTTGTGCGGCCACCAGCGCATAGCGGGATACCTCCAGGATCAGGTCTTTGCCGTATTTGCCGCTAAAGGAAAATTTATTGGAAAGCACGCTAGACTCCAGTTCGTCCTGGTCCTTCAGCAAGCGTTCGGTATGGTTGTGGTACTCTTCGGGACTCAGGTAAGGAATTAAAAAAGAACTGACTTCCAGGTAGGTAAGGTTTTTCCAGATATCCCTGAAACGTCGTTCCCGGTAATCGATTTCCACATCGCTGGCGTTAACGAACTCCGCAAGCGGGTCCTCGTCTCCCCAAAGCTTCGGAACTACGAAAATCAGGTCTTGTTTGTGGTGGGCCATTCCCTTTACCAACCCATAGCAGGCAGTACCTAAACCTCCGGAAATATGGGGAGGAAATTCCCATCCAAACATTAAAACTTTCATAAAAAAACCTTTTTAAAGATTGTCGACTAAATATTTCATCCGCAGCAATTCCCCGACGCTCCATGCCTGAGAAATCGCCCCCTTCGGCCTGTGGGGAGGATCTCCATCGTAAATTTCGGCGATAGCTCCCACTCCGTACTGGGTCATCACCCCATCAAAGCTACTGATCATGTTTTCCACCAATTTTTTCCCTTGTTTCCCATGCAGCTTTAAGTATCCTTCGGCAAAGTGGCCCAGCAACCAAGGCCAGGCAGTACCTTGGTGGTAGGCATTGTCTCGCTCGTACTGATCGCCCTGATAATACCCTTTGTAGCGGGGATCACTGGGGGCCAGTGTCCGGAGTCCCCGGTTGGTAAACAAGTTGTTTTTGACCACCTCCAGTACCTGGTCCTTTTGTTCGTTACTAAGCGGGCTGTAGGGAAGGGATGTGGCAAATACCATGTTTGGCCGGATGGACCAATCCTTTTTCTCTCCCTGCACCACGTCAGCCAGGTACCCTTTCTTCTCGTTCCAAAATTCGGTTACAAACGATTCTTCCAGTGTATCCGCCAGTGCTTTTGCTCCCTCATCTCCGCAGAGTTCGTGATAAAAACGCAAGGCATTGTACCACAGGGCGTTGATTTCTACGGGGCAGCCCAGGCGCTGAGTGACTGGCCCGTCTTTGGTGACAGCGTCCATCCAGGTCAGCGCGATGCCCTCTTCCCCCCCACACAATAGGCCATTTTCCATCACATGGATGTTAAAAGCAGTTCCTCTCACAAAACCGTCGATGATTCCCTTGAGCTTTTCGAGGTAACGGTCACGGACCGTATCCGCATCGCCAGTAAAAATCACGTATTGCTGCAAAGCCCAGAAATACCAAAGAGGGGCATCAATGCTGTTCATGTTGGTCATCACTCCGCTACCGACGTTTGGAAACAAGGCACCTTTCAAGTCCCGGGACATGGAGTCCATCACGTCCAAAAATGTCTGCTTATCCCCCATGGTCAGCGTCAGGCCCGGTAAGGCAATGAAGGTATCCCTTCCCCACCAGCCAAACCAGGGATAGCCGGCAATGACCCGCGTCTCTCCATTCCGTCGGCTGATAAATTGCCCGGCCGAGTTTTTGAGGCAATTAACAAAGTTATCCCGCGGAATGCGGCGGCTGATTTCCTCCTTGAAGGACTCCTGGAGCTTTTCCGGAACTGCTTCCTTCAGGCCGGCAGACAAGATCACTGACTCCCCTTTTTCCATGCTAAATTCGAAATAGCCCGGTACGTACAGGTCCTCCTGGTAATCGTATCCCCGTTCAATCTCCCGGATATATTCGATGTTGTAAAACCAATCGGGAACCGGCACAAAAACGTTATCCTTTGAGATTTGAAGGGAAAGAGGGTCGTAGGCCTCGTACAGGCGAAACTGTACGCCACTTTTTATTTTTTTAATCTTTTTATTGACATAGGTATTGGCCTTGGACAGGGAATGGTACCCCCGAAATGCCAGAAAGGGGCTTACCCGCAGTTTGGTGGGAATCAGCGCATCCACCAGGGTGTATTTTACCATGACGCGGTCCGCCGTCGAATCCAGGATGATTTCTTTTTCCAGAACTACGCCCCCTACCCTGTATCGGAGTTTCGGTATGGGCTCGGAGTCAAAATCCTCCAGGTATTTGTGTCCGCGAGGGTAATAGTTTCCCGGATACTTATTGATACCTAGATTAAACAAAGCATCCTTTTGTGCGATGGTTTCGTGCAGATTGGAAAGCAATACGTGTAGCTGTCCATCGATCTGCGGCTGGGGTGCCACCAAGAGCCCGTGGTATTTCCTTGTATTGCAGCCGATAATCGTCGTACTCGTATAGCATCCGGATCGATTGGACCGGATGATTTCTTTTTCTAAAGAATAATTCAGGTTAATGAGTTGCGTCTTATCGAAATGTATGTAGCTCATTTAAACAAAAGTTTGTGGTTTTTATAAAAATACTTGAATACTTCGTAAAGAAAAATTAATGGCGAAAAAACTACTCCAAATACCGTTATAAAAACACCGACAATTTCCGACCACCAATTCAGCCATAAAAAAAGGGGACATGATGTCCCCCATTCTTTGTCGTATACTACCCTGTCGATCAAGCACTTTCTTTCTGAATTTCTTCGAAATTCCTGATCGACTCTTCAAATTTAGCCATATACAAATGAACCTGGTTCAAATTGATATACCTGATTTGAGGAAATTTTTTAGAAGGTTGAAATAATTTAAACATGACTTCTGGAAATTAATTAAATCCTGCGATACCTGATACTCAAATTACATGCCACACACTACCACCCCAATCCGAATAAAACCAGGCCCTGGTTAGGACCGGAAACCCGTTCACTAACCCACCAACATTTCCGTACACCCTAGGTTTACGCGGCTACAAAAGCAACAAACGAACACTCGCCGTAAAAAGTTGCCTTCCCAAAAAAAACAACCCTCCCGGTATCTGGGAGGGTCTAGGGGGTGAAAGACCGGGTTCGAACCGGCGACCTCTGGTGCCACAAACCAGCGCTCTAACCAGCTGAGCTACAATCACCATTTTTCACTTTTCCAATGCGTTTATCGGATGGGAATGCAAAGGTAATATGCTTTTTTTAGTCAAACAATACATTTGCTACACATTTCTGGAAAATTTAAGTCGTTGGCCTTGTCGCTCTTCGTGGAAGGTTCCGTTAGCGTACGCAAGGTGTCCGGAAACGATCGTATGGGTGATTTTGGAGCGAAACGTTTGCCCCTCAAACGGAGACCATCCGCACTTGGATAGTACATTGTCGCGGCTGACTTCCCAGGGATCATGCAGGTCCACCAACACCATATCGGCGTGGTAGCCCGGACGCAGGTAGCCGCGCTTTTCGATTTCAAACAAGATCGCCACGTTGTGACTGCTTTTTTGGACGATTTGTTCCAGACTGATCAGGCCTTTGTGGTACATTTCCAGAAGTGCCGGCAGGCAATGCTGCACCAAGGGTCCACCCGAAGGAGCCGATTGGTAGCGCTTCGACTTTTCCTCCAGCGTATGGGGAGCGTGATCGGTCGCCAATACGTCGATATGCCCGTCGAGCAGGCCCTTCAAAATCGCTTCCCGGTCTTTTGCCGTTTTAATGGCCGGATTCCACTTGATTAGATTCCCTTTGCGTTCGTAATCCTCTTCTGAAAACCACAAGTGATGCACACAGGCTTCGGCAGTAATCCGCTTCTCCGCCAATGGCAGGTCCTTATCAAATAGCTTGACCTCCTCTCCTGTACTGATATGCAACACGTGCAGCTTGCTGCCGTACATACGGGCCATATCGACCACGGTTTTCGACGCATCGTAGCAGGCCTGCCAGGATCGGATTTTTGGATGGAAACGGACTGGAATATCCTCTCCGTATTCTTTTTTGTATTTTTCCAGATTTTCTTTGATGATGTGATCGTTTTCGCTGTGGGTGGCGATGATGGTGGGGCTGTGCTTGAAAATCTGCTCCAAACTATCCGGATTGTCCACCAGCATGTTGCCCGTAGAAGAACCCTGAAAAACCTTCACCCCGCATACCGTCTGCGGGTCTACTTTTTTGATGGTCTCGATGTTATCGTTGGTAGCCCCCAGATAAAAGGAGTAATTGGCAAGGGATTTTTTGGCAGCCAGCTCGTATTTTTCTTCAAGCAACTCCAAGGTAGTCGCCTGCGGCACGGTGTTGGGCATTTCCATATAGCTGGTAATTCCTCCAGCTACGGCTGCCTTACTTTCGGTATAGATTTCTGCCTTGTGAGTCAAACCGGGCTCACGGAAGTGAACCTGATCGTCGATAAGACCTGGTAGCAGGTACTTTCCGCTGCCATCGATCTCCGTATCTGCCTCGTATCCCGAGAGGTCGCCCCCCACCGCAAAGATCAACCCCTCTTTAATATAGAGGTCGCCCTGCATAATCTTACCTTCATTCACTATATTTGCATTTCGGATTAAAATTCTTTTCATACCATCGTTCTTTGAGGGAAAGGGTACATCGAAATACCCCCTTTAATCGTTTCATAAAAATATAAAATCATGGTCGATCAACTGCAATCTTTTGAAAATTTTAATCTAAACAAGCAACTTTTACGTGCAGTGCAGGAAATTGGCTACGAAAAACCCACCCCCATACAGGAAAAAGCCATTCCCCTGGCGCTGTCCGGACACGACATCCTGGGCATTGCTCAAACCGGCACCGGGAAAACCGCGGCTTTTGTACTTCCGCTCCTGTTCAAAGTAAAATACGCCCAGGGGCAGCATCCCCGTGCCCTGATCCTGGCCCCCACCCGGGAACTTGTCATGCAAATCGAAGAGGCAGTCAGGGGTTTTGGCAAATACACCGACCTGCGCTACGTCTGCCTGTACGGCGGACTGGGACCCAAACCGCAGATCGAAAAAGTACAGCAGGGAGTAGACATCCTCATTGCCACCCCGGGGCGCTTTCTCGATCTGTATAAAAAGGGTGTGGTCTACACTCGGGATATCAAAACCATGATACTGGACGAGGCAGACAAAATGCTCGACATGGGCTTTCTGCCGCAAATCCGTGCCATCCTGGAAATCATACCGGTAAAACGCCAAAACATGCTTTTTTCCGCTACCTTCAGCGACAAAATAGAAAACCTATCCCACGAATTTCTGGAATTTCCAGAACGCGTGGAAGTGGCCCCGCAGGCCAGTACGGCGGATACCATCGATCAATACAAGTATTACGTGCCCAACGTCCGAACCAAACTGGACCTGCTGGAAAAAGTAGTGAGCGGGCCTGGCTTTGACCGGGGCATCGTCTTTACCAAGTCCAGAAAGAATGCCGAGGAAGTATTTCGGTACCTGCAACACCGACAGTCAGGAAGCATTCGGGTCATCCATGCCAACAAAGGCCAAAACACCCGGATCAACAGCATGGACGAATTTAAAAAAGGTCAGGTAAAGATCTTGGTGGCAACCGATGTGGCGGCACGCGGACTGGACATCAGCATGGTCAGCCATGTGGTGAATTTCGACGTGCCCCTTATCTACGAGGATTACGTGCACCGAATCGGCCGCACGGGCAGGGCAGAAAACGAGGGCACCGCCGTCACCTTTATCAACCCGGCCGAAAGCTATCACTTCGAAAAAATTGAAGCCATTATCCGCAAGGAAGTGCAAGAACGACGCATCCCTAAAGATATTCCTGCACACGAAACCCCCTTTGACGAGCAGCAAGGCTACGAACGTGAAATCGACAAACAGAAAAAAGGGGAGGATCCGGAATTCAAAGGGGCCTTTCACGAGAAAAAATCCTACCAGCCAGCCCGTATTGAAAAACCAAAAAAAAGTGGCAACAAAAACAGCAAGGCAAAGCGAAACAGAAATCAGATGAAAACCAAGGGCAAGTGGAAAAAATAAGCCTTGCTCCGAGTCGCACTGTTTGGGAAACAAATCCGATGGAATTTTCCGAAAAAAACTCTGCCCGCTGGTACGCAAGAAAATGCGTTTTAAGAATTTAAAATTGCAAAATAAATATTTTTTAGATTTTTTTACTGATTTATCTGAAATAAACCGTTATTATTTGGATTTTGTCTGCGATATTTGCAGAAGGTAACCTGCATGATTTTTTGTAGGAGCAGCTAGCAGCGGACGATCCCGGGACACTTTTCGAAGATCCGGGAGTGAAAAAGGCCCCTGAAATTCGTTACTTATTGACTGAAACCATGAAAAACGTAGTTGGAATCTTTTTTTGGTGCAGTATGGTCGCTTTTGAGGCCGGCGCACAAAGTCATTTTTTCAAAAATGCAGATGTTGAAACCATCGTAGAAAATCACGAGACCATTGCTACCCTGCCGTTTCAGGCCCGGGTGACCTTGCGGCCGGATCAAATGGAGTCGCTATCGGCCGATGAACTTGCTTCGCTGGAACGATTGGAGGGACAAAGCATTCAACAGGCGCTTTTTACCTGGTTTCAAAACCACAAAGAAACGGGCAAACTTGCTGTAAACGTACAGGATCCAGCGGTTACCAATAGTAAATTGACCGCTGCGGGAATAAGCCTGGAAAATTACCAGGACATAGCTCCATCTCAACTGGCAGCCATACTTGGGGTAGATGCCATCGTGACCGGCAGTTACGAAACCAACCAACCCCTTGGGGCGAATGGAGAAGAAAATGAAGGAATTCTCGCACCCGAAGCCAATCTGGCCGTTATCAATTTGTTTATCTACAATGCAGCAGACGGGGAATTGCTGCTTCAATTCCACAACGGGATCTATGGGTCGAAGGAGAGCTTGAACAGCGGGCTGGTCGAAGCACTCTTGAAGAAAGTATCCCGCAAAATGGTCTATGCCAAAACCTAGCGACCCGAAGTGGGTATTTCTACCGGAATTTTTCGTAAGTTGAGAGGTAAACCAACGGAAGTAGGTATGGATTCATGGATGGAGGAAGCGATCGTCGAAGCGAAAAAAAGCCTGGAACAGGGCGGAATCCCGATCGGGTCGGTACTGGTGTACCGGAACAGGATTATCGGCCGGGGCCATAACCAACGCGTCCAAAAAGGAAGTAGCATCCTGCATGGAGAAATGGATGCCCTCGAAAATGCTGGAAGGCAACCGGCTGCGGTGTATCGAGAGTGCACCTTGTATACCACGCTTTCCCCATGTCCAATGTGCTCGGGAGCGATTTTACTCTACGGCATTCCCCGCGTAGTCATCGGCGAGAACGAGACCTTCCGGGGTTCCGAAGAACTACTCAAACAGTACAACGTAAGCCAAACCGTGTTACAAGACCCCGTATGTCAGGCGCTTATGCATCGCTTTATACAGAGAAATCCCGGTATCTGGCAGGAGGATATTGGCGTCTGATGTTACTTCTGACGAAAAGTATCCGAAACAAACCGCAGTACTTCCGGAAGTGATTCCCGCCAATACGTCCAGTTGTGGGCCCCGTCCCGAATCCTGAACTCATGGGGTATTTCCTTTTTCTTCAGCGCAATGTGCACGAGGCTATTGCCCTCGTAAAGAAAATCGTCGTCTCCGCAATCGAAATACCATTTTACCGATTTCATTGCTTCGGGAGCGTTTAACTCGATCTGCCGAAGCGCCTGATGCCGGTCATAATATGCCTCCAACACCGCGGAGTCCTTTACCACCGTTCCGCTATTTTCCAAACCCTTTTTAAACTCCTCGAGGCTGGCACTTCGCAAGGCTGCACTCAGGGGACAAGCCGAAGAAAATAGGTCCAGCCGATGCATGGCATAGAAAAAGGTGCCCCCTCCGCCCATGGACAAACCGGCAATGGCCCGGTACCGTTTTTCTTTCTTGATTCGGTACTGCGATTCCACGTAGGGCATCAATTCCTCAAAAAAGAAGTCTTCGTACCGCCATTCTCCGTTCACATCGTTGAAATAGCCCCTCCTTCCGGTATTGGCATCTGGCATGACCACAATCATCTGCGTGGCGATGCCTTCGGCAAATGCCTGATCGGCAATGTGCTGCACCTCACCGAATTGTACCCATCCGGTTTGGTCATCGCCTGCTCCGTGGAGCAAATACAGTACCGGGTACGAACGCTGGGAATGATCATAACCAGGAGGGAGGTATACGGCAAACTTCCGTTCCATATTCAGGATTTTGCTGTCCATCGTTAGGGCATCAAAGACCCGGCTTTCCTGAGCCCGAACAATGGAAAAAGACACAAAAAAAAGCAAGGTAAACGCCTGTAACAGTCGCATGGCAAAACTTGGTTTATTTTAGGTTAGTACTGGTTTTGGACAATTCCGAATACAAGCTACTAAATTCGTCGCTAAAGCGATGAAAAAAAAATCGATTTTTGCCGAAAAAAAGCGCAAAAATTGGAGTAACTCGTTCCGACGCAGGCCTGCCCGCGGACGCATCCCGCAATAAGTTAGGAGTTGCTACCTCGATTCGTGCATCAAATTGGCCGTTTAATGCCGCCTTGGTTGCCCAACCAATCCCCACCAAATTCGTATAAAGCCGTGTGCGTACCTTAACCCCCACTCTAATGAAAACCAGTATTACCGGATTTTTTTTCGTCTTGCTTTTCGTGTTTTTGCCGGGATTTTCGAACAAAGACCTACCGAAATCAGCGTTTAAAGTTATTTCCTTCCAAGAATTTGAGCAGCTGGCGGCCGAGGAGTCGGAAAAGTTGCGTATTTTCAATTTTTGGGCAACCTGGTGCGCCCCCTGCATCAAGGAAATGCCCTATTTCGAAAAAGCCAATCAGTCAGACAAGGAGCTGGAGCTCTACTTTATCTCCATAGACGATGCCCGACGACCCGAACGGGTGACGGCTTTTATCGAACGAAAAGCCATCGAATCCCCCGTCTACCTGTTAAATGATGTGGATTTCAATTCCTGGATCGACAAAGTCAGCCCCGACTGGACCGGAGCCATTCCGGCCACGCTTTTTATCCAGGCAGACGGCAGCAGACACTTTCACGAGGGGGCGATGGAAGAAACCGAATTGCTTCAGCGTATTGACCAACTCAAACAATAAGCACCATGAAAAACACCAAAAAATTTATCGGTATATTCCAGGCATTGTTGCTGCTGGCGACCGTTTCCCTGGCCCAAAATAATGGATACGAGGTAGGCGATGAAGCGATGGATTTTCACCTGCAAACCGTCAGCGGTTCGCAGGTCTCGCTTGAAGGATTGGAAGGAAACCGGGGCGCTATTGTTATCTTCTCCTGCAATACCTGCCCCTATGTACAGGCCTACGAGGACCGCATGATCGAATTGCATCAGACCTATGCTTCCAAAGGATACCCCCTGATCGCAATCAATTCGAACGACGAGAAGATCAGTCCGGGGGATAGTTTTGAGGCCATGAAAACAAGGGCTGCAGAAAAGAAATTTCCCTTTGCTTACGCCTACGACAAGAGCCAGGAGGTAATCCGGGCCTACGGCGCTACCCGAACTCCCCAGGTATACCTGTTGGAAAAAGAATCCGATCGGTACATCGTGCGGTATATCGGCGCCATTGATAACAACTACCAGGATGCCACTTCCGTCAGCGAATTTTACCTCGCGGATGCCCTGGATGCCTTGCTAAGTGGAGCGAGGGTACCACGGGAAACGACCAAAGCGATCGGCTGTAGCATCAAGTGGAGCCGGAATTCCCGGTAATTGGCAACCCTCCCATTTCGGTACATTGCCCGCTTTAGCATCAGTCAAACCCATGGTACAGGTAAATGGCCCCATAGGTCCATTGCGGGCCCTGAATGCCCGGATAATTGTACCGATCCATCATCAAAGCGAGGTACCGAAAGGGATACCCCTCGGGTAATTCGACCACATTGGGCCATACCCGGGTACCCGATTCCGCATCCCAGGGAGGGAGGTCCATTTGCAAGGTTCCCCGTTCCCGAAGGTCCGGGTAGCTGTAAATGAAAATTTTTCGTTCGCTGCTCCCGAAGAAGGCGTAGCGGTGATCCCCAATTTTTTGAAGCGAGGTACCCGTGGAGTTTACCGATACCGGACCGGCAAGGGGGACAAATCCCCGATTCCACTCCTCCGACTCCAACAGGATGGCCTTGTATCCGTTTTGATTGATGCAGGTCAGCATGCGCCATTTGTTCGCCGCTGCATCAAAAATCAGGTGCGGATCTTCGATATCTCCCACCATACCGAAAGGCCTTGCCTTCATGACCGAAAAGCCAAACCGGGGATCCTTTTTGCTGGATATGGTAAGCAGTTGCTTCGCTTCGTCCTCGTTAGCATAAGCACTAAACCCCGTGGTAAGGCCTTTCCAGATTTCCTCCCTTCGGTCGTAAAACACATGGGAGGCTACCTCGTTTCGCAGCAGGCCATCGTTGCGGTCAAAAACGATCACTCCCTCCAATCGGATATCGAAAACCGTGGGGTCCAGGCTAAATACTCCCTGGAGGGGATGGGGCAATCCCCGTCCACGGATGGTGAGGGTGTACCACAACCTTCCCCGATCCAGCAAGGGGCTCCCATCTTCGTAGGTAATGGCCCGGATATCCGCCAGACCCATGCCGGCTCCAAGGTAGGCATCGACCCGATCGATGTGCACGGCACCCTGCGAAATCTCCAGAAACACCTGCGATTGAAAACGATTGATTCTATCTCGCTGCCGTAAGTCCAGGTACTGGCTGAATTCTCCCTGCCCAATAGCCAAAGGCAAGCCCACATCCTGAAGGTACACCGTCAATCCGCTGCCCAAAAGTTGTAAGATCAGTCGTTTCCCTGCCAGGGAGTCTATGGAAGCAGTTTGAATGGACGCAGATAGTACCCGTACAGAATCTTGGTATACCTCCATCCGTAAATCCTGGAACAGGCCTTCGCTGTATTCCAGCCCCACACGCATGCCATCTGATCCCGCACCAAACGTAAATCCCAGCGCGCCACTCCCCCTGAGGTCTCCCAGGTCCAGGGAATAGGTGGCAAACGGGTTGAATCCGCCAAACCAGACTTCGGTGTGGGAAGCCCCTTCGGAACGGACAATCAGCTGTTCATTTTCGACGAGCAAAGCAGCTTTTTCGTCCCGGTGGTGCCTAACCGGATGCATGGCGGGCAATCCAATGATGGATTGGGGGTCCAGGGAGGCCAGAGGAATGCGCTGCTCCGGATCGAAAACAAACCGCTTCACGCCTTGTCGTACAAACTGGATGGCATCCGGTGAGGGCTGCGCCTGAATGGAGGTAATGACGAAAATCAATGCCGGAAAAAAACAGTGCTTCATGGGTCTATCGTTTGTCTTCAAAGGTCGCCGCCTAGCTGAAACCGATCGTCATCCCAGACTGGGAAGCGCTCCTTGGACCAGTCTGACTCAGGCCGCCTGGTTTGCAACCCGGTCAGCTAAGGCTCCCGAATATACGGATACTTCCGGTTCGCTTGCTAGTGAAAAAACCTCTTTTTTACTGTTCACAATTCGATTCGCAAACGAAACTCCTTCGGAGAGAAGTCGTTTTCATCCCAAGGCAGGTCAGAAGTAGCCTATCCCTTATCCAATCCAGTATATTCTATATTTCCATGTTAAAAAAATCCCTGGAGGCGAATTGGCCACCTGTCTTTATACCACTGAAAAACACCCATGAAAGCACGCACCACGAGTTGGATCATTGCCCTGTTTTGCCTGGCGTTATCGTTCCCATCTGCAGGTCAGGTAATGTCATCCATTTCGCAACAGATTCGAAAAACGATCGCCTTGCCTCCAAACGCAGGAATGGAGGTACTCCGGCTTTTTGCAAAAGGAGATTCCATTCGGGTCGTTACCTCCCACGGCCTGTTTACATATTATCAGGACAGCTGGTCGGGAGCGCCTTTTATTACCGGGCTACAAGTTGCAACCATGGACGCCTCCCGACAAATCTGGCTCTCCAATGGTCGCTCCCTATGGGCAGAAGATGGAAAACGCATCCCCAATCCAGCCTTGCTGCCGGGTGAGTCGATCCGCAGCCTTGCCTGGGCGACATCCCAAACACTCCTTGTAGGCACCAACCGTGGCCTGCACGTTTGGCAGGATGCCTGGACCCGGGTCCCGTTTCCGGAGGAAATGGCCGTAAATTCCCTGGCCGTGGACGCAGAGGGAAATTGGTGGCTGGCTGCAGACCGGGGTCTTTGGCGGCGGCAGAAGGGTCGCTGGACCAACTTTGACCAAGACGTAATGGCTCCAGGCCACGAGAGCAATTACCTGACACTGGAGCCCGCGGACCAGGGAAAAACCCTCTATTTTAGTTCCGCAAGTGCCGTAGGCGCCCTGGCTGCGGATGGAAATCATTGGATGGCACGGGGATCGGACGGTTTGCCCTACGGGCCGGTTACGCGCATGGCGATCAAAGACGGAACGATATGGATGGCCACGGAAAAAGGACTGATCAAAAAAGACAGCAGCTGGCACTACTACGCCGGCAAGCGCTGGCTTCCGAATGACCGGGTACTGGACCTGTTGCCCCTGGGGAACGATAGGGTTTGGGTGGCCACACCCGAAGGAATCGTGGAATTGGCCCGTATCCCCATGTCTATGGAGGAGAAAGCCGACTCGCTGGAGCGGGTGGCAGAAGCACGGCACAACCGGCTGGGGCTCATCAACCGCTCCAAACTCGCACTACCCGGCGAGCTGGGCAGTAGTTTTTTAGAAAACCAGGACAACGACGGGCTTTGGACCTCCTGCTACCTGATCGCGCAATGCTACCGGTACGCCGTCACCCGGGACGAAACTGCCCGGGTCCGCGCGGTACGCACATTTGAAGCATTGGAACGGCTGGAAACCGTTACCGGTATCTCCGGGTATCCCGCACGGTCGTACGCCAGAGCAACGGACTTGGTCGCTCCCTCCCGCTCTCCCCATCCCAAAAATTGGCACGATTCGGCCGATGGGGAATGGCAATGGCTGGACGATACCAGCTCAGACGAAATCGTCGGGCATCTCTTTTCCCTAAGCCTCTTTCACGAATACCTGGCCAACGCCTCGCAGCAAAAGCGGATTGTGGATCTAATCGATCGAATCGTCAGCCACATTTTGGACAACGAGTTTCAACTTATCGATGCTGACGGGCTACCTACCCGCTGGGGAATCTGGAACCCCGACTCGCTCAATCGCTCCACTAACTGGATGTACGAACGTGGCCTGAATTCCTTGCAGATCCTTTCGCATTTGAAAACGGCCTACCATTTTACGGGCAAGGAAAAATTCGAGAAAGCCTACCAATACCTGGTAGAAGAAGAGGGTTACGCCAAAAATGCGGTGACGGCAAAAATGACTGACCCCTTTGAAATCAGCCATTCGGACGATATCCTGAATTTTTTCCCCTATTACAACCTGCTTCGGTACACCGGGGAAGATGATCCGTCCCGGAAGCTTTACGTGAAAAGTCTGCGGCGTTCCTGGGAGGCGGTACGCAGCGATCGCATGCCGGTGTGGAACCTCCTTGCGAGTAGCCTGCTGGGCGAGGATCTGGATTTGGATCTGGCCCAGGCGGCATTGGAAGAATTCCCCCTCGACCAGATCAATTGGTCCTTTACCAATAGCCACCGTTGGGATTTGAAAAAGGATGAATTTCCGGGTCGTGGTAGGGCCGAACAAGCGTTGGTAGCGCTTCCTGCCGGGGAGAGTAATGTTTTCCGTTGGAATACCAATCCCAAGCAACTGGATGGCGGTGGGGCCGGATTAAGCGAAGAAAACGGCAGCTATTACCTGGTGGCCTATTGGATGGGTCGGTTTCACGGGTACTGGTAAAACCCAAGCGCACACAGGAACTTTAGTCCGCAAAAAAAACCAACCAAAAACCTGAACTTCCAGCCCCTTCCTGGAATGGGCCAGTACGGCAATGCGCAGTTACTCGCGATTTTTGTGGTGCTTTTTGGAGCGTTCATTGGTGGCGCGTCTGTAGTCCTCGTCGATGTGATACCGTTCCTTCGCGCGCTGCAAGGTCTTGGCCCGGTAGTCGGGATCGTTTTGGTAGCGCTCCCGGTAAGTAGCTCGCGCCTTTTCCCGAAATTCAAGGTCTTTCAGGTACCGCTCACGTCGTTGCTTTAATACCTTTTCTTTGTTTCGTTCGTACCAACTCTTTTCCAAAGTTTTTGTGTTAAGAGGTTGAAACCAGTCGTCGAATTAGCAATTCATTCGTTTACAACTTAATTTCTGAAAAATTACCTAAAATGTCAATTTTTCGAGGGAGGTTTTCAAGGAAAAAGGCTCGCTTTCAGGCAGTACGGGATTTTTTCCGCGTTTCCTCCATAGAAAAAGCCAACGCCTTCTGTGAAAAACACCGTCCCCTGGTTTCACCGGTTTTCTTTCCACACAAAATCTCCGGTTTCCGCCCCCCAGTCGTTTCCAAAATACCCGGTTCCTACCACAGCCCCGTATCCGGTTTCAAACACCTCCGCGCCCACGATGGTCAGGTCTGGAAAGGCGGTTCCTGCCAAAAAATAGTGGTTGGCGTGCACGGCGGCAAAGCCGGTTGGACCGGTTCCGGCAACCACCCCCACCGAAGCGATGTCACTATCCGGACGGGGTTGAATAAAATAACACCCCCAACCCTCGCCGGTCCATACCCGTTCGCCCAATTTCATTTCTCCCCGCCTTACCTGTACCGGGCTTTCGGCCAATAACTGCTTCCAGACGCTATTGGTATCCGCATTGCCGTACAAGATCACTCCCCTATCCGGGTACGCTTCGGGGGAGAATTGCCTGTCCGGCAGCAGTTCAATGGCTCCGTTTCCACGATAGCCAAAGGTTTCGGCATCAAAGCGCGCTTTGTAAAAATTCCAGGCGTTTTCTTCCGGGCTACCCTGGGTACCGTAGACAAAGATCATCCGGTGACGAAAAGCATCTTTAAAACCGCCGTATCGGTGGGGCCCTTTTTCATCCCGGCTTGGCAGCGTGCCCACCTCCCATTCCCCTGTATCGGTACGAACCAAGGTAATTTCCTTCACTGCCCTTTCCAACCTCAGCTGGCTTTCGTCCAAGGCAATCAACAGGGGAAACAATACCGCGGCCTTGCTCAGATCCAAGTGCAACACGGTTGCATTCTGGGTTGTACCCTGCAGCGACAAGGAATCCGCGCCCAGCGCCAAATCCACTTCGCTGATTTGGTAAGGATGGGTTTGTTGATAAAGGGTTACCCAATGGGAACGAGAGGAAATTCCCGGACTGGCTGTTTGGAATTCCAACTTACGTACCTGGCCCGGCAGGGGCAGTTGGTGACTTTTGAAAAAATCAAACATGGGGGGCCAATCGGCTGAGTGATTGCCGTACCAATGCCCGCCACCCGGGTATTCGTAATAGGAAAAGTCGGGGTGAAAACCCGCCAATAGCTGCCTCATCTCCCGGGCATGCCGCACGGGCACCACCGCATCGGCATCTCCGTGATTGATATACACCCCAAAATGCAGGTAATTCCGATGCAACAGCCGGGTACGCTGGGCGTTTCCGGCCCGTGCAAACATGCGCTGAATGGGCGTCTCCACCTTCCGAACATGTTCGATCCAATCGTGCAGCTCGGCGTAGCCGGCAGCCGGCCCGATAGCGGCCCAATAGTCCGGATAACTGGCCCCCAGGTACCAGCTGGCATGCCCCCCCATGGAATGGCCGGTCAGGTAGATTTTCTGTCGATCCGGCTGAAAGCGCTTCTTCCCGATTTCCAGCACCTCGAGGGCATCCAGCCGCCCCCAGTCCTCCCAGGCAAAGCCAAACGGCCCCCGGTTTGACGGCGCGATCAGGTGACCCCAATCCTTGGAAGTATAAACCGCAGCCTGCCCACTGGCCTCCACCCCGGCACCATGCGTAGAAAAGAACAAGGCCGGCGCCTGCCCTTCCGGAACCTGCCCGGGCTGTACTGCGTAATACTGTACACTGCCGTCAATGGAGCTAATAAACGTCCGGTTGTGCAGGCCGCCGGCGGTGCGGTTTTTCAACGGCAGGGTCAGCGAACCCAACTCCTCCCCGGAGGCGGAAAGCAGACGCAACTGAACCGCTACCTCGCTGCGAAGTACACCCTCCAATTCCGGAATCCGAAAGGGAACGATCCGCGAGGTAAGCTTTTCGATGACCGGAAGCGCAGTGCTCATTTCTTCCCCGCCTTCCACCCGGGCCAGGATCCGGTAGTCGGTCGCCGCAGTTTCAGTGGCATTGATCACCTTGATGCCTGCCCACTTGAACCCAGTCTCCTCCTGTATCAGGTCAGGCAAAGTCAACTGATCGTCGCTTAGCTGTACCGGCGACTCCACCGCACGCAGCGCTGCTCGTATTTCCGGATTTCTGCCCGAGGTCAAATAAAACGTGTTCCGCCCTTTCGTAAGTTGTACCGGAACCTTGGTGATGCCAAAGCCAAAATGGTCCCCCTCCCGGGGAACGCCATTCACATAGGCTTTTCCGTGACCCGATGCATCCAGGATGACTACCCGGTCGGAAGGACTCTCGTATTCCAGGTACAAGCCTCCGGAAGCCAGGTACTTGTGCTTGAAATAGCCTTCCGCGTCTGCTTCGATCGGCTCCCAATCAAGCGAAGGGGAATCCTGGCTGCCCTCCGGCCGAATCGACTTACTGGACAGGAGGCGGGAAATGACCGGGTCCACGGGGAATTCGGTTCGGGCATAGCGGGGGTATTTTTCCGGCGTCCCAAAGCCCGTAACCCATCCTTCGGTAAATACAATTGGCTGTGTAATGGTTTGTCCCTGGCTGATGGACAGTAGTCCGGATAACAGGAACAAAAGCAGCAGGAAGCCGCGCAATCGGTTGTGCATGTACATGATGGTTGACGTGGAAAAAGCGTCGGCAGCGGAATCCCCTCGCTGCTCATTGATTTACCGGTCAAAGAAAAGAATTTTTGGTTGAAAAAGGGACCCATTTTTTAACAAATTCAGTATAAATACCAAATTACTTTTCCTATTTACTCCGTACTGGCGTTAATCGGTGCGTATACAAATGCATTCGGCAACACATACGTTCGCGTATTACATGACCCTACCCTGTCACGACGTTTCTTTAACCAAGATTTTAGACTGAACACCAAGCAACATTAGCCAATGATCCATCTTGTAAAATCAAAATAACATTTTATAATTCTCAGTATTTAAATATAATTTAGAACTAAAATTGATCGACGCCACGTAATACGTTCGACAGATAGAAATGGAAACTACCCTACCATTCAAAATGAAATGTCACTAAATTTTTGAAAGACTACTCCTTCGGTGGGTTGATCATGATATGGGCGCGGTGGGTACCGGGATCCATGATCCAGGGCATGCCGGGCGCTTCGGGCTTCAATGCCAGTCCGGTGCTTTCTTGCGTCGCCCAGGGAATGTAGACCACGTAGCGCAGGTAGGTATTTTTTACTTCGCCATTCATGCCGTTGTAATCCTCGGCAGCCGCCGAAAGGGAATACAGCGTGGCCCCATCTTTGGGCATCTGCAGGGTGCCGGCTTTGGCTTCCGCCTCCCGGGTGTCAAAAATTTCCTTAAAATTTTTGCCCTCTTTCTTCAATTCCCTGCCGCGCTCCATAAAGGGTTCCAGCTGCTTGTGGTAGCAGGCGACACTAAATCCCTCGGCGTTGGGATCGTCGGCGATGCAAACCATGTCGTTGCTACCTTCCCGCAAGACGGTCCAATTGCCCCGGGTATCGTAGCCATAGACCATGGCCCCGTCACGCAGGTCCTCGGGGGCAGCCATCACGGCGGTTTTTATTTGCATGGCTTTGGAGGGCAATTGTTGGGCCTCGGCCTGGAGAAACAGCATTAGGGCGAAAAAACTCAAGCAAAATGGATTCATGATTGTGGATAGGTTCATTTTTTGGTTGTTTATAGGTCTATTAATATACGGGCTATTTTTAGAAAAGTAAAGAAAAAGTCAAAAAGACCCAACAGGAACAGGCCCGGGTTGAAGCAAAAAAAACCGCCGAATCGGATCCGGCGGTTTTTTTATAAAATTCCCTATTGCCAATGACTACCTGTCCAGCCGGGTATTCGTCCCGTCCACAGGGGTACGGTGTTCCCGGTTGGAGAGGTCCCACGCCGTGTGAAAAATCAGCCGGGCGCGTTTTTCCATCAGGTCAAACTCAATTTTATCCACCGTATCGCTGGGCTGATGGTAATCGTCGTGAACGCCGTTGAAAAAGAAGATCACGGGAATGTTGTGCTTGGCGAAATTGTAATGATCGGAGCGGTAATAAAACCGGTTGGGATCGTCCTCGGCATCGTAGCGGTAATCCAGGATGAGGTTGGTATAGGTGATGTTGTTGTACTCATTGATGATCTTGAGTTGGGAGGACAGCATTTCGGAACCGATCACGTAGACGTAATCCTGGTTTTCGGCATCCTGGTACTCGTAATCGATCCGACCCACCATGTCGATGTTCAGGTTGTTTACCGTATTTTCCAAGGGAAATAGGGGGTTTTCGGCGTAGTATTCCGAGCCCAACAGGCCTTTTTCCTCGCCAGTAACGTTAAGAAAGAGAATGCTTCTACGAGGGCGGTACCCATCTTTTGCGGCCGTTGCAAAGGCTTCGGCGATTTCCATCACAGATACGGTACCCGAGCCGTCGTCATCCGCCCCATTGTTGATTTCCCCCTGGCTGTTGACACCCACATGGTCGTAGTGGGAAGAAATGACCAGCACTTCCTCTTTTTTATCGGTTCCCTCCAGGTAGGCCAATACGTTTTCGGTACCTACCATCATCTTATCCTTGCGTACGCGGTAGCGTGCTTTTTGGGAAGGGATGGATTCCGGATTGTTTTTTGCGGCTTCCTTGAGCTCCTCCACAGGGGTTTCAAACAACTTTCCCATCGTCTCCGAACTAACCATAAACACGGGTTTGTGTTCGGTAGGCCGATCAAAACCCAGCCTACCCCTTCCGGAAAGGCTTTTGTACCGATTGGCTACCCGGTCGAAGTTGGCCTGTCCCTCCATGGTTACCAGAATCACCCCTTCGGCTCCGGCCTCCATGACCTTGCCGACGACATCTGCCGAACGTGCACCGATGGCCCACATGCCCACCAACTTGCCTTCCACATCCACTTTCGCCAGGTTTTCGTCCGAAGACAAGCCCAGAAAGACCAAGTCGGTACGAATGCGCTTTTTGGTATCAGCATCCCCAATAAAGACAAAATCCTCATTCAGCACCAGATCGTTTTTGCCCACCTGTAATTCCAAGTCCTCCCAGCGGACGCTGGAAAGCTCAAATGCCTGCAGGTAATTGCCGGACACCGGTCCTGCCAATCCTTGCTTCTGATAAAAATCAACCAGATAGGCTGCAGCCAGCTTTTGCCCCTTTTCTCCGGTATCCCTGCCTTCCAACTCGTCGGAGGCCAGGTAGGTCAAGTGTTTTTCCAAATCCCCGGCTTGAATGGTGGCGGCATACCGTAAAGACAGGTCTTCTTGACCCACTGCAGGAAAGGAAAAAACTGCCAACAACAATGCTGCGGCAATCAGCGGTAACTTTTTCATGATAACGGATTAATGATTTGAAACGATGGTGTTTTGTAAACCTAATTCAGTCTCAACTGGTTAGTAAGAAGATAATTAAGGGTAAAATCAATACCTAAATCGGCTAATATTTCTACCTTTGCGGTTCGATTCAGGAAAAATTGATTCGGCCAAAAATAATGATATTTTATTGGATATATGAAAATCAACCTTGCTTCTTCGGAAAAATTTAAAAACAGGCACATTGCTCCTTCGGAAAACGACATCCAATCCATGTTGGATGCCATCGGGGTCTCCTCTCTGGATACCTTGATTGATGAAACGATTCCCCAGAGTATTCGCCTCAAAAAACCACTACAACTTCCCAAAGCGCTATCGGAAACGGCATTTCTAAAAAGTTTCAAAAAGACAGCCGGCAAAAATCAATTGTATAAATCGTATATAGGCCTGGGTTATTACGATACCCTGGTACCAGGGGTGATTCAGCGAAACATCCTGGAAAATCCGGGATGGTACACCGCGTACACGCCCTATCAGGCCGAAATTGCCCAGGGCCGATTGGAGGCGCTGATCAACTTTCAAACCATGGTAGCCGAACTCACCGGCATGGAATTGGCCAATGCCTCCCTGCTGGACGAAGGTACCGCCGCCGGGGAAGCCATGACCATGCTGCATGCCAGCAGGCCCCGGGCCAAGAAGCAGGCGAATCGGTTTTTTGTAGACGAAAACGTATTCGAACAAACGAAAGAAATTCTCAAAACCCGTGCCCTTCCAGTGGGCATCGATCTTTTTTTTGGGACCCTTCAGGAACTGGACCTGACGGATCCCGACCTATTTGGGTTGTTGCTCCAATATCCCAATGCAGACGGCGAAGTCATCGATTACAGCCGTCTCGTAGAAGCTGCCCGGGAAAACAGCGTCTTTACGGCCTTCAGCACCGATCTGCTAAGCCTTACCTTGCTAAAGCCTCCCGGAGAGATGGGGGCAGATGTAGTGATCGGTAGTAGCCAGCGATTTGGGGTACCCATGGGTTTTGGCGGGCCGCATGCGGCCTTTTTTGCCACTAAAGAAGCATTCAAACGGCAAATTCCCGGACGAATCATCGGCGTCTCGGTGGACAAATCGGGGAAGAACGCCTACCGCATGGCGCTTCAAACCCGGGAGCAACACATAAAGCGGGAGAAAGCTACTTCCAATATTTGCACGGCGCAGGTACTGCTGGCAGTCATGGCCGGCATGTATGCGGTGTACCACGGACCCAAGGGGCTGAAGGCCATTGCCTCCCGCACGCATGGACTCGCCGTAATGACCGCGGATTGGCTGTCCCAATTGGGTTACGAACAGGTGAATAAGGTCTTTTTTGATACCATCCGAATTCGCGTGGACGAGGTGCAGAAGGAAAAGATCAGGGCCTTTGCCCTGTCGAAACGGTTGAATTTCCGCTACGAAAAAGAGTACATCCTGCTGAGTTTTGACCAGGTGAAAAACCGGGCAGATGTGGTGGAGCTCTACGAAGTGTTTGCCAAATCGACTAACCTGCTGCAGGTAGCAACACCTGCGGTGCCGGATCAGGTAGAAGGAATCATTCCGGCTGGGTTGGAGCGAACCAGTTCCTACCTGGATCACGAAGTGTTTCACCGGTACCACTCCGAACACGAGATGTTGCGGTACATGAAGCGCCTGGAAAACAAAGACCTTTCCCTGGTGCATTCCATGATTTCCCTGGGCTCTTGCACGATGAAGCTCAATGCTACCGCAGAGATGATTCCGGTGACCTGGCCGGAAATCGGTCAGTTGCATCCCTTTGTCCCGCAGGATCAGGCAGCAGGCTATTACGAAATGTTTCAGGAGTTGAGAAACTGGCTGAGCGAAATCACTGGATTTGCAGACACCAGTTTGCAACCAAATTCGGGTGCTCAGGGAGAATACGCAGGTTTGATGGTCATCCGGGCCTACCACATGAGCCGCGGGGAGGAATTCCGAAATATCGTGCTTATTCCCACCTCTGCGCACGGAACCAACCCCGCATCGGCGGTGATGGCGGGCATGCAAGTGGTGTTGGTGCCCTGCGACGAACGGGGCAATATCGATGTGGAAGCCTTTCGGGAGTTGGCCACCAAGTACAAAGACCGGTTGGCGGCATTGATGGTCACCTACCCCTCCACCCACGGCGTATTCGAGGAAGCCATTCAGGAAATATGTGCCCTGGTGCACGAGTACGGAGGGCAAGTCTATATGGACGGAGCCAACATGAACGCCCAGGTGGGGCTGACCAGTCCGGGAATGATCGGCGCCGATGTTTGCCATCTGAACCTTCACAAGACCTTCTGTATTCCTCATGGTGGTGGGGGACCGGGTATGGGGCCCATTTGTGTGGCCAAGCACCTGGCCCCTTTTCTGCCGGGCAATCCCTTTGTCCGGACAGGGGGAACGGCTGCCATCAGCCCCATCTCTGCGGCACCCTATGGCAGCGCCAGCATTTTGCCCATTTCCTATGCCTACATTGCGATGATGGGAGAAAAAGGGCTGGCCCATGCTACCAAAATGGCCATACTAAACACCAATTACATCAAAAAGCGGCTGGAAGCCGATTATCCCATTCTCTATACCGGGAGTAAGGGCCGTGCGGCCCACGAGATGATCCTGGATTGCCGGAATTTCAAGGAATGTGGGGTGGAAGTAGAAGACATCGCCAAACGCCTGATGGATTACGGATTTCACGCACCGACCGTCTCGTTTCCCGTATCCGGTACACTGATGGTGGAACCCACCGAATCGGAGTCCAAAGCGGAATTGGACCGCTTCTGCGATGCGATGATCGCCATCCGACAGGAAATTCGGGAAATCGAGGAAGGAAAGGTAGACCGGGTGTCGAACTTGCTGAAAAACGCCCCGCATACGGCTGAGGTACTGCTTGGTGATACCTGGGAATTTGCCTATTCCCGCGAACGGGCAGCCTACCCCCTGCCCTTTGTCAAGGAGAATAAATTTTGGCCTACCGTGGGTCGAATCGATGCTGCCTACGGAGACCGGAACCTGATGTGCAGCTGCATTCCCACCGCCGCCTACGAAGAGGAAAAAGAAGCGGTGGAATAAAAAAAAAGCCCCTTTGGCCATGATACCGAAGGGGCTTTTTTTATCGGGTACAGCCTTTACTTGAGGCTCCCGGTCATGTCTTCCGGTTTGACCCATTCGTCGAATTGCTCGCTGCTCAGCAGCTCCAGCGCAATAGCGGCTTCGCGGAGGCTGGTGCCCTCCTTGTGTGCTTTTTTGGCAATTTTCGCTGCGTTTTCATAGCCAATATGGGTGTTTAGCGCCGTGACCAACATCAGGCTATTTTCCAGGTGACGTTGGATAAAGGGCTTGTTGGGCTCGATACCGATGGCACAGTTATCGTTGAAAGACACGCAAGCGTCTCCCAACAGGCGCGCGGAAATCAGCAGGTTGTTAACCATCATGGGTTTGAACACGTTCAGTTCAAAATGTCCGTTGGCGCCGCCTACAGACACGGCCGTATCGTTTCCGATGACCTGCGCACAGACCATGGTTAGGGCTTCCGCCTGGGTAGGATTGACCTTTCCGGGCATGATGGAGGAGCCGGGTTCGTTTTCGGGGATCAATAATTCGCCAATGCCCGATCGGGGTCCGGATGACAGCATGCGAATGTCGTTCGCAATTTTCATCAGGCTCACGGCCAGTTGCTTTAGGGCCCCGTGGGTTTCCACGATGGCGTCATGCGCCGCCAGCGACTCAAATTTGTTGGGAGCGGTGACAAACGGATTGCCGGAAAAGTGGGCGATTTTTGCCGCCACCAGCTCCGCATAACCTTTAGGGGTGTTGAGGCCGGTTCCTACGGCCGTGCCTCCCAGTGCCAATTCAGACAGGTGGGGAAGGGTGTTTTTTATCGCCCGCATGGCGTGGTCCAGTTGCGCCACGTAGCCGGAAAACTCCTGCCCCAGGGTCAGCGGGGTGGCGTCCATGAAATGGGTACGGCCGATTTTCACCACATCCATAAAGGCCTCTGATTTGGCTTTCAGTGTATCCCGTAGCTTTTGTACGCCCGGAAGGGTCGTTTCCGCCACCATCTTATAGGCAGCAATGTGCATGGCAGTGGGAAAGGTATCGTTGGAAGACTGGGACTTGTTTACGTCATCGTTGGGATGAATCTTCTTCTTTTCATCCTGCAGGCTACCTCCGGAGAGGACGTGTGCCCGGTAAGCGACCACCTCGTTTACATTCATGTTGGATTGGGTTCCCGAACCAGTCTGCCAGACCACCAGAGGAAACTGGTCGTCCAGTTTGCCCTCCAGGATTTCGTCGCAGACGGTGGCGATGATGTCCGCTTTTTCCTGATCCATCACGCCCAACTCGGCATTTGTAAGTGCGGCAGATTTTTTTAGGATAGCGAATGCATGCACGATTTCCAAGGGCATCTGCTGCCGGGATCCGCCAATCTTAAAATTATTCACCGAGCGCTGGGTTTGGGCGCCCCAGTACTTGTCGGCGGGAACCTCCACGGGTCCCATGGTATCCTTTTCTATTCTGTATTCCATTGAATGGCTTGGTTTACGTTAAAAACAATTCAGCTGCTAAATTACAACAGGCAGGGCATAATCCATAGGTCCCGGGTGCTTAGTTCCTGCAATTTCCTGCGAAAGGAATCACCGGGAGGCATTCTTGCCGGTATTCAGTCCCATGGCCTCGTGAAAAAGTGCCTGGCTTTCGCGGACCTTTCGCCGGAAATGCCAGAAAGCAAAACCGTAGTTGGCCAATCCAGCCAAAACGCTGAGCAGAGCCATCTTCCAGTCCTGAAAAACCGACAAAAAAACCACCGTCAACCCAAAGCTGATCACGCCCCAAAAACCCAGAAAGAAGGCCGTACTGAGGAAAAACGAATATTCCAGCGAGATCAGGCAGCCTTTGGACAGGGGGTAAACCTCCCCTTTGATCAAGGGGAGAAAACTATCCGCTTTGTTGATTTTTTTTGAGATTCGAAAACAAGTTTTTCCCAGGGTGCCGTTAAATACTACCTCTTCCTCCGACAGGGGCAGTGGCCGATCCAGGTAATTCACTTTTCGCGTGATGCGGTCGAGTTTTTTCACGACCTGCCGGCTGTCCAGGGTAGACACAAATGTTTCGCTGTATGTGGGCACCAATCTCACCATGAACTAACAAGCAATTCGGGATAAAGTTTACACCTCAGCAATGCAGGATATTTCCACCTGCACGTTTTTTGGAAGCCTGCTTACTTCCACGGTTTCACGGGCCGGAGGGGAGCTTTTGAAGTACTGTCCGTACGCTTCGTTGATGGTGGCAAAATCATCCATGTTTTTTACAAAGATACTGCATTTGACCACCCGGTCAAAGGAGGAGCCCGCCGCGCGCAAGATGGCCTCCAGGTTTCTCATGACCGCGTGTGTTTCCTCGGTAATGTTTTCGTTGAGGAGTTCTCCGGTTTCAGCGTCCAGGGCAATCTGCCCGGAGACAAAGAGCAAGCCGTTACTTTTAACAGCCTGGCTGTAGGGACCGATAGGGGCGGGTGCTTCCGCGGATTGGATGATTTCTTTGGGCATGGGAAACGGGATTAAATGAAGCACAAATTAAACCCTATTCAAAGAATTAATCAAAGGAAGGACAAAAGATCTCAGTTGGCCACCAATTTGAAGCCCTCTCCGTGGAGGGTAACGATTTGAACACCGTTGTCGCCTTTTAGCAGTTTACGAATTTTGCTAAGGTATACATCCATGCTTCGGGCGTTGAAATAGCTATCGTCTCCCCAGATTTGTTTGAGTGCAAAGGAGCGACTCACCGTTTCGTTCATCGACGCCGCCAGTAGGCGAAGAAGCTCGTTTTCTTTGGAGGTCAATTTGTGCATCCCATCCGGACCTTCCAATTGTTGCGTGTCGTAATGCAGCACAAAGCTGCCGAAGGAATAGGTCTTCAATGCGGTTCGTTCTCCCCTGGCCTTGGTCCTTCGCAGGATGGCGCCAATTCGCAATAGCAATTCCTCCATGCTGAATGGTTTGGTAATGTAATCGTCCGCCCCTATCCGAAATCCCTGAATGACATCTTCTTTGAGATTTTTTGCCGTGAGGTAAATGATGGGAATGTTTTCTTCCACCTTCCGGATTTCCTTTCCCAGGGTAAAACCATCCTTTTTCGGCATCATTACGTCGAGGATGCACAGTTGGAAATACTCCTTCTTATAGCTGGCCCAGCCTTCTTCGCCGTCCCGGCACAAGGTAACCTCGTATCCTTTTACACCCAGGTATTCCTTGAGAATGTCGCCCAGGTTGGGATCATCTTCTACCAATAATATTCGTTCGTTGCTCATTGCCTTTTTGGTAAATTAATGGTGAAAATACTTCCCTGACCCGGCTCACTTTCCACCTGTATGCTTCCTTTATGTGCTTCTACCATCGTTTTTACGTAGGAGAGGCCCAGTCCAAACCCTTTCACGTCGTGAATATTGCCGGTAGGTACCCGGTAGAATTTGTCAAATATTCGTTTTTGGGCCTCTTTGCTCATGCCAATGCCGGCATCCTGAATGGCCAGCGTAAACCGGTCGTTCCTCTCCCGGACAGAAACCCGAATGGAAGGGGAATCGCCGGAATATTTATTTGCATTGTCTAATAAGTTATTGAGGATGTTGTTCAGATGAAACGGATCGGCCTCCAGGATGCCTGTCTGCACCTGGTAGTCCGTTTCGATGGCCCCACCCCGTTTCTCAACCAGCAGTTCAAAATGCTTTTTGGCTTCTTCCACCGCATCCACCAGGTTGATGGGTTCTACCTCCAGCTTGAAGTCTTTTTTATCCAGGGCAGCGGCCTGCAAGACCTGCTCGACCTGCTGTCCCAGCCGGGCATTTTCATCCTTGATAATCCCCAGGTAGCGGGTACGTAGTGATTTTTGGCCCAGCAAATCCGGATCCTGGAGGGCCTCGATGGCCAGGCTTACGGTAGAAATGGGCGTTTTGAACTCGTGGGTCATGTTGTTGATGAAATCATTTTTGACCTCAGAAATTTTCTTTTGCCGGATAATTACCTTGATGGCATACACGAAACAGACGATGATAATCGCCATAAACAGCAAAGAACTGGATAAGGGTAAAAAGACCTGCTGCATGAGGTAGTTTTCCTTCGTTGGAAAATGGATAACCAGGAAGTTTTCCAGGCCCAACAAGTCGCTGGGGAAGAGTTCTGCCCGAATGCCCTTCGCTTTTAAAAACTCCAGGTTAGAAACGGACCCGACGCCGACGATGCGGTCGTTTCCATCGATGATCCCCAGCTCAAAGGGCTGGTTGATGTTTCGGTTGACTAACTGATCCCGCACCTCCCTGCGCACCTGGGCCGTATCGACCCGGTTTAGGATATTCTGATTGCCCTGGGACAACAATTGGTGGATGACCACCTCCACCAATTCAATTTTCATGTTTGCCTGCACGATGGACTCTGCCACGTTTCGGGAAACATTGAATTCCTCGATGATAAAGTCCTGCCGGTTGCTGGCGTATTGGCGTCTACTAATGTAATTGTCTTTCTGGCTCAAAAACTCCAGATACCGTTCCTTTTCCTGCAATAGAATGGCCAGTTCGTCCGGTGTAAAGAGCGTAGATGCCACCGACGGGGACATATAAAAGTACTTTTCAATTTGGCTAAAACTCTTTGGTTCCCCTTCTTTGGAAGCGATCAATTTGCGGAAGGTCGAGGATATCTGGGGAATTTTTTGGTCAAACAGGGAATCCACCATGGATGGCCGGTTGATCGCCACCTGCCGGTGCCTAACCTGCACCTGAATGGGCTCTATCGGCTCCAGAAGGGCTTTTTGAAACAAGGTGTCCCGAGCCAGGGAACTCAGCAAGATATCACTGGCCTCTCCCTTCTCCAGCCGCTCGGAAGTGGATGCCAGTGCCTGAAACACGTTTTGCTCGAACCGCTCTTCGTTGATCTTTAGTACGTTTCCCACCCAGTAAAACTGAAAACCAATCAACCCCAGACTGGCAAGCGTCATCAAAAAGATAATGATTTTAATGCTGGTCTTTGACATGATACAAATTTAAACGATATCCATCAGGAAATCATTTCCTTAACTTTTTTTAACAGGGTTCGCAAAGGCAACCTATCCAAGATACCAACAAGGTTTTCCGAAACAGAATTCCCTTTGGGTTACGGTGGTAAAATTCGTTTTAAGTTTGGCTTGCTTTACCTATCTTTGCCAGCTAAATCAACACCTATGGAAATTAGCAACCAACGTTACTGCATCCAGGAAATTCCCCTGTTGGATGTGGCGAAAAAATACGGAACGCCGGTTTATGTCTATGATGGAGAAAAAATCCTTTCGCAGGTAGAAGCCCTCAAGCAGGCCTTTTCAGGGGTAACGATGAAAATTAAGTATGCAACCAAGGCCTTATCCAACCTCACCATCCTAAAGCTGATGCGTCAGGCTGGCACCGGGGTAGACGCCGTTTCCATAGAAGAAGTACAGCTATGCATGCATGCCGGCTTTGCGGCAGCGGAAATCATGTATACCCCAAACTGCGTGGACTTTGAGGAAATCAAGCAAGCAGTCGAGCTAGGGGTGACAATCAACATCGACAATATCCCCATGTTGGAACATTTTGGAACCGAGTACGGGCCATCCGTGCCCCTGTGTATCCGACTGAATCCCCACATCCTGGCCGGGGGAAATGCTAAAATATCCGTAGGCCATATCGACAGCAAATTTGGTATCTCCATCCTTCAGCTCAAACATGTCCTGAAAATTGTACAGGCCTACGACTTGCGGGTGGTAGGCCTCCACGTGCATACCGGCTCGGATATTTTGGACGCCGAAGTGTTTTTAAAAGGAGCAGAAATACTCTTTGATGCTGCCCGGGAATTTGGGCAGTTGGAGTTTCTGGATTTTGGTGGCGGATTCAAAGTAGCCTACAAAGACGGAGACATCACCACGGATATTCAGGACGTGGGAAAAAAAGTATCGGCTGCATTTCAACAATTTTGCAAGGAATACGGTAAGGAACTGGAAATTTGGTTTGAACCCGGTAAGTTTTTGGTAAGCGAATGTGGCTACCTGCTGGTAAAAGCCAACGTGGTTAAGCCCACTCCTGCCACTACCTTTGTGGGGGTAGACTCCGGGCTCAATCACCTGCTGCGCCCCATGATGTACGATGCCTATCACGGCGTGGTCAACATCAGCAAGCTGGATGGGCCGGAGCGGGTGTATACGATCGTGGGCTATATATGCGAAACCGACACCATCGCTGCCGATCGCAAGCTTCGGGAAGTAAAAGAAGGCGATGTACTGGCCATCAAAAACGCCGGCGCCTATGGCTACAGCATGGCTTCCAACTACAATTCCCGATTCCGCCCGGCAGAGGTATTGCTCCTCCACGGCAGAGATCACCTGATTCGGAAGCGGGAAACCTTTGAGGACTTACTAAAAAATCAACCGACTGTTGATTTATAAATCAAATAGGGGGCAAAAAAATTTGCCCCCTTCTTTTTTTTCGATTCCCTGCACCTGTTCCAAAATCCCGGGGGGTAACTTCGTTTTTGCATCTACCAAATAAAGCATGGTATTTCGCCATTAATCCCGCCAAAAATTATTTTTTACGTTAATTTGGGAATTCAATTTTTATTCTATTATTTATAGGAATAGAACATATTTTGAGTATTTCATTTAACTGCGTTCTAATTACATAAAATAATATTTCAAAAAACAAAAGGCAAAAAAGAATTTGTGTAAAACAAAATTTATCGTTCAAAAACACTGAATCGGGGCCAGTGTCTACGAAAAAGGCATGCAAACACGGACTTTCCGGAAAATAACAAAACCGAAAACTTAATTAACTTTTAACACATTACAAAAAATGATGGCGTCCAAAACAAAAGCGATTATGCAGATCCACCTGGACCAGAAAGATGCTCGCATCATCGGTCAGGACCTGCTTGAATACGCCGAGACTTTAAGCGAAGCGTTGGGCATGGATACGTTTCGTATCCAGGAGGAGATGCAATCCGGGGATCTGAACCATTTGATCATCACGTTCAATTACTATTTTGGGGAGTACATTGAACTGTTGGATTCCGACCACCGCATCGGCTCCTGAAATCCGCGAGACGAGCGACAATTTTTCAATCAATCAATCCGAAAACAAAGAAGGGAAAAAGCTGCTTTAATATACGAAAATACACAAGCAGCAATGGCAAAAACGTTACGACTTATTCTGGGGGACCAGTTAAACCCACAGCACTCTTGGTTTACCGAAACGCGGGAGGAAGTGGTCTACCTAATGCTGGAAATGCGGCAGGAAACGGATTATGTCCGGCATCACGTACAAAAGGTGCTGGCGTTTTTTCAATCCATGCGGAATTTTGCAGAGGAGTTGACCAAGAAAGGGCATCGGGTATGCTACCTACGTATTGATGACCCGAAAAACAGGCAGTGCCTGGAAAAAAACATTGGCGATTTAATTGACCGGGAGCAATTTGACCGATTTGAGTACCAACTTCCGGACGAGTACAGACTCGACCAACAGCTTCAGCGGATCTGTAAACAGCTACCCATCAAAACGGCATGTTTTGATACCGAACATTTTTTGACCGACCGAATGGCCGTAAAAAGATTCTTTTCCGGTAAGAAAACCTACCTGATGGAATCCTTTTACCGGTCCATGCGGCAGGAGTTCGGCGTATTGATGCAGGGAAAAAAGCCGCAGGGAGGAGAATGGAATTTCGATAAGGAAAACCGAAACGCATTCCGGGAAGAAGTATCGGTCCCTGATTTTCCGTCGTTTGAACGTGACCTCGGATCACTGTTGCAATCCATCCACAACGCTGGCGTACAGACACTAGGCGAGGTGGACCCCAGCCGTTTTCCCTGGCCCTGCTCGCGGCAGGAATCACTAACCGTGCTGGACCATTTTCTCACAGAACTGCTTCCTCATTTTGGCAGGTATCAGGATGCCATGCATACCGCCGAACCCTTCCTGTTTCACAGCCGGCTTAGCTTTGCACTAAATAGCAAGATGCTCCATCCTTTGGAAGTGATCCGCGCGGCACAAGATTGCCTGGAAAAGGATCCCGAAACCTACGGGCTACCTCAGGTGGAGGGCTTTATCCGGCAAATTCTGGGATGGCGGGAATTTATGCGGGGAATCTATTGGGCGAAGATGCCGGACTATGCCCAAATGAACTTCTTTGGCCACAAACGAGCCCTACCCTCCTTTTTCTGGGATGGAAACACGAAAATGAATTGCCTGAAACATGCCATCGGCCAATCCCTGGAGCATGCCTACGCCCACCATATTCAGCGGCTGATGGTCACCGGCAATTTCGCGCTGCTGGCCGGAATTGATCCGGACGAAGTGGATCAGTGGTACCTGGGTATTTATATAGATGCCATCGAATGGGTGGAAATCACCAATACACGGGGCATGAGTCAGTTTGCCGATGGAGGTATCGTGGGCACCAAGCCCTATGTCTCCTCTGCCAATTATATTGATAAAATGAGCAACTATTGCGGCAGCTGCCATTATTCAAAAACCAAAAAAACGGGAGATAAAGCATGCCCTTTCAACAGTTTGTATTGGGCCTTTTACGAGCGAAACCGGGAAAAACTGGAAAATAACCCCCGCATCGGCTTCGTGTACAACACCCTCTCGAAAATGAAGCAAAAAGATGAAATACTAAAGCAGGCCAACACGTATCTTTCCAACCTGGATGACTTGTAAAAACCAGAACTGGTGTTGGGACTGGTTACACCCGAGCTGATCTGGGCAAGTGAGGTGCTTTTTTTTCACCACCGTTTGGCGCCGAATCTAACAGATTTTAGCTATGCCGGCAAGCTACGCTATCTGAAAAATTGGATAGTTATTCGACCAATTTTTCTATGGGCTATCCGGGGTGATTCCCTAAAGACTGAGTATAAATTGTATCTACACCTTTTTATCCGAGGATGTACGAATCCTGAGGCAGAAGCAATGCCGGATTCCAGGGAAATGCGAACGGTGTATGCGTTCTCAAAAACGCAGTCGACTAGCCACTGCAAATAGCTTTTGGGCGGTTGCTATCTGTTGGGACCGAGAAGATAAGAGGGTGATGTTTCAAACTTCACCCAGTGGTGGCAGGGTATAGCCTGTATCTCCCACGCTTATAAATTTAATTAATGCAATGAATGATAAAGATTTATGGGTCAGGCAAACAAATAACCAGGGAAAAACGTTATATTTAATGTCATACTAACAATTAAAAAAATGTACTGGAGTCTCGACACGTTTTTTCAGCAGAACCTACGGCTGAATGAAAACGAAAAATTAAAATTGATAAAAACCTATATCAAGAACCTAAAAAATGAAAAGAAAAAGAGGGGCTAACCGCCCCTTTCTTTTTTTGGTCTTTTTTCAATCCTTTTTTATTAATCCTTCCGTCAACTTATTTAGTGCCTCTACCTTGTACTCAAAATCCCCCTTCAGGGTATCTCGGTATTTGTTGATGTTTTCCACCATTTCATTGATGTCTTCCGGAATGGTTTCTTCCAGCAATTGCCGCAATCGTTTGGCCGTTGTTGGGCTCTTGCCATTGGTACTAATAGCAATTTTCACGTTTCCCTTCGTGACGATGCCTCCCAGATAAAAGTCGCAATACTCCGGCGTATCCGCCACATTGACCAGCAAATACCTTTCTTTGGCATCCCGGTAAACGGTTTTATTGACCTCCGGAAAGTTGGTTGCAGCGATCACCAAGTGCTTTTGATCCAAATAGCGCGAATGGTAGGCATCCTGTATCAAACGAATCCGGGGATTATTGCGGGCGATTTCTCGAATTTCGTCAGAAATCTCCACGGATACGACCGTGACAGTGGCATGCGGACTGGACTTAAGTAAAAAGGTGAGCTTTTCCAGCCCTACAAATCCCGCGCCTACCAGCAAGGTTTCGAGTTGATGGACTTTCAAAAAGATGGGATACAATTCATTCATTGGACCAGGAAATCAATTGGTGTTCGCAAAGAACTTCTTCGTATACTGCTCGCAACCGGGGACTCTCCCGTACCACTTCGCCGATGACAATGATCGCAGGAGCCCCAATCTGCTGCTCCGTCGCTTTCGCTACAATATCTTCCATGGTGCCCGCCACCACTTTTTCCTCCCGGGTGGTTCCCCGCTCGACGATGGCGATGGGTTTGTCCGTGAGGCCATGTGCTTCGTAGGTATGCACGATTTCCTTTAGCTTTTTGGTACCCATTAAGAGCACCACGGTGGCTTTGGAGCGGCAGGCCAGCTTGAGGTCGTCGGAAAGTGCGCCACTGGAGGTCGTGCCCGTAATTACCCAATAGCTCTCGGAAATGCCTCGCTTGGTCACAGGTATGCCTACCGAAGCCGGAACGGCCACTGTGGACGAAATACCGGGAACCACCGCTGTATCTATTCCAAACTGCTGGATGTAATCCAATTCCTCCGCTCCTCTGCCAAATACAAAGGGATCTCCGCCTTTCAGGCGCACCACATGCCCGTATTTTTGGGCGTAGACCACACAAAGGCGATTGGTTTCATCCTGTGGGTTTTGGTGACTTCCATGGCGTTTGCCTACAAATATTTTCAGGGCCTTGTCTGGCGCATGGTGCAGCAGCGCCCGATCGATCAGGGCATCGTACAAGACCACATCGGCCTTGTTTAGTGCCAACACTCCTTTTAAGGTGATCAACTCCGGATCGCCCGGTCCTGCTCCCACCAGGGTTACGCGTGGTCTGACCTCATTCCTCATGCATGTACTTCTTTAGACCTAAATTCACTGATCGCTTCGTAGACCTTCTCTGCCGTCTGGTAATACTCCCGGGCAAAATCTGCGGTAGGCGAATGCTGTTTGATTTTGTAGACCAAATCGGAAAAAGAACCACCCAGGTCAATCTTGCCGGAATCGATGAAGTGCGCTTCAAATTCGGAAACAATGCTGGCGTAGCTATTGGTATTTACTCCCTCGGCGGTCAAAATGGCCTTTGCGGCATTCACCATGCACGTGTATGCTTGGTAGATCCCATCGGCCCATTTTTCGGCTTTCAAACTATCCTCTGCATCGGCCAGCTTCTCCCGGGCTTCCAGCAGCAGGGTAGACACCAGATCGATGACCACCCCGGCACATTCTCCTACTCCGATGGCTTTTACGTAAGGCTCCTCATTGCCCCAATCGATGAAATCCGATTCCGTGATGGTATCCGTTCCCGCCAGGGGCTTGAGTAGTTCATAAAAATACATCTGTCCCTGACGCTCGTAGTACCGCGCATAGTTCTCCCCTTTTTCGGCTTGGGCCTTGTAATCGTCCAATAAAACGCGCAAGGCTTGCGGTCCGCGCTTACTCGGGATTTTAATGACTTTGTCGGAAAAACGGCCTTTGCCGTCTCCAAACGTTGCTCCGCCCAACAGCACCTGCAAAGCCGGCAACACCGACTTACCTACCTTCATGGACATGCCTTGAAAACCGATGGAGGCCATGTTGTGCTGCCCGCAGGCATTCATGCAGCCGGATATCTTGATGGTGAGGTGTTTGTCCAGCAAAAACTCGGGGTATTCGTCCAAAATTACCTTTCCCATCACATCGGCAGCACCCGTACTGCTGGCAATTCCCAGGTTACAGGTATCGGTACCGGGGCAAGCCGTGATGTCTCCGATGGAATTGTAGCCATAGTCCGCCAAACCCAATTTTTTAAGCTCCTGGTAAAAAAACGGTACCAATTCTTCTTTCACGTCACGAATCAGAAAGTTCTGCCGCAGGGTAAACCGCAATTCATCGTTTGCGTATTCCCTGATCAGCTTTGCCAGCTGCCGGGCCTCTTTGGTGTAGAAATCACCCAAATGCACTTTCACTCCCACAGCCACGTATCCGGGTTGTTTTTGAGGAAGGACGTTTGTCACTTTCCATCGCCTGTAATTTTCGTCGGTAGGAACGGTGAACGCCGGTATAACCGGGTTGGGCAAGGATTTGGAAGCCTCGTAGTCACTCACGTCGATCGGATAGGATCGGTACTGCAGGGCCATTTGCTCTTCGGCTACCAACCGTAAAAACTCCTCCAAACCCAGGCCATTGATGAGAAACTTCATGCGTGCTTTCATGCGCTTGGCTCGTTCCCCATGACGGTCAAAGACCCGTATCACCCCCTCTACAAACGGGATCAACTGATCCGTGGGTAAAAACTCGTGTACCACGTCTCCGTGCCGGGGTTGAGATCCCAATCCTCCACCCAAAAGCACCTTAAATCCGCGTTCTTCCGTACCGTCTCCATGCGTCATCAGTTTGGCAATAAACCCCAGGTCATGCAGGTAGGAAAGCGCCGTATCTTCTTCACTGGCGGAAAAGCTGATTTTGAATTTTCTGCCCATCTCCTGAGAAATGGGGTTGCGCAGCATGTACCGAAAGGTGGCATCCGCATAGGGTGTCACGTCGAAGGGTTCCCTGGGATCAATTCCCGCCGTTTCGGAAGCCGTGACGTTCCGGACGGTATTGCCGCATGCCTCCCTAAGGGTGACATCGTCTTTTTCCAGTTCGGCCCAAAGTTCCGGTGTTCGGTCCAGGCTCACGTAATGGATTTGGATGTCCTGCCGGGTGGTAATGTGCAGCCTTCCGGTGGAATATTTTTCGGAAACATCGCAGATACGGGTAAGCTGGGAAGATCGCACCCTTCCGTAGGGAAGTTTGATGCGGATCATCTGCACCCCCTCCTGTCGCTGTCCGTAGACGCCCCGAGCCAACCGGAGACTTCTGAATTTTTCCTCGTCTATTTTTCCATTTCGAAAAAGCTCGATTTTATTGGCCAATTCGACGATATCTTTTTCCACCAGGGGATTTTCGATTTCTGTTCTGAAACTTTGCATGGTACTACTTTTTCAGTTTTTTAATTTGCAGTTGTGTCGATCAGGCATTTTTTGTGAGTTGCCCGGGCTCGTGAAGGCCGCACTCCTTGTGGGAAGCTTCCCACCACCAGCGGCCTGCCCGTGGATCCTCGCCAGGTACAATGGCCCGGGTACAGGGAGCACAGCCAATGCTAACGAATCCTTTGTCGTGCAGGGGGTTATAGGGAATTTTATGCTCCTTGATATAATCCAGCATCTGGTCCATTGACCAACGCAATAAGGGATTGTATTTGAGGATTTGGTTTCCTTCGTCCCATTCAAGCAGGGGCATCCGTTGCCGGTTTGAACTTTGCCCTGCGCGTAGACCGGTAACCCAAACACGGTTTCCCTTCAATGCCCGCCTGAGAGGCTCAACTTTCCGCACATAACAGCAGGCCTTACGCTTTTCTACAGACCGGTAAAAGCCGTTGATGCCATTTTCCTGCACCAGGTTCTGTACTGCGTCTGTTTCCGGATAGTAGGGCTGAATGGTCACCCCGTACTTTCCTACCGTTTTTTCCAAAAGATCGTAGGTTTCATAAAACAACCTTCCTGTATCCAAGGTAAAGATTTTAACCGGAAGCTTGTGTTTGGCTATGATTTCGGTGATCACCTGATCCTCCTGCCCCAGCGAGGTGGAAAATACCACTTCCCCGGGAAAAAGATCGGTCAATAGCGCCAGGCCATCCCCGGGAGATAGCTTCTCTATCCGCCGGCTCAGTTCTTCTATTTCGGTTGCGTCAATCATGGTGTTTCGGTTTTTCGTGAGGGGCTCCTTCCCTTTTGCGCTTCTATCTGCTTCTTGCCCAACGGCACAAGTACAAAAGTACATAAAACCTACAAATTATATAGAGTAAATGGAAAAAAAATTATTCGTTGGATAAAATATCCTGTAGGGTCTTCATTTCCAGGATTTTGAGGGTTTCATCCCGCACTTCTGCCATCACTTTGTTGAGCCCGCACTTCTCCTGGCTTTCGCACTCCTCGCAGGGTTCGTAGTAGTTGAGGCTCACGCATGGCAGCAAGGCAATGGGGCCATCCAACAGCCGGATAATGCGGGAAAGGGGGATTTGGTCCGGTTCCTTGATCAGGTAATAACCACCTCCTTTGCCCTTTTTGCTCCCCAAAAAGCCAGCTTTCTTCAATTCGAGGAGGATGTTTTCCAAAAACTTGTGGGAGATCCCGTGTTTTTCCGAAATCTCCTGAATCAATATGGCTCCCTGATCTTTGTTTTTTCCCAGATAAGTCAGGGCATGAAACGCATATTTGGTTTTTTTTGAAAGCATGGACTGGACAGAAGGATTGAGAGGTCTAAAACGCTTGAATCGATTAAAGATAATCACTTTCGGCAAAAATGAACACGTTCTTTCCGAATTTATGATAAATGGCAAGGAATGGACCGAATCCACCAAGCAATTTAGTTTGGGAAGTGTCGGAGCATTTACGGGATCGCCGCCGTCTAAATGGCGGCGTCGGTTCCCGAAGCCAGCGGGACAAATCGGAAGTAAGCGTCAGGTGATCAGAGACCTACCGACCAAAAGACAGTCGGTAGTCGGAGATCTCAGCGGTTGCCAGGGTACCGGCAAACCCTTTTGGCATGCCCAGGGTGTAGGGGGAGGGCGACATCCATTGGCTGCGCACGCCCTCTACCTGCAAGATTCCCTTCGGATCCAAGCTTGCAAACGCGTACAAGGGCGCCTCGTACGCGGCAATGTTGGGCAGGGAGGGATACTGTTCGTAATCGGCTTTGGGAAAACGATCCCAGCTTTGGTAGGTAGCCGCCGTCCAATGATAGGACATGCTGTTGATCTCCAGGTAGTCGATTCCATTTTGGTGGTGGTGGTAATCGATGTGGTCGTGCCCGTTGAAGCAGCAAATGACCTTTTCCTTGTGGCTTTCCATGATTTTTTGAATTTCCAACCGGTTATTTATTCCCCAGGTATAGTTCCACAAGCTTTGGTGCGAAAAGACAAGGGTAGGTAGCCGGGTTTCCGCCAAATCCGCTTTAAACCAGTCGATCTGTTCGGGGTGGACAAAGGTACGGGCGCTGTCCGGAATGTAAAAATTTGCCCGTTCGTAATCGATATACTTCCCGTCCTGGAAAATGAAATTTGCATCCAGTACGATAAAATGATAGCCCCCAAAATCGTAAGAATAGTAGGTCTGGGGCATGCCCCAAAAATCCAGCATTTCCTTCTTGGAGTTCTTATCCATGTCGTGGTTGCCCAACACGTGGTATTTCGGTCCCCGAAAAGATTCCCAAATCCCCATAAACGCTCTATTGCTGCGCTCCCCCATGCAGAAATCCCCCAACTGTATGATGAAATCGGCCTTTCGTTCCTCAGCCTCTTGAATGAACTGTTCGAGCCGATGGCTTGCATCTGGCATCAAGTCTTTGTGCACGTCTGCGACGATTCCAAATGTTAGTTTTTGACGGGGTACCGCCGAAGGCGCATAGCTAAGGCAGGTCCCCGGCACTCCCGCCATCAAGGCAGCCATCCCTGTTTGGTGTAAAAATTTCCGTCGGTTCATGGTTTGTTTATCTGCTTACTCCATCGATCTTTAGTGAGGCAATGATTCCAACGCAAAGGTAGTAACGACGAACCCATGATCCGAAGGATACGGAATTTCCTTGCCGTTTACCCGCAGGTTTTCGCCGAAATAGGCCATGTGGGCGGTAGAAGTCAACGGTTTTAAATTTCCTTTGTAAAATATATAATCGATGCGATGAGAATCCTCCTTTTCCTTTACATCCCAGGTAATGCCGGGATACCAGTTTGGGTTGGGATGTACGTCCCGAAAGGAATCCTTGAGGCCCATATCGGCCAATACCTTTGTCGCATACCAGGGTACCACCAGGCCATTATGACGTGCCTGCGTTTCCTCGTTCCAGTCAAGGTGGGAGGGGGAATTCATGTCACCGCCCAAAATCATGGGAATCGAATCGGTGGCACCCGCATATTTTTCGAGGTAGGGCAGCACATTTTGAATCATTTCGGTACGTTTGCCGGCGGCTTCCCAAGCCAGCAGTTCCTGCGCGGATTTCCCCATCTCCTCCGGCGCATCCTCCCAGGGCAAATAGTAAAACCAATTCGAAAAAACATTGATTTTCTGCGCATCGATCAGGACTTCCCGTCCTCCCAGGTAAAACGGATATCCGGTATCGATTCGCTCGCCAAAGGGGTGTTTGGAATAGATGGAAAGGTTGATGCTTTCGTCGTCCGGATCGGTGCCTTCAGGTGCGATCAGATGAAAATGATACCCTAAGGTCTCCGCTATATGCGGTCCGGAACCGTAGGTTTCCACCATCAAAATCACATCCGGGTCAATTTCCCGAATGATATCTATTACCCGGTCGGGTCCATTGGGAATATCGTTACCGCCGTGCAAAATGTTCCAGGCCATCACCTTCAGCGTCATTGTATCGGATTGCGCACAGGCATCGGTTTCCATTAATAAAAAAGCAGCGAAGCAGGCAAACAGTACGATTCGTTTCATCGGTTAGGTTCAGAAATGGTGGATGCAATGGGCCGCTCGTTTTGATGAAAAGCGGCCGCAGGTAAATATACACAGGTTATCCGTTCCGGCCAATCGGTGTTTTAACTAGTTCACTGGGGTGGAAAGGGGATTGGGTGACGTTCCGATTTCCAGGCACTATGGTTACCCCTGGCTAATCCTAAATTCCTGAAACAAATCGCATTGGTATAAACGAACCTAAATGCCCAACTTGAACTAATTCCCTACGCCGCGGCGTAGGGATTTGGATTGGTAGGGATTTCAGGTCAACTATTGCCTGCGAGTTGCCTCAGCCCGTCTCAAGGCCACCAATTCAGCTTTAAAATGGCATTTCAGCAAATCTAAGGTAAAAAGGGGCAAGGGGGATTTTTTCGTACACTTTTAGATGTTTAGCTTAAAAATCCGCTCTGGAAACACCATTTTTTACTTCCCCAATCATCGATAACGGCACCAATTTCCTGAAGGACAAAAGGCATGGATTTCTTAACTTCACTATCCAAAAATCGTAAAAACACAAACCCATTTTTTCCAAGATCAGTTGTCTGCTTTGATCTTCAACAACAGACTCAGCATAAAAGTGGCTATCCCCATCAATCTCGATTACCAATTTAAGTTTCCTGTAATAGAAGTCCACAATAAAATCTCCCAATGGTTTTTGCCTGTTGAAAGCATACCCTCGAAATTGAGCTGCCCGTAACTTTTGCCAAAGTAATACTTCGGAAAGGGTAGCAGGAGATCTCAATTCTCTTGAGAAATGTTTCAAATTCTTATTGTAGGGAACAAATCCCATGAAATAATTTGATCATATTGGATTATAAGTCCAGGATATTTTCTTAAAATTTGGCTTAAAATTAAAACCTGTAAACTTTTTTCAGGACGAGTCATTGGTAATAAATCCCACCTGCCCCCTTGGTAAAGGAGGATTTGGGTTCGTTTCAATGATCGGTAGTCAAAAGATTTGCCATTCAACATCGCTAGTACATTACCTATCTTTTGCTGCAAATCCTTTTTTTAGATTTACCATGAAAACAAAAAAGGGAAAGCAAGGCACTATCCCCGCTTTCCCGTTCTACGAATACATTTTACGCTCAGATCAATTCCACACTTCGTTTCACAAAGGCTGTCAGCTCCTTGCCTGTCAGTAGCCCCTGTGAAAGCAGGGCCAGATCAAATGCCTGCTTGGCCAATCTTACCTGCTCGGTAGCATCCTCCGATTTGAGGATTTTGTCGACCACCGGATGATTGCCATTGACCCCTACCTTGTAATTATCGGGGAAGGAACCGTAAAGGCCCATGCCTCCACCGTTTTTCGCCATGTCCTTCATCCTACGCATGAACTCGTCCATTGTCACGGTGACGGGTAATTCCTCCGGACTGGAACCTTGCACCTCCACGGAATAGGTCTTGTTATCGATGGCCTTTTCAAAGATCTCCTTTACCTTGTTGGATTGTTCCTCCGTGAGTAAGTTTTCGTACCCGCCTTCTTTTTCGATCAACTTGTCCACCACATCGGCATCTACGCGCTTCAGGCTGGCCTTTTCCAACTTGCCCTCCAGGTGCTGGATAAAGTGGCTGTCAATCGGTGAATCCATTAACAGCACGTCGTAATCCTTTTTATTGGCGGACTGGATAAAGGTATCCTGCTTATCGGCATCGGTGGCATACAAGTATACCAACGTTTCGTCTTTGCCGGTTTGATAGGGCTTGACCTTTTCCCGGTATTCGTCCAGGGTAAAATGCTCCCCGTTTGTATTGGTAAGCAGGGCAAAGTCCTTGCCTTTTTCGTAAAATTTGTCCTCCGAGATCATCCCGTACTTCACAAAAAGGCCGATGTCCTTCCACTTTTCTTCGTACACCTTCCGGTCTTTTTTGAACAATTCGCCCAGCTTGTCCGCGACTTTTTTGGTGATGTAATTGTTGATTTTCTTGACGTTGCTGTCCGACTGCAGGAAGCTTCGGGAAACGTTCAACGGAATGTCCGGAGAATCAATCACCCCGTGTAGCAACATCAGAAACTCGGGCACGATGTCCTTTACTTCATCGGTGATAAATACCTGCCGGCTAAACAGTTTGATTTTGTTTCGCTGCAGGTCAAAGTCGTTCTTGACCTTGGGGAAATAGAGGACACCAGTCAGGTTAAACGGATAGTCCACATTCAAGTGGATCCAAAAAAGTGGATCCTCGCTCATGGGGTACAATTCCTTGTAGAATTTCAGGTAATCCTCGTCCGTCAACTCGCTTGGCGCCTGTGTCCAGATGGGATGGGTGGTATTGATGATATTATCCACCTCTACCGATTTCCACTTCTTCTCGCCTTTATCATCTACCCCGTCTTCTACGCTTTCGGATTTTGTTCCAAACCGAATCGGCACGGGCAGGAATTTGGCGTATTTGTCCAGGATTTCCTGCAGCTTCCATTTGTCCAGAAACTCCTCGGACTCGCTGTTGACGTGAAGGATCACATCCGTTCCCCGTTCGGCTTTGTCGCCGGGGCTGATTTCAAATTCCGTACTGCCATCACAGACCCATTTGGCGGGCTCCGCCCCTTCCTCACGGGAGAGGGAATGGATTTCTACGGTATCGGCCACCATAAAGGCCGAATAAAAACCCAAACCAAACTTACCGATGATTTCATTGGCATCCTTTGCATCTTTGAATTTCTCCACGAATTCGGATGCGCCGGAGAAAGCAATCTGGTTGATGTATTTTTTGATTTCTTCGGCAGTCATGCCGAGACCCTTATCCGAGACGGTAATGGTCTTTTTGTCTTTGTCAAAACTGACATCAATGGTCAGGTCACCTAGTTCTCCTTTGTACTCACCCAACGCGGCCAATCGTTTGATTTTCTGGCTGGCATCCACCGCATTGGAGACCAGTTCCCTTAGAAAAATTTCATTATCCGAATAGAGAAACTTCTTGATAATGGGGAAAATATTTTCGGTATGGATCGAAATGGTACCTTTTTCCTGCATGGTATTTTTTATTTTTATGTAAACAACGTCCTTATTGTATTCTTGCCTTGTTCAAGTCTTGTTCCAAATTCATTTTCGTGTCAAATTGTCAGTACCTGATCCGGTTTGATAAATCCCCTGCCGATTGCAGGAAAACTTAACGTATTTACTTAAACTATTGATACTATTTTGGTAGTATGCGCCATCATCAACACCAACCTAACATGAGACAGTTGTTCCTGCTGCTATTCATCAGCCTCACTCCCTTTGCCAGTACCTGCCAAATTGCAGGTAATGTAGTAGATGCCTCCCCCAGGATGGAACTTTGGTATACTTCCCCTGCGGAGGACTGGCTGGAAGCCCTTCCCATTGGCAATGGGAGATTGGGTGCCATGGTGTATGGAGGAGTGAAGGAGGAACGTGTTCAGCTCAATGAAGAAAGCCTTTGGGCCGGTATGCCGGAGGACCCGTACCCCGAGAACGTGCGCCAGCATTACGCTGAATTCCAGCGGTTAAACCTGGAAGGAAACTACCAGGAGGCCCTGGACTACGCCATGGAATACCTGGCCGTCTCCCCGACCTCCATACGGTCCTATGAGCCGCTAGGGGAGCTACACATTTCCTTTGACCACCAGGGTACGCCGGAGAATTACCGCCGGTCCCTGAATATGGAAACAGGATTAGCAACCGCTACCTACAGTATTGAGGGGAAAAGATTTGTGAGGGAAGCGTTCTCTTCCAACAAATACAATGTTATCTTCTATCGCTTTGAGAGCCTGGATGGAGCGCCGGTAAGCAGCACGATTCGTTTTGAACGGGAGAAAGACATCGTCCAACGCGTGGGAGACGAAGAGATTCTATTCGTGGACGGACAGGTATTTGATGATCCCGATGGGTACGATGACAATGTGGGCGGTTCCGGAAAACCGGGGCATCACATGAAGTTTTCTTCCCAAATCACAGCCGTTTTGGATAATGGAACGAAACGCGGAAATGAAAAAACCCTTAGCATCGAAAACAGCACCGGCTTTACCCTGATCCTAAGTGCAGCGACGGATTACAATGTAGCCAAGCTGAATTTTGACAGAAACATAAACGCCAAAGCGACTGCGTTACAACTACTGGAAGAAGCAAAAGCAACCCGGTACGAGACAGCCCGGGAAATGCATGTTTCTGAGCACCGTGACCTATTTAACCGGGTTTCGCTTTCCTTAGGCAGCCCGCATCGGGACAGCCTTCCGACCGACAAGCGGCTGGAGCAGGTGCGGGAAGGTACGAATGACAACCACCTTACGGAATTGTTTTTTCAATACGGAAGGTACCTCCTGATGGGTAGTTCGGTCAACAGGGCCGTTCTTCCTGCAAACCTTCAGGGCATCTGGAACAAGGAAATGTGGGCTCCCTGGGAATCGGATTTTCACCTGAACATTAATTTACAGATGAATTACTGGCCTGCCGACCTGACCAATTTATCCGAGGCTTTTGTTCCCCTGTCCCATTTTATGGTAAAATTGGCGGAAAAAGGAAGCACTACCGCAAAAAATTTTATTGGCTCTTCCGGCTGGATGGCCCATCACGTAAGCAATCCGTTTGGAAGGACTACGCCATCGGGCTCGACCAAGGAATCTCAGGTCACCAACGGTTATTCCAACCCCCTGGCAGGTGCCTGGATGTCCCTTTCCTTATGGAGGCATTATGAATTTACCCAGGATCAAGACTATTTAAAAGAAACGGCCTACCCGGTCCTTGCAGGAGCAGCACAATTTATTTTGGACTTCCTGAGGGAGAATGAAAAAGGCGAACTGGTCACTTCCCCCTCCTACTCGCCGGAGAACGCCTATATAGATCCAACTACCGGTAAGCCCACGAGAAACACCACGGCTGCCAGCATGGACATCCAAATAATAAATGACATCTTTAGGGCCTGTCTGGAAGCAGAGGAAATCCTGGGAGTGCAGCAATTGACAGCGGCAATAGAAAAAGCTACCGCTAAATTACCCCCAATAAAAATTGGCAAAGACGGCACCCTTCAGGAATGGTACGAGGACTATGAAGAGGCGGAGCCGGGCCACCGGCACATGTCTCACTTGTATGCCTTGTACCCGTCCAATCAAATCACTGCAGCAACACCCGAATTGTTCCAGGCTGCGGAAAAAACCATCGAAAGGCGACTGGCCTTCGGTGGTGGCGGGCAAACTGGCTGGAGCAGGGCCTGGATTATCAATTTTTATGCGCGTTTACAGCATGGGGACGAAGCCCTGGATCACATCCACCAAATGATGGCCACCCAACTGGCTCCCAATATGTTTGATTTGCTCGGAAAGATTTTCCAGATTGAGGGCAACTTTGGGGCCACAGCAGGTATTGCCGAAATGCTCCTGCAGTCGCATGAGGAAGGAATCATCCGCCTATTACCCGCACTGCCCGAGGCATGGGACAGGGGCCAGGTAACCGGCCTGAAAGCACGAGGGAATTTTGAGGTAGGTATGGAATGGGAAAACGGGGTACTTAAACAAGCTGAAATTCTGGCAATTACTGGTGGAAAGACTAAGATTTTATATCAGGGAAAGGAATGGGAAATAGACCTGGAAAAGGGGGAGTCAAAATCGCTTTTTTAACCAGGGTGGTGCCACTGCAAAATCGTTATTTTCTATTTTCCCATTTTTCCGAATCCTGAGAAGTATGAAAAATGGCCAAAATCAGGATTTGATTGTCATTAATTTGAAAATGAATTCCATATGGGAATTTCCTTAGGAAGGAAATCCTTGTGCTACCATATCGAATCTGAAATTTTAAGGGATTATTTTGAATATTGTTAACCGCTTGATAAACATTTTCCTCAAACAGCCTGCCCAAATTCTCCTTTTAGTCTTCGTACCAAAGGAATGCTTCCCGAATATCCCTTCCAGCTGCATGAGCAATTTTAATGCTATAGGGCATTATTTTTTAAATATCTCTTTTTTAGCCAATTCCCAATCCCGGGTTTTCATTTCACCACTTTCTATTAACTCTAAACGACGATTAACCTCCTCTTCCTGCCATTGGGTGGGCGATGATTCATCTGTTTTGATAGAAACATAATCAAGCGTTTGGATGAAATCCATAAATGTCTTAAACCGCTCGTCTTGAATTTCCAACGTAATTTTCATCTGTTTATATTTTTTTTCAGCGGTCAGATGGAATCTCGCATGATTGATAATCATCCCACTGTGTGACGTTTTCGTCATGCTCGATTTCATGTGTTTATAATTGTGTGCCGTCCGGTAACTGGTTGTCACATTCTTTAGGAATGTACCTTGTACGTAGACGTATTTTTCTTTTATTACATCCATATATTAATGTATTACAGGCAAGACCAATTAAAGAAAACAGTTTAAATGGGATTTCGTATATTTGAAAAATGCAGGGACCATGGCAAACGCAGAACGTCATATTGTAGAAATTTATTCAGCGCTTTTTGAACGTTTGAGTTCAGCAAGTAAATTAGAGTTACTCGAACGACTTGCAAAATCAATTAAGAAAGGTAGAAAGTCTAATGAAAAAGATTTTTTCAGTTCTTTCGGGGCGTTTGCATCAGACAAGCCTACCGAAGAAATAAACAAAGAAATCAGGGAAAGCAGGAAGTTCAGAGCAAAAGACTTCCGACATATTAAAACCTTAAAGCTTGAAAACTGGGTAGAAAGAACCTGACTTCCCTGTAACATCAACTTGGATAGCGCGTCACACTGTAAATTCCAACATGAACTAAACTATAAGATAAAGGAAGATTTACTTAGGTAACTACCAATAAACCAGTCTATTGACTAGTGGAAACCATCGAAAAAATCCCCCTTGCCCCCTTTAAAAAAGGGGGATTTCGTTCAGCGGTCGGATTTTTAGGTAAGTAAATACCTGCCAGCTGCCGTACATAATGAACGGTGCTGACCTTTCCCCATTCAGCCATAAGGAAATCTCGAAAGCAAATCACCCTTATACCCAATCATTTGGCATCCACTATCTCACCGATCGGCTGACCGGAAGCTCCATTGGGAAGCCTGGTTTTTAGCAGCATGGCCAGCGTGGGGGCAATATCGGTAATGGTGGCATAGCGGCTGCTGCTTCCGGCCGGAACACCCCAGCCATAGAATACGATCGGTACATGCGTATCGTAGGTATAGCCCGTGCCATGGGTGGTACCCCGGACGGAATTGGTCAGCCAGGCGGGTTCCAATATGACCAGCACATCTCCCGATGCCTTGTGATTGAAGCCCATCTGAAGCAAATGTTTCCTGCCATGGTTGTATTCCAATCGTCTCAAGTCCTCCGCCGTGTAGGTTTCCTTAATTCCGTCAAAGCGCAGCAGGAAATCGGCGACTTCCTTTTGCATGTCGGCCAGCACCAGCCCCTTCTCTTTGGCCAGCTCTTGGTTTAAGAAGACCTGCTCGTTGGAGTAATTGGAAATCCAGTCTCCCTCCCCAAATTGCTGATTGGTAAATCCTTTTAATTGGGTCAGTACAAAGCGCGTATCCAGGCTTCCGGCAGCCACCCGTTCGCTCTGCATGTAACTGACCACATCCGCCACGCCATGGTCTGCCGTCAAAAACACCAGGTATTCGCCCTCGCCGATCTCCCGGTCCAGGTAATCAAAAAATTCCGCCAATTCCCGGTCCAGGCGTAGGTAATTGTCCTCCACCTCTACCGAAGAGGGGCCAAACCGGTGTCCGATATAATCGGTAGAAGAAAAACTCACCGCCAGAAAGTCCGTCTCTCCTCTTTTCCCCAATTGCTCCCCTTCCAGAGCGGCATAGGCCAGGTCCAGGGTGAGGGTATTGCCATAGGGAGTGGTGCTTATCAGGCCCAGTCCTCCATTGTCCGCCGTCAAAGCGGGCAGATCATAGGGAAACGTAGGTGTTTCCATGCCAATGAAGGGCGATTCAAACGCATTGTCATCCGCTGCCCCCTGCACATAGGTTTCTATCGGAAATAGTGGCTCCCAGGTTTGAGACAAATAGTTCTGCGGTAATTTTCTGTCGTTAAAGGCCTTGACCCAATCCGGCAAGGTATCGCAGTAATAGGTGGACGTCATGAATTCCCCGGTTTTGGCATCGTACCAGTAGGCATCCCCCATGTGTCCGGCTGGCAAGGCCGCCCCTCGGTCCTTAATGGCGATCCCAACCACTTTCGACCGCTTTCCGGTAGCAAACATCAGTTCGTCCGTAATGGTACTGCTCAATAGGTTTCGCGGGGAAATCTCGCCACTAGAAGCGGTGCCGGCCACTCCTGTAACGGTACTGTCTTCGGCACAATACACCGTTCGTCCCAGCGACCGTACAAACCAATCGTTGCCAATGATGCCATGGGTAGCCGGGGTAGTGCCGGTGTAAACGGAAGCATGTCCCGGGCCGGTGTAGGTGGGGATGTAATTGTAATGGCCATTTTGCATCATGAACCCTTCGTTCATCAGTCTTTTGAAGCCATCCTCCACGAACCGGTCCTGATAGCGGTAAAAATACTCCTGACGCATTTGGTCTACCACGATTCCTACGACCAGTTTGGGTCGTTCCACAGGAGCGGATGGCGTATCCTGAGCCCTGCCTACCTGAGAAAGGATCAACAATCCCAGAACAATAATTCTTTTCATCATGCTATTGGTTTCTGATACGCGCAAATATACCTTTTTGGCCCTTCAAGAGATGCATACCGAACCAAGTAATTCCTGTAAATTGGGATTAACGGCCGAAACTTCATCCCAGGTTCATCTGGAATTAATCCCGGTTTTTCAGGTCTCCGTTTTTGATGGATTTGATGAATTGGGCCCAGGCAAAGGGATTGAGCAAGGGCAGGGGTCTTGGTCCATACCGGTCCAGGGTTTGCTGGGTCTGCTGGTTGGTAAATTGCCGGAAATTCTCGTTGCCGGAAGCGGGCATTTCTTCCGCCCAGCGGAGGAGTAACTGGGGGCTAAGGTTGCCCCGGTTGAGTGGAGGTTCCGCATCGATATTCACCGCCAAAATGGCATTTTTGAATTCCTCCTCGGTGGGATAGGGCATGACCTGCACCTCCTGCAGGGCGATTTCGTCCTGCACCATGGTGAGGATGTAGCTTACCTTATCTTCATCAATATCTTCCGGAATGGTAATCGTCTGTCGCTTGAGACCAATAAAGGAAAAAACCACGCTGTCTCCCGCCAGCACGGGCATGGAAAAGTACCCGAACCGATTGCTGCTCGTTCCCCTGCCCTTTTTGGGCACGTAGATGTTCACCCCCGGAATGGCCGTGGTACTGTCTGCATTCAAAATGACGCCCGACAGTTGCACTACCTTTCGCTCCGGCGTATCCTGTGCATTGGCCTGCAAGCAATGCGCCGCATACGCAACGAGGACGAGTAGGGCTATTCGTAAGTACTTTTTCACGTATCTCATTTTTCCAAAGGCCTGCCTCCCATCTTGGCATACGGTAAGAAAGCAAGCCGGTTTTGTAACAAAGCCAATGATTTCACGATAATAAGAGAAATACACCTGAATTCATTAACTTCAACCGGTTTTATTTGTTAAAGTTAATTAAATGCGCTTAAAAAACATAAGTTTAAGTTATGGGATGCGTGTCTTCAAGGCGCTTTCGGAAGAACCCCGGGTACGAATCCTCCATTTGCTGATGCAAAACGAGGAATTGTGTATATCGGACATGGAACACATTCTGGATTTTACCCAGACCAAAACGAGTCGACACGTCACCTACTTAAAAAACGCGGGATTGATCGGAAGCAGGAAAACCGATCAATGGACCTTTTACTACATTCTGGAGGAGGCCCAGGAAGTCCTGGGGCAAATTCTGAAATTTATCCAAAAAGACCAAAACCTGCTCCGGGATCAGGAAATCTACGAAATCCTCTACTCCAACCGGGAACTGGCCAAAAACAAGATTGAAAACAACCTGTATCGAAAGTAACTTTCCATGAAACCTTACCGCCACCTGCTTTTTGATTTGGACCATACCCTATGGGATTACGACAGCAATGTGAGGGATTCCCTCACGGAATTGTATGCGCAGCACCGATTGGCCGAACTGGGTACCGCTACGTTTGAGGCGTTTTTTGAGGCCTTTCAGGCCACCAACCTGGAGCTCTGGGATCAGTTTAACCGTGGGCAGGTGGATCGAGATCAGCTGCGGGCCATCCGATTCCCGAAGGTCTTTACCAGAGCTCAGCTTTCCGAGGCCCTTATTCCCCGATCCCTGGAAGACGATTTTATCCGCCTTACCTCTTCCAAGGCAAAGGTAATGGATCAGGCCGTGGAAATGTTGCACTACCTGGGCGAAACCTACGATTTACACATCGTCACCAATGGGTTTAACGAAAGCCAATATGCCAAATTAAAAGCCTCCGGGCTCGACAAGCATTTCAAGGTTGTGGTTACCTCCGAATCCTCTGGATTTCGAAAACCCGATCAGCGGATTTTTGCCCATACGCTCCAGGAAATCGGCACCCTGCCCAACGAATGCCTGATGATCGGGGACAACCCCACCTCGGATATCCTCGGCGCCAAAAATGCCTCCATCGATCAGGTACATTTTAATCCAAGGGGCCTAAAAAGCCCGGTTCCCGCTACCTTTACCATCCGCCACCTTTCGGAATTAAAAACCTTCCTTTGAACCCTGCGCAGGAGCAGTTCGTTGTTAACGTGTACACGCTATAAAACCATTTCTTGCACCAAAACACCGACATTTTATGCTTAAAGGCTTTTTTACCGTACCCGAACCAAGCAATGAACCCGTAAAAGACTATGCACCCGGCTCACCGGAAAGGGCCGCTCTTCAGGAGGCCATCGCCGCTGCACGTTCGCAGGTGAAAGACATTCCCATGTACATCGGCGGGGAGGAAATCCGAACGGAAAAGACCCAATCCCTGCACCCTCCTCACGATCACAAGCACTTATTGGGGCATTTTCACGAAGGAGACAAGGGCCACGTCACCCAGGCGATAAACGCTGCATTGGGAGCCAAACATGCCTGGGAAAACATGCAATGGGAGCAACGGGCAGCTATTTTTCTGAAGGCGGCCGACTTGCTCGCGGGGCCCTACCGACACCGGATCAATGCCGCCACCATGCTGGGGCAATCCAAAAATGCCTTCCAAGCGGAGATCGATGCGGCTTGCGAGTTGATCGATTTTCTGCGGTTCAACGTGAAATTTATGTCCGAAATCTATGCACAACAGCCGCCTATCAGTGGGAATGGCGTCTGGAACCGCACCGAACACCGGCCGCTGGAAGGATTCGTTTTTGCCATTACTCCATTTAATTTCACGGCAATTGCCGGCAACCTGCCGACGGCACCAGCCATGATGGGAAATACAGTCATCTGGAAACCAGCCCATACCCAGATTTATGCAGCCCAAGTGTTGATGCAGGTATTCCAAGAGGCAGGGGTACCGGATGGTGTCATCAACCTCATCTATGTGGATGGACCGGATGCCGGAGAAGTGATTTTCTCGCATCCCGATTTTGCAGGGCTGCATTTTACCGGGTCCACGGGGGTGTTTCAGCATCTATGGAAAACCATCGGAGCGAACATTGCAATGTACAAAACGTATCCGCGCATCGTGGGCGAAACGGGAGGCAAGGACTTTGTTATCGCCCACAAATCGGCCGATCCGAAGGCAGTGGCCACGGCCCTCAGCCGGGGGGCCTTTGAATACCAGGGGCAAAAATGCAGCGCGGCTTCCCGGGCCTATATTCCTACCAATCTATGGGAACAGGTAAAGGACTTTTTGCTGGCAGACCTGGCTTCCATGAAGATGGGAGGGCCGGAGGATTTTGGCAATTTCATCAATGCCGTTATCGATGAAAAAGCCTTTGATAAGATCAGCGGATACATCGAGGCAGCAAAAAAAGCGGATCAGGTGGAAGTAATTGCCGGAGGTACCTGCAACAAATCCAAAGGGTACTTTATCGAGCCCACGGTGCTACTGGTACAGGATCCCCTGTACACCACCATGGTTGAGGAAATCTTCGGCCCCGTACTGAGCATTTACGTCTACCAGGAAAACCATTACGAAGAAGCCCTGGAACTGGTCGATCAGACCTCTCCCTATGCCCTTACCGGCGCGGTCTTTTCCAGGGATCGATACGCCATCGAGCTGGCCACTACCAACTTGCGGCATGCAGCCGGAAATTTCTACGTCAACGACAAGCCTACCGGAGCGGTGGTGGGGCAACAGCCCTTTGGAGGCGCACGGGCTTCCGGTACCAACGACAAAGCAGGCTCCATGATTAACCTGCTGCGTTGGGTTTCTCCCCGCACCATTAAGGAAACCTTTGTCAGCGCCACGGATTACCGCTACCCCTTTTTGGGAGAATAGCAACCGGACACAAAAAGCGCATGGTTTCCCGAGGAGCCATGCGCTTTTTATTTGTAGACGGACGGTCCCCTTACGGCTCACTCCTCGGCTTCCCGCACACCCAGCAATACGATCCGAAAAGTTGTCCCCTTTCCCAGTTCGGAGGTATTGACGAAAATACGACCATTGTGGTAGCCTTCAATGATCCGTTTTGCCAGGGTAAGTCCCAGGCCCCAGCCGCGTTGCCGGGTGGTAAAGCCGGGGTTAAATACCTTTCCAAACATTTTCTTCTCAATACCTTTTCCGGTATCGCTGATATCGACAAACACGTATTTTTCGCTCTCCTTCACGATGTTGATGTGAATCGCACCTTGCCCTTTCATGGCATCTACTGCATTTTTGCAAATATTTTCAATGACCCATTCAAACAGGGAGCGGTTCATCTGCGCATAGATGTCTTCCGCATGGGAATTGAGATCCATGCTTACCTTACTAGAAATCCGCGGCCGCAGGTAACTGATGGCGTCTCCGATGACCTGATACACATTTTCGGGTTTGATTACCGGCGTGCTGCCAATATTACTGAAGCGCTCGGTCACCATGCTTAGCTTGTGGATATCCTTCTCCAGCTCCTGAATCACCTCCTGATTTTCCTCAAATACGGGAGAATTACGTAGGTAATCTACCCAGGCCATGAGGGAGGCAAGGGGGGTTCCCAACTGATGGGCGGTCTCCTTGGTAAGGCCTGCCCAGAGGCGGTTTTGTTCGGCCACCTTGCTTTGGTTGAAGAAAGCATAGGCAAGAATACCAAAAACCAAAATCACCGAAAGCTGCACGTAGGGATAGTATTGAAGACGGGTGAGCAGGTCGGAGTTTCTATAGAAAATAAAGGCATCGTCCGAGAGGCGAATGGGCTCGTAAAGCTCCTTCATCGAAGCCAGTTCTTCGAGTAGTTGTTGCTTCTTTTCCTCCTCGGTACTGTTTTTTCGGAAGTGAACGTTTTTGTACTCAATCGGCTCCCCCGCTGCATTTACGGTGATGACGGGTATGGACCTGTTTTCCTGGATGATTACCTGAAAGACGAAGGTCAGGTTATCGGAGTTGACGGAGGCATATTCCAGTGCCTCGGCGTACAGGTCTACCTGCCGCCTTTCCCGTATCTTCAGCTCCTCCACCAGGGTATTGGTGTAGTAGATGGACCCCAGGCCAATAATGATGGAAAAGGCGAATACCGCCCATTTTACCTTCCCCCTGTTTTTGTAGAGATCCAGTGATGTCAGGTCTTGAAATTTTCTCTTCATTGGCAAAAGATGTTTCCGAACTTAAAGAAGTTCCTATTCAGAAACAATAGATACGCGTCATTATTGCTTCGGAGTGGAAAAAAATCCACCGGTAGCGGGACGCCCACTTGGCCGTGAAAAATTCTTAGTTATTGTCGGTGAGCCATTTCCAGAGCACCTTGTAGCCCACCTTGGTACCGTGCACCAGAATACCGATCCGGTAAATCTTCCCGGCCATCCAGGTAGTGACCAAAAAACCGGCCACCAATAAGGCGATGGAAAGGGCCAATTGGTGCCAGGGCACCCCAAAACTCACCCGACCCATCATGGCTACCGGAGAGGTAAAGGGTATGATGGAAAGCCAATACGACACGCGGCTGTTGGGATCGTCCAACACAAAAATAAACAAGCCCATGTAGGCGATCAAGAGCGGGATGGTTACCGGAAACATGAACTGTTGCGCATCCGAGGGACTGTCTACCGCCGCGCCTATGGCCGCAAAAAACGCCCCGTAAAGCAGGTAGCCGCCGACGAAGTAGATCAGGAATGCGAGCGTTAACTGCAGAAAGTCAATTCCCTGAAGCAATTGCAGCATTTCGCCGACATCCTGCTGCCCAGTATCCGGAAATACTCCCGGCTGCCCCGACATCTCCATGAGTTGTTGCTGCGGCATTTTCATCCCGAAGTAGCCCATGACCAGGGACGAAACGGCGCTGATAAGCACGATCCATATCAAAAACTGCGTCAATCCCACCGCTCCGATTCCCAGAATCTTGCCCATCATCAGCTGAAAGGGTTTCAGCGAGGATACCAGAATCTCAATGATCCGGCTGGATTTTTCTTCGATGACCCCTTGCATGATTTGGTTCCCATAGACAAAAATGAACGTATAGATCAGTATGCCAGCAATGAAGCCCACCGCATAGTTGACCACGGCGTGGGAAACGCGGTCCCCTCCCGGTTCCCCCACGATCACCGACTGCACGGAAACATCGGTTTTCAAGGCGGAAAGCACGGCCGGATCAATTCCAGAGTTAAACAGGCGAAGCTCTTCAATTTTTTGCTCCAGGGCGGCCTCCAGGCTCGCGATGGTCGTAAGCGAAGGGGTTTCTTCGCAGTAAAAAACGATGCCCTTCGGATTTTCCAGATCCAGTCTGGGGATGTACAGCAAACCAAACCGCTGTCCTTCTTCGACCAGAACTTTGGCTGCTTCCCGGTCGAGTCCCTCGTAGGAAAACGCATACATTTCGTTGCTTTCGAGAAAATAGGCATTGTTTTCGTCCACCACCTCGATAAAGCGCCGGCTCTCGGTGGGCAGGTCAGTCAGTGCAATCCAGAGAAACAATCCCAGGATGGTGGGGAAAATCAAGGGCGTGATGAGCGTGGCGAGTAAAAACGACCGTTTCTTTACCCGGGCCAGGTACTCTCGTTTGATGACTAGCAGAATTTTACCCGGCATGACTCTCGTTGATTTTTTGAATGAATATTTCCTCAATGCTGGGGATGATCTCTTCGAATCCCAGGATTTCGCCCTGCTCCATCAGCTCCCGCAGCAGCGAATTGGGCTGCCGTCCCTGAAGCTCCACGGTAAATTCCACCCATCCTTCCCTACGGACGACGTCTTCCCAGGGAAGGGACATAGTGGGCGTATCCGGAATTAGTTTTACAAGGAACCGGTTGGTCTTTGCTTCTTCCTTTATCGTTTTTACCGGACCGTCGAGAACTTTCCGGGCGCGGTTGATTAGAGCTATTTGGTCGCAGAGCAATTCTACCGACTCCATGCGGTGGGTGGACAGGATAATGGTGGTACCCAGACGCTTTAATTCCAGAATTTCGTTTTTGATTATTTCTGCATTGACCGGATCAAAGCCCGAGAAGGGCTCGTCGAGAATTAACAGGTCCGGCTGGTGGATCACGGTGGCGATGAACTGCACTTTCTGCGCCATGCCTTTGGACAGGTCTTGTATTTTATTTTCTTTCCAGCGGGTCAGATCCAATTTATCCAGCCAACGGTTTATCCGCAGTAGGGCTTCCTGCTTTTTGAGTCCTTTGATTTGGGCAAAATACAGGAGCTGTTCGGTTACTTTCATCGCTTTGTACAGCCCTCTTTCCTCGGGCAGGTAGCCGATGTCCCGCACGTGCCGCATGCGCAGCGGTTCGCCTTTAATCCGAATGTCCCCGGAATCCTGTTCGATAATCTGGTTAACGATGCGGATCAAGGTGGTCTTTCCGGCTCCGTTGGGCCCCAAAAGCCCAAAAATGAGCCCTTGCTCAACGGAGAGGTCAAAGTCTTTCAGGGCTTGATGTGCCCCATAGGATTTATTTAACGAACGGACGTGTAACAGTTCCAACAGAAGTAAAATTTAATCGTCTCTTTCCAACCCAAAAACAAACAACGGGAAGATCTTATTCCAAAGATACAGATCCCACGGAAACATCAATCAAAAAGGTCATGAGGTTTTTGGCGTCTGCCTGGTAGCCCTTGCTGACATAGGTGTTTTCTGCGATTTCCCGGAGGTGTCGCGGCACCTTGGTCCGGCACATGGCGGTTGCTTTGATCTTCACCAGGTAGGGGAGTTTTTCTTCGGGAAGCTTGATGGATACGGAACCAGCGCCGACCATGGCGTTGACCGTGGTTCGTTGGGCCATGGTATCCCCAAAGGAGAGGTTCACCGAGCCGTAGTTCACATCCACCAGCAACAAGCGGGCATTGGACAGCTGCAGGTCATCTGCGTAGAAAGAACCCATATTGATGGCCACGGCAAGGGTATCCATGGCAACGGAATTGGGTACCGGGTTGGAATAATTCAAAAAAACGTCAGCAGAGGCGGTCTTGATGATGCAATTGGAAATGGGTAGGTTGGCAAAATCCAGCCGGGCTTTGCCGATGCCAAAGTTCAGGTGTAGGTCGTAAAGAAAACCGGCATCCAGTCCTACCTGCCAATTATGGTCAAAATCAGCGTCTCCACTTGAAAAAAGCCGGTAAGAAAGGTTTTTGCTGAGGCTTTCGGATTCCACATTTTTATGGTCCAATTGGGCATGCAGTACCCCGTCGGAAAAATGGTGAATGAAGGTAGGCAGGATGTTGACGGTACCCAGACTGGCATCTGCATGGAAGGGCAAGCCCTTGTAGGCACGCTGAATGGTAGACACGCCTTTGTAGCTGGAAAAGTGCAGATTAACCAAGTTAATCCCTTCCCGATCGGACACCTCAAAATGCCTTAAAATTTGCCCATTGGAGGAAAAACTCAGACAGGTAAACAGACTAACTACTACAATCAATTCCTTAAACATACGGAATTAATACGGGTTGGCTTTCAAAAGGTTTCTTTGAAAAAAGCGAATGGCCGTATTCTGGCCATTCACTTTCAAAAGAATTCCTTTACTTTATCAAAGATACTTTTTTCAGACTTTCCCGGATTGGGTTTGAAGTTTTCCGAATCCCGGAGCGACTCCAGTTTTTCCCGCTCCTCTTTGGTCACCTCCTTCGGCGTCCACACGTTTACATGGATGAGCTGGTCTCCTTTTCCGTAGCCGTTTAATTCCTTGATGCCTTTCCCCTTCAGACGTAAAATTTTTCCCGCTTGGGTACCTGGCTCTATTTTTATTTTCACTTTGCCATCGATGGTAGGCACTTCCAACGAAGCTCCCAGGGCCACGTCCACAAAGCTCAGGTAGAGGTCATAGACCACGTTATTACCATCCCGTACGAGCACCTCATCGGCAATTTCCTCTATCAGAATCAGTAAATCCCCTGGAACGCCTCCGGGAATTTCGTTTCCTTTGCTACTCAAGCTGAGTTGCATGCCCTCCGACACACCGGCCGGAATATTGATGGGAATGATCTCTTCCTTCACCACCAGCCCTCGGGCATCGGCATTGGCGGGCTTTTTATCCACTACCTGACCGCTTCCATCACAGGCAGGGCAGGTACTGGCGGAGACCATCTGTCCCAGCATGGTATTCACCACTTTTTTGATCTGTCCCGCTCCCTGGCAGGTGGAGCAGGTCTTAAAGGTAACCCCATCGGCAATCATGTGCCGCTTTACTTTAATCTTTTTCTCCACGCCATTTGCCAGCTCCTGGAGGGTAAGCTTGAGCTTGACGCGCAGGTTGGTGCCTTTCTTCGTTCGGCGTGAACTTCTGCCTCCTCCGCCAAAGAAGGAATCAAAACCTCCCCCGCCAAAGATATCACCAAATTGAGAGAAGATGTCGTCCATATTCATTCCTCCTCCACCGAAGCCGCCGTTTCCACCGACTCCCTGGTGTCCAAATTGGTCGTAACGCTGGCGTTTCTCCGGATTACTCAGCACCTCGTAGGCCTCTGCGGCTTCCTTAAACTTATCCTCAGCACTGGGGTCCCCCGGGTTTTTGTCCGGGTGGTACTTGATCGCCAGTTTTCTGTACGCCTTTTTTATCTCTTCGGCGCTGGCACCCTTTGCGATACCAAGCACTTCGTAATAATCTCTTTTTGCCATATATCTTTAGTTTCCAATGACCACTTTTGCAAACCGAACGACCTTGCCGGCCATGGTGTATCCTTTTTCGACCACATCGACGATTTTGCCTTTTAACTCCTCGGAAGGAGCAGGTATTTGGGTAATTGCCTCGTGATATTCCGCGTCAAAGTCCTTCCCAACCAGATCCTCCATCGGCTGCAAGCCCTTGGCGGTAAGTACCCGCAGTAATTTATTGTAGATTAACTTGCTTCCGGCCTGTTTTTGTTCCTCCTCCGGATCGGAGGCATTTTCGGCCTTAAAGGAACGTTCAAAATCATCCAGAATGGGTAGCACCTCCTGCATCAAGTCTTTGGAAGCCGTATTTACCAACTCCAAACGTTCCTTTGCAGTCCTTCTTCGGAAGTTTTCGAATTCTGAATACAGCCTGACATACTTGTCCTTCAGCTCCTGATTTTCCCTTGCCAATTTGTCCGACTCCGCACCTTCCGCTTGATCGGTTTCATTTGAAACGTTCGAAGCGGACTCTTTGTTTTCATCTCCTTCGTTTACAGGGTTTTCGACGGTTTCTGTCTGTTCAAGGCCTTGATCCTTATCTTCTTTTGCTCTATCTGTCATTTTTATATCTGTTTTTCAAAAATCCAATATAAGGAAACAATTAACTTGCCATCTTTCCCGAATATGCCATTCTGACACGCTAGTGCAAGGACTTCCAAATCAAGTCCTTTAGTTCGGAGAGATGGTATCCAGTCACCGCAGATATAAATACATGCGGTACCTCTATCGGTAGTTCGGATTCCAGGGCGTTCATGAGTTCGGCATCCAATAGATCCGCCTTGGAGATCGCCAGGATGCGCTTCTTGTCGAGTAGCTCCGGATTGTATTGGTTCAGTTCCGAAACCAAGATCCGGTACTGTTCTCCCAGGTGAGCCGCATCCGCCGGAATAACAAAAAGCAGGATGGAGTTCCGCTCAATGTGTCGCAGAAAACGCAAGCCCAGCCCCTTTCCTTCGGCAGCACCCTCGATTATCCCCGGAATGTCCGCCATCACAAAGGACCTGCCTTCCCGGTAATCGACCACACCCAGGTTCGGAACCAGGGTGGTAAACGCATAGTCTGCTATTTCGGGTTTGGCAGCCGATAGACAGGAAAGGAGTGTAGATTTTCCCGCATTCGGAAAACCGACCAGGCCCACATCCGCTAGTAGCTTTAATTCAAGGACCATCCATTCTTCCACGCCCTCTCCTCCCGGTTGGGCATAGTGGGGCGCCTGATTGGTGGCTGTTTTAAAATGATCGTTTCCCAAGCCCCCTCTGCCGCCCGGGGTGAGGATAAACTCCTGCCCGTCCTCGGTAATTTCGCACCGGACCTCGCCGGTTTCGGCTTCTTTGGCCACGGTACCGACGGGTACTTCCAGGACTACATCCTGCCCGTCAGATCCCTTTCGCCGGCCCCCTTCTCCATTGCTGCCCCGTTCGGCGATAACGTGTTTTTTGTACTTGAGGTGCAGCAAGGTCCATAGTTGGGCATTGCCTCTTAGGATCACGTGTCCACCACGGCCGCCATCGCCTCCATCGGGACCGCCCTTGGGCACGTGTTTTTCCCGGCGAAAATGGACCGAACCGTTGCCCCCGGCTCCCGAACGGGAGCAAAATTTTACGTAATCAATAAAATTGGAACTTGCCACGCTTGTATGAATCCTAGTTGGTTGCTCTTTAGTTTTTCCGGCAGGATGTCCTTCAACCTGCCGAAAAAGAAAATGGCCAAGCCCAGATGCTTAGCCAATCACCGAAACGCAAAGGTACGGATTAATACGCATCTATAACAGCGCATATCTTCTGGAAAATCTCATCAATGGCTCCTACGCCATGAATTTTTGCCAGTTTGCCTTGTTCCTCGTAGTAATTTGCCACCGGAAGGGTTTCTTCGTTGTAGACCTTGATGCGGTTATTGATTTTGTCCTCATCCTGATCGTCTGCCCTTCCCGAGGTTTTTCCTCGTTCCTTGATACGCTTTTTCAATTCCTCCTCGGGCACCTCCAGGGAGATCATGCCCGAAATACGCGTTCCTTTTTTCGTCAGCAACTCATCCAGCGCTTTAGCCTGCGCCACCGTGCGGGGAAAGCCGTCGAAAATGAACCCGGTCAGATCGGCGGTGGCATTGATCTTCTCATCCACCATACCAATGACGACCTCGTCAGGAACCAGGTTGCCCTCATCCATGTATTTTTGGGCCAGTTTTCCCAGTTCCGTACCTTCCCCCAGGTGTTTCCGGAAAAGATCTCCGGTGGAAATGTGGTCGATTTTATATTTTTCGATCAATTTTTCACTTTGGGTACCCTTTCCCGCACCGGGAGGGCCAAACAAAACAATATTCAACATAGGTTAATTTTTTTTATGATTAAATGATTGGATTTCTGTCTTCTGATAGAGCGCCCGGAGATTCCTACCCTGCCCCGAATAGTCCAGTCCATAGCCGACCACAAACAAATCCGGGATCTCGAAACCAAGGTACCGAATCCGTAGGTTTTCCTGAAGGGCCGTCGGTTTCAGCAACAAACTGGCAATTTCCACACTACGCGGATTTTCTCGCTCTAACAAGTCCAACAAGTAGGCCATGCTTTTTCCCGTATCTACAATATCTTCGATAATGATCACGTCTTTTCCGCTTAGGTCGCACTCCAATCCTAGCAAACTTCGGACCTTCCCGGTGCTTTGTGTCCCGGAATAGGAAGCGATTTTAACAAACGTGATGCCGATCGGCAGATCAATTGCCTTGCAAATATCCGACATAAACATGAAACTACCGTTCAATACGGCGACTAATACGGGAGATTTCCCGCGGTAGTCTTCGTTTATTTCGGCCCCCAATTCGTTTACCCGGCTTAAAAGTTGCGCTTCCGTAATAAATGGTGCAAAAAAGAGGTCTTTGATCTTGATCATCTTCGTTCCAGTTCCTGGGTTGGGCAGCCCTTCTACCAAAATGTATCACCGAATAAAAGACTTTTTCGAATCCATTACAAATTTTGCATCAAATATTGATACAATTTAATCATGCAATCCAAATCGAAAAAAGAGGCTTTTTCCGAAGGCGTATGGGGATTTTCCTCCCCGATTCCGATAAAACACCAATCGATCGGATAGGGACTCATTTGGATTTCCCGCCCATCGCTCCCGCCGGCTGCTTCCACTTCCAGCTGATAGGGAACTTCGCTCTCCTCCGCCAGGCGAATTATTTCGTTCAGAAACGTTTTCCGGGGAATAAAACTGTCCCGAAGGGATATCACTGCTCCCTGATGCAGGTGTACGCCGTCCGTAATCCAGGTAACATCCGCTATCAGTGCCTGTTTGATTGCCCAATTTTCGTAGATAAACCGGATTAGAAAGGGCATGGAACCACCTCCATGTTCTTCGTAGGTAGTAAATGCAACGATACCGTTCTCGAGGGTTTCACAGAGTTTGAGCAGGGCATACAGGCCTAACCGATTGTCCAGGTAGGCCGCCTCAATGGTTCCCGCTGCCATCCGAATGTCTTGCTCAAAAGACAAAAGCGTCCCGCGCTGAATAGCGCGCGGAAAGTCGTGGTATACATTCCCTTGCTGCTCCTGAATCCGGCAACGAATGGCACCTACGGCATCTTCTCCCTGAAGCCAGGTACCAGGAATCACTTCCGGTCCACCTACCGGCACCAGTTGGTTTTCGTACCTGCTCGTAAAGCCTACCGTATCCATGTGTGCAAATGCAGCCGTTTGGGGATTTCCAAAAACCAACAAAATATTTTCATGAAATTCATTTCCAAAAAAAATTTTTGGTGAAACATTCCATGAACTTCTTCGTTTCACAATGTGGTTGATTAAACAATCGGATATTCTGGATTCGTCGCCCGATACGCTATTTATTAGCAGAATTTCTTTCAATAAATCGTCCATTGGCATAGTTTATGTTAAAATATTTTATAAATTTCGGGTTCAGAATCCTTTTTATGGAAACAATTGAGATAGATGTTTAAAGTTCCCGTAAATTAATATACATTTGTAACACATACCGAGTAAAAACTAGTAGCAATCAAAATCAATTAAAACACTGAATGTTGTAAAAAATTTTTTATCATGAAAAAAATAATACTATCAACACTAATGGTTGGTGCTTTAGCGATAGGTGCTAATGCTCAAGACGACTTCAACAAATGGTCCATAGAAGTTAATGGAGGGTTCAATAAACCAATGGCGCCAATCACGCCGGGATATTTTTCTCCGACATTAAATCTAGGCCATGTAGATCTGGGAGCCAGATACATGTTTAACGAGAAATTTGGAACCAAACTTGATTTTGGTTTTGGTAGCTTCAACAATGCAAGCGATACACCGGATTTCTCTTCAAACTACTACCGGGTAAACCTTCAGGGTGTAGCCAATCTTGGACGTATCATGAATTGGGAAACCTTTTCTCAGACGTTCAATCTATTGGGACACTTCGGAGGTGGAATCGGAAGGTTGACACCCCAGGAGAATCAGTGGGCTGATTTTCAGGACAACCAATACAATATTATCACGGGAATGACTCTACAGGTCAGACTTAGTGACCGTATCGCCTTAAATGGAGATATCACCAATATTGTAGCCGGTCGTCAGGACGTAGCCTTCGATGGCGCTTCGTCCATCAACCCCGCTACTGATAACGGATACTATGGCGCGAACGCTGTGTGGTGGACCGGAACAGTTGGATTGACTTTCTATCTGGGCAGCAATGCGACACACGCAGACTGGTACCTGAGAGAAAGCAAGTATGCTACCAAAGAAGAATTGGCAACGCAAATCGGTGAAATCAAGGACATGCTGAAAGACTCCGATGGAGACGGTGTTCCGGATTACCTGGACAAAGAGCCAAACACTCCTGCCGGCGCCCGTGTAGATTCCCACGGTGTAACCATGGATTCCGACGGTGACGGTATTCCTGACCACGTGGATAAGTGTCCCTTCGTTCCTGGCCCTGCTTCCCTTGACGGATGTGCGCCTGACGATACCGAAGAGATCGATTACCTGGCGAAGGCTATAAATGACGGGTACGTGAACGTGTACTTTGCTTTTGACAGCGCAAAGCCACTTGGTTACTCTGCATCTGCAGCTCACTACGTTTCTAACTTCATGAAGCGCAATCTAGGTGTTCAAGTAGAGCTGAAAGGCTATGCTGACGAATTAGGTCCTGAGGACTACAACATCAAGCTCTCTGAGAGACGAGCTAAGTCTGTGTACGATCTCTTGATCGCCTCCGGAGTTTCCGAATCCAGACTTTCGTACAAAGGCTACGGTGAAGATACCAGCGTTGATAAGTCATCTGCTGATGCCCGTCAAATGGCCAGAAGGGTGAGCTTCGAGATCAAATAAAACGAGAAAAACATTGAAATAGTAAAACCCGATCTGTCTGGATCGGGTTTTTTTGTTTTACTTTGTTTTGTCATGTTCATACTAACACAAAAAAACTCCATAGCCAATCAATTTCTGGCAGAACTCCGGGACGTTTCGGTTCAGGGGGACCGCATGCGTTTTCGGAAAAATCTGGAACGCTTGGGAGAGATCATGGCCTATGAGATTTCAAAATCGCTTCCCTACACCCCCTCAGAACTATCTGGACCCTTTGGTAACGTACAAACCGAGATACCCGCAGAACAGCCCGTGATTGTCTCGGTACTTCGGGCAGCGGTCCCTTTTTACCAGGGGGTGCTCAATTTTTTTGATCGGGCCGACAGTGGATTTATTGGTGCATACCGCGTAGAAAACCACCCCAATGAAACGGAAATTTCAATCCGTCTGAATTACCTGGCTGCCCCTTCGTTGGAAAACAAAACGGTGCTTTTGGTCGATCCCATGTTAGCCACTGGAAAGTCCTTTGTGAAGAGCACTCAACACTTGATAAGCCACGGAAAACCGAAAAAGATTGAAATTGTAAGCGTAATAGCTGCACCGGAAGGAGTCGATTACATACAAAAAAACCTGAACATTCCTCACCGTTTTTGGACGGTGGCACTCGATGAAAAATTAAATGCACAATCCTACATCATTCCAGGGCTCGGGGATGCCGGTGATCTCGCTTTTGGGCCTAAACTTTAATTGATTCGTACTACATGAGTTACTTGTTGTTAGCAGTAGGACTGCTGGTATTGCTGTTTGGCGGAAAATTTCTGGTGGATGGAGCATCTTCCATCGCTTCCCGTCTTGGGTTAAGTCCTGGACTTATTGGTCTCACCATTGTGGCCTTTGGTACCTCTGCTCCGGAACTATTGGTGAGCGTGACGGCTGCCTTGAAAGGATCGAGCGATATTGCCATTGGAAACGTAGTAGGAAGTAACATATCGAACATTACGCTTGTTCTGGGCATCAGTGTGCTTATTTTTCCCATCTACATTGAAAAATCTACCCTTCGATTGGACTATCCGTTTACCCTGATCAGTTCCCTGCTTTTTTTCGTTTTCGCCTTCAATGGCCTCATTTCGTTCGTAGAAGGGATGGTTCTCTTGTTTTGTTTTGTCGCACTCAATTGGTACTTCTTCAAAACGATTGAGCGGGTAGAGTTTTCGGAAGCAGATGCCGAAGCCATGAAAAAACAACCAGTCTGGCTGGCAATCCTACAGCTGGCAGGAGGCGCAGCCGGTTTGTATTTCGGATCGGACCTGGTGGTGGAAAACGGGACCCAAATCGCACAGGCCCTGGGCATCAGCGAGCGAATCATTGGAGTGACCATTATTGCAATTGGCACCAGCCTCCCGGAACTGGTGACGTCGGTTCTTGCTGCCATAAAAAAAGAAACGGCATTGGCACTGGGAAACATCCTGGGAAGCAACATCATGAATGTTTTCTCCATCATCGGCTTTACGGCGGTGATCAAACCCATACCCGTTACTCCGGACTTTATTTATTCGGATTTTATCTGGATGCTTGGATTTACATTACTGCTATTTCCCTTTATGCGAATCAATTACGTGATCTCCCGTGTCAATGGGGCGGTATTGCTAGTAGGATATGGTATTTATTTATACCTATTGATCGCATGAGCGAGTACCTGGTTACTTTTTTGGGCATCTATTTCCTATGCCTGTTTAAATTCATCGCAGGCCCGCTCCTGGGCTCTGCAGCTGGTTTCGGACTAGGTGAAATTGTAGTCGTTACGGTGTCAGGTATGATGACTTCGGTTGTGTTGTTTTCTTTTTTGGGCGAGTGGTTTAGAAAAAACTGGGGTTTGATCCGACGAAAAAAACCCAAACGCTTTTCAAAAAAGACGCGCAATATCATCCATGTCTGGCACAGGTTTGGTATTTGGGGCATCGCATTTTTGACGCCGGTAGTGCTTACGCCAATCGGAGGTACGGTAGTACTCACCTCCTTTGGAATCGCCAAACGAAAAATCCTGTTCAGCATGCTGGTGAGTTCGCTTTTTTGGGCCATTACTTTTGGCCTCAGCATAGAGCGGCTGTTAGAAATCCCCTTCTTGAAAAATCTCTGGCTATAAATGGAGATTTATACCAGCAGCGGCATCGCTCAGGTTTTTGCCTTGCTACTCCTGACACCCCACACCGCTCCAACAAAAAAAGGCTGCCTTTATACGTTTAGACAGCCCCTTTTGTGAATCAGCTCCAGTGTCAATTTATTGCACCGCCAATATTTCTGCTTTGAACCAAACGGGAGTAAAGGGCCTCACCAGATCGATCTGCTCCCCCCTCTCTACCAAGTCCGCTCGGATCGCTTCGGGAAGAATTTGAATGGAATTTACGTAGGAGGCAAAAGAGGTGGCCAGCACTTCGATCTTTTCATCTGGCAAAACGCCCTTCAGGCCTTCGTTCAAAAAGGTCAATCCCGAACTGCCTATGGAAATGGTCGTGGGTTGATTGGAGGTGTAGGACTCGAAAGCAGGCGCTGCCGCTCCCAATTCGAACAACTCAAAATCAAACGAGACATTGCTCCCCAGTTTCGATTCGGTTTTGGTTTCGTCTCCTACTTCCACGCTCCGGAAATAAACCCCGTCGGCAACTTCTTCAAACCCCTCCAGTTCGTTTTCCTCGATGAAGTCTTGAATCAGTTGTTCCTCCCGTTGCTGAAGCTCTTCTTCTGTATATTTCTTGACAAATTTCAGCTGGATTACCAGGTTTGAAGCAGGTAGGATCAATTGCTCATACCCATAATTCCCAAAAGCCAGGTAGGATGGGGTATAAAGCATCATTTCTTCCCCTTCCCTTGCAAGACCTGCGGCGTAGGTGATGGCGATAGGCCACAAGCCATCCTGGCTATAGTTAAAATATTTCGGTTCCTTGGATTCATCCAGGTAGGAATCGATCAACTGACCGTCTATAGTTTTGATTTCATAGTAAATACCGATGTAGTCTGCATTGACAAACTGAGCGGCGTCCGGCTTTTCCTCCGTTTTTTCGTAATAAAACCCTGCTTGCGCCTTGGTTGCATTGATATTATTGGAGGAAATGTACTCCTCCATTATCAAATTGTCCCGGGTGATGGACTGATCCAGATCGGTTTCGGTTTCTTCTATGCAGGAGGTGAATAACATGGTGGAAAGCCCTAAAAGCCAGCCAAATCTGTTGGATAAAATCATGGTAAAATAGCTAATTTAATGGATATGGTTTATTTATTCTTTAGGTTGAAATTCATGCGAAGGTTTACTCCACCGATGGAAAACTGTTGGTTGGCAAAGGTAAGGTTGCTTAGCGGTAGTTTGTAAAACGGCTCCAGGGAAAAATAAAATTCGTTGTTTAGCTTGTATTCGTACCCAAAGGAAATGTTCAACAAACCCGCCAGGTCGGCGTTACTTTGGTCGGAAGCAGGTGTATTGATGGTACTGAATTGTTGCACATTTGGCGCGTATTCCAACGTACCACTCATGCTATTGGCGGTGAACAAGGACTGGGTTTGCACGGTTTCCACGGTGTTTTGCTCCAAATAAACCATGCTGGAAAGTCCGGTAATGAGGTAGATACCCGTCTGTTTTTTGTCGAATACCTTGTATTTCAGGTTAACGGGAATATCCAGTGATGCAAAATTCAATTGATAGTCGGTATCAATGATGTTGCTATTCGTGCGCGCATCAAAACTAGGGGATGCATGCTGCCGGAGCGGTTGGAAATTTTGCGGCGAAACACGTTGGCTTGCATAGGCCAGACCTACATCCAGTTTTAGTCTCTTGGTCAGCGATATTTCAGACATCAACCCTGCTCCCAGATTCATGCCTGATACCGGGTTGGAGTTGGCCTGAGGGCTTACCATCAGGCCAACTTTCACTGCACGAGATTCGGTGGGTACCTCGTTGGCCTCCGGTACTTCCTCGGCTGTTTTCCACCGGTCTACCATTTGTTGGGCCTCGGACTCGGAAATGCCTTCCTTCTGTTCGGTTTGCGGAATGGATTCAAAAAGAAAATCGGAAGCGACTTTTTCCGTCACTACCGCCTGAAAATCCGCCCATGCGTCTCCAAAGGCCATGGACCAAAAACCCGGATCTCCTGCATCAGTTTCGGGCACTGCTTCCACTTTTCGCTTGTCGTTCGATTCCGGGCTACCTTTTCGCGCTGGAATGGCTGTTGGAGCCAAGGCAAGGGCAGGGCCTTGTTGACCGTTTTCAGCTGGCTTCTCACTGGAGGAGGTGGGCGCGGTTGAATCAATGACAGCCTGACTATTTTCCTCAGAAAACAGCGGATCCTCTATCGAAATGGAGTCTGTCAAGGCCCGCACCTTCTCTTCAATAATTGCTTGTTCGGGGTAATACAGGAAGAAAAAGAGCAGACTGGCGGCAATTCCTGCCCCCAGAAAGGGCCATAAAACAAGCCAACGCCCGCTTTTTTTGGGCTTGAAATAGGCCTTCGAAAACTTTTCCCAAGCCTGTGGATCAAAGGGCTCTTCATGGCTACTGAAGGAGGCTTTGATCTTCTCCACAAGTTTCTTATCGAACTGCTCCTTCATTTTTTATTTGATTGATTGCAATAATTTTTTCGCGTAATTTTTCTTTGGCTCTTGCCAGGTACGTTCGGCAAGTACTAGCGGGCATTCCCAGTTTTTCTCCAATTTCATTGTGCTTGTACCCCTCAATTTCATACATGTTGAAGACCAGGCGCAAGGTTTCGGGAAGCTCTCCTAACGAGCGAAGGATGTCTTCTTTTGACAACGCATCTATGATGTCCGGATCGTAGGTCACGGCATTGGCCTTTTCGATATCCATCGCCGCGTAATGTTTTAAGTTTTTTCGGTAATAATCCACCGACGTATTGATAATGATCCGTCGAAACCAGGCCTTAAACGAATTGTCGATTGAAAACTGATCCAATTTATCGAACGCTTTCATAAAGCTGTCGTTGACGATTTCACAGGCCTCCTCCCTACTTCCGGAATACCGAAGCGCGACACTCATGGCATAGCCATAAAAGTGCCGGTAAAGCCTTTCCAACGAACTCCGGTCCCGTTTTTGCGCTTTTTGTATGAGGTCTTTCTCCAAAAGCCTTTCGTTAATACTAAGTAGGTTCATTATCCTGACGCAATCCCTGAAAGAAACGCTACAGGCAGACAAAAATTTTTCTCTCAGGTTCCATAAATCGGCGAAGCGGCTATTCATTTGGGGCGAAAAGCCTGGCTGAAGATGCTTACCTGCCAAACCGATAAATCAAGCCCATAATAACCGGATGCGTATTGTCCGCTCCAGTTGGCCTTTGTTTGTTAGCATAATCTGATTATTTTTAGACCTGCAACGGTAACAATGCGTACAAATTTAGCGTTTATTTTCCTGATCATCTATGAAGGTTAAAATGAAATACTTACTTATTCTGGCTCTGGCGTTGCTGGCCACGCATCCATTGCTGGCACAACGCGGTGAGGCGGGTGACTACGACTACGATCAGGAGGTACTGTTTGGAATCAATAAAAATACCAATGGAGGATTAATCGGCGGTGTCAGCTTCAAATTGGGCTCCCGTATCGGTGATAATTTGTTTCAATTTTTCAATCTGGAATTGGCAAACGTAAAAAACCCGAAAGAGGTCCGATACAATACCGTTTTGGGAAACAGCTACATCTTTGGTAAATCCAATTACCTGTATGCCATTCGCCCCCAATACGGTAGAGAGGTGCTTATTTTTAAGAAAGCCCCCCATCAAGGCGTCCAAATTTCCCTGTTGGGTGCCATTGGTCCATCCATCGGCCTGATTGCTCCGTATTTTATCGAATATTCGCTCAACCGCACCGAGACGGTACGCGAGCAATACGATCCTGCCGTGCACCAAAGTCGATTCAACGTGTTGGGCCCAGGCAGGCTTTTTGAGGGAATCGGGGATTCCGAGATTGCCTTTGGTGGAAATGCCAAGGCAGCCATGACCTTTGAATTCGGGTTTTTTAAATCGAACGTAACCGGGGTGGAACTGGGTTACCAATTAGAGGGTTTTACCAAAGAGATTCCTTTGATGCCCACTACGGAAAATCGGCAGGTTTTCCAATCCGTCTACTTTACCCTCTTTTACGGGTTTCGGCGGTAGCAAATCGGGTTCCTTTGGGATTCCTGCCTATTTCATTAATTTTGGACCGAATAAAACATTCGATATGATAGAACTGCCGGTAATAGCTGAAGCACAAACAAAAAAGAAAAAACCAGACTGGCTCCGGGTAAAGTTACCCATAGGCAAAGAATACGCAAAGGTGCGCAAACTGGTGGACGAACACAAACTGCACACCATTTGTGAAAGTGGAAACTGTCCCAACATGGGCGAATGCTGGGGCGCCGGAACGGCGACCTTTATGATACTTGGAAACGTTTGTACCCGCTCATGCTCCTTCTGCGCCGTGGCCACCGGAAGGCCTCCGGAATACGATGAGGACGAGCCGCGCCGGGTAGCCGAAGCCATCAAGCTCATGCAGGTAAAACATGCCGTCATCACCTCGGTAAACCGGGATGAGCTAAAAGACCGGGGAGCGGAAATTTGGTACCAAACCGTCACCGAAACCAAGAGACTTTCGCCAGAGACGACCATTGAAACCTTGATACCCGATGTAAAAAGCAACTGGGATGCCTTGTACCGCATGATTAGTGCAGGCCAGGAAGTAGTTTCCCACAACATGGAAACCGTCGAACGCCTGTACCGAAGGGTACGCCCCCAAGCCAAGTACGCGCGTTCCCTGGAGCAAATAAAGCTAACCAAAGAATACGGCAAACGAACCAAGACAGGTATCATGCTAGGATTGGGGGAAACCAAAGAGGAAGTGCATCAGGCCATGGATCATTTGGTCGCGCATGGATGCGATATCTTAACACTCGGTCAGTACCTGCAGCCTACCAGCCGCCACATTGAAGTGGCGGAATTCATCCACCCGGAACAGTTCGAAGCCTACCGGGAAGCCGGACTGGAAAGAGGACTCAAGTACGTAGAATCCGGACCATTGGTTCGATCCTCCTACCACGCAGAGAGACACGTCAATGTCTAGAAAAAAGCGGTTCTTTTTCACAGGAACCGCTTTTTTTTGGGATTTTGTCGGCTAAAAAGCAGATAATGGTTTATTTTTTGTAATTTAAGGATGTCCTTATTGACATACACGGTTTTAATTTGGCATCACAATGAATTTCAACAAACTATATACGTTGCTATTTCTGGGGTTATTGCTGATTTCCTGTTCACCTAAGACCATCGGGGGATTAAGCAAGGAGGAATACGCTTCCTGGAAACAGCAGAAAAAAGAGCTGACGCCGGAAGGGTACAAAAACCTGGTGGAAACTAACGAACAGCTCGCTGAGGAAAATCGCAGTTTCTCGGAAAAAGAGGCGAACCTGAATCAGGTCATTGAAGATAAGAACAATGAAATCAGCCGCTTAACGCAACAACTTTCCAGAATGGGAACGCAAGCGTCGGGAGACCGCCCGGTAGCGGACACAGAAACCAATCCCTGGGATCGTGGAGTGGTATTCAAGGTCCAACTGGCCGCATTTGATGACTATGACCTGCGAGAGCTTACCGAAAATGGCAGCGACCTCAAAATTATCGACCAGGACGGCTACATCAAATACGTGCTGGGCCAGTTTCGGGACTACGAGATGGCCGATGCATTCAAGAAAAAACTACGCAAAATCGGCGTAAAAGAAGCCTGGATCGTGCCGTACAAGGACGGTGAACGCGTCCCACTTAAGGAGGTACTTACCGAGGTGATTGAGTAATTTTAAGCGGCTAGCCTCCTGATGTTTGGGCATTGCTTTCGTTTTTTAGCGAAGATATGGGAATTTTTTGCCCTGTCCGGCCTGTTTGTTTTGTAATTTACCCCAGTATGGATTTTAGATGGAAACGTAAACACAAGGCGCTAGAAGAGACCGTCGAACGCCTGAGCAGCGATATCAACGTAAACCCTACCCTTGCGAACATGCTGGTAAATCGGGGTATAGCGGATTTTCAGCAAGCCAAAGATTTTTTTCGTCCGGACCTCGACAAACTACACGATCCCATGCGCATGAAGGACATGGATCTGGCTGTAAACCGACTCGTCAGGGCCATTGAAAACAACGAGCCCATTTTGGTATATGGCGATTACGACGTGGACGGGACCACCTCTGTCGCCATGTTTTACAGTTTTCTTACCTCGTTTTACCCACACGTGGCCTTTTATATCCCCGATCGGTACAAAGAAGGGTACGGTATTTCGGAAAAAGGCGTTCGGTATGCCGCAGAAAACAAGTTCAAGCTTCTGGTGTCCCTGGACTGTGGCATTAAAGCCCTGGACAAAATCGATTTGGCTAATGAATTGGGGGTGGATTGTATCATCTGTGATCACCACACCCCCGGCGAGCAGCTTCCCAAAGCCATCGCCGTTTTGGATCCCAAACGCGAGGATTGCTCCTATCCGTACAAAGAACTGAGTGGCTGTGGGGTGGGCTTTAAATTGGTTCAGGCCTTCTCGGAATTCACCGGGCGAAGTCAGGCAAACCTGTACTCCTACCTGGACCTGGTCGCCATCAGTATCGCTTCGGATATCGTCCCCATCACCGGGGAGAACCGTATTCTCGCCTACTACGGACTGGACCGGATCAACAATAACCCAAGGCCCGGAATCAAAGCGTTGATCCTTAAGGGCAAAGTCGAAAAGGACATCGACATCACCGACATTGTATTCAAAATCGGTCCGAGGATCAACGCCTCCGGTCGCCTGGAACATGCCAAAGCTTCTGTGGAATTACTCATTGCTTCCAGCCTTGACGAAGGCGTCCGAAGGGCCGAGCTGGTTGAAGATGTCAATGCTGCCCGAAAAAATTTCGATGAAAACATCACCCGGGAAGCGTTGGAAATGATCGATACCCAGGAACAAAATGGCAGCTCCAAAAGTACCGTGCTGTTTAAAGAAGATTGGCACAAGGGGGTTATCGGCATCGTGGCTTCCCGCTGCATCGAAAAATATTACCGGCCTACGATCATCCTCACCGAATCCAATAACAAGGCCACCGGCAGCGCACGCTCCGTTTTCGACTTTGATATTTACGAAGCCATCGCTGCTTGCAGCGATTTACTGGAGCAATTTGGCGGACATAAATACGCTGCCGGACTTACCTTATCCGTCGAAAACGTCCCCGCCTTTCAAAAGAAATTTGAATCCATTGTCAGCGAACGAGTCAGTGAGATTCACTTAAAACCCATTCTTGAGATCGACGAGGAACTGATTTTGGATCAAATTAACTACCGGTTTTACAACATTTTAAAGCAAATGGCTCCCTTTGGTCCGGGCAATCCGGAGCCTGTTTTTTGCGCAAATCAGGTACATGCCGAAAACGTGCGGGTTTTAAAAGACAAACACCTCCGGTTTGAAATCATTCAAGACGGACAAAATACCCGTCCCGTCTGTATTGGCTTCGGATTTGCTAAGTACTACGAGTTGCTAAACAGTAAAATGCGTTTTAATATCGCATTCGAAATTCGAGAAAATACCTTTCGCAACACCAGCAGCCTCCAATTGTACGTAAAGGATATCAAATTTGACTAACAATGATATTAAGGGCAGAACACCTGATCAAGATATACAAGAAAAAAAAGGTGGTGAATGACATCTCCGTCTCCGTAGAACAGGGAGAAATTGTCGGGCTATTGGGGCCCAACGGAGCCGGTAAGACTACGTCGTTCTACATGATCGTGGGCCTAATCAAGCCTAACGGCGGAAGGGTCTTCCTGGACGGAGATGACATCACCTCCCTCCCCATGTATAGGCGGGCAAAACTGGGAATCGGCTACCTGGCTCAGGAAGCTTCAGTTTTCCGGAAACTCACGGTAGAAGAGAATATCCTGGCGGTATTGGAAATGACCAGCTTACCTAAAAAGGAGCAAAAGGAAAAAGTGGATCAGCTTCTGGAGGAATTCAGCCTTACCCATGTACGGAAAAACCTCGGCATGGTGCTCTCCGGGGGAGAACGGCGACGAACCGAAATCGCCCGGGCACTATCGGTGGACCCCAAGTTTGTGCTTCTGGACGAACCCTTTGCCGGAGTAGACCCCATTGCGGTAGAAGAAATCCAATACATCGTTGCCAAACTTAAAGACAAAAACATCGGGATCCTGATCACCGACCACAATGTAAACGAGACACTTTCCATCACCGACCGTGCTTATTTAATGTTTGAAGGTCGGCTACTCAAAGCCGGTACTGCCGAGGAACTCGCTGCAGACGAGCAGGTCCGAAAGGTTTATCTGGGCAAAAACTTTGAGCTAAAAAGAAAAATTTAAACGGAAATCCCCCACATGGAAGTCATCAATACCTTTATGACCTGGATCTTTAAGAACCGGATTGGTCAGATTGAAAAATTCAAAAACAACCCCCTCGAAATCCAGCACGAGATTCTGTTTAAATTGATCTACACCGCCAGAGACACCGAGTTTGGTAAAAAGCATCATTTCAGGCAAATTTCCTCGTACAAAGATTTTAATCAGTGGGTGCCTATGCACGACTACGAAAGCATCATGCCTTATATCGAACAGACGATGAAAGGCCAGCAGAACGTGATATGGCCCACCCCCATCCATTGGTTTTCCAAGTCCTCCGGTACTACCTCCTCCCGCAGTAAATTCATACCGGTATCGCCGGAGAGTTTGGAAGAATGCCACTTCAAAGGAGGAAAAGACATGCTTTCCCTCTACGTAACCAACTATCCCAATACCAAACTTTTTACCGGAAAAAGCCTGTCTATTGGCGGCAGCCTGCAAACCAACCCGCTGGATTACAACAAAAGTAGTTCCTATGGCGACATCTCAGCGGTCATTATGCGCAACCTACCCAAATGGGCACAATTGGCCCGAACGCCCAGCCTGGAGGTCGCCCTCATGAGTGAGTGGGAGGAAAAAATCGAAAAAATGGCCGAGGAAACGATTGGCGAAAACGTAACCAGCCTAACTGGCGTGCCTACCTGGACGCTCGTTTTGATCGATAAAGTTCTCGAAAAGACCGGAAGCAGCAACATTCTGGATGTCTGGCCCAACCTGGAAGTGTTTTTTCATGGTGCAGTGGCCTTTGGTCCCTACCGAAACCTTTTTCAGAAACTCATCCCTTCGGAAGGAATGCATTACATGGAAACATACAATGCCTCCGAAGGTTTTTTTGGTATTCAAGACCAAATCGACAGTGACGAACTGCTGTTAATGCTCGATTATGGAATTTTTTACGAATTCATCCCTATGGAAGAACTGGAGCAGGAGCAGCCTACAGTCATTCCCCTGGATGAGGTAGAAGTGGGGAAAAACTATGCCTTGCTGATTACGACGAATGCCGGACTCTGGCGCTATAAAATTGGGGACACCGTGAAGTTTACCTCCATCCGGCCCTATCGTTTCAAAATTTCCGGACGTACCAAGCACTTTATCAACGCATTTGGCGAAGAACTCATCGTAGAAAACGCTGAAAAAGCCATCGAAAATACGTGCAAAATCACCGGAGCCAGCATTAGCAACTTTACCGCAGCACCCGTGTATTTTGGCGATAATCAGGAACAGGGTACACACGAGTGGATCATCGAGTTTGTGCATTTCCCAGAGGACCGCGAGACCTTTGTTCGAATCCTGGACGAAGAGCTGCGTGCAGCCAATTCAGATTACGATGCCAAACGCTACCGCGACATGGTACTCAAATTACCGATCGTCCACCTGGTCGAAGAGGGATTGTTTGAGAAATGGCTCAAATCCAAAGGGAAACTCGGAGGACAAAACAAAGTACCGCGGCTTTCAAATAACCGGGATTACCTGGATGAAATTGTCCGGCTATTGTAAGCCCGGTTACCGGGCAGCGAACAAAATTAAATTCTATTCCCGGCAATTAAATAAGGGAGCTGCGGGAGGCGTAACCAAAGAAACGGCGACAAAACCAACCGGCAAAAACCAGCTAATTACGCGGCATTCAGCGAATGAAAAAAGCAAGCTTTTTTTATCCACATTTTCTTCCAGTTATTCACATCGAGTGAATACCCTTATTTATTCTACTGTTTTTCAGGCATTTATATAGTTAAAAAAATCGTTACTTTGTGGATAAACTTGAAAAATTATAATTTTTTTGCATGATGGGTCAAACGAAAAGGTGGATAATCAGGCTTCCGAAATTTTATTTTCTTGCGCCATTTTTTCACTCCCGTTTTTTTGCTTCCTCCCAAAATACGTCCATTTCAGCCAGACTCATATCCGCAAGTGATTTTCCGGAATTTCTGGCTGCTTTTTCCAAAAATTGAAACCGGTGGATGAATTTTCGGTTGGTACGTTCCAGTGCCTCCTCCGGATTGATATCCAGGAATCGGGCATAATTGATCAGAGAAAAGAGCACATCTCCAAATTCGGCCGCCACTGCATCTCTGTCCCGCTCCCGCTGATCCATGGCCTCTTTGAATTCCTGTAGTTCTTCCTGTACTTTCTCCCAGACCTGCTCGTCGGCTTCCCAATCAAATCCTACCCCACGTGCTTTCTCTTGAATCCGCATGGCTTTGATCAAAGCAGGAAGCGACTTGGGTACGCCTCCCAGGACACTTTGGTTTCCCTTTTCCTTAAGCTTGATTTTCTCCCAGTTCTGTTTGACGGCCTCTTCGTCCTTCGCTTCCGTCTCCGCATAGATATGCGGATGCCGTCTGATCAGCTTCTCGTTTAGCTGCCGAATCACCGCCCCAATATCAAAAGCCCGCTGCTCATCACCCAGTCGCGCGTAAAAAACAATGTGAAGCAACAAATCCCCCAACTCCTTCTTAACTTCTTCCAGATCGCTATCGAGGATGGCATCCGATAACTCAAAGGTCTCTTCGATCGTCAGGTACCGGAGCGTCTCCATGGTCTGCTTTTTATCCCAGGGACATTGCTCCCGCAGTTCATCCATAATGGTCAACAATTGATCAAAAGCTGTCAGTTGGGATTTCCTCTTTTCGGACATAGGTATAAAATTGCTAGGAAACTTATACGTCGGTAGGAACGTTTTGAAAGTAATACGTAAATTTGCAGAAATAAATTTGATATGACAACTGTATATTTAACATTGGCATTCCTGGCGATTTTTTTCATTTTGATGTCTGTAAGGCTTATTTTCCTTAAAAACGGACAGTTCAAAGGAACCTGCGCCTCTCAAAACCCCTACCTAAACAAAGATGGGGGAACCTGCGGCTATTGCGGAAAAAAAGTGGATTCCGACGCTTCTTGCGGCAACCCCGACAACGAGGTGGACAAGGTAATGGCCCGGTTTAAATAAGAAGGATGCCCTGGCAGATGCAAATGGACCTACTTTTACACATTCTTTTATAAATTTCTTTTACGTGGCATTAATCAAATCAATCTCAGGTATACGGGGCACCATCGGTGGGAAACCCGGAGAAGGCCTGACTCCGCTGGATATTGTAAAATTTTCCGCCGCTTACGGCGCCTGGGTCCTGGAAAATTCCGATCAGAAAAAAATTGTTATCGGCAGGGATGCGCGCTTGTCCGGAGAAATGGTTGCGCAACTGGTAACCCAAACCCTGCTGGGGATGGGACTGGATGTGGTCGACCTGGGCCTAAGCACTACCCCAACCGTAGAATTGGCCGTTCCCAGAGAAAATGCCGGAGGGGGAATCATCGTGACCGCCAGTCACAATCCCATTCAATGGAATGCTTTAAAGCTTCTAAATAAGCAGGGCGAGTTCATTTCTGACAGCGAGGGTCAGGAAGTCTTGCGAAAAGCAGCAACGGATGACTTCCTATTTGCAGAAGTTCGCAAGCTGGGAACCTATAGCAAAAACGACGACTACCTCGACTACCACATCCAGCACGTACTTGACCTCGACCTGGTGGACCGGGAAGCAATCGCCGAGCGAAAATTTAAAATCATTGTTGACTGTGTGAATTCTACTGGAGGTTTAGCTGTGCCAAGGCTGCTAAAAGCCCTCGGCGTGGAACTGGTGGAAGAGCTGTTTTGTGAACCCAACGGGGAGTTTCCTCACAATCCTGAGCCCCTTCCCGAGCACCTGCGGGATATTTCACTAAAGCTGGAAAATGGAAATTATGACCTGGGCATCGTGGTCGACCCGGATGTGGATCGCCTTGCCTTTCTAAACGAAGACGGGAGCTTCTTCGGCGAAGAATATACGCTCGTGGCTGTGGCGGACTACGTACTCTCGCAAAAAACGGGCAACACCGTTTCCAACCTGAGCTCCACACGGGCCCTTCGGGACGTCACCGACAAGAGGGGCGGGCAGTACCAGGCCGCGGCTGTGGGCGAGGTGAATGTCGTTAATCAAATGAAAGCTACGGATGCCATCATTGGCGGTGAAGGAAATGGAGGGATCATTTATCCGGAATCTCATTATGGCCGAGACGCCTTGGTGGGCATTGGCTTATTCCTGACCCATCTGGCTAAGTTTGGAAAAACAACCAGTCGACTTAGGGCCAGCTACCCCAATTATTTCATCTCAAAAAACAAGATTGAACTCACGCCTACCATCAATGTGGACGGTATCCTTGATCGAATCAAATTGAAGTACCAGAAGTATCCGATCAACACCCTCGACGGTGTAAAGATCGAATTCGACAAGGAATGGGTGCACCTGAGAAAGTCCAATACCGAACCCATCATTCGTATCTACTCCGAATCGGAAACCTCCGCAACTGCCGACCACCTCGCCAACAAAATCATGTTGGATATCAAAGAAATCATTGCCGAGAAAAGCTAATTTCCGCCCCCCTACGCATGGCCAGTATGCCCTCGATCTATTTAGACAATGCCGCTACAACGCCCCTGGACGAACGGGTATTGGAGGCCATGATGCCGTTTTTTACGGGTAACTACGGAAACCCTTCCTCGGTACATGCCCACGGCAGAAATGCACGGGTGGAACTGGAAAAAGCCCGAAAAAAAATCGCTTCCCTGCTGTGCGTTAGTCCCGGGGAAATCGTTTTTACCTCCGGCGGTACGGAAGCCGATAACACGGCCCTCCTGGGAGCGATTTCTGCCTATGGAATTCAGCAAATTATTAGTTCCCCGTTGGAACACCACGCGGTTTTGCACGTGGTCGAGCAGGCCAGCAGGAGGCTTGGCATTACCCTATCTTTGCTAGACGTCGACGCAAACGGCTCGGTGAATCTGGAACAACTGGAGCAACTTCTCCAAAAAAATCCCCGCTCCCTGGTATCCCTCATGCACGGCAACAACGAAATTGGCAACCTCGCCGACCTGGCTGCCGTGTCGCAATACTGTCGGGAACACGGAGCCTATTTTCATTCGGACACGGTTCAAACCGTCGGCCACTACCCGCTTAATTTACAAGAGCTGTCCGTCGATGCCATTGTTGGATCGGCCCATAAATTTCACGGACCAAAAGGAGTGGGATTTCTATACATCAATAAAGCTAAAAAAATCCCTCCCCTAATCGAAGGGGGCTCTCAGGAACGGAATCGTAGAGGGGGTACCGAAAACATTGCCGCAATCGCCGGCATGGCCAAAGCCATGGAAATCGCCCAGGAAAACCAAGAACAACACCGGCAGCAGGTTTCCGCCCTGAAAGATTATTTCATACGGCAGCTTCAGCAAGCCATACCAGGAGTCACCTTTAATGGCTTGTCCGGGGATCCATCCCGGAGTCTGTACACCGTCCTTAACGTCGGTTTTCCTCCCAATGAAGCTACCCGTGGCATGCTCTTGTTTCACCTGGATCTCGCGGGCATTTCCGCATCCGGAGGATCGGCTTGCAGCAGTGGTGCCCGATTGGGTTCCCATGTCCTGCAAGCGCTGGGTGCGGATCCGGAAAGAGAAAACGTACGGTTTTCCTTCAGCCGCTTCACTACGCATGAGGAAGTGGATTACACCGTCACTCAGCTAAAAGGACTTTACCCGGGCCAATAGGTTAGGAAAAAAAGAACGGCCTCACCGAAAAGGCAGCCGAGCCAGGTCCACATTGCCTCCCGATAAGATAATTCCCACCTGCTGCCCCTGAAAACGGGATTTATTTCGCAATACCACGGCAAGAGGCACCGCGCAACTGGGCTCTACCACCAACTTCATTCGTTCATAGATCAATTTCATGGCAGCAATGATTTCATCATCACTGACCGTAAGGATGTCCGTGACGTAGCGGGATATGATAGCGAAATTTATTTCTCCCAATGAAGTCAACAATCCATCCGCGATGGAATTTGCCTGTTGCAATGGAATCCGTTTTCCGGCCAGGAAGGACTTTTGAGCATCGTCTGCACCTTCAGGTTCTGCGCCGATCACCTTCGTTTCGGGCGAAAAAAAATGGGTCGCAAGTGCCGTCCCGGAAAGTAGTCCTCCACCTCCAACCGGCGTCATCAATACATCGAGGGACAAGCCGGATTCAACGATTTCGTAAGCGCAGGTAGCTTGACCTTCTATTACATCCCAATGGTCATAGGGAGGGATAAAAACCGCTCCATAGGTGGACACAACGGACCGAAGACCTTCCTCCCGGGCCTGCAGGTTAGGCTCACATTCGAAAATCAGTCCTCCGTATTCTCTCACGGCCCGTTTTTTTATTTCCGGAGCAGTAGCGGGCATCACGATATAGGCCGGGATTCCAGCTGCGGAGGCAGCCCGTGCCAGGGCCGCAGCATGGTTACCGGAGGAGTGTGTAGCTACTCCTTTCTCCCGTTGGGAAGGCTGCAGCTTTAGTACCGCGTTTGCCGCTCCCCTGGCTTTGAAAGCGCCCACTTTCTGAAAATTCTCACACTTAAAAATCAACTCACATCCTGCAAGCTTGTTGATAGCGGATGAACGCATCAGCGGCGTCCAATGCACGAAGGCATCGATTCGCTCACGCGCTTCAACGATGCTGTGTGAATCAATTTCCAGCTTCTTTTTCATAGGCTAAAAATGCATAAAAATCCAAAAGCGGCAAAGACTTTGGTTGAATCTTTGCATCCAGAAATCCGTGGGATTCCCTTTTACCCGCTAACAAAATCCTTATATTGAGTCTGTTTTTAGAAATTGTTTTTGCATACCGCATATGGCCACACAAACAACCGATTTCTTCCCGCTAATGGGGGAAGCGCTCAACAGGGACAATACCCTCGGCCTGGACATGAGCGCCGCGAACAGGTCCTTATGCCAGATTGACTTGCAGGATACCCTGGCGTTTTCGGCCTTTATCTCAGGTCTGCTGGCAGACGGGCAAAAGAAATACGGTGTGGGCGGATATGCTGAAAAACGAGCAATTTACCAGCGAAGCCAGGTATTTGCACACCAACTGTGTACCTTCCGAAACATCCACCTGGGCGTGGATATCTGGGCTCCTTCCGGAACAGCTGTATTTTGCCCGCTGCCGGGAAAGGTGCACAGTTTTCAGGATAACGCCGGTTTTGGAAATTATGGGCCCACGATCATCCTGGAACATCACTGGCAGAAAGAAACAATCTTTAGCCTGTATGGCCACCTGAGTCGTAAAGACCTGAATCAGTTAAAACCCGGACAAACTTTTCTTAGCGGAGAAAAAATCGGACATTTGGGTCCGGCCGGAGAGAATGGAAACTGGCCTCCACACGTGCATTTTCAGATCATTCGTGATTTGGGCAATTGGTCGGGAGACTATCCAGGAGTTTGTACAGAGATGGAAACCGATCACTATTTATCCAATTGCCCGGACCCCTGTTCCTGGCTGGGTCTCCAGGCCTTTTGGTAGTAAACACAACAATTGACTTGCATTACAATGAATTCCCAAACAGTAAAAAAAATACGTGCTTTCAGAAAGGAGTTGCATCAGGAACCGGAAGTTTCCGGAAAAGAACAGCAAACCTCTTCAAAGATAAAAGCTTTTTTCGAGGCGCTACAGCCGGATGAAATCGTGGAAGACCTGGGGCCCTATGGGCTAGGGGTGGTTTTTAAAGGAAAAGAAAAAGGCCCAACCACGCTGATTCGGGCGGAGCTGGACGCACTACCAATTCCAGAAGTGGGGAATCACCGCCATAAAAGCAAAAATCAGGGTGTCTCCCACACCTGTGGCCATGACGGTCACATGGCCATCGTTTGCGGTGTAGGACTGGAACTGGCAGCGCAACGACCCGAGAAAGGAAAGGTGGTCTTGATCTTCCAGCCCTCTGAGGAAACCGGACTGGGGGCTACCCAGGTGATTGAATCAACAAATTTCGCGCAGATACAGCCAGATTTTGCTTTTGCCCTGCACAACCTGCCCGGTTACACCAAAAATGAAATTGTTCTAAAAAAAGGTGCATTTACCGCTGCTTCTAAAGGAATGACCATTTCCTTACATGGGAAAACAAGCCATGCCGCACATCCGGAAGACGGCTTGAGCCCGGCAGAAGCCATGTGCAAATTGATAATCGCTTTGGAAAAATTACCCGAAAGCATCCCGGACTTCTCGTTGGTAACCGTCATCCATGCCCAACTGGGAGAGATTGCCTTTGGGACCTCTCCCGGTGAAGCACAAGTGATGGCTACCCTACGTACCTTCGACAACAAGACCATGCAGGCCCTGACCAACCATGCAGAAAAACTAGCTGGCTTGATTGCCAGGGAGCAGGGCCTGGACTATAACATCAGCTATTGCGAGGAATTTGAGGCCGTTATCAACGACGTGGTACCCTGGGAACTGGTAAATGACGCCGCCAAAGAACTCGCCTTAAAGCGAAAACATATTCGGACTCCGTTTCGCTGGTCAGAGGATTTTGGCAAATTTGCCTCCCTGACCAACAGCTTTCTATTCGGCTTGGGCGCGGGCAAGCAACAACCCCAACTTCACGAGGGGCATTACGATTTTCCGGACGAAATCCTGGAGACGGGTGTCGCGCTTTTTACAGCCATCATCAAAAAACTAAACTATTAATTTTATGGTTCACACCTCCTACATCGAACTGAGCAAGAGCGCTTACAAAAATAACCTCAAATTTATTCGAAGTCAGGTAGGGTCGCACGTCACCATCTCTTCGGTCGTCAAAGGAAATGCCTACGGCCACGGGATAGAAAACACCGTGAAAATAGCAGAAAGCGCTGGAATTCGGCACTTCAGCACGTTCAGCACCGATGAGGCCATCCGGGTGGAAGCTTCCTCCACAAAAAACAGTGAAATCATGATCATGGGAATGGTGGACAACGAGAGTATCCCCTACCTGATCCAGCACGAAATCAGCTTCTATGTATTTGAGCTAGACCGATTGAGATGCGCCATCGAAACCAGCAAAACTCTCGGGAAAAAGGCAAAAATCCATGTAGAAGTCGAAACCGGGTTTCATCGGACGGGTTTTGAATGGGAGGAACGAACCGCCCTGGCGGAAGTACTGCTTTCAAACCGGGAAAACCTACAGTTGTGCGGTCTTTGCACCCATTACGCCGGAGCGGAAAGTGTCGGCAATTACGTTCGTATTCAAAATCAGATTAAAACCTACCTGGAATTCAAACAATGGTTTCAGGAAAAGGGCTTGTATTTTGATAAATACCACACTGCCTGCTCGGCCGCTTCCCTGAGCTACCCCGAGACCATCATGGATATGGTACGCATCGGAATCGCTCAGTACGGCTTCTGGCCCAGTCAGGAAACCTACATGTTTAAATTTAAACAGCTGGCTCCGAACATGAAAAATCCTTTGAAACGATTGATCAGTTGGAAAAGCCAGGTGATGAGTGTCAAAAAGGTGAAAATTGGTGATTTTGTGGGCTATGGCAACAGCTACATGGCGTCCCGCAACATGACCATTGCGCTGGTACCCATCGGGTACTGCCATGGATTCAGCCGGAACCTGAGCAATTTGGGAAAAGTGCTGATTCATGGGAAAATCCTTCCGGTAGTAGGGACCGTCACGATGAATGCCATATCCATCGATATCACCGATCTCCAAAAGGCCCGTAAGGGGGATGAGGTGGTGATCATCGGCCGCCAAAAAAGAAATGAGATCACGGTTGCCTCCTTTGGGGAATCCACCCAACAGGTCAATTACGAGCTATTGACCCGGTTGCCCCACGATATTCCCAGAAAAATTATCTCCTAATCGGTTTTTAGAATGGTATTTGCTTGACTTACTTACCAGGCACATCCTGGTATCCGATATTTCAAACGTAAAAACGATTCTATGAAATTCTTATTCACAACAGTTCTTACAGGTTTCCTGGCCATCGGTTTGGTTGCCTGCAATCCCGAACCCGTGGAGCTATCGGATCACGATTGGTTCGTAACGGATTTGGCGGGATCTTCGGCCGCAAAGGAGAAATTAGCCGATCTTTCGCTCGAATTTAAGGAGGAACAGGCAATTGGCGGATTTGCCGGGTGCAACGACTACCGGGGGGCTGCCACCTATAACCGGGAGCAAATTAAGTTTTCGACGCTGTATGCGGACACCGATTCCTGCGACGACATCAACCTGGAAAAACGGTTCCTTTCCAATCTGGAATCCAGTACCAGCTATACCTACCGTGCCGGAACATTGGTACTTTACGACGATGGCGGAAACATCCTGGTAGAAATGGAAAAAAATTAGGTCGAATGAAGAGACCGGACTTTCGTCAAAAAAGCATCCGGCTCAGCTAAAAATAATGGTGCGGTTGCCCACTACCTTAATTTTTTGGGCCAGGTGGTATTTGATGGCCCTGGAAAGCACTACTTTTTCGACGTCCTGCCCGATTTGCACCAGCTCATCGACGGTATTGTGGTGCCTTACGCGCGCCACATCCTGCTCGATGATGGGCCCTGCGTCCAGTTCTTCCGTCACGTAATGGGCTGTTGCACCAATTATTTTCACCCCTCTTTTGTAGGCAGCGTGGTAGGGTTTTGCGCCGACAAAGGCCGGTAAAAACGAATGGTGGATATTGATGATGCTGTTTGGAAAATGGGAGATAAAAACAGGGGACAAAATCTGCATGTACCGGGCTAGCACTACAAAATCGACACCATGCGCCTGAAGCAAGCGAATCTGTTCTGCTTCCTGGCTCGCTTTGTTTGCCTTCGTTACCGGCAGGTGATAGAAAGGAATCCCAAAGGCCTTGACCACCGGCTCAAGGTCCGGGTGATTGGAAATAACCAGGGGGATATCCACCTGAAACTGCCCGGAATAATACCGGCTGAGTATGTCAAACAAACAGTGTGACAATTTTGAAACGAACAGCGCCATTTTTGGCTTTGGGAAATTAAATGACAAGGTATAGTTCATGTCAAAAACCGCCGCTACCTGACTGCCAAATTGTTCGTGAATTTGGTCTTTGGCAATTCCAAAGGTATCAAGTTCCCACTCTGCTCGCATGAAAAAATCCCCGATCTCCTCGTCTATGTATTGATCAATGGCCAAAATATTTCCATTATTTTCGAACAAAAACCGGGAAACGGCGGCGACAATGCCTTTGTTGTCTTTGCATTGGATGATGAGTATGGCAGTATGCATGGGATAGGTTATTGAGTTATCGGCAGATGCTGTAGGGAAAAAGGTTAAGCAAGCAATGCGGAAATATCTTCCTGGCTAAGGCTTTTGATAAAACTCTCCTCGGTACTGATCAATTCGCCCGCAAGCGCCATTTTTCGTTCCTGAAGCGCCATGATCTTTTCCTCAACCGTATTTCGGGTAATGAACTTATAAATGATTACTTTATTTTGTTGACCGATGCGATGAGCTCGGTCAATGGCCTGCGACTCTACGGCAGGATTCCACCAGGGGTCCAACAAAAACACGTATTCCGCTTTGGTCAGATTTAGGCCCACTCCACCAGCTTTGAGCGAAATCAGGAATACCTGTATGTTGGGATCTTCCTGGAAGCGGGTTACTTGTGCCTGCCGGTCTTTCGTTGCGCCATCCAAATAGGCAAAGGGGATTTGTTCCTGGCATAAGAATTCTTTGACAATCGCCAGATGCCTGACAAATTGACTAAAAATCAATACTTTATGCCCTTCACTTACCGTGGATTTTACCATATAGGTCACGTCTTCCAGTTTACCTGAGTCGCCGGTGTATCCCTCGTCCACCATTTTTGGATGATTTGCCAGTTGGCGGAGCTGAGTCAACCCTCTCAGTAAGGTGAGCGATTTCTTGGAAACTCCGGGAATAGATAACTCATCAATGATCTTGTCCCGGTAATAGGCCTTGACATCCTCGTAGGCGCTTTCCTGTTCCGAGGTCATGGTAGAGTATTGTACATTGACCACTTTTTCCGGAAGGTCGGTGGCCACTTGAGATTTTAGCCTCCTAAGGATAAAAGGCTTGATCATCGCGTTGAGCTTTCCAATTTTGTCGGTGTCGTTCTTTTTTTCGATGGGCATCAAAAACTGTTTCTTAAACGCTGTTTGCCCACCCAACAGGCCCCGATTGATAAAGTTCATCTGCGACCACAGGTCCATGGTACCGTTTTCAACCGGAGTACCTGTCAAAATCAGTTTATGATTGCTCTTTAGTTGGATCACTGCTTTGGAAATGATGCTATCGGGGTTTTTGATCGCCTGAGATTCGTCCAGAATGATATAGTTAAAATAAAACTCCTTTAAAATTTCGATATCCAATCGGGCGATGCCGTACGAGGTCAGCACCAGATCGTACCGCCCAAACTGGCTGCAGTCCTTGATGCGCTGTGTCCCAGTATAAATTAGTATTCGCAGTTTAGGAGTGAATTTTTTGGCCTCCAGCTCCCAGTTGTATATCAGGGAGGTGGGCATGACGAGCAGCGAAGTAGTTCCCTCCGAACGTTCCTTTTCCATGGCCAGCAATGCCAGGGTTTGCACGGTTTTTCCCAGGCCCATATCGTCAGCCAGGCATCCACCAAAATTGTACTCGTTGAGAAACCGCATCCAATTATAACCCGCCTTCTGATACGGACGAAGTGTACCTTTGAAGTAATGGGACAAGGCGTAATCGTCAATGGAAGAAAAATCTTTCAATTTTTTCAGCCGCTCACTCAAAGACAGTTTGATTAGATTCCCTTTCTCGAGTTCTTGCGCCAATGCAATGTGATGCTTCTTTAATTTGAAGTTGCCCTGTTCGGCCTCCTTCTCTTCCATAAACGAAAAAATCTCTCCATAATTCACAAACCAGGATTTTGGAATAATGGCCACCTCGTCATTTGGAAGTTGGATTTCCGTTTTACCTTTCATGAGTAATTTCCTGAATTTCAGGAAGGATATTTCGTACTCTCCAAACGTAACGGTAGCTTCTACATCGAACCAATCGATTTTTTCGTGGATTTTCACATTGATCTTGGCCGAACCAATGAAATACTTCTTGCCTTTATCCTGAGAAGTCTGGTGAATTTTTATGCCCAACTCGTCCAAACCCGGTCGATGGTTAATGATCCAGTCGTAGGCTTCCCGCTTGGACATGGAAAACCGGCCATTCCTTACCGGCAACCCTTTCGACTTTAGGAAATCTCCATAGTAGGTTTCTCGGTCCAGATCCCGCACTACCTTATGAAAGGTATAATCATCTCCGTTTTTTTCCAATTCCACATTGGTAGGTTTGGCCTGATCTGCTCTAAAGGTATAGTCTCCGTACGTAAATCGAAGATCAAATACCATTTTCTCTTCTTCTTCGATACCGGTGTTTTTTCCAAACATATCCACGGTAGGGTTACCCGGCAAATCGCCTAAAAACAAGATCGGTTGGGGATCGGATCGCTCTACTTTGATTTCGAAGCCTTTCGCAAACACATCAAAGGAAGCCAGCAACTGGGTCACAAACTTTTGGTAATAGGATTCCTCAACTTTTTTGGGAATAACGATAAACTTTTTATTCAAAAAAGGAAGCAGCTTTTTCCCATCCACATCCTTTTCGAAGCTAAAAAGTCGAGAATCGACCACCAGCCAGGCCGGTTGGTGGCAAATAAGATAGCTTCCTTTGTACTGCCATTCCAGTTTTTCGCTTTTATACTTGATGGTTGGGAAATAATGCGTGTTTTCTTCGTTTCTCCGGAAATGAAAAAGCACAGATGCTTTCTCGGGCATGATTTCGATTTCCTTCCATACCGGATTTCCATCGTTTCCCATTTCAAACAAGCGCTTGTGTTTGATTTTTTCCAAAATTTTTGCCCGGGTAATTTCCAGCCTATCCTCGATTAGCTTTTGTATTTCCTTATTGGCCTGCGTTTGCTGCCCTTCCTCGAATACCTTCCGTAAAAATTCTTTGGGCTTGTTATTTTTTACATTAAACTTTTTTATGATCGCTTCCTGCTGCATGCTGTCCATCAGGCGTATCAGCTCCAGGTCGGTGTCATCGATGCCTCCCTCAAATTCACGCGCATTCTTGTAGGAAATATTCTGATACGCAAAAGACAACCTCCCTTTTTCGTCCAGCTGTACCGCAAAAGACTCAAAAAGAATACCAAGAAACTCATGACTAAAAAGAGAATATACGATTTCAAACGGCTTTTCGGAAGCTACTTTCATTGCAGGTGTTTTTGAACAAAAAGGAACGTATTGCTGTGTTTTTTAGATTTGGCAGTTTGCAAATTACAGAAATATTTAAAAAATTTAAAGAGATCATCCCTTTTATCGGCTATAAATGTCGGGTGGTAGAAACCTTCGAGGCAATCAAGGCCGGCCGGTAAGATGCCAACAGGGTAATGATGATCACACTCAGACTGGTATACAAAAAGTCCGTCCATTGCATCTTTACCGGGTAGGCATCCACAATGGAGGAGGTAACACCCAGTGAAACCAAACCGAACCTATCCTGAATCCAGCAAATCAAGAAACCAAGCAACAAACCTGCAACTGCCCCCGAAAAGGCGATAATGGCCCCTTCCTTCAAAAAAATGGCTCGGATAAACCGACGCGTTCCCCCCATGGATAGCAAAACCGCGATGTCTTTCTTTTTTTCTATGGCGAGCATGCTCAGTGAAAAAAATATATTGAACGACGCTACTGCTAAAATAAAGGTTAGGGTAAGGAAAACGAATAGTTTTTCCAGCCGGATGGTCATCAGTAAGCTTGCATGTTGCTCGTCACTGTCTTTTACCGAAAAATCTTCGCCCAGTAATTGCCGTAAATTGTCCTTCACCGCCTGAATGGAATAACCTTCCGCTACCTTGATTTCCAACGCGGTTCGCCGTTCGCCGTACTCCAATAAGCGGGCGGCAAAATCCAAGGGGACAATGAGGTATTCGTCGTCATATTGTTTTTCGATACTAAATATCCCTGCGGGACGGATCACTTCGCGATTGTACATACTAGAGGGATCAATGCTACCCGCCCGGGGCTCTTTGGGATAAAAAACCTGCATCAATTCAAATTCATCGTCCAGATCAAACAGAAGAAAATACGACAAGCCCCTACCGAGAATGGCCTCGGGCCTACCCTCCTCCCCCAAGCTCATTTCTCCCGTAAGGCGCCCTTTTTCAAAGCGGTTTTGTCCCAGAAAATTATCCGAAACACCTTTTAACGTAGCCACTACCTGATGATCCCCGTAGCGAACCAGGGCATTGTCCTCAATCACCTCTGTTAGAATGGCCACTCCCTCGCTATTTTCTATGGAAGCGAGAAAGTCCCCGTCCACTTCAAACGACTTCCCCATAACCGGCATCACCTTCAAATCCGCATCAAAGGACGCATATAGCCCCTTTATCAGATCTTCCAATCCATTAAATACGGACAATACGACCACCAGAGCCATGGTTCCGACGGCCACACCGATCATCGAAATCCTCGACAGGACCGTGATGAAATTTTTTTTGGCTTTACTCTTAAAGTACCTTGCCGCTATGAAATAGGAGAGGTTCAAGTGTGCATTGGTTAGTTTTCTTCTTCGTCTTCCGTTTCATCCGACGGGTCCGGAATCTCCAGTTTGGAAATCACCTCGTCCATGTGTTGGGCGTAAGCAGCGGACTCATCCAGGTAAAAGACCAATTCGGGAATCACCCGTACCGACTTCCCGATGCGGTTGCCCAGGAATTTCCGTAGCTGACCCTTATTTTCATTTATCCGCTTAAATAACGCCTGGTTATCGGCCAGTAAAAAACTCAAATTTACCTTCGCCACACCCAAGTCCGGACTCATCAGTACCCGAACTACGGTCACCATGGCTTTGCCTACCAACGGCTTCCCCTCCCGCTGAAAAATTTCTCCCAGCTCCTTTTGGATTAATTTCGAATATTTTTGTTGTCGCTTCGTTTCCATGCTGCCGTTTTTATTCGTAACAAATTTAGTGAAATATACGGGTAACCTTTAATTTCGTAAATTGAGTTTTAAACAAATATAAGCCTTGCTTGAATTTTTCAAAATTAACGACCCATTGCGAATGGTTGGAATCATTTTCCTACTGTTGCTTTTCCGGATTCCGTATTCGTTTATCGACATTCCCCTTACCCAACCGGAATTGCTTTGGCAAATGCTGGGCGAGCGAACGGCGGCAGGAAACCTGCCCTACGTTGATACGCTGGACGGTACGGGGCCGTTTTCAGTGGTAATTTATTGGTTCAATGAACTGCTGACAGGCAATTCCCTGCTTTCGTTTCGGATTATTGCTTTTGTTCTACTAATCTCCCAAATCTATTTTACCAACGAACTTTTTATCAAAATCAACGCCTACGAGGAGAATAACTACCTGCCCGCCTTGATCATGGCCATCACCTTTCAACTATCCTTCGATTTCATGACGCTTTCTCCGGCATTGATGGGCAGCCTTTTCCTAATGCTGGCAATGGGACATTTACTGAGCCAAACGACCATCAATGCCAATCCGGTACCTTCCGTTCTGTTGATGGGGTTTTGGGGCGGCGTGGCGTTTTGTTTTCATTTCCCTTACCTGGTCTTTCTCCCTTTCCTACTACTAACAGGCTTGTTTATCATTGGGATTTCCTTTCAGCAGTTGTGCCTGCTGCTTACCGCCTACTTGCTTCCAATGAGCCTTTGTATGGTCTACTATTTTCTACGGGATGGCCTAAGCGAATTCATTGAATTGTACCTGCTGCTGGGATTTAAGGTGCCCCCTGTTTACCACGTCAACACCAACTGGCTCTTGGTGATTTTTTCCCTACCCTTGTTTCTCGCCCTTATCGGTTATATCAATAATAGCCTGCAGCACCGCATGAATGTGACCCAACAAAAGCAAAATCAGTTGATGTTGGTATTTTTATTGGTAAACCTGGGGTCGTTTTTTCTTCTCGATCGGGTAAGTCCGTTCCAATTTGTCATGCTTATCCCCCCGCTGGTCTATTTTATCTCCCACTTGCTCAGCCTCGGTAAGAAAAGAAGCACCCAGCAAGGCATGACCTACGGGTACCTCTTACTAATACCGCTGATCGGCTATGGTTGGGTATTCTACCAAAGCCATACCCCCGCGTTTGACAGTTATGCGGCTAGGTCAATGGAAACTACCCAAACAGATGGGGATATAAAAGTCATGGTACTGGGAGAAAATCTGGACCGCTACTCCAGAACCGGACTGGGCAATCCTTATCTGAATTTCCGGCTAACCAGACAGTATTTTGAAGAAATGGATCCAATGGACAGGAAAATGAAGTTTTATAACGACCTACGGAAAGCCTCCCCCGACCTTATCATCGATGTGGACACAACCTATGCTTCGTGGGCAAGCGGTATTCCTGCTTTGGATCAGCTTTACCGCAGAAATGGACAGCTGCTCCAAAGAACCGAATAAAACGAAAGCGTTTGATTGCGAAAGCCAGGCCTTTACTCAATCACCGATTAGCAGGGTATCTTATTGACGCGTCTGGCATGCCTTCCTCCTTCAAATTCGGTAGTAAGAAACCGCAACACCATTTTTTCGGTAAGCTCGAAAGAAACAAACCGGGAAGGGATAGAGATTAGGTTGGCGTCGTTGTGCTGCCGAGCCAACTCCGCCAGCTCCTCATTCCAGCAAATAGCAGCCCGAATGGCTTGGTGCTTATTAGCCGTGATCGCCACTCCGTTTCCGCTTCCGCAGAGGATTACCCCCAGGCGAAATTCACCCGATTCCACCGCTTCGCACAAAGGGTGCACGTAATCCGGATAATCTACCGATGCATCGGTATAGGGACCAAAGTCCTTGACTTCGTAGCCTTTTTTTTCTAGCCGGTCGATCAGCTGCTGCTTGTAGGCAAAACCGGCATGATCGCCGCCGATGGCAATTTTCTCAGACATGTCTAATGGTTTAAAACCCGTTTTCCAATTCATCTTCCCTCCGCTTTTTCTCCAGCCGCTTGGCGATGATGATTCCGGCCTCATACAATACCAAAATAGGCATTGCTATCAGAATTTGGCTGATTACATCCGGAGGAGTAATCAGCGCAGACAAGACCAGGATCACCACGATAGCATGCCTTCGGTACGTCTTTAGCATCAAGGAAGATACCAAACCCGCCTGGGTTAGAAAATAAATCACGATGGGCAATTGAAACATCACCGCCGATGCAAGCACCAACATGGACAAGGTAGAAACATACGAAGTTATGTCAAATTCGTTGGCAATGGAGGGGTCTAACTGATAGTTAGACAGGAAGTTGATCGACAAAGGAGAAAGGATAAAATACCCAAAACTAGCCCCCATAAAAAACAGCAAACTCACGAAAAACACGGCTCCACGGGCTGCATTCTTTTCCTTGTCGTACAATCCGGGGCTGATAAATCGCCATACCTCCCAAAATACGTAGGGGAAGGAAGCGATCAAACCAACGACCAAACTAGAGGTAATGTGCATGGAAAACTGCCCGGTCATCTGTCTGCTCTGAATGATAAACGGGAGCTGCTCGATGCACAGCGCCGGCAATGAGAAAAAATCCGACAACTGGCACAGTACGCGGTACGTGATGAAGTCAATTTTGGACGGGCCTAATATCACCTGCCCGAAAACAAAGCTCTTCGAAAGAAAGGCCAGAACCATAAAAACCAAAATGGCAGATATTGATCGCAGCAAATGCCATCGCAGTTGCTCCAAATGGTCCAGAAAGGACATGCCGTTCTCTTCTTCCTCTTCTTCGTTGTATTGATCCAGTGCCACGTACGTTTCTATTTTTTAGTATAAGGGAAATTGAACCATCCACTCGTTTACTTCTACCTTGATCGATTCCAATTGACTTTCGTCTCCGTGGTGTATCAGGGAACGGTCGATCAAGTCCACAATTCGAACCATATCTGCTTCCTTCAGTCCCCGGGTCGTAACCGCTGCCGTGCCGATACGCATGCCGGAAGTTACGAAGGGCGACTTGGTATCAAAAGGAACCATGTTTTTATTGATGGTGATGTCTACTTTCCCCAGGGTTTCCTCCGCAATCTTACCAGTCAGCTCTTTATTTCGTAAATCGATCAGCATGAGGTGGTTGTCGGTACCACCGGATATCAATTGGTATCCCTTTTTGACGAAGGCATCGGCCATTACCGCCGCATTTTTCTTCACCTGCACCACGTAGTCCATGTATTCATCGGAAAGTGCTTCCTGAAAAGCGATGGCCTTCGCTGCGATAATGTGTTCCAGTGGTCCGCCCTGTGTACCTGGAAATACACCTGAATCAAGCAGGGCAGACATCTTGCGCAATTCACCTTTCGGATTTTTTATCCCAAAGGGGTTATCAAAATCCTCCCGCATCAAGATCAGCCCTCCTCGGGGGCCTCTCAATGTCTTGTGGGTGGTGGTCGTCACTACGTGACAAAACTCAAGCGGATCGTTTAGCAAACCACGTGCGATCAATCCCGAGGGATGGGAAATGTCCGCCAGCAAAATCGCCCCCACCTGATCGGCGATGTTGCGTAGCCGTTCGTAATCCCAGTCCCTGCTGTAAGCAGAAGCGCCGCAAATGAGCAACTTGGGTTTTACAGCGAGGGCTTTTTCTTCTACCTTGTCGTAATCAATGACTCCGGTAGCTTCCTCCACCCCGTAAAAATGGGGGTCGTATAACTTGCCGGAAAAGTTGACAGGAGAGCCATGGGTCAAATGTCCACCATGGGATAAATCAAACCCAAGGATAGCGTCACCGGCATTCAGACAAGCCAGAAAAACAGCGGCGTTGGCCTGTGCCCCGGAATGGGGTTGTACATTGGCCCAGGAAGCACCAAATAACTCTTTGGCCCGGTCTATGGCAATTTGCTCAATGTCGTCTACGATTTCACATCCACCATAATACCTTTTCTTTGGCAATCCTTCGGCGTATTTATTCGTAAGTACGCTACCAGCAGCCTCCATGACTTGTTTGCTGGTAAAGTTTTCTGAAGCAATCAGTTCTATTCCTCTTTTTTGCCGGTCCTCTTCCCTGCCAATCAGGTCAAATATCAATTGATCTCGTTTCATGTAGTAAGCCTGTCATTTTTGCCTTGCTTCCCTTATCCATCGAAGGAAAACGGGGAAGTTGCAATCCGTTTGATTTCAAATTCGAATGCCAAAATTACTCCTAAACTGCGTATAATCCAATTGTCTGTTCAAATTGATTGGGCAATCGTATAAGAAATATTATTCCTGGTTCGGGACCCTGCTGGCTACCTTATTGAACCAATCCTGGATGCTCAAAACCTGAATTGCAGGTTTAGGGAGATGTTTCTACCTGTTTGCGCCACACCGAATGGACGGTATAGGGACATGTGGTCCAGAAAGTAGGTATCGAGGATATTGTTTGCTGCCAGGGATACATCCAATTCCTGTTGCCAGAGGTTCAAACTAATCCCGGCATGCAGACCCAAAATATAATACCCGGGCGTGGATTCCTCCAGGGGAGCCGGTCGGTTTTGATCCAATACCAGACTCCCTGTCACGTTTACATAGGGCTGCTTGAAACTCCCGTAGTCACCGAACGTAAATCCAAGGTCTTGATTCCATCGAAAGGCCGGAATGTACGGCAAATAGGTTTGGTCCGATCTGCGCTTCCCAATCACCAGGCTATACGAGGTAGTCCCGGAAAGCCCTGGTAGGGCCGACGGATGAATAGCAAGCATTACCTCTCCTCCGTAGAGTCCCGCATTGTCCTGCTCAAATTTCCAGACAGTCAGGTCGCCTCTTCGTTCGTCTGAGGGGGCAAAATAAATGTAGTTGTTTACCCGGTTGTAAAAGACCTCCGCGGAAACGGAAAAATCGGCAACCTGGTACCGTATCCCGAAATCCGACTGAATGTTTTGCTCGCGGACGAAATCAGCGCTTCCTTGCTCAAACCGGGCCGTGCCCGGATGCGGACCGTTGGAATACAATTCGGCCAAATCCGGCGCCCTGAAACCAGAGGCCACATTCAAGCGGAAACGCCAGGACTCCGTGGGGCGAAACGTAGCTCCCGCACTGCCGGTGATTCCATCAAACGACCTGCTAAGTTTCCGATCGGCCGGCGAACCGGGAAGTTCAAAACCGTAGTTTAGAAAATTTGGTGCACTGGCGTCGGCTGTCACCTTGCGGTAATCGTACCGGAGCCCCCCCTGCACGACCCAGTGCGGATCGGAATAATTCAGCAAGGCGTACAGCGATCGGTCGTCTTTCACGGCATCCGGAATTAATATCTCCGCCGCATCTACGTAATTCACCGTACGCAGCAAAAAACCCTGAACCCCTACGATCGCTTCGATCTTCGGGCCAAGGGATTTGTAGTACTTGATGTCGTACATGAAATTGCGTTGCCGTAAGCCCAGGTCTACCCGGGCAAAATCATCCTCTGTTTCCTCCCGAAAATTCCAATGGTAGCCAAACGTGGCTTTTAGTTTGTCTTCTCCCAGAAAAACATTGGTCTCTGAGTTTAAAAAATGGTCCGAAACGTCTTGAAATGGCAACTGAAGGGCTCGGTCATTTCGCGTGGTTACCAGTGCCTCCTGATTATTCTCATCCAAAATCCCCAGCTTTTGCTTCAGGTAGGTATACCGGATTCGGGTGTCCCCCCAGTTTTTTCTAAGGCCCACCCCCGCTTTGATGCCTTGCGTTTGGAAGCGGGTGTTTCCAATGGTGGCACCCGATCCGTCCTGGTAGTCCGCATGGGATTCGGAGGCTCCCCTCAGGGACCAGAGAAAACCATCCTCCGACGCTCCTTTGATCCCGGCCTCCATTCGCCGGCCGAGGGAGTTGCTGTACACGCGGGCCTGCACGTCGCCGGTCACTTCTCCGGCGGCTGCATCGGGCGCTTCGATCAAATTTACCACCCCTGCCATGGCTCCAGAGCCGTAAATAATGGACGCAGGGCCCTTAATGATTTCAACACCCGAAAGGCCCGTTTCGGTAAGGCCAAGCCCGTGATCTGCCCCCCATTGTTGGTTTTCAAACCGCGCCCCCTGGTAAACGGACAAAACCCTGCTGAACGATAGGCCCCGAATCACGGGCTTGCTGATACCCGGCCCCAGGGAAACCTCGCTCACCCCGGGTGTTTTTGCTAACCCGGTCATCAAACTGGGGTAGGGATTTCGGAGAAGGGATTGCTTGTTAATTTTTTCGATAGAAATGGGGGAACGTTCCCTACTCATAATGTAGCCGGCAGAAACCACGACCTCGTCCACAGAGGCAGTCGCCGATTCGAGCTGAACGTCCAGCGTGGATTGGTTGGCAGCATTGACTTTTTTCAGGGCAGTGGCATATCCCACATAGGAAAACTGGATGGTAAGGTTTCGGGATGGCAGCCCATCGATCCGGTAAAGACCCGCTGCATTAGAGATGGCGCCTCTCCCAAGCTCTGGCACAAAAACCGTGACGCCAATGAGCGCCTCGGAAGTATCCCCGTCGCGCAAGGTTCCTGACAGTGCATGGGTTTGTGCCCAGGCAGCCGGGACTAAGGGCAGGAGGAAAATTCCCAGGGTAATTAGGTAATTCATAGCGATTGGATTAAATGAAAAAAGCCACGACCAGTGCCGGTAGGCCAAAGAAAAACTCCCCTGTTTCCACAAACGTTTGGAAAAAGAGGTCAGTGGTAGCGAATGGCCGGGGGCCCCCTCAAGGACAGGGTTTCCCGGAACTGAACACCGGGATGCTCCAAGGGCAAAAGCGGCCGGGGGACATCGTACACGTGAGTAGCTTCATAGACAAAACCCAATCGGTCAGGCAAAAAAAACTGCACATGCGTCAGCATGTCCAACAGTAAGATCTCATTTTCGGAATGCTCCCGGTTTTGCTCGTCCTCTTCGGAAAGAAAGGGATGGGCGTGACGGATTATTTCCCCCGACTCCAGCACGTGCTCGTGGTAAAAGATCACGTTATTGACCTGCATCATACCGAGTACAAGCAGCAATCCATACGTAACATTCGGCACTATTTTTCGAATCAATCTCAAAATTCAGCAGTCAATGAACAACAAACTTACGCATTAATTGGCAAGGCAGCAATGGAAACAAAAGATAAGTCTTATTTTTATTTTAGTCTTGTCTAACAATAAGCACCTAAGGAGTTCGGATTTCTATTTGGAAGTTTAATCGCTTATATTTGTGTGAGATGGATTTCGATTACAGACCCGCGACCTATTTCAATGGAACAGGAGCGAGCGCGCTGCTCGTAAAGCTCACCTATCCCGAAAGCCAATGGGGAGAGGAAATATGTATTTTCGCTACCGCTTTGGATGGCGAATTATTTTTTGAAATCGTGGACTTTTATGGCAACGAATACCAATCCAAGCCGGAAGTTTCCAAAAGACCCCTGAACCTTCAGGAGTTGATCTTATTGATCGAGTCGCTGGAAGTAGATCCGGAAGCAGAAATCGGAAACATCAACCAAACGCTGGCTGGTATTCCAATCGCCGAAAGCGAACTTTATCCGCAACTAAAAGACTATTTTGCCCAAAAACGGGTTCACTTCGGATACAGGTAATCGATCGCTTTTTACCTGCTATTTCTGAGAAATTACGTAGTTTTGCCCGCAAGTCTATCCCATGTCAAACATACTGCTTGTCCTTAGTTCCATACTGGTTGGCGTATTCCTCCAGAGAATTAAGGAATTTCCGACCGACGCTCCAAAAGCACTGAACGCCTACCTCATCTACGTAGTGTTACCGGCTGTTTCCTTGCTGTATATTTCCAAGTTGGAACTAAGCCCTTCCCTGCTATTGCCGATTTCTGTGGCGTGGATCATCTTTTCGCTCAGCTGGGTGCTGTTCGGCTATCTGGGAAAAAAACTCGGCTGGAAAAGAAATACCATTGGCTGTCTGATTATTTGCGGCGGACTCTCCAATACCGGTTTCGTCGGCTATCCGATCATCGAAGCAATCTACGGTGCCGAAGGCCTAAAAATCGCCGTATTGGTAGATCAGCCCGGTTCGTTTTTAGTAGTCAGTAGCCTGGCGATTATAGTTGCTTCCCTGTACGGTGTCGAAAAAATGCGGAAACGAGACATCTCTAAACGAATGCTGGTCTTTCCCCCGTTTCTATTTTTTCTGATGGCCTTGTTGTTGAACGTTTTTCAAGTAGAGATACGCGGGGTGGTGCAGGAAATTCTCGAAAGTTTTGCTGCCACGCTAACGCCCATTGCACTGATCGCGGTGGGTTTGCAAATCAAGATAAAACTCAACGATATCAAGGATAATTTCCTCTGGTACGGGCTGATTCACAAACTGCTGCTGGTACCGACCGTAATTTTCTTGGTGTATTTTTGGCTATTGCGACCGGAGGGAGAACAAAACCTGATATTCAAGGTAAGCGTAATGGAAGCCGCAATGGCTCCCATGATCACCTCTTCCATCATCGCTACCAATTACAACCTTCGACCGAAACTGGCTTCCCTGTTGGTGGGCATTGGCATCCCCCTGTCGTTCCTGACTTTAACGGGCTGGTATTACCTATTGGAGTACTTCCGGTAGTGTTATTCCGGGTCTGGATTTTCCTCTCCGGTAGTTTTTTTTCGGTTTGTAAATCCTCGTAAGAGATTTTTGACCTCGTTTGCCGCCTTTTCTTTGGTTTCTTCGACCAGCCTGGAGGCTTCCTGCTCCACGCTATCCCGCGCGACCGCTGCCTTTTCTTTTACCTCCTGCCGCAAACTGTCCTCCCGTGCTTTGAATTCAGCGGCGATGTTTTCTTCGGCAGTTGCCTTACCTCCTGATAGCTGCTGTTTTATTGCGTTCGAAACGTAGCTTTCCAGACTTTCCGAGGATGCCAAGGAAATTTCCGGCCGTCCATAGGTTCCCCCCAGGGTAATTGCCAGTGGAATGGTGGTTCCAGAAAGGTCGGTTCCCACTAACCCACCGACCAGACCGGTTACCTGTGGACCAAAGGTATCGGCCGGTATTGCTACCGTCACCAGGTAATTGATCCGGCCATCAAATCCGGTACTACCCTGAACGTTGGCCGCATAATTCCATAGCTGCAGCTCAAAGCGCGCTACATGTAGCATGCCATCGTTGATGTCAACGCGGATATCCAAGGGCTTCAACCGAAGCGCTGCTGCATCTTTCAATGGGGTGAGGTTTGCGATTCCTTTTATCAGCGGACTCTCGTTGACTGCGGTTTCGCTGACTGCGATTTGTCCATTCCCGTCCAGGCTAGACAAAACAGGCAGCATATCCTGTCCCAGAAGTCCGGAAAACGCAAATTTGGTTGCAAAGGTCCCAGCCACATGCTGCGCAATCGGCGCAAAGGTTTTTATGGTAGTAAATGACTGAAAGGCTTCCTGAATACCCATCCCGCCGATATCCAGTTCCATGGCAAACGAGGGATGGATCAGGTCCCGTGGGTCGTACGTGCCATCGAATGCAAGGGAGCCGCCCAGGGCACGGGTGGTAAATCCATCCAGGCGCAATACGCCGTCTGCCAACCGCAACGCTCCGCTGGCATCGGTAAGGGAAAGGTTATCGTACCGAATCCGATCTGCCTTCACGCGCATGGTGAAGTCTACATCTGTTGGCAACGGAACCACTTGTAGGCTACTGCTATCTTCTTCGGTATTTTCAGAAGCGGTCATCCATTCATTGACGTTGAAGCTACTGGAATAGAGATCCAGGTTGCCTTTGAGGGCCTGTCCCGCTGCACCAAACAGATAGCCCATGTAGTTCGCAAGGGCCCCCGTTGCCTCCAGGGGGCTTTCCCCGAAACGGGCGTCAAATTTGGTCAGACGGATACTTTCCGGGCTGAAATCACCAAGTGCTTCATTTATTCGTATCCCTTGGGGATACGTTTCATCCGCATAGTAAAAATCAAGCACCTGCAGCTCTCCGCTAGTCTCAAGTGCTGCAAAACGGTTGGCTTCTATTGCTTCGTAACTGCCCTTCGCATCAATCGCTGCCCGCACCTTTCCTTCCAGCAGGGTGTTTTCCAATGGAAAAACGGATGCCAATTTTGCCAGGTCCGCTGCCCCACGCAGGGAAAAATCGTACCTCATGGCTTCCAGGTCTTCCAGCATTAACCTTCCGCTTACGCTTTCGCCTTCCAATTCGAAACCGAACGTCGACACATTTACCAGCAGGTCCCGCATCCTCCCAGACGTGTTTTCTGCGTTTGCCCGAAAGTGGATACCTTCGATGGGAGCTGGGTAATTGTCACTCTTTACGTACCCTTCCTCAAAGGTGAAGTCGGCAGCTAGCTGTGGGATTTCCCCGGCAATGCTGTCGTACCTCCCCGCTGCTTTCACATCCAGAAAGAGTTTTCCTTTGAGCTCAAGCCCCTCCATCGGGAAGATGGAGGTCAACTCCGCCAAGTCCAGGTTCCCTTTGAGCCCGGCGTCCATTTCGTAACGAAGGAGGTCTTTTAACTGAAAGTGTCCCACGACTGGCTGGTTGCCAAACTCCAGGGAGAATCGGGAAAGGTCCACCGAGGTACGGTCCAGATCTCCGGTAGCATTGGCTACCTTCAAATCCAGGTTCACGTGTTGAACCGGCCGGGGAAGATCCGGATATTGAAACATCCCATCATTTACGGTCAACGCAAAATCAAATCCCGGAAAACTTGTTTCACTGTACACCCCGCGAACGGCTCCTTTAAAATCCATGGACCCAGAGGAGGTCAAATCGGAAAAGGAGTCGGAATAAATTCCAGGTACGAGCGACAAAATGCTCTTAAAATCGTTGTTTTGACCAGAAAAAACCATATCCATCTCGATCGACTCCTCGGGCATCGCCAGGAATCCATCGATCCCGAATCCAAATTCGTTTAGTTTTAACAAGGCATTTTCTGCGGAAAAGCGCATGTTTTCCAGATCCACGTTAATTTTTGAGTCGAGTGTGAGAAATTTGTCCGAAAGGTATTCCACTCCTTCATAGGTTACATTCACTACATCCATCGTACCCTTCAGCTGCAAATCGTAAACGTCCAGCGTCAGGTCTCCGCTACCCTGCAGATCAATGCCTGACAAGGCCATCAGGTAGTCCAGCGAACGGTCGTCGTAAATCAAATCTACATTCTTCACGTCTATCAGGTCTATTCCCATTTGAAAGGACGACGCTGCTGGAGCCGATTGCTCCACCGCATCCTCTTCCATGGCGATTAAATAATTTGCCTGCCCGTCCTCAAGAACCCTGATCGTAAGTTGCCCATCTTCCAGGTGCACACCTTTGAGTCGGGGGTTCTCCTCAAATAACACAGACCAAACGTCCACGTCTACGTGGAGAGAGCCTACCTGGATCAGGGTGTCGTTCTGAAACGGTGGGTTGCCTTTCACCCCAAAGTCTCCCATGCTTGCTATCAAATAGGGAAAGTTTTGAAACACAGTCAATCCGACTTCATTCCGGTCGTAGTACACCTGTGCGTTGACAGAAGCGGCCAATTCCCGATCCAGCATATCGAAAATCTTATCTTTAAAGAAAAAAGGAACAACGGCCAGTACCAGGAGTAAAATGGCGCCGACTGTCAGAAATGCGAAAATGAGTTTTTTCATGGTAGTTTCTGTCTAAAAATTTACACGTGCTATCCATTAGTTTATTACGTGATTTTGGGCACGAAGTATACAAATGAATATGCAAAAACAGTACCGTTACCTAACGGCAACAAAAATAATCTGAGGTAGGTCTAAAAATGGGGAGGGGCCACAAGGCCTATACGGACATCAACCGAAAATGGCAATCGCCTGATTTTGAATGAGAAATTTCCTTGCTTAGGTGGTACACTGCTTCTAGCAAACAGGCATTTTTAATCATTCCCGCGTCAATCGCCTTAAATCCGATAAGCTCGATAAGTTTTTTTAGCAAGATCCGATCGTCCCTGCTATCCCCACAAAAGTAGGTTTCCTTTATTAGCTCGAGCGGATCGGACTTGGGATAATCCAACCCCAGGTTATTGAATGCTTTAAACAAGCGTTCGTGACCAGTTTCCTTTCGGATATACGTGGTATTACAGTTTAGATTTTCGTCGTGTAGGCCATTGGTGCAGTCGATGTATAATTTTTCATCAGTCCCGTATTCCTTCAGGTAATTACAAACAACGGGTAAAAATTCATTCTCACAGCAAATCAGAACAATATCCGATGCAGTGATCGCGTCCGCATAATTCAGTACATAATGATTCTGCATTCTAAGAATTTTCCACTCCACCTTTCGGGTACTGAATCCCTCTCGGACCCCAAATACCACATCCATCCCTCTCGCGATAAACTTATTCCCCAAGTTGGTCGCAAGGTCGGTACCTCCTATAATTCCTATATTCATTTTATTTATGTTATGATGCATGTAAACTCCACTAATAAACCGTTTGTTTGAAAACCGCGGTAGGTACAAGCCTTGGGTGATTTGGTCACTACTTGGTGTTTCGTATTAAATGTTTGAAAGCTAATCAATTATAGCGAAAATACAAATTTATTTTTCAAACGCTTAAATATTTTTTTTGAAATATGTTTTTTGCAGTTAGTCACAAATTCCAAAGACCAATTATTTCTTACTAAAGTTCAAAATAAGTGGTGATTGCATCCAGTAGGTCTTGGTGGACCTTTCCATTGCTGGCCAGAATTTGTCCTCCAAACAAGTAATTTTCACCGCCACGAAAGTCAGTAACCTGACCCCCGGCTTGTTTTACGATCAACGTACCCGCAGCCACGTCGTAGGACTGCAGGTTATACTCCAGGTAACCCTCTACCCTTCCGCAGGCCACGTAACACAAATCTACCGCGGCAGAACCGAGCCGTCGGAGCCCGTGGGTGTTTTTTAGAAAATGGGCAAGCAAGTCAAGGTACTGGTCTGTTTTTCCTCCGGCATCGTACGGAAAGCCGGTCGCAACCAGGCTATTCCCCAGGTCCGCTGCAGTACTCACCCGAATGGGTTGGTCATTGCAGGTCGCTTCCGATCCCAGACTGGCCGCAAAACACTCGTCCAAATTGATTTCGTATACCACCCCGGAAAGGACTTCGTTTCCTCGGGCCAGGGCGATTGATACGGCATAGGTTGGAATTCCGTGAACAAAATTGGTGGTCCCATCGAGGGGATCGACAATCCAGGTGAGTTCCTGTTTGTCATCGGAACGGGTCCCCTCCTCCGTGATAAACCCCGCCTGCGGAAGCAATTCGGCCAATCCCTCGACGATGATCTTTTCCGCTCCTTTGTCCACGTACGAAACCAGGTCATTAAAGCCCTTTTGCTCCACTTTTTCGCGATTGAAGCTCTTCCCTTCCTCCCGAATGAATGCGCCGGCATGCCGGGCCAGCACGGCTACTTCCCGGGTGACCCTTTCCAATTCAAGTTTGTCCATTATTTTCCCGAAACCGTGATAACGATTTCTCCTTTATGTGTATGTTCATTATAGTAATCTAGAATTTCCATCAGGCTGCCGCGGATATTTTCCTCATGCATCTTGGTCATTTCCCGACTCACGCAGGCCTGCCTTTCCGGTCCAAAGGTCTCGGATAACTGTTGCAGGGTCTTTAGCAGCCGGTGTGGAGATTCGTAGAAAACCATGGTCCGTGTTTCGTCCTTCAGGGATTGTAGGCGGGTATTTCTTCCTTTTTTATGCGGCAAGAAGCCTTCAAATACGAATCGGTCGTTGGGCAGCCCGGAATTGACAAGAGCGGGTATGATGGCGGTGGCGCCAGGGAGGCTGCAAACCTCAAATCCTGCGCCAATGGCCTCCCGGACCAACAAAAAGCCAGGATCTGAAATCCCGGGGGTGCCGGCATCCGTTATCAAGGCGAAAACCATCCCTTCACCCATTCTTTTTAAAATCCGGGAAATACTTTGGTGTTCGTTATGAATGTGATAGCTTTCCAACGGCCGTCGAATGGCATGGTGTTTTAGCAACTTACCGGACGTTCGCGTATCTTCTGCTAAAATCACATCCACTTCCTGGAGCGTTTCCAGGGCCCTAAGTGTGATGTCCTTCAGGTTGCCTATTGGCGTGGGTACCAAAAATAGGCTCGTGGAAGCACTTTCCGCCATTAGAGTATCGCCGCTATGGCTTCTGCCAATTTTCTATCTTTTTCTGTAATGGTATTGCCCTGATCGTGGGTTGTCAGTTCTATCTGTACCTTGTTGTAGACATTGCTCCAGTTGGGATGATGCTCGTGAGCCTCGGCGAGAAAGGCTACACGCGTCATAAAGGCAAAAGCCTCCTGAAAGTCCTTAAACTCGAATGTTTGTGTCAACTTATTATCTTCTTCTTTCCACATATCTTGGTTGGTTATAGTGATACTACTCCTTCAATTTTTGCAGCCGCTTTGTACACCTCGATGATCGATTGGCTGTCTGGCATCATTGCCTTGATGGTGGCACTGGTATATTTTCCCTTCGATGAAACGCGTAATTTCATCTCATGGCCAGGCAATAAGGCAGCTACTTCTCCTTCTTTGCCGGTGGGCACAATAAACTTAAACATGTACAACGCAGGAAAACTGGTTTGATTTTCCAGTTTTTCCTTAAATGAATCGGTATCGAATTTACTGCTCATATACGTGTGCAACGATTTTTACAGCAAATTAAATCCCTAAAAACCAAAAAATCCCATCCTTCGAAAAGGATGGGATAAAATTTTTGCTTAATTCTGGTATTAAAAGAACTTATACCGATAATCCTTTACTTCTGCCAGCTCTTCCATAGCCATCATGATCATGTAGCCCGTTCGCTGGGAAGCATTTGCCGTCAATTCGTTTTGATAGCGGGTGTAGTCGGCTATTTCGGATGCGGGGATAATGTCGTTCAATTGGGCAACGATGACACCAATATCCTCTTGGATCGGATCGGTCATTTCCCCGGACTCGCGTAATCCAAAAATGGCGCCAACTGCCTTCGGCGCAAATCCTACACCAGGCAATACGCTGGCGTTCATACGTAAATCAGGTGTTGACCCGATGGATGCATCGGGGAAGACCTCTTTAATCGCCTCCAATGTTTCCAAACCGGATATTTTCTCCTTAATGTACGCTGCTTTCTTCTCGTTTTTCAGTTGGTTGGTCGCCTGAGCTTTTATCTCGGGATTGGCAATCGTTCCGTCACCCTCCTCTGTCTTGCCGGAAAGCAACGCCACCACGTAGGCATCATCGAGTTCGAAAACGTCAGAAACTGTACCCACTGAAGCGTCATTGAATGCCCATCGAACGATCTCCCGGGCACCGGTCATGTTATTTAACGAGCGAGCTGTGGGCCCCACACCAATGGCTGACACTACCTGGTAATCCTCCTTCTCGGCGTTTGCTTCGAAGGTGGTGGCATTGGTAGAATTTGCCGCAAAGTAATCGGCATTTCGGAATATGTCGTTTCGGGTATTGTCACTGGCAATCAACTCCAATTCCAAAACAGCCAATTTTTTGGTTTCTGTCTGCGGCATCTCTGTCACCTTGATGATGTGAAATCCGTATTCAGTTTCCACCAGTCGGTTGATTACCCCTTCGCTTCTTGCACTGAAAACGGCATCGGCAAACTCCGTGACAAAATCATCCCGGAAAAACCATCCCAGATCCCCGCCTCGCTGCGAGGTAGCGTCTTCGCCATACTGTGCGGCTGCAACCTCAAAGTTTCCGGTTTCATTGACTTCCTCCAACACTTCCTGGGCCCGGGCCCGAACTTGTTCTTTGGCTTCGCCTTCCAATCCTTCGGCATTCAACAATATGTGACTGGCCCTCATTCGCGGCGCGCCATCGTACCTATCGGAAATCTTATAGGCTACATAACTGGAATTATTGCTCAGAAAAGGACCATACACCACTCCTGTCTCGGGTTCTTCTACATTGTTGCTAAAGTTCACCGGAAGCGGATCTCCCGGGTTGATGGTTTGGAAAGGATTCTGCGCTTCAGAGTTCCGCACCACAAACGCAGAATCATTGGATGCCTCCCTCAGTTCGGCGACAAGGCCATTGATTTGTTCCAGCGTGGCAGCGGAATCTTCCGGGCTAGGATGAAGGGGAAACCGTACGTAACGCAGTCCCCTGCTTTCCGTAACTTTAAACTTTTCTTGGTTTTTGCTGATATACGATCGGACTTCGGAATCGGATACCTGTACCAGTGAATCGGAGACGGCATAATACGGAATCTGTATGTGCCGTACGTCGGCAATGGTATTCGCCATTTTATGCTGAAGCTGCCCCTCCGTCGTCGTGGCGTACTCTGAGGTGGCCAGAATATTATCGTATTTGATCCGTAAACGGGAATCGGCAAATAACTTTTCCTGTTGCGCCCAAAACATTTGCTGCTGAGGATCCGCCGTTTGAAGAGATTGAAGAAAGGTCACCAATTGATCCCGGTCGAATTCTCCGGTTTGGGGGTTGGTGAGCTGCCGGCGCAATTCGCCAATGATGTTTTTTCCCTGCACCATGTCGACCAGTTCCTCGTCCGAAACGACCAAGCCTAGTTCCTGGTATTGTTGGGAAAAGATCTTTTCCACGATCAACGCCTGCCAGGCCTGCTCCCGAATACTAGACAACTCGTTTTCATTGGGGTTTCTACCCGTATTTTGCTGAAAACTCATTTTGGTCTGTTCGATTTTCTGAACGTATTCGTCATAGGAGATGTCTTCTCCGGCTATTTCTCCGACTGTGGTCCGACTGGACCCCAGAATAGTGGAATTTGGGCCCAAAATGTCCCCGCCTACCAAAAAGAAAATCAGTCCCACCGCAATCACACCGATCGCAAGTCCCGTCCTTTGTCTAATTTGTTTTATTAATGCCATTATCCTGTTTTTTGCAGTGTCGCAAAATAATTACATCTGAAGGTAAATTCAAAATATTACCTCATCTATAAATCAGTTATTTCTGCGACACGAGTTATTCCTCTAATTTAATTTTTATGGTATCGATCCGGTGGTCCTGTTTGGAAACAACCGTAAAGGTAAATGGACCGTAAGTTACCGACTCTCCCTTTTGCGGAATGCTCTCCGTTAGCGACAGAATAAATCCAGCCAACGTCTCAAATTCCCCTTCGGGAAGGTTCCATTCGTATTTTTCATTGATGTAGTCAATCTCGTGCCGGGCACTTAATAGGTACTCCTGCTCGGAAATTTTTTGCTCGATCAGGTCATCGCTGTCGTACTCGTCCTCAATCTCCCCAAAAATCTCTTCGATGATATCTTCCATACTGACGATCCCGCTCGTTCCACCGAATTCATCCACTACCAGGGCAAGGCTTTTTCTCTCCTTAATAAACTGTACCAATAATTCGTTGGCCAGGGCGGACTCGGGTACAATGATGATTGGGGTCAATATGTCCTCAATGGACTTCGGTTTTTTAAACAATTCCAGGTGGTGACAGTACCCGATAACATCGTCGATCGTTTCCTTATAAATGATGATTTTGGAGTGCCCGCTTTCTACAAAAACACTTTTTAAATCGGCAATGGGATCTTCTACTTCCACAGCCACGATATCCGTCCGGGGCACCATGCACTCCCTGACTTTCACTTTCTTGAAATCGACCGCATTATCAAAGATCTTGGCATCGATGTCCACGTCCTCACCTTTGGTATCCAGGTAGTTTTGGATGAAGCTGTTTAAATCGGTAATGGTAAACGCCGGCCGGTCTTCGTTGTAATCCAGTTTCAGCACTTTAGTAATCGTAAATTTGGAGAGCCCCACCACTATCCAAACTACGGGGTACAAGAAGTAATAGATGAGTACAAAAGGGAAGGAAAAAACCGTCAACATACTGTTGGGGTTCAGAATAAAAATGCTTTTAGGGATGAATTCCGCCGTAATCAGTACCACAATGGTAGAAACGACGGTTTGAACTACCATCACTCCCGCCTGGGTATTGATCGCTTCGGGCAAAAGGTACCCCAAGGGTGGCCCCAACAAATACGCCATAAAAATACCATATAAGACCAGACTGATCGTGTTTCCCATCAGGGTGGTCCCGATAAACTGGCCGGGGTTTTGAATGAAATTGGACAAAATCCTGCCGGAAATTTTCCCTTGCTTGCTTTGAAGCTCAATGTGCAGGCGGTTTGCCGACACAAATGCAATCTCCATTCCCGAAAAAAGCGCGGAAAACAATAAACTTACCACGACCAGGAGAAAATACTGCTCATCCATTGGACTTACGTTTTTTTGATTTGTTGCCTTTTTGCTCCTTTTTTTTCTCTGCCTGTTCGTCCTTATTTCTGCGGTACATGTGCCAAAACAGCAACATCACCGCAAACATAAAAAACGGATACGATGCCACGATGCCTGTCTTCATGGTGAGGTGGGCGCCAATAACCACCATGGCAGCGGCTAAAGATAGTAAAATGGTACTCGTCAATTTCATTCGTACGACTTAAAGTGCATTTTCGATTTCCCCGCTCACATTTGTAAATGTATACTCGTTAAACCCCTCATCAGCCTCCATCCCGGTTCCTTTGATAATCTGATCCGGCTCTTCTACAGTAACGAACTTTTCCGTGTAAATTTTTTTCTTGCCCGGATCCCAAAATAACTCCTCGGAAGATAATTTTTGTTCCTTCTTTAAATTCTCTACCTGTACGTCCCCTTCGCCGCGGTACAAATTATTTTTACGGTCATAATATCCCCGATCGGCGCGAATCGTCGTGCTCAAGGTCCCATCTCTGTCAAAGAAGTGGATCACGATGCCTTCCGGAAACTCGGTATCCCGATTCAAATATTCAAGTTGTTTCGCTGCCATCAATTTGGTTCGTACCAACGCCGAATCGCTGTGTAAGAGCTCAATTTCGTGGCTGATGCGGTAGGGGCCCTCGTAATTCTCCAATTGGCTTTTATCCACGTCTTCCCGACAAGAAAACAACGCGCCGAAAAGGAGGATGCCCCACATCCATGCCTTCGGAAATACAACATGCCAATTCATTTCTGACAAGCCGCCAATCCCACAGCGATTTATTTTGAAACTCTTATGGTTCATATACCGGTGCAAAGATACGTACAATTTTCAGAGGAATATTCAATAGCGAGGAGTATTCCTATCCAGCTTGACGAAGCAATCCGGCATAGGGTTTTATTTTTTCCTCCCATAGAAATCAGTGAGCGTAAATGCAAAAAGGCGGTAGTGCTACCGCCTTTTTTTTGTTTATTGGCTAACTCGGACTACACAGAGAGAAAGGTAGTCCCGGACACATCAATCTCTGGTTGCGAGGGTAACCGTCTGGCCTACCCAACAGCCGGTACTAATCGTATCGCCTACCTGGAATCCTTCGGTAAAGAGTTCTTCCTTAGATGGGAACCTTGATTTTGCATTTGCCATTCCCTGGCTATCGCCCGCCCGTGCATAGGCGTTGTAGGCTGCAATGTATATGGAATAATCTTTCACCCGGCTCTGACCTCCTTTGCAATCGTTAGACGAGGACATGATCAAGCCTCCGATAAAGGAATGCGCGTCGGATTCTCTCTCTTCATTCAACTCCGCTGCTTTCAAGGCAGAGGAGCGGGCCTGACTTTTTCTTCCCAGGTTGGCATGAACTTTTGCCATATCCCAGTGAATTTCCGCTTTTTGCTCGTCGGTTTCGGCAAGCGTCAGTGCTTTTTCGAACAGCTCACCCGCTTTTGCGTATTCTGAATTTTGCATGTAACGCATGCCCCGCACCTGAGAGGTACTGAACGTAGGGCTGTCGTTATCGATGGTCTCAAGTGCCTTCAGGAAAATATCGCTGCTGGTACACTTCTCTTTGATCGAGTACTGAAATATCTGTTTCGCTAGCTTCAGGTTCGTGGGGTCCGCTGTCAACTTGGGGCCCATGTTGTTTTCGATAAACTCACAGTTGATAATATCCATCGCCGCCAACAGCTGCTCGAGCGTTCCCTTGGAGGTGGCTACGTTTTGACCGGCAGCTTCGTCTTCGTCAAGTTTGGTCATGATGAATTCGTACTTGCCGATCACTTCATCTGGGGTGTACGCCTTGTTAAAAGCGAAGTTTCGGTAGACCGCATCGAAATACGCAGCGTTCAATGACGATGGCTCCAGTTTCCCGTGGATTTCGATGGTTCGTTCAAACAGTTTCGTCGCAATGTCTACTTTGTCTTTGTTGCCTTTGTAAAACTTGTACGCGTAATATGCCTTGTTTGCGATCCATTGTGGTTCGTTGTCATATAACTCGTTTCGCAGGTCATATATCGTCAACACCGAATCCTGGAAGGAAGCGATCTCTGCTTCGTCCGTTGCCAGTTCAGCGGCACCTTCGTAGACTTTTACGCCGTTGATGTAAAGCGCCTCATTCAAATCCGGCGCGTTTGTCAATAACCAGTGCAGGGGACCTTTGGCTTTTAGGAACTCCTCTGCTTTCATGTAGTCATTGTAAGCCGCATTGTATTCCCGGGCCTTTGCTTCCATTGCCTGATCGGATGGCCAATTCCAGTTGTCTTGCGCCTGAACCAGTCCAACCATGAGGAAGGACAAACATCCCATAATTGCCGATTTAATTTTCATGTTTGTCAACATCATTCAAATACTTTTTTGTAAAACCAACTGTTGTCATTTATTGAAATTCCTAACGAAACTTTAAAATAATTTTCTCTTACCAACCCATCACTGACCGTTCCTCTGGTGCCTACCTTAACCGCCACATTTAATAAGGATAGGCTGTACACCGGTATGCTGGTACCAAAATTAATGCCAATATCATCAATTTGGTTCTGGTTCAGCAGGTAGGGAAGTCGCTCGTATTCCAGGCCAGCCCGGAACGTAGACCTGCTCAACATGCTCTCCATTGAAAAGGCATTCGGTATGTATTGCCCCCCCAGTGCCAGTTTAAACGCATTTTGCAGATTCCCCTCACTGGCATTAAAATCCCTAAAATCGGTAAAATCCTGAAACTGCGCTTCTACTCCTATAGCAAATTTATTAATTTTTTCATAAGTTACACCATAACCTATCTTATTAGGCAGGAAAATACTTCCCGAAATATTATCTGCCAGCACATCTCCGGGTGAATTGGGAATGCTAGCTTGGCCCGATTCTGCCATTTTTGCAAACTCTTTTCCATTAATATCTCCATACATGTGATAGATGGCGCCCAGATTCAGGTATTTTTCATCTCCCAGCGGCTGCGCATAAAAAATACTCGCCTTGAAGGTGACGTCGCTGAACGTCAGTCGTTCGTAATATTCCGAAGAAATACCGATTCCATTCATGGCCGTATCCAATAGATCCAATTGGTTGGTACGGATTGTCGATCCAAAGGTGTAAGCACCTTCCAAGCCCAGGCTTAGGCTCTTGTACACCTGAAAGCCGCCCTGCAGGTAGACCTGACTCAACCCTCCCCTGCCTTCGATAATGTTCTGCGCCACCAAATCCGTATTGGTAACTGGAGAATTGACTGTAATGTTATAATCAACCCCGGTTAACTGGTTCAATCCCAGACCCATGGTAAACTTTCGGGGGATCACGGGAAAAGACATGGCCACATAACTGAGGCCCCCGCCGTCCAATTGTTCGGAGCTAGATTCGGTGGCCGCAGACATTTGGTTGTAGTTCAATGCGGCCTGAAAACTATAGGCCGTGTTTTTTACCGAAATCGCGGGATTGACATGATTGACGCTGTAACTATTGCCAAAGCTAATTCCCATGCCCCCCATTCCCTGGTTTTGGGTCAGTCCGGAATTATTAAAAACCCCTACTCCCAGTGAACTGTAGGTAGAGGAGGAAAATTGTGCAAAACTGGTATGGTGAATGACCGCAAATCCCAGGAAAAATCCCAGGCTGGTCACAAGTAGTTTAGTTCTCGACATTGTATGTTAAAATTCTGTCCAATCCGTATAGAACCAAATTGGGGATTACAAATATGTGGTCTTTTGTTAAGCTTTCAAAGATTTCAGCATCTCCACCACAAATAAAGACCTTTACTTTGCCATAGCTCGCAGTAAACAGGCGAATGTACTCGTGTATTTCTCCCAGTACGCCGTGATAAATTCCGGACTTCATGCAAGTGCGTGTGTCCCTTCCTAAAAAGAAAGGAACCTCCTGTATCGGTTCCACCAGTGGAAGTCTCGCCGTAAATGCATGCATGGCCCTGGCCCGCAGTCCCATGCCGGGTGAAATCGCTCCCCCCTGGAAATTGTCGGAACCATCCATAAAGTCGTAGGTGATGCAGGTGCCAAGGTCTATGCACAAGACCGCTCCGTCTGCTACGAATGCCCGTGCACCAATCACCGCTGCCAGCCGATCCAGCCCCAAGGTGTTGGGCGAGCGGTAGTGGTTTTGTATAGGCAAGGGGGTCTCTTTGTCAAAAAACAAAAACGGAAAGTCAATTTTTTCCCTCAGGTCTTCCTCTGTCCAGTTTACGGACGCTATGAGTACCCTGTCACCTGCCGCAGGTTGCAACATGTCTGCCAGTGCTTCGTATCCGGTAACCGTAGCCGAATCTAGCAGTTGCCCCTGCATGAAGATCCCAGCTTTAATTCTGGTATTCCCGATATCTATCACCCAATTTCGTCTGTCTGGCATTGTCGCTTTCCAAAAACCCGTTCAAAATTAGTCATTTTACTTTGGAGGGGGATCGGCTACCTATTATTTTTATCTTTGGTAAGCGGTTTTTAACAAACTTTAACCCATGATCAACAACGACAGGTACAAGCTAATCGGGCTCATGTCCGGCACGTCGGGTGACGGGCTGGACCTGGCATTCTGCTCCTACGAAAAAAACAAGCAATGGGAGTTTGAGATCATACAAGCGGCCACCATCCCCTTTCCGGAGAAGCTGGGGCAATCGCTCCAATCCGCCCATTTGCTGGATGCAGAATCCCTGGAATTCCTTGATATCGCCTTTGGAACCTGGATGGGACAGGTAGTCAGGGATTTTTGCACGAGGAATGCCTTTCAACCTGATGCCATTGCCTCCCATGGCCATACGGTATTTCACCGGCCCGAGGGGGGCATGACGCGCCAAATCGGTAATGGACAGGCCCTATGCGAAGCCTCCGGGCTTCCCGTAATCAATGACTTTCGCATACTGGACGTGGTATTGGGTGGGCAGGGCGCTCCCCTCGTTCCTATTGGCGATGCCTTGCTTTTTCCGGACTTCGACTTTGCCTTAAACCTGGGAGGAATCGCCAATATATCGATGTATACGGGAGGCCAGCGGATTGCTTTTGATACCTGTCCCTTTAATTTGCTATTGAATCATTTTTCAAGGAAAGTAGGCAACACGTTTGACGCCGGTGGAAACCTGGCTCGTGAGGGAATGGTCATTCCAGAATTGCTCGCCGACCTGGGCCAACTTCCCTATTATTCTCTTTCGGGAGCGAAATCACTTGGGAGGGAGCATATTGAAGCAGATTTTATTCCCTTACTCGAAAAAGGTACCCATGCGATCCCGGATGTACTGGCTACGCTAATCGAACATTTCGCCGATAACATCGCCGGTGTCATCCAGCATCAGGAAAACCCGGGAACAAACAAAAAACAGCTACTGATCACGGGAGGAGGTGCGTATAACGTATTTTTTATCGAAAAACTTTCCGAAAAAATCGGGACATATGCAAACCTGACGCTTCCCGAAAACGAAATCATCGATTTTAAAGAGGCCTTGGTGTTCGGGTTTTTAGGCGTCTTACGGCTACGCGGCGAAACCAACTGCCTGGCATCCGTGACCGGTGCTTCCCGGGATTCCTGCGGTGGCACCGTTTTTGGGCTTTTCCCCTAAATTGAAATCAAACCAAAATAATGAGAGAACTACTAAAAAAATTTGAAAACCGTCAACCGGAAATAGTTTTTGAATGGAGCGACAGCGAAACGGAAGCAGAAGGGTGGCTGGTCATTGATTCGCTGAGAGGCGGAGCAGCCGGTGGGGATACCCGAATGAAAAAGGGGCTGGAAAAAAAAGATGTGATCCAGCTGGCCAAAAATACCGCTATCAAATATACCATCTCCGGACCTCCGATTGGGGGGGCGAAAGCAGGTATTAATTTTGATCCGGAGGACCCCCGAAAAGAAGGTGTACTCAAAAGGTGGTTTCACGTGGTCTCCCCCATTCTCAAAAGCTACTTTGGTACCGGGGCCGGTATCCACATCAGCGAAAGCAAGGAACTGATTCCCCTGACCGAAAATCACGGCCTTTGGCATCCACAAGAAGGGATTGTCACAGGCCATTTTACACCCGAAGGGCCAAAGAAAATCCGGAAAATCGGACAGCTTAGGCAGGGCTTGTCCAAAATCATCGAAAACCCGGACTATTTCCCCCCGGGTTCGGCCAAGTACCGGGTGAGCGATATGATCACCGGATTCGGACTGGCGGCTGCTGTCCTGCACTACTACCAGCTGTGGGGAGGATCCGCCACCGGAAAAAAAGCAATGATACAGGGCTGGGGCAATGTGGGGGCAGCGGCCGCCTATTTTCTAGCCAAAGAAGGCGTACAGGTGGTCGGTATTTTATCCCTGGAGGGTGCCATCATTGACCCGGATGGGTTGGATGAAGCAGCCATAACGAAATTGTTTTTGTCAAAAGAAAAAAACAAACTGGTGAGCACCAAACGAATCCCTTTCGAGGAAGGGAACGAAAAATTCTGGAATCTCTCCGCTGACATTTTCATTCCTGCCGCTAAATCCCGTCTGGTAGACAAAGCCAAATTAGAAAAATTGATGGCTGGAGGCCTGACCTTGATCGCTAGCGGGGCAAATTTTCCTTTTGCCGAAAACGACATTTTTATGGGACCTATCAGTACCCTCGCTGACGAAAAAATATCCCTCATCCCGGACTTTATCTCAAACGTGGGCATTTCCCGATTGGCGGCTTACCTCATGTCTGACCGCGTCCTACTTACCGATGAAGCCTTGTTTGGCGACGTCAGCAAAACCATTCACAAAGCCTTAAAACAATGCCATCAGGCACAGGCCAGTCCAAATAAAATCGCACAAACGGCTTTGGAAATAGCCCTTCAACAGCTTGGTTAAGGGTTTACCGGGATTTATGCGGTCAAAAATATCCACTATTTTTGACCGCTCCCATTAATTTATTTGGTTCCTACACCACAAAATAACTAGTTTAGGGGAATTTATTGCAACCGACCGATTTTCCAAGAGCCTTGGAAATGCTTTACTTAATCATTCTTTGACCAATAATTTGACGTGAATGAAGAACTATTTCGCTTCATGGTTCCTGCTATTTGGATTTCTTTTCCTGATTTCAAACCAAGTACAAGCCCGTTCTATTTCCCCATCTGAATCGATTGCATTGGCCGACCAACAAACCGAGGCGCTGCAATCTCCCATTACCGATTCGGTACATCCGGCCGAACCGGAACACGAAGCAGCGCATGGACATGCCCCGGCATGGTTGGTAATTCCCTTCGTAGCCCTGCTTCTCATGATTGCAACCGGACCCTTGTTTTACGAACATTTCTGGCACCATAATTATCCAAAAATTGCTGTCAGTCTGGCAGCCACCGTCGTCCTTTATTACCTCTTTGTCTTACACAACGTTCACAACCCGGTGCACGCCCTTGCTGAGTACGTGCAATTCATTGCATTGCTCGCTTCCTTGTTTATTGCCTCCGGAGGCATCCTCATCGAAGTTGATAAGAAATCAACGGCTTTGGCAAATGTCACCTTGCTGGTTGTTGGTGCAGTTATTTCCAACCTGATCGGTACCACTGGAGCCTCCATGTTGCTGATTCGTCCGTTCATACGCCTGAATAAAGACAACATCCAACCGTACCACATCATATTCTTTATATTTATGGTGAGTAATATTGGCGGGTCGCTCACACCAATCGGAGATCCACCGCTCTTCCTAGGTTTCCTGAAAGGGGTGCCTTTTTTCTGGACCCTGACCCATAATTGGCCCGCATGGGTACTCGCCCTTACCATTCTGGCAATTCTATTTTACCTGATTGACCGACGATTTGGTGGAACGAAAGGGACGGCTGAGCTCGATGAGGAAGTAAGTTATTCCAACAAAATATCGCTTTCAGGAACCAAAAATTTTCTGTGGCTATTGGTCATCATCATTTCGGTCTTCCTGGATCCAAACGTCTTGGATTGGGTGCCTGCGATTCATTACGACGGGCAAAAATTCAGTTTTATCAGGGAATCCATCATGTTTGCAGTGGCCTATTTTTCCTTTAGATTTGCGGACAAAAAAGCCTTGACCGGGAATGAGTTTAATTTTGAGCCCATACGGGAAGTGGCGTTTATCTTCATCGGTATCTTCGGGACGATGATGCCGGCGCTGGAACTGGTGGGTACCTTCGCGCAATCTGAGGAAGGAGCCGCCATGATTACCTACAATAGCCTGTATTGGGGCACCGGGCTGCTTTCCGGATTCCTGGATAATGCACCCACCTACCTGAATTTTCTTGCCGCGGCCATGGCCTCCCAGGGAGCCGATATCAACGTGATACAACAGGTAAAGGACTTTGCTTTAAATAACTACCTGGATTCGTCTTTTGAATTGATGGCCATCTCCATCGCATCGGTTTTCTTCGGCGCCATGACGTACATAGGCAATGGTCCCAATTTCATGGTCAAATCCATCGCTGAACAAAGCGGAATAAAAATGCCCTCCTTTTTTGGGTATATTTTGCGATTTTCCATTCCCATCTTGCTACCGATCTTATTTATCACCTGGCTGGTCTTTTTCGCCTTTGCCGGGTAACCTACGCGCCGAACACCAAGCAACGTAAAGACCTGTAAAACCTATGGGATACTTTTTCCCAATTGAATGGATCAGAGAGCTACCGAGCCCTATACGCTGCGATCTCCTCCATAAAACAAAACGGTGCGACCCCTACGTGAGGAGCTGCACCGTTTGTTCGCTGACAGTTCCGGGCGTTGCTTACTTGCTCACAGACGCACGTACTTCCAGACGGGTGGGTCCCATGAACCAGACCTTTTGGTTTCCCTTGAGCTGGTATTCGACCAGGTCTTCGTTATCATCCAAAAATAAGACGCCATTCACTTCCGATTGGTAAAATAGATTACTCGTCACTGTCTCTATGCGAATCGCTTCGATCCGCTCCCCGTGCTTTTGTACAAGGATTTGCTGTACGGTTCCTTTTTCTCCGGGCTTGAGGGCATGAATCAATCGTCCGTCTTCCTCGGTAGTTTCGTAAGACGTGGCCAGTGCCGCCTTGTTGATATCGGCCTGAAAAAAAAAGTCCAGTTCCTTTCGCCAGGCTTCCTCGTCCGGTTCAAACCGAGCTTCCTCGACTTCCTCGTTGAAGCGAATGGTCTTAGACACGGCGGCTCCCGCGCGTTGGGCGATCTTCTCTTCCAGGAAATCGGACACCGGAAAATACCGATCAATTTGCGTCGGATTGGCGAATGGTGCATCCGCATCCTCCTTGCACGAAAACAAGACCGGTGCCGCGAGTGCCAGTATCAAAAACCTGCGGAATAGGGGGTTCATGAATGGTCCTTCAGGAGAATGGTTCCGGTCATTTCCTGTGGCGGCTCCAACCCGATCAACTTCAAAATCGTGGGCGCCAGGTCTCCCAACTTACCATCTATTACTTCCAGACGGTCGTTTTTGTCTACCATGATGCAGGGAACCAAATTGGTGGTATGTGCCGTGTTTGGGGTTCCATCCGGGTTCACCATGCAATCGCTGTTGCCGTGATCGGCGATGACAATCACCGTGTAATCATTTTCCAGCGCCGTTTCAACGACCGAAGCGGCACATTCATCCACCGCCTCACAGGCTTTTACCGCCGCATCAAAAACACCGGTGTGCCCCACCATATCCGCGTTTGCAAAATTCAGGCAAATAAAATCCGCTTCCCTCTTTGGTAACTCTTGATTTATTTTCTTTGCAATTTCGTAGGCAGACATCTCTGGCTGCAAATCGTAGGTGGCTACTTTGGGTGAGTTGCAAAGAATCCTGCTTTCTCCTTCAAACGCCTTCTCTCTGCCTCCAGAAAAGAAAAAAGTCACATGGGGGTATTTTTCCGTTTCAGCGATGCGTATTTGTTTTTTGTGGTGCTGTTCCAATACCGCCCCCAAGGTATTACTCAAGTTGTCTTTTTCAAAAACCACCGGAATACCCTCAAAATTTTCATCATACAGGGTGAAGGTGATGTAATTCAACGCTAACTTTTTCATGTTGTAATCCGGGAAATCCTTCTGTGTAAGCACCTCGGTAATTTCCCTTCCCCGATCTGTTCGAAAATTAAAACAAATGACCGTATCTCCTTCCTCAATCGTCGCCAATGGCTTACCAGTTTCGTCTACCTGAATAATTGGGCGAATGAATTCGTCCGTGACACCATTGGCGTAGGATTTCCGGATGGCAGAAAGCATGTCTTTTGATTTTTCTCCCTCACCGTGCACCATGGCATCGTAGGCTAGTTTCACGCGCTCCCAACGTTTGTCCCGATCCATTGCATAATACCTCCCGACGATGGAAGCGATTTTACCCACCGATCCTTCGCAATGGATTTTGAGATCCTCCAAAAAACGAAGTCCACTCTTCGGGTCGGTATCCCGTCCATCGGTGAATGCATGGATAAAAACATCCTCCATGCCATTGTCCCGGGCCGCGTCACACAAGCCCTTCAAATGGAAAATGTGTGCGTGAACCCCTCCGTCTGACACCAGTCCAACCAAATGCACCTTTTTACCGTTGACTTTTGCATCGTCAAAAGCAGCCTTAAGCACGGGGTCCCTGGATAATGCCCCTTCCTGAACCGCTTTATTTATTTTTACCAGATCCTGGTACACGACCCTTCCGGCACCTATATTCATGTGACCCACTTCCGAGTTGCCCATTTGTCCCTCCGGTAGCCCTACGGCCAGGCCGGACGCATCTAGCCGCGAATGGGGATACTTCTCATACAAACTATCGATAAACGGGGTCTTGGCTTTATCAATCGCAGAAACTTCTGGGTTGGGAGCAATTCCCCACCCATCCAGGATCATTAATAAAACTTTCTTATTCATGTTTTTTTTTATTGGTTATACGCAAACAAAAATTCCGGAGGCTCCCAGAGCCCGTGACCCGGCTGTTCCTCCTGAAGGGATACATCTTGAGGCATCATTCACTGCCTCGCAAATATAAGATAATTAAAGATAGGGCTCAGCAAATTATCCAATAATCTCCCCTGCGTATCCCCAGGTCCTTGTAACTACCTTACCTGCTTCCGCCGCTACCCTAGATTTTGGCCTGGATTTTGTAGCGGGAAAAATCATGTTTTGTTTGATCCCCAAATTCATTGCGATTGGCTTTTTCGTTTGTTGGTTACCAATGCTTACCCTCGCTCAGGAGCAGGAAAATGACCTTGCATTTGCCATGCAACGGGGCTCCATCCAGGAAATCTCGAAATACCTGGACGATCGGGTGGAAATTAGCTTTGATAACAACAAACGCGACTTCTCCAGAAATCAGGCAGAGATTGTACTGAGAGACTTTTTTAAAAACCAACCCTCGGAGGGATTTGAGTTGCAGCAAAAAGGGCAAACCAGCACAAGCCTTTCTTACCTGATCGGCACGTATCGTTCCAGTAGGGGTGATTTTCGCGTGCTGATCCGCCACAAGAAAAGGGACGAGCATTCCTTCCTTATTTACAGCATGGATTTTATCCGGCACTAATTTAGCCCTGCCTGTTTCAAAATATTTCTTACTTTTGACGTACCATGCAGGAATACCTAACGAAAGAGCGATTAACCAGTTTCATACAGGCAGCATTTCAGGAGGATGTGGGCGAGGGAGATCACTCCACGCTAGCCGCAGTCCCGGCCGATCAGCCTGGCAAAGCCCAGTTACTTATCAAAGAACCGGGGGTCATCGCAGGTCTTGAACTGGCGAAAATGATCTTTCATTTTCACGATCCCGAATTACAGGTCGAAACCCAGGTAGCGGACGGACAAACAGTTGGGCCCGGACAAATCGGGTTTTGGGTAACTGGAAAGGCTGCTTCCATCCTCACCACCGAACGATTGGTTTTGAATTGCATGCAACGCATGAGTGGAATTGCAACCAAAACCAAAGCAATGCATGCCCTGATTCAGCATACCAACGCGCGGCTACTGGATACCCGGAAAACCACACCCAATTTTCGCATGTTGGAAAAATGGGCCGTTTCAATAGGAGGAGGAAAAAATCACCGATTTGCCCTGTACGACATGATCATGCTAAAGGATAACCACATCGACTTTGCGGGTGGCATATCCCGGGCGATAACTGCTGCGAAAACCTACCTGCAACGCGAGGAACTGGACCTAAAAATTGAAATCGAAACCCGCAGTCTCGACGAGGTCAGGGAAGTCATGCGCGTAGGAGGGGTGGACATCATCATGCTTGACAACATGGACGTCCCAACCATGAAAGAGGCGGTACGCATGATTGGTGGTCGCTACGAGACGGAAGCCTCGGGCGGTATCGATGAGCAACGTATCGTACCCATTGCCGAATCCGGCGTTGATTATATTTCGGTTGGAGCACTCACCCACCACGTGAAAAGCCTGGATATTAGTTTGAAGGCCGTACGGTCTCCGCAGCAAACTGCAGACTGACCAAATTGGCATAGTGCCCGCCTTCCCTGGCAGCGAGCTGTTCGTGGTTACCTTCTTCGATAATTTTTCCGTCTTTTAACACGTAAATCCGATCCACTTTGCGAATGGTGGCCAGTCGGTGGGCAATGATGATGGTGGTACGCCCCTGCATCAACTGGTCCAGCGCCTCCTGCACCAATGCCTCCGAAGCTGCATCCAACGAGGAAGTGGCTTCGTCCAAAATCAGAATGGCCGGGTCTTTCAGGATGGCCCTGGCAATAGCGATACGCTGGCGTTGGCCGCCGGATAACTTTATGCCGCGCTCACCCACCAAGGTATCCAACCCATCCGGAAAACTTTCAATGAACTCCCAGGCATTTGCCTGCCGGGCGGCCTGGACGAGTTCCTGCTCGCTTGCATCGGGTTTGGCGTACAGGATGTTTTCGCGAATGGTCCCTCCAAACAACAATACTTCCTGAGGTACAATCCCAATATTCTTTCGCAGCTGTTGCGGATCCCAATCCCGGATGGATTCACCATCCAGCAAAATATCCCCCGTCCCTACCGAGTAAAATTTGAGCAATAATTGGATTACGGTTGATTTGCCTGCCCCGCTATGCCCTGCCAGGGCCACTTTTTCCCCCGGAGCGATCTCCATGCTAAAGCCATCCAACACCCGGTATTCCGGGCGCGTTGGGTAATGAAAAACTACTTCCTCAAAGGAAATGGAACCCGAGAGAACGGTATCTTTTCTTACCGGGATCGCTACTTCCGCTGCCTCTTCGAGAATCTCCAGCACCCGCTCAGATGAGCCGATGGCCTTCTGAACCTGCCCGTAAATATCCCCCAAACCAGCGATGGAGCCCCCAATGAAGGTTGTGTACAAAACAAAGGAAACCAGGTCGCCAATACTCATTTCACCAGCGCTCACCAGTGTGGCCCCGTACCAGATGACGGCCACAATCCCGCCGAAAAGCGCAAAAATGATAAAGGAGATAAATGCGCCCCGAAACCCAGCCGCCTTTAGCGCGACGCCAACTACCCGATCCAGCCGGCTTCGGTAGCGGTTGGATTCGTAGACCTCTCCGGTAAAGGATTTTACGGTAACGATGGATTGCAACGTCTCTTCGACCACCACATTGGCTCCTGCCAATTCGTCCTGCGTCTTTTTCGAAAGCCTTCGAATGAACCTACCGAATACCATCGCAATGATCACCAGCACCGGAATAGTGGCCAGCATAAATAGGGTAAGCCTGGGAGTGGTATAGATTAGAAAGCCAATACCCACCAGTAAGGTGATCACCTGACGAAGCAATTCCGCCAGGGTGATGGAAAAGGTATCCTGTAGCATGCTTACATCGGCAGTGATCCGGCTAATCAACTCCCCGGTGCGGCGTTTGTCAAAAAAGGTCATGGGCAATCGAACCAGGCGGTCGTATAGTGCTACCCGTATGTCTCGCATGGATCGTTCACTTACTTGTGCAAACAACCAAACCCTGAAAAATGAGAAAATACTCTGCACCAACAAAATACCAAGCAATATGTAGGCAATACCATCGATATCGTTTACAATCCATTCCTTCCCCGAGGCAGCATCAATCAATTTACCCGCAACAAAGGGAAAGGTGAGAAGCATGAGACTGGAGAACAAAAGAAACAGCATCCCCAGCAAAAAAGGACCTTTGTACGGAAGAGCAAACCGGAAAATACCGGAGAGCTTTTCAAGGTTCTTCTTATTCAGTTTTCTTTTTTCGCTTTTATCTAATGGTAAACCTCGTTGCTTGGCCATTTATTCCGATTAATTCAAAATCCTTGCAAGTTAATTTTTTTTCCCTGTAAACAGTTTTCCTAACCTGCGGAGAAACTGCTTTTCTTTTTCCCAAAAGAAAGAAAATTGCCCAAAGATGAATCCATAAAAAAGCAAAAAAACCTGATACAACGGGAGTACCAGCAATAGATATAGCAGGGTTTTGTAGAAACCCCCACTGCTGGTATCCACACCAAGAAAAGAAAAAATGGGTTTTTTGACAAATAATATAGTAAATCCCGTACAGGCAAAAACAACCAATACCAAGACAACCTGCCACAAACTGGCGAGTTTCCATTTGGATTTAAGCCTTTCCAGGAAATTGGGCGATTTTCTGTGGGACCTTTCGCTCATCTAATCAAAATCAAAAAGCCCCTCGTTTAGACGTTTCAGGGCTTGTTCCTTGTGTTTTCCGTCTATGAGAATGGACACATTGTGCTTGCTTCCCCCGTAGGAAACCATGCGCAATGGAAACTGTTCCAAACTATCCATGATTTTTTGCAGCACACCGGTTTCTTCCATAATGGCATTGCCCACGATACAAATGATGGATAGGTGATGATCCACCTCCACTTTCCCCAGCTTTTGCAGCTCGGCGGTAATTTCCTTGAGATGGGATACATCATCCAAGGTCAGGGATATTGCCACTTCCGAGGTGGTAATCATGTCGATGGAGGTTCGGTATTTTTCGAAGATCTCAAACACTTTTCGAAGGAAACCATACGCAAGCAACATCCGACTGGATTTGATCTTTACAGCGGTAATGCCGTCTTTGGCAGCGATGGCTTTTACGCCCACGGTTCCTTCTCCCGTTCCCGTGATGCGTGTACCGGCAGCCTCGGGAGCCATGGTATTTAGCAGTTTTACCGGCACGTTGTGGAGCTGTGCCGGCCAAATAGAGGCAGGATGCAAGATTTTCGCCCCAAAATAAGCCAGCTCTGCCGCTTCGTCAAAGGAAAGGTGTGCGATCGGTCTGGTCTGCTCCACGATCCTGGGATCGTTGTTGTGCATACCATCGATATCCGTCCAAATCTCCACCGCCGTAGCGTCTACCGCCGCCCCGATCAAAGACGCCGAATAATCGCTGCCCCCTCGTTTCAGGTTATCCACTTCGTTTCGGTGGTTCTTGCAAATATACCCCTGCGTTACAAAAATACTGTCTTCCGGATACCTGGCCAAAATAGATGCCAGGCGTTCCCTAATCCGGGGCAATTCCGGCTCGTCGTTTTCATCGATACTCATAAATTCCAGCGCAGGTAAAAACACCGCCGGAATCTCCAGCTCCTGTAGCAAGGTATAAAACAATTTGGTGGACAATAGTTCGCCCTGGGCCAAAATGTCTTTGTTGATGGCCTCGTTGAAAGAAATTTTCAAGATGATCGTCAAAAATTCAAAATGTTCCTTAATGATCTGAACCGCCTTTGAACGCCCAGCCTTGGAGGTCAGCAGCTCCAAATAAAAATTCGTGTAATGCTCTTGAAGTTCGTCGATTTTTTGTTTTGCTTTGTCCTTTTTTCCGTCTGCCAACGCTTCACCTATACTAACCAGAGCATTGGTGGTACCGGACAAGGCCGACAAGACCACGATCTTTCTTTCCTCGTCCGAAGTAATCAAGTCTTTTACCTGGTGCATTCGTTCCGGCCTCCCCACAGAAGTACCGCCAAATTTCATGATTTTCATGCGTATTGCAGTTTATTAAATGAATGAATTGCCAGAAATGCCGCTAAAATCCGAGCATTTTTATAGCCGTTATGGCGGCTTCATCTCCCTTGTTACCGTGCTTGCCACCCGCCCGGTCCAGGGCCTGCTGCTGGGTATCCGGGGTCAATACCCCAAAAATCACCGGCTTATTAAAGGTCAAGCCCACCTGCGTTATGCCCTGTGCAACAGCATTGCAAATAAACTCAAAATGTCTGGTTTCTCCCTGAATCACACATCCCAGGCATATCACTGCGTCAATGTCTTCCTGTTTGGCCATCCACTGGGCTCCCAGGGGCAATTCGAATGATCCGGGGACGTTTTTTCGAACGATGTGCTCCCGCCTGGCGCCATGGCGAAGCAGTGTCTCCAAAGCCCCGCTATACAGGGATTCGGTTATTTCATCATTCCATTCGGAGACCAGTAGGGCAAATTTTTTATCCCGAATATCCCCGATATTTCCTTCAGAATGCTGACTGAGATTTTTTAACGATGTAGCCATGATTTCCAGTGTTTATATAAAAAAAGAGTAAAACCTTCCTGGCCTTACTCTCCCTGATGCTAGATAGATCGCCTATCAGTTAGAAGCCAGGCCCTCTAGCCTCGCTTTGTGTTTACGGGCCTCTGTATACTCGTATGCGTCACTATAGTTGTTTTCTATTTCGCCATAGGTTTCTATCGCCGCCTGAAGGTTCCCGTCTTCCTCGTAGGCAATAGCCAGTTTGGACAGGTACTTTGGCGTGAAAAATTTATTCTCCTTGTAGTTAGCGGCATTTTTATAATACCGTATCGCTTCCGAAATAGTGCCCAATTCCATGTAGGCATCGCCGATCAAGGAATAGGCATGGGCCTGTACCAGAAAATCATCCGAAGAGAATTTTTCCAAATGGTCGGCAGCCGACTCGTATTCACCCTGAGAAAGGTAGATGGATCCTACGTAAAAATGCGCCAGGTTAGAGGCTGCAGTTCCTCCGTATTCATCGATTATCTCCAAAAACCCGGGCTGCACCCCATCGCCGTTCAATGCGAAATCCACACTATCCTGCTCGAAATAATAGACAGCCTGGAACATTTCTCCCTGGGCTTTTTCGTTTTGATTGGCTTTATGAATCTGAAAACCAACAATACCAGCAATGATAAGAATCATCAGGCCGATAACGCCACCTACCAAACGGGTGTTTTGTTTTAAAAACGCTTCGCCTCTTCCAAGACGGGTAGCAATCGCTTCCGGGTTTTCCAGAAGCTCGTTGGATGTATCAGGTGCTGCCTTTCCCTTTTTGGTCTTTTGCTTCGCCATCATTTTAAATTTTGAGTGGCAAATATAGATGATGTTTTAATGAATAACAAAAGTATTCTGTTTTGTGCCCCAAAAAAGGATTTCCCTGTCACAACCAAACAGATAGTCAGTCTCTTGCTCTCCAAATTGCTTTTCCATAGCAATTATCCACCCAAAGGAAAGTGCGCAGAAGTAGCGCCCTTCTGGGTACCTCCGAACCCGCCCTGTTCGGGAGGTCCGGAGATACGGTGGTTCAGCTTTTCCAGGGACCGGTAATGGCCACGGTAATTCCAGGCCCTTGTATGTTGACAAAATAGGTCTTGCCCGAGGGAGAAAATACGCCGCCGGCGAGTTCGGATGCATACCCCACATTTTCTGCCAGGTGGTACAACGCTCCCTCCGGCGTGATCCCGACCAGAAAGGGATGCTTGTGGTCCTCACAAAGAATCACATCCCCCCAGGGGGCGACGGCCAGGTTGTCGCAGTTTTTCAGAATCTCCCGGTCGTTTGGCTCCGCAAACAGGCTGAGTTCGCCGGGGGCATTTTGCTCTTCCGGCCTACCTTCAAACTCGCTGGGGGTATACCGAAACACCTGTCCAGCACCAATTTTTCCCCCGTTGGTACAGGCAAAATATACTTCTTTATCGCCCCACCAGATGCCTTCGCCCCTGGCAAAAACGGCCGCTCCTTTTTCAAAACCCTGAAAACGCAGATCGTCATCCGGAGATGTAACATTCTCCAGGTCTATCCAACGCACTTTATGGCCCTTCATCATTGGAAATACCGGGCCTTCGCTGTCTTCCCAATTGCGGGTATCCCGGCTTTTCTCTCCCAGGATTGCCAGCGCCTGCAGCTTTCCGCCCTTGTGCAGATTCCCAGGGCTATTCGGAACGTAGCGGTAAAAAATCCCGTCACCACGATCTTCCGTCAGGTACACCACCCCCGAAGCCGGATCTACGGCCACCGCCTCGTGGTTAAACCTTCCCATGGCGGTAATGGGTTTCGGTACTGCTCGGTGAATGGTCTCCTGCGCTGGCACCTCGAAGACGTACCCGTGGTCTTTCTCCAGCTTGCCGTCGTATTCTCCTTTTCTAAGCGTACTCTCCTCACAGGTCAGCCAGGATCCCCAGGGAGTGATTCCGCCGGCACAATTTCGAATCGTCCCGGCAAGGCTCAGGTATTGGTGCTCCAATTCTCCACTATTTTCGTTGTAAACGAAGGTAGTGGTCCCACCCAATGAGGGCAGGATGCCTTTGCCAAAATCGTAAAATTCGGCCGCCGGCAGGGTTCCTATCAATTCGTTATTGGCACCAAAACCGGAATGCTCAAGGGAGTCCGGACTGATTTCGTGATTCCGAACCACGATGGTTCTGCCATTCTTTCCCTGAAAAGCACCCATGCCATCGGCAAGACCTGGCAAATAAAGCCCGTCTGCCATTTTGTCTCCTTTATTACTGATGATTTTGTAGGTAAAGCCCTCCGGCAAATTTAGAATCCCTGCAGGATCTTTTTTTAGGGGACCATAGCCCATCGCGGGCTTTAAACCCGGTTTCGCATGCGATAGTCCCGGATTCATAAACTGGTAGAGTCCCATAAAACCGAGGGTGGCCATTCCGGAGTTCCTGATAAATTTTCTTCTTGAATCGTTGATTGATGGTGTCATAAAAAAAGATTGTTTTTGCATGAAGGAAGTTTCATAGCCTCATTCCATTGAATACGGAAGGAATGTAACCGGCGTATAGGTGCAGTTTATCCAAATTCAAAGATAATTCCTAACTAAATATGCTGAGCGGCGATTACGAAATTGTGAAGCTTTTTAGTGGTGGCCCGGTAGCTAATCCGGCGGGTACCAGAACAGCTGCATTTTTCAAACGCATTGAGCCTTACCGGTATGAGGGAAGTAGGCAGGTGCAAAAATTTTTCAATTTTTTTTTAAAAAAAAATCGGCCAGAAACGGCCAAAAAAAGGTAAATTCGCCATTTTCACTTTTTAGACCCGTAAAAATGTATTTTAAATTATCAAAATTGTTTTTTGTTTTAAAAATTTTCTCTACCTTAGCATCATCAAACAGCAACAAAGTCACAAAGCGAGGGGACAAACGGACAGCAACTTATTTTCCTCCAGTTTTGAAAACCAGGTAACAGCGGGTAGGCTTTGGTAAAATAATATTCTTTAAAATAAAAAAACAGCGTCATGTTAAAGTACACATTCGAAACAGCAGAGCGGGAATTGAAAACATGGGTAGATCCTGAGAATGGTTCCCTTAACATCCAAATTGGAGACGAAACCGTCAACATTCCCCATCAAATCGGAGCGGAAATGATTGGGGTACTCCGCCAAAAACAAACCATCTTTCAGGAAGTCGAACGGAAGAAAAACAGTTCCTGGAGCAAGTTTATGGAGTCCTTGTCTGGCCAGAAAAGCGATCAGGGTAGGTACCATGCATTAAAAGACCAGAAGTACAAGGCCGCGTAACAGCCGCAGCCGGTACACCTTGGGTTACTAATTTCTTTTTTCAAACAATTTTTACTTAAAAAAACAGCGTCATGTTAAAGTACACCTTTGAAACCAATACCCAGGAGTTAAAAACATGGGTAGATCCGAACAACGGCAATCTCAACATTCAAATCGGCGATGAAGTCGTCAACATCCCCCACGAAACGGGAATGGAACTAATTGCCGTGATTCGTCAGAAGCAAGTGATGTTCCGGGAAGTAGACCGCAAACGCCTCAGCTCGTGGAGCAAGTTTATGGAAATGCTATCTGGAGACGATAAAAACAATATCTGGAGTTCTTCTTTGTCGGATAACTAATCCGGTTACAACAATATCTCTTCCCTGCGATTGATGAGGCGAAGGCATGGGGCGAAGCGTGAAGTGGGTACCTGGGTGCAGGAAGGAAGTTTTTTTACCTCGATTTTTGTGAGGATGTGGGAACGAAGCGATTCAATTTTTTGGTCAGGTAGGATATATTTTTTTAAAAAGGTCCAGGTCGGATCGGGCATACTTGCCTGATCCGGCCCGGGAAAAGTTTTTCAGGTAGCTTTTCTGACCACTCGTATTTTTTAAGGCTAATAAAAGCAAAACAGGCAGTGTCCGGTTGGATACTGCCTGTTTTGCTTTCCCATAGCCGAAATTTCCTTACCGCCTGGATATTTTATTCGTTACCAAGAGATTACTGCCATTACTGGAAAATGATCCGATGGATACCTGCCATGATAGGTATCAGTCAGTATTCCGTATTTTTTCACCGTGATGGTTTCGCTCACAAAGATATGATCGATGATTCGTTCGGTACTGGTACTGGTATCAAATCCATTGGTCGTTCCGTTGTTGGCATAAACCATGCCCGCGGCATCAAAGGTATCTTTCATTCCCGGTGCAGATTTCAGGAGTTGGTAGGCATCTGTCTCCTGACCCACGTTGAAATCCCCTGTTAGTAGTACGGGTATACCGTCCGGGTTAATTGCCTTGATTTTATCCAAAATCAATTGGGCGGATTGGTTTCTTGCCTCCACGCCCCTGTGATCAAAATGCGTATTGAATACGTAAAAGGTCTTTCCCGCCGCTTTATCTTCCATTTTTGCCCAGGTACAGATGCGGGGTAAGGCCGCATCCCACCCTTTATTTGGGTAACTGGTTTCGGGTGCCAGCCAGAAGGTTTCGCTCTGCAGTACACTAAATCGCTCCTTATCGTAAAAAATCGCCGAATATTCTCCCGCCTCTTTGCCATCATCTCTTCCCACACCTACAAAGTCATGGTTGGGCAAGAGACCGGTTAAGTCCATTACCTGACGATGGAGTCCTTCTTGTATTCCTACGATATCAAATTCGTGAAAGCGAATCAGGTTCGCCACCACGGCCCTTCGGTTTTCCCAAGTGTCAGGCGCATCTCCCGGATTGGCATACCGGATATTAAAGGTAGCAACGGTCGCGGGTTCCGCCTGGCCCCAGGAGCAGTTGCTCCAGAGAAGTGCCGCCATGCAGCACAAAACGATTCTTTTCATGTGGATAGGGATTATTTTGTCTTTTATTAGTTAAGCTGATTGAACGCCAAGTTAGGAAATAAACGAAAAAAGCCCCGGTTTTTTCCGGGGCGATTTGTTAGCACGAGCAAACGGGTATTAGCCGTTTTTCTTTTTTTCTGCCTGCTTTTGCTTTTTATCTGCCCTTTTCTCCATCATGTTCTTGGCGGGCTTTTTCTTATCCGTTTTTTTTTCTCCTTTGTCCTTGCTCATGGCTATTGAAAGTTTACGAAAATGTAGTCAGATTTATCGAGAATACCTATACCTATCGGTGAAATAATTTGTGGCCCCGACTTGCCTTACCAACCAGTATTTTCTACGCAACTCGCGGCGAAGTCTTTTCCTGCCTGGATTCTTCTCTAGCTGTCAGGCCACGAAAGCCTCGCATTGTTCCAGATGGGATGAAGACCCGCCGTGTCATTTTCGCCCATGTCGCCAATGGCTCCGGGGACCGGCGAGCGGTTGTAATTGGGAATATCGCAGCCTCCCACCGCACGGTGAATGCTATGGTGGGGAGATTCCAACGCCACCATCGGCTTCTCTCCTTGGTCAAGGTTTTCGTTCCATTCCTGTGCGGACGTGGTATTCGGAAACACCGTATAATTTGGCGTTTGCTGGCAATCTTTGTATTTCTGCACAACGTTAGTCGGTATAACTTGTCCATTTACCGTACTGGAGCTGTTCAGCCAATTCTTGATATTCTCGTTGAGGAGGCGGACGTTTTGTGATGTAGCTGGAAATTGTGCAGGGTGCTTTTCTGTGGCTGCCCGGTCCTCTGCCGCGTCCACCCGGCCGGATAGCGGGTACCGGACCGTTTCGTATCCCGCCCAGCAAAGAAACGCAATGGGGGTTCTCAGGGGACAATCATTTAATTCCTTTCCAGGCTCGTATCAATGCTTCCAGCGGAGCCTTGTTACCTTATTCGTATTTTTTTTTCCGGTTCCCGGAGCAAATGACGGATTTTTACTATTTTTTTCCTACCCGTAAAATTTTTTATTTTAATCCAGTATTCAAGTACCAATAGTATTCTTTGTGCAAAATTTTTATTTCTTTATGCATGGTTACCTACATCTATTTTGTTTAGCCACCGGGGAGGGAGGCCGGTTTTGGTCCCTTGCTGCAAGGGCGTATCTTTGCCTGTCAATAGGTAGTTATGAACCAACAGCAAAAAGACAGGAAAGCTTCGCTACTTGCAGCCATCGACCGCTGTGAAAATCCGTACGTTCTCGCCCAGGTAGCGACCCTTCTAAAGCGGGAGGGGATGCTCCAGCCAATTGGAGAACTAGCCACTGCTTTTCCCATGCTGCTACAGCTGGAATCGACTCGGGACTTATCCTTGCAGACCCGACTAAAAAGCGAAAACGTAACCCGCCTTTCCCGCTATCAGAATCTTACTGCTGCACCCTTGTTTCTGATCAGTTTGCTGATGCTGCTGATCACGGCCGCTATCCTGAATAATTTCTCTGTTGACGAAGCGGGTGTCCACCTGAACCCTTTCCTAAGCAAGTTGGCACAGGTATATGGGGTTATTTGGCTGCTGTATCTGGTCGACCTGCTGCTGGTTCTCTACCTTTCCTTCCGATTTAAAACCAAAATTGCAGGGGCGGCCTTTATTCCCAAACTGCTGAGTCTGGTGTTTCCCCCCTTGGGGATGAGCCTGCGGCACTATACAAAACCCGACAAGACCTGGTTGCCGGTGTATCATTGGTCCCTATGCAACGAGGGACTGTTGCAACACCTGAAAGAAAAGTTTTCCGTACCGATGATTGTCGTTGCCTTGTTGATCCTACCTGTGCTAATTATAGAGTGGCAATTTTACGAAGAGGTAGAAGCTTTTCTGAAAACCGACCTTTCCTTTGTTCTGGATATGGTGCAAGGCTTTATCTGGCTGGCATTCGCGCTAGAGTTTATGCTGCTCGTTTCCATTACCAATGATAAGTTTGGCTACGTTAAAAAAAATTGGATCGATTTGCTCATCATTGTGTTGCCGTTCATCTCTTTCGTGCGGACCTTGCGGATTTTTAAAGTAGCCCGGCTAACCCATCTGGCCAGGGGATACAAGCTACGAGCACTGGTAATGAAAGCAAGACAGGGGCTAATTGTCACCAGTTTCTTCTTTCGATTGCTGACTATTAAGCCGGATTTTCAACTGAAAAAACTAAAGAAAAAACTGGACCAAAACCAAGCAGAAAGGGAACGTATCGAAGAGGAACTGGTTCGGTTTGCGCGATGGATCAAGCAAAAAAATCAGCGGTAAGCATTTCTTTCCTAAAAAAACGATCCATTTTGGGTAACTTTGGTTGATTCGCGCCAAAACCACACGTTTCTCATGATCTCCAAAGCCATTCTTAGCATTGCCTGCTATTTCCTGTTGCTTCCACTAGGAGCACAGACGCCCTATTCCATTCCCTCATCGGCAAAAAAAATCCTATTTCTAGGCAATAGCATTACCTACGCTGGCCAATACCTAACCTATGCCGAAACCTACCTCCGATTGATGCATCCGGACAGAGACTGGGAGTTTTTCAACTTGGGTTTGCCCAGTGAAACGGTCGCTGGTTTGTCGGAAGAAGGGCATGCCGGTGGTGCGTTTCCCAGGCCGGATTTGCACCACCGCCTGGATGCCGTGCTGGAGGCGGTTGCACCGGACCTGATTTTCTCCTGTTACGGCATGAACGACGGCATATACCTGCCCTTTGACGAATCCCGTTTTGCAGCCTACAAAGCCGGCCAACAAAAGCTACAAGAAAAAGCCGAGGCGCTGGGAATTTCCATTATCCATCTGACACCCCCCGTCTTCGATCCCTCCAAGGATCCGGCCTATGCGGTGGTCCTGGACATCTATGCTTCCTGGATGGTAAGCCAGCGATACACGGCGGGCTGGAGCGTGATTGATTTGCATTGGCCGATGCGTAAATTTCTAGAAGACCGCAGAGAAGCCGACCCCGACTTTGCCCTGGCCAGGGATGCGATTCATCCCGCTGAACAGGGGCATTGGCTCATGGCCAAAAGCCTGTTGGAAGGAATCGGCGAATCCAGGTACCTGGAAGCGGAGCTGCCCGACAGCGCGTTTGCCGCAATTGCCCATGGCCAGGACTTGCTCCCACTGGTCCGTAAAAAGCAGGAGTTAGCCCGAGATGCATGGCTCACCCACACGGGGCATAAGCGACCCGGCTTACCTGAGGGTCTGCCTCTGGAACAAGCCCTGTCGGAAAGCGAAGCCTTATTGCAGACCATTTCCGACCTATTGGATTAGGTAAGATCGATGGTGAACGTTGTCTTTGGGAGGATTTCACCGAACGGGAACACCTCATAGCCCTCTTTCTTCATTTTTTCTTCGAAGGATTTTTTTGCCAGTGGATCCACCGCCATCAGCAAGCCGCCGCTGGTCTGCGGGTCGGCCACCAAGAGCTGATCTTCGTGCCGTTTAACCTGTATACCCTGTCCGTAGCTGTCCCAGTTTCGGTGCGTACCTCCGGGAATACAGCCAAGTTTGAGGTATTTGTCCACAAAAGGAAAGCGCGGCACCTGCTCCATTACCAACCTTGCGGAGAGGCCCGAGCCTTGACACATTTCGGTGAGGTGCCCGCCCAACCCAAATCCGGTCACGTCTGTCATGGCGTGAACTTCGGACCAGGAAGCCACCGTAGCCCCGATGGTGTTGAGCTGCAACATGGCATTTTTGGCCAGTACCAGGTCCGCCGCTTCCGCCAACCCTTTTTTCTCGGCAGTGGTCACCATGCCCACCCCCAGAGGCTTGGTCAGGTACAGGAGGTCCCCTACGTTGGCCCCGTTGTTACGTTTTACCTGGGAACTCGGAATTTTTCCGGTCACTGCCAATCCAAAAATCGGCTCCGGAGCGTCTATACTGTGCCCACCGGCAAGCGGAATCCCGGCGCGATGGCAAACAGCGCGTCCCCCCTCAAGCACCCGGCTTGCCACAGCAGCCGCCAACTTGTCGATGGGCCATCCCAAAATGGCAATGGCCATCAAGGGTTGGGCGCCCATGGCATAAATATCGCTTAGTGCATTGGTAGCAGCGATGGCACCAAAATCAAACGGGTCATCAACGATGGGCATGAAAAAATCGGTGGTACTTACGATGGCCGTTTGGCCATCCAAATCAAATACCGCCGCATCGTCGCTTTCTTCGTTGCCTACCAAGAGCCCGGGAAACTGAACACCGGATGGCTGTTCCTGGTGCAACATTTCGGCCAATACCGCCGGAGAGATCTTGCAACCGCATCCTGCTCCGTGACTGTATTGCGTTAATTTAATGGGCTCGTTTTCCATAGTTGATTAGTATTTGTGCGGTTTCTTCCAAATTTTCGCCGGTCAGGTAAAATTTTCCAACGACTTTATCCGATTTTTGTTGGATTCCTTTCCGATAGGCCCGGTCGTAATAGTTCAATACGATCGCCGCTGCTCTTCCTAGCTCGCCCGCCTCCACGCGTGCGATCGCCTCGCCGGTATTCGTAACTCCCAGCTTCCTGGCGATGCCCTGTATGGCCGTAATTAGCTTGTCTTCCGAAAGCTGACCGTAATCACGAAGCAGCACATCAATCCGTTTTTCGAGGGGAAGCTCCAAGTGGTAATGCGGCGCTAGCTGCATGTTGCGGTACAGCGGCTCTATCAAATGTACCCTCCCGATGGAAAACGACTCGTCTTCGATCCACACAGGCTTTTTGGGATCCAAGGCCAGAAAAGCCTCAAACAGGTCGTTTTGAAATTGCTCGGTGGTAGGTTGTCCCGTACTGAGTTGGTTTCCAAAACTGGATCCCTGATGATTCGCCAGGGCCTCCAAATCCACTACCTGCTCACCCGTCAGGCGAAGTTGCTTGAGCATGGCGGTTTTCATGGAGCCAGTAGCGCCTGTAAGTACCCGTAAGGGAGGTGGGTCTTCAAAATAGCTCAGCAAGGAGTTCCGGTACGCTTTGTATCCCCCTTTCATGATCCACACGGAAAATCCATACAATTCCAACAGCCAGGCAATGCTTTGGGAACGCATACCTCCCCGCCAACAATGCAGCAGAAAATGCTGCGCGTCAAAAGCTACAGCCCGTTCGATAAAATCCGCCATTTTCGGCCCGGTAATCCGTAATCCTTCGCTGATGGCCGCCTGTTTTCCCTTTTCCTTATACAGTTTTCCGATGGTTTCCCGCTCCGTGTTTTCAAAAAGTGGAAAACTGACTGCCCCAGGTACATGCCCCTGCTCGTACTCCGCCGGCGAACGGGTATCCAACACGGGAAATGCGTGCTTGTGCGCTAAAAATTCACGGGCTTCAATTTCTTTCATGGATTCGTAACTACCTCCTCGATGATTTGCTTGTGTGACTGCCGGCAGCAGTCAGTAAATCCATTCCGTGCGATATGCGGGTGTTTCCGCCCCAATCGCTACCCAATATAGGCATTATCAATCGGGCATTGGGATCGCTGGCGCAAAAAAAAACCGACTGAAGGATTCCAATCGGTTTTCATAGGCAGCCGGAATGGGTTAATTTCCCTCTAGCGCATTCGCGCCTGCCACAATTTCAAGAATTTCATTCGTAATGGCAGCCTGCCGGGTTCGGTTATACACCAGCTTCAACTCTTTGAGCAGTTCTGCAGCATTGTCTGTTGCCTTGCTCATGGCCGTCATTCTGGCTCCGTGCTCGGAGGCGTTGCTGTCCAAAATGGCTTTGTAAAACTGAATTTTTAGCGAATTGGGAACCAATTCCTCAATGATATACTCCCGCGAGGGTTCCACGATGTATTCCTGACTGGGCCGGGAATCTCCTTCTTGCCGCTCCAGTTTGCTTATGGGCAAAAACTGCTCCTTTACTACTGACTGAGTCGCTACGTTTTTAAACTCGTTGTACACAAGCAGCACCTTGTCAAATTTGCCCGCAACAAATGACTTCATCACGTATTCGGCCGCTTCCTTTACCGGATCAAAGGAGACATCTTCGAACAACTTTGCGTAATCGGCATTCATGGGGAACGACCTCTTTTTAAAATAATCCAAGGCCTTTTTGCCTACCGGCATCAGGGTGATCTCCTTGTCCTTATGCTCCTCTATAAGAGCCATGGAAGCTTTTAGGATATTGGAATTGAAGGCACCGCACAGGCCTTTATCAGAGGTTATAGCTACGATCAGAAGTTTTGAAACTTCCCGCTCTTCTGCGTACACAATGTCGGTACTCCCTTCGGTACCCGAGGAGATGTTATTCAGAATAGAGGTCAGTTTTTGGGAATAAGGCCTCATTTGAACAATTTTATCCTGAGCCCTCCTCAATTTGGCCGCCGCTACCATTTTCATCGCTTTGGTGATTTGCTGCGTAGAGCTTACCGAATTGATTCGTTCCTTTACTTCTTTGAGATTGGCCATAATTGCTTGCTATCCTTCTTTGTTACAGAATTCCGAAAATTACTTGGCTGCGTATTTTGGTGCCAACTCGTCAACCGCCTTTTTAAGCAATGTGCCCATGGTGTCCATATCGCCCTTGCTGATAGCCGTGAGTGCTTCTGGATATTGCGCCGTGATGAGGTTGTAGAAATCCTTTTCAAACGCTTTTACCTGATCGACCGGTACGGAATCGAGTAAGCCTTTGGTAGAAGCGAAAATAATGGCCACCTGCAACTCCACCTTTACCGGTGAATACTGACCTTGTTTCAAGATTTCCTGATTCCTTCGTCCCCGCTCAATGGTTCGCTTTGTGGTGGGATCCAGATCCGAACCGAATTTGGAAAATGCTTCCAACTCCCGGAATTGGGCCTGATCCAGTTTTAGCGTACCCGCTACCTTTTTCATCGATTTGATTTGAGCATTACCACCCACACGCGATACCGATATACCCACGTTGATCGCAGGTCGAATACCCGAGTTAAAAAGATTGGTCTCCAAAAATATCTGCCCATCGGTAATGGAAATCACGTTGGTAGGAATGTAGGCAGAAACGTCCCCCGCCTGTGTTTCGATGATAGGAAGGGCCGTCAACGATCCCCCTCCCTTGACGAGCGGTACCAGAGACGGCGGCAAGTCGTTCATTTGACTGGCAATTTTATCGGAGGCGTTGATTTTAGCCGCGCGTTCGAGCAATCTGGAGTGAAGGTAAAAAACGTCCCCAGGATAGGCTTCACGTCCCGGAGGCCGTCGCAACAACAAGGATACTTCCCGGTATGCCACTGCCTGCTTGGAAAGGTCATCGTATACCACCAGGGCAGGTCTGCCCGTATCCCGGAAAAACTCCCCAATAGCCGCCCCGGTGAAGGGTGCGAAAAACTGCATCGGAGCAGGGTCTGCAGCAGAGGCACTTACAACAACCGTGTAAGGCAAAGCGCCGCCTTTCTCGAGGGCCGCTACCACGTTTGCCACGGTAGAAGCTTTCTGTCCGATTGCCACGTAAATACAAAAAACAGGCTCCCCTTTTTCGTAGAATTCTTTTTGGTTCAGTATCGTGTCGATGGCGACGGCTGTTTTACCCGTCTGTCGGTCGCCAATGATCAACTCCCGCTGTCCCCTACCAATAGGAATCATGGCATCGATGGATTTGATACCGGTTTGAAGCGGTTCGTTTACGGGTTGCCGGTAGATTACCCCCGGGGCTTTACGCTCCAGCGGCATTTCGTACAACTCGCCTTCCAGGGGGCCTTTTCCGTCAATCGGCGTGCCCAAGGTATCGACCACGCGACCCAACATGCCTTCTCCTGCTTTGATGGATGCAATTCTTCTGGTTCGCTTGACGGTATCGCCCTCTCTGACAGACTTGGCGTCACCAAATAGTACCGCCCCCACATTGTCCTCTTCCAGGTTAAGCACCATGGCTTTCAAACCATTCTCAAATTCGATCAATTCCCCTGCTTGCGCTTTGGAAAGTCCGTAAATTCGGGCTACCCCGTCACCTACTTGGAGCACGGTCCCAACTTCTTCCAATTCCGCTTGGGTTTTGGCACCAGAAAGTTGTTCTTTCAAAATTGCCGAAACTTCATCAGGTCTTACATCTGCCATTATTGTATAGGATTAGTATTGATTACAGCTTTTATTAATATTTCTTCTCGTACAGGTTTTGGGTAAAACCCAATCGCAGTTGTTGCAGCTTGCTCTTTATCGATTCGTCAAGCTGCCTGTCTTCGATGTTTAAAACAAATCCACCGATCAGATTGGGATCGATTTTTTCTATCAACTCCACCCGGTCCTTACCGGAGTACTCTTTTACAATCGCAATAAAGGAATCCCGCAACGCCTGGTCCAACTGAATGGTAGCAACTACCTCGGCCGTTTGAATACCCATGTGCTGATTGTACAGGCGGTGAAATCCCCGGGCCATTTCGGGAAGCAGGCTTTCCCTGCCCTTCTTGCTCACTAACTCAAAAAATTTCAGTGTAAGGGGGGCGACGTTTTTACCAAAAAGCGCACGGATCACGGTCATTTTCTGATCGGAAGTGATGACTGGACTTTTTATAAGGTCAACCAGCTCCGGGCTTTGCCCGGTCGTATTGAGAACACCCTTCATGTCCTCGTGCACGCTTTCCAATACATTGGTCTCCACTGCCAGTTCCAACAATGATTTTGCGTATCGCGAAGCTACTCTGTATGCTGACATTCCGGAGGGTTTAATTTAATTTTATATCTTTTACAAATTCCTCGACCAACTTCTTCTGCGAAGGCTCGCTGGAAAGATTTTGCCTCATCAGCTTTTCGGCGATGAGGAGCGACATCTCCGCCACCTGAATCTTCACATCTGTCAACGCAGCTTGTTTTTCTGTCTCGATCACCGCCTTGGCCTCTTCGATCATTTTAGCGCCCGCACTGGCCGCTTCACCTTTCGCGTCCTCCATTAATTTTGCTGCATATTCGTTGGCTGATCGAAGAATTTCATCCCGCTCGATACGTGCCTCCTGAAGCAACTTCTCGTTTTCGGCTACCAAATTGGCCATTTCCATTTTGGCCTTTTGCGCCTCGTTGAGGGAGGCTTCTATGGCCCCGTCTCGTTCTTCCAAAGCGGAAAGTATGGGTTTCCAGGCAAACTTTGCCAACAGCAGAAACAGGATGGCAAAACCAATCGTTTGCCAGATAATCAATCCTAAATCGGGGCTAATCAGATCCATGGTAATTCGTGTTATGCGTGATATTGGGGTTGTTCAATTTTAAGTAAAGGACCGGCCTAATGCCGGTCCTTGTGCCTTTACTAGAAAGTTAGGTTACCATTAAGTGCAATCAGCAGACAAACTACTACCGCAAACAAGGAAACCACTTCAATAAGTGCAGCGATGATCAGCATTGCTGTCTGGATTTTTCCAGCTGCCTCTGGCTGTCGTGCAATGCCTTCCATGGCTTGTCCACCGATTCTACCAATACCCAGACCTGCGCCTATCGCAACAATTCCGGCACCGATACCAGCACCCATGAGTGCAAAACCGGCAGTCAATAATAATGAAGTCAACATACTCGTTTTTTATTTAAATTAAATTGAACAAAGAAATTTCGAATTAATGATCGTGTCCGTGGTCTGCAACGGCTGCTCCGATATACATGGCCGAGAACAAGGTAAATACATATGCCTGAATGGTTGCCACCAACAGCTCGATTACATTGATAAAGACCACCATCAAGGTAGAGGCAACGCCCACTGCATAGGATTCAAAGACAAATATCAATCCAATAAAACTCAATATCACGATGTGCCCCGCCGTAATGGCTACAAACAATCGGACAGTAAGTGCAAAGGGTTTGGTAAATAAACCGATAATTTCTACCGGTACGATGATGAGCAATAACGGAAGCGGAACGCCAGGCGTGGCCACTACGTGCTTCCAATAGGCCCGGTTTCCGTTTAAATTGGTGACGAAAAACGTAATCATCGCCAGGGTAACCGTGACGGCGATATTACCGGTGAGGTTTGCCGCTCCGGGAAGCAATCCCAGAAGGTTTCCTATCCAAATAAAGAAAAACAGTGATAGCAGGTAAGGCGTAAACTTTTTGTACCTGGGCCCGATGTTTGGTAGGGCGATTTCGTCCCGTACGAAAATCACAATGGGCTCCACAAAGGAGGCAACCCCTCTCGGAGGGCTGTTTGGGTGTTTTTTGTAATGACTGGATGCCCCGAGCATCAGGTACAGCGTAACCCCTATCACCAAAAATAGCATGGCTACGTTTTTAGTGATGCTCAGGTCGATGAAACTTCTGCTTTCATCAACTGCCTGCAACTTGTCGTGATCGTCGATGTAATAACCGGCGTGTTCGACACCAAAATGATGCGTGTCCGGGTCCACAAAGGAGGTGGAGGAAAAGAATTCGAAGCCCCTGTCGGCCGAGTAAACGATCACCGGCAACGGCAGGGTGACATGGGTATGACCGATGGTAGCAAAATGCCACTCATGGGAATCCTTGATGTGGTGCATGATGAAACCAGTCTTGTCTTCATCTTCACCGGAGGCCGCCACCGAGGAGCCAGAAAAAGCCAGTAAAACCACTGACACTAAGAAACTTAACCTGATAAATTTGCGGAACATCAAAATATTTTTTATCGCCTATTTCGAATGAAGGCGCAAATTAGTTATTAAGCCGTACATATCAAACAATAAGTACAACAAATAAATTATAAAGAAATCAATTACAAACCAAAGTATATTTTCATCCCCGGGCAATAAAATCAAAAAAACAAAGCCAATACTAAGGAGCAATCGAAGCACCGTGGTGCCCAGAATGACCGAGACTGAATGGAACATTTCGAGCCGCATCAACCGAAGCGCCAGCACCCCCGTAACGCCAGTTAACAGAGCAAAGAAGAGTAAAACGGTCCAGAAATGTCGGTGAAACCAAGGGCCTGGAAAAAAAGCCTGCCCGAGTCCACCAAGTAACCCGAGTAAAAGGGTGAAAACAGTAATTTTGAGGATCCATTGTATCGGGGCAATATGCATGGCTAGACGATCGGAGTGTGGGTTGACGAAGGGCCCTTAGGTATCATCGGATTTGAGGGATTTAAAAAGCTGGTAAAAGGCGATCGCAAGGGAAAGGAAACAACCAATAAGCAGGTACAGCGGAAAAACCATGTCCGTCTTGAGGTCTACCCTATACCCGAGGTAGGTGCCCAGTGCGATGATCGTTCCCATCTGAAAAGCGAGCCCTATGTATTTCAAAAAGCCTCGCGACTCAATTTGAGGAGGCTTGTTTTTTGGGGTTGACATGTTCCCGGTCAATTTTTAACTGATTATTGGTCCCCATGTTGCATTTCCCATTAAACTCAGCCCCGTTTTCAATGATGAGTTTCTTTGTATAGATGTCGCCGATTATCAATGCGGTCTTTTTTAAAAATAAGGATTCTTCGCAATGAATATCCCCATTGACCTGACCTGAAATTTCCACATCGGCCGCCTTAACGTCTCCGTTAACTTTTGCCGATTCGCCGATAATGATCTTTTGCTGGGAATCCAGGGATCCTTCTACGGTCCCCTCCACGCGGATATTTCCCTGTGAACCAATATTTCCGACGATCACCGTTCCGACGGCTACCAAATTGCTGGACGTCACCAGCTCGTTGGTATTTCTTCTATCATCCGTATTTTTTGCCATAATTAGTCAAATGTTATGAATTCCCTGGGATCCAGGGGATTACCCCTGTACCACAATTCCAGATGCAGGTGTTGTCCCGTGCTCTGCTCGCCGGTATTTCCAATGATGGATACGATCTCTCCTCCGCGGATCGGATCGCCTACGGCTTTCAATATTACAGAATTATGTTTGTAAATCGAAATCAATTCATTCGAATGCTGTATCCCAACTACATATCCGGTTTCAAGCGTCCATGTAGCGAGAATGACGGTCCCGTCTGCGATGGCCTTTACCGGCTCGTCTTCTCCAGCCACTACGTCTATTCCAAAATGGTTTCCCGAGGGAGAAAAGCCGTTGGTCACCACGCCTTTTACGGGGGGAAAGAAATAATTATCGGTAAATGTACTATTGTCTAACCTTCCAAAACCTCCCTCTTCTAGCGGAAGTGATTCAAACTCACGGATGATATCCCGGGTAGCCTCGCTACTTTTGTACAGGTCGATCCCGGATCTATCGGGCTGCTGTTCGCCTTGATTTTCCTCCGGGCTGACTTCTTCGGAAACAGGCTCCGTTTCTCCGGAAAGCACCATTTGGATGTTTCGCACGTACTGGTCCTTGGCCTCCACCTCCACGATCAACGAATCGATGGTCTCGGACAAGGTGTAAATTCTCACCATATTTTCTGTTTCCACGTACATGGGATCAAACCAACGGGCCAGTAGCGTCTTGGACAAAAACAAGGACAACACAAAACAGGTGAGAAATAACAAGGTGAACAATAATCCAACCCGTATCTTCGTAATAGTAAAGGAAGTAATGACCGAAAAGTCCTCCTCCTTCCTGATGACAATCAGAAACTTGGTTTCAATCCAGTCGTTTATTTTCTGTTTTACGCTCAATGGTATCCCTGTTTAATGCATTATCTTTTACAAAAATAGAATTTAATTCCTTTCGTTTAAATTTTTCTTTCAAAAGAACTAATTTGGACCATCAACCAACACGCGACAACTTGTACAACGCATTTATTTCCATACTGACTGCTTTCCTCCTACTTTCAGGTTTGCTGGCCTGTTCTTCTCAAAAGGATACCTTCACCAACCGCCTGTACCATAACACAACGGCCAGGTTCAATGCCTATTATTACGCCAAAGAAAAAATTAAGGAATTGGAGAATAAACTAGCGCAGGAATACCAGGAAGATTTTTCGCAGGTGTTGCCCGTATTTTATCCGATCGATAGCAGCATCATTGAAGCAAATGAGGAGTTGTTGGTCGAGGCCAGAGAAATGGCGTCCAAAGCGGTGGACTGGCATAAAATCAGCAAGTGGGTGGATCCTTCCTATTTATTGATCGGACGAGTAGATTATTACCAGGCAAAGTTTGACGAGGCACAAAATACCTTCAAGTACCTGAATGTAAACAGCGCGCAGGACGAGGTACGCCACGAATCGCTGATTCGCTTACTGAAATCGTTCATTGATCTCCGGCAGTTTGAAGACGCGAATTTTGTGGTAGACTACCTTTCCAAAGAACCTTCCATCAGCCGGGAGAACAAAAAGTTGTTGTACACCACGCTGGCCTACTACTACGAAGCCAGGGGCGAGACGGACATGATTGTGCCTTCACTATTTAAGGCCCTGGAGTTTACCGATGACAAAGCAGAGGCTTCCCGGATCAATTTCATTTTGGGGCAGATGTACCAACTTGCCGGCCTGGATGCCTTCGCCTACGAATACTACCAAAAATCGCTGTCCGGGAGTCCAACCTACGAACGAACCTTTTTTGCCCAATTGTATTCTCAGCAGGTGGCCGAGTTGGAAAAAAGCAAAGACCTGAAGCGTGTAGGGGATTATTACGATAACTTGTATGCAGACAACAAAAACGTCGAATTTCGGGACGTGATCTTATTCGAAAAGGGTCGCTTTGAAAAAAAACAGGGAAACCTGGACGAAGCCATACGCTTGTATTCAAAAGCGGCAAAACAACCTGGAGAAAATGACCGACAAAAGGGATACATCTATGAGGAATTGTCGGAGGTGTTTCTGAGGGAAAAAGAAGATTTTCTTAAAACCAAGTACTACCTGGACAGTGCCCTTGCAAAATTCAAAGAAACCGATCGAAATTACGCTTCCCTTGCATCACGGAAGGTGGTCTTCGATCAATATGCCGAAAACTACGAGCTGCTGACGAGAAATGACAGCCTTTTACGGCTAAGCCAACTTAGTGCAGCAGAGCAGGAGGCTTACGTGGATACGTACCTGGCCCAAGAAGAAGAACGCCTCATCCGGGAGGCCGAGGAGGCCAGCGAAAAGAAAACCACGGGAATTTTCGACAACCTGCTGGCATTTGGCGGAAGCGGCGGAGGAAGCACCTCAAGCTTTTACTGGGATAACCCGGCTGCGATCCAACGAGGCTCGCTTGAATTCAGCAGAACCTGGGGCAATCGACCGCTCTCGGATAATTGGCGGAGTAGTAACCGGGGCTTTCAGGACAATACCGATGAAACGAGCCCTTCCACCGCAGTAGAAGCCGAGGATCTTACGGAAACCTCTTCCGAGGCCTCGTTTGCCACACAACTTCCGGACAAAAGCAGCCTGCTTAGCCAAATCCCCAACGAACCGGAGACCCGGCAAAAAATGCTCGAAGAGACCGAAAATGCCTATTTTAATCTGGGTAAGCTGCTTTACTTCGACCTGAAGCGCCCTGAAACGGCCATCGCCAATCTCGAAAAATTGATCGACGAATTTCCCGAAACGCCAAAAAAGCCAGAAGCCTACTACACCTTGTACCTTGCCTCACGCGATTTGAACCGCAACCCGGAACGATACGCGCAGTTACTAAATACCGAATTTCCCAATTCCCAGTTTACGAAATCCGTTAACAATCCAGAAGAGGTATCCGGCTCCCAGGCAAATTTTGAATCGGCCCAAAACTACAAAAAAGCCTACGCGCATTATGGTGAGGGAGAATATGCCGCCGCCCGGGGCATCATTCGGGAAACACTAAACCGATACCCCCTGAGCAAACATACGGACCGATTATTGCTGCTGGATATTCTCGTTGCCGGAAAGCTGGAGTCGGTAGATCAATACAAGGAACGATTGGAAGGATTTCTGCAAAATGCCCAGGACGAAAAACTACTGGAATTTGCCGGGAATCTGCTGCAGGCAGTCAGTGAAGGAGACGCGTCCGATGTACCGGAAGAGCAAACTGCCCAAATGGGGGCTGAAGATGGGTCAGGCGAAGAGGCCGAGACAGCCCCCTCCACCCCTGGCGACCTGTCTCCGTACAGCGAAAACCCCAGTCAAACCCATATCTTCATTTTACCAATGGGCGAGGAGTTGGCGGAAAACGTTGGCAACCTAACCGCCGAATTGGAAAATTTCCATACGGCAAATTTCACCAATGAGCGCTTACGAACCGGAACCATTGCGCTCAACCGAGAGACCAAAATTTTAATCATCAGCCCCTTTCCAAATGCTGAAAAATCCCTGGAATACCTGGATACGTTTTTAAACAGTTTTAACAATGATTCCTTACCTGAGGAGATAAAAAATAGTAGTTTTGTGATTTCCATAGAAAATTTTCAGCAACTCAACAAACGAAAAGATCTGGAAGAATACCGGACCTTCTATGAGCAAGCTTACTGATAACCTATATGAATACGAATAAGAAAAGTAACCGCATGCCCCTGTACACGAAAATCATCCGGTACATGTGGCTGGTTTTTATTGTGGGTTTGGTAGGGATCGTTCTCTTCATCGCTGCAGTGAATGTCAACTTTCTGGGGCTTTTTGGAGACTTACCGGACTTTGAATCCCTGGAAAACCCAGAAAGCGAACTGGCATCGGAGCTCTATTCGGCAGACGGCGTTTTGCTGGGAAAATACTTCCGGGAAAACCGGACACCAGTCAGCTATAACGAACTCTCCCCCAACCTGATAAACGCCCTCATCGCCACGGAGGATGTTCGCTTTGAAGACCATTCCGGAATTGATCCCAGAGGTCTGTCACGGGTGTTGGTCAAAACCTTGCTACTCGGTCAACGGGGTGCCGGGGGAGGAAGTACGCTGAGTCAACAGACGGCAAAAAACTTGTTTAAAACCCGGACCAGGGAATCCCAGGGCCTTCTCAGCAATGTTCCCATTTTGCGCATGGTCATTATCAAAACCAAGGAATGGATCGTGGCTGCAAAACTGGAACGGGCCTATACCAAAGAAGAATTGCTTACCATGTACCTGAATACTTCCGACTTTGGTAGCAATGCCTTTGGGATCAAAACTGCCGCCGGCACGTTTTTTAACAAGGAGCCAAGGGATCTGAATATCCAGGAATCCGCCACCCTGGTCGGACTTTTCAAAGCGCCCTCCTATTACAGCCCCGTGTATAATCCCGAGAATTCCAACCGGAGACGAAATACGGTACTTTCTCAGATGAATAAGTACGGGTTCATCACGCAATCCCAATTCGATAGCCTGTCCAAGCTACCCATTGAGCTGGAATACCTGGTGGAAGGACACAATGAAGGCTTGGCTACCTACTTTCGGGAAGTAGTAAAGGCTGATCTGATCCAGTGGACAAAAGAAAACCTCAAGCCCGACGGAAGCAATTACGATCTCTTTGGTGATGGATTGCGCGTGTATACCACCATTGACAGCCGGCTTCAGAAATATGCCGAAGAGGCGGTAGCCGAACACATGCCAGAACTTCAGGCGAAATTTAGAGAAGAAATGGGTAACCGCGATCCCTGGATAGACAGCCAGGGCAGGGTAATTCCGGATTTTATTGAAAATGCAGTAAAACGAACACAGGCCTACCGAAACCTGAAATCCCGCTACGGAGATAACGAGGATAGCATTTCCGTCAAACTCAACGAAAAGAAAAAAATGACCGTATTCTCGTACGAAAAGGGCGAAATCGATACCCTCATGAGTACCATGGATTCTCTTCGGTATTACAAAAAATTTCTGCAAACCGGATTCGTTTCGATGGATCCACACAGTGGGCACATCAAAGCCTGGGTGGGAGGTACCAACCACAAGTATTTCAAGTACGACCATGTCAAGCAAGGCAAACGGCAGCCTGGGTCTACCTTCAAGCCCTTTGTGTATGCAGCGGCAATTGAAAATGGGTACGGCCCCTGCTATACGGTCATCGATCAGCCGGTTGAAATTAACCAACCCGACCAACCCACCTGGCGACCGAGCAATGCCAATAGGGAATTCACCTTCGAACGCATGACCATCCGTGCTGCCATGTCCCAGTCGGTAAATTCGGTCACCGCTTATATGATGAAAAAATTGAGTCCAGGCGTGGTGGTGGAGACGGCCCATCGAATTGGGATTACCAGTGAACTGGAAGAAGTACCTGCATTGGCCTTGGGCACCGTAGACGTCTCCATTATGGAAATGGTCGGATCATTTAGCACGTTCGTCAACAAGGGAGAACACATTACACCCATATACATCGACCGGATTGAAGACAAAAATGGCAACGTATTGCATCAGTTCATTCCGAGAAAACGCCCGGCCATGAGTGAGGAACATGCCTACATTATGGTCTACATGTTGCGGGGAGGTACAGAAGAAGAGGGTGGTACCAGTCAGGGATTGCCTCGTAACCTGCGGGACGAAGGGAACGAAATTGGCGGCAAAACAGGGACCACACAAAATGCCTCAGATGGCTGGTACATGGGCATCACCAAAGACCTGGTCAGTGGCGTTTGGGTGGGTGGAGACGACCGTGCCATCCACTTTCGCAGTTGGCTCAACGGGCAGGGTTCCCGCACCGCCCGACCTATCTGGGCAAACTTCATGACCAAAGTGTATGAAGACCCCAGCTTGGGTATAACCAAAGGCCCTTTCCCCAAACCGGAAAGACCCCTTAGCATCGAAATTGATTGCTCCAAATACGATCTGAATCAGGATGTCTACCAGGAGTTCGATTACGATGCAACCAGCACGGATTTTTAATCTGCGGAACAATCTGTTGGATTTTACGATTCTGTCTTTATGGACATGCTTTCCCCTTCTTATCTGCCTGCCGAACACCATCAACTTCCCGATCTTCCGGGGGTGTACCGGTATTACAACAAAGAAGGCAAACTCATCTATGTAGGAAAGGCAAAGAATCTCAAAAAACGGGTCGGTAGCTATTTCAATAAAAATTCGGGAATCAACCAAAAAACCCGCAGAATGGTGCGGGAAATACAGACGATTGAGATCACCATTGTCAATTCCGAATTTGATGCCTTGTTATTGGAAAACAACCTCATCAAAAAAGCCCAGCCCAGGTACAACGTCTTATTGAAGGACGATAAAACGTATCCCTACCTGGTGCTTACGAATGAGCATTTCCCCAGAATCTATCCTACCAGGCGCGTCATTCCCTCCAGAGGTACCTATTTTGGTCCCTTTGCCAGCGTCAAGGCTATGAACAATGTGCTGGACCTCATCCTCTCACTATTTACCATCCGAACCTGCAAGCTAGACCTCTCGCCAGAAAAGATTGCTGCCGATAAATTCAAGGTTTGCCTCGAATACCATCTGGGAAACTGCAAAGGTCCCTGTGAAGGGCACCAGGATGAAAAAAGCTACCGGTACGACATTGAGCAGGCAAAAAACATTCTCAAAGGAAACCTCGGCGTGGCCAAATCTTACTTTAAGGAAAACATGCAGGCTGCGGCAGCATCGTTAGACTACGAGCAGGCTCATCTCTTCAAAGAGAAACTGGATCTACTGGAAAAATACCAGGCCAAATCGCTGGTAATCAACCCCAATACCGATAGTCTCGATGTATTCGCCATTGTGAGCGACGAAAAATTTGCTTTCGTCAATTACCTCCGAATAAAAAATGGAGCCATCACACTGAGCAAAACCGTGGAACTCAAAAAACGTCTGGACGAATCCGATCAGGATTTGTTACTTACTGCAGTCGTTCACCTTCGCGACCAATTTCAGAGCGACGCAAAAGAAGTGCTAGTAAATAAGGACTGCGAGGATCTGCCAGAGGGGATGGTTTTCACCGTTCCAAAAATCGGAGACAAACGAAAACTGGTAGAACTGAGTCTAAAAAACGCCCTGTATTACAAAAAAGAAAAAGCACTCCTGGCCGGTGAGAATAAAAACAAAAAAAACCGGGTCTTGCTTCAATTGCAACAGGATCTCTCGCTCAGGGAACTACCGAAACATATCGAGTGCTTTGACAATTCAAACATTCAGGGGAGCCATCCTGTGGCGAGTATGGTCTGCTTTATGGACGGTAAGCCCGCTAAGAAAGAATACCGCCACTACCACATCAAAACGGTGACAGGACCGAATGACTTTGCCAGCATGGAAGAGGTAGTGCAACGACGGTACAAGCGAATCCTTGAGGAAGGTACTTCGCTTCCAAACCTGATCGTCATTGATGGGGGTAAAGGGCAATTGTCGTCTGCAGTAGCTGCCTTGCGTGATCTGGACTTGTATGGAAAAATCCCCATTATTGGAATCGCTAAGCGGCTGGAAGAAATCTATTTCCCAGGGGATCAATACCCCGTATTTATCGACAAAAAGTCTGAATCCCTTCGGCTAATTCAACGAATCCGCGATGAAGCCCACCGATTTGCCATAACCTTTCACCGAAACCTCCGAAGCAAAGGCGCGCTGGGTTCCCAATTAACCCACATCGAGGGAATCGGCGAGAGTACCGCTCAAAAGCTTCTGAAGCATTTCAAATCCTTCAAAAATATCGAAAGCGCAAGTAGGGAGTCGCTCGTAGAATTGGTAGGAAAAGACAAGGCGGAAAAAATTTTTTCGGCCATTCACCCATAAAAAAGGCGACTTCTTGAAGTCGCCTTTTTTATGCAAAAAACGGTTCAAATTCCGTTTTTTCTACCACTCCCACAAGTTGTTTTCCCATTCGAGCAAATCGTATTCAAATTCCAGGGAGTTCAGAAAAGCCTGCAACTGCGCATTGGGATTATTTGGATCAATCATGTCGACGATAAGTGCGTTATCCGGGTTGGTGTATTTCCGTACCACCGATCGGAACAACCGCAGATCAAAGGCCTGGCTGTATGGAAGGTGTTTGGATGTATTTTGGAAATTTAGCCACTGCCCCTTCTCCATATCATCAAAATACTCGTAAAAATCCTTGAATCGAATAAAAGCGATGGACTTTTGACCAGCTCCAGAATTGGTTTCGGAGGGCATGACCAACTCCAGGTATTTAATATCAAATTTTACCTCCGACCGGTGCTTGTCAAATACAAAGTCCTCACGAAAATCCAGGTAATAGATGTCCTTTACAAAGGTGCTATCTCCGTTTTCAGCCGTGAGAAAATTCGTTTGGAACTCACTAATAGAAAGCGGCTGTGTAAACTCTTCGTCCCCAAAAATTTCGAATGCATTTTCGTTTACGATGGCATTGTAGATGTTCATCATGATGCCATCCGATTTAAGTCCACCGGTTCCATAAAGGGGTAGGTTGAACTTTTCCCGGAGGTCAATCCTTCTCCATACTCCCACTTGATACATTTTATCGTCCTCTCGAATAGGAAGTACAGAAAAGACCGTGTCCATCTCAAACTCGGTATCGCCCAGATCCATATTCGGATTTTGGGTATTCGTGTTTTGAGAAAATGCCGGCAGAGCCAACAAGCTTAGCGCCAGGCAAAACAGCCAATTCGTCAGGGATGATTTTATCGATACAATCATGGTTTCTCTCTCATTTAATTCTACAACGCTCCAAACGAGGACTTATTACCTGATCGGAATGGAAAAGACTTCGTTAACGGTACTTGTAATTTTATTTCCTCTAAAGTTGGTTCGGGTTACTTCCCTGGCAATTATCACCAGTCGATCTCCACCCTGCGCCTGTGCCAGCAAATTCCTGACCGCTACATTTTGTCCAGTAATGTTTACGCTTTCTCTGGGCACATCGTTTCTAACCAATCGAACCTCCCCTGCAGTCACCTCAAAATTAGCATCTCTGGACATGGTCCGACCAAATGTTGGCTCCGGTATCGCTCGTATTTGCAAGTTGGTCAAGCCATTGGCAGGAGTGGGATTTTGTAAATCAATTTGGGTGTCCCCGTTAAACGGGCGGATCGTGGGTGCCGGTACCGGCTTGATATCGTACTCTACGGTACCGATGCGGTTGCCTCCACTGGAAACCGTAATGTTTACCGTCCCTGAAGCAGCCGGAATCACCGTCACGTCGGAAGGCCGGGAACCCTTGATGGCCTGACCGCCGGCGACCGAGAACTCCGGGGCATAGGAATTCCCAAGTGCAGGCACTTCGATCACCAAATCGTTGGCGCATTCTGCATACAGCTGGTTTACAACCTCCGAGCTAACTTTGATGACCGGCTGGGCCACAAAATAGTCGTAATCGATGGTAAACACACTGTCCTGCCCGCCAATGGGCACGACGATTTCCCCTCTAAGCGTCCGGGGTGCAAGACCCCGGTCATCGTAATTCGACGCAGGAGCTACTGGGAATGCAATTTTACCAAACCCGGCCTCTACGGGTATCTCACGGCCATCAGCCGTCATCTTTAATTCCGTAGAGGATGAAGAAGAAGCCAAAAACATTTCTGCTTCGAACGTGGTCCCTGCGGCCACCACATTGGAATTTGCGGCGACGCGCGCCTTTAAATTGTCAGCTTCAAAGATAAACGAGCCCAAAGAATTGGTGATTGCATTGAGCGCTTCGCTTTCTATATTGAGGACTTCGTTCTGATGCTGGCTAATAATGGCCAGGACCGCTCCTATGGGAGATTTTACGTAATTCAGATTTACATAGTCTTTGTAGTTAACGTCGACATCGTTTTTAAACAGGTCGATCTCATTGGCGTCCTTGGCGATCTTCTCAAAAGAAACCGGGATGTTCAGATCTGCCAGCATCTGAGTTAGATCCTCCGGGTATTCGTTGAGCTTTTCCTGCATTTCGTACCCCAGGCGGTTGTTATTAAAAATATTGCCTGGAATGTCTACGTTCTTCAGCGCCGAGGTCTTGAAATTCCCCTCATCGTCAATTGCGTTTGATTGCTCAATTAACGTTGCTTTGGCATCCTCCAGATATTGGTACAATTCCGAGCTCTTTTCCCGGATTTGCCGTGCTGCTTCCACTTTTGGGACATCCACCGGGTTGTTGCCCTGCTGTTCCACCGTAGAGGAGATAATATTTACAGAAAACTGATTTTTCTTGATGAAATTCGTCGATGTTCGCTCCAAACCATCATTGATCAGAATAAACTTCTGAAGGATTTGGTTACTTACCTGTAGTGCCAATAAAGCAGTAAGAACCAGGTACATCATCCCGATCATTTTCTGCCTTGGTGTTTCTTTACCACCCGCCATAAGCTATAGTATGTTTTCTAAGATTAAAATAAGTAAGAACTGCTCATTCAACGAAACTATCCTTTCATTGCTGAAAGCATACCGCCATACACCTTGTTTAGGGAGTTGACATTTTGGTTCAGTTTCGCCAGTTCGGTTTTAAAAGTTTCTGTTTCTTTGCCGGCCTCGGCAATGCCTTCCATGGCAGCAGTGACGTTTGAATAAAACTTGCTGATGGTCTTGGCATGCATGTTGGAATCTTTCAATTCCTCTTCGTACACGTTATTCAATGCCGAAAGACTGCGGGTTACGTTGAGAATTTGATCCCGGTAAGCTTTGGCATCTTCTGACGCAGAGGACATTTCTGCCAGTGCAGTAGCCGTCTTGCTGTAGGAGCTGTTGATATCAACCAACGACTTCGAGGCTTTTTTCACGTTTTCAGCGTATTCGTTGGTAGCCACCGTTGCGTCCGTAAGCGTGCCCAATTTTTCCGTTGTACTGGCCAGGTTTTGCATGCCCTTACCCAAGCTTTCGAGTAATTCCGGACCAATCTTCGCTTTTTCAAGCAGTTGATCCATTTTCTGAGCAGTTTGGTCGGAACTGACACGTGCAACCTTCGCAGCAGCTCCGCCAGTATCTTTACCGGCTAGTTCCGGATAAACTTTGGTCCAGTCCAATTCTTCGCTCTTTGGCTCGAAAGCAGATAAAAAGAAAATCAATGCTTCGGTAGTCAGGCCGACTCCAATCATGAGGGAGGCGAATGGCCAATCCAAGATCTTAAACATGGCTCCCAAAATTACTACTGCAGCGCCAATACCATAAATCTTAGGCATGATCGAACCGTAAAACTTATAAGCGAAGGTGTTATTTTCTGTTGACATAATTTTTAAAAAACGTTAAGTAAGGAATTTTTTCAGGTATTCGGTAAATGAGCTAATTTATCGTCTGCTACGTTTGTTGGATTTCACGTCCATGGTACCGGAGCGCCCAATATACGTCATGGCCGTACGGAACCCAATGTGCGCAGTCTGCACGTATTGGTATTCGTAGTTCCTGGCGCTGGTTTCCAAAAAGTGCGCCACGTCCTTCCAGGAACCTCCGCGAACTACCTTTCTGGTTTCTGTAGAATCCTTAAAGGTAGGGTTCATATCCCAGATCAGCGCGTTGGCAGCCGGATTGTAGGCGTCTTCTACCCATTCCGATACGTTCCCTGCCATGTTGTACAATCCAAAACCATTCGGAGCAAAGGCGTCTACCGGTGCGGTGTAAGCAAAACCATCGTCGATGTAATTTCCCCTTCCGGGTTTGAAATTTGCCATCAGGCAACCCCGTCTGTTTTTCAGGTACGGCCCGCCCCAAGGGTATTTGGCAATCTCTTTTCCTCCTTTGGCTGCGTATTCCCATTCCGCCTCAAATGGCAATCGGAATTTGGGCATATCAAATTCGGATTCATCGTTCGCATTCATGTGGTAGGATTTCCACTCACAGTATTGCTTGGCCTGATCCCAACTAATTCCGACCACTGGGTAGTCATCAAAAGCGGGGTGATCAAAGTAATACTCCATCAGGGGATCCCCGTAATGATGCGTAAAGCTAGTGGACCATACCGTTGTGTCAGGAAGCAATTCCTCCAGCACAAACTCAGGCGGATCTGCCTGTGTGGTAGGGGTTCCGAGTGCCAGGTCTCCCATACGCACCGCATCCAAAAACTGGCGGTACTTATTATTGGACACCTCGTACTTATCCATAAAAAACTCGGATATGGTAACTTGCTTATTCATGGAGGACCGACTCAGTGCGATGTCTTCGTCCGATTGCCCCATCCAAAAAGTCCCGGCCTTTACCGGTGCCATTTCAAAAGGCAAAGCCTGTTGCCAACCGGAACGCTTCGGAACGCCGGTAACCTCACCTCTTCGATTGAGTTTTTCACTTGCCGTCCCTTTGTTTCCAAAAAGTCCACAACCCTGAAGTAATGTCATTATTACCAGGCCCGAAATCAGGGTGAAAAAGCGCTGATTCATTTTTTTAAGCATAAATGACATTAAATTAACTACATTCATTTTCAACCATTTAAACAAATAACCAATTCGAAATTTAACAGATTTTATCAGAAAAACACAAGGATTTTTTCAATTATGTTTTAACTAATCGAACCGAAATCTTGGTGTCCGCTGAATTACCCTGTCTAATTGTTTCGAAACCTGAGGTAAATTATAGGTCAACATAAACTCGTGAGAGGTGGGGGATTTTGCTTCCAATCCACCAACTACCAAGTCGAATGCGTAACCCAACCTGAGGGAATTATCTCTTAACAGACTGTATCCCAGCAACACGGAAGCAGACTCCTCACCTCTGTAAGCCAATCCCAAACTTATTTTTTTGTTATACGTGCCTATAACGCTGACATCATACGAAAAATTATTCAGCGATACGGATTTTAACAATACACTAGGTTCAACTGAAAATTGGGCAAAAGTGTTTATACGGTATCCGGCAAGGATGTAATGGTGGTTTTCCAGTCGATTTGCCAGATTTCCGTCCCCAAAATCAAAACCCGGCTCGTTCAGATTTCTGCTGCTAACGGCAAAATAATAACTTCCCCGATCATACATCAGCCCAACGGTCACATTGGGGTTGCCCTGATTTTCATCACCGGCAGAAGGTACAGTGGGGTCCGGATTTACCGGAAAAAACTCATCGTAGCGAATGGTACTTGAAAAAAATCCACCCGAAGCCCCCATGCTCAATACTCCCCGGCCCAGCGTCAGGTGATACGCCAGAGACAGGTTGACTTCCTGATTCGTAAATGGGCCGATGGCGTCGTTTATCGCAATCAGGCCAAACCCGATAGGGATTTTTTTGAAGCGTCCCGAAGCGGACAGTAGCTGGGTAGTAGGTGCTCCACCTGCACCGGTACTGGTGCTGTAATCAAGCCATTGGGTACGATGCAGGGCAGAAATCCGGTATCCAGCCTCTTTGCCGGCAAACGCGGGATTGTAAAACATACCATTATACATGTACTGCGTAAACTGCGCGTCCTGCTGCGCAACGGCATTGGGCCGAAGGCTAAGGATTGCAGCTAAAAAAAACACACAGCATGTCAGGTAGTTTTTTGTGGTCATGTGTAAAAGACATTTTGCAATTGGAAACCTATTCTACACATTTAAACTGACTTTACCTGAAAAAAGATTAAAAGAAATCAGATTTTATTCGCTTTTTTTATATACAGTTCCAGTGCCCCGGTCATGCTTGGGGCATTTGGGAGCGGCGCCTCAATGTCCAGAATCAGGTCCATCTCCTTTACCGCCTGCGCCGTAGTGGGGCCGAAAGCAGCAATACGTGTCTTACCCTGCTCAAAATCCGGAAAATTCTGGAACAGCGATTTGATACCCGAAGGACTGTAAAATGCCAAAATATCGTATTTTATATCCTTCAAATCCGATAAATCAGCAGCTACCGTATGATAAATGATGGCTTCGGTGAAATCTATGCCGTTCTTGCTTAAAAAATCGGGAATGTCTTCTTTTCGAATATCTGAACAAGGGAACAGGTATTTTTCTGATTTGTGCTTTTTGAAAAAGTCAAACAGGTCAGCAGCGGTGCGGTTTCCGACAAACAACTTGCGCTTTCGTATGACTATGTATTTCTGGAGGTAGTGGGCCGTTTGTTCCGAGATGCAAAAATACTTCATGTCTGCCGGCATCTCGATCTTCAACTCCTGACAAATGCCAAAAAAATGATCAATCGCATTCCTACTGGTGAAAATTACAGCCGTGTGTTTTAAAATCTCAATTTTTTGCTTTCTGAAGTCCTTGATGGTTACCGGCTCCACCTGAATGAACGGCCTGAAATCAATTTTGATCTTGTATTTTTCAGCCAACTGAAAATAGGGCGAACGTTCGTCCGAGGGTTTTGGCTGCGAAACCAAAATACTTCTTACCCGGTTTAATCTGTCTTTTGTTGATTGCGTCATTTTCGTATTTTTTCCTTTACCCTAGGAGCAATTTACAAATCACCAAAAAGGGGATCAATTCAGAGGTGCAAAGGTAAGAAAATAAATGATAATTATTAAAACCATTTTTTTTGTAAAGCCAGATAGTCAAGCCGATAATTCCTAAGGTATAAAGCCCAAAGAACGAATAATATAAGGCCTCCAAATAAATCCCATCCGGGATCAACTCATTGGCATACAAAACAACCGTCACTGCCAAAACAACCAACAATCCAAAACCGCTAACCTTTAGCAAATAAAAAAAATGAGGTAGTGCTACCCGCTCCAAATCAAAAATAAACGTATTTATCGCCAACCACATAAACTTAAAAAAGGTCAGCAATGTAGCCACCAAACTAATAACCAACCAGAGCAATACCATCGTTTCCACGTCTTGGTCAAAGGCGAGCACCGTCAGTTCAACCCCAAATAGATGCATCCCAAAAAGTGCCATCAACCCTACACCCAGATTGACAACGATCAAGTAAAACAAAAGCTCGGCGGAATAAACCTTCGAAAAACCAACCGACTCCCACAAATCCTCGAAGGAGAAAATGCCCGCCGGATTCCAGAAAACGCCAAAGATGGTAGGAAATAATAGGCGAAAAAGTGCAATAAAAAACAGTAGCACCAACACGGCTAAAAAAAAGAAATCCTTTACCCTGTCTGTTTGTCGTGTACTTATCGCTCCGGCTTGCGTGACCGCTTCTGAAAGATCCGAAACGAAAAATCCTTTTTTTACCGAAAAATCATCTTGCTCTATACCCTTTTTCCGCGCGGTGAGTTTCACCTTCCCCTCCGCACCTGCCTGGGATAACAGCGTCTCGTTGCTCAAAAATACCAGGGTATCTTTTTCCGGAAGTATCCATAAATTGTCTCCAATAAAAAGGCCCGCACCTCTGGGAACGACGATGCGCCAGGAGGCGGCAGCAAACTGCTTCGTGTCTACCCATACATGCATCGATTCGGTACCCGCCAGCCAGCCCCCCTCCTGCTCCTGAATTTCGGGATCGTAATTAATCAACACCTGCGCACGACCAGTCTCCGCAAAAAATATCCCGAAAAAAAGGGCAAGCGCTCCCAAAAATAATCGATAGTTTCTCTTCATTAAAAACGACTGGTAAACCCAAAATGAACCCGCGAATAGGCCACTGTCATCGGCTGATTGGCAGCCTGACCCAACGCATAAACGAAAGTAAAGATCCCCCCGCTGGTTTCCAAACTTAATCCGCCACCGAGGGCTATTGGCCATTCCCTCGCCTGGCCTGATACGCGGTTTTCCAGCATGCCAATGTCCGAAAACAACAGAAAATAAGATTCGTTGCCTATGTAATACCTAGGTTCCACCGTTAGGTACGCATACCTGCTTGCGTAAAAGAAATTTTCATTAAACCCACGAATGCTTTTCAGCCCACCCAGCCGAAATAAATCGTTTAGGAACAAATTGCTATTGTAAATGTCTCCTGCATCGAGGGACAATTTGGTGCTGAGCGATTGATTCCATCGAAAATACCGTTGTAGATTGCCCCGCACGTAGTATTGAAGGGTATTTTGCCGTGCCTCCTCGTACAGTTCCTGTGGGAGGCCGGTATTTTCTACCAGGCGCTTATTTCCTATGCCCAAACGAAGCAAACCCCTCCACCCACTTCTCGGCATGAGTATATCGTCCAGATCGCTAAAATCTACAGTAGCACCGTAATTGGTATACCGGTAATCAGCGATTTCAGGCAGCTCACTGGCATCGCTGTACCTGCTTACATCCAACAAATCCCCAGCCTGCCGTTTACCAAAGAATGTGAGGTACGTTTTGGCCGCCAGTTGATACCCAACGTGCAGCTCAAACTCGCGGTTTAAAAACGTGGTATCCTCTTTCAGAAAGGCAAAGGATATGCCCAAGTCGAGTTGAGAACCGAATAGAAAAGGCTCCCGACCTGCCACCCGTAGGTTTTGGGAATATTGGCTAAGGCGCTGCCAATTCAGGGAATAATCCCTGCCTTTTCCAGAAACATTCGCCAGGTGAACATCAAACTGTCCGGTTACCAACCATTTGTTGGCTTCGATCTCGTTTGGAAGGAAGCCAATTATCCCGTCCAGCCGATTGATCTTCCGGTCGTTCACCGGCAAATAAACGGTCGCTTCCTCATTTTGAAAGGACAATTCCGGAGCTCCGTCCAGACGGAGATAGGGAGTGTTTCGGACTGCGTCCAAAGCTTGGTCTACCCGTTTTTGAGAGAAGGGCTCTCCAGGGGCCATTCGCAGCTTTCGAGACAGAAACAGTGGTTGGGTCCGGGAATCTCCCGTAATCCGCAGCGTATCAAACGAGATCCATGGTCCTTTGTCTACCTGTAATCCGGCTGCTACCTGATCCTGACTAAGCCGAACACTGTCTAGTGATACGGCTATAAAAGGATATCCTGTATTTTGACCGCGATTAAGTATTTCGTCTATAATGGACCGCAACTCACGAAACCGAAACGGCTTGCCCTGAGTTGGAAACCCCATACGGGAAGACGAAGGTAGCATCCAGGGCTCCAGATTGCCCCTGCCCAGATACAACCATGTGTACTGCGGTCCCGCATTCAGAAAAAGGCTTGCTTTCTTTTCCCCAAAAAACTGCAGGGAATCCTCCACGTCTAAAAAACCTTCCCACTGAAGAGAATCAATTAGTTTTCTTGAAAAACGATACACTGCCATGCTATCGGGCAGCTCGTATGTTTCCCGAATGGTGTCCGATCCCTCCGCTGCAATGGCTACGCTTAGCTGGTAAGCGGTCGTTTGCGCCTTGCCAAAAACGGCAAGTCCCACTAGAGCCCAGCTAAAAATGAGTAGCCGAAAGCTTCTTACCAAACACCTCTTACCTTCATCGGAAAGGTATAAACCGCATCCATCGCCGTTATAAATAACGTTTTTCTGTCGCCCGCACCAAAACATACATTTGCCGTCCAATTTGCCTCGATCGGAATGTGCCCGATCTGATCGCCCTTACTATTAAAAATGGTTACGCCTTTTCCTGTTAGGTAGACATTGCCACGGTGGTCAAGGGTCATACCATCCGAGCCCATTTCCACAAACAATTTCCGGTTGGTGAGGTATCCATCCTCCTCAATATCGTACACATAGGTTTTATTATCCCCGATATCCGCGACGTAAAGTTTTTTTCCGTCCGGTGTACCCACTAGCCCGTTGGGCTTTACCAGATTTTCATCCACCCGAAAAAACTGCAACCCATCGGCACTCAGGTAATACAAATGCTGCCCGTCTTGCTGCATTTCCGGATCCCTGTCCCAATACTTCCTGGCATATAGTGGATCCGTCAGGTAGATTCCTCCCCGGGGATTGATCCACAGGTCATTCGGGCCATTTAGTTTTCTTCCTTTAAAATTCTCAAGAAGCACTTCGTGATTGCCCTCCTTATCAAACGACCACAGCTCGTTTTCCTCGTCCGCGCAAGCGATCAGGTCCCCCTGCCGGTTAAAGTAAAGGCCATTTGACCTTCCCGAGTTTTCCGAAAAAACCGAGATCTCCCCGGTCGAAAATTTCCATTTGTATATCTTGTTGTTCGGCTGATCGGTAAAAAACACGTTGCCTTCACGATCCACCGCGGGTCCCTCCGTAAAGGCATAGCCTTCTCCCACCTTAGTTACCTGGGCATCTTTGGGGACCAAACTTTTTTTTATGTCTACCTGGGCCAGCGATTGCAAAGCAGCTAGCAGCAGGAAAATCGTCGAATACAGGGCTATTTTTGAGGGGGTCGTCGTCATCGTAATTGGGATTGAATGATAAATTTTATCCAAAAATAAGCCATTTATCAACAAAAACTAAAACCTGATCGCAAGAATCTTTAGCTTTGCAGACCGGTCTCGGAACGAAAGGATCTACTTAGTCAGGATCCCAGGCTCCGCCTTGGGAGGAGCCCGGACGAATGCCAATACCCTGTACAAACCCCTTGAGCCAATGGCTGGTATTTACGTTCACATTCCCTTTTGCCTGCAAGCCTGCCATTATTGTGACTTCCACTTCAGTACCAACCTGAAAAATACGTCTGACATGGTGGATGCAATCTGCCGGGAACTGGTCCTCAGAAAATCGTATCTACCCGCAGGCAGTCTCATTGAAACGCTCTATTTCGGAGGGGGAACGCCCTCTATTTTGCCCACCGAAGCCATCCAGAAAATCTGGAAAACGGTGCAGGAAAATTTCGACTGCCAACTTCAGGAAGTAACGCTGGAAGCCAATCCGGATGATCTGGAAGAAGAGAAACTTGACGCCTACCTGAAGATGGGTATCGATCGCCTTAGTATTGGGATACAAAGTTTCAACGAAGAGGTGTTGCGCTTCTACAATCGCTCGCACAGCGCTGCCGAATCCCTTACCGCATTGCAAAAAGCCAGAAAGGCCGGATTCAAAAGCCTTTCCGTGGACTTGATTTATGGCTTCCCCCAACCCAATCATGCGATCTGGAAGCAGGACCTGGCCCAAGCCCTGCACGAAGCGCCGAATCATATCAGCGCCTATTGCCTGACGGTAGAGCCAAAGACTGCGCTTGGGGTTTGGGAAAAAAAAGGAAAATTCAATGCAGCCTCGGAGAATTTTCAGGCAGAACAGTTTGAAATCCTCCAGCAGACGCTTTCTGCGAAAGGCTATGTGGCCTATGAAATTTCCAACTTTGCCAAAGAAGGTGCTTTTTCCCTGCATAATAGCAACTATTGGAAAGGGGTACCCTACCTGGGCCTGGGACCCGCTGCCCACTCGTTTGACGGCAGGAACAGGGGATACAACATTGCCAGCAATCCCCGCTACCAGCGGCATTTGCAAGCGGGCCAACTCGCCTTTTCGGAGACGAAGCTATCACGAGAGGACCGCATCAACGAGTACCTGCTGACCGCACTGCGGACCATGTGGGGGGTGCAGCCAGACTATCTGAAAAAAAAATACGATTGGGACCTGCTCACCGAGCGAAAAGTGATCCTGGAAGACTTACGATCCCGGGGAATGATCCACCTACAAAGCGACCGGGTCACACTGACCGAGTCTGGAAAATTACTAGCAGATTACCTGGCAGCAAAGTTATTTTTGTAAGGGTTTCCCCGTATCTTTATCCCATGAAAAAGTATCCTTCAGGAAACCAACGAAACAACCATACCGCTCCACTAAAAGAGGTGTTCGAAGAATTGTTGGAGGCCTACCGCCTCAAGGATACTTTTTCGGAAAAAACCGTGATTCAGGAATGGGAACAGCTCATGGGCAAAACCGTAGCTTCCCGAACCCAGCATCTTTCCATCCGCCAAAAAGTACTGTATGCCAAAATCAGCTCCGGGCCGCTAAAAAAAGAGATGATGCTCAACAAATCAAAAATCCTGCAGCTGATCGAGAGCAAATACGGCAAAGGTGTAGTCAATGACGTGGCATTTCTGTAAGCAGGTAAGGTTAAATTCCCCCGTGGAATGCCGAACGGAAAAGGATTTCCGGTAAAACTATCCCCAAAACCTGGAAATTTTACCGGAATTTTACCAATACGATGACTTTATCCCTACATCCATTCTCCATCCACTTTTCGGCGAATACCGAGCGGATTGGCTTCCTGCAATGCTTTGGGCAAAAGCGCTTGCGGCATGTCCTGATAGGCGACCGGTCTGACAAAGCGCTTGATAGCATGCACCCCCACCGAGGTACTCCGGCTATCCGTGGTGGATGGGAAGGGTCCTCCATGCTGCATGGCATGCCCGACTTCTACGCCCGTCGGAACTCCCTTAAACAATAATCGACCACATTTTTCCTCCAGCAGATTCAAAAAAGCACCGCTTCTTTCCAATTCATTCGGCATGCCCCAAACAGTACAGGTGAGCTGCCCTTTGAGCTGCTGCGCGAGGGCGATCAGGTCTGCCTCGGACTCGTAGACCACCATGATTCCAAACGGACCAAAGACTTCCTCCTGGAAGGCATCCTCCTGCAACCAATCCGAAGCCGATACTTTGGCCAGCGCTGCATTTCCGGTCAATAACTCACCCGGTTCCGATGCCAATAGCCATTCGATTTCCCGGGCATGAGACAAGGTCTCCAAGGCCTGGTAGTAATTGTGGCAGATGCCTTCGTGAAGCATGGGCGCAGCAGCCGACTGCTTCAGCTGGCTTACTACTGCCTTGGAAAAGGCCTGCTCGGTTGATTTGGGAATAAAAATAAGGCCTGGGTTGGTACAAAATTGCCCCACACCCAGCGTAAGGGAGCCGGCATAGGCAGCTGCTGTCGCTTCAACCTGCTCGGAAAGGTAACTTTCAAACACAAAAATCGGATTCACACTTCCCATTTCTGCAAAAACAGGAATGGGCTGCTCGCGGGCATTGCAGGCATCAAACAGCGCTTTCCCACCACGAAAGGATCCAGTAAAAGCTACCGCCTTTGCCAGGGGATGGGTAACCAGCAGTTGTCCCGTTTCTATTCCCCCCTCGATATGTTGGAAGGTGCCTTTGGGTAGGCCACTTGTGCGCACCGCATTCTTTATAGCCTCGGCCACCATGCGGGAGGTTTCTGGATGGGCCGGATGCGCCTTGTATAGGACCGGGCAACCTGCCGCTAAAGCAGAGACCGTATCTCCTCCCGCCGTGGAGAAAGCCAGCGGGAAATTACTGGCACCAAATACCACGACAGGACCCAAGGGCCGCAACATACGGCGAATGTCCGGTTTGGGTGCCGGCTTTCGCTCCGGGTCTGCTTTATCGATGGTGGCCTCTACCCAACTTCCCTCTGCCACTACCTGCGAAAAAAGCCGGATTTGACCCAGGGTACGGCCCAGCTCGCCTGTGATTCTTCCCTCTGGCAAATGGGATTCCCGGGCAGCTGTCGGTATCAGTTCCTCGCGAATCCCATCAATTTGACCGGCCATCTCTTCCAGAAAACCAGCTATCTTATCCTTATCCATTGATTTTAGTAGCAAAAATGCCTGCTGGGCATCCTGAAAATTAACGGTTACTTGATCCATTTTTGTTGTACGGGTTTATGTGGTTTAAAAAAAAGTCGCTGCTGCCCGGCCTGGGGTCGGGTGCATTGATCAGGTCAAGTTACAGGTTATTCGTGGCAGAAACAAAAAAACCCGGAGAATACCCCTCTCCCCGACCAGCGAGCCCGCTTCCCTTTTCGTTGAATTGCCATTTCCTTGAAAATACGGGTGGGTATTGATAAATTTGCTGGTAAAACCGTATAACCCAAACCACAAGCCTCCTAACCACTCCCGCTCCATGAATTCCCAGCTTTCCCTACCGAATAACTCCCTTCGCCTGATCAACCATTTTGAACCAGGCGATGTTGGAGGCATTATCGCACTGCATGGCAAGCACTATTACGAGGAGTTTGGTTTTGGATTGGGCTTCGAAAAATACGTTGCCCGGACCTTTGCCGAATTTGTTAGCCAATTTCAAGAAGGCAAGGACCAGGTCTGGATAGCGAAAGCCGGAGAAGATATCAAAGGATGCATCGCGTTGGTTCACCGGGATGCCCAAACGGCCCAACTTCGGTATTTTATCACCCGTCCGGACTACCGGGGAAGAGGCTTGGGAAAGCAACTCTTTCAGTTATGCATGGACCATATCTGCATGCGCGGCTACTCACGGGCGTATTTATGGACCAGTGCCAACCTTACCACGGCTGCCGGCTTGTACCGAAAGGCGGGATTCCAAAAGACCGAGGAAAGGCATTCCAGTAGTTTTGGTGTCGCCATGGTGGAACAAAAATACATCTGGGAGGCAACCCGACGGTAACTCAGCCTGCGGTAATGGAAAAGCTTTTCTAGCTGTTGGCGGATACCAAACGAGAGCGACGCATGCTGCGTGACCGCCCTGCTTGGACAACTGATTCCGAAGCAGTAGCTACGTACGCCCCGCACACAGACCGAACAGAATTTCCAGCATTTTGCGGGCACCCAGAATCCAGCAGCTACATCCTAAAACCACCTAATTTTTATTTTTTCAATGTAACCACGTGAGCCATAGAAAATTCGGTTTTTTAAAGCAATAACTAAAACAAATTTTTAGTCTTCAAAAAAAGCACCGAAAGGCTCAACTTTTCTTGAAATAATTTTCACCCTCAATCTTTTTTATCTATAATTAGGTGCTTAAGATGTAACAACGGAAAAAAAATTGTTTGAATGGTAATTCTTCCAAGGGTATCTACAAGCGTTGTGCAATCGATTCCATAACGCAAACGAATGGGCGGTTGAAAGGGGTTAGAATTCTCTTTTGCAACCTCAATTTGTTTTCAGCCAAAAGTACCGATATCGATAATTACCACACAAAAAAACGATAGTCTGCCTATGAAACACCTAATAAGTCCGTAATTAACTTTGATAATTACAGATCCAATTAATTAAACTCAAAATTTATTATGAAAAAAAATCTACCAAATTGCCGTGGGCTGGTATCCAAATCCTCCCTTGCGGCAATCCTGTTTGCCCTGTTTAATGGGGGGCTGATCGCCGCCCCAAACGGACCTGACAGGAATCTAAAAAACACCGAAAAGATGCCGCTATTGGCATCTAATGAAAATCTGGAGGGTTTCCGATCGAACGCTCCCTTTGATGTGACCGTCACCGGGACCGTCACCGATTCAAACGGAGAACCCATCCCAGGGGCCACCGTATCCGTTCCGGGTACCTCCATCGGTACCGCTACCGATATCGACGGACAGTATAGCATTACCGTACCCGAGGGGTCCTCTCTTGTGTTTTCCTTTATTGGGTTTGAAAGCCAAACCATCGAAGTAAACAATCAATCCACCATCGACGTCACCCTTTCCGAAAGCGCTCAGGCACTAGACGAAGTGGTCGTAATTGGTTACGGTACGCAACAAAAGAAAGACCTCACCGGTGCCGTGGTAAACGTGCAGGCGGAAGAGGTGATGAAGTACAAGCCCACCAGTGTGTCGGAGATTTTGCGAACCACCGTCCCCGGTCTGAGTGTGGGGTATGCCACCAACGCCCGAAACGTACCGGATTTTGAAGTTCGGGGTGACAATTCGATGAAGGCTAATTCCAATGACGAACGAGCTGCCAACCGACCGTTGATCGTATTGGACGGGGTCATTTTCCAGGGAGACCTGGCAGAAATCAATCCAAATACCATTGAAAGCGTGGACGTATTGAAGGATGCCAGTGCGGCAGCCGTATACGGATCACAGGCCACAAATGGTGTGGTGATTTTCACCACCAAAAAAGGTCAATACGGCAAGCCACAAATAACGTTTAGCTCCCGCGTTGGATTGGTCACCGGAGCCAGAAGGCAGCAAACCTATCAGGGCGAGGAAGTATTGGATTGGCTGACGGATATGAACGAAACCATCACCAACTCCATCACCGAACCCTGGACACGATTCCGCGATTTCAACGACATCGATCCGCAGTACCAGGATGATTGGTTGGCGGCCAACGGGATCCCCGGTGAAACCGATCCGGAAGTGATCCGTATGACGCGAATCAATAACTTTGGTTTTTGGGACAACGAAGTAGAGAATTACAGAAATGGAGTTACCTACGATTGGCAGGATTTCTTGTTCCACACTGGTGTGCGACAGGACTACGACCTGGGTGTTTCGGGTAGAACCGACCGGGTTGCTTACTATTTTTCGCTAGGTTACAGCGACCGGGAATCCGTACGACTGGGTGAATCCTTTCAGGCAATTACTTCTCGTCTGAATCTGGATGTCAACCTGGGCGAACGTTTGAGCGTGGGTACCAACACACAATTCACCTTTATCGATGAAGGACAGGAATTCATCGGTAACGGAGGATACCGGGTGTATTCCGTCTACGATCAGCCTTGGGCGAATGGAGCTCCCCGAACACGGGAAAACCTAAACGATCAGGCCGCAGGATCGAATATCTCCAACCCTTATCAGGGTCCCTCCTGGAATACGCGCCTTCATAATCAAATTATGATCAACCCCACGCTCTATGCACAGCTGGAGCTCCCCTTTGGATTTAGTTTACGGCAGGATTACACGCCCCGTTTTTCCATACGTAAGCGCTTCGATCTGGACGAGCGGGGCAACCCCCAACGCGCGGTAGATGCGGCCGAAAGAAGGTACAACGAGGCCTTCAACTGGCAATCCAATACCATCCTGAACTGGAACAAGGAATTTGGCGAGCACCGGCTGGGCTTCACCGGCTTGTACAACACCGAAAGAAACCAACGGTGGGAAACGCGTGCCATGACCAACAACTTCTCGCCTACGGCAAGCCTTGGCTTCCATGCGATGCAATTGGGCCTGAACCCCACCATGTCCTCCTACGATGAGGTAAACTCCCGAACCGGCCTGATGGGTCGTGTGACGTATGCATACGGAGATAGGTATAATTTCTCCGCATCTATCAGACGGGATGGCTTTTCCCGATTCGGGGTAAATAACCTCTTGGGTAATTTCCCTTCGCTATCTGCTGCTTGGACGCTCTCCAACGAGGATTTTATGCAAAACACGGGTGTTCTTAGCTACCTTAAAGTGCGAGCGAGCTACGGTGTAAACGGAAACAGTAGTGGCCTCGAAGATTACAATGCCTACGCGCGATTGAATAGTAACCTCTATCTAAATTACGACGGAGGCTATTTCGCAGCACCGCGCACGGAGATTACGCGAATTGCCAATCCGTTTTTGTCCTGGGAACGAAATGCTTCCTTTAACCTAGGTATCGACTACGGTTTCTTCAATGACCGGGTTAGCGGCTCATTGGATATTTACCAGTCCGAAACCAGGGATTTGTTACTGGATCAAAAGTTACCTGAGTTAACCGGTTTCGGTTCGGTGAAAACCAATGTAGGAAATCTGCAAAACAGGGGATTTGATCTGGGAATACGTTCCATCAACGTGACCCGAACCAATTTCACCTGGACCAGTAACTTTAACGTCACCTATGCGATCAACAAGATTACCACCCTCGGTAATGCACCGATACCCATGACCGATGCACAGGGAAACACGGTTATGCGTGAGCCGGATGATCTGCAAAACGGCTGGTTTATTGGAGAAAACAAGGACATTATCTGGGATTGGGATTTGGACGGTGTCTACCAAATGGACGAAGCGGATGAAGCCGCCGAGTACGGCTTGTTTCCCGGTGACTTCCGTTTTGTCGATCAGGACAGCGATGGCGACATCGATATCGATGACCGGGTCTTTCTCGGGCTGACCGATAATCCTTGGTACATCACCTTCCGAAATGATTTTGAATGGAAAAATTTCGACCTGGGGCTGGTATTTCTCGGTAAATTTGGCTGGAAAGGCGGTACGCGAGAGCCGTTTAACAATTCCCAACAATACATCAAAAACAAGAACTGGTACACCATTCCTTATTGGACGCCGCTTAACGGGGAAAACAATTTTGCCCGAATCAACTCCATCAACCTGGGGGGCGGTCAAGTATGGTTAAACCGAGACTACGTACGTTTGCAAAATGTATCGGTAGGATATAGTGTTCCACCCAGTATATTGGAAAAAATCAATGGAACGCGGCTACGACTGGCGCTAAACATCGAAAATGCGGCCGTCTTCACCCCCTGGCACCGAAGCCTGGGTGACCCCGAATCAGCCCGGGAAATGCCTCGTACGTACTCCTTTAGTTTGGATTTCACGTTCTAAGCACGACGTGGAGGAAATTAACTATAAACCAGAAACGATTTAACAATGAAGAATTTAAAAATATTCAAAGGAATAGGCCTTTCGCTACTCCTCCTCGGCTCCGTATCCTGTCAGGAGGATTTTCTAGAAGAGAAGCCCTTGTCTTTCCTTAGTCCCGAAAACACCTTCGTGGATGCGGCCGGACTGCAAACAGCACTGGATGCGGCACTACATGGAGTAATGACCCAATGGAACGGGGATACCCGTGAACTGATGTTCAACAGCAACATGAGCGACGCCTCGGTGGTATCGGCAACGGATAAGCCCGACGCCTTTGTGGACCTGCGTACCTACGCCACTCCCACCAATTCCCGAAACAACGATGCGGGTAGGACACGTTCTTTTTATGCGGACAATTACAACCACATCAAAAAAGCAAACACAGTTATTGATTACATTGATATCCCGGAATGGCCCGATGGGGTAAACGATGCGGAAAGAAATCACTTGCTGGGATCGGCCTATTTTCTACGTGCCTTCTTTTACATGCAACTGACCATGGACTTTGGAAACGTTGCCTTTCCATTGGGAGTAGTATCTGAAGCCCGCAGGGATTTTAAGGTATTCCACATGCAAGGAATCTGGGATCAGATGATCACCGACCTGGAATATGCGGTTCAGCATGTCAAACCAAAAAGCCAACTACCGATTGGACAGGCTCCCAAGGATGCCGTCCGCATCTTGCTGGCAAAATACTACATGCTAAACGAGCGCTTTGCCGATGCCGAGCGCCTGATGGACGACGTGATCAACGGGGGAGAATCCCAATTGTTCACCGACGACATGATCCCTTCTGGCGTGACCGAAATAGAGGTTGCCAATACCAACAACCCAAATACTGGGAATCCGCTACCTGGAAGATCCGGCTATGCACCAGTGGATGCGGTCAATTACCTGCACATGGATCGTGGAGCGCAAAAAACGAGCAATCCGGAAGGCATCTGGTTGGTTGTAAACGAGCCTTTCGTTCTGGGAACACAAGGACGGTCGGCACGAATTCGTGCCTGGGGCCCCAACTTTGTAAGTACCAACCTGGGCGTTTGGGAACCAGGCACCACTCGTATCGGTACCGACGTGCAGCAATCTACCTCGGATGCACGCGGACGTATGATGAAAAAATGGGGCCGCGGTCAGGGTTTTGCCCGTCCAACCAATTATTCCCAGTACGAAATCTGGAACTTCAAAGGAACAGTTGACGAACAAGACTACCGCCACAAGGACCTGAACTGGTTTGAAATGGAAGATGTATTGTACGACAACCCTTCCCTTCGGGATGAAGGAAGTCCGTTTTACATGCAACCGCTACGTTTGTACGACGATAACGGTAACCTGACCTGCCAGGATACCATTCGCTGCTGGTACGGCTACCCCCGTTACAAATTTTACTCGGTCAATCAGGAACAGCGTCCTGACCGACAGGACGGTGGAAAGATGGATATGTACATCATGCGCATCGCCGAGGCGTATTTGGTACGTGCAGAAGCTCGGTTCTGGCAGGACAATCTGGCAGGTGCAGCGGAAGACATCAATACCATTCGACAGCGCGCCAATGCCATCCACATGTATACCATCGCCGACATGCAAACCGAAGGAATCGGTGCTATATTGGATGAGCGAAACCGGGAACTGTTTGGCGAAGAGTACCGCCACGACGAACTGGTACGGATCTCCATCATCTTTGCAAAAACGGGAAAGATGGCGTACAATGGCAAGACCTATTCCATTAGCGGAAACGATATCGAGAAATCCATATCCGCCAATAGCTTCTATTACGACCGCATGATGGAGAAAAACAATTTCTTTCGGGATGAGGTGCCCTGGGCCACCTACAATACCACGAAGTACACCATGGATCCACACCACGTATTCTGGCCCGTCTACCAGCCTTACCTCGTAGGCAACGTGGAGGCCACCCTGAATCAAACAACCGGATACAACGGAGCCGAAAATAACATCGAACCATTGACTCACGTGGTTCAGCCGGCCGGCGCGCCGAACGAAGACCCTATGCGGGCCATCGGAGAGTAATGCCGATCATATAAAAAATTCACCCGAAGGCAGTAGCAGTCGGGTGAATTTTTTAATTTAGGGAAGTAAAAAGGTTATAAACTCAAACACCATATATTATGACAAACGATTCGTCCAGAAGGACTTTTCTAAAAAAATCAGCAATTGCAAGTTCAGCGGCTATTGTTGCTCCTACCATACTTTCCTCCAACGTGTTTGGAGCCAACGACCGCATCAATGCGGCGGTACTAGGGGTAAATGGAAGGGGAAAGAACCACATCCAAAGCCTGATGAATCAGGAAAACGTCCAGGTTACTACCCTCTGCGACCCGGACATGAACCTATTAAAAGAGCGACAAAAGCAATTTAAAGATACGTATAAAAAAGACGTAGCCCTGGAACAGGATCTTCGCCGGGTAATAGACGATCCGGACATCGATGTGATCAGCATCGCATCGCCCAATCATTGGCATGCGCTGACGACAATCTGGGCCTGCCAGGCGGGAAAAGATGTGTATGTGGAAAAACCTGGCTCTCACAATATCTGGGAGGGAAGGAAGATGGTGGAAGCAGCCCACAAGTACGATCGAATCGTGCAGCACGGCGTGCAGCTGAGAAGCTCTCCGGCCGTTCGCGAAGCCATCCAATTGATTCGGGACGGGTACATTGGCAATGTCTACATGGCCCGCGGCATCGTTTTCCGCTGGAGACCTAGCATTGGAGACAAAGGATTCTCCCCCGTTCCCGAGGGAATCGACTACGACCTTTGGACCGGCCCCGCTCCCAAGCGTCCCTTTACCCGCAACCTGGTGCACTACAACTGGCACTGGCATTGGGATTATGGAAACGGGGATGTAGGAAACCAGGGAATTCACGAAACCGACCTTTGTATGTGGGGATTGGACGTGGGACTTCCCACGAAAATCACCTCTATGGGAGGGAAATTCCTGTGGGACGATGCAAAAGAAGTTCCCGAGGTACTCACTTCGGTGTACAATTATCCGGAGGAAAACAAGATCATCCAATTTGAAGTACGTCCCTGGTGCACCAACGAAGAAGGTGGTGCCACGGTCGGTAACATCTTCTATGGAGACAAAGGCTACATCGTGGTCGATGGTTACGACAAGTACCAGTCATTCCTGGGCAAAGACCGCACGCCTGGTAAATCAGGAGCCGATGGAGGACCGTCTGCCTCCGGGATGGACCGGGGAGCCGGAGGTACCGATGGACACTTTGCCAACTTCATTGAGGCTGTCCGCAAGCACGACGCTTCCATCCTGAATGGCCCGGTAGAAACGGCGCATCTGTCCTCCGGATTGGCCCACCTGGGCAACATCGCTTATAAGCTAGAGCGGGTACTTACGTTTAACCCGAAATCTGAGACCTTTGTGAATGATCCCGAGGCAGACGAGATGTTGAAACGAAACTATCGCAAGGGTTTCGAAGTACCGGCGATTGTCTAAGCTTCTCCAAGGTAATTTCACCCATCGAAACCGAAAAACCAGAAAAAAACCGGGCAGGCCGTTTGGCACTCCCGGGTTTTTTCTTCGTAACTTACTCGGTAAAACTAAATTTAAAGGCAAAATACATGAAGTCCCGCATGCACCAGGCGACATCCCCAGGGACGCCATGGTAGCCCCAAAAACGACCGGGGCGAGACATGCGAGACGCCATGTGGCCACTTAAAAACAATGATATGCACATGAAATCCCAGGCGCTAGTATTTATCGCAATTATAAGTAGCAGCACGATGCTTTTTGGTCAGAGTAACAAAAAAGAAGCCGTAACCGTACAGGTAAACGAATCAGAAAAAAAAGTAGATATCGTGGTGGGAGGTGAGTTATTCACCACCTATATGTACCCGGACAATATCATGAAGCCTGTATTGTGGCCCGTTATGTCTCCGGAAGGAAACATGTTGACCAGGAGCTATCCGTTAATCAACAAAGAAGGCGACCGAACCGATCATCCCCACCATGTGGGTGTTTGGCTCAATTACGGCGATGTGAATGGTCTTGATTTTTGGAACAATTCAGAGGCCATATCTCCGGAAAGAAAAGGAGGCTATGGAACCATCTATCACCAATCGGTAGAGAAAGCCAAGGGAGGCAAAGGAAAGGCCGTATTGGAAACGAAATCCCTTTGGAAATCTCCGGACAACACCACCTTACTGGAGGAAGAAACCGAATTTGCATTTCAAGCCACCGAAGGGATGCGAATAATTGATCGCACCACTTCGCTTACTGCCGCTGTGGATGAAGTGAAATTTACGGACAACAAGGAAGGCATGTTTGCCATTCGTGTAAGCAGGGAACTGGAACTTCCCACCGATAAGCCTACCGAGTTGATGGATTCCCATGGAGTCAAAACCCGGGTCGAAAAAATGGACAATACCTTGGTAAAAGGAAACTACAGAAGTTCGGAGGGCATCGAAGGCGGTGCCGTATGGAGCACCCGGGGCCGTTGGATGAAGCTCTCCAGTGAAATAAACGGAGAGGAAGTTTCCCTCGTTATCATCGATCACCCCTCCAACGTGGGGTATCCTACCTACTGGCATGCCCGCGACTACGGGTTGTTTGCTGCCAATACACTGGGACAAAAGGTTTTTTCCGAAGGAAAAAATGAACTGAATTTCAGCCTGAATAATGGGGAAACGGCAACGTTTAAATACCGGCTGGTGGTGGCTTCCGAAGACCTTTCAGACGAGCAAATCAATGCATTGGCTGATGCTTATGCTAAAAAATAATCATACCGTTTTTCACCAAACAACCTTCGAAACATGACAGACCACCATTTATCCCGGCGACATTTTCTTCAAAAAAGTGTGGCCGCCGGACTTGGCTTATCCGTACTGGGCCAACATGCATTGCCCGTCTTTGCCAAAGAATCCGGTATGAAACTGGGCCTGGTCACCTATCAATGGGGCAAAGACTGGGACCTTCCCACCCTCATCGCCAATTGTGAAAAAACGGGCCTGTTGGGAGTAGAATTACGCACGGAACACGCGCACGGTGTGGAAACCTCCCTCTCTTCGCGCCAACGACGAGAGGTAAAAAAACGCTTTGCCGATAGCCCGGTTACCTGCCTGGGCTACGGATCCAACTTTGCCTACCATTACACGGATCAGGCGGAAGTTCGCCAAAACATCGAAGGCACCAAGGAATACCTAAAACTCTGCAAAGACATAGGCGCTACGGGCATCAAAGTGAAGCCAAATGGGTTACCCGAATCGGTCTCTAAAGAAAAGACCATCGCTCAGATCGCCGCTTCGTTCAATGAGGTGGGCGCCTTTGCCAAAGACCTGGGGCAGTTGGTCCGGGTGGAAGTACATGGAAAACTCACCCAACAGCTGCCTAATATGAAGGCCATTTTTGATCAGGTAGATCAGGATAGCGTCAAGGTATGCTGGAATTGCAACGACGAAGACTTATTGCCTCCCGGCCTGGAAGCAAATTTCCATTCGGTGAAAAAGTGGTTTGGCGACACCGTTCACATTCGCGAACTAAATGTCGGGAATTATCCCTACCAACAACTCATGAACCTGTTTGGGGAAATCAATTACGAGGGCTGGATTCTACTGGAGGCGCGTACCACCCCTGCTGACCGCATTGCCGCCATGAAAGAGCAATTGGAAATCTTTAACAAGATGACGAACGCATAATTTTGCCAGGGAATACCCATTTCTGCACCGACGCAGGAAGGCAGACCAAGAGTTAGTAAAAAAGGCCACCCAACGATGTTGAGGTGGCCTTTTTGTTTTCTCAGGCGTTATCCGCCGCAAATTGTTCCACGGCTTCCCATACCCGAAACAAGTTTTTGTAACAAACTTTCTCGATATCCTCCTTGCTGTAACCACGTTTCAGCAGTTCTGCGATCAAATTTGGGTACATGGACACGTCCTTCAGCCCCGTAGGTAAGGTATCCCCTACCCCATCGAAATCGGATCCAAAGCCCAAATGGTCAATGCCTACCAGACTAACAATATGGTCAAAGTGATCGGCTACCTTCTGTACCGATGGAAAGGGATTATTGGCGGCCACGTACTCGGAAATGTACTCTTGAGCCTCGGGGTCGGTGCGGCTAAGTTCATTTTCTGCCAGCCAGTTCACCAGATGTTCGCGAACGGCATCATTTCCCTCTCTGAAATCCTGGTCCACAAAACTACCCCCAAAATTAATCATGATGACTCCTCCGTTTTCAGCTAGTTTCTGAATCATATCATCCCCCATGTTCCGCTCAAATCCCGGCGTAAAATGCCTGGCAGAAGAATGGGAAGCGATCACGGGTACCTGGGTCACTTCGAGTACATCGTAAAACGTATCGTCTGATACGTGAGAGATATCGACCATAATGCCCAGTCGGTTCATTTCTTTGACGACCTCCACGCCGAATTCGCTGAGCCCCCCGTGCATGTAGGTGGTGTCGTAGGAAGAGTCACCGATCAGGTTGTCTTTGCTGTGTGTCAGCGTAATGTACCGGATGCCACGTTCGTGGAAATAGGCCAGGTTTTCCAGCTTATCCTCAATGGGGGCTCCATTTTCCATACCCATGGGTAGGGAAATTCGACCTGCCTCAAAATTGGCACGAATATCCGCCGGACTATAAGCCATTCCGAATTTATCAGGCCAGGTCGTTGTCAGGCGTTCCGTCATCAAAATCAGGGAATCAGCCAATGCCTTGGCGCCGCCCATTTCCTGGTAGCGCGCAGGGATATAAATTGACATAAATGGGGCATCGAGCCCCCCCTCTTTGGATCGGGGAAAATCAAAATTCCCCCCCTCCGTGCGCGTCGATACATCTAGAATCTCCCGCTGAAGGGTAAAGCCGCCGACTTTCATTCGATAAGGCAGATCGACATGGCCATCCACCATGATTGTTTGCTGCGCCAAATCCGTAGCGATCCGCATGCGATCCTCCTCGGAAAGCGCCGCATAATCGACGGTTTCACTTTTCTCGGAGGCGCAGGAAAACCCGAGAATGACTGAAAGCAGTGCTAAAACATAGGTACTTTTTTTCATTTTTTGTAATTTTTGTTGATAGTGGTTGTTTCTCGTGCAAGGTAGAATCCAAATATACAGATCTTTCAGCTTTTACCCTCTTCCCGGGAAAAATTCATTTTTTGGGGAATCGTGCGGATTCACCGAAAAATTGACGAAATTAGGGTTTGAACCAAACAAATAAGCCAATGAAGTTTTCAGCAAAATCCTACACACCGCTTGTATTTTCCATCGGTGCAGTCGTTGGTCTGGCCATGGCCTGCGGAACGGCCACCACAAATCAGGAAAGCGAGGGTACCGTCGCCGCTGAGGAACCCGTGGAACCGGGTCTGGAACTGCTTTGGGAAACCCCTGCCGAACTTACCACCAACGAGTCGGTTCATTTTGAAGAAAGCGGGGACATCCTGTACGTGGCCAATATTGAAGGCGGTCCCGATGAAAAAGACGGTGTTGGATCCATCTCTAAAGTGAGTACATCCGGAGAAATTCTGGAACGGGATTGGGTTACCGGCCTACACGCCCCCAAAGGCATGACCGTAATGAACGATCACTTGTACGTCACCGATATCGACCATCTGGTGGAGATTGACCTGGCTACCGGAGAGATTACCGAAACGTACGAGGTGGAAGGAGCTGTCTTTCTAAATGATGCGACAAGCGACGGAAAAAAGGTCTTCTTTTCCGACATGCGCACCAATACCATCCACTATCTGGAGGATGGAGGCATCCACACCTTTGCCACCGAACAAAAGAGCATCAATGGACTGCGAATCGGTAATGGAGGCATTCTGTATGGACTAGATGCCGAAGGTTTGAAACAATACAACAGTGACGGTAGTTTTGAACTCATCAATACGGAAGTGACCGGTGGTGATGGACTAATTGTCCTTGACGAACAGACGTTTATTGCCAGCCGTTGGGCAGGAGAGATCTACCTGGTTCAAGAAGGAAAGGCAACGAAAATTCTGGATACAACCGAGGAGGAGTCAAATACTGCCGATATTGGATTTATCCCCGATGAAAATATTGTTCTGGTCCCCACTTTTTTCAAAAATAAAGTGGTGGCCTATCAATTAACCTATTGAACGACACAGGGAATGGGAATACAAATTGAATGATTATTCCATTGCTTTCGTTACATAGGTAGAGAACAAAAAGTTGCTGAAAAAAATCTAGCCTTTAATTTTTGACAGCATTGTTGTTAATTTGTGAAAAGGTAGCAATGTTTTGGCGTAAAAAAACAAATTGACCTCCAAAAGCGAACGCATAGTTTATGAATAAGTCAGAAAATATTAATTTCGAACTAGAAAAGAATGCCGAAGTTATCAGTCAATTGGATGACTTTGTCACCGAAACCGTAAAAACCACACTCATGGATCCGGACGATTGCTGGCAACCCACTGATTTCCTTCCGGACATGACCCAACCCGATGCCCTCGATCAGGTGAAGTTATTGAGGGAACGCGCCGCAGAGATTCCGGATACGATCATCACATCCCTTGTTGGAAACATGATTACGGAAGAGGCATTACCAAGCTACCAAACTTACTTCAATATGCTGGCCGGCATCAACGAGGAAGGCTCGCTGACAAGCGAAAGAGGTTGGGTGCAATGGACCAAGGCCTGGACAGCAGAAGAAAACCGCCATGGAGATCTTTTAAATAAATACTTGTACCTTTCCGGCCGGGCCGATATGCGGAAGGTGGAACAAACCATCCACCGGCTAATCTACAACGGATTTGACCCACGCTCCGAAAAAGATCCCTACCAGGCGATTATTTACACCTCCTTCCAGGAGCGAGCCACAAAAATATCCCACGTCAACACCGGTAAATTGGCCGACAAGGCAGGGGATTTGGTACTTGGCAAAATATGCAAGCAAATCGCCGGAGATGAGGCAAGGCACGAAAAAGCCTACAAAAGCTTTATGACGGAAATCTTCGAAATCGATCCGAGCGGCGCCATGCTTGCCTTTGAAAAAATGATGCGCAAGCAAATCGTCATGCCGGCAGTGCTGATGGGCGAGGGAGGGAATAACCCGTCCATCTTTGATCAGTTTTCTGCCATTACCCAGAAAGTAGGGATCTACACCGGATGGGATTATGCGCGTATCATCGATCATTTGGTCAAACTCTGGAAAGTGGAAACGGTGACAGGGTTGACTGACGTGGCAGCCAAGGCGCAAGAATACCTCGCCGGCCTATCCGCACGGTACATGCGACTGGCGGATCGAATGAAAACTCCTGATGAAATCAGTCTGGCTTGGATAAAGTAAAAAAAGGGCCAAAAAATAGCTGTAAAATTGCCCTTTAGAACGTTGCAAAATGTAAGTTTAAAAAGCTGCTTAATCACCCGTATCAAAGGTAGGCAAACAGGCTTCAACAAAAAATACCCCGATCGGGGTATTTTTTTTGCATTTTTGTCCGCACACATTGATTAGCAATACATTAAAAAATATATTTTCATACCCCCCTAACTCAAAGAGTACCGGTAGTTCCAGGCTTGGATGAGCGCCCCGCGTGCAACTAAAAGGGGGGCAATGAGAATTAGTGAGCGTTAAGATTTAAAAACAATACTTTGATTTCCCGCGTTGCAAGGCTTGGGTACCAGCGAACGGCGATGAGAGGTCCGGTCTGAACGGTCCAACTGTTTTTTTACTTTAAAAAATTCGCAAAAACACCAAAAATGCGTTTCCATATAGCCGCGTCCGCATGCAGGGGAAGTACTAGTGTTCCTCGCGGGCCTTGCTCGCCAGTAGCCCCACTCGTAACTCAAAATAACTGTATTTTTCTCCAAAATGCGCTTTTAAGGGATTCAAAAGATTGGTTTGAAGTTGGGCGGCGGCAGACGCGATTTCCTGAAGTTGCGCATCTGCAAGCCATTTCTCGGGACTACTGTCTCCGGAAGCGAGAAGCTTCAACACGTGCCCCTCAATGGTGCTGCGGGCCAGCCCCCTTTTTTCCACAATTTCCTCCAGCGAATTTCCTTGATTAAGCAAGGCTAGCGTCTCGTTTATGGAAGAAGTAATGGTTTGTTTTACTGTTCGTTTGGGTTTCGGACTCCCCCCTGCCCCGGATACTGTAGGGTTATCATTCAGGTAGCCCCGTATTTCATTCAAAAAGCTATCCCCGTATTTTTCCAATTTCTGGTTTCCGACTCCGTGAATCTGAAGAAGTGCCTGCTTACTTGTGGGGTAGTATCGGGCCATTTCCACAAGTGTTGCATCCGAAAAAATGATGTAGGGAGGGACGTCCTGTTTTCGTGCAAGCTCAAAGCGTACGGTTTTTAGTTTGGCAAGCAGCCGCTCGTCCTTTTCGTTTTCCCTAACTCCTTGCAGCAACTCATCTTTTTCCATGTTGAGAAAAATCTTTTCTTTTTGCTTCAATTTTTCCCAGGCCAGTTGGGTGAGTTTAACAATCGGGCGAAGGGGATCTTCCTGACTCAAATACCCTTCCGCGATCAGTTGTTGTCCCAGGGTTTTCCAAAATTCCTCAGACCGGTCCTTGCCAATACCAAAAACCGATAACGCTTTCTGCCAGGATGCGATTTTAGCCGCCTGAGAGCCTCTCAAAACCAAGATGACATGCCCCAAACCAAACTTTTGGTCCAACCGAACAACGGCAGAAAGCAGCATTTGGGAATAAATGGTCATGTCTTCTTTCTCATTTTTCTGTAGGCAGGTGTCGCAATTTCCGCATTCTCCGGGGTAATCTTCCCCAAAATACCGAAGGAGAAACGTTCTCCTGCATTCCCTGCTTTGGCAATACCGCACCATCTCGTTCAACTTGGATTTCATGTGCCGCACATACGTGGGATCCTCGGCATTTTCCAGCATACGCGACAGGGTGATGCTATCCCCAAAACTGTAAAACAAGAGTGCCTCGCCAGGCAATCCATCCCGGCCGGCGCGCCCGGTTTCCTGGTAGTAGCTTTCGATATTCTGCGGCATGTTGGTATGCACCACAAAACGGACATTCGACTTGTCTATGCCCATTCCAAAAGCCACTGTGGCCACGATAATCCGAACCTCGTCCCGAATGAACTTTTCCTGATTGGCTTGCCTGACTTCCCTGGCTAGGCCGGCATGGTAGGGAAGCGCAGCATGGCCGTTGGCATTGAGCTTCCAGGCCGTTTCCTCTACCGACTTTCGAGACAGGCAGTACACGATCCCGGAATCGGTTGGGCGTACGGATAAAAAATCCAGCAGCTTCCCAAATGCATCGGAGCGGAGCGTTACCCGGTAGGTAATGTTCGGGCGGTCGAAAGAAGAAATAAACCATTGAGGGTTTGTTAGCTTGAGCCCTAAAGCAATGTCTTTTCTGGTTTGTTGGTCTGCGGTGGCTGTAAGGGCTAAAAATGGCGTATCGGCGAAAATCCCCCGGAGGTCCCCCAACTTCAGGTACTCCGGTCTAAAATCGTGCCCCCATTGGGACACACAATGGGCTTCATCCACTGCCACCAGCGATAGTTCTACCTTTTTCAGCAAGTCTACCAATGGATACGCACCACCAAAAAGGCGTTCCGGCGCCACATACAACAGTTTAACCCTACCCGTAAAAACCCCATCGGAAATATGGCGTTGCTCGCTGATATCCTGGGTGGAATTCAAAAATGCGGCGGGAATACCCAGTTCATTCATCGCATCCACCTGATCTTTCATCAAGGCTATTAGCGGAGACACCACCAGGGTCAACCCTGGTAGAATCATGGCTGGAACCTGGTAACAGACCGATTTCCCCGCACCCGTTGGCATCAAGGCTATGCAATCCTTTTTTTCCAATACCTGTTGGATAATGGCTTCTTGTTTGCCTCTAAACGACGCGTATCCATAAAATTGCTTTAATACTTCCAGTGGTTGCATGGCTGGCTTTGGTAGGGATAAAAATCCAATAAATTTAAAGGTACTACAATTTAAAAAAAATTCTACTAACGGCCTCCGTTCGCCAGGGATCAGCGCTCATCGTTTGATAATCTTTAACCGCTGATGTTCGTTTCCCCAATACAGGTGAATCACATACACCCCCGTAGGTAGTGTTGGAATCGTTGTGCACAATTCCTGGTTCAACCCCTCCAAGTCTTTGTTTTCAAGACGAACCACCTGTCCAACCGAACCATAGACCGACACATGCAACGGCTCACCGTTGTATCTATTTTGATCCAGCAGAGAGAGCCTCACGCCGACACCTGCCACCGGGTTGGGATACATTCTCCATACCAGCGGCTCGGAGGAAATTCCAGGAATAGGTATTCCCAGAACATCCCCCAAAATTTGTTGCCTGCTACTTTGATCCACTTGAACCAACCGGTAATAGAGACGAGTTTCATACAGCGGCAGTGCGGAATCCGAAAGCGAATAGGCTCCCTGTTCCGCTGTGCTGAGGGGGTGGTTTACTTCCGCTAAGGGAAAAAAATTGGCGGCGCTACCAATGGCTCTTTCCACAATAAAGTACTGGTGGTTTTCCTCTACACCCGTGGTCCAGGATACCCTCACGCTCCTGGACTCGGGATAAAATCGGACTTGCTGCGCTACCAATTCCACGGGGAGTATATTGCAGGGATAAAACTTCCCTTGGTCAAGCTCTTGCGTCCGCCCTCCAACAGAAGGCGTGGGATAACTCCCGCACACAAATATCTTCGATTGCTCGTCGGCGATAATGGTGGCACTTCCATCCACGAGTACATCCCCACCTACGGACACTTCGCTTGTTCCTCCAATGGTAATCCCGGTATCCCCTCGAATGTCTATGTCCTGGTCGATGATTACCTGCGAATCCCCAAAGGTATTGAATTGATGCTGTCTACCTCCCGTGACCAACAAACCTACCGTTCGAAAAAACCCGGTAACATTGATGACGGAAGAGTTTCCGGAATATTCCGTTAGCCCTGCACTGGTAATGGCTCCACCTGCTTGCACATGCAAAATTGCCCTATTTTGTACCTCTACCGATCCCACGTCCATTGTACCCGAACCGTCTCCTCCCAAATAGAGCTCGGTAGGATCGGAACTTCCTCCCTGGGAAATGATGAGCTCTCCGGATACCGCAACGCGCGCGTTTTCCTCGATGGATACGAGTATGTCCCTATTTCCTTCAATGGCAAGGTTACCGGTAATGGTGAGTTCGGCACCATTACCTACCGTAAGGGAAGTGAAGGTCCCTCCCAATAGTACATCGCCGGTTAGTTGGACATCCTGGTTAACAATTACTTCCACCAGGCATGCGGTAGAAACGAATGGAGGCCAGGAACCGTTCGCGGTACAGCCTATCGGGTCATTTAGCGGACTTACCGACCAGCAAGCCCCGTCCTGCCAGGTATTGGAGCAGCCCGGTGCTGCCGGAGTGTATTCGTATACTTGTGCGTGTAAACGGGTCGTGGCACTTGCAAGCGTGATACAAACGAGGGCTGTTAGATAATACCTTGGCATGAAAAGAGTAAAGAAAATAGGTTTGGTATACGTTTTTATGTATTACGTAAACACCAATGTAATTCCTATTCCCAACTTTTACAAACCAACGGAAAAATAATATGCATTTTATTTTATATGAATTACATATTTTTAGTTTTGTAAGTCATATTTTAGGCGTATTCGATGCGTTGGTCTCGAAACCAGCTCTTCTAAGGATGACAAAACCACTACGAAATAAAAAACGAGGAGACCATTTCCTATTGCCGAATTTTTTTGGGGCGGAAACTGTCGGACAAGAACTCATATCTTCATGATTTTAACACGGTGCACCTCTCCGCCACACACGAGTTCCAGCACACACACACCTTTGCTTGCCTCTTGAATGACCTCTTGCAGCCATTGGTCCAGGGACATTCCGATCTCGCCCTCAAAGGATACCGAAAATGCTCCGTGAGAAAAACGCACATGTACCGGCCCGGATACAAATCCCTCGCTTACTTTAAGCTGCAAGTTCGAGCCATCGCTGGGGTTTGGGAAAGCGGTCAAGCGGATTTCCTCCGGCTCGCTGCTTTCCACGCTCGTCGAAATCACTTCGCTATAAGCACTTTCTCCGGTAAAGTCAACCTGCTTGAGTCGGTAATACACCATCCCCTCAATGCCTCCAAGCCGGGTGTCCTGAAACGTATATCGGGTCTCCGCACTGGTCCAGCCAGCAGCCACAACTTCGCCCAATTTTTCAAAGTTATCTACCCCCCCGACAGAACGTTCGATTTCATAATGGCTGGATGCAGTTTCTTTAGCGGTCTTCCAAACCAATTGATTTCCTTGTACTGCAAGTGGAGTTACAGAAAACGACTTCCAAACCACTGGCAAAGCCAGGCAACCCGGACCGTAAAAGGCGTCGTTCTTCATGGTGACATGATACGTTTCTTTCTGGGTGGAATTGGGGTAGTCGCAAATGAAAAAACCGGAGGTATTCTTTCCATTTATGGAACCGCCATTGGAAGCGGTGAGCTTTCCTCCAACAAATATTTCTGAGGTATCGTGTAAATGGAAGGAACCATTGGTCATGGTAACGTCCTTCTTGATCAACCCCATCGCTGTATTCCTGGTTGTAATGGTCGCTCCTCCGCTGGTATGCAGGTTTTCCTCAAAGGTAAACGAGGCATTGTTTTCTGCTTGTAGCGAGCCACCGTGACTCATGGTGACATTACCGGTAAACAATCCGTTTGCATCGTCTTTCAGCCGGATTGATCCGCTCTGTCCGGTAGAGGTCGTTCCAGTTACGAGAATGTTTCCGCTTCCATGTAGGTTTAAGTTACCGTTTGTAATATCCAGGTCGCCCGTTACCCGGGCTGTCCCGTTTTGTGACCCGATGGTTACGGTTCCGCCGGAGGTATAATTCAAATCCACTGTCTCAAAAAGCCCGTATACGTTTAAGTTGGCATTACTTCTCATGACGGTTCTCTCCAGCACTTCCAGTATTCCTCCCTCTTCTACCGTGATGGTGGGCTGATTGTTGCCAATGACAAATTCTTTTATCGTCATTTTTGCATTTTTGGGAACAACAATCGTCACTTTTCGATCTATTACAAACTGTCCGTTTACAACCAATTCGGCTCCTTCTGCCAAAACGATTTGCGGAACGGATCCGCCACCGTTAATGGTGAGGTTTCCGTTAAAAATCAACTTAGCATTCGCACCTAACCAAACTCCGGAGAAGGTGCCACTGCCAAAACCCTGCGCATTTCCGTCGTACTCCACCTCGTGATTGATCCCTACGGTTATTGCACAGCCCCAGTTTTTCGCAATCGGGGGAAAACCACTACTAAGGTTCTGATTCGAATTGCATGAGGTCGAGCTGCTCCAGGTGGAGTTTTGCTTCCATTTGCCGTCCGCGACACTTGAGAAATCCTGTCCAATAGCCTGTCCAACTGAAACATAGATCAATACACCGGCAAACAAACGTGCAAAATTCTGAATGGTTAGGAAAAAGGTTTTCATGGCTGTCCGTATTAGATTGTAGCCTAAAACTACCAGCCATTTACTGCCTACCGGAAATTATTCGTTCAAGCTGTGGGAATCGCGGTCAAAACTGGAAAAATAGACGGTCAAAAACTTTACAAATACTTTTTTTTGTATTTTGAATTGCCTTTTTTCCCGGACATTCAGCAGCATTTCCGGCGTTCAGGACGGCTATAAAGCAGCTCTGTGACACGAATGCAGCGTTCCATTGATACTGGATGCTACGGATTGTCAGTTATTTGCGTCTAAAAAAACGTAACCTACTAAAACCGATCCCTTTTTCGAGTCTTGGTGAGGATGAGACTGGGCAGCTTTGAAAGCGATTGGTGCCACCAAAAAAATTCCTCCTCCTCCTACAAGCAATCCCCGGCGAGTAAGGCGGCGTTTCCGGAAGAAGCCTATTCGAAAAAAGGCAATCGAAGGTTTGGAAAGCAAATGCAGACAAAAAATGGGATTCGTCCTGATTACTATTCGTTTGGCAATTTACCGGGGGTCTTGCGGTCCCAAAAAAAAAGCGGCAATCCCTCAAAAGGAAAAGCCGCTGCTCCAGTGGTTTATTGGGCAGGAATTACCCGTTCATACTGATCAGAAATTCCGCATTGTCTCTGGTGCCTTTCATACGCTGCAACAGAAACTCCATGGCTTCTTGAGAGGTCATATCGGACATAATTTTTCTCAAAATCCAAACCCGTTGCATTTCTTCCTTGTCCATCAACAAGTCTTCCCTTCTTGTGCCCGAGCCTGGTACATCGATGGCTGGGTAAATGCGTCGGTTGGACAGTTTTCTATCGAGTGACAGCTCCATGTTACCGGTTCCCTTGAATTCCTCAAAGATAACCTCGTCCATTTTGGATCCGGTTTCTACCAACGCGGTGGCGATAATGGTGAGCGACCCCCCGTTTTCTACGTTTCGGGCGGCGCCGAAAAAGCGCTTGGGTTTGTGAAGCGCGTTGGCATCCACACCGCCAGACAAGATCTTTCCTGAAGAAGGTACCACGGTATTGTGTGCACGCGCAAGTCGTGTGATGGAATCAAGCAAAATCACCACATCGTGACCGCATTCGACCATGCGCTTTGCTTTTTCCAATACAAGTGCTGCTACTTTTACGTGCCTTTCGGCCTGTTCGTCAAAGGTAGACGAGATTACTTCTGCTTTTACCGACCGCGCCATGTCCGTGACTTCTTCGGGACGTTCGTCGATCAATAAAATCATCAGGTGAACTTCCGGGTGGTTTTCGGCGATGGCATTGGCAATTTTTTGCAACAATACCGTTTTTCCCGTTTTTGGTTGGGCCACGATCATTCCCCGCTGTCCTTTTCCGATGGGTGCGAAAAGATCCACGATTCGGGTTGAGTAATTGTCGTGCTTGGTGGTCAGTCGCAAGCGCTCCTCTGGAAAGAGAGGGGTAAGGTATTCAAACGGGATTCGATCCCTGATTTCATCGGAGGTTTTGCCGTTAACGGTCCCTACTTTAAGTAAGGCAAAATACTTTTCGCCTTCTTTGGGAGGGCGTATTTGCCCCTGAATGTTATCTCCCGTTTTTAGTCCAAAAAGTTTGATTTGGGAGGGAGAAACGTAAATGTCATCCGGTGAGGCCAGGTAATTGTAATCAAGTGAACGTAAAAATCCATAGCCATCAGACATGATCTCCAACACACCTGAATTTTCAATGATCCCGTCAAAATCCTTGATGGTAACCGAAGTCTTTCTTTTGGGGATAAAGGTAGAGTCCGGTTGTGGTGGCTCCTCCACTTCTTTGGGGCTTCTCTTCTTTGAAAAATCTTGCTCGGTTGCAGGGGTTGGATTTACGTCGTTTCCCGACTTCAATTCCTCTACGTCCACTACAGCCCTGCGTCTGGGGCGAAAACTGCGGCCTTTGGAGTCGTCTCCTTTTGCGGCACTTTTGCTCAGGTTCTCTTCCGGTTTTTTATTTTCCGCTTTGTCTACGGATTTTTTATCGGGAACGTCGGCTTTGGGCTTGAAGGAATCCTCCGTCTTAGGTTTTTTGGGCTTGTCCTCTCTGGCGACACTTTCGTTTGCGCTTTTATCCTCCTTGGGAATCTCGGTTACATTCTGTCGTCTGAATTTGGGCTTTTCCTCGGCGTTGGATTTGGTTTCCTCTGCGGTCTTTTCTTCCACAACAACTTCTGTCTCTACCTTGGAAGGCTTTTTCTTTGGAAGTGATTTCTCCGGAGTAATCGCCTGCTGGTCCAAAATGGCATACACCAAATCCTCTTTCTTTAATGACTTGAAATTCTTAACCCCCAACTCCTCTGCTATTTCTTTTAATTCAGACAATAGCCTGATTCTTAATTCTTCTATGTTATACATAAAAAACGTGTGAATGTAATTCTAGACTGTGTAAATGATGAAATGGTATGTATCTTGATTGGTATAAAAAGGTATACAGACAATACTCAAACCCCCAGGATGGCGATCTTCTGCTTTTCTTGACGGTACAATATTACATCAATCGGTGCTAATACGCAAATTTTTGCTTAATTGTTATTTCACTCGGAAGAATTCCCCTCACATATATTCCTTCGGCTAATTTTGGTTTCCTGTATGACATCGTATTAATTTTAGGTTGTGAAATAATTTCTCCCCATGACGCCTCGTAACGATCATCCCGTACAACTGACCGCCTATTCCTTACTCTCCGTCGCTTTGCTACTTTGGTTGATGCACGTGGGATCTTTTATATTGGTGCCCCTGATTTGGGGGATATTTTTCGCCTTTGCCTTGCACCCCATGAGTAACTGGCTGGAAAACAACCGCTTTCCGCGATCCCTGGCAATTGGACTGACCCTCGTCTTTATCAGCATTTTTGGGGCTACCGTCATTTATGTATTGCTCAACCAAATGATATTACTTATCGCGGACATACCGGAAATCGGTAGCATTCTTCAGGAAAAAATAAACGCATACCTGATTGAAATAGAAAACCGCCTTGGGATTGCCGGCATAGAAGGACTGGAAGGCTGGGAATCCCTCAACTGGGTACCTCTGGAAAACCTAAATGAGACGGTTTTCAATACCGGAAAATCCCTAACGTTAATTGGAATTATTCCGCTGTACATTTTCCTATTGCTCTATTACAAGGATTTCTTTGTCGCTTTTCTACTAAAAGCATCATCAAAAAGTAACGAAGCCATTTTGGCCTGGGTGACGGATTCTGGAAAAGTCATTCATGCCTATTTGGTAGGCATGCTGAAGGTAACCTTCTTGGTGGCTGTCATGGCTGGCATCTACTTCTACCTTATTGGCATCAAGTACTTTTTTCTTTTTGCCTTGTTTATTGCCGTCATGAACCTTATTCCCTATATAGGTGTGGTCATAAGTTCCATCCTCGTTATTTTATATGTATTCCTAACGACGGACACCTTCCTGCTTCCAATGGTCACGCTATTGGTCCTGTGGGGTATCCAATTATTGGAAAACAACCTGATCACGCCGTTGGTAGTGGGATCTAAAGTAAAAGTAAACGTTTTGGTAGTCGTGCTGGCAATTTTGATCGGCGGAGGTATCTGGGGTATTTCCGGAATGGTCTTATTCATTCCACTCGTCGGAATCGTAAAAATTGCGTTTGACCGCATACCCTCCTTGCAACCTTACGGTTACCTGCTAGGTGACGATTTTCCCGTACTGGAAAAAAACGAAAACTTCGTACGAATGCTCCGAAAAAAATGGGCCAAGAAATAAAATGTGCGCACGAAAGGATTCGAACCTTCACACCCGAAGGCGCTGCCGCCTGAAGACAGTGCGTCTACCAATTTCGCCACGTGCGCATGTAAATTGTGACTGCAAAAATGAAAAATAAATTGTTTTTCAACAAAGAAAACCCCATTTATTCCTGTCCAAAGGGCCGAATTATTTTTCATCGGCAGTTGCCCCGAAATCAATACACTCATTACCAAGCCTGTAATCGGGTCGTATCCAGAGAGCAACCCTTCTTCTGATTGGGGTAGGCTTGTGTTTCAAGTCCAATAGCAGCTGCAAAAACTCCTTCATCAACGCCTTTCGAGAAAAGCCCGCTTATCCCAGGCGATGCTCCAAGCACCCAAACCTACCGCTTAAAGGGCAGCTGGTCGAAAAAACGCTTGTCTACCTGAAAGACCGTTCCGTGCCGGCTGCCGACGGGAAAATTTATCCGGGAGGAGATATCGATCCAATTTTCCAGGTCAGAAGACATCACCGCCCCCATTCGTTTTTCAACGTATTTATCAAAATAAACCAGGTAGTAATCTCCGACCTTGGCCACGGTAGGGCCTTCCGCCCAGTAATCTCCCGTGATGGGCTCACCGGCGGGGCCGTAAGGTCCTTCGGGTTGTTCACTCCTGGCTATCCGGATGTTTTTTTTCGGAGGCTCCCGGGTTTCATCTTTGACAAAGAGCAGGTACTCTCCGTCTACTTCCCGAATGGTGCCATCAATTACATTGAACCCAGGTTCGTAAAAAAGTCGGGTTTCAGAAAAGGAGATAAAATCCTTTGTGGTTACATAGTATTGCCGGTGATTGTAGGCGTTTTCTTCTTCAGATTGGGTCTCCGGAAAGCGACCGGTTACTGTACTGGACCAATAAATCAGGTAGGTATCCTTTTCTTCGTCGTAAAATATCTCGGGTGCCCAGGTGTTTCTGGCATTTGGTTCGTGTTCCATCACCGGGATAAACTGTTGCTCCGACCAGTTTACCAAGTCGTCCGTATAGGCATAGCCCAGTCCTTTTTCGTTCCAGCTTACGGTCCATACCATGTGGAACCTTCCATCCCTTCCCTGCACAATGCAGGGATCGCGCATGAGTTTATCCCCACCTGCTGTAGGTGTCAGCAAGGACGCACCTTCTTCCAGCGGCTTGAATTGGTACCCGTCCAGGGAATACGCCAGATGCAACCCGTCTTCACCGTTACCGGTAAAGTAGGAAAAAAGGTACACCTTCTTTTTTGCCTGGTAAGCAGTAGAAGAGCAGGCAAGCAGGAAGGTAAAACTCCCCGCAATCAAAAACCTGATACATATTCGTCTTATTGAATCCATTGCGTTTGTTCCGATTTCAAAATCTGGCAGGAACAAAGATAACAAATAATCAAGGTTCGGTGATTTCTGGTAGAATTTTGATGATAAAAATCATGCTCCACCCATCTCACAAACCAGCCGTTTAATCCGGATATATTTCCATCCATAAAATCGTATTGGGAAAAAACAAGCAATACCAACTTATAATAGCACCGAACAGGACAGTACATGATAGAATATTTTTTGTTTTTATTTAAATTTAGCGAAATTAGTAAAGTAAATGCTTTTATATTAAAGTATTTATTTTTTAAATCAATTAATCAATAAACCTAAACTAGTATGAAAAAATTTTTCTTTGAAAAATTTAACTATGGCTTTGCCATGGTCGCCTTTTCGCTGCTTTTGCTCGGTGAACAGGCGATGGCCCAGGGACAGCGCACCGTCTCCGGGGTTGTAAAATCGCAGGAAGACCAGGAATTGATCCCGGGGGTTTCGGTGCTGGTAAAAGGCACGACCCGGGGAACCGTCTCAGACATTGACGGCGAGTTTAGCCTGGAAGTCGCCAATGGAGAAGTACTTGTTGCCAGTTTTATCGGCTACGAAACCCAGGAGATCACCATCCAATCTGGAATGGATCAGGTAGACATCATGCTCCGTTCGTCCTTTTCGGACCTATCGGAAGTAGTGGTAGTCGGCTACGGTACACAGAAAAAATCGGATTTGACCGGAGCGGTCGGTTCGGTAAACGCCGAAGAGCTGCAAGAGCGCCCTTCCGCCTCCCTCAACCAAGCCCTTTCTGGACGGATACAGGGAGTGAATGTATCCGTTAACTCGGGACGCCCGGGCGGAAGAGCCAATATCCGTATTAGGGGAAATACCTCGGTAAGCATCGCCAACGACCCGCTTTACGTGATTGATGGAGTCATCATTCATGCCGCCGGCCTGGCCAATGGCAGCACACCGATCGACTACATCAACCCAAATGATATCGCTTCGGTCGAGGTATTGAAAGATGCTTCTGCCACAGCTATCTATGGAGCTAGGGGAGCCAATGGCGTCATTCTGGTGACTACCAAACGCGGCAGCAGTACCGGCGGTGTGATCACCTTCGACACCGATGTGAGTGTGGGTGTACTTCCGAAAAAAATCCCGCTACTCAATTCCGAAGAATTTTTGCGGGTAGAGGACATTGCCTACCAAAATGCCCAAAAGTACGATCCCTCGGGATGGGCGAACGGCATTTACCGGGACCCACAACTCAAGCGAACGAACCCACGACTGTTTGATGCCAATGGCAATCCCCTGCACGATACGGACTGGCAGGACGAGTCCTTCCGCCAGGCAGTTACCCAAAATTACCAGTTGGGACTCACCGGAGGCAACGAAAAAGACTCCTATGGTATATACGTCAATCACCGGAACGAAGAAGGCCTGATGCGTGGCTCCTACCTGAAGCGGTATGCTGGCCGGTTTGTCTTTGACAGCCAAATAAAGGATTGGCTGAAAGTGGGTGGTAGCCTCAGCTACACCGATCAGAAAGAAAGCCAGGTAGATCCGCTCGGCGCGGGTGGAATTATTGCCATGCGGCAGGTCCTCGAAGCACTCCCCATCATACCGGTCAAATATGCCGACGGATCCTGGGCCGGAAACGAAGACTATCCCGGCATGGAAGGTGGCAATAACCCACTCCACGTGGTAGAGGACCGGGTATACATCCTAAATACCCAAACCATGTTGGGCAACCTGTACGCCAACTTCAACCTCGCCGAAGGCTTGGAGTTTCGGTCGGTATTGGCCACCAACATCATCAACCAGCGCGTGGACTATTACGGCGGTCGCATGCTTAACTACATCGCCAGAAACCAACGAGGAGATGCCTATGTGATGAACGACCGGCTGAATTCCTGGCAATTTGAAAACTACCTGACCTATACCAAGGAAATCGACGAAAACCAATCCATCAACGCCTTGCTCGGGATCTCCTGGCAGCACGTGGACCGCTTCAACAGTATGGCCCGCTCACGGGATTTTCAAGACGACTATTTCAAATTCAATAACCTCGGCGCCGGTGCCAACGTTTTCCAAACCACTTCCGGTACTTCCGCATACGGATTGAATTCCTATTTTGGACGGTTTAATTACAACCTCAAGGAAAAATACCTGCTTACCTTTACCGGCCGTATCGACGGCTCTTCCAAATTTGGCGAAGCCAACCGCTATGCGGTTTTCCCGTCTGCTGCATTGGCCTGGAGGGTTTCCGAGGAGGACTTCCTAAAGGATAGCCGAACCATCTCCAATTTAAAACTTAGAAGTAGCTACGGGGTTACCGGAAACTCCGAAATTCCCGCCTACCAGGCCCTGGCCGGTATGGGGAACTATACAGTAATTTTCAACAACTCCCGCTCCATCGGATTGGGTATAAATCGTTTGGCAAATCCCGATCTGCGCTGGGAAAAAACCTTCCAGACCGATGTGGGACTGGAATTGGGCTTGTTTAACAACCGCCTCACCTTTGAGGTAGACCTGTATCGAAAGCTTACCGAAGACATGTTGCTCAATGCACCCGTGCCCTCCAGTAGCGGCTATACCCAAGTGACCCAAAACATTGGCAGCATGGAGAACAAAGGCGTCGAATTTGCGCTAAACTCCGTAAACGTAGTCAACAATGACTTCAAGTGGGACACCCATTTCAATATTTCGGTCAACAAAAACACCGTACTGGAGCTGACCGGTGGAGCCGATATCTTTTCGGGATCCACTATCATTCGTGAGGGAGAGCCCGTAAGTTCGTTCTTTGGATTTGTCCACCAGGGCACCTGGGATACCGACGAAGCCGACCTGGCCGCCCAGTACTTCAAGCTCCCGGGAGATATCAAGTACGAAGATGTCAACGGCGATGGCGCCATCAACGACAACGACCGGGTGATCATCGGCCAGGGTATTCCCAAAGGATTTGGTACGCTGATGAACACCTTTCAATACAAGAATTTTGAATTGATGGTGGACCTTCAATTTATGTATGGCAACCAGGTTTTGTGGAGAAGCAAGCACTCCGCCGAGGACCGGCAAGGTATTGCGAATAGTTTTCGCACGGTACTGAATGCCTGGACCCCTGACAACCAAAACACGAATATTGCCGAATTGCGGCCGCTTACTGCCGGGTACAACACCTTCAACGATTCGGACCGGGCACAGGATGGTTCCTTCCTGCGTGGGAGAAACCTGTTGTTTGCGTATACCTTCGAACCGGAACTGATCCAGCGCCTCAACCTTAACCGGCTACGTGCCTTTGTATCGGTTCAAAACTTCTTCCTGAACACCAAATTTCAGGGATACGACCCCGAGGTCTCTACCTCTGGTTCTCCCTTTGACCAGGGGGTAGATTTGTATGCCTACCCCAAACCAAGGGTATTTATGTTGGGGGTAAACATTGCTCTGTAAACAAAAACGCTTGAAAAAATGAACATTATGAAAAAATACATCATACAATTCAGCCGGTTTTGCCTCATCGGATTAGTGATGAGCACGGTCTGGGGTTGCAACGAATTTCTGGAAGAAACCGATAAGTCGAATTTCACCCTGGAAAATTACTTCACCCGGCCAGAGCACGCCACCAGCGTGGTGAATTCCATCTACGAGAGTCTTTACCCGGTCATGCAAAGTGGATTTGGCGGGGGACCCTGGATGATGCTGGAGTTTGCTACAGGTCTTGCCAATACGGAATTGGGCCAGGCACAAAACAGTCTTTTTGTCCGAAACCTGATCAACAATTCGGACAATGGGTACGGTCAAACCTACTGGACCAGTTCGTACCGGGGTATCGCCAATGCCAACCTGGCCATTGAAAAAATCCCGGAAATAGAAATGGACAATGCCCAGCAAAACCGACTGCTCGGAGAAGCACGGTTTTTACGGGCCTACTACTATTTCAACCTGATCCGGATCTTTGGAAACATTCCGCTGATTACCACCTCCATCGACCTGACCAGCCCGGAATTGTACCCCGACCCGGCAAGTACCGAGGCGGTGTATAATCAGATCGTGGCCGACCTGGAGGTAGCGGAAGACTCCGGTTTGCCCTGGCGGGATGCCAGTGGGAGGGTGTCTATGGGAGCTGTCAAATCGCTCTTCTCTAGCGTGTACCTGACCATGGCCGGCTACCCCCTTCAGGCGGGAGACCAGTACTACCAACTTGCCGCGGAAAAAGCCGATGATGTCATCCAGTCCGGCGTATTTGAACTGTTCGATGAATACAGCAGCCTGCATTCCGTGGAAGACAAAAACCAGGGAGAACACATATTCATGAAGCAATACGCGGCTTTTACCGTACCTTCCTCCTGGCAGGTTTCCATCATTCCTTACAACCGGGGAATCTCGGCCTACAGCGCCGAAACCGGCGGCATATTCGCCAACCAGGAATTCGTAGAATCCTTTGAATCCGGAGACAAACGGGCAGAAGAAAAGGAATTCTTCTACACCGAATACAGTCTGGAGTCGGATAGAACCACGGTCATGGAATTGGGGGATTACTACATTTGGAAGCATTTCGACGAAGAAGCCCAGTTATCGACCACCAGCAGTGGTATGAACTGGCCCGTATACCGCTACGCCGAAATTCTTCTGATCTATGCAGAGGCCATCAATGAAGCAAGTGGTCCTACCACGGCAGCCTACGAGGCGATTAACAGTATTCGCCGTAGAGCGAATCTTCCCGAGCTGGAAAACCTCAGCAAGGAAGAATTCCGGGAGGCTGTCTGGAGAGAAAAGTGGGTAGAATTGTGTTTCGAAAACAAAACCTGGTACGACATGGTACGCCTACGAAAGGCATTCAATGTAAACACCAGGGAGTTTGAAGACTACGTAGGCCATGAGTTTTCGTACGGACCTACGCTCCGGGAGCGGGAATTGCTCTTTCCCATTCCCACAGCAGAGATCCGAAACAACGATAAGCTGACACAGAATGCTGGGTATTAAGTAACCATTCAGAAAAAAATGTATTTAAAAAGGGGCGAAACGGATGATCACCATCCGGTTTGCCCCTTTTATCCTATTTTCGTACAATAGATCGACTATCTGTAGGAATTGTTCCAAACAATTTGCTTACTTTAAATTCCAAAACAACTTCTTTTCTCCATGAAAGCACCCTTTCTAAACACCAAGAGCTGCTCCCTTTACTTCCTGGCTGTCCTCGTTTTCGTTGCCTTGACCGGAAGCCTGTGTATGGCCCAACAGGAAAAGCTGATGCTCCATTTCGACGGTGGCGATGGCCCCGGCAACGGAAAAAAAATCGTACTAATAGCAGGAGATGACGAATACCGCTCAGAGGAAGGCCTTCCTATGCTGGCAAAAATTCTTTCCACCCACCATGGTTTTTCCACAACGGTACTGTTTCCCATCAATCCGGAAAAAAACGAGGTAGTCCCCAACTATAAAAGTAACATCCCAGGCATGGAAGCCCTCGAGGATGCCGACCTGGCCATTATTCTGCTGCGTTTTCGGGAGCTACCCGACGAACAGATGCGCTATTTCGATGCGTTCCTGAAGGCAGGGAAGCCACTGATCGCACTGCGTACATCTACCCATGCCTTCAATTACAGCGCGGAAAGCAAGAGTCCCTACGCCAAGTACCATTGGCAAAGCAAATCTCCAGGCTGGGAAAAAGGTTTTGGAAAAAAGATTCTGGGAGAAACCTGGGTAGCCCACCACGGACAACATGCCGTGGAAGGTACGCGGGCCTTACTGGATGGCATACAAGCCGCTGCCAAAAACCCTATTTTAAATGGAGTTAAGGACATTTGGGCCGCATCGGATGTGTATACGGTGACCGACATCGGAGACGATGCCACCGTTTTGATTCACGGGGCGTCTACCTCCGGGATGACTCCCGATGCCCCAATCAATTGGGAAAAATCCCTGATGCCGGTAGCATGGACCAAATCCTACGCACTGGAGGGCGGGAAAAAAGGAAGGGTCTTCGCCAGTACCATGGGTGCTTCCGTAGACTTGCTCAGCGAGGATTTACGGAGACTTATCGTCAACGCTACCTACTGGGGCCTGGACATGGAACCAATGATTCCGGAAAAAGCCGAGGTATCCATCGTTGGTTCCTACAAACCGACCATGTTTGGATTTGATAATTTCAGAACAGGAATGAAGGTATCGGATTTCGAATAATCCCCATAGAAAACACCGTTTTTTTACCCATCATTAACGTACATATCATGAATAAAATTGGATTTAACGTGCTGGCATGGTCTGCCGTTGTTTCGGATGAACTAAAACCCATCATTGAGCGGCTAAAAGCGATTGGTTACGACGGCGTTGAGTTTTTTGTAGGATCGCCCGATGAAAAAGCCTACCGGGAAATCGGCTCCTTCGCTAGCCAGGCAGGGCTTGAAACCACCACCGTTTTTGTGTTGGGTCCGGATGAAAACCCTATAGACCCCAGCGCTGCTGTGCGGGCAAAGGCTCTGGACAAAATAAAATGGACCATCGACCGCTCCAACGATCTGGGTGCAAAAGTGATTTGTGGCCCCTTTCACTCTGCATTTTCTACCTTTGCCCAGCGGTCTCCCACCGAGGAGGAATACGACCGAAGCGCAGAGGTATTGCACCAAGCGGGTGACCATGCCGCGCAGTCCGGAATTACCCTTACCCCGGAAGCGCTGAACCGCTTTGAATGCTACCTCTGCAACACGATGGACCAACTGATCCATTTGGTTAAAAAAGTCGACCACCCCCATGTGAAGGCCATGTTTGACACCCATCATGCCAATATAGAAGAGAAAAAACTCGGAGATGCCCTACGAAAGGTAGCTCCCTACCTGGGTCATGTACACATCAGCGAAAACGATCGCGGCACCCCTGGTTCCGGCCATGTGCCCTGGGACGATACCTTTGCTACCCTGGCAGCGATCAAGTTCGGAGGCTGGCTCACCATCGAGGGGTTTACCAGAAATGACCCCGACTTTGCCAACTCCATCGGCGTATGGCGGGAGTTTTCCCAACCTTGGGAAATGGCCGAAAATGGATACCGCTTTATTCGGGAAATGGGTGCCAAACACGGACTTTAATCAAACGCACCCTTTGCATCCCTCACGTTAACTAACCCTAAAACAAAAACAAGCAATGAATACCTTACCTTTTCGATTTGGAGCAGAAGTCTATACCTGGTTCATGAGCAATAACGGCGAGACCTACAAGGGCCAGCTCGGCCACATGATTGAAGTAATCGCCAAGGCCGGATTTACCGGTATCCAGCCAATTTTTACCTGGATGGGGCCCCTGGCTGATGCCAATCTGCTCGAAAAGAAACTCAAAGAGGAAAATATCGAACTGGCAGCGGTGGCCCTTGCCCTGGATTGGAACGGGACCCAAGAAACCGATGAGGAAAAAAAGATTGCCGACGAGGCCATCAAACTACTCGCCAAATTCCCGGGGTCGGTTCTTTGTACGGTACAGATACCCACCGGGCGGCACGATCTGGTGTCGCGAAGAAAAAATCTGGTCGAGATCGTAAACACCGTATCTTCCCGGGCAACGGATCAGGGGGTGGTCAGTAGCTTTCACCCGAATTCTCCGCACACTTCCATTACCCGAACGGAGGAAGATTACCAGGTAATTCTGGAAAGCTTGAATCCAAAAGTGACGGGCTGGTGCCCGGATGTGGGCCATATCATCAACGGGGGCATGGACCCCCTGGCAAAAATGAAGGAATACCGCTCGCTGATCAATCACGTCCATTACAAGGACTGGGACGGAAATCCGGAATTCACCCTGATGGGAAAAGGAAAAGTAGACTTCACCGGCATCACCCAATGGTTGAAAGACGAACAGTTTAACGGTTGGATCATCTGTGAAGACGAGGGCCAGGAAGCGCTGGAAGATCCCGATTTTGTCACCCTACACGATGGTAAGTGGGTTCATGAATCGCTCATTCCAAACCTGAAATAGCCGATGCCTACCGTACAAAGTAATGGAATCAACCTCTACTACGAGGAAAGAGGATCTGGCGATCCACTGTTATTGATCATGGGAATCACCGCCCCGGGTGCCGTTTGGGAAAAACACGTAGCACATTGGGAAAAAAGCTTTCGTTGTATACTGGTAGATAACCGCGGTGTAGGCTTATCCGACAAGCCTCCCGGCCCGTACAGTTCGGCACAGATGGCCGATGACTGTGCGGGATTGTTGCAACACCTGGAACTTTCCGATGTACGCGTGGTGGGGGTCTCCATGGGCAGTATCATTGCCCAGCAACTGGCCATTCGCCATCCCGAATTGCTGCGATCCCTGGTACTCATGTGCCCCTGGGCGCGGTGTGACCGGATGGCCGAAACGATCTTCCGACACATGGTGGACTGCAAAGCCCGGCTACGCCCGGAAGAATTTAGCGTGTACGTGCAGCTGCTGATTTTCTCCAAAGCCACCTTTGATGACAAAAAAGCATATCAAGGTCTGGTAGAGGATCGGAAAAACGCAGCTTTGGAGCCAAATCCCCAACCACTGGTTGGACTGGAGGGACAGGCTGAGGCCTGCATACACCACCAGGTAGTGGAACAGCTACCCTCCATCGCTCTCCCTACCTTTGTTCTGGGCGGAGAAGTAGACGCATTCACACCACTATGGATGACCCGGGAAGTAGCCGAAGCCATTCCCAATTCCCTGTTGCACATCTACCCGGGCAGCGGGCATGCCTTCCACTGGGAAAACCTGGAGGATTTTAACCAGCGGGTCCATCAGTGGTTGCTGGAAAATTAACAAAACTTCGGAGGTACTAGCGGTTTTTTCCACCGTTGCAAAAAGCTGCGTGGCCGGTACCAGTACCAGGCCATGCAGCTTTTTTATTCATTTTTTATTTTTTGTAAACAAATTATCCCTTGGATGGCTGGGATTGGCACTGGTTTTTGTGTTTTTACCGCTGGACGAAGCCACCCAAATCCACGAATTTTTTATCGGGTATTTCAGAAATGATTTTGGCCTTTCCGGCTATTTTTATTCTGCCTGGATTATTCCCTATGGTGTGGCACTGGTCGTACTGGCCCTGGTGTATATTCCCTTTTTTAACCGCTTAGACCGAAGCATGTTTCTTTCAATGGCAGTATCCGGGGCTGTCTTTCTTTCTGGCGCCATAGGTATGGAGATGTTTGGGGGATATACCATGGACAATGAAGGCTTTGGCTTGGGATACATGCTCTTTTATACCATGGAGGAAACCCTGGAAAAACGCGGTGTATCGCTTTTTTATATGGAGCCTTCTCCGTTTTCTTTCCCGGAGAAAAAAGAAAGTATCGCTGAAATTAGCACCAATCGCCGGCTGAATGGCTGCATATACCCTGGTGAACAGGATAGTGCAGGATACTTTATACGTCAAATAGGTTACCTTTAAACCATGATTGGATACACATGCATTGCCCTAACGTTGGCATTTCTCAACGATGACCCCAAGCCGGTAACCTTCGAAAAACAACTGATCGCCATGGAAAGCGCGGAATCGGTGGGCGTTTTTGATGTAGACGGAGATGGAAATCCGGATCTGATTTCCGGCAGTTATTGGTACAAAGGCCCGGAATTCACCTCCAGACAGCTCATCGGTCAGGTAAAGCGAGTGAGTGAGTATTTCGATGATTTTTCTACCATCCCGCTCGACGTAAATGGAGACGGAAAGATGGACTACGTCACCGGAGGTTGGTTTGGAAAGACATTGTTCTGGGTAGAAAATCCAGGAAATAACGGGGAATGGACGGTACACGAAATCGCAAATACCGGAAATGTGGAAACGTCTCGTGCCTGGGATGTAGACGGTGACGGCTTCCTGGACATTGTCCCCAATACCCCCAACCAACCGCTGGCTTACTACAGCCTCAGTCGAGATGCCGATGGCAAAGGAACGGGCAGTTTTGAAAAGCATCCGGTCACCGAAAAACACGGGCACGGTCTGGGATTTGGCGACATCAACGGAGATGGACGAGGAGATTTTATCATTCCCGAAGGTTGGTTGGAAGCGCCTGACGACTTGGAAAACGGCAGCTGGAAACTGCATCGCTCCTTCTCCCTCGGTGGTGCCAGTGTGCCAATTATTGTCACCGACGTCAACGCCGATGGATTGAACGACTTCATTGTGGGGCAGGGCCACGATTACGGCTTGCACTGGTACGAGCAGATGCGAGAAGGCGGGGAGATTTCCTTTATCCAACATCCCATTGATCCTTTTCAATCCCAATACCATACCATGGAATGGGCCGATATTGACAACGACGGACAGATGGAATTGATCACCGGAAAACGCTACCGGGCCCACAATGGAAGAGACCCTGGGGCAAACGATCATTTGGGCTTGTACTATTTCAAGTGGAACGGAGAATCCTTCACCAAAAACATCATAAGCTACGGCCCATTTGGGGAAGGAAAGGGTGCCGGACTTTATTTCTCGGTAGAAGACCTGAATGGAAACGGCCTGCTGGACATAGTGGTGGCCGGAAAAGACGGTCTCGTGGTGTTTCACAACCGGGGTCCGCGATAGGTCTTCAATTCCCGTCAAAAAATACAAGGCAGGAGAAAGCCCTCCGGAAGCAGCACGGAAAGATAACGTTAAGTTAACGCGAGTCTATCCGCGATTAGCTAACTTGCTTGAAAAGAAATACAACCAACCGCTATGAAAAAAATCGCGTTTTTATGCTGGTGCGTTTGCATCAGCCTTTCCGTTATTGCCCAGGATCAGGTTTCGGGCTACGTGTTTGAAGACAGCAACCAAAATGGCAAGAAAGAACGCAGGGAAAAAGGCATCCCCGCGGTAGCCGTTACCAACGGCGTACAGGTCGTACTCACCGATGAGGACGGCAAGTACCAACTTCCCATAGCCGAGGACGAGATTATTTTTGTAATCAAGCCATCCGGCTACGCCGTTCCTACCGGAGCAAATGGATTGCCTGCATTCTACTACAACCACAAGCCGGAAGGTTCCCCCGATCTGAAATACGGCGGGGTTGCCCCTACAGGAAAATTACCCAAATCAATAGATTTTGCCCTTTACCCGTCCGAGGAACCGGAAGAATTTACCGCCATGGTCTTCGGGGATCCGCAACCCTACACGCAGAAAGAGCTGGAGGCCTTCGCAAGGGGAGTGGTTAGTGAAGCAAAAAATGAATCCGGTATTCGTTTTGGGATTAGCCTCGGAGATCTATCCGGTGATGACCTGGACCTTCATCCGGGTTACGTGGAAATTCTAAAACAAACCGCCTGGCCCTGGTACAACGTCATGGGAAACCACGACATGAACTACGATGCAACAATTGATGCCCATGCGGATGAATCCTTTGAGAAGACATTTGGGCCCTCCTCCTATGCGTTTAATTACGGAGATGCGCATTTTATCGTATTGGAAGACATTCTCTATCCCGATCCCAGAGATGGGCAAGGGTATTGGGGAGGCTTTCGGCAAGACCAGTTGGATTTTGTCGAAAACAACCTGAAACACGTGGACAAAGACCGGCTGGTGGTGCTTTCTTTTCACATTCCCTTGCTCCACCAAAACGAAAATGCCTTCCGCGACAGCGACCGAAAGCGATTGTTTGACTTGCTGAAAGACTACCCCAACCGCCTTGCCATGTCGGCCCATACTCACCTGCAACGACACAATTTCTATACGGCCGAAGATGGATGGGAAGGCAAAGGACGTTTTCACGAATACAATGCCGGTACTACCTCAGGAGATTGGTACTCCGGTAAACTCAACGAGCAGGGAATCCCCATCTCCACCATGCGGGATGGCACCCCAAAAGGGTATGCCCTTTTGCACGTGTCGGGCAATAGCTATACCATCGACTACAAGGTAGTAGGAGAGCCCAGGGATTATCAGATACGGATTTTCAATCCCAAGGTCGTTGCCAATAACCGCGGCAGCTCTTCCGGTATATTTGCCAACTTCTTTATTGGAGATAAAGACGATCTGGTGGAATACAAAATCGATAATGGCGATTGGCGCCCCATGACCTGGATCGAAGCACCAGACCCTTCCTTTTTGGTCGATGTCATGGAATGGGATCTGATGGAATCCCTGGAGGCAGGCCGAAGGCCCTCCAACCCCGTCAATTCTACCCACCTTTGGCGAGGCGCCGTCCCTACAAACCTTCCGGTCGGTACGCACACAATCACAGTACGGGCGCGGGATATGTTTGGAAGAACCCATACCGCAAGTAGCATATACCGGATTGCCGAACCGGTAACCTTTTAAAAACCACCTACCAACGTTCCGTACGAAAGTGGCCGTCTATCCGACGGCCACTTTTTTTATTCTCATTTTCCTGTAAAAACCGACAGGGCGCGTCTTTTCCGGCGCAATTCGGACCTTGCCTGCACTCCCACAGCTACAGCCCTGCTTTCCGAAATTGCCCGAAATTCACTTCAATCCAAAGTGACGTAACTCTTCGTCGATCTTCTCGTTCCAACGCTCCTGCGCCGGACCGTTTAATCCGTGGGCCGTTTCCCGATCGTATTGCTCCTGCAGCCGATTCATTTCCCGATAGGCCTCCAGGTAATGGAAAGAAACCTTTCGATCAAAATTATGGGGCTGTAGGTCCAATTGTTGTACCCGTTCCTTCAGGCGTTCCATCACAATTTTTGCGATATCGAAATGCCGTTGCTCGTGATTCAGCCCGTAGCTGTTATTCGTCCCCCGCACCCAGGAAGAGCTTTTTAGCATGTACGTTTTAAACACCAGGTCTACGATTACTTCTCCATCCTCGATCCAGCTATTGCCTTCGTAACTGATGCTGGAAAAGATGGAAGCAGCATAGTTGTTGAACCGGGGCCTTCCTTTGAAATCATCCCAGGTCAAGGGCCGGATGGGATTGTAAAACACCGTATCGTCTCCGAAGTCTTCCCGATAATCCCGGATACGAACCTGCACATCGCTAAGCAACTTGATTTCATTTTTGGATTCCTTTTCGATCCAGTCATTGAAATAGGTAAGCGAATTGTTGATGGATCTTCTGAGTACCGGTTCAATCAGGTAAAATTGCCGAACACCCCGCTTGTAACTGATTCCTCCCTGAAAATCCAACAAATGAACCAACTCGTCTCCTCTATCCAATTCAAAGGAAAAATCCAAAAAAACCTCCCCCTCCACCAGAACCCTCCCCTCGCCTTTCAGCACTTCCATGATTTTCAGGTCCTTGATTCGGACCACGATTGGTTTTAGGTTCGGATTTCTGGGAAGTACACCGGAAAAGTACCTTTCCAGCGCATTCATGGCGCCCCCTTCGAGATCCACGGTTTCTAACTGCCTGCCGCTGTCGGCATTTGGTACCAGGAATGCCACGGGAGACTGGTCCGTCCGGTCATCGATCACTGCTTTGATGTAGTAGTCAGCAGGGATGAATAACTGAGAGGCCACCTTTAATACGATGGGATCGATGGGCTGCGAGGCCTTTACCGATTGCCCCGACGACACCAAAAGCAATCCAAAAAACCCGAGGGTCCAAAAAGCAATACCTGGGCCCGTGGACCTATATAGCTGCGAAATACTCATGGGAAATCCTCCTTTCTATCAGCCATAACACGAAATCAACTCGCCGGGTTCTATGGGGCCGGAATACCCAAAACAGCCGCAATCCGTTCCAAATCCCGGACCACTGCCACTTGCAAGGGAATGCCTTCCTTCATCCGAATCCGATAGGCGGCCCATTCCGGGTCTCCCGGAATCTGTACTTCCGGACCACCGGGCAGATGACGGGTGGTACGCATGGTCTGTATCCAGGCGTCCAAATCCGACTTAAATGCCGCAAGATCGCGAAATCCCTCAACATCCCATGCACCAAAAAAATGACCAATACCCTTTCCAACCTGCTTTTCGGACTGCGGGGAATCTATGGCAAAAGGAATCGCAAAGGGCCCCCAATTCGCCCCACTTAGTACCGCCGTCATGATGTCCACAATCCCCCCAATGCAATATCCTTTGTGTCCAGACCCTCCTTTGGTGCTACCCAGGGGAAGCAAGGCTCCGCCCTGCATCATCCGCTCCGGCTCGGTGGTCGGACGGCCGTGTTCATCCAAACACCAGCCGAGGGGTACGTTTTCCCCTGCCCTCCAGGCAATCTCCACCTTCCCGTAGGCTACCGTACTGCTGGCAAAATCCATCAACACGGTAGGCTCATCACCCGTCGGAAACCCCATGGCAAGGGGGTTGGTACCGAGCATTTTTTCAATGCCATTGAAAGGAGCCACTCCTTTAGACGTATTGGTCATGGACATACCGATGAGATCCTGACGTACGGCCATCAAGGGATAATACCCGGCTGCCCCGTAATGGTTGGTGTGACACACGGAAACCGAGCCTTGCCCGTGAAGGCGGGCTTTTTCGATGGCCATTTCCATGCATTTCGGTCCAACGACCAATCCCAACCCATTGTCGCCATCCACGGTGGCAACGGCATGCTTTTCGCGGACGATCTTGAGCTTTGGTCTGGGATTGATCCTGCCCGCTTCTAACAAATCCACGTAGGTTTTTAATCGGGCCACTCCATGGGAATCAATCCCGTGTTCGTCGCTGTAGGCAAGAACATCGGCCGCCAGGGAGGCATCCTGCTCCGGAATACCGAAATGAGAAAACGCACGGCTGGTAAAGGACCGTAGCTCTTCCGGATCAAAACGTATGCGTTCGCCACTCATCAGTTGGAAATAAAACGAAACAACGCGACCTGTCTTTAGAAAATCAAGTACTACTTACGACAGCCAAACAAAACCTTCCGCCACTAGGGTAGCGGTTTGATTTGGATGTCCTTGTAGTAGATCACACTTTTGGGATCGTGTGCCTGCAGCGCGATGGTTCCGCTGCTCAGTTTTTTTCTGCTCTCACCGATATCACCTCTGTCTTGCGCTTCGGTAAATTCGTTGATTACCTTCCCGTTTACCTTCACCGTCACCTGATCGCCCTGCACGACGATGTGCTTGGTGTACCATTCGCCGTCTGTCACGTAGGTTTCCTTCACATCCTTGAAACTGTAAACGCTTCCGGTTTTTCTCCAATCCCCATGCGTTTGGTTTACCTGAATTTCGTAGCCCTTTTCCGGCCAGCCACCTTCCTGGAATTCGGTGTGAATAAATATACCTGAGTTGGCATTGGGCATGGTTTTGATTTGCATTTTCAACTCGAAGTTTTCGAAGTCGTGATCCGCTACTTTACCGGTATAGAATAAATGGGCTCGTGGACCATCAATTTTGATCACACCATCTTCTATCGAAAAAGAATCCGGGTTTTCACTAATACTCCAACCCTTAAAGGATTTGCCGTTAAAAAGTTTGATCCATCCTTCTTTATCCGCTTTTTGGGCGTGAAGGGAAAGGGATACAAAAGCGAATAAAGCGATACATGCAATTTTTTTCATCGAAAGTAACATTGGTTTATTGTTGAATAGATGACGAAAATACGACAATAACGGGGATTATTCAAGAAAGGCAGTCGAATCCGAATTTAAAAATTTCTACGTTCGCCCATTTCAAAACATTCTACTACCGTAGTCACTCAAATACAAATTTATACACCTACTTACCAGTGTTTTATAGCCGATTTAGAATTAAATGAAGCAGGTGGCTACCCTTCGCGATCAAATAAAAAATATTAGATTTTTGATTTTAGAATAGTCACTGTATTTTAGGGAAATTTTTAAAAAACGGATACATGAGCCAGGAAGAAAAAACCACTTACTCCAGGGAGGAACTTCAGGAATTTGAAGTACTAATCAATGAAAAGCTTGCCGTAGCAAGGGAAGAGCCTGGGCAACTGAAACGATCCCTTAGCAAACAAAACGACAGCGGCACGGACAATACTGCCTCCACTTCTAAAATTCTGGAAGACGGTGCCGATACGTTGGAAAGGGAAAGCCTTAGTCAACTGGCAGCCCGGCAACAAAAGTTCATCATCAACCTTGAAAATGCGCTCAGACGAATTAAAAACGGGACATACGGGGTTTGTGTGGATACGGGCAAACTCATTAGCAAAGAACGGCTGCGGGCCGTGCCGCATACCATGCACAGCATTGAAGCCAAATTAGCCAAAAAATAATTTTGGATTTTTTACACCGACACATAGAAGCCCTGGTATTTTGCTCCTCCGATCCCCTGGGATTGGAGGAGATTCAAAAATGCCTGTCCGAGATGTTTGAATCCGATATTCCTGTCGAACACCTTGAGGAAGCCCTGCAGGCCCTGCAGGAACAGTACCAAAGCGATACCCACGCATTTAGCCTCGAAAAAATTGCCGGAGGCTATCAGTTTTTGACCAAACCGGCCTATCAGACCAGCATCGCCATTCTCCAAAAGCACCAATCGCAAAAACGGCTGTCTACCGCCCAATTGGAAACACTGTCCATCATTGCCTACAAACAGCCGGTAACCAAATCTGAAATCGAACAAATACGCGGTGTGAACTGCGACTACTCTGTTCAGAAACTCCTGGAAAAATCCCTGGTCGCTATTAAAGGAAAGTCCGAGGGAATTGGCCGCCCCTTGCTTTACGGCACCAGTCCAAAATTTATGGAGTATTTTGGCATCAATGACCTCAGCGACCTACCCCAGCCAAAGGATTTTAAACCCGAAGAAAACGAAATTGGCGATCAAAAGGAATGATTTTCCTCGATTTTTAAAATTATCCCGTAAATAAATCCTAAATTTGCAGCCGCTTTGAGCGAGGACAAGCCCATTCAAGTAGGGCTTGTGCATTACATATACCGTTTAACTACAGCAGCGATGCTGCAATCACTATGAAAAAGTCCAATACACCCTCGGGTGATTCTGCGGGAAAATCCAGTGGGAACAAGCGTACTTCCGAAAAAACGTTCCGCTCCGGAAAAGGCAAAATACAAAAGCCTGAAAATACCCCTGCTGCGACAAAAAGCGAATACAAGGGACGAGGAAAGAATCAAAAACCCATTTACGGAGAAGCCGAAGCGCGTGAACCAAAAAAGAAGCGCTTTCAAAAACCGTATTCACCGATAAAAAAATCTGGAAAACCCGGTAAAAAAATAAAAACCGAAACCCAGCCGGAATACGATCTTTCCGCCATACAAAAGCAAGCTCCGAAAGAAACGGAAGCAATCCGACTCAACAAATACATCGCCAATGCGGGCGTTTGTTCCCGAAGAGAAGCAGATACCCTGATTGAAAAGGGGGAAATCACGGTGAATGGTCAGGTAGTCACGGAATTGGGCTTTAAGGTGTCCCGGAAGGATAAGGTGACCTGCCGCGGAAAGTCCATCCGGCCCGAAAAACCGGTCTACCTCTTGCTTAACAAACCCAAAGATTTCATCACTACGACAGACGATCCTTTGGAACGAAAGACGGTCATGCACCTGGTAGAGGGGGCTTGCGAAGAACGCCTGTTTCCGGTCGGAAGACTGGATCGCAACACCACCGGTTTGCTACTCTTTACCAATGACGGTGAACTCTCCGCCAGACTGACCCATCCGGCCTACGAGATAAAAAAAATCTATCAGGTGACCCTGGACAAACCCATCGCCAAAAACGATGTGGATGCTATTCGGGAGGGTGTGACCCTGGAAGATGGCCCAACACAGGTGGATGACCTGCAGGTACTTTCCCTGGATAAAACCATTTTAGGGCTGGAAATCCACTCGGGCAAAAACCGGATCGTTCGTAGAATCTTTGCCCATTTCGGGTATGAAGTGATAGCACTGGACCGGGTTACCTTTGCCGGACTGAGTAAAAAGGACATTCCCCGAGGGAAGTACCGTTTCCTGAATGAACGGGAAGTGATCAACCTGAAATTCATGAATAAAGGAAAAAACAAAAAACGGCTTAAATAAGCCGTTTTTTGTTTTTGGGGCAGGATTTGGTTACCTTATTGTAAAATTAGACCAGAAACCATGAAAGCCATTTGGAACGATAAAATCCTCGCCCAGTCGAACGACACGATTTTTTTAGAGAATAACCACTATTTCCCTCCGGAATCCCTAAACCGGGAATTTTTTAAGTCGTCTAACCACACCACCGACTGCCCCTGGAAAGGCCGGGCCAACTATTACACCATCCAAATCGGGGAGGATAGCAACCGGGATGCAGCTTGGTTTTATCCCGAACCGAAAGAAGCCGCAAAAGAAATAAAAAATTACGTGGCTTTTTGGAAGGGCGTAAAGGTAGAAGAATAAGCCTTTATGAAGGAATTTGACGCCATTATCATCGGAGCTGGCCAATCAGGCATGCCCCTGGCCAAAAAAATCAGCGCCAAAGGCCTTTCGGTCGCGCTGATTGAAAAACGAGCCATCGGCGGTACCTGCATCAACGACGGTTGCTCTCCCACCAAAACCATGGCCGCTTCGGCCCGCGTAGCCCATCTCGTCAGCAGGGCAGGCGATTTTGGGGTGGACGTTGGAGCTTATACCGTCAATCAGAAAAACGTTAAAAAGCGAAAGCACTATATTGTCGACCTGTTTCGGGGCGGTGCCGCCAAAGGTCTGGAAAAATCCGAACAGGTCACTATCGTTATGGGAACGGCTATTCTTCAATCCGATCGACGGGTACATGTGGAGCGCGAAGGGCAATCAGACCTGGTACTGTCCGCAAAGAAAATTTTTATCAACACGGGATCGGCTCCCCGAACTCCGGAAATTGAGGGGCTGGCAGACTGCCCCTTTCTGGACAGCACGAGCATCATGGAGCTGGAAGAGACACCGGAACACCTGATTGTGTTGGGAGGAGGCTATATCGGGTTGGAGTTTGGTCAGATGTTTCGTCGGTTTGGGAGTCAAGTCACCATTATGGACATGGCATCACGCCTAGTTCCTAAGGAAGATACAGACGTTTGTGAAGAGATATCCTGTATTTTCAAAGAAGAACAGATCGCTACCAAAGTAAGTATTGAAGCTAAAAAAGTCAGCTTTACGAATGGGAAGATTACAGTAGCCTACGAAGATGCAGAGGGGAATGGAAGCGTCACTGGTTCCCACCTGCTGGTAGCAACCGGCCGAACTCCAAGCAGTGGGGCGCTAGGGCTGGAAGCCGTCGGCGTGACCCTTACGGATAGCGGCCATATCGCAGTGGATGAAAACTTTGAAACTTCCGTACCGGGAATTTATGCCTTGGGGGACGTGGCAGGAAGTCCCCCTTTTACGCATATGGCCTACCACGATGCCTACCTGGCCTTTAACAGAATCTACGAAGGGAACACCAGCCTGTCTAAAAAAGATCGCCTCGTGCCCTACTGCGTCTTTATCGACCCCCAGCTAGCGCGAATCGGACTAAATGAGGAGCAGGCAAAAGCAAAAGGAATCCCTTACCATACAGGCAAGTTTTGGATGAAACATGCCGGGAGGGCCCTGGAAACGGATGAAACAAAAGGCTTTTTTAAGGTACTGGTAGACCCTGAAAGCCGGCAAATTCTCGGGGCCACCATTCTGAGTATGGATGGCGGTGAGATCATGGCTGTAATTCAAATGGCCATGGTTGGCAAGGTTCCCTACGACCAGATCCAACACTTGCCGATTGCCCACCCTACCCTGGCCGAAAGCCTGAACAATTTGATGGGACAAGTCAAAAGTACCAATGGATAGCATTTTTTGGTCAGATGACATTCCTGATTTTCCTTTAAATACTTGCCGGAACAGATTTTTCTCTGTGGCACAGGAAGCCAATCCCCTGTTGGCGGTCAGCGAGGTGTTTTTAGGCCATATGGCCAACGTTCGCCGCCTGGTAGCAGAGGGGAAATTATTGATCGCCGGTCCGCTGGGAGAAAATGTGAATCGGTATAGGGGGATCTTTATCTTTGATGTAGCATCGGAGCCGAGGAACTGGGTGGGCAGTGAACCTGCTTAGCACCTATCCTATAGATATACAGCCTCCCCTGCTCTTCTCGGGTCTAAGGGAAGGCGTCAGCTCGAGAACAGTTGGTCTTGTGAAGACCTCCAAATCAGGTTCAACCCCTGCCGGGGTTGGTGATAATCGCTAGTCCGGTAGCCTTGGGCTGCACCCTCGGTTATTGGTGTTCAGGCCCTTCAAGCCTAGGATAAATTAGACAATCAGTCGGAATTGTTTTGGAAGCGGAAACAATTTTACATGGTTCCAGTCAAATCAGTTTACTGGATATTTCAAGGTATATCCGAACAAGCAACTAGCGAATCGAATCATCGATCTTCTTCCCTCTCCATCAAACTCTTCCCCGACTCCGAAGCCTGAAGGGCTTCAACAACAATAACCCCGGGCGAAACCCAGGGACTGCCAGAATCCATCCTTCACCCAACCCCGGCGGGGGTTGAACATCGTACTGCCAACCTACTGGCCTACCCGGTTGTTCAATCAATCAATTCTAATCCAAGAGGTTAAGCCCTCCGCATGCTAAAAATAAATGCGTTCAGATTGCAAAATCAAAAATCTATACTGAGCCGAACAAATCCCAGCTCATCTTCCATATTCTCAAAAATCCAGATGGCACCGTCCTTGACAAAGTAGGTTTGTGGAATAGTGGTCAACTGGGGCACGATGGCCTCCGTTATCATCTCCAGGTTTTTGTCAAACACTGTCAGGTAAACCCGAACGTTTGTAGCAGACAGGTAAAACCAACCATCCTTCTCAACCGTTTCGACGTCTGCCTGATAGGAAAACCGGTAATATCGGGTAGTGACTTTGTCCCAAAGTAACCGCTCAAAATTAATCTCGGCCGTTCCGGTTGCCCTTATTCGCTCCATCGCCTCATCACTTTCTACCTGCTTGGGATAGTAAGGCGTTTTTTGGTTGGGCGTCAATCGACTTTCATAGGTTTTCACTAGCAAACTATCTTTCTCAGGAAGGTATACGTACAATTCATTGAATACATTATTGCTGATTACGATACTTTCTCCTTCCGTTTGAAGCATAATCTGAGATACTAAAAAACCACTAACCTGCCCCCCGCTGAATTGTGTCACATGGTATTCTTCCAGCTTATCAAACGCCGGAAGTGCCAACTCGGTAACTGTACGATCGGGCACATCCACTTTTATCAATTGCCTGGACTTGGCCGTCCAGTCTGTTACAAAGCCGAAATACCGGTTTTCAGAACCGGAAATTACCGAGTTAATGCGAAAACGATTCCCTCCATCCAAAATACCTGACTGGTCCAGTACCTCCTGAATTTTCACTTCCTCTAATTTCTCTCCTTTGAAATTAAAAATCGCCGCATGCTTCAGGGACCCCGCCACTAAAATGCTATCTACCCCCAACAGGAAAAAAGGATTAAAAGAGCCGGTACCCTGAGGTCCTTCCCTTTCAAAGGGAATTTTTTCAACGAACTTTAATTCATCCAGGTCAATTTTTTCCAAGGCATGGTCTGTCGGGTTGTAATTATATAGAAATAGTCCATCGGCTGACAATTCAGCGTTCCCCAGATTTGCCCTGAGGTAAAGAATTTCGTCTCCCGGATCCACCAAAACGGTATCCAAAGAAAAAGACAGTTGCCGTTGTTGCCCGAGATTTCTTTTTTCAGGACTTCCGCAGCCTACGATTAAAAGTAGAATGATAAAAAACCCGAATTTACTCATAGTTAGGAGTTAACTAGGCAATATAAAAAAATAAAAACAAGATTGCTCCTTAAAAGAGATTTTTAGTTTCCTTCTTTTCCATAGTATTCTTTTTTATTGGCTTCACAAAATTCCCGCAGGGAATAATTCAATAGATCCACCTTGAAATTTCTTCAATTTATCAATTAAACCTTATATTTAAGATATAAATAAGCTTCCAACATGGAAATCAAGTTTCAAACCAAAGAAGAAAGCAACCGGGAGCAACGGGAAGCATTTTTTCGATTGGAACCGAAAGACCGATTTTATCACTTTTTGGACCTTTGCGAAAATCTGAAGAAACTTCCCATCAAAACACCCGGAAAAACTCCTTCGGACAATTTTATAATTGAAATCAAAACCCATGACAAAAATCTGGAAGGAGAACATTGATGCCTTTTTACGAGAACCATTAAAGGAAGGGGTTAAAATGCTTTTGGTTAGGGGTGGTGCAGTCAATTTTCATGGCTATCAACGGCACTCTGCAGATGTGGATTTTTGGATAGATACGTCTGAAGAAAATTTCTCCAAGCTACTCCAGGTTTTTCAACGAATGGGATATGAGATCGACAGCTTTCCCGATAAAGTTAAAACCAAGCAACAAAATATATCCGTAAAATTCTCTCCTGCTGATCTAAACCTGGAATTGATTACCAATTTTCAGATTGGAAAAAGCTTTGATGAGGCCTTTGCAGAAAGCGAAAAAGTAGAAATCAGGGATCATGGAGTATTTAAATGGAATGTCCTTAATTTAAATGACCTGCTTGAAAGCAAAAGAAGAGCCGCCAGACCCAAAGATTTGTTAGATATCTTAGAGCTGAAATCAATTCATGGCATGAAATGATTTAGTTTTCATTGAGCGATACCCCGTCTGAAGGAACTGTTCGTCTCCCCAGGTCCATCGACAATCTGGCAAAACCCACTTCGTCGTCCACATTAACAAACATCCAGATCTTTCCGTCCTTGACAAAATGCTTCTGGGGCGGCATGTCGATGTCTGGTACCCTGGTCTCTGCCAGCATGTCCAGATTTTCGTCGAACAGGGTCAGGAAGACCTCAGCAGAAGTGGCTGACGGCCACTGAAAGCTTTCCGTGTTCGGTTCTTCCAATACTTCTTTGTAAGAAAACCGGTAGTACACCTTATTCTGTTCGTCCCAAACAGGAGCGGAAAAACTGATTTCTCCCCTCACTTGCCGGATGGCCTCCAAAAAACCTTCCTGGGTATCAAATTCCCTGGCCCCGGGAACCGTCTTTTCGTTTTCGGTAAGCTGACTATGGTAGGTGAATACCCGCAGGCTATCCGTCTCAGGCAAGTATTGGTAAATTTCATTCCTCAGGTTACTTCCCACTAGTATCTTGCCTCCTTCCCGGATCAGATAGCTCTGAGGGCCGGAAATCATCGAACTTTTGCCATCTGTAAATTGCAACTCAAAGTTCTTAAGATTCTCAAATTGCGGAATGGACATTGTTTTGGTACTGCCTTCGTTTAAATCAACCCGCATGAGTTCTGTCGATTTTGCTTCAAAGCTTCTAAGAAAGCCCAGGTACCGATCTTCCTGATTGGGAAAATTCATCGCAACCAGAAAAGCTTGTCTATTATCGGTTTTACCGCCATCGGTGATTAATTCCTGAAATTTCAGTTCCTTCAGCTTCTTACCATTCAGGTCGAAAATTAGCGGATTCGGAAAGGTGACGATCAGCACATGATCATTGTCCATGAGAAAAAAAGACCTGAAAAAATCCCCCGTTCCATTTGGGCCCTCCTTTTCAAAAGGCAGTTTCCGGACAAGCTTTTTTTCATCCAAATCAATCTGTTCGAAGCTATGATCGTGCTGATTGAAATTGTATAAATACTTGCCGTCCGGAGACAAATCGGAAAAATGGAGTCGCCCTGCCACAAATAACAACTCCTCTCCCGGATCAATGAGTACCGTGTCCAGGGAATAATCCAGGGAGGTACTGCCACTCAGGTTATCCATTTGCTCGCTAGCGGAACAGGACCAGAAAACGATCGGGATTATTAGTAAGGAAAAACACGTTCTCATGATTGAATTATTTTGAACTATAAAATTAAAATTTTATTTATAAAAACCTATTGGAAAGTTATTTTTATATTCACCCATTAATTTATCCCGGCTAAATTGATAGTCAGATCAACCGGATTATTTTTGAGCGATTCATTTAATTTATCCACCAATTCCTGCATAATTTATGAAAATCTTTTGTCCGCTTTTCCTGAAGGTATTTTTTTCGCTTGGTTTGCTTTTTCTGGCACTTTCCGCCGCCTATTCACAAGACAGCTACAATTTTACGAATGCCCTTTACCTGGAAAATGCGCATCGCTACGGCAGAGAGGTGTTATTTGAGGATCCGGTGGCTTTTCAGTTGGCGGATGGAACCTTTCAAAAACCCGAAGAAGGCAAGGGAATAGCAGGCTCGGTGGATGCAGTTTGGAAGACCATACAGGCCGAAGAGGATGGTAAATTTAAAGGGAGGATAAGAAGCGGGTACTTGTACCTAACCTATCAATCGGAGAAAAAGCAACATGCGCTATTGAAGGTAAGTGGAAGCAGCATGCTTTATGTCAATGGCATTCCAAGAGCCGGGGATATCTATGGGGATGGTTGGCTTTACCTTCCCATTGCGCTGGGGAGCGGGGAAAATGAGATTCTGGCCCGATTTAACGGACTTTGGTCCGGAATAGCCGCCGAGTTGCTACTCGATCAAAAGCCCGTTCTTATGAAAGTAGCGGATGCCACCCTTCCGGATATTGTCCTGGGCCAGGATAATGAAACCCTGTTGGGAGCCGTGGTAGTCATAAACAATACCTCCAAACCCATCAGCAATGCAAACATGGAAGCCAGGCTAAACGGAAAATTGGTAAGGACTCCACTTCCCACCATTCCGCCCATGACCATTCGGAAAGTTGGCTTTAAAATAAATGCCGGCGAGCTATCAGAAACGGGTGAATATGCCTGCTCCCTTGATCTTTTGCTGGGAAACAAAGTAGTCGATAATCAAGAAGTAAGCCTGGATGCAAGAGAAAGCACGGAACATTACAAGCAGACATTTGTCAGTGAAATAGATGGCAGCATTCAATATTATGGGGTGGCCCCACAGACGGATGGTGGAAGTCCTGGTTCGGCCTTATTTTTATCCGTGCACGGTGCAGGGGTAGAAGCCATAGGCCAGGCAAGGGCGTATCAACAAAAAGACTGGGGAACATTGGTCGCCCCTACCAATCGCCGTCCCAGGGGATTCAACTGGGAAGACTGGGGCAGGATAGATGCTATGGAAGTCCTAGACCTGGCCATGGAAAAATTCCAACCCGATCCCTCCCGGATCTACCTGACCGGTCATTCCATGGGTGGACATGGCACCTGGTATTTGGGGGCCACCTTTGCCGGAAAGTGGGCGGCAATTGCTCCCTGTGCCGGATATCCTACTTTGATGGGCTACGGTTCTGCTGACGGAAAAATTCCGGAAAACCCCGAAAGCGAACTGGAAAAAACTTTATTACAGGCCAGCAACCCCAGTAACACCATAGAACTGGCAAAAAACTATTCGTCGGCAGGGGTCTACATTCACCACGGCGATAACGACCGGGTAGTCTCTGTCAATTATGCCCGGCAAATGCGGGGCATTCTGGCTGCATTTCATCCGGACTTCAGCTATTACGAATATCCGGGAGGCAGCCATTGGTTTGGCAGTGAAAGTGTCGATTGGGCTCCCTTATTTGATTATTTCAAATGGCATAGCCGTACGCCAGACAGCCTGACCCATTCCATCGATTTTGCCACCGCGAATACAGCTGTTTCCTCCAATAACAAATGGCTGCATATCCTGCAACAGGAACAATCCCTGGCCTACAGCCGGGCCCACCTGGAACGCGATAGGGAAGGGTTGAAAATCAGCGGAACAACTGAGAATATTGCCGTCCTGGGCATCGATACCCGGGATTTTAACAGTGGTGCCAGGATCTCATTGGAAATCGATGGACAAGAGTTGGTTTGGGAAAATCAAAATGCCTCCACGCTCTACCTACACAAAAACAACAATAGCTGGATTCCCGGACCAAAGCCTGATTCTTCCGCCAAGGGCGTCCTTCGCAATGGTACGTTCAAAGAACCCTTTAACCACCGGATGATTTTCGTGTACGGCACGGCCGGCAACAAAGCTGAAAATGAATGGGCCTACAATAAGGCACGTTTTGATGCAGAAAGCTGGTATTACCGGGGCAATGGTGCCGTTGATATCGTTTCGGATAGGGAGTTTGATTTGGACAAATACGCTGACCGTGGCATCATCATCTACGGCAACGGCGACACCAACCGGGCTTGGAAGCCTCTCCTCGACCAAAGTCCCATACAAGTTACCCGCAATGCCGTCACAATGGGAAGCGAAGTGCTGAGTCAGGATGATTTGGGAACCTATTTTATGGTTCCCCGTAAGGACAACAACAAGCTCGGTGTCGCGGTGGTCAGTGGTACAGGATTGAAAGGTCTGCATACTGCCAATGCCAACCAATACTTTACCGGTGGAAGCGGGTTCCCGGATTTCGTTATATTTTCCTCCGAGCTGCCGGTAAAGGGCATTGATGCCATCAAGGCTGCAGGGTTTTACAGGAACGACTGGACTTTACATAGCAGGGAATAAAGAAATAGGAATAATATAAGTTCAATTCTCATGGCTAAGGGATTATAAAACCAAATTCCACTTTTCCAAAGGAAAAAATGTCTAGGATCACATTTTTTCAAAGGAATAATTGAGATAATTTACATAGTATTGAACCAAAAAATAATCGCGCTGACTGGTGCATGCATTACCTATCGGCTAATGGAGCTGTCAAAAGGAACAAAATCAGGCATTCAGGCTTAACTTGCTATTGTTCGACTGGTCCCACAAAATCCCTGAAATTCTCCTTTGAAATAACCTCAACACTGGTATTGTATGTGTTTACAAATATTGCCGGAATATTCACTCTGGCTTTTGGATTCCATTTGAATTCAAAAGCCGTAATCTTTCCATCTGACTCCTCCACGTAGTCAATTTCCTGTTGGTACCTGGTCCGCCAAAAATAAGTATTACAGTACCTTTTGTAATAATGGTTTCGCTTAAGCCTCTCTGACATTAGGAAATTTTCCCATAGAATGCCTGTATCATTTCGCAATCCAACCGGGTTAAAATTTTGAATGATTGCATTTCGGACGCCATTGTCGTAGAAATAAATCTTCCGGTTGGTTTTGATCTCGTTGCGAAGGTTACGGCTAAATGAAGTTATCGGAAAAACAATGTAGGACAATTCCAGTAAATGAATATACCTTGAAACCGTGTTCTTATCCACCCCAGTTAGCTGAGCCACTTCATTGTAGCTCACTTCACTACCGACCTGAAAGGCCAGCGCCTGCAGAATTTTTTCCAGTGCTTCTGGCTTTTTGATATCGCCCAAAGAGAGAATATCTTTAAACAAATAACTTTGGGTAATCTCATTAAGGATTTCCCTTTCCTCCCCTCTATTATTAAGAACATCAGGATAATATCCGTATATCAAGCGATTCTCCAGGTCTCTCAGGGCATCCAAATATCCTAGCGATTTCTCATATTCTTCGTAGGAGATTGGATACAGGAAAAATTCGAATTTTCGTCCTGTCAGCGGTTCATTGGTGTAATTTCGTAGCTCAAAAGCCGATGAACCGCTCACAATCAACTGAACGTTCTTGAATTGGTCGTGAATAATTTTCGCAGTAATCCCAATATGCTCTATCCGTTGTGCCTCATCTATAAAAATGATCCTTGAATTTCCTATTATGGTTTCAATCTCTTTGGTGTTTGGATTGGTCAGCCTCTGCCTTACCAATGGGTCATCTCCATCCAGAAAAAGAAACTCTCTTCCCTGTAAAACGGATCGGATAAGTGTCGTTTTGCCAACCTGTCTCGCACCGATCAGAATAATGGTTTTCCCCTTGAATAGCTTTTGGGATATCTGACTTTGCAGGCTTCTTTCAATCATGGTAATTTTTTTTGTATTCACCAAAATTACCGATTTTTGGTGAATTTATTCACTAAAAATACCGATTTTTGGTGATTTAAAGAATTAATAGGCAGGCGAATTTTTTGACTTCTTTCCGTATTAGCAAACTCCTTCCCCATGCCGAAGCCTGAAGGGTTGAAATCGCAATAACCCCGGGAGAAACCCGAAGGGGGACTGCGGGTACCCTGCCTTCACTCAACCCCGGCAGGGGTTGAACATGATCCTGCCTACCGCCTGTCCTGGGGGTGTACAGCCGCTCCTGCTCTTCTCCGGTCTAAGGGAAGCCGTCAGCTCAAGGACAATTGGTCTTGTGAAAGTGTCTACATTAGGTTCAACCCCTACAGGGTTGGTGATAATCGGTAGTCCATCAGCCGTGGGCCGCACCCACAGTTATTGTTGTTCAGGCCCCTCAGGCCTGCCTTTACCGAGAGAATAATCGGCATTCCATAGAAATTTTTCCCTTTAGCCCAATTAAAATAATAATGAGTCCCCCAAATAACCTCTTCAGAAACAAGCTCTTATTAAACTCCGAAGCCTGAAGGGCTTCATCAATAATAACCCCGGGCGAAACCCGGGGTCTACCGAAATCCAGTCTTCACCCAACCCCGGCTGGGGTTGAACAGGGTCCTACCTACAAACTATCCTATCCGGAAATAAGGGCTCCTCGCCAAACTCGGTGGGGTATATAGTGCATTAACCATCACCCGCTTTCGGTATTTGAAATAGCGAATTCAATTAAACTGCATTTCCATCATCGTGTAAAATCAGCAACCATCATTCCTTCCGCTGTATCACGTAATTCTTGATGGGACTGTGCATGCTGACCTCCTGCAATTTGCCATTCTCGTATTGGTAGTTGTTTTCGTTGCCTTCCACATAGGTATCGTAGGCCCCGTTTCCTTTGGCCGTAATGCTGGCAAACCGACCGTGGTTTTCAGTAATCATTCTTTTTTTACCTTTGGGTTCCTCAAAAAACAAGCGGACCGCACTGTAGTCGATTTTTTCACTGACCTGATCATTGAATTCATATTTATAGGAATTGGCCCGGATCTCATAGACCCCATCTTCCAGCCAAATCCTAGACAGAAAATCTCCCCGGTTGGTCTTTTTTTCTACGGAAGATTCGATAAACTGACCCTGATGGTATTTTACTTTGGTGGTATAATCCAGGTTGATCCGGCCAAAAAACCAGAAACTCACCTCACTTCTCAACAAAAAATGCGTGGTATCGGCGTTGGTTTCTTTGGTGGCTACCATGTCACCAATGTGGATGCCCAGAATGGAAATCTCGTATTCATGCCTTTCCTGAGCTTGGAGCAGCATGGGTGAACAGAGTAAAACCAAAACAACAGCACTTGTAAGCGTGTTTTTTAACATTAATTTATCAATTTGAAGGCTAATCGTACTAATAGCAAACTTCAGTCCGATTTAAGACAGAAGAGACATAAATATAAACGTACCAAAAAAACCTCAAAGGTTGATGATTGCGAATTTAGATTTGGAAGGTAGCGCACGTACATGTAAGATTGATCCACCAACCTGGTCCACAAAACACAAATTAGACATAGACTTTTACCCTTTCGAAATAATGGTAAGATTACCGTAATACCGGTAGTAATTCTACGTAAAAAGTTTGATTGGAAAATACCTTGAGATATGGTCAAAGTCTCTATCTGCATGATAGAAAGCAACATCAAATGCCAATGCGTAGGATGCAATTAGGCAGTCCATACTTTTGCGGACGGTGACACCCTTTTTTCTTAAGTTAAAGTATAATTTAGCAGCATTTATGGCCATTGTTTTAGGGTCAGCTTCTAAAAATCGGATGCTCATCAATTGTTCTGAGAGCATTTCAAATGTTTCATGATCCTTTACTCCCTGTAGAATTTCCTGAAGTATCGGAGGGCAAATACAAACCTCATTGCTGAGAATATGTTTCCGGACTATCCGAACCAGTTTTTCATCCTCTCCCCTGAAAAATTCTATCCAGATGCTGGTATCAATCAAAAGAACCATTTTTTAATCCGTTCTCATGCGTTCCAAATCTTCCACCCAATGAATTTTACCGGCCATACCTGCCAGTTCCTCCCGTTTCAATTTTTGAAGAAAATCTTTAAGTGCTGCATGAACGATTTCTCTTTTGGTTTTCAAGGAGGTTTTGTTCAGGATTTCATCCATCAACTTATCATCGATCTCTATATTGGTTCTCATCCTATTTTAATTATACACCAATATAATAAGTTTTTTACACATTCCTATCCTTTTCCTGAAATCATAAATCAATCGACATGCGCACAAAGCCCAACTCATCCTCCAGATTGACAAAGATCCAGATTTTATCGTCTTTGGCGAAAGAAAAGTAAGGTACATGGTCAAGCTGAGGCAGGGAGGTTTCATGAAGTAAGTTAAGTTCATTATCCAATACCATCAGGTAGACGACGGTAGAAACAGGTCTTGGAAATCCACCCGGAGGAAGCTCATCCGGATAGGAGTACTCATAATAAAAACGAAAATAACGTTCATTTTCAACATCCCATATTAAAGGACCGAATGATACCTCCTCATACAATGCCACGTATGCCCGTTGAAAAGCAGCCTTATCCTCGGTTGCTAGCCTGTAAACCCCTTTTTTCTCACTGGCTGTCAACGATAGGTTACATTCCTTCTTCGCAAATTGTTGGGTTTCGGGATCGAAAATAAACACAGTACTAGAAACCGTACTGCCCACTACCAGCATATTTTCACCATAGGCCTGCATGACGAAGCCCGGCGCATACCTCCGCCGGGAATTACCTTCCCTGTGCTCCAGGTTAAAGTCTCCATGCCTGAAATCCTTTGCCAAGGGGATATATGAAAATTCATCCCTGCTGAGGCCATAATACCCCAGCTCACCGGTATTGGCCGCATTGTCAACGATCAGTCCATAAATCTGGTCTCCTACTACCTTTACCGGCTGAAAAGTCTTCCTGTCTACATGCATTAATGAGGCTCCCTCAAGCAAAGGGTCAAATTCCCTGAGTTTATTCCCCTCCCAATCAAAAATGCCTGCCTGATTACTGGTCTGTATGAGCAATTTTCCGGAGTCCAACAGTACCAGGTAATCCACATATTCCCCGGTGCCGTTAGGCCCTTCCTTTTCAAGGGGATACTTACCGGCTAACTTAAGTTTTTCCAAGTCAATTTTTTCAACCGTATGGTCGAAATCATTGAAATTAAACAGAAAGCGCTTATTATCTGTAAAAAAACTCCTTGAAGCAGCTAAATAAGGGAAAACTAGCTGTTCTCCTCCGTCAACAATAACCGTATCCAGGCTAAAATCCAGTCGTACCTCACCGGTTTTTTCCCGATGATCACCACTCCCACAGCCAATAAGAAAACTAGCGAAGAAAAGAAAAACGAAAAGCCTCATGTGGTTAAGATTTGATTGAGACTAAAAAAATAGGAATTTTTCGGGCAAGTAAAAACAAATCGGAGCGAAAAAAGAGTAAATAAACCACACATATAATTTTTGCCTCTTAATATCACATATTTTGTAACAGGTTACCCTGTATACATTACATTTTTTGTATTTATTTACCCTGTAAATATGACATTTTATCTAATGAACCTACCCTATTTCCTGGGTGGTAAACTGCCGGAACACCTAGACTGGTTTGTGGCTAACTATCCCACAAAAAAAACGTTACACCAAATTGGTCAGCGATTTAGGATTAAAAATAAAACACGGCAAGGAATAATTTTACCATTAGAAAATATATCTCAAATACGCCCAGAATTACAATAAAAATCACTTATATGTTCTTCTATGCCTTATATGGTTACTCCTTTTTTTCAAAAAACCTACAAACCATCCAAAATCACAAATCAAAACTCAACCTTACAAAACCCATTTCATCTTCTATATTCTCAAATATCCAGATTTTTCCGTCTTTGGCAAAGTGGTAGGCCGGTGGCTGGTCCAATTCAGGGACGGCAGTCTCTCTCAGCAAATTAAAATCGGCGTCATAGATCGATAGGTACACGCTGGCACCCGTTGGTCTGGGAAAAAGACCATCCGAAGGACCGGTGTTTGCAACGCCGAATTCCTGCTTGTAGGAAAACCGGAAATAGACCTCCCGACTTTCATCCCAAATGGGCTTATTATAGGAAATTTCCTCGGTAGCTTTCTTGTACAATTCTTGAAATAAGGCCCTATCGTTTATTTTTTCCGGAAAGGTGGTCTCCTTTTCCCGGGGAATCCAACCGTTTTCGAAGGTCTTTTTATAAAATTCCTCTTGTCCCGGTTCACGTATATAAAGGTCTGAACTTCCGTTTAGGCCCAAAAAAACCCTATCATTTACCACTTCCAGGTATTCCCCACCGCTTATAAACATAGCCGTGGTCCCATCGTCGAAGTCCGTTTGGTACTGTATGGATTTCTCCAGCAGGGGGTTCCTTACTTTCCGATACGTTTGTTCTTCCGTATCCCAGAACATTAGCTGCGGTTCCCGTTCTCCGGGAATGATATATACCCCAGCATAAGCAGACCGGGTCTCCGGCAATCGCACCGGAAACAGCACGTTCCCTACTTCCGTTTCCGAGGCAAAGGAAGGGATTGTTTCCGGGCCTACATCGGCCAGTTTTTTGCCGTTGCTGTCAAACAGGGCATGATTGCCGTAACCGGATAGCAAAAACCGATCCCCGTCTACCAGCCTTATTCCCATGGAATATCCCCCAATGCCATCCGGCCCTTCTTTTTCAAACGGTAGCAAGGTCTCCAGTGCCAAGGTAGTTAAATCGATTTTTTCGATGGTATAGGCCTGGCGATTCAGGTTATACAGGTAGTGCTTGTCATCGGTAAGGACCGCAGAACGCAAGCCGGTATTCAGGAAAAGGATTTCTCCCCGGGCATCAATCTGAACCGTATCCAATGTAACATTCAAATCCGGCGCTCGACCGTTCTCACCAGAGGAATCGTCGGATCCGCAAGCTGCCAAAAACAGAAAAACCAAGGAGAACAACAATTGCTTCATGAGCGGTAAGAGGATTGAAATAGGAAAATACGAAAAAATGGCGAGCTTAAAAATTCCTCGTCGACAATAAATATCCTGTCACATGGCGTCATTGCCAGAGATCTTACGAAATGAATCCGTCGAGGTTATAGACATTGACCCTTGGGGTTTCCCCAACCCCGAGGGTCTTTCCGCAGAACGTAAACGAATAAAACCGTCGAGGTCTGGAAAGAACGCAGACCTTTGGGGTTTTCCCAACCCCGAAGATCTTTTCGAAGAACGTACACGAATAATAAAACCCTCGAGGTCTCGAAGACCTCAAGGGTTATAAAAGAATCCTGACCTTTGGGGTTTTCCCAACCCCGAAGGTCTTTTCGAAGAACGTACACGAATAATAAAACCCTCGAGGTCCCAAAGACCTCAACGGTTATAAAAGAATCCTGACATTTGGGGTTTTCCTAACCCCGAAGGTCTTTTCGAAGAACGTACATGAATAATAAAACCCTCGAGGTCTCGAAGACCTCAAGGGTTTTAGACGATTGGGGTTTGCCCACCCCGCCTTTCCAAGAGTGGGCAGAAAGTATCAAATCCCCTTTCCTACCTTGGCCAGGGCCTTTTGATCAAACTGTCCTTCCAGCTCTATCACCAGGTATTCGGCATCCTCGTTGGAACGGATCAGCAGCACCAGGCCCTTCATGCTGCGCTGACCCAGCGCATAAATGGATACGCCACTGTCTTTTTCTTCCGCCTCCATCATCAGTTCGTAGTTTTCCCGCTCAAGTCCTTGCGCCAACTTTCTAAAATCAGATCGCGCTTGATTTCCACTCACTGGCAGCTTGAAAAGCTTGACCCGTTCGATGCTCTCCGTGATGGCCGACAGGTTTGCTTCTTCGATATCAATGTCCCAGCCCTTCGCAAAATCCAGGAAATTACCCGCCAAATCCAGGTGGAAAAAAGATTCTTCGCCTTTGTATTGATTGTAAAGCCGGTCCACGCTTTTGCTCTGTCCAAAGAGGCTTAGCGGTAGGCAAAAGAACAGGGAAAGGAAAACAAGGTTTAGTGCATTTTTCATAATTTTGTCGTTAAATGAATAGTCAATACGTAAATTTTTCAAAACTTATTCTTTATTGCCCTGCCCGTATTCCTTCATGCCCGGCAGGTTGGTTTTTTCAGCTAGCATGTTCAGGTCTTTGTAGGTAAAATCCCCTAGCATGCTCATAAGGGTAAATTCTTCCTTTGTCCCCGAAACCATCAGCAACTCTTTTATCCGGCCAGCTTCTTCCCGTACCATAAATTTCAGGGAACTGCCCTTGTCTTTGATGTCCATCAGCTCTTCGTATTGGTTGCGGTTAAGAAGACCGATGGCCTCTTCAAACATGTTTAGACCATTGACCTGCTCGCCGGACAAAATCCGAATTCCCTTTACTTTGGAGATTAGGGTTAGCATGTCGTCTGCATCTTCATCTCCTTCCACGCTGTTGGAATTCAGAAAACCGCCGGCCATCTGCATCATTTTGGGACTGATAAAGACGCGGGAAAAACGCTCGTCCTCCACGTATTTGGAATAAAATTTTTCAATGGCACTTTCCTGGGCCTGTAGACCGCCAAGTACCAACATCAGCGGACCCAGTAAAGCAATGAATTTCTTAGTCATTTTTCCGTTCGTTTAGGTTGAATAGTTGATGGGGTGCATGCAGGTATTTGAGATCATCCATGACCTCCATTTCCTTTTCTCCCTTATGCAGATTTTGCTGGATCAGGCTAAAGGCCTCCATGACCTCAAAATAAGCCTGGGCCTGCGCTTCTTTTTCTTGCCAAACCTGATATTGCTGGATCAGGAAGCCAAAACCGGCAAGTAATATCACCGTCGCAGCAATTTTCATCCACCCTCTGACAAATCCACGTTTTTCCGGAACTGGAATCTCCCTGAAATCAGAATTAGAAGACAGGGTGGATTTCATGTTTTTAATCTCCGCTACTCCCAGGAAAAAGGATTTTTCAAGCTCGTATCCCGACACCTTCTCCAATAGGACTTTCATCTCCCCTTCTTCCGCAGGTGAACTCGCTCCCTGCCAGTACTTTTCCAGTAATTGATCTAATCTATCGTTCATCTTCCTTGCATTTCAGTAAAAATTCCTTGAGTCTCTTTCTGGCCCGGTGCAGGTTTACCTTCACCTGCTCGACCGAAATTTCCAGGTACCCGGCAATTTCTTCGTAAGTCAGTCCTTCCACTTCCCGCAGTTCAAACACCTCCCGCTGCTTTTGGGGCAGGTCGTCCAAAAAGCAAAACACCCGTTTCACCGATTGACTCGCTGCCTGGTATTCGGCCGGCTCTTCCTGTATTGCTTCGCCCTGGTTTTCTAAGGGTTCCATCCTGCTTGCGGTGCGAAACTGTTGCAGCACTTGATTTTTGAGGGTCTTCACCATCCATCCTTCCGGATTTTCCATCTGCTCCAGGCTTTCCCGGTGTACCCATGCGTTGGAAAAGGCCTCCTGAACCGCATCGTTGGCCGCATCCCGGTCTTTTATCCGGAGGTACGCCATGCGGTACAGTCTATTTTTTAGTGGCCAAATTCTTGCTTCAAAAAAAGTGCTCATGCAGGTATAGGATGAAGTTGTCGCGCGAATGTTACACTTTTTATCAAATTTTTTTGACGGCAATGCATTCCCTTTGCATTTTCGCGGAGGGAAAGACCCGAATTTTGGAACAACTGGGCCTTCCAGGGGTTGTTTAATGCGGTAATGATAGCATGCATCCGTACTATTTAGTAATTTGCCGGGGAAATGATACAAAGCAACAGCATCAACAATCGCTTCGGATATAAAAAAAAGGCAAAAAAAAAGCCCTGGTCGAAACCAGGGCCAGTGGTGATGAGTGGGCTCGAACCACCGACTCACGGATTTTCAGTCCGATGCTCTACCAACTGAGCTACATCACCGCTGAAAGTGTTGCAAAGGTAGGTATTTGTTACTTTTGTACAAACGATTTGATTAAAAAAATAGAGGCCTAAGAGTAATACATTCACTATGAGCAGCTTACCGCAAATCCTATTTTTATTGGTTCTGGGTGCGTCAGGATATATTTTATACAAGCGAATTAGCTATTTACGACAGACCATTCTGTTGGGAAAACCACTGGCCCGAAACGACCGCCCCGGGGAACGGTGGAAAACGATGGCATTGGTTGCGTTTGGCCAAAAGAAAATGTTCAAACGCGTGGGACCCGCCCTGCTACACCTGATCATTTACGTTTCTTTTGTGGTCATCAACCTGGAAGTGCTGGAGTTTATCATCGATGGCCTGGCCGGAACCCACCGGATTTTCGCCCCGTTTCTCGCCGGTTTCTACACCCTGGCCATGAACGTGTTTGAAGTTCTCGCATTGGGCGTATTGATTTCCTGTGTTGCATTTTTGGTTCGCCGCAACGGCATGAAGGTCCCACGGCTTTCCTCAGCCGAGCTAAAAGGCTGGCCCAAGCTGGATGCCAACCTCATTTTATGGATTGAAATCGTGCTGATGCTTGCCATCCTGACCATGAATGCTACCGATCAATTATTGGCCTATCGAGGTGTGGAAGGGTACATTCCCCTGGGTGGGCTCTGGATTAGCAGCAGCCTGCAGGGACTTTTTGACGGGTTGAGCAGCAGCACCCTGCTGCTTCTGGAACGCGGTGCCTGGTGGTTTCACATCCTGGGCATCCTGGGCTTTGCCATCTACGTGACCTATTCGAAGCACCTGCACATATTTCTGGCCTTTCCCAACACCTGGTACGCCAACCTGGAGCCTCAGGGAAAAATACCCAACATGGAAGTAGTGACGCAGGAAGTGAAATCCATGCTGGGTCTGCAAGCGGCTCCCGAGCCAACGGATCAGGCTGATATCGGCCGGTTTGGTGCAAAAGATGTCCCGGACCTTTCCTGGGTTCAGGTCATGAATGCCTTTTCCTGTACCGAGTGCGGTCGCTGCACGGCCGAATGCCCGGCCAACCTCACCGGAAAAAAATTATCGCCACGTAAAATCATGATGGATACCCGGGACCGGGCCGAAGAAATCAGCCGTGCCAATGCGGCCGGGAAAGACGGAGTGAACGATGGCAAATCCCTGCTGGGCGATTACATCAGCCAGGAAGAAATCAACGCCTGTACCAGTTGCAATGCCTGCGTGGAAGCCTGTCCGGTTAATATTGACCCCTTATCCATCATCTTAGAGCTACGGCGATACACCGCGATGGAGGAAAGCGGCAGTCCGGCCCAGTGGAACGCCATGTTTCAAAACATCGAAACCAGCTTTGCCCCCTGGAAATTTCCCCCGACCGATCGGTTTAACTGGGCAGCCAAAGTAAATCAGGAAGATACGAAACCAACTACAAATGAGTAATACCTATCAAGTCCCCACCATGGCCCAAAAGGCAGCTGCAGGAGAGACACCCGAAGTGCTTTTTTGGGTGGGCTGCGCGGGCTCCTTTGACGAACGCTACCAGGCCGTCACACTGGCCTTTACAAAAATACTGACCAAAGTCGGGATCAATTTTGCGGTACTGGGCGAGGAAGAAACCTGTACCGGAGACCCTGCCCGTAGAGCAGGAAACGAGTTTTTATTTCAAATGCAGGCCATCAGCAACATACAGGTGCTGGACGGGTATGGGATCAAAAAGATTGTCACGGCTTGTCCTCACTGCTTCAATACGCTGAAAAACGAATACCCGGCCCTGGGAGGCAATTACGAGGTAATGCACCACTCCCAGTTTCTACAGGGACTGATCCAGGAAGGAAAAATCGTCATGAAAGGGGGAGGCGAATACAAAGGAAAACGAATTACCTTTCACGACAGCTGCTACCTGGGAAGAGCCAACAACGTCTATGAAGCTCCACGAGAGATCATCAAAGCCCTGGATATGGAATTGGTGGAAATGAAAAGGTGCCGCAGCAAGGGACTTTGCTGCGGAGCCGGAGGCGCGCAAATGTTCAAAGAACCCGAAAAAGGCAACAAAGACATCAACGTAGAACGAACCGAAGAAGCCCTGCAGACGGGAGCAAAAACCATCGCCGTTGGGTGTCCGTTTTGCCTCACCATGATGTCCGACGGAGTAAAAAACAAAGAACAGGAAAAACAGGTGCAGGTCCTGGACCTGGCCGAACTCATCGCCCGGGACCAGGGCTTGTCCGGCTGAGTAGGCCTACCGTCTTCGGGATTAAGGCAACATTCTTTTGGTTTATTGCGTTTTTTAGTGGATCTTAATCCCTATTTTGCATCATAATAAACTCAATTTACGTTTACTAGTATACGTGTAATCGCTCGGGCGATGAACAGACAGCAAACGTAAACTACCATACTAAACCAGAATCAGGCATGTACGTACCATTTGAACAAATGTCCGAAGAGGCCAGAATATGGGTCTACCAGGCTGATAGACCGTTTAAAGAGGAAGAGAAGACCTGGATCATTTCCAAATTGGTAAGTTTCTGCAATCAGTGGAACACCCACGGAACGCAGCTTCCCACTTCGTTTGACATCAAATACGATCAATTTATTGTACTCGCCGTGGACGAAGGACCCCTTGGGGCCAGCGGTTGTTCGATCGATAGTTCGGTCCGGGCATTGCGGGAAATCGAAACCCAGCTTTCCATCAATCTGTTGGATAGCGGAAAAGTCTCCTACCTGGATGAAGAAGGAGTGAACGTGGCTTTTTTACCGGAAATAAAAATGCACGTTCAGGAAGGTTATTTGCAGCCGAAAAGCAAAGTCTTCAATCCGGGTGTCAATAAAATCGCCGATTTAAAAAACCAATGGCTAATACCTGCTGAATCGAGTTGGTTGAAAAAATATTTTGCCCACTAAATTCGAAAGGGAATCTATTTCGTATGAAAAAAGCAACGCATTCCGTCCGTTTCGCTGCCCTTTGGCTCCCCCTCCTTGTGCTCTTGCTTCAGGCTTCCTGTACCAGTCTCCAACAGAAAGCGCAGAACCAATTTAGCTCTGGAGAGTACCAGATGGCGATTAGTTCTTACTCCAGATTGCTGGAGAAAGACCCGGATAACAGCGAGGCCAACCTGTTCATTGCCGAAAGCTTTCGCCTTTCCAATCGCATTGAAAATGCCGCAAGCTATTACGAAAAGGTCTCCGAGTCGGACGCCACGTTTGAAAGCGCCTACTACAAAGGCAAAAGCCTGAAAGGAAAAGGTGAATACGATTCGGCAAAAGTAGCTTTCGAAACCGCCCAAACCCTGACCATGGACGACCAAAAAATCGCCCTGGCAGAAAAGGAAATACAAAATATCGAAGCGCTTTCCGAAGTCGAACCCATTTGGCCGAACCACGAACTGGAAAATTACGAGTTGTTGAATACCACCGGCATCGACTATGCGCCGGTCCTGAGTGAAAATTACCTGTATTTTACGAGTTCCAGGGGTGCAGGAGGGTTGTATCCGGCTACCGGACAAGGCTACACCCGCCTGTTTCGAGCCAGAGCGGAAGGTATCAACGTAGACGTACAAAACGTGCAGACTCTTCCGGAGTTTCAAAACGAAACTGGCTTGAACCAGGGTGCCATTGCCATCAGCCCCGACGGAAATACGATTATATACGCCCGTGGAAATGCCAACGCCAAAAACGACCTTCCGGAGGTGAGCCTTTTTGCCTCGTATTTCCGTGGTGGAGGATTTACCGAACCGATCTTCATGCCCGTAAACGGCGAACCGGAATACTGGAATTCCACGCCAGCCTTTAGTGCAGATGGGGATACGCTGTACTTTGCTTCCAATCGGCCCGGAGGTCTCGGTGGGATTGATTTGTACCGCTCCACCCGGCTTGCCAATGGTGATTTCGGTAACGTGGTAAACATGGGACCCCCCATCAATACACCCGGAAACGAATTGTTCCCCAGACCACTACCAAATGGGGATTTTTACTTTTCTTCCGACGGACATCCCGGATACGGTAAGTTGGACCTCTTCCTGGCCCAAAAAGAAAACGGCGGGGTCCGTGTAAAAAACCTCGGCGCCAATATCAACTCCATTGGTGATGATTTCGGAATATTCTTTACCGATTATCCGAAGGAGGGCTACCTTACCTCCAACCGACCTGGAGGCAAAGGGGACGACGATATTTATTATTTCAAAGACATGACCCCTCCGCCTAAGGTTGTCAATGTATTGCTGAACGTGGTCACCAAAGAACGGTTGGAAAACGGAGAGGAACAGGTACTTCCGCAAACCCGGGTGGTTCTCTACGACGCCAACAACCAAACCATCGACGGCAATTTTTCCAGCCAAAGCGGCAGGTTGCGTTTTCCGCTAGAACCTGACAAGGCCTACACCATGATCGCTTCGAAAACCGGATATTTTTCCCAAAGTGTGCCGTATAGTACCATCGGAAAAACACCGGCTCCCGAGGAACTGATCCAGGACGTAACCAATGTGACCCTGGATACCACGATCGTATTGGAGCAATTGGTATTGGAGCGGGCGATCATACTGGAAAACATCTATTATGACCTGGACAAAGCCGAAATTCGACCCGATGCGGCTCAGGAGTTGGACAAACTGGTCAAGATTCTCAAGGACAACCCCGGTATCCGTATCGAACTTAGCAGCCATACCGATGCCCGAGCTAGCGATACCTACAACCAGGACCTGTCGCAGCGAAGGGCGGAATCTGCAGTCGAATACATCGTTTCGCAAGGAATCGACGCTTCCCGCCTGGAAGCCCGCGGCTATGGAGAACAGCAACTGCTAATCGAAAATGCCCAAACGGAAGAAGAACACCAGGTCAACCGGCGAACCGAGTTTAAGGTAATAGAAATCACCGAGTAAAATCCGTATATTTGCCGCCTGTTTGTTTTTTTCAAAGCCAAGGTTATGAACGAAAGGTATATGCAACGCGGGGTATCGGCCTCCAAGGAAGACGTACACGAAGCCATCTCCAAATTGGATAAGGGACTCTACCCCAGGGCTTTTTGTAAAATCGTACCCGATATCCTGGGAAATGATCCCGCCTATTGCAATATCATGCATGCCGACGGCGCCGGTACCAAATCCTCCCTGGCCTATCTGTATTGGAAAGTCACCGGTGATCTCTCTGTCTGGAAAGGTATCGCACAGGACGCCATTATCATGAACATCGACGACCTGCTCTGTGTGGGTGCGGTCGATAATATTCTGGTCTCCTCCACCATCGGACGAAATAAAAACCTGATTCCCGGCGAAGTCATATCCGCTATCATCAACGGCACCGAAGAAGTCCTCCAATTGCTGCGCGACCACGGGGTTTACGCCCTGCTTACCGGAGGGGAGACCGCCGATGTAGGCGACCTCGTGCGCACTATTATTGTAGACAGCACGGTCACCTGCCGGATGAAACGGGAAGATGTCATTTCCAACGACCGCATTGCCGCCGGCGACCTGATCGTCGGATTGGCCTCATTTGGACAAGCCCGGTACGAGACTGCCTACAATGGCGGCATGGGCAGCAATGGGCTGACCTCCGCCCGGCACGACGTTTTTAACCACAGCCTCTCCGAGTCCTTTCCCGAGAGTTTTGATCCCCTCCTGCCTAAAGAATTGGTTTATTCGGGCAGTTTTGGCCTGACGGATCCCGCTCCCGGTACTCCCCTGGACATGGGTAAACTGGTCCTTTCCCCTACCCGTACCTATGCGCCGGTCATCGCCTCCCTCTTGAAGTCCTTCCGTTCTGAAATCCACGGCCTGGTTCATTGCAGTGGCGGGGCGCAGACCAAGGTCCTGCATTTCATCGAAAACCTACACGTCATCAAAGACACCCTCTTCGATACCCCTCCGCTGTTTGCCTTCATTCAGCAAGAAAGCGGGACGGATTGGAAAGAAATGTACAAGGTTTTCAACATGGGACACCGGATGGAGGTGTATCTGGATGAAAAACGAGCGGAAGAGGTCATACAACTGGCCTCGGAGTTCGGAGTAGCGGCCCAAATTGTCGGGCGTGTCACCGATCACCCAGGTAAAAAGGTGACTGTAAGCGGGCAACACGGAACATTTACCTACGAAGGCTAGCCCATGCCGCTGTTCCGACTTCCGATAAACCGATGGCTTGCTTATTTGCTTTACCTGGCAGGGTTTCTACTTCTCGTGGTTTTAGCAACCCTGACCACCGTAGACTGGACCCCGTATCGCGAAAAAAGCTACTACAAAAAAACCATGGCAGCCCTGGACAGCCTTTCCGTACAGGGCGCTGACCAGGGATTTTTGCTGGGTGGTTGGGCAAGCGCCAACATGACACCCGAAGAACCCGTCCCGCTAGTCGCCTACCGCCCCAGAGGCAACTATGAATTTGTACAGGACAGCAGTTTCGTCAAGGCAATGGTAGTAGGCAATGGTGATTTTACCCTTGCTTTTTTAAATTACGAACTGCTCCTTGTTCATCCCAAACTGGCAACGGCCCTGCAAAAAGAAATCGAAGCGCAGGAAATCCCGGTGGATCGGGTATATTTCACGGCTACCCATACCCATAGCGGTATGGGTGGAACCATTCCCGGACCGATAGGGAGCCTGGCCCTGGGGGGGTGGAATCAGCCGCTGGTGGATCGCATTGCTGCCGGCACGGTGCAGGCCCTGCGGGGGGCGATTACGCGTATGGATACCGTCCGGCTGAGCTATAAAAAAAGCAATGCCGGAAATTTTGTTAGCAACCGACTGGTTGCCGGAGATCCGGTAGACCCCTTTATCCGTCAATTTAGTCTGGAAAACACCGCAGGAAAGCGCGCCAGCCTGGTCACCTTTAGCGCGCATGCCACCTGTTTGAGTAGCCGGTTTATGGGGCTCTCGGGCGATTATCCCTTCTATTTTTCGAAAGGCCTCGAGGCCAAGCAGGAGTTGGTGCTGTTCGCAGCCGGAGCCGTCGGCAGCCACCGTCCCACAATCCCGGGAAACGATATCGAAAATGTGAGGAAGTATGCCGCAGAGCTGGGTACCATCGTGACGGAAACTCCGGAAGGGAGCAGCGGCGAACAAACCGAAACAACACTGATCGCAGCAAAGCTTCCCCTGTACCTGCGCGAGCCCCATTACCGCATCAGCAACGACTGGCGGATCCGTCCCTGGCTATTCGATTGGGCCATTGGCGACTACCCCGCCCATTTTGATCTGGTAAAGATCGGCAATACCCTCTTTATTTCCTCCTCTGGAGAGGTATCAGGGGTGTTTTATGAATCCTGGGAAAAGAAAGCGGCGGCCTTGGGGATGAACCTGATGATCACCACATTTAACGGGGGATACATCGGCTACATCACGCCGGACGAATACTATAAGGAAAGCTACTACGAGGTACGAGACATGAATTTTTATGGTCCCTACAACGGGGCCTATTTTAACGAGGTAATCGGTAAATTGATCGATTTGGGGGCGGGCTTGTAGCAAATCGCCTGAAAAAAGCCTCCTTGAAAAGTCGCGCTATCCACCTGTTTCCATGCCCACTTTTGAAAATAGGAGTGGTACTCCGGAAGGTCCTTCCGGGGGTGCCGGGTGAGCAACCGAAACAGGTAAATCATGGCGAAAAGCAACCATTCCCGGTCCGCTTTTGGAAAAAAATCAGCGAAAATCCAGCGGGTTTCCGAATGAATCCGGGGCTGTATTTCCCGAAATAGGCGATCGATATCTCTGTCGGACAACACGTCCAGCAGGTAGTGGGAGATGATCGCGTCCACCTTCAACGCCGGCAAATCGCTTACCTGTGAGGAATGGATCCATTCAACCTGCGCTGTGGCAGATGGTTCCAATTGCTGCCGGCTACGGCGAAGCATTTCCCTGGAGGTCTCCATGTAAAGAATGCGACCACTGGTTCCGCACCGGTTGACCAATTGGGGAAGAATGGACCCGGTACCCCCACCCAGCACCAATACCGTATTGCCCGGTTGAATTCGCTCCAAAAAAGCGGTTTTGCTTCGCTGAAAATCCCTTCCAAACACCAGGTGTGAGAAAAACTCATAGACTGGAGCGATCAGGCAATAGGGGTCCGCCGCTATCCTTTTACGCAAACCAATCATACCAGCAATAAAAGTAGGGGAAGGGAAAAGCTTGCTTCAAGACGCCTGCGGACGACCGCGATATTCTCCGGCCTTTCCACGAAGCTGATTACATGAATGAGTAGCATGAGCGCCCATACCAGAGTAAAGCGGTGGTAGTAGGAGGACAAGTAGAAAAACAAAAAAACTGTGTAGCCCAGGCCTAGTAGACCCATTACCCAAAGTAGCTTTCGCGTTTTATTTTTACCCAGAACAGTCGCGATGGAATGATGTCCTTCTGCCCGATCCAGTGCCCCGTCCAGGTAGGACAAATACACCAAATTATACCAGGCTAGGAGAAAATAGGCCAGCACATAGAAGAGCCAGGGATTGGGGGCAAAGTCAAAGTCATGGCGCAAAGCGGGAGCCAGTACAATCCCGAGCACATAAAACCCAGCGATTGCGAATTCCTTGGCAACGGCCGTTTTTTCACCACCCCAGTGCAAGGTCAGCATGATGAGGATAATCAATGCGAATACGAGCAAACCGGCTTCCAGTAGTGGGGAAGATCGCAGGTAGCTAAAAGCGAGCAGCAGCCCCGCGATCCCCACGGCGCCCAGTGCGCCTGCCAGGCGACCGAAGTGCCGCTGATGAAAGCGGTGTCTTTTGGTAAGCGCACGGCGGTAGACCTTGCGGGCGTCCAACAGGTGGTCGAAGGTATAAATGGCCCAAACCGCCATTCCCAGCAGCAGGTAGTAATACCAGAAAAGCGAAATGCGCATCATGTCGGAAAAAAAATACATACCCGCACAGGCTCCAGACACCACATCCAGCGAGAGCACGTTAAATTTTTCGAAGAATTTCCTGATTTTTTGGTTCAATAAGCCCACGAGTATGCGATTCGGTGCAAATTAATAAATAGAAGTCCCGATTTCACGGAAATAGTATGTAATTTCCCATTTGTTTGATCTTCGTCGTAATGAAAAAAATTATTTGCGCGCTCTTGTTGCTTTGGAGCCAGGAAGGCAGTGCCCAGCAGCCTGCGGTTAAAATCGCCTGCGTTGGAAACAGCATCACGGAAGGGCCCGGCAGAAACCATCCGGATAGTTATCCCCTGCAGCTACAAAAGATACTCGGGAAGGCCTATCAGGTAAAAAACTTCGGCGTAAGTGCCCGTACGCTTCTAAAGAAAGGAGATTTCCCCTACTGGAACGAACCCCAGTTTGAGCAGGTACAAGCATATGCACCCAATATCCTGATTCTGCTGTTGGGAACCAATGATTCCAAGCCGCAGAATTGGGCCTACAAAGACTCCTTTCTCGAGGATTATGTGGAAATGATTTCCGCAATCAAACGCCACATGCCCGAACGGGGGAAGATTTTCCTCTGCCTTCCAGTGCCCGTGTTTGAAGATAACTGGGGCATTACAGAAAAGGTAATTGTCGAGGAAATGACCCCGCTTATTCGGGAAGCAGCCAAAAGAACGGGGGCGGTGGTGATTGACCTGCACCTTCCCCTCGAACCGGACGGCAGGCATTTTCCGGACGGGGTACACCCAAACAAGGCTGGCGCGAAAATCATGGCCCAAAGCCTGGCGAAGGCCATCCGGTAGCCCTTACCTACCTGCATCCGGAAAAAGGCATTGGTTTCTTTGCTTCGGGTTTTCAATTTCGTTTTTCCCTTTGTAAATTGTTGGAAGCATGGGAGAACATCGCGTAAATAAAGGGATCAAATTACCCGAGAGGAAAAAGTTTCTCAAAAACCTGATCCGGGATATCGAAGCATTGGATCAAATGATCCGGGAGGGGCTCATCGAAAAGGATGTGCAACGCATCGGTGCGGAGCAGGAGTTTGCGCTCATCAACCGGCATAACAAGCCTTCCAAAAATGGCCCCTTGATTTTGAGCAAACTGGCCGATGCCCATTTTACTTCCGAGCTGGCCATGTACAACCTGGAGCTAAACCTGGATCCCCTGGAATTAAAGGCGGGAGCCTTTCCCCTGATGGAAAAACAGCTCCGGAAATACCTGCGAAAAGCCGAGCAAGTGGCCGCCACCTTTGGTGACGAGATCGTACTAACGGGCATTTTGCCCTCCATTGATCTGCGCTCGGGACAAATGGACTACATGACCCCGAATCCCCGGTACCAGGCCCTGGACGAGATCATCAAACAGCTAAGGGGACAGGATTTTGAACTAAATATTTCCGGGGTGGACGAGTTGATTTTAGCCCATACCAATATTCTATTTGAGGCCTGCAATACGAGCTTTCAGTGCCACCTGCAGGTAACCGCCGAGGAGTTTGTGGACCAATACAATTGGGCCCAGCTGATTTCGGGCCCCGTTCTCGCGGTCTGCACCAACTCCCCCTTGCTATTTGGCCGGGAGCTATGGTCCGAAACCCGTATTCCGCTTTTTCAGCAAAGCATTGATATTCGTAGCAAGGGCTACCACCTGAAGGAAAAAGAACAGCGTGTATCCTTTGGCAACCATTGGGCCCGGGATACCACCGAGATTTATAAAGAAAACATCGCTCGATTTCCCTTAATCCTCACCCACAAGTCCACAGCCGACTCCTTGCAAGACTTGCAAAAAGGAAAAATCCCAGATCTACAGGCCTTAAAATTACACAATGGTACCATCTGGCGCTGGAACAGGCCCTGTTTCGGTACGGGAGGTGGAATTCCCCACCTGCGAATCGAAAACCGGTATCTGCCATCCGGACCTACTGTTATCGATGAAATGGCAAACTTTGTACTTTGGGTAGGCTTGATGAAAGCCATGCCCGAATCGTACCAAAAATCCTGGCACCGAAGGTCGTTTGAGGATACAAAGGGAAATTTTTACCGGGCGGCAACCTCCGGTATCTACAGCAACATGGCCTGGGAAAACCGCATGGTTCCGGCACAAAAACTGCTGTTGGATGAATTAATTCCCATGGCAGAAAAAGGATTGCTGTCCGTGGGTATTTCCAGCGAAGAGGCGAACGGATACCTGGGAATTATCCGCAAGCGGGTCAAAACCGGCCAAACCGGCAGCAGCTGGATGATTAAAAGCTACCGGGCGATAAAAAAGCACATGAGCAGGGACGAGGCCATGGTGACCCTAACCGAAGCAATACAAACACGAAGAAAATCCGAATTGCCCATCAGCGAATGGAAAGCTGCCAGCTCCTCGGAGCTCAAATCCATACCCATCCAATACGATTGGATTGGAAACATCATGACCACCGATTTGATCACCGTACAGGAAGACGACCTGGTCGCGTTGGTGAAGAAAATCATGCTTTGGAAAAACATCCACCACATCCCCGTAGAAAACAAAGCTGGAAAACTAACGGGATTGATTACCCGATCCACCCTGGAAAAACTCGGAGAAACCGAAAACGAGCTTGAAATTGCCAAAAATATCATGGTATCCGATCTGGTCACAGTGGGCCCACAAACTGACATCAAATATGCCATGCTGCTGATGGTAAATAAAAAAATCAGCTGCCTGCCGGTAGTAGACGGGGATCAGTTGATAGGCCTGGTCACGGATACGGATGCACAAGGAATCTGGGACAAGTTGTATGCGAAGAATAATGTCTGATCCGCTTCTCACCACAGACAATCCCCGTATTCTGTTTGCCCACCATGGGGACCCCCAACTTCCAACCCTGGTGATTATTGCCGGAATCCACGGTAACGAGCCGGCTTCGGTGATGGCCATGGAATCCCTATTTGGGAGCCCGCCGGGCGGCGACTTCACGCTTCAGGGCAATGTATTGGTTCTCAAAGGAAACAACCAGGCACTCAAACGCAAGCTAAGGTATATCGAAAAGGATCTGAACCGAATCTGGACGGCTGATAACCTACATTTGGTACGCATGAAAAAATCCGAACAGGAAAGCTTCAGCTACCCCGAATTGGAGGAATTAGCCGCTTTGGACCGGCTCATCACGACCATCATTGCCCGGTACGGGCGGGGCAGGATCTTGTTTGCAGATCTGCACACCACTTCCTCCGAAAGTTGCGCCTTCCTTCCCTTTAATGACACGCTGGTCAATCGTGCCGTGGCAAAACAGTTCCCCGTGCCCCTCATACTGGGCATAGAAGAATACCTGGAAGGCCCACTGATGAGCCACATTAATGATCTGGGATTGCCAGCGTTGGGCTTCGAAGCGGGAAGGCATGAGGATCCGGGAAGTATCCGAAGGCATCAGGCTTTTGTCAAACTGTGTATGAATTACCTGGGAATTATCCGCTTGTCCCCCACGGATATTGCCTCAGAGGAGGGCCATTTGAAAAGCAAACAAGACATCCGTCCGGGCTTTTATGAAATCCTTTGCCGCTATCCGCTTCGGCCCGAACAACAGTTTGAGATGAAACCTGGCTTTTTCAATTTCAACCCCATCCAAAAAGGGCTCGTGTTGGCTAGCAGTGACGGGAAGCCTGTCATTAGTCCCTACAAGGGCATGGTTTTCCTTCCCCTGTACCAGCAGATGGGGCAGGAAGGATTTTTTATCGTGCGGCCGGTTTCCCGAATTTGGCTCTGGCTATCCGAGGTCCTTAGAAAAACGTTTTTACCAGAAATACTCCCACTTCTTCCAGGCATTTCCAGAAAAGCCCCCCAAGCAAACCGCTACGTGGTTAATCCTAGAATCGCCCGGTTTCTAAATAAAGAAATCTTTCACGTCCTGGGCTTCCAGATCGTTCGGAAAGATCCGGCTACCCATTGGGAATTGGTAAAAAGGGATTGATTCCGTCTATGTTAACGGAATTTTACGTATTTTTCACCGGCGGTAAACCTTACTGACCACTTCGCTGTTTATAACGCTGATGCTTCACTACACCACGTATACACGGAACACCGAGGCCCCTTGGGTTACTTTTGTCCACGGGGCGGGGGGCAGCAGTGCCATCTGGTTTCGCCAGATCCGGGATTTTAAAAAATCCTTCAATGTATTGTTGGTGGATTTACGGGGGCATGGGAAATCAAAAAGTCAGGTTTACGAAAAAATAAAGCACTATTCTTTCGATATCATCGGTGACGAGGTAATCGAGGTGCTGGACCATTTGAACATCCGGAAATCTCATTTTGTGGGAATTTCCCTGGGGACCATTGTCATTCGGGAAATCACCGAAAGGCATCCGGACCGGGTCAGCAGCATGATTCTCGCCGGAGCGATCATGAAGCTAAACGTCCGGGGTCAAGTACTGATGCGTTTGGGTATCTTGTTAAAGTCGGTAATTCCTTACCTGCTGCTATACAAGCTGTTTGCTTTTATCATCATGCCCAGAAAAAACCACAAGGCTTCCAGGTACCTCTTTGTGCAGGAAGCAAAAAAATTATACCAAAAAGAATTTATCCGCTGGTTCTCGCTGGCTGCCAAAGTAAATCCCCTTTTGGCTTTCTTCCGAATCAAAGAAACGCCCATTCCAACATTGTATGTCATGGGGGAAGAAGACTACATGTTTTTGCCCTCCATTACCAAACTGGTTGAAAATCACCGTTCTGCCAAATTGGTAGTCGTCCCCGCCTGCGGGCACGTGGTGAACGTAGAAAAGCCGGAAGATTTTAACCGAATCGCCTTGGACTTTCTGGCCAGGTAGATTTTACTGCATCATCCGGGAGCAAGGTGTCTTGGTATGGAATCCAAAAGCCCAGGCATACCGCCCTTTCTTTACCTACATTCCTCTATGCACCCCCTCCTACCCGAACCGAAAAAGGCTCGCTCAGGTAGCAAATACGAACGGTCAGCTAATCCAGCAAAATGCTTCGCAAACACCCCTGGAACCGCACGGATAACGGTGGGTTGAAAAAATACCCTTGTGCAGACGATGCGGCTATGCTTTCGTACAAAAAACGTCCTATTCGGCGTTAAAAGGAAATAAGAGCCGGGCCAGGAAAACAGTTTACCCATTGCCGCTAGCTCAGCGGCTGTCGATAGGCAATCGACCGCAAAAAAGAGTAGCAAATCCGCTGATCTTTCGGCCCCCGGAGCCGGGCGGCAGCCACTGTTTGTGAGACCGGGAAAAAAGGGGGCATGAGGAAAAAATTACCTTTTTTCAAGAAAATTTGCATAATTTTTATGCATTTAGCTGATAAGCAATCCGTTGCGATTGGTAAACGGGTTTTTTCTTTACATAAAGGACATATTTATCAGTATCAAAATTATAAACACCTTATTTAATGTATTTCAAAATAAATAAAATATTTTGTGCATTTTTTCAGTAATTTATTTTATAAAAAATTCGGATTATTCCGATTTCTATGCTAAGTTTCGGATGTTAAAGAAATGAAAAAAGGCCTGGGAAGCCAAAAGGGATTAAAGGAAATTGTTAGTTGGTTATTTTTTAATGTAGGGTTTGCCCGGGGTCTTATGGAAACATAAGGCTCCGGCATTTTTTTTTGTCGCCACGGCAACCTTTCTACTACACCGTCGACCCCTACCTGTATAAACCACTGCGATGGGCAGCGGCCCTTCACACGAACCGAACGCTGCTCTAAACCCTGCTACCTCATTCACATTCAGGCGTTTCCATGTCCACAGGTATCCCGCAGGCGGCCAATATACAAATAGGCTTTTTACCGGTATTTACTAGATTTTTTTAAGGTATTTGCCGACAATAATCCGTAAGAATTGCCACAAACGTGTTTTTTTTCTAGACAAAAGACATAAATATCCCTATTACCATTTCCCATACGCAATTTTATGTATTTCAAAATATTTAAAACATTTTGTACATTTTTTCAATTAATTATTTCATTTTTTATTCAGATTTATTCTTTTCATATGGTAAGTTTCGGGTGTTAAAGAGATGGGATACGGATAGGAGAGACAGAGGAAGTTGGAAATCCGTAGTGATCGTTGGTTATTTTTTTAATGTAGGGTTTGTCCGGGGTCTTATGGGAACATAAGGCTCCGGCATTTTTTTTTAGCAAATTCGCCGCAGAAGGTAGTAAGTACAGCCCTTCGCTCCGTTATACGTGCAGACGAATGTTCCTAACCTTTTTCAACATGAAATCCTATACCACCTGCTTGCTATTGATCGGGCTAAATTCCTGGTTTTTTCCGAACGATACGGAGGCTCAGGAAACGGCCCATGGTCGGATATACCTGGACCAAAATAAAAACGGTCGATTCGATGCGGAAGAACCGGGGATTCCTTCTGTGCTGGTCTCCAATGGAGAGGAGGTAGTGGCAAGTAGATCCGATGGCAGCTGGCAGTTGCCGGTCCGGGCCGGTCAGCCACTATTTGTCATCAAACCAAGTGGCTACCAATCGCCCCTTACGGAAAATCAACTTCCCTACTACTACTATTGGCACCAGCCCCAGGGCTCGCCCGACACCGAGATACCGGGTCTTGCGCCGACCGGACCCTTGCCAGGCCGCATCAATTTTCCCTTACATTGGCATGAAGAGCCAGAGCGATTTGAGGTATTGCTATTTGCCGACCCACAGGCGAGGGGAATGAAGGAGGTAAACTATGTCAGTCACGATGTACTTGAAGAATGTATGGGTACCGATGCAGCTTTTGGCATTACCCTTGGCGATATTGTGGCAGACGATCCCGCTCTTTTTAAAGAAATCAGCGAAAGTACCGCCACCATCGGCATTCCCTGGTACTACGTATTTGGTAATCATGACCACAACCGGGATGTATCGGAGGACGAATTCCGGGACGAAACCTTTAATCGGTTCTTTGGTCCCAGCACCTATGCCTTTGAGTACGGAAAAGTGGTCTTCCTCGTGTTGCGGGATATTCACTATTCCGAAAATGGACGCTATACCTCGCGGTATACCGAAAGCCAACTGCGGTTCGCGAAAAACTACCTGGAAAAGGTCCCCCTGGAAAAGCGGGTGGTGATTTTACAACATGCGCCAATCGTACGTACAGAAGGTCGTGAGGAACTGTTTCGGCTTTTGGAGGGACGGCCACATACACTTTCGTTCGCCGGCCACACCCATACCATGCGGCACGTCTTCCTCGGCCCGGAGCATGGTTGGCAAGGAGACAGCCCGCACCATCATTTTATCAACGCGACGGTAAGTGGTAGCTGGTGGGTCGGATTAAAAGACGAAACCGGCATCCCTCATGCGACAATGAATGACGGAGCGCCCAATGGCTACAGCCTGGTAACCTTTGATGGCACCGACTACCGAATCCGGTTCAAGGCGGCCCGCAGGCCTTCTTCCTACCAGATGAACATTCATTTGCCGGACGATATTCCTGCAAGGCAGCTCAAAAACACCTTGGTGATCGCAAACGTATTTGCGGGATCGGAAAAATCCAGTGTAAGCATGCGCATTGGTACTGCAGGTTCCTGGATACCCATGACGTTTGATCCGCGGGAGGACCCACTGAATACCTGGATGCACAGTCTGGATGCGTATCTGGAACAGACCTTACCAGACGGCACCCGGGTGGACGAAGGCCTGGGCTGGAAGATGGACCCTCCCCAGGTGTCTGGACATACCTGGTCTGCGCTGCTGCCTGCCAATCTTGCCATCGGGACCCATCGCCTCGAGGTGCATACGCGCGACCAGTTTGGGCAGGAATACCGTTCCTACCGGATATTTCGCGTTCGCGAATAGGCCTCTTCAAATGATAAACTCGGTCAAAATAGCCAGCCCGGAGGCAAATAGAATAATCAGAAGTTTGTGCAATTGAAACCGGTGCTGGGGAGAGCTTTCAAAAAAGATTATGGTGGAGATGTGCAAGAAGCCACCCGCCACCAGTCCAAATAAGATGTTGAGGGTACCCCTGCCAATAAGTTGTTGGTCAAAAAGCAAATCGGTAGAAACCATACCCAGGGGTGATGCCAGCGAAAACAGGGCCAGTAACAATAAAATTCCAGGTTTTTTCATACGAGTCATCAACACGGCCACCAATGCAAATGCCTCCGGCATCTTGTGCAAAATAATCCCTATTAATAGCGTCTCACTACCGTGCTGATGTCCGGCCAGCATGGGTTGTTTGGAAAGCAGGGTGCCTTCGAGAAAGGCGTGTAAAAACAGCCCAATCATCAGGGTCCATACGCTGTTTCCCCTGCCATGCATGCCGTGATCGTGAATGTGTCCGTGTTCGATACCGGATGACATAAAATCCAATACCTGCTGCAATAAGAACCCCAACAGGATATACAAGCCCATGTAGTAGGCAGAACCCTGATCCGCAAAAAGCTCCGGCAATATGTGCAAAATGGTGATGGCGAAAAGATAGGCCCCCGCAAAAATCAATCCCAATTTAAAGCTCTTTTCCTTCCAACCGGGAACCAGCAGGGCTAGCAAACCCGCACCAAAGGCGGACAAAAAAAGTAAAAGAAATGGTAGCATGATCCTATTTTGGGTTAGTTGACTTCCTTTTCATCCACCGTGGTAAGCAGGGGGGCCAGGCCCTCACTGACGTGGAATTGCATCTGCCCCCGCTCATTCGTAAAGATAAGAAAGATCTCCAGGCCTTCTGTAGCGGCTTGTATTTCAAGAGATTTTTCGACTCCCAGCACCATAAAGGCTGTAGCGAATGCATCGGCAGTCATGCAATCTGCGGCCACCACGGTGGCACTCAACAGGCGGTGCGCTACCGGATAGCCTGTAAACGGGCTGATGGTGTGCGAATATTTTACAGAATCCTTCACGTAAAAATTACGGTAGTTTCCAGACGTGGCCATGCCCTTGTTATCCAAAGCGATAATCGAATACAAATCGTTGGCCAGGCCTTCTTCGCTGGGTCGCGTGACGCCCACTTTCCAGAGTTCTCCCTTTTCGTTTCGTCCACGGGCCACCAGTTCTCCACCGATCTCCACCAAAAAATGTTGAATGCCCCTACCTTCTAAAAAGGTGCCCACCAGATCCACTCCGTAGCCTTTGGCGATTGCACTCAAGTCGAGGTACGTATCTGAATTTGTCTTCTTCAGAACCGATTCATCAAAATACAGCTGCTCAAAGCCGACCTGCTCCAACAGCTGCCGTATGGCCACACTGTCTTTTAGTGATGCCCCTTCCGGACCAAATCCCCACGCATTTACGAGTGGCCCCACAGTGGGATCAAATGCTCCGGAGGTTGCCCGATACACCTCACCGCTTGCTTTCAGTACCGGATACAAATACGGCGAATCAAACACGATCGAATCGGTTTGATTAAACCTGCTGATCTCAGAATCCGGCATATAGGTAGACAAGGACCGGTTGATATCCAGGAGTAGCGAATCGATTTCTTCCTGAAAGTCCCTCCTCCCCGGATCTAAGTAAACGATTCGGTAGCTGGTGCCCATGGTAGGTCCGGTAAGGACAATTTTGGGATCATCCGGCGCATGAGTAGCTGGGGTGTTCTTATTTTGCCGGTACAGATACACCATAAATACCACCAACAACAACAAAATGCTGTAAATGATATTTTTTTTGGCTGATTTTCGCATAAAACGATGCCTGTTTTATTTTTCCGAAAGTTAATTCTTATTTTCCAATTGCGCCTACTATTTCCCCAATATCCCCCGGTCGGGGCAGGAGGTATCCGCAGCCGGCAGCTAAAAACCGCATCATTTTATTTATATTTGTACCTATTAGCGAGCGACTATGAGAGAAGACTATCTGCGTGGTGACCAAAACAGCCTCAGCCCCGGGGACAAAGAGATTGAAAAAGCCCTGCGGCCCTTGAGTTTCGAAGACTTTACCGGTCAGCACAAAACCGTGGAAAATATCAAAATCTTTGTTTTGGCCGCAAAGAAACGAGGAGAGTCCCTGGATCACGTCTTGCTTCATGGCCCTCCTGGCTTGGGAAAAACCACCTTAAGCCACATCATTGCCAATGAACTGGAATCCAGCCTGAAGATCACCTCCGGACCCGTACTGGACAAACCCTCGGACCTGGCCGGCCTGTTGACCAATCTCGAAGATGGAGATGTCCTTTTCATTGATGAAATTCATCGGCTCAATCCCATCGTGGAAGAATACCTGTATTCGGCGATGGAGGATTTCCGAATTGACATCATGCTGGATTCGGGTCCCAACGCCCGATCGGTGCAGATCAACCTGAATCCCTTTACGCTGGTGGGAGCGACTACCCGGTCCGGGCTGCTTACTTCTCCATTGAGAGCCCGATTTGGGATCAACGCCCGACTGGAGTACTACGACGCAGCGCTTCTCTGCACCATCGTCAAACGGTCAGCGTCCATTTTGGGCACGCCTCTCGATGAGGAGGCAGCCTTCGAAATCGCGCGAAGGAGCCGGGGCACCCCACGTATTGCCAATACCTTGCTACGTAGAACGCGGGACTTTGCAGAAATAAAAGGAGACGGAAGGATCAGCATGGAGATCGCAAAAATTGCCCTCAACGCATTGGACGTGGATGAAAATGGTCTGGACGAAATGGATAACCGCATCCTGACCACCATCATAAAGAAATTCAGCGGAGGCCCGGTAGGCCTCTCCACCATTGCTACTGCCTGCGGAGAGGAAGCAGAAACCATTGAGGAGGTATACGAGCCCTTTCTGATTCAGGAAGGGTACCTCAAACGAACCAGCCGGGGAAGAACCGCCACCGAACTGGCCTACCAACATTTGAAGCTAAAACCGGATTTTGGTGGGCAGTCCGGAAGCCTTTTTGATGTATAGCCTCCTCTTGAGATGTTGACGCCATGCAAAACAGGGAAAAGAACAGCCAGCTAATCAAAGACGCTGCCCGGAAATTGGGATTTGATTTTTGCGGCATCGCAAAGGCGGAATTTCTCGAGGCAGAAGCACCAAAGCTAGAATCCTGGCTAAACAATAATTACCACGGAAAAATGGCCTACATGGCCAACCATTTTGACAAACGCCTGGATCCCCGCAAGCTTGTGGACGATGCCCAGTCGGTGATCAGCCTGATCTACAATTATTACCCTCCAAACCGCCTCCCGGAAGGCAGGGAGGACTTAAAAATCGCCAAATACGCCTACGGAAAGGATTACCATTTTGTCATCAAAGACAAATTGAAGGATCTCCTTTCCCTCCTACGCGAAGAAATCGGGGAAATCAACGGCCGGGTATTTGTAGACAGCGCACCGGTAATGGAACGACAATGGGCCCAAAAGGCCGGTTTGGGCTGGACGGGCAAAAACAGTTTACTACTGAATCAACACAAGGGGAGTTTCTTTTTTTTGGCAGAATTGATCATTGATTTACCCCTGCACTACGACACGCCCGTTACCAAAGATTATTGCGGGACCTGTACCCGATGCATTGATGCCTGTCCTACGGATGCGATTCTTCAGCCCAACCTGCTGGATGCCTCCAAATGCATTTCTTACCTGACGATCGAGCTAAAAGAAGAAATCCCATCCGAATTTAAGGGAAAGATGGAAAACTGGGCCTTTGGCTGTGATATCTGCCAGGATGTATGTCCCTGGAATCGTTTCTCCAAACCTCATCAGGAACCGGAATTTTTACCCCATCCGGAGCTGAAATCCCTTGACTGGGAGGAAATGACCAAAGAAACCTTCGACCGGGTTTTTAAAAAGTCGGCGTTGAAACGCAGCAAGTGGGAAGGGCTGCAACGAACGATAAAATTCATCCGAAGCAGCCTTTCGTAAAGATCCGCTTTCTTTTTTTCCTTTGCCTGCCATTTTTTTCAGAAAAAAACGAAACTCCGCCATTATTTTGAACGTTCTTTCACCTTTAACTGAATAGGCCAAACCGAATCTACAGTAATTTTCACCACCGATGGAAACAATTTCATATTCTTTTGGCTTTAGTTAGTTAAAACATGTTGGGCCTCCTACCACAATAATTCAAAACAAAATGAATAGTTTTGTCGAAATTCCAAGAACAACTAACTAATTATTACTTGTAAAAGAAAAAACCCGGATTGCCTAAAGCGTATTAACCTTAATCTAAACTTAATTCTATGCGTAACATTTACCGATTTTCATTGGTCATGTTCCTATCCCTACTCAGTATGGGCTGGACACATGCACAGTACAGCGTGTCGGGCGTAGTCACCGATGAGCGGACGGGAGACCCCATGATTGGGGCCAGTATCCTGGTCCAAAACACCACAAAAGGTACCGTCACCGACCTGGATGGCAGGTTTAACCTGAACTTTGATGACAATTCACCGGCCACGCTGATCATTTCTTCGCTCGGCTATCTCAGTCAGAATGTTGACGTAAGTCCAGGGAACAATACCTCGCTAGAAGTATCCCTAAAAGAAGACGCAACCAACCTGGAAGAGGTAGTTGTGACGGGCCTTGCTTCCACGGTCAAGCGTTCCAACCTCGCCAACGCCGTGTCCTCCGTCTCCTCCAGAGAACTAACGGGAACAACGACGATCCAAACCACAGATGGTGCGTTATATGGTAAAATAGCAGGTGCCAATATCCGCTCCAACGGCGGTGCCCCAGGAGGGGGCCTTTCCATTCAGTTGCGGGGAATTTCCAGCTTGATCGGCGCTTCACAGCCACTGATCATTCTGGACGGGGTGTACATCAATAACTCCTTTCAACGTACCGGACGTGCGACGGTGACCGGTGCAGGGGGGGCCAATCAGGACGACGGCGCCAACCGACTTGCCGACCTGAACCCTGCGGATATCGAATCCATTGAAGTGCTGAAAGGTCCTTCCGCTGCAGCCATCTACGGAACCCGGGCTAACGCCGGTGTAATCATCATCACCACCAAAAGAGGATCCGAGGGTAGGACAAAGGTATCGCTGGCTCAGGACATTGGCTTTGCGCAACCTTTGCGTTTGCTCGGGGTGGATGGTTGGAGTGAAGAAAAAATCAACACCTTTTTCCCGGAAAACCGGCGACCTACCGAACTTCAACGGTTCAGGGAATCGACCGGCACCATCGATTACGAAGACTATTTTTACAACAATACCGCCGTCTTGAGCAATACCCGCCTTACCGTATCTGGTGGTGACGAGAAGACGAAGTTTTTCGTGTCCGGAAACATCAATTCAGAGGACGGAACCGTAAAAAATACCGGTTTCGATCGCTTTTCTTTGCGAGCCAACCTGGACCACAATATCACGGATAACATTAAATTGGGGGTGTCTTCCAATTACATAAAATCGAATACACAGCGGGGCTTCACCGGTAACCAAAACAACACAGGAGCAAGTATTGGCTACAACATTGCGTATGTACCGAACTATTTCGACCTGCGGCCCGATGAAAATGGAAACTACCCGGTCAACCCGTATTTCGGCGAAAACCCAATAGCGGTAACTGATCATGCCGTCAACGACTCCGATGTGCAGCGATTTGTGCAGGCTTTCAACCTGGATGTGGACCTACTCCGAACCAACAATAGCTTCTTGCGGGCCAACGTGGCCGGAGGGTTTGATTTTTACCAAAACTCCACCTTGGTTTACCTGCCCGAATTTTTGCAGTTTCAGCGAGGTCAGGCAAACCCTGGCGATGCCTTCTGGGGAAAGCAGGAAAGCTTCAACACCAACTTCCAGGCGGCCTTGGTTTACAATTTCAACTGGGGTAAAGTCAACATGAACTCCCAGGCGGGTATGGTTCGTTTGGATTTTACCAACAGTTCCCTATTTAACCGAGGCAGAGGCCTGGTACCCGGACAAACCAACTTGCGGCAAGCTTCGATCCAAGAGATCGTAGATCAATTCAACAGCGAGGTACAGGAAGCGGGTGTATTTGTCCAGCAAGAGGCTAATTTTGAAGACAAGATCATCGGTACCGTCGGGGTGCGTTGGGACAAATCTACCCTAAACGGCGATCCCAACCAGTACTATGCCTTTCCGCGCGCCTCGGTAGCATTTAACGTAGCCAATTTCGATTTCTGGAATTCCTCCGTACTTACTCAGTTGAAACCTAGAATTGCCTATGGAGAGACTGCCGGACCGGTGGAATTTGGAAACACCTTTACCCGGCTAGAAGGCGCCAATATTGGCGGGCTGTTAGGTTCTGTAGTAGGCACGCAAATCGGAAACACCGAGATCCGGCCCGAAACAGCCACCGAATTGGAATTCGGTGTGGATCTTGGCTTGCTAAACAACCGATTCTCGCTGGAAGCCACTTATTACATAAAGAACACGCAAAATAACATTCAGAACCTCAACCTGGCGCCGTCTACCGGAGTAAATACCACTCCAAGTAACGAGGCAGAATTACAAAACAAGGGTTTGGAATTAAGTCTGTCTGGCACGGTAGTGGATCGCGGGAATTTCAACTGGTTTTCCCGAATCATGTATTGGCAAAACCGGGTAAACATGACCCGTCTGGGCATCCCTCAGTATACCTTGGGTGGTTTTGGCCCCGCTCTGGGCACATTCTACTACGCGGAAGGCTTTGCCCCAACTACCATCGTCGGTACACCAGCCGATCCGAATCACCCAAGTGGATTTACGGTTTGGGGAAATGCCCAGCCTAAGTTCAATGCCTCCGCATACAATGTCCTACGGATTTACAACAACCTGGAGTTGTCCTTCCTGGTGGAATGGAGACAAGGGGGCGAAAACATCAACCTTACCTCCTTCCTCTCAGATGCCGGAGGAACGACCAATGGATGGTTTGGGGATGATAACGGAGACGGAATCCCCAACGGAAGGCAACGGCCGCCAGAGCCGTATAATAACGCGGGCCGATGGGTACAGGATGCTTCTTTCGTCAAAGTAAGGGAAATCGGCTTGTACTACACCCTACCAAAGGCTGCCTTGACGAATACGTTTGGAAATGCGCTGGAAGGGGTACGTTTCGGAATGTCTGTGAACAATGCTTTCCTATTTACGGATTACCAGGGATACGATCCGGAGACCTCCACCTTTGGTGCACAGTCGGTGGCCAATAACGTCGACATCGCTCCCTATCCAACGCCAAGAAGGATTTTCTTTCACGTAAATCTTGATTTTTAATCCTAAACTGATGAAAACAATGCATACCATTCAAAAATATATAGGATTGAGCGTTGTGGCCGGATTACTCCTTTTCAGCTGCAACCCTTTGGAACTGGATCAAATCGATGATCCCAACAACCCCTCTGTGGGGAGTGTGAGTGAAAACGCCAGCCGGTCCCAGATTCAGTTTTTGGTGACCGGGTTGGAATCCCGACACCGGGGCTATGTGGAAAACGTTTCTCGGGCCTGGAATACCTTCGGCCGGGAAATTTGGTACCTAAACGGATCCGATCCCCGCTTCCAAACCGACTGGCTCGGGCAGGCCGGTCGCGTGCCGGACCGAATCTACTTTGGCTTCGGTACCACGGGTGGAGGCTCTTGGGCAAACCCCTATCAGGCCATCCGGCAGGCGGAAACCCTGGTTTCGGCCACGTTGAACACGACCGTGTTGAGCACAGAAGAGCAGGCTGCTATCGTGGGATTTGCCCGAATGATCCAGGGCTACCAATTTATGATTCCCGCAAATTTTGTGTACGAAAATGGAATCCGGATCGATGTGGAAGACCCGCTCAATCCAGGCCCCTACGTTCCTTACGAGGATGCGATACGTCACGCGCAGTCCCTACTGCTAGAGGCAGACCAGTTGTTGGCATCTGCGGGATCGGGTGATTTTCCACTCACCCTTACTTCAGGCTTTGCCGACTTTACCTCGCTGGATCGTATCCGCGAAATAAACAACGCGATCCTGGCCAGGACCGATATTTACCTGGAAGACTGGCAGGGAGTGCTTGATGCACTGGATAACTCCTTCATGGATATGGACGGGGATTTGCAAGCCGGACCGGCACATCCTTATACCGGTGCTCCCGATTTGTTTAATCCGCTGTTTTATGTCCGGGATGCTGCTATCAATACCATCGTTGTGGTCCATCCTTCGGTATTGGCAGACGCTACGCCGGGTGACGCACGGGTAGCGGCCAAGTTTTTCGAACGGGAGGAGCCGGTCATCGTTACCACAGATGCCACACCACTGGTGGGAACCCATCAGGACAACCGCTGGCCAACCAATACCACGCCCATTCCTTTTATCCGGAATGAAGAGCTGATTTTGTTGAAAGCCGAAGCGCATGCACAGCTGGGTCAGACCGATCTTGCCGTTGAGGCCATTAATGTAATCCGCAACGCCGCTGAAATTGGCGACTATACCGGAGCCACCGACCTGGAAAGCCTTATTGACGAGATCCTCTACCAACGACGGTATTCGCTTTGGGCAGAACCCTGGGGTCACCGATGGATCGATGCACGACGGTACGACCGATTGGACGAGATCAACACCTCATTTGATCAGGGAACCGTATTTCGTCAGTTTCCGCATCCACAGTCGGAAGTAAACTGGGATATCTACGCGGAGGACTAATCCACGAAAACTTTCAAAAAGAAACGCCATGCCCAAAACTGGGCGTGGCTTTTTTTGTTTCTGCTAGCTTGGGAAACCCATCGCTGAAACCTCTCCTATTCGGGAAATGGTGGTAGCGCAAATAGACCGCTGTTCTGACCTTATTACGTATGCTAATGTATTTCCTCGGGAGACGTTTTTTGGCAGACCAATACGATGGCCTTATTCAAGTACCCGGAAAAGATAAGCCAGGGAGAATTCCAATTGGGTAAAATTGATGTCAAAAATCCGTTCTTGCGATTCGGGCCGGCCAAATTCATACGAGTAGCGTACCTCACCCTGCAGGGTATGCTTTCCAAACAATTTTGAGAGGCCCACACCGGCCGTCAGGCCATACATAACTTTCCGGGGTCGGTCATCCGGCTGCCCGTAGGTCGGGATAACCAACTCCCCCTCCACCACTCGGCTAACATCCCTGGCATCCAGCAGGTAGCCGATATGGGGGCCAAGTTTGATGTGAAACCTTCCGGAATTGCCCAGGTAAAAGTTGGAAAGAATCGGGATCTTTAGGTAATCAAATTGCGTTTCATTTCCCGTATTGATGGTATCGGTGGCGGCGTAGCCCGTCGTCAGGAGTTGAAATTCTACCTGTGCGCCGGCGTTCTTCTCAAAAAACTGCTCGATGACCAGCGAATAGGTTGGTGCAGCTACCCCGGTAACGGTCCTGGGAAAACTGCCCAACGTGACCCTGTAGCTAGCGCTGGATTCGGTGTATCCCGCCCGGAAACCCACACTGGTTTGGGCCAGGAGACTGCCGGAGAGTAGAATAAAAAGGAACAGTACCGGCCAGAGGATTTTCATAGGAAAATTGGTTGAAACTCCTTCGTTAGTGATCTCCTTTGCTGGGATCCTTTTTGGAATCCTCCCGGTCTCTCAACTTTTTATCGTCGACATTTTTATTGAGAAACTCGTTGATTTTATCGATCGAAAAGGAACTGGAAATTTCACCAAACGAATTGATGTTCATGGTGAAGCCTTCCAGCTCTTCGTTTACCTTCGGTGTCTCCTTCTTTTTGCTTTTTTTAGCCATGGCTGTTTATCGTTTACTCCGATATCATTTCTTGGACGCGACAAAGATTAAGCCGCGTCTATCTTATTCAACGCAAATTCGATTCTTTTGATCAACTCCTCTTTACCTAATATCTCAAAAATTTGCATCAAGTCCGGCCCTGCGCCTACACCAGTGACGGCAAGGCGCACCGCTTGCATCACTTTGCCTAATTTGATGCCTTCGGCTTCGGCCGAAGATTCAAGGAGTGCCTTGGCCGATTCCGCTGTAAGTGGCGCTTCTGCTTCCTGCAGGTTTTTGCTGTAGGCGGATAGCACGGTGATTGCCTCCTGATTCCATTTTTTGGCGACTACCTGCCCGTCGAATTCTTCCGGTGCGAGCAGCATAAATCGTCCTTCGCTCCACAAATCGCTGGGAAACGTAGCTCGTTCCTTCATTACGGCAGCGATTTTTTCCGCTTTCTCCGCCGATACGGAAAGGTTCTCTTTTTGTAGGTCTTCCAACAAATACGCCGCAAGTTCCTTATCGGATTTTTTTCGCAGGTACTGCTCGTTATACCATTTGGCTTTATTGATATCAAATTTGGTGCCTGACTTGCCGATACGATCGATGGAAAAGGCGTCTACCAACGCTTCCACGGAGAACAGTTCCCGTTGATCCCCTGGGTTCCAACCCAAAAAGGCCAGAAAATTCAGAAATGCATCCGGTAGGTAGCCAGCTTCCTTAAACCCTGCCACCCATTCTCCGGAATTGGGGTCCTTCCAGCTAAGCGGGAAGATGGGAAAGCCGTGTTTTTCGGCATCCCTTTTGGAAAGTTTGCCGTTTCCGTCCGGTTTCAATAGCAGGGGCAAATGGGCAAATTCAGGCATGCTGTCCTCCCATCCCAGGTACCTGTAGAGCAATACGTGCAAGGGTGCCGATGGCAGCCATTCTTCGCCCCGGATAACGTGCGTGATGCCCATTAAGTGATCGTCTACGATATTGGCCAGGTGATAGGTAGGCATTCCGTCCGACTTCATGAGTACCTTGTCATCCAGGGAATTGGAATGCACCATGACCCAGCCCCGTACCATGTCGTTTAATCTGACTTCCTCTTTTCGGGGTATTTTGATACGGATGACATAGGGCTCACCGGACTCCAACCGGGATTTCACCTCATCGGCCGGCAGCGTCAGTGAATTTTTCATCTGCGTTCGGGTAATCGAATTGTATTGGGGCGAAACCACACGCGCAGCTGTCAGCCGCTGCCGCATGGCTTCCAACTCTTCGGAAGTGTCAAACGCGTAATAGGCATGTCCCTTTTCAAGCAAGTACTCCGCGTACTCCCGGTACATGGACTTACGTTCCGATTGCCGGTAGGGTCCACAATCCCCCGGATTCCAGGGGCTCTCGTCGGGATTGATCCCGATCCAGTCCAGAGAATCCTTTATGTAATCCTCGGCTCCGGGAACGTATCGGTTTTGATCGGTATCTTCTATCCGTAACAAGAACTTGCCGCCGTGTTTCCGGGCAAAAAGGTAATTGTACAAGGCGGTTCTTACGCCACCTATATGCAATGCTCCTGTAGGAGAAGGAGCAAATCTTACGCGTACTTCGTTACTCATAAACAGCCGTCGATTTCGTTTAAGAGGGCAAAGATAGTCAATTAATAAGGAATTTGGCTCCAAAACTCTGGAAGACTTATTCGTTTTTCAGCTAAACCATCTTCGGCAAAATACTGTTACCAATAGCAAATCATGAAAAAAAGCGCAGCCAATACCGACCAAATGACCCAGGAAATGTACCGCCTCCTGAAGATCTTTGGCTCAATCTCCATCGGGCTGGTTTTGCTGCTATCGTTTTTCAACGAGTACAGGGCCGACAATTCCGGGGAAGAAGCTGAATTTACCGTCTCCGACGCAGGGCTGATCTACTTTAAAAACATTCGCAAAATAGACTACCGTACGGCTCATTTGCCAGAGGCAATGATCGAACGCTATACCCACGAGGATTTTGATCCGGACAGCACCAAATCGGGTATTCAACTGGATCTGATCGTCCAAAAAAACAACAGGACAGCGGTCCCCTTCGTTCTGTCAAAAGGAAAGCTGGCAACCAACGCTCCCGTATTGCTACGGGCACACCAAGGCCTGAAAACCATCGCGGATTCGCTACGGATCCACTCAGGAGATCGGCAGACCCACCTGAAAGCTGCTAAAAAGCTCTACCAATGGCTACTGGCGGATATGGCCTCCATCGAAGCCAAAACGGAAAAAGGCTGGATCCCCGTATTTGAGGACCCGAAAGCACGCAAAGCCTTTATTCAAACTTTCAAGGACTATGAAAAAATAACCTCCTCCAAATAAAGATCCTTCCCGTAAATGCCGATTCACCCGATAAAGACACGGTAGGGACGTCTATTGAAAAAACAAAAATAAATCCTAAATTGGAAGGTGCCGTAGCTATACTACCCAACGCTTCGGCAACTCACACCCAAAATAACGCTGTTATGGAGCTCAAGAGAATTGATAATCTCTGGCACTTTTTCGCCACCCAAAATCAATTGTTCTTAAAAAAAGAAGTTGGACGGGAGGTATGCTACACCCTCGTAAAAAATAAAATCCGACTCACTCATTCGTTCAACCCCCGTTTTACCGGCCAATCGGTGGTAACGATCGGTCCCGAGTCCTTCGAATTGGCAGTGGAAAGTCAGGCTGCTGGTAAAAAAAAGTTTGGACTGCCCGGTCCTGCAATCAAGGTGCATCAGCGGCTTTTTTTTCCCCGGGATTTGCTGCGGCTTACCGCCCATTTTTCCATAACCGTAGAGAAGGATCGCTTCCGGAATATTCGGGTGTCTCTGGAACCATTTGTGCCTCAAACGATAAAAAAAACGTACCAGCCGGTCAACTTCATCAGCGAAATCCTTTGGGGATTTCGGTATTTTTCGGAAACCATAAAAAATTAATTCCCTCCCGAACCGGAGACCATCGGTAAACGTTACACAGCTGTCAACGACGAACTATGAAAAACCCTTCCAATCCCACAGAATTCCCCCGGTTCACCATGCCGCACCGAGGTTTGCTTTTGCTTGCGGGTATTTATACCATCCTATGGGGCGCCTTTTTCCGCTGGTTTGGCCCCACCGTTCTGAATTGGCTGGCCATGGACGCGGGTTTGGAGGGCTGGTCCGGAACCCTTTTTTACGGAAGCCTGGGAATGATCGCCGGACTGTTAGTGTTTCTATCTGCTTTTTACCCCATCAGCTGGGTTTACCTGATGGGATTGGGAATTGTTATGAAAGTTGCTTCTCTGGTTAGTTTTCTGATCCTATACATGGGCGATATGGCGTGGAACAAACGCTTGGGTTTCCATTTGATTTTTAACGAAACGCTTTGGCTGATCCCCCTGACAATTATTTTGTGGAAAGCTTTGCAAGTAAAAAAGTATTTGAAAAGCCTGTCCGACCAATAGCGAACGGGAGTCTCAACGTTCGGATCGCGCGGATCAACAAACTTTCTGGACTGCCCCTTCCGCAGGTAAAGATGCTGGGGATTTATAAAAAACCAACGGAAGTTTGTCTGAACGCCGAAAGGTAGGCGCGCCGATTCCCCCCGGGTTTAAAAAAAGCCTTAAAGCGATGTGCGGAAATACCGAAAAGAAATGCAAGCAACCACCCCCGACCCTTTTGGGGAAGTCGGGGGTGCCTGCAATTAGGTCAAAATAATGAGCAATAGCAGGATGACAATCAATGCACCTGCTGAAATGTAAACACCTCCGCCCAATTCTTTGGCCTCCTTGTTGATGTCCCTCAGTTCATTGCGGATTTCTTTTTTTTCTTCCTTATCCATCGATCGGAAATCCATGGCTTTTATTTCTTTTACCCGCTCATCCAATTGCTCCAAACGGGCCTGCTCTTCCGGGCTAGGCTCCTTTTCTGCCGGTTCGTTTTTTGCCATGGCTGCAGGCGCTATAGCGGTCAACCACATCAGGATGGATAAAAAGTATGCGATCTTTTTCATGTGAATAGGTATTTAAGGTGAAACATAGTAATACATTTTTTCAAGCTGAAATCAGAATCGAACGGATACGCGTCCGAAATATACCAATAATCCTACCAAAAAAACGGGGATCGGAACGAATGCGCAGCAAAAGCAGCAAAATCAACCAAAAACTATCGATCCAGGAATGTACCTTTTTGGCAAAGTTCGGGCTGCTTCGCTGCAAAGCCGATGCTACAAGAGCCATAAACACGATGCCCCACCAGATAGGGCCTGGCAATCTTTCCTCTTTACGAAGGTACCATTTGCTCAAATTCAGGAGTCAAAGGATAGGCGACTGGTCGATGGTGGGATCTAATTTTTTTCAGACCGCAGCATTGCCCAAAATTCACTAACTTGTGCTGGATTTGGAGGAACTATGCTCCAGCAATCCCAAACGATATTTAAAAAAAAACCGGATCAACAAATGGCTAAAGGCAGCAAAAAGCTTTTCCTACTGGATGCAATGGCATTGATATACCGGGCCCATTTTGCGTTCAGCAAAAACCCCCGGATCAATAGCAAAGGACTCAATACAGGCGTGATGTTGGGGTTTACCAATACTTTACTAGAGGTATTGGAAAAGGAAAAACCCACACACATCGCCGTGGTTTTTGATACCCATGCACCCACGTTTCGCCACGAGCAATTTGAGGCCTACAAAGCCAACCGTCAGGAACAACCCGAGGACATCGCCGTAGCCATTCCCTGGGTCAAAGAAATCGTGCAGGCGTTTAACATTCCCACGCTGGAGTTGGATGGATTCGAAGCGGACGATATTATCGGAACCCTGGCGAAGAAAGCCGAACGAACCAGCTTTACCGTGTACATGATGACTCCGGATAAGGACTACGGGCAATTGGTAGAAGACCATATCTACCTCTATAAACCGGCCTTTATGGGGAATGCCGTAGACATCATGGGGCCGAAAGAAATCTGCGACAAGTGGGATATTGAAAAGGTGGACCAGGTGCGGGACATACTGGGATTGATGGGCGACGCTGTCGATAACATACCCGGTATTCCAGGAATCGGGGCCAAAACTGCGGTCAAACTATTGAAACAATTTGGCTCGGTAGAGGAGTTGATCAAAAACACGGATCAATTGAAAGGAAAGCAAAAGGAAAACGTCGAAAAATTTGCTCAACAAGGGATATTATCCAAAGAATTGGCCACCATTATTCAGGATGTTCCCGTTGAATTTGACGAGAAAGCCCTTACCTACGAGCCCCCGAATGAGGAAAAACTCAAGGCTCTTTTCGCCGAACTGGAGTTCCGTACCCTGACCCGGCGGGTATTTGGAGAAGCCATCAAAAAACCAAGCATAAAAGTAGACGAACAGTTGGGGCTGTTTACGGGCAATGAGCCTGCAGTCGCCGCCGAGGAGAACCAAGAGCCGCCCATAGCCGTCCCCGATAGCCTGGATAGTATATTTACCCGAAACCACGATTACCACCTGGTAGCAGGAGCGGAGGCCATTCGGGAGCTCGTTCATTACTTACTGCTGCAGCAGGAAATTTGCTTCGATACAGAAACCACCTCCATCAATCCCAATCAGGCAGAACTGGTGGGCATTTCCTTTGCCTACCTGCCAGGAGAAGCGTATTACATCCCCTTTCCCGCAGAAAGAAAAGGGGCCGAGAAGATCCTGGCGCTTTTGGCTCCGGTCTTTTCTTCCCCCGAAATTCTAAAAATCGGGCAAAATATCAAATACGATATCCTGGTATTGATGAATTACGGCATTGTGGTAAAAGGAAAACTTTACGATACCATGTTGGCACATTACCTGATCGAACCGGAAGGGAAGCACTCCATGGACTGGATGGCCGAGCAATACCTGCGCTACAAGCCGGTTTCGATCGAAAGCCTCATCGGAAAAAAGGGAAAAAACCAGGGCAACATGCGGGATGTGGCCCCGGAGGAGGTAGCGCCCTATGCAGCCGAAGATGCCGACATCACGCTGTTATTGAAAAAAGAATTGGACCCAATCGTCCGGGAAAATAAGCTGGAAAAGCTCCTGCACGAGGTAGAAAGTCCCCTGATCGAAGTTTTGGCCGCCATGGAATTTGAGGGGGTACGCATTGATACCGAAAGCCTGAAAGAAATGTCCGGCGAGCTGGAAACGGAAAGCCGGGTCATCGAAAAAAAGGTATACGAATTGGCCGGCGAGCAATTTAACCTGAGCTCTCCCAAGCAATTGGGCGAAATACTGTTTGTCAAACTGCAATTGGACCCCAAAGCAAAAAAGACCAAAACCGGTCAATATGCTACCGGGGAGGAGGTGCTCAGCAAACTTGCGGTGGAGCACGAAATTGCCCAGGCCATTCTGGATTTCCGGCAACTGGTCAAGCTAAAATCCACCTATGTGGACGCCCTCCCGGGATTGATCAATCCAAAAACCGGCCGCATCCACACCACCTACAACCAGTTTGTGGCAGCTACCGGCAGGCTCTCCTCCATTAACCCTAATCTGCAAAACATTCCTATCCGAACCGAACGAGGCCGGGAAATCCGAAAAGCCTTTGTCCCCAGGGATGCCGACCACCTGATCCTGGCAGCGGACTACAGCCAAATCGAACTGCGCATCATGGCTGCTTTTTCGGAAGACCAATCCATGATCGAGGCCTTCGAACAGGGACGCGACATCCATGCCACAACAGCCGCGAAAATATTTCAGGTGCCCCTGGAGGAGGTAAGCGGAGACATGCGAAGGAAAGCCAAAACGGCCAATTTTGGAATCATCTACGGCATCTCAGCCTTTGGACTGTCCCAACGATTGAAAATCCCCCGCTCGGAAGCAAAAGAGATCATAGACGCCTATTTCAAGGAATTCCCGGCCGTAAAATCCTACATGGATCAAAGCATTGAAAAAGCCCGAAAGAACGAATTTGTCGAAACCATTCTGGGGCGCAGACGGTACCTGAGGGACATCAATAGCCGAAACGCTACCATGCGTGGTTTTGCGGAACGCAACGCCATCAATGCCCCCATACAGGGTTCTGCCGCAGACATGATCAAAGTGGCCATGATCCAGGTACACGAATGGATGGTTCGCGAGAAACTTCGTTCCAAAATGATCCTTCAGGTCCACGATGAATTGGTATTTGATGCACACAAAGACGAAGTGGATCTGCTGAAGGAGAAAATTCCTGCACTCATGTCCGGGGCGATCCGTTTTGCGGTACCCCTGGAAGCAGAAGTAGGGGTTGGCAATAATTGGCTGGAGGCTCACTAGCAATGCTTCAAATTCACCACCCAACTTCCCATTATCATCCATGGCCAAAATAAAAACTGCGTTTTTTTGTCAAAATTGTGGCGTAGAAAGCCCCAAGTGGGTCGGAAAATGTCCCTCCTGCGGGGAATGGAATACCTATGTGGAGGAAGTCATCCAAAAAGAGGTTAATCAGAAGGGCAGCTGGAAATCGGGTACCCTGGCCCCGAAAAAGAACAGTCAACCCAAACGGCTCAGGGAAATCGATTACGAGGCCCAAAGCCGCCTGATCACCGGGGATGTAGAACTGGATCGGGTACTGGGAGGCGGCATCGTACCGGGATCGTTGGTATTGATCGGCGGGGAACCGGGTATCGGCAAATCCACCCTGATGCTGCAAATTGCGCTCATGTTGGCCTCCACAAAGATCCTGTATGTCTCCGGGGAAGAAAGTGAAAACCAAATCAAAATGCGCAGCGAACGGATGGCCTACCAATCCGATAATTGCTACGTGCTCTCGGAAACGAATACGCAACAAATTTTCCAGCAGGTGGATTTGTTGAAACCCGAATTACTGATCATCGACTCCATCCAAACCCTGCATTCCCAATACGTGGAATCGGCTGCAGGATCGGTGAGTCAGGTACGGGAATGTACCGCCGAGCTGATGAAATTTGCCAAAGAAACCGGAACCCCCGTCTTTCTGATCGGCCATATCACCAAAGACGGAGCCATTGCCGGACCTAAAATCCTGGAGCACATGGTGGATACCGTCTTGCAATTTGAAGGCGACCGCCACCTGAGCTACCGGATCCTGCGTACCTCTAAAAACCGCTTCGGCTCCACCAATGAATTGGGGATTTACGAAATGCACGCTACGGGATTGAAGCCCGTGACCAATCCTTCCGAAATACTGATGACCCAGCGTGAGGAACAGCTAAATGGTGTGGCCATCGGTGCCATGCTGGAAGGAAACCGGCCGTTGCTCATTGAGATACAGTCGCTGGTCAGTCCCGCAACCTACGGCACACCGCAGCGAAGCAGTACCGGCCACGATGCCAAACGTCTCAACATGCTCCTGGCGGTACTCGAAAAAAGAGGCGGAATGCGCCTGGGACAACAGGATGTATTCCTAAATATCGCCGGTGGATTGCGAGTGGATGATCCGGGGCTGGACCTGGCGGTATGCGCCTCCCTGATATCCTCCTACGAAGATAGCCCCGTAGACCCCCGGATTTGTTTTGCCGGAGAAATCGGTCTGGGTGGAGAAATCCGGGCTGTCAATCGCATCGAAAGCCGAATCGCCGAAGCCGCAAAAATGGGATTTAAAAAAATCATGCTTTCCCGCTATGGGCTCAAATCCCTAAATACCGAGCAGTTTTCCCTGGAAATTGTACCCGTCACCAAACTGGAAGAAGTATACCGGCACCTCTTTTTATGAGCTGCTCAGTCGGCAACAGGCTTTTTGGCTTTCTTTCCGCCAAAAGCAGCAAAACAACAATTTTTATGCAATACCTCCAGCTGGGTAAAGCCTACTTGTGTCATCAATTCCAACTGAAAAGGCAAGGACCGGGGACTGTCTTCTTTTTCAATATAGGCGAATACTTTTCTGCGGTAGTCCAGCCCTCCGATAGACTCGAGGTAGCGACCGTACCTGTTCCACATCATTTCCTGGATCTTCGGATCGTCATGAGCCACCAAATCCGATACCCAGAAGCTACCTCCCGGGGCCAGGAGCGAGTATATTTTCCCAAATACATTTTCCCAATCGGCGGTATCGCGTAAGTGATGCAGCACCGCCGCAGCCACGATGATATCGTAGGAATTATCGGCGAGTTGTGCCTCTCGTATGTCCGCCTGGATCGTCTGTACGTTACCGGTGGTGGCCCAGCTGACCCGGTCATGGGCCCTGTCCAACATGGGTCTACTCAAGTCCAATAAGTCACAATCCATCTGGGGCAGGTATTGCAAGATTTTTAACGAAAGATTGCCCGCACCCGAGCCAATGTCCAACATGGCCCTTGCTTGGGGGTTGGATACCACCGCTGCATTGGCGATCAACTCCATCGATAAGGGAGCATCCATGGTCGCTTCCTGTCCCGATTCCAAATTAGAAAACCGCTCCACATCCCGATCAAATCGGGCTCGAATCTCTTCCGTAGTAGATTTATCTCGCATTTTAGCTCGTGCGTTTAGACAAAAACAAATTTAATTTTACGAATTTTCCCATACAATTACAAAATGGAGTAGTTTATACCCGATTTTTTCACGAAAACTAGCAAGCGGCCAGTGGCTTGCAAGGTACTTTTTCTAGTTGATCATTTGCCAAAACGGATCTACCTCCGAATTTTGCAGGTCAATTAAGTAGCCGTTTACGATCGCATACCGGTATTTTTGATCCTTGACGAGAAAAAAATTCGGGGCATTCTCCAGCGAAGGCTCCAAATTCGGGGGCGCATCTCCGCTAAAAACCAGCAGGGGTAGCTGGTGCAATTTCCCCGTATTTTCCGTCGAGGTCTTCACACCCAGATAACCGTCCCGAAGCAGGCCGATCGCTTCTTCTCTACTGAGTTCCTCCAGAGGCTTCTCTTCTTCCCAGACCTTTCCCGGAATCGCCGTCAAGCCGGTAGCGTCCAGTTCTTCGTAGCCGTGGTATATCGAGAGGTCGCCCCAATCCGAAACCGTTCCCCGGTAATACCGGCGCTCCGCGGTATAACGAGCCGCCCTACGCAGGCCAATGTCGGTGGAATAGGAATGTCCGGCAGTAGTAACGGAAACATTTCGGATGAGTAGGTCCATCAAGCGGGAGGAATTATCCGGAATATTCAGGTAGTCGTCCATGGCAAATGCATCGTACGTTCCCGTCGCAATTTCGTACAGGGCATTCAGAACAATCATGAAATTCAGCTTTCGCACGTACTGCTTTTCGGGATCGTTGGGAAAGGCTCCCGATTCGATCAGGATGGTACTCGTTCCCCATTTTTGAAAATTATCCCCAAAAGCTCTGGGCTCAAAGGTATCGTTGTATTTGCCCAGGTGATCTGGTACTTCCTCCTGCAGCACCCGACGCATGCCTGCGATCACTTTCATGGCTTTCTCCCTTCCTGGATTCACCTCCCTGGCCTCGTTATAGGCCGGTGCGAGCACCGAAATGGTCGCCGGATTGGTTGTTCCGGACACGTTGTAGTAGCTGTTTTGATCGTGTAAGTTAAAGCCAAACTCGGGTTCAAATTCATCCCGGGCCGTTTTCAAAATAATGGCCTCCGGACTACTTTGCCGGATGGCGTCCCGGTTTAGGTCTATGTGCAGGGCATTTCTTCGCTGAAATCGTTCCGCCCCATCGGGATTGACCATGGGAATGAACCGAATGCGCAATTCATTGCGGATCGCCTGCCGGATATCGGTAAAACCATCCGTTTCACTACCTTCCAAAAAATTGAACAGGTCAAACAGCGCCATGGTGGCTGTACTTTCGTCTCCGTGCATTTGCGACCAAAGCAGGACAGGCCTCGTGCCCGCTCCATAGGTTAGCGCGTGGATGGGCCTTCCCTCCACTGATTTTCCCAGGATCTGGTTTTCAAACAAGGAAGACCGCGATTCAATCAACGGCGCAATGGTTGCGTACCCAAATCGGCGCTCGGTAAGTCCGGGCTCCCGGAACTGTTCGTATGCCTCAGCCAGCCGCGAAGTCTCCAGCACTTCCGCTTTCCGGGTGCAGGACTGCATGCATAGCAAACAAGTAAGGAAAAAAAGAAGGGGAATTCGAAGGTGGTTGCGGTTGGTATCCATGGTGTATCGTGGTTTTGGTGTAAATATGGGCAAATTTAATGAAATAGTGAGGGCAGAGTTTATACGAAATCCGGCGAAAGCGTACCTTTAGGTCCTGAAAACACCGGACCTGACGATATGAAGCTCGAACTACTCCCCTTTCAACTACCACTCAAACATACCTTTACCATTGCCCATCAGAGCCGGGACATTCAGGATACCCTGATTGTCAAGCTGCTGGGACCGGATGGGCTTTATGGCCTGGGAGAATCCACCACCAACCCCTATTACGGCATAACGCTTGAAAACATGCAGGCATGCTTGACCAACGTGGCGGATGAGGTATTAGCGGGATTAGCACCCATGCATCCGGAAAAGCTATGGTCCATCACCCAACCCTATTTTAAAGACAATCCCTTTGCCCAATGTGCCTTGGATATCGCTGCCTGGGACCTGTATGCGAAAATGCAGGACAAAAAATTATACGAGCTGCTGGATTTAAACCCGGCAATCCTTCCGGTCACCAACTTCACCATTGGCATCGCCCCCATCCCCAAGATGATCGAAAAAATGAAAGAAGTGGACTGGCCGATTTACAAGATAAAATTGGGTACGGATCATGACCTGGACATCATCAAAACCCTGCGCAAACACACCGATGCGGTCTTCCGGATTGATGCCAATTGTGCCTGGACCGCTGATCAGGCCATTGCTTATTCCGGGGAACTGGCCAAACTTAATGTAGAATTCATGGAACAACCCCTGGCAAGGGAGGACGATGAAGGCATGAAAAAAGTCTTTCAATTCAGCGAACTACCAGTCATCGCCGATGAAAGTTGTATTTCGGAGCAAGACGCAGAAAGGTGCCACGACCTTTTCCATGGGATTAATGTGAAGCTCGTCAAGGCAGGGGGCCTCACCCCGGGTCTGAGAATGCTCCATCAAGCCAAGTCCCTGGGCATGAAGACCATGGTAGGCTGCATGACCGAATCTTCCGTGGGAATCGCTGCCATCGCTCACATCGCTCCCTTGCTGGACTACGTGGACATGGACGGTGCCATGCTCCTTTCCCGGGATATCGCCGAAGGCGTGAAAATAACCCCGGATAAGGTTCATTTCCCAGACCGGCCAGGAACCGGTGCGATCCTACTGTAAAGCCCGTTATCAAAATGAGTCATACTTATCCTACTTCTCAACTTGGAAGAACCATTACCTATCAGGGCAAAGACTACCTGCATTTTAGTGGTACCTCCTATTTGGGAATGGGTACCCTACCTGAGTTTAAGGAGCTTTTGATCCGGGGGATCCTTAGATATGGCCCCAATCATGGTTCCAGCCGGAATAGCAATGTGCAATTGTCCCTATATGAGGCATTTGAAGCCCAATTTGCGGCAGGCGCCGAAGCTGCTGAGGCGGTGCTCCTGAGTAGCGGATACATGGCAGGGCAACTTGCCGTTAACACGCTTAGACCACTTGCAGATCTGACCTGGACGGCTCCCGATACCCATCCTGCCATCACCTTAGAAAGTCAGCAGCCTATTGGCCTTACTCACAACCAATGGCAAGAAAAATGCATTGCCAAGTCTCAGGAACTAATGGGACAAAAAATCCTATTGCTATCCAATGCCGTAAATCCCCTTATTCCTGAGATTCATGATTTCGAATGGACCAAAAAGCTATCTCCTGCCAATAAATACTACCTGCTCATTGATGACAGCCATGCGTTTGGTCTGTTGGGGAAAGGTATTTTTGGTACCTATGCGCATTGGAAGCACCTTCCGGTCGAAGTAATGGTCTCGGGTTCGCTAGGCAAGGCACTGGCACTTCCGGCAGGCATCATCCTTGGAAACACCTCGCTGACTCGTCTGGTCCGGGAAAACCCCATTTACCGCACCTCCTCTCCTCCTGCACCGGCATTTTTAAGTGCATTTTTGGACGGGCAGGGCTATTACCTCAAGCAGCAGCTGAAGCTAAAGGATAATTTGCAGTTTATGGCATCCGCACTGGAGGGACTGGAACGGTTTAAATTTCTGCCTACCTATCCGGTTATTTCCTTTGAAAATGAGTCCTGGGTGGAGCAATTGCATCAAAAAGGGTTTATTCTATCTTCTTTTCCTTACCCGCTGCCGGATAGCCCGGCAGTAAACCGAATTGTACTGTCTGCCTGGCACGAGCGGAAAGACCTGGCGGAATTGATTCAGACGTTGAAAAGTTTTTTTGACAGCCAAAGCTGAATAAGTAGCTCCCAGCCTACTTAGCGGGATTTTTCTACCGTTTTGGTTACGCTTCCTCCATAACGGGATTGTTTTTCCAGGTGTTGGCTGGGCCTTGGGATAGCGTGAAATTCAGCCTGGTAAAAAAGTACCCCGATCTTGGATAGGCACAATACTTGTTCCTACGTCACAAAGTACAATCCTAAAAACACATAAATTAATGGTTCGATTATTCGTTTTACCCTTGACCATGTGTCTATTTTTAGTGGGCAGCCATTCCTGGGCTCAGGTCACAATAGATGTCGAGTCCGGACTGGCCTTCCCGGGATACAACGATGTACGTATTCCCAATAAAATGGGGACTTTATTTAGTTTTCAGGAAGATTTCGAAACGGAAGGACCCGTCATCCCATTAAGAATACGGTTGGGCTATCGCTTCAATGGCAAGAACCATCTGTTTGCCCTTTATGCCCCTCTTGGGATCAATTATCTTGGAAATGCCGCCACTGATATCAACTTCCAATCCAGTGTTTTTAGTAAGGGAGAGGCTTTGGATGGCTATTATCAATTCAATAGCTACAGATTGACGTACCGGCGAGACATTATTAGTTCAGGAAATTGGCTTGTTGGTGTTGGTTTTACCGCCAAAATCCGGGATGCGCGTGTCCGTCTCGCCAATGATCAGGGATTACGTGACAAAAAAGACGACCTCGGCTTTGTACCCCTATTGCATCTGTATACCTCCTATAATTTTGGGGGAGAAACGTTACTTTACTTCGAAGGAGACGGACTGGCAGGAGGCCCGGGAAGAGCATTTGACCTGTTTCTAGGGACCCGATTGCCTGTTACGGATCGTATGGACATTAAAGCCGGTTATCGTTTTCTGGAAGGAGGGGCGAATGTGGATGAAGTGTATAACTTTACGTTGGTTCAATTTGCTGTAGCTGGTATTTATATTCAACTATAGCCATGGTAAAGGCACTCACTCCACCTCTCCCGCCTGCTGGGTTTGCTTCTCATACAACTCGGCATAGGAACCTTTGGCCAGCATCAGGTCCTCATGAGTTCCGTTTTCTACCATCATTCCGTCGTTCAGCACGATGATCTGGTCGGCCAGCTTTGCAGAGGAAACCCGGTGGGAGATGATAATAGAGGTCCTGCCTTTCATTATTTTTTCAAGCGCATTCAGGATGGCATTTTCCGTTTTGGTGTCCACCGCGGACAAGCAATCATCCAGCAATAAAATTCTGGGTGACTTGGCAATGGCTCTGGCAATAGAGACCCGTTGTTTTTGCCCCCCGGAAAGGGTGATTCCTCTTTCTCCCAGCCGGGTATCAAAGCCTTTTGGAAAGTCCACGATATTCTGGTAAACATCCGCATCTTTAGCAGCCTGCTCGATCCGAATGACATCCAATTCTTTTCCGAGGCCAAAGCCTATATTGTTCGTAATGCTATCGCTAAAAAGGAAAACGTCTTGGGGAACGTATCCGATTTGTTCGCGAAGGTGGGCAATGTCGTACGCTCGGATATCGGTATCGTCAATTAAAATCCTCCCGGAGGTAGCGTCATACATGCGCATCAGCAAGTTAGCGATGGTAGACTTGCCCGATCCGGTGGTGCCTATAATCGCCAGGGACTGACCGGCAGCAATGTCAAAACTTACGTCATCTAGTGCCCGTATTCCCGAATCCGGATAGACAAAGGAAAGGTTTTCCACCTTGATGCTTCCTTCGATGTCCCGAACGATATTTTCGGTACTGAGTATGTCGTTTTTCTGGTCCAAAAATTCGTTGATCCGCGTTTGGGAAGCTGCGGCGCGCTGCACGATGCTGGTCACCCAGCCCAGGGAAGTCACCGGCCATGTGAGCATGTTGACATACAGGATAAACTCGGCAATTACGCCGTAGCCGATGGCTCCTTCGATTACCTGTATCCCTCCCACATAGACGGTGATAATGGTACTCAGACCAATCAGCGCCAAAATCAGGGGAAAAAACAGGGATTGCACGCGGGTGAGAGAAATGGATTTTTCCTTGTAGTCTTCACTGGCTTTTTTAAACTGCCGGGCACTGTCCGATTCCCTTACGAAAGATTTGATAACGCGGATACCCGAAAAAGCCTCCTGAACGAAGGTACTCAGCCCCGACATGCTCCGTTGAATTTTTTCGGAACGTTCGTTGATCATGTTGTTGACCAGGTAAATGCTGAGCGACAATACCGGCAGGGGCATCAGCGAGTACAAAGTCAGGGGTACGTTTACGGTAAACATGTACCCGATAACCATTGGAAACAAAATCAATAAATTGATCCCATACATGAGGGCCGGCCCAAGGTACATCCGGACTTTAGACACGTCTTCGGTGATTCGGGCCATGAGGTCCCCGGTGCTATTTTGCCGGAAAAAAGCCAGCGGAAGGCTTTGATAATGCCGGTATATTTCGTTTTTCAAGTCGTATTCAATAAGCCGGGACATGGCAATGATGGTTTGCCGAATCAAAAACAAAAACAAGCCCCGCAGCAAAGCCATCGCAAGAATTAGCAGCCCGAAAACAAGTATGTACTTCAAAAAAACCGACCGTGCCAGATCCCGAACCACGCTTCCTTCTTCGTACAGTTGGTAATAGGAAAAGCTTTCCACCACATAATCAATGGCAATTCGAACCAGTTGAGCCGGGATAATGACAAAGATGTTGGAAATGAATGTAAACAGTATTCCCCAAAAAAGGTACCACTTGTAGTTGTATAAGTACTTATTTAATCTCCAAAGGGCCTTCACAAAATAAAAATGAATTTAAGTGGTGTATTCTTCCATGTTATTTCAGGTATTTCATATTTGACTGTTCCAAAATTGGATTAATTTTGTCTTTCCACAAAAATGCAAACCTGCGTTCAAAGATAACATTTTCCGAACGCCAAAGTTCAATGGTCGGAGGCAAAAGAATAGAAAACGGCTTCCTTTCCGGGTTTCCCTGAAAAGCGAAATTCTGGGTCGTGATCAGGTGATTTGGTATCCGATGAATCCGCGACGCGGAAACCGTGCTGCGTCTTTATGCAAACCAACGCCTGAATAAGGTTTGGGCCTATTAAAATATACTGCCTGTTTGCCATTTGGGAATGGTGGGCGTTACGAAAAAGCTTACTTCCCGAAGCAGCACAGAATTGGGTCGTTGATTGCCTGCGCTTTCCGGCACCACTAAACTATGTACGCCCGTCCGAAAATTTATTTCCATACCGAATGAACCGATAAATTTGCCCGTTGCGGGGACATTTACTAATTTGCAGAAATTTTCATTTTAACAGGCATGCCTGCACCGGAGCATCATTTCAGGGGTCAACCCATCACGTTCTTTAATTTCGCTTAATGGTAAACAGAAGAATCCTAAGAGTCAAAGCATTTCAGACCTTGTATGCGTATCAACAGTGCAAGTACAGCAACGCAAACCTGGCTCAAGACTACATCCGGGAGGCCTTTTTGCCGGACCTCAACACAATGGAGGTTCAGGACAAGGGACAGTTAAAACGAGATGCGGAGCGGTGTGTGCAGCTTTTTTTGGCAAACCTGCAACAAGGTACCTGGCAAACGGGAGAAGAAAGCAGCGAGAAGATCAAGCACACGGCCATCAAGGCAATGGATCTTTTTCACAAGTACAACAAAAAAGACAAGGATTTTTTGAAGCAAAACATGCTTACTTCCGTGGAAAACATCCCTGGTCTGTACATATACGCCATCCATATGTTGGTTGATTTCGGCGCCCACGTTCGAAACGAGAAAGGCAAGAAAAGAAAATACGAGGCGCAGCCGCTGGTACAACCGGAGTCCGTACACAACCTTGGCGCAAACAAAGCCCTCCAAATCATCGGTGAAAACCACGGTTTTCGGCGGGAATGCAACCGGTTTCAGGTAAATGGGCAAGATCTGGAGCTCGAGATTAAGGAGTGGTTTCGGGAGTTGGTAAAGCCAAACGAGGACTACCAGCGATACATTGGTATCGAAAACCCTTCGTTTGAGGAGGACAAAGAAATTCTTCAATCTTTGTTAAAAAAGGTATTGTTCAAAAGCGAAGCGGTAATCAGTTTTTTTCAAGACAAGGACTTGAATTGGTCGGAAAATAAGTCCATTGTCAGAAGTTTGGCATCAAAAGTGATAAAAAATCTGACAGGAGACGAAGAGAATACGGACGAGATCCTACCGGAGTTGGCATTAAACTGGGAGGAGGATAAGGAATTCTTCCAAAATATATATAACTTGACCATAGCTTCCGAGGATGAATTCAGTTCCTTAATTGCCCAGAAAACCAAAAACTGGGATGTGGAAAGGATCGCATTGACGGATCGGGTAATACTGATCATGGCTTTAACGGAAATGGTTAATTTCCCCAGTATTCCGACGAAGGTTTCGATAAATGAATACATCGATATTTCCAAAACCTACAGTACGCCCAAAAGCAAGCAGTTTGTAAACGGGCTGCTCGATACCTTATCAAAAGAATTAACCGAAAAGGGAAAAATCCGTAAAAGTGGAAGAGGACTTATTGACAATAAATAACAGAGATAATGGGTAAAAAAAGTAATTCACTATTCGTTTTTGCTTTAGGGGCAGGATTGGGAGCAGTTATGGGCGTGCTTTTCGCACCTGATTCGGGCAATAATACCAGAGACAAGCTTTCCTATCGATTGGGAAAGTACCGCAACGAACTGGAGGATCTAGTTGAAGATTTGATGGAGGGGAAGAACTTGCCGGATAATTTGGCAAAGTCTGAAGGAGACAAAGTCATCACCGAGGCGAAATCCAAGGCGGAAAATCTTCTCAATGACGTCAACAAGCTAATTGACCAAATCAATAAAGAAAACAACAATAACTAAATCAGTTAATCTTATGAATTATTCTAAAACCACGGTTTGGATACTGGGCATATCGCTATTACTTACCGGAGCCTGCAGCCAGGGAGGCGGGGATAAAGACGATCGAATCAAGGCGCTGGAACAGAAAATCTCCCAATTGGAGCAGAATCAGGTAGTCACACCTGCCAATGCGCAAAACATACAAGCGTCGGACCCATCGTCCATGGGAGCGTTTGCATTTGAGGAGGAAGTATTTGATTTTGGCACCATTCAGGAGGGAGAAGTCGTAGAAAAACTCTTTACCTTTGAAAATTCGGGACAGGCACCCCTGGTGATTTCCAACATACAGGCCTCCTGTGGTTGCACCAGCCCTGAGTGGACCAAGACGCCCATTAAGCCCGGAGAAGAAGGATTTGTGAAAGTCGTCTTTAATTCTACTGGAAAGTCAGGCGTTCAAAGCCCAACCGTCACCATACAGGCCAATACCTCTCCGAACGTGACCCGTTTGCGTTTAAAAGGTAATGTCACTAGAAAAACAGCTTCTGCATCATCCGGGCCTTCTGCAGGTCCTGTTAAACGATAAAAATGTACCATTCATTATTGCTTCAAATAGACGGTGCTGCCGGTAGCGGCATCATGGGTCAGGTATTTCTATTCGGAAGTATCATTTTGATCATGTATTTCTTCATGATCCGCCCCCAACAGAAAAAACAGAAAGAAACGACCAAGTTTATCTCCGAAATTAAGAAAGGAGATCAGGTAGTTACCGTCGGCGGAATCCATGGCAAAATTTACGCTGTGGAAGGGGATCAGGTACTCGTTGAACTGGACAAGGGGATGAAACTCAAAGTAGAAAAAACCGCTCTCTCGCTCGATTATACCAAAAAATTAACCAATGCCAATTAATTATCCGTACAGTTGAGTACTCTTGGTAATTACTTTAGGAAACTTAAACCTGAAAAATCATCCAATCTGAAGGTGGTAGTCCTCTGTGTGGTTACGGCTACCACCTTTTGGCTTTTAAACGCCCTGAACAAAGACAATTACACAACCACGGTAAAGCAACCCATACAGATACGGTACGACGAAGCGGATTACATGGCTGTTGAAGAAATCCCCCAGGAAGTGGGGATTCAAATCAATGGAAACGGATGGGATCTGCTCAAACGGCACTTCAAAATCAGTGTCACGCCTCTGGAAGTCTTTGTTGAAGACCCCTTCCAAAGACCCTACCTGCTTGCATCCGAACTGGAGCAGCAGATGGACGAATACCTTGCCTCCTCCAGTCTGGTAAACATCCTTCCCGACACACTTTTCTTTAAGATCGATAAAATCGTATCAAAAAAAATCCAATTGGTTCCGGATACCACTGCCAACACCGTTGCAGAAAACCATGCCTATGCCTCACCGATCACCATTGATCCAGAAACCGTAACGGTAACCGGCCCCATTTCTATCATTGAGCAAATGGAGGGCAAATTGCCGCTTGGCTTCGGTGAAGACAAAATCCGGGAAAACTTCTCCCGGCTTTTACCAATCAACCTAAGTAGGGAGCAGCGAGAATTTCTACGGTTAGATGAAGAAACGGCTCAAGTATCTTTCGAAGTAATTGCCTTCGTAGAAAGTCAGCTAACCCTTCAAATACAGCAACGCTACTTTCCCGAAAACGTGACGATTGATGCAGCGATCACGGATATGGAAGTCCGTTTTTTGATTCAGGAGGACAAGCAAGAGATGCTAAACGAACTGGAACTAAGCGCTGTCTTGAACTACAACAACCGAAATCGGGAGGACAGCACGATCTCCGCTTCTCTAAACGAAATCCCTGACTACATCCGGGATATCACCTTCGATCCGGAAACGTTCAAGCTGATCTATGAGTAGGAAAAAAACCCTGTTGGTAGGCATAACCGGGGGCATCGGTGCCGGAAAATCCCTTATTTCCAGGATTTTTTCCCTGCTTGGGGTTCCCATTTACAATGCCGACAATCGTGCCAAATGGCTCATGGCCCATGACGCCACTTTGAAAAAACGTATCAACGCGCAGTTTGGTGAATCGGCATACACAGCCACCGGCGAACTAAACAGCAGCTACCTGGCCGAAAAAGTGTTCGCCGATCCAACCCAAACAGAAAAAGTAAACCAACTGGTTCATCCGGCAGTAGGCCAGGACTTTACCGACTGGGCAAACAGGCAAGTAGCTGACTACGTCCTGAAGGAGGCCGCCTTGTTGTTTGAAACCGGCACCTATCGGGAACTGGATGTTACCGTTCACGTGACAGCACCTCAAGAGATGCGGATCGATCGGGTTATGAAGCGAGATCGGCAGAGAAGCCGACAACAAATCCTTCAGATTATGGAAAAACAATGGGGGGACGCAAAAAAAAACAGCCTCGCAACGTACATCCTTCCCAACGACGAAAAAGAACTCGTCATCCCGAGAGTTCTGGAAATTCATGAGGAAATTAGCCGACGGGCAGCAAACTTCTCCGAATGAATCATATCTCGGTAAGGCTGATCTGATCGAGGTAAAACTTCATTCGGGAATGCCGCTGGTTTAAAAATTCAATTTTATCGATTCGGTCGTGTTTATGGTTGTAAAATACTTCCACGTATTCCCGGCCCAGCAAATATAGATTTACCTTATACGTGTAATACCGGATGGCTACCACGAATGTCCCTTCGGTGTATAATTTCTGTATCTTCTTTTGAAGGGTGAGCCTTCTAAAATCATCTTTACTCATGCTCCGTCAACGGGATTTGATTTCTTATTTGAACAGCAATACCTGCAAGGCTATTTCGGGTAATCGGCATTACTTGAAGGAATAAAAGTAACCAATTCCGTCAAAAATTACACGGAGGATCCGAAGTAATTTAGCGGGGCCTTGCATCTTACCTGAACGGAACGTTGCTAGTTCGGTTCTGTTTTTCTATCATTGAAGAAATGTTACATCCGCTATGCAAAACGGCATAAACAGAAACGTGTACCTGATTTTCGGCGTTGGATTGGCCGTGCTGCTCCTCAGCGCCTGCGGCACTACCCGGAAAATCCGGCAACAACACGTCGAAAAAGTTGTGGAAACGGCAAAAACGTTCCAGGGAACCCCGTACCGGTACGGAGGAACCACCCGGGCCGGCATGGACTGTTCCGCCCTGGTCTATCTTTCCTTCCGAAGTGTGGGCGTCAACTTGCCGCGGGTTTCCGAAGAGCAGAGTCGCGTTGGCAAGCGCGTGTCAAAGCGAAAGCTAAAAAAAGGGGATGTGGTCTTTTTTGCGACTGGGAAACGGCGAAGGAAAGTGACCCATGCCGGCATTATTACCGAAAAGCGAAGCGGTACCGTTTATTTCATTCACGCCTCCACTTCCCTGGGAGTGACCGAGGACAATATCCAATCCCGCTATTGGTCCAGGCGTTGGGTGCGGGCACGAAGGATGTTTTAGCGAGACCCAAAAATCCACGAACGCTCAAAATGAAGAAATTTTTTGTATTAAAAATCTAGTCTTATAAAAATTTGAGGCAAAGTGCATTAATTTTTAAAACATCCTTTGGTATTCAGCAATATTAACTAATTTTGCACTCGAATTAAAAAAAGTATTGTTCCTATTCATCTTATAAATCAAACAATGGCGAATACTGGTAAGATAACTCAGGTAATTGGTCCTGTAGTGGATGTTTCCTTTGAGGGAAGTAAACTGCCAAATATCCTTGACGCACTAGAAATCACAAAAGAAAACGGCCAGACTGTAATTCTAGAGGTACAACAGCACCTTGGAGAAGATCGGGTACGAACCATCGCAATGGATTCTTCGGAAGGCATGGTACGGGGAATGGAAGTTTTGGACCTGGGAGCGCCCATTTCTGTACCTACCGGTGACAGCATCAAAGGAAGGTTGTTTAACGTGGTCGGGGAAGCCATCGACGGATTGCCTCAACCCATTAACACGAACCGCTTACCCATTCACCGGTCTGCGCCCAAATTTGAAGATCTTTCGACCTCTACCGAGGTATTGTATACAGGAATTAAAGTAATTGACTTGATCGAACCCTACGCCAAAGGCGGTAAAATCGGTCTCTTCGGTGGTGCCGGTGTAGGTAAAACTGTATTGATCCAGGAACTGATCAACAACATCGCTAAAGCCTATTCCGGTCTTTCCGTATTTGCCGGTGTGGGAGAACGTACCCGGGAAGGAAATGACTTGTTGCGGGAAATGATCGAATCGGGCATCGTGACATACGGCGACGATTTTGTAACGTCACTGGAAGAAGAAGGCGGCTGGGATCTTTCCAAGGTAGACCTGGAAAAATTGCAGGAATCCAAAGCAACGTTTGTGTTCGGTCAGATGAACGAACCTCCGGGAGCCCGTGCACGTGTAGCCCTAACAGGCCTGACCCTGGCAGAATACTACCGGGATGGCGAAGGAGACGGTGCCGGTAAAGACATCCTGTTTTTTATCGATAATATTTTCCGTTTCACCCAGGCAGGATCGGAAGTGTCGGCACTTTTGGGAAGGATGCCTTCAGCTGTAGGCTACCAGCCTACCCTTGCCACCGAGATGGGGGCTATGCAAGAGCGGATTACCTCCACCAAAAATGGATCCATTACCTCCGTACAAGCCGTTTACGTACCTGCGGATGACTTGACCGATCCGGCTCCAGCCACTACCTTTGCCCACCTTGATGCAACGACCGTACTTTCCCGAAAAATTGCCGAATTAGGTATTTACCCTGCGGTGGATCCCCTGGATTCCACTTCCCGAATCCTCGAACCAGGTATCCTGGGAGACGAGCATTACGATTGTGCCACGCGGGTAAAAGAAATCCTGCAACGCTATAAGGAACTGCAGGATATTATTGCTATCCTGGGCATGGAAGAGCTTTCGGAAGAAGACAAGCTCGTCGTGCACCGCGCCAGAAGGGTACAGCGATTCCTATCGCAGCCTTTCCATGTGGCCGAACAGTTTACCGGACTGAAAGGTGTGCTGGTTGACATCAAAGACACCATCAAAGGATTCAACCGAATTATGGATGGAGAATTGGACCATTTGCCGGAAGCCGCGTTTAACCTGGTAGGGAGCATCGAAGATGCCATCGCCAAGGGAGAAAAAATGTTGGCCGAAGTCAAGTAATCTAGTTATTTCCCGAAGCAAAAATCAAATCGTTGCGTCATTTTATTCGTAGGTATGCATTTAGAAATCATCACACCCGATAAAAAAATATTTGAAGGAGAAGTTTCGGAAGCCACTTTTCCGGGAGCCGATGGTTCCTTTCAACTGTTAAAAAATCACGCGGCACTGGTTTCCGCCCTGGAAAAGGGGGCACTTTCCTACACCACTTCCGAGGGTAAAAAATCGCTGGTAGTGGACGGGGGCGTGGTGGAAGTAAGTGATAATAAAATTATCGTACTGGCCGAAAAGGTCATCGGCTGAGTACGTTTTGGGAACGAATAAAAAAAGGGAGGCAATCGTTATTGTCTCCCTTTTTTTTATTTACCAAGCGCATCCAATGCTTTCTTGACCGATCCGTTTTTGGTCAGAATCGCTTTTGCTTTGTCGTAATCCGTAAGGCCAGCCCGCTCCATCAACATCTTTACCGCCCGATCAATGATCTTGTCATTGATAAGCTGCACGTTGACCATTTTGTTGTCCTCTACCCGTCCCATCCGAATCATGCACGTGGTGGATATCATATCAAAAACCATTTTCTGGGCAGTTCCACATTTCATACGGGTACTTCCGGAAACGAATTCGGGGCCGGTGATAATTTCTACCGGAAAATCCGCCGCCTCGGCGATAGGGGATTCCGGATTGCTTACGATGCAACCGGTGCGAATCCCGTTTTCCCGGCAAGCCTGCAAAGCTGCCAATACAAATGGGGTGGTTCCGCTGGCAGAAATACCCAATACAAAATCCGCTGCGGAAACATGCTGATCCTGTAGGGCCTTCCAGCCTGCCTCCCTGTCGTCTTCCTCCTCTTCGCGCGCTTCGATCAGGTGCTGTACACCACCGGCCAAAATCACGTTTACCAAGCCCTTGGGTATGCCGTAGGTGGTCGGTAATTCGATGGCATCCAATACGGATAACCTGCCGCCGCTTCCGGCTCCAAGGTAAAACAGCCTGCCGCCTTGCTCAAGCTTGGATAGAATTCCCTCTATCAAGCGATTGATCAGAGGGAGCGCTGCTTCGATAGCGAGGGCGACTTTCTTATCCTCCTTATTGATGTTTGCCGTAAGTTCCGCAACGGACATCTTCTCCAGATGCCGGTAAAGGGAAGGTTGTTCGGTAATCTTTGTCATGATGCTGAAGTTACACAAATCGTATAAAATAATTGTTGCATGGCCACTTGGTTTCACTGCCTGTTTTACCAGCAAGGCGGCCCCTCGGCAACCCGGCCCGGCAGTATGCGGAGTGGCAGAAATCGATGTTTACCGAATTACCTGCAAATAACGGCCCATCCAATACGGCAGCAACCATATATCCCCGGCACTGCTTTCCTGGTTTCCGTCCCGCCCACCATCCAGGTCAAAGCGGTTGGCATTGTGCCGGCGTATGGGCAATTCGTCGGGCGGCAACACCTCCGCAGTGGACTGGCGGCGAAAATTCTCCTCCAGCAGGACGATATCCTTTCGGTGACTGTTCTTCATGGTCCAATGAATCAGATCCAGCGGGTATTCCTGTAAATACCAGATTGCCTCCTCCAAATCAAAGTTGTCCGGTGAGACCATGGCCGTGAAGATGTTCCAAAGGCCGTCTTTTTCGGGTCGCTCGGCTTCCCAATGATCTACGATAGCGAGCTTGTACTTGTCTCTCAATTCATCGGTAAACGCGTAACGGTATAGCCCCCAGTAACCCAGAAAATACATTTCGTCGTCGGAGTGGTTCCAGGATTCGGAAAGCATGGCAGCCCACTCATCGCTACCTTCCTCGGCTCTGCCAATTTCTTCCATGGGGCGCATGAGGTTTTCTAGATACCCGTGGTTTTCCATGAGGTAATTTGCCTTTTCCTTGTAGATCTCCTTTCCGGTAAAATAATAGGCCGTTTGCAACATGGCCACAATGTTGGAAGAATTTAATTTCCTGTCCCCAACCATCGTAGCAAAACCATTCACGTACTCCGGATTCCACCGGCCCCAGGTGGTGGGCTCACCGTCGTAATCAATCAGGTACCAGTCGTTGTCTACAATGTGTTGCATCAATTCATCCAGCAAACGAATCGCTTTGCCGCGAATTGCTTCGTCCGGTATCAATTCGGCAATGACGCCAAAAACAAATACGTGACCGATGGCCTCATCGCTACTCGTGGTGGCCTTCCAATCCCATTCCGGATCCGAGGCATGCTGCCATCGCTCCGGGTCGGACAATACGTCAATGTACCCGCTTCGTTCGAACGAACGCGACGGAAAACCTGGTACCGGATTAATGGTGTACAAACGCTCCATGGCATCCAGAGATTCCCTCACATGCTGAAGGGCCTCGTCGGAACCCGTTACGGAATACCGAAATACTTCTCCGGCCAGGTACATAGAGGTCCATAACCCATCATTATCCGAATCGGCGAGATAGCCTGTCGACAGGTTGCCATCGCTCATGCCACTAAGTGTAGCATTGAAGCCATTTCTTAGGTGACGGAGGCGGACCTGCTTCTCGAAATAGTCCGCTTTCTCTGCCAGCGTCATCTCCGTAAAAACAATTTGCCCTAACCCCTTTTCTGTCAATACCAGCACGGAACCCTCCGGTCCCGCGGCTATATCCACCACCCGGTTGTCCGGAAGCCAACGTTTACCGTAATAGTAATGGTATCCCCCGTCACGACGAAGGGAAAATGCCCCTTCGGGCGTTCCAAACCAAATCTGTCCATTTACCTCCGCAACCGTTCGAATCTCCGTGACGGGTAGTTTTCTATGAATCTCACCCCCTGCTTTGTTGCTAAGATTGTTGAACTCAATGTATCCATTGGAGGTGCCAATGATGGTCCTGGTGCCGGAGGCCACCACATCAAAAGCCGTGAAATCCGCCCCTTCAAAAACGAGCTTCAACTCCTCCGTTTCGGGGGAAAAGGTATGGAGCGAAACCGGGGTGAGTATCCAAAAGCGGTTGGTACCCGGTGCATACTTCAAATCCAATACCGGTCCGGAAATTTTGCTCCGCCAAAGCCTATTGGAATCCTTTAGGTAACTTAATTCTCCCTCACCCGCCAGGAGAAAGTCGAAATCTTCCCCTCCGGCAAACATCCGGGCGCCAGACATTTGGTGCCTGGAAAACAATTCGCCAGCCCAGGCATTGCTAAGTACCGCTTCGTCGTCCAGGTACACCAACTGCTCCCGGTATACCTGAAGGTCCACAATCGCCTTTTCCGCAAGGAATCGATAGGTACCATCAACGGCCAAGTCCCCGGGATACAGGAAGGCACCGGCGTGGGGATGCAGCAAGCCTGCCGAGGACAGTACCTGTATTTTCCCATTTCGGTCGGTTACTACCTTTTTCAACGGTCTTTGTACATCTTCGTAGCTGTACTTGATACTAAAATCCTGAATAAAGTGGTCGTCCTTCCAATGGCTTTCTCCCTGCCGGGCGGATGCGGTAGAAAAGGAGACCTGCCCGGCTAAAGTCACCAGCAAAGCCAATCCGTAAAATCGCACTATTCTTTTCATAATCAAGATTAAATTATTCGTCTTTTTCGTTTTTTGTTCCAGTAGTTTGCGGCGCCAGAAATCCGCACCTTAATGCAACGGCGCGATCCTGCTCATTCGATATAGGAGCAGCTACCCATCGGCTGCGCTTTGTCCGGATGTACCGTTTTGTCAGGTCTCGTCCAGGATACAAAAGTTTTCATTCGTTCGACGGGCGGCAAAACCGTTTCGGTCCTTTGAGCTCTTGGATTCTCTTCGAGACACCGGCCCTTTTTCCGGTGATTAGTCGCTACATGCTACCGGATAAAATCCAAGGGATGCTGTGTCAGTACTCAACCTGCCTCCCATGTATCGGTTTGCTTGCCGGGCTCCCACCAACCAAGCCAATATCCCTACCCACACCCGTCTCGTGTACAGTTGTTCATGGGTGTCAGAGGTTCTTTTTTGTGCGTATCACCCAGATCCGAGCAGTAAAAGAAAGAACCGTGTCGGAATGGGAATACTATCTACAGAGAATATCTGGCCATATTACCAGTTTGTAAACGCTGAGTTGCTTAAAAACCGGCACCTGTAAAATAAATTTGTCCGCCCTGCCCAGCGGACAGGAACGGACAAAACTTACCTAACCTAACTACTAAAGTCAAATCAATTCTACCAGTAACGGTTACCGATTTGCTCAATGGTAATACAGCAGACCGGTAAAATAGGGCTACCTTTACTAGAATTTATTTGGATCGATTTTTAAATATTTTATGGATTTCCCTCCTTCCTGCAGGTGATAAGAATACGTGACATGGATTTGACCTTCGGTATCCTGGATCAGGGCAGGATAGGAAAATCCCCCAAATCCCTTTTTCTCGTCTTCCAGGTACATTTTACTTCGCCAGGTCCGGCCCTCATCGTCGGAAAAATACATGGCTAATTGATACCTGCCATCATCTACGTCGTTTCCCAAAAAAATCCAGCGTCCATCGTCCAGTACCAGCAATTCTACGCTGGCGGTATTGGGGATCGTCGACTTTTCACTGGCAGTCCAGGTCATCCCTTCATCGGAAGAGTAACTCCGCTGTAGGCGGTTCGGCGCGTCACCACTGTCCCGCATAAAGGCCACAATTTCGCCATCCTTCCGTTGCGCGAGGGCAGGCTGTATGGGACCCCTCCCGACGATGGGCTTACTTTCCGTCCAGGTTTCCCCGTCATCGTCCGAAATAGCCAATATGGAAAAATTAAATCCATCGGAATAAAGTGGCAACAACAATCGCCCCGAGGGTAAGGTCAGGGGCTTGATGCGAGTCATCCAACCAATACTGGTCTTTTTAGCATCCGTACTTGCCTCAATGATCATCTCGTCATACAGGGGCGCATATTCTGACCAACCGGCCCCGGTCGCTGGCAGTTCCTTAAATTTCTTAACTACTTCCTGGTGGAAGGAATCCCCCGGTTTCAACAAGATATTGTCCTGCCAGTCCCACATGGGCGCACCGGCATTATCGTAAGCGGTACTGGTTCGCAACCGGAGTATGGACTGCTCCCAGCGGTTTGCCTGCACGGCGATCCAGACCAGAAACAGCTTTCCTTCTTGATTTAAGAATAGTACCGGATTGCAATCCGGAAGACCGGGCGTATCTGCCATTAGAAATGGTGCGCCCCACTGGGTATCGCGTTTCCTCAGCCGGGCACCCATGATGCGGACATCATCCGCGGTTCGCTCCCCGGACCCTTCAAACCAGGCTGCTAGCATATCTCCATTTGGTAAGGCGACGATACTGCTTCCGTGCACGTGCTTTTCCTGAAGGGGAAAAATCAACTGCTCTTGCACCACCACCTTTTCTTTTGGAATGTATTGTGCTTGCAGGGAAAACCCCGCCAACATCAACCAAAGCACTATCCACCGCGTCTTTTTCATCGGGCCTTTTTCCTTCTATCCATGACTTCTTGCCAGGTAGTCAAAATAATTCCTTCTGCTTCAATGTACCGCTGCAGTTCCGGGTCGGTCATCGCAAGCATGTCTGCATACCGCGACCCTCCCGAGGAACTGATCCGATCAAAGACCTTTCGGTCACCGTTGCTGTGAACGATGATCATGGCCAACCCGGGGTCCATTTGAGACAGCACCTCTTTGAATTGCGCAACCTTGTACTTGCCCCATTCGGTATCTTCCACCGCTCCGTCTGGCTTCCAGTTACCACTTACCGTATGCAAATCGTCCAAAACCGGCAGGCCAGCCGACCAAATTTGGGCCCCCACTTCCGGGGCCTGTTCCAACAGTGGGTTTCCCGGGAGTTCCATTCCCTCCCGGTAGCTTCCTTCCTTTTTTAGTTGCTTGACGAGGTTGTCGTTCATGGAAAGCCTGAGCAGTTTGTTATTGCCCCCGGGAAACATCACCGGAATGCCGTAATCCACCCCTACCTTTATGTACCGCTCCAAAAACGGCGGATGGTAAAAGAGTGTGCCCATGTGGCTGTCCATATGCGTGGGACGGAGTCCCATCTCTAGAGCCCGATCTACCTGAGCCCGTAGCTCTCGTTCCACCTCATCCGCACTTGCATTCCGCACCACTTCCGCTACAGACGGCCAAAAGGCCCCTTCCTGATCTACCAGACCCGGCACTGCATCTTTTCCCGAAAGTGGATGCCAGCGGTAATCTTTCCACTCGGATGTAAGCGTCAGGTGAATACCCGCATCCATGGATTCCTGTAGCGCTACCTTTACAAAACTCGCTGCCCAAGGACAAGGCATCATGATACTGCACGAAGTAGCCACTCCGGATTGAATGGATTGAATGGTTCCTTCATTGGACTCGTAAGACATGCCCGCATCGTCCACATGAAAAATCACTACTTTTGCACCCGATGGATATCCCAGTTTCTCGGCATACGTCGTTTCTTGTTGTCCTAGTACCAGCTGGCCGGCCAGTAGCATCAGGCAGCCGGAAATCACATACTTTTTCATCATTCGTTTATCAAATTCCTTCCAATTTTCCTTTCCAAAATGCTACCCGCTGCCTGTTCCAGGTGTAGCAGGCCACCAAATGGCCGTCCTCGTAAAACATGGCTGGATAGGAAAGCTCATCCTCCTCTCCTACCCCTTTTTCAATATCAAATGTCTGACTCCAACTGTGCCCGTTGTCCAGCGATACCGCGACCGAAATGGGGTACCGCGCACCCCAGTTTTCGGACACCGGATTATAGATGACTGCAATCTTCTCGCCTCCCAAATGCGCCACGTCAATGCCGCTATTGTTGTTGGGTAAACTGGTTTCGGTAATTTTCGACCAGGTTTTTCCATAATCTTCGGAATCTGCCCGGCAAATATTTCCTGAACTGCTGCGCATCAACATGTGTACGTGCCCGGGTTTGGATTCCCAAAGGGCAGGCTGGATGACTCCCTCCCCGGTAATTACCGACCGGTCCATGTCCAGCTTATCGCTAGCCTCCCAAGTCTTGCCTCCATCTTCCGAACGGTCTACAAAGACCGTCCATACCTTGTTTTTTTCGTCCGATGACGGTGCCAGCCAGGTACCATCGGAAAGTACCAACATGTGGTTTCTGACCGGCCCCCTGCCCCCTTTATCTCCAGGCACCAATTCTCTGGCCTCCGACCAGGTCTCCCCGCCATCTTCGGAAACCTGCACCCAGGTTTCCCAAAAGTCGATTTCTTTCCCCACTTTAAAATACAAATAGACCTTGCCGTCGGGCGCATTGAATAGCACGGGGTTCCAGTGAGGGTCGTTGCGAACCTTCACCAATAACTTTGGTTCGGACCAATTCCCCGGTTTTCCTTTGGCCGTCCAAATGCCTACGTCGTCGTGCTTTTCGTGGGACCCCGCAAACCAGGCGACCAAATATTTTTCCTCACCCAGCGGAATCATTGTCGAAGCATGGCACTGTGCAAAAGGCCGGTCGTCGGTAAAAATATGTTCGTACGCAATGCTGCTTACCCCTACTTCCTTCATGGTCTCCTTTCCTTCGTACTCCCGCTCGGAAGCGTCTGACTCCGGGCCGCCGCAGGACAAGGAACCCAACAGGACTGACAGAACGCCAATGCCTCTTATAGAATGTTTCATAATTACGTATTTTTGGTATGTCGCTTGTTTGAATATTTTTGGTAAAAAGGGCTTCTTTCGCCGGCATATGTTGAAAGGCTACAAAACATTAACTCGACGAAAGGTGACGGATTTTCCGGACCTTTGGCCCGCTTTGTTTGCTTCTCCGGCGCCCGGACCCCGGCCACCAAAGACTCCCTTCTGCCAGTGAAGGGATATCTCTAGCCGGCGTAAGTCAACGCAGGCACATGCGCCGCATCCAACATAAAATTGTGCAATTTATAGTTTTCGATGTAGGCGGGTAGGTTTTCACTCCCAGGCCCATACATGGCTAGTTCCACATGATCGGCAGAATGCCCGGTCCCTGCCCAACCTATTCCGGTATGCGCGTACTGTAGCTGCGCATACAGGTGATTCGGCACCTTGGTAGAACCGTACAGGCCGTCCGTACTGGTTCCCCGGTAACTTTTCATCAACGCGTCAATTTCTTCTTTCTTCAATTGAAGCCCCTGATAGGTTTCGATAAAATCCGCTACCTGTCCGGCCGTATTATCGGGTGATAACTGGCTCAACACCCATTCGTTAGAATGGGAGGTGGTATACAGCCTGGAGAATTTATCCGCTGCAAAAAGCCCCGGATTGGCATTCCCATGATCGGTTGTCATGATTACCAGAGTCTCTCCGTCCTTTGCAGCAAAATCCAAGGCTATACCCACGGCTTCATCAAAATCCAATTGGTCGTAAAGCAAGGCAGGTGCATCGTTGGCATGCGCAGCCCAATCCACCTTCCCTCCTTCGATTTGCATGGCAAAACCCTTCGGATTCTGAGAAAGAATTTCAATTGCTTTTCGGGACATTTCTGCCAAAGAAGGTACCTTCTTTTTTAACTCCGGGTCGTTCTCCCGGTCAATGGCGTAAGGCATGCCCCCCTCACTGTAAACACCCAATACCGGCTTGTCTCCATTCAAGTCCATCATTTGGTCCCGATCCCTGACTACCGAAAAGCCAGCTTTTTGGAACGCTCCAAATAAGTCACGCTTGTCTTTCCGCATAGAAGCGTCAAAGACCTCCGCTCCTCCACCCATCATCAGGTCAAATTCGAGTTCAAGGTATTTCGCCGCGATTTCGGGCATGGCACTCCTGCTTTTCTCGTTTACGCAGAAGGATGCGGGAGTAGCATGGGTGATTTGGACCGAAGTCACGCAACCGACCGATTTTCCTGCATGCTTAAATTTTTGCAGAATCGGAACAGGAAGCTCCCCCTTGGGCCCTACATTCAGCGAACCGTTTGGTACCCGCATGCCTCCACCCCAGGAACTCCCGGCAGCAGCCGAATCCGTCACAAGAGAATTGGAAGAAGCCGTATCCATAAGTGCCCTTTTGGCAAATCCTCCCAGGTAGTAACTCATCCACCGGCTCTTTTTTCCTTCTTTCTGCCGCAACAGCAGGTCTGCCATCGTAAGTGTTCCGGTACTCATGCCGTCGCTTACGAGAAAAATAATGTTCTTTGCCTGTTTCCGAAAGGTCCGAACTGGGGGCTTACTTAACCCCAACGTTGGATTCACGACACCAAATCCTATTGATGCCAACATACTTTTTGAAAAAAATTCCCGTCGTTTCATAGGTGTATCATTTGTTTTTTCGCGGCCATAGTAAATCTCCGCTTGTTTGATAATCGTTCCTTAGAGTCTCACCTGCCTCAGGCAGGCTCAATTTGATGATTGATTTGTGGCCAACTGCTAGTTAATTGTTGCAAGACTTTTTTTTAGGGAAACCACATTCTCTCCCATCTTATTCCGGCTACACTGGTAACAATACCCATTTTTTGTCAATTGTACTAGTAAAAAAAACATCGTTCCAAAAATAGTACATACCCATAAATCCAAGTATAACTGCTAAATGGAATGGTGAACTTGCTAGTATTACTAACTGAAAACCAATTAGATGGAGTCGTGCACCGGACACACCCGAAGTCAGGTAGTGATTTGTAAAATAGGTAAATTAAAATATATTTGTTGTTTCTTTTTTATAAAAACTCACCCTAAGTAGCGAAATGAACATAGGAATAGATTTAGGAGGAACAAAAATCCAGGTAGGTATTGAGAAAGAGGGAAAGATTATCCACAAAACCAAGGCCTTACTGAAAGAAAAAGACGACCTCGAGTCAACCTTAAATCAGGTGAAGCAGTTCATTGAGCCACTGACCCAACATAAGGTAGACGGGATTGGCATTGGTGTCCCCTCGGTGGTGGATGTAGCAAAGGGTATCGTCTACAATGTCACCAATATTCCGTCCTGGAAGAAAGTGAGCCTAAAGGATATCCTGGAGGATGAATTCAAACTTCCCGTTTTTGTAAACAATGACGTCAATTGTTTTACGATCGGTGAGCACAAGTTTGGCCTGGGCAGAGATTATTCCTGCATGGTGGGCATGTCCATAGGTACGGGCCTGGGTTCAGGCATTATCATCGGAAACAAGCTATATGCCGGGACCAATTGCGGCGCTGGTGAAATTGGTTTACTTCCCTACAAAGATAAGAATATCGAATACTACGCAAGTGGGAATTTTTTCAGTGCGTTTCATCAAACCACCGCACTGGATGCGTTTAACCAGGCGGAGCGCGGCGATGAAAAGGCCTTGGAGCTTTGGGAAGCGTTTGGCTACCATTTTGGCGCTGCCGTACAAGTGGTCATGTATACCTATGACCCCGAAGCCATTGTGATTGGGGGCTCGGTCGCAAACGCCTTTCCCTATTTTGAGGCGAGTATGAAAGCGAGTTTTAGCGATTTTATTTATCCAGAGTCCATAAAAAAGTTGAAAATTCACCTGACAAAGAATGAGGACATCGCCCTGTTGGGAGCCGCAGCCCTGGTCGACTTATCCCTGGAGCATGCAAACGGACTGGTTTAGGTGACCGGTTTCGTGGTTGGCCTCAAGAACTCAGGACCGGTACCAATGCGTGCGAAACCAGGCCGATACAACCCTCCCCGATCAAACCTATCATTCCCGAATTTAATGGCTACCTTCATCCTTTGAAATACCAACGCTATGAAAAAAAACAACCTGATCGTTGCGCTCATCCTACTTATATTTTTTGTGATCTCATTCCTCACCAACATCCTTGGACCGATCATTCCGGATATCATCGACAGCTTCACCCTTAGCATCGGATTGGCAGGATTTTTACCTTTTTCCTTTTTTGTTGCCTATGCGGTCATGTCCATTCCCTCGGGAATCCTGGTAGAAAAATACAAGGAAAAGAAAATGCTCGTGGTAGCCTTTGCATTGGCTTTTGCGGGGGCGCTGGTCTTCGCCTTGATTCCCAGTTTTAGTATTGCACTAACATCCCTGTTTATCATCGGCATTGGAATGGCCATTCTACAGGTAGTAATCAACCCGTTGCTTCGGACCGCCGGGGGAGAAGCACACTTCGCATTTAACTCGGTTTTGGGTCAATTGGCTTTTGGTGCCGCGTCATTTCTAAGCCCCATGCTTTACAGTTACCTGGTTACGCATATCCATACCGGCGATCCCGGGGCCTTATTTTCATTTTTAGACGGGATGGTGCCTGAAAACCTCAAATGGGTTTCCCTCTATTGGGTGTTTGCAGCCATTTCTTTTGTAATGGTTATCGTGGTGTACCTGGCTCGCTTTCCCAAGGTGGAGTTAAAGGAAGACGAAAAAATCGATATTGGCGTGGCATTTAAGGAACTACTATCCAATAAATACGTCATTCTATATTTTCTGGGCATTTTCTCTTACGTGGGAACGGAGCAGGGAATCGCGAATTGGATATCCAAGTTTTTGCAAACCTATCATGGCGTAGATCCTGCCACCACGGGGGCTTCGGTAATTTCCTATTTTTGGGGATTGCTCACCATTGGCTGTTTGTTGGGGCTATTGCTGCTCAAATTTATGGATAGCCGCACCGTTTTGGTAGGATTTACCTCTGGGGCCATCATTGCCTTATTGGCGGCGTTATTCGGGCCGGTTTCCTGGGCGCTGATTGCCTTCCCCTTAACCGGGTTCTTTGCATCGGTGATGTGGTCCGTCATTTTTTCCCTGGCTCTCAATTCTGTTTCACAGCATCACGGCACTTTTTCTGGCATTCTTTGCACCGGCATCGCCGGAGGAGCGGTGGTCCCATTAATTGTCGGGGGATTGGCAGAGCTGGTCGGACTTAAATTGGCCATGCTGTTTCTTTTGGTTACCTTAGGCTACATATTAAGCATAGGCCTATGGGCCAAACCACTGGTAAGCAATGCTACCAAAAGTATCAAAGACATCTTTAAGTAAAGCATGTACAAAATCATCCTTTTGCTGGACTTTGCCGAAGAATACAGTAAAAGCTTACTGAAAGGTATTTCCAAGTACTCCGCCGAACATGGCCCCTGGACCTACTGCCGGATGCCTTTGTATTACCGGGAGACGATTGGGATCAAAGGGATACTCGACTGGGCAAAAGAATGGGGAGCGCATGGCATCATCGGTCAGCTTTACAATGAGATGGACCTGAAACTGATCATTGATTCGAAAATTCCAGTGATTGCCCAGGATTTTAAGGAGCGGTTTAGCGAACTTCCCAATATTACCGGGGCCTACCACGAAGCGGGACAGATGGGTGCGGAATACTTCCTTAAAAAGGGCTTTAAAAACTTCGCCTTTTATGGATTCAACGATATCGTCTGGTCCCGGGAAAGGGCCGAAGGTTTTGAAAAGAAAATCAACTCGGTCGGTTTCAAGGTGAATTACTTCGAACACCGCAAATCCCGCTCCACCGATCTTTGGTACTACAAAAGTAACTCCCTGAGCAAATGGCTCATCTCCCTGCCCAAGCCCATCGCACTCATGACCTGCGACGACAATCAGGGGCTGCACATTACCGAGGCCTGCAAGCAAAATAAAATCCGGATACCGGAAGAAGTGGCGGTACTGGGCGTGGACAACGACGAAATGCTATGCGATTTGTCCGACCCTCCCCTCTCGAGCATCGGCCTGGACATTGAAAAAGGAGGCTACGATACGGCTAAACTCATGGAAACCATGATCCAAAACGGGGCGGATCACTACTACGACATCCACGTAAAGCCCACCCAGATCATTACCCGGCAATCCACCGACATCTATGCCACGAATGACGATTACATCGCCTCCACGCTTAAGTACATCCATAAAAATATCGAAAAGAACCTACAAGTCGACGAGGTGGTCCGGCAGGTGCCGCTTTCGAGAAGAAGCCTGGAAAAGCGGTTTCACCAAATTACCGGGTACCCGATTTACAAGTACATTTTTAACCTGCGCATTGAAAAATTTACACAAAAACTGCTGGAAACGGATCAGACCGTTTTTGAAATTGCACTGGATTTGGGCTTGAACGACAGCAAAAATATCGCCAGGCAATTCAAGCAAGTCAAGGGCTGCAACCCCATCGAATACCGGAAAAGGTACCTCGCTGGCAAGTGAATTGCTGATCAAGCCCTCCAAGCTGCGGTTTTATGAAGAAAACCGGCTACGGGAATGGTACAATTACCTGCAAAGGGGTATTACATCAAAATAATCGATTCCGTATACCATGCGGCTGGTAAATTTCCATCGGCAGGTAAACCGACTGGCGAACAAACGACCTATTTTGGTCGCCGTGCCGGCCATTGCGTCAGGTAATCCCTAGCGGTAGGAACCTGTGCTTCTACCTTGTGTAGATTCTCAGGTACAAGCAATTTTCGAAACATCACCACTATGAAACAGATGAACAAAAACACGGTCGTTTCCCTGCTGCTGGCAGGCATGGCACTCGGTACGGCATGGGCCATCCGGGGACAGTTTGGTCACGAGCAGGGTGCGGCCTGGGCTGGAGGTATCGGGAGCCTTTGCATCATTCTGCTGGCCAAAAACAAGTCCTGGTACAACAAAGCAATGAAAGCCGCTTTTGCGGGCGCCGTGGGTTGGGGATTGGGAGGCATGATGAGCTACGGGGCCGTGGTGGGTTATGGACGGGGGGTAGATTTCGTCAACGTCTACTATGGCTTAACAATGCTTTTTGTCATCGGGGGTCTCTATGGGCTAATAGGTGGGGGACTTTTCGGCTTGGTATTAGCCGATACACCCAAAAAGAAGGTCAAATGGCATCAGGTGATCATGGAAATGACCGTGGGTGGCATCATCTTTTACTATTTTATTATCGAGCAGCTGGGCATTGCCATGACGCCGCCCCGATCTGAAGCATGGGGCGTGTGTGCGGGCATGGGTCTTGCCTTGATGTATTACCTGGCACGCACGAAACAATACAGCGTCATCCGAGTGGCCATGTATGGCGGCTTGGGCGCGGGTTTTGGATTTGGTTTTGGGAATTTCCTTCAAGTCATGGGAAATGTCGCCGAAGTGCCCTTCAATATGTGGAACGTGATGGAATATTCCCTGGGATTTTTTGGTGGATTAGGCGTGGCTTACGGTACATTCACCGGCACCTGGCCGAAGGAAGAAGCTGCTCCCCACTATTCCTACAAGAACTTAACACTGCCCATGTTGGGATTCCTGTTATTTATCCCTTTTTTCGTTTGGCAGCAATCGTTTATCGAGCGGGATTTAGCACCCACCCTGGGCAAGCTGATTGAGGATCCGGAGATCTGGGTGAGTATGGTACGATGGGTCGCACTGGTTGCCTTTTTGGTACCTGCCGTCTATTGGATTACCCTTTTTTCAGAAAAGAAGGGGAAGCGTGGACAGGATTTTAATGAAAAAGAAGTGCTGGGAGTCTTTGTGACGTATTTTTCGGTCTACATTATCTTTACCATTTTGATCACGGGTTCTTTTCTGAGCTTCTACCGTATCGAACAATTTCTGTACATCCTCAACTTTCTGGTAATTCTATTTTTGCTTCAAAAGTTTAAACCGGAAATCGCCACCAACATGCCAAAACCCGCAAAATGGGGGTACAAATTAGTGGCTATTTTGTTGTTCCTGGCTCTGCTTAGCCTGATTGCTATCAGCATACATGGAGAAATGCCAGGCATGAACAAACGGTTCGGCGCATAAAAAAAGCTGCAACAAGTGGACCCGGGCAGGAGGGAAAGGAGACGCCAACGGTTCCATTCCCCCTACCCGGGAAAACCTGATTCGCCGGGAGGGATTCTGTTCACTTTTTTATGGTCCCCATTGGGGACTGCCCGGCCCCGTTCCCCAGCTACTACCCAACCACCCCTAAATTCCGCGCTGCCATAGGAACTATTCAGTAGGGGAAACAAGGGGACATATCCTCCTGAGAAAAAATCGCCTAGGTGTCGCTGTTACTCATTTTCCTGCCTTCCTAATTGGCTTCTTGGGATACCTTTCCCTGCCCGAGCAGCTGTTTGCGGGTTTCGGGGATTATAACAGCGGGTACAGCCACCCGCCTTTTTGAGATTGCTGCGGTTAGCCCTATGCAAAAAAAAACGTGCTTCCCCTTTTTACCAGAGAGAAGCACGTTGCAAAAAACTCTATAAATCTTAATAAGCTTAGAACGGTACGTTCGTTCCCTGATACAGCCATGGCTTCGACCACTGGCTATCCGCACCAAAGTTTCCGGAAAACGGCGTTATTTCCAGTCGGTCCAGCGCACTGTTGATATTCGTGGAATTGTTGTTGTACTCGTCGCTACCGTACTGGAAACGCAAGGCTACCTCAGGCTGCGGAGAAAGCGGTCCTGCTTCCAAAGCCGGGAATCCGGTCCTTCGGTAATCGGCAAACGATTCCGCTGCGGCGGTCCAGCTAGCCACCCATTTTTGCGTGAGGATTTGTTCCAGGGAGTTGTTGAAAGCGATGTCCGGCTGACTAATAAAATCAGCATAGGTACCGCCTCTTCCCCAGGTATCCAGCGACTGCTCGATGCCTTTGTTGTAGTGCGTTTCTGCGTCTCCTACGTTCCATCCTTTCAGGGCGGCTTCCGCAAAAATAAAGCTTACCTCGGCAGCCGAGATGATTCGCGCCTTCAGGATATCTCCGGGAGCACCTGCGGTGCTGTAAATAGGCGCCAACTGGGAAACGTGCTGATTTTGCGTACCCTGACCTGGAGATGGATTTCCATTGTAGGATTCGGGTACGGTGATCGCCGGCGGCAATCCTACGTACAGGTCTGTATTATAATCCGCCATGTTTGGATTAAACCTTCTGGTGAATTTAACGTCCGAATACAACTCCACAAAATCATCGTAGGGATAGGTAACCACTGCCAGCGGCTCTCCGTTTGCCCGGATGAAATCTTCCGTGGCGGTGGTCAGTGTTTCATCCGGTACCCATTGCACGCGAACCGAATCAAACCATACGGTAAGGCGGGGATCCATGGTGCCGGTCAATTGGTCAATAAACGTTTGGCAGGCTTGGTACCGCTGAAAGCCATCCGGATCTAACCGAACGTGTCGGGATAGCCACTCATCGCTCGCACCACCGGTATAATCCAGCGTCGCATCCTGAGAAGGATCCTGAATGTAAATTCCGCTGCTATAAATTGCCTCCACGCCGGCCCGCGCCACATCCGGCTTCTTTTCGGAAAGGCGCATGTAGTACCTTAGCAGCAGGGAATTGGCAAATCGCCTCCAGTTGCCTACGTCTCCATTGTAATACAGGTCGTTCCCGGCGTTCACTCCATTGGGAGAGGCGGATCCCAGCAACTGTACCGCTTGCTGAAGGTCGGAAATAATGCCGTCGTAAATCACTTCCTGGCTGTCAAACTTTGGATACTGGAATTCTTCGCCTCCCTGGTCCCCTTTTAGGGCATCGGTATACGGAGCATCTCCCCAAAGATCGGTGATATTGCCAAAAACAAAGGACTTCATCGTAAGGCCCATGCCCTGGAAGAAATTATTTTCCAGGTCTTCGCCTCTTCTAATCATCAATTCATTGGTCCGCAAAATGTCGTACCATCCTGCCCAGCTTCGGCTACTCCAGTCGTAAAAATTATGACCGGAATACCAGCCGTTTTTCTGGGTGTGTTGCACGGCGCCGGCCAGATCGTTGTAGCCGAGGTTTACGTAACTTTGAGCCGCTGAGGCCAGGACCGTAGGCATTAGCAAATTGGGATTTGCATCAGATGGCTCTATTCCGAAGGGATTGATGTTTATTTCATCCAGCTTTTCGTCGCAACCGGTGAACAAGACCAACCCAAACACGAACAGGGCTATTTTACGAAAATCAAATATATGTTTCATGATTTGTATGGTATTAGCGATTTACAAATTGAAATTGAGTTTGAACCCTACAGGGGCACTCCAGGGCAGTACGTTCTGTCGCTCGATTCCCTGACGAAACTGCTGAGAAGTATTACCTTGGGTACCACCACTGGCCCAGAACGCTCTTTCGGGATCGACTCCAATATCCGCCTTGGTCCACAACATGATGTTTCTCGTGTAAATGGCAAACGTAGCATTTCGGAAAGCTCCAAAGTTAGGTATTCTATAGCCGATGGAAAGCTCTCGTAACTTAACGAAGGAGGCATCAAAAGTTACCTGCTCGTTAAATCTCCAGGCGTAGGTATTGGTGATGGGATAAATGTTTGTTTCGGGACCACCCAGGTGCTCCTGATAGACGTCATCGCTGAAGTCATCGGGGGTGTCCGCTCCGGCTGTTTGAATGACACCGGGTATGAATGCGCCGTCGTGCCCATTCTCATCCAGAGGCATACCGCCCGTCTCAGCCGTATGTCCACCGACTCTTGGGAAATTCCCCGGACGTGGAATGATGTATTTATCCGGATCTGACTTTAGCAATTCTACCAATTCAGCATCCGAATACAAACCTCCCGGTATCAGGTTATCCAACTGCCGTTGAGACTTCCAGTCAGACTCTCCGTACCGATAGGTGTGAGACATGAAATTACCCCCATGCCTCCAGTCAAGACTGAAGTTCAGAACAAATCGCTTGTAACTCAAACTGGATTGGGCTCCAAGGATAAAGTCAGGGTTAAAATTCCCGACATGGCGAAGCTCTTCATCAACCCGACGGAAGGGTTGCCAGGCTCCTGTACTGGTCAAAATGGGCCATTTATAGTAGGGAGAATTCGGATCCTCTACTTGAGCAAAGCCCGTGCTATACATGTCTCCGATGTCCTGCCCAAGGAAGGTAATGGCTCCTGCATCATTTTCCCCCCAAAGGATGATTCGGTCCAGGTTGTCACTCAGTTCCACCACTCGGGTGCGGTTTCTACTCCAGTTTAAGTTGATGTCCCAGTTCCAACCATTTCTGCTGACGGGTGTACCTCCGAGCGTGAATTCCCAGCCCCTACTTTGGATCAAACCGGCGTTTATCAAACGGCTGCTAAATCCGGAAGAACGGGGTAGATTCACCGCAAATATTTGATTTCGGTTATCAATGGTGTAATAGGTACCCGTAAACCGCAATCTATTCTGAAACATGTTCAAATCAATCCCTGCTTCAATAGAGGTCGCCTCTTCGGGCTTTAGGTCCGGGTTCAACAAACCGGAAGGCATGGCTGCCGTATTGATACTGTTGTACAGGCCCGTGCTTAGATTCTGCACCAAGCGGTAAGGATCGGTATCGTTACCTACCTGCGCCCATCCGATTCTACCTTTAAGCATGTCGATATTTTCTGGCAAATTAAAGGTATAATTGGCCAGCCAGCTCAAGGATGCGGATGGATAGAAATAGGAACGGTTCGCCGCAGGCAAGGTGGATGACCAGTCATTCCGTGCGGTCAGATCCAGGTACAACTGGTCGGCATAGCCGAAGGATGCCAGGCCATAAACACTATAGATCGCACGTTTGGAAAAACCGCTGGATACCGATCGGTTATCTGCCGGGATATTTTGAACGTTGTAAATGCCCGGAACTACCAGCCCGTTATTTCGGTTTCCACCTACGCCAACGTTATTGCTGGATCCAAATCGGGTCATGATGTTACCACCAGCAGAGGCATTGAAATCCAGTTCGCCAAAATCCTTTTTGTAGCTCGCCAGGATATCTGCGTTGGATTCCTGGGTCAACAGGTCCGCTGTGTAGTAGCCACCTCGGGCCATTCGGCTGTAGCTAAATGGGATTTTGGTCTCCCGGTTTTCGGCCGATCGGTCCAGGGAATACCTGGCCGTGATATTAAAATTATCATTGAATTTGTAATCAAGCGAGGTGTTGCCGAAAATCCGGTCTCTACGGAATGCATTCTGGATCCCATAAGCGATGAAATAGGGGTTATCCCCACGTGGAGTTCGTAATTGTTGGATTTCCTCCTGACCTTCTACCCAAAAATCCCGCATTTCCTCATAATTAATGTACGAAGAAGCATAGACGGCTTCCAGTGGATTTGCTCGTCTGTCCCCGGTACTTGGCCGGTCATTGGAAAGGCTATTACTGTAATTGAAATTCGTGCTGAATGTCAATCTATCGGCCAATTTGTAGGTCACTGCCGTAGATAGGTTGTTCCGGAAAAGGTCGGAATTTGGAATCATCCCTCTATGCAGCATGTTCGAGTAGGACACCCGATAGGTTGCGTTGTCGCTTCCACCACTCACCGCCAGGTTATTGGTAGAAGTTACCCCAGTCTGGAGGAAATCCCTCATGGCATTGGGATAGGATCGAAGTTCCGTAGGGATTCTGTTTCCATTTTCATCCACGGGACTATTCCATTGGATGGCGGTATTGCCCACGTCCAATTGGGGTCCTCCCCAATAGGCAGATCCTTCGTTAAATACTCCCTCCCGGTTGCCATTCGCATAGCGGTAGTGGAAATCCAGCAATCGGGTAGGTCGTTCGAATACGTTACTTGTAGAAAAGGATACACCCATGTTCTTGCTCTTGCTTCCGGATTTGGTGGTGATCAGTACCACACCGTTTCCTGCACGTGTACCGTAGAGCGCCGCGGCACTTGGTCCTTTCAGCACACTGATATTGGCGATGTCATCCGGGTTGATATCCGAAATGGCATTTCCGTAATCCACCTGGTTACCGTCCCCATTTTGGGAGATGTTATTCAGGGAATTAGACATGGGCACACCATCCACCACAAAAAGCGGCTGGTTATCGGTGGTCAGGGAAGTCGCTCCCCGAATCACCATACTCATGGACGAACCCGGCCCACTCGTCTGATTGATGGTTACACCCGGCATACGGCCTGCCAGGGAACTCAATACGTTTTCTTGCGTAACCTGCGTCAAATCCTCCGCTTGCACACTAGAAACATCGTAGCCCAGCGAGCGCTGGTCCCGCTCAATTCCAAGAGCGGTTACCACCACTTCCGACATGGCGGACATGCTTTCTTCCAGACTCACATTCAAGGTGGTGCGGTTACCTACCGTAACTTCCTGGCTTTCAAAACCTACGTAAGAAAATACCAACACGGAATTTGGACCCGCCACATCAATGGTATAGACACCGTCAATGTCGGTGACCGTTCCGTTATTCGTTCCTTTTTCCAATACCGTCACCCCGGGAAGTCCGGAGTCATCCCCCGCAGAAGTAACGGTTCCTCTAATCGTGACAGCGATGCTTTCTTCCGTCATCGCTGAGGCATAGATTGGGTTATCTACCAAGCGATTGCCCGTCTCAGCCAGCAAGGAACTGGTTGAAACCAAACCAACCGATAGAAGTGGTACCATCCACCTCCACATTTTTTTAGTACGGCGTTTTTTCATAATTCAGTAATTTGATTTGTAGTTTTAATTTAGTTTTCTTAAACCTCATTGGAATCATTCTTCCAAACCTTGTCTCTTGTAGGGACCTCCATTTTTGACTTCATTTTTGTTGATTCGATTGCGTTATTTCTTTCCTTTTTTCAATACTCTTTTCCGCGTCTTCGTTTTGATTTTCCTCCTCGTATGCGTTCATTAATTTATCAAAATGGGCTCTCATACTCTCTTCCAAAAAACCAGCCATCTCCGTATCTTCCAGTCCACGCAGCAACTCCTCAAACTCTTCCCGTGAAATCTTATTTTCTATAAGTCGTTGAAGCAGCGCCTCTGATTTTTTCTTTTTCATATGTTTGCCCTCCATGCTATATACCATCCCCTTCAAAAAAGAGACTATCTCCTTCATTTCTTTTTTGTTATGAATAAATTGTGAACCCATTTAACATTAAGGTAAATAGCCCGTTTTTAGCGAAACGTGTATATTTACGTACTGATCATGCACGTTCGAATCAAAAACATCCGTAAAAAATTCTATGCGCTTATGAAAAAATTGCACCTACTTGTCGGCTGTATTTGGGTACTGGCTTTCGCTTGCGGCCCCCAACAAGACGCTGACAACGAACTGCTTTCCGTATCCGAAACCATAGACCGCATCGTTACCCGAATGTATGCGGAATGGGACAGTGAGACGCTCGATACCTTATCCCATGATTTTATTGAACAATCCCTGCGTCCGCTAGAAAAAGAATCGCTGGCCACGCAATACTGGAAATTCCAGGTAAACGTGCCCGTCACTGTATCGCTCATGAGAGACAAAGCGCAGAAAAAAATTCCGTTCTGGCTAGAATCTTCCGGGTTTCGGCGCACACCGATGGAGGTCAAAAATGAGATTTACACCTACGAGGTATGGCAAAAAGATTTCAATTCCGGGGAAGTTCAGCTCGGGATCAACGGTTTTGGGAAGCACCGACCGGTATATTTTCTGGCACTTGCCCCGCAAAATCCATCGGATGAATTGACCGTGTCTCCCGTATTTCCGCAAGAACAACACATCGAGCAATTCCGGGAAGGAGCTTTTACCTACCACGACTGGGACGGCCTGGTACTTACGGAGGTTCCGGAGTCACTTCAGGGACAACAGTTACTGACCACCATCCGGGGAAGAGCCAGGGAGGCCCATTTAGTAGATGCCTTTCGCAGCACGGATTTTCCAAGTGGAGATAGGCCCGATCAGCTATTACTTACCTGGAGCGAGGATCCGGTCCGTTCCATCGATATCCAATGGAGAACCTCGGAAAACATTGCAAAAGGAATGGTCCACTACTGGAAAAAGGGCAGCACGGATACCATGCAGCTTGAAGTTGATCCCTACGTGATGGAAGATCGGCTCCTTCAAAACGACCGGTACATGCACCGGTTTACTGCCAAACTCCGTGGATTGGACCCAGGTAGCGCATACGGCTACCGGGTAGGCAGTATCTCCGGAGCATGGTCGGAGGTGCAGTCTTTTTCTACTGCCGCTTCACAAGCAGTCCCTTTTTCGTTTATTTGGTTCGGAGACGTCCATAATTCAGCGGTCTGGGGCAATTTGATTCAAAAATCTGAACGCCAACACCCGGCCACCGAGTTTTATTTCATTGCGGGAGACCTGGTCGACACAGGACTATATCGGGATGATTGGGACAAGCTCTTCACCTATGCAGGCGAAACCATCTCCCGGAAGCCGTTGTTGGCTGTTCCCGGCAATCACGACAGCCAGGACGGACTGGGTGCCTGGATGTACGAAAAGATGTTGAGTCTGCCGGCAGATAGTCCGGTCGGGATGGAGGGGAGAAGCTATGCGTTTACCTACCAAAACACCCTTTTTCTAATGATGGATGTGACCCTGCCTCTTTCCGAGCAAACTGCATGGCTGGAAAAAAAACTGAGCGAATCCGAGGCTACCTGGAAAATCGCTGTTTTTCATTTTCCACCCTACAACGGGGTAGAACCCTATACCGACATCCAAGACCTTTGGGGACCGATTTTTGATCGCTATCAGGTGGACCTGGTATTGGGAGGACACTTCCATTATTACATGCGTTCGCAGCCCATTCGAAATGGGCAGGTGCAGGCAGATCCCAAGGATGGCACCATTTATTGGATTTCGATTGGCACTACCGGAAAAAACAAGGATATTGAACGGGAGCCCTACGCCGCGGTTCAATTTCCAGCCGAGCACCTCTACCAATCCATTACCATCGATGGCAAGGAGCTACGCGCTGAGACCATTAATCTGGATGGCGAGCAGGTGGATCATTTTGTGTTAACAAAATAGCGGTTACCGGCACTTCTCCTGCATCGCACACCATCCGCGGACACCGGCAGGGACCAGTTTTTGGAAAGCCGCTGTACATAAACTGCTTAGCGCAGCCTACAGCGGCTTTCTCATTTATTTTTTCATAAATCTTGGCAGATCCCCCAGATTCCCTGTATTTTTAAATGAGAATAAGAAGCGGAAAAGCCACGGCTTGTATCGGAGGAAGCAGAAAAAATCGGACCCTTTTCGGGCTGGGATTTAAACCGTTATTGGCTTCCAAAACGGAGAAGCGTGTTTCCATACGACGGCTGTTCCATCAATTGCTAAACAAAGCCGAAAACCGCAGGTTTCAGATTATAAACCCTGCCACTAACGAAGAGGCCGTTGGATGATATTTGTTTCTTGTTTTTTTTGAAAAACTAACACCTTGTCGATGTACCTAGTATTTGATACCGAAACCACCGGATTACCCCGAAATTACAATGCCCCCATGTCCGACCTGGACAACTGGCCCCGTTTGGTACAATTGGCCTGGCAACTTCATGATGAGCGAGGCAAGCTACTTTCCCAGCACAATTTCATTGTCAAACCAGAGGGCTTTACCATCCCGTACAACGCCGAGAAGATTCACGGAATTTCTACGGAAAGGGCGCAAAAGGAAGGGCATGACCTCAAGCAGGTTTTACAAGAATTTGAAGACGACCTGAACAATTGCCGCTACCTGGTAGGGCACAACATAGGCTTTGATATCAATGTGGTTGGGGCTGAATTGCTACGTACCCAGCGCCAGGCTACCGCTTTGGAGAAAGAAAACCTGGACACCAAAGATCTTGGTACGGATTTTTGTGCCTTACCTGGAGGCAAGGGCGGCAAGTACAAATGGCCCACATTGCTGGAATTACATACCAAACTATTCGGAAATGGTTTTGGAGATGCCCATGATGCTGCCTATGACGTAGATGCTACGGCAAAATGTTTTTTTGGCTTGATAAAAGAAGGCGTACTGCCTCCGGCTGAAGGGGTAGCACTACCCGAGGTACGGTACGAAGCACCCGATCTGGAAGAAGCAAATTTTGCGGCAGCCAAAGACGCCAGTAAAGCTGCCGCCAAGGACGTACTAAAGGCCGCCGATGGGGCAGATATCTCGAATCTGGAAGCGGTTCCATTCAGTCATTTGCATGTGCATACCCAGTTTTCCATTTTACAGGCTACCTCTGAGATTCCGGTTGCGGTAAAACGGGCACGGGAACTCGGCATGCCCGCGCTGGCCATGACCGATCACGGAAACATGATGGGTGCGTTCCATTTTGTCCGGGAAGCGTTTAACCAGGGAATCAAGCCCATCATCGGCTGCGAATTTAACCTTTGCCGAGACCGAAAAAACAAGTCCAATAAGGACGATGGCTTTCAGACCGTCTTGCTGGCAAAGAACAAGAAAGGCTACCACAACCTGGCTAAGTTAGCTTCCTATGCAAATATTGAGGGGTTTTATTACGTTCCCCGTATTGATCGGGAGCTGCTCGTGCAATACAAAGGAGACATCATCGCCAGCACCGGTGGCCTCTGGGGAGAAATACCGTACCTGATTCTGAACGTGGGGGAAACGCAGGCCGAAGAAGCGTTTGTCTGGTGGTTGGAACAGTTTGGAGAAGATTTTTACATCGAACTAAACCGACACGGCATTCCTGAAGAAGAAAAAGTAAACGAAGTCTTGCTGCAGTGGGCGGCAAAATACCAGGTTACCTATTTCGCGGCAAATAATTCCTACTACAACACGAAGACAGACGCAAAGGCGCACGACATCCTGCTATGCGTAAAGGACGGGGAACTGGTCGCAAAACCAAAAAAATACATTGGGAAAAGGGGCCGGGAATTCCGATACGGGTTTCCCAATGAAGAATTTTACCTCAAGAGCCCGGAAGAAATGAAGAAACTCTTCGCAGACCTTCCCGAAGCCATTGCCTGTACCAATGAGATCGTCGAGAAAATCGAACCTTTCAAACTGGCACGTGAAGTCCTGCTTCCAAAATTCGATATTCCGGAAGAATTCATCGATCCCCAGGACGAAGTCGATGGTGGAAACCGGGGCGAAAATGCTTTTCTGCGGCACCTTACCTACGAAGGAGCCAAAAAACGCTATCCTACCCTTACCGAAGAAATAAAGGAACGCCTGGATTTTGAGTTGGAAACCATCGAACGAACCGGATACCCGGGATATTTTCTGATTGTACAGGATTTTACGCGAGCGGCCAGAGAGATGGGCGTATCGGTAGGCCCGGGCAGGGGATCGGCCGCAGGATCGGCCGTGGCTTATTGCGTGGGAATTACCAATGTAGACCCCATTGCGTACGATCTCCTGTTTGAGAGATTCCTGAATCCTGACCGGGTTTCGCTTCCTGATATCGATATTGACTTTGACGACGAAGGGCGGCAGCGGGTCATCGACTACGTGATACAAAAATACGGTGCCAATCAGGTAGCTCAAATCATCACCTACGGAACCATGGCCGCTAAATCTGCGATTCGGGATACTGCCCGCGTCCTGGACCTTCCGCTCTCGGAAGCCGACCGACTGGCCAAATTGGTACCCGATATCAAGCTGAAAAATCTTTTTGAGTTGGCCAATGACCGCCCAAGGCTTTCGGCAAAGTTGAAAAACAACAACGAAAACCTGGACAAAGCCCTGGAATTGATTCGGATCTCAAAAGGAAACGACGACAACGCCAAAACCGTAAATCAGGCGATGGTGCTGGAAGGTTCCGTGCGAAACACCGGAATTCATGCTTGCGGCGTGATTATCACCCCGGATGACATCACCAATTTTGTCCCGGTGGCCCTGGCAAAGGACTCCGACATGGTTTGTACCCAATTTGACAACTCCGTGGTAGAGAGTGCAGGTCTATTGAAAATGGACTTTTTGGGATTAAAAACCCTCACACTGATCAAAGATGCGGTACGAATCATCCAGGAACGACACGGAATCCAGCTGGACCCCGAAAACTTTCCGATCGATGACGAAAAAACCTACGAACTATTTCAGCGTGGCGAGACCGTGGGCATCTTCCAGTACGAATCTGCTGGCATGCAAAAATACATGCGCGAGCTTAAACCCACCGTTTTTGCCGACCTGATCGCCATGAATGCCTTGTACCGACCCGGACCCCTGGAATACATCCCGAGTTTTATCAAGCGAAAACATGGAGCAGAACCCATCACCTATGATCTGGAAGACATGGAGGAATACCTGGAAGAAACCTACGGTATTACCGTCTATCAGGAGCAGGTCATGCTTCTTTCCCAAAAGCTCGCCGGATTTACGAAAGGTGAAGCCGACGTACTCCGGAAAGCAATGGGCAAAAAACAAAAGGATGTCCTGGATAAGATGAAGCCCAAATTCATCGATCAGGCAGCTGCCAAGGGACATGATTCTAAAAAGCTGGAAAAAATATGGAAAGACTGGGAAGCCTTTGCCTCCTACGCATTTAACAAATCCCACTCTACCTGCTACGCCTGGATCGCCTACCAAACCGCCTACCTCAAAGCGCATTATCCCGCCGAATACATGGCTTCAGTGCTCAGTAATAACATGAATGACATCACGCAGGTGACGTTTTTTATGGAAGAGTGCAAGCGAATGGGCATACAGGTTTTGGGACCCGACGTCAACGAATCCAAAAGCGACTTCACGGTAAACATGGAAGGGCAAGTGCGCTTTGGCATGGCAGCCATCAAGGGCGCAGGAAATGCCGCTGTAAATGCCATCATCGAAGAGCGGGAAGCGGCCGGCACCTACAGCAACATCTTCGATTTTACGAAACGGGTAAACCTCCGGGCCGTCAATAAAAAAACCATGGAAGTGCTGGCCATGGCGGGAGGCTTCGACTGCTTCTCCGAATTTCACCGCAGGCAATATCTGGAGGCACCCGAGGGCGAAGCCAGTCTCCTGGAGAAAGCGGTGAAATATGCACAAAAGGTCACTCAGGAAGAAGAAAGCTCACAGGTGTCCCTATTTGGTGGGAGTAACGGTACCGACATACCGCTTCCTTCCGTCCCAAATCTGGAGCCATTCAGTCAGCTGCAGCAGCTGAACATTGAAAAAGAGGTGGTAGGTCTGTACATCTCAGGCCATCCATTGGACCAGTTTAAGGTAGAAATCGAAGCCTTTACGAACACGGGCCTGCCTGAATTAGCCGATCTCTCCCAGCTAAAGTCCAAAGGAGAAATCAAGCTCGCCGGGGCCGTTACTTCTTTTGCCCACCGCACTACGAAAAATGGCAAGCCTTTTGGTACGCTTAGCCTGGAAGATTACCAAGGCGGACATACCTTCTTTCTCTTTGGCGAAGATTATGTCAAGTTTAAGCAGTATTTTATGACGGGATGGTTCTTGTATATTTCCGGCTCTGTCCACCCCAATAAATACAAACCCGGGGAATTTGAATTTAAAGTCAACCAAATCGTATTACTCAATGAAATCCGGGGCAGAATGATCAAGGGAGTTCGTGTACACATTGACCTGGATGACCTCAGTTTGGACCTGATGGAAAAACTGGAAGCAATCACCCAAAAATACCAGGGTGAGGCCAAACTCTACATCAACATCATCGACAATAAAGAAAACATCACCTTAGACCTGATGTCCTCCAAATACCGAATCGACCCCTCCAACGAATTAATCCAGGCGTTGGAGCAGTTGCCCGAGGTAGCTTATAAGATCATTTAGCCTCCCTTGCCCTAAAATTTGAACACAAGCGGGAACTAATCACCGGGGAATCGGATTAAGATATATATTTCAAAAAATAACTATAGGAAAATGGCAAAAGCAATTGAAATTACAGATACCAACTTTGAGGAAATCGTTAATTCGGATCAGCCGGTTTTGGTAGATTTTTGGGCCGAATGGTGTGGACCTTGTAAAATGATTGGGCCAATTGTGGAAGAACTCGCCGGTGACTACGACGGCAAAGCTACGATCGGAAAAGTAGACGTGGACACAAACCCAGACATTTCCCGGAAATTTGGAATACGAAGCATCCCTACCTTGCTGATATTCAAAGGCGGACAGGTAGTCGATAAAGTAATTGGAGCTGTACCAAAATCCGTGCTCTCAGAAAAATTAGAAGCGCAGATTTAAGAAATATACAAACAATCAAAAAAGAGGGGCTTGCATAAAAGCTCCTCTTTTTTGTTGAAACCTATCCCTTTTTTTCGCGGTTCTATGCTGAAAGTAAATTTTGCTCAAGCTGAGCAATGTCCAAATCTGCATAAAACGGCAGACGCAGCAATCGGTCCTGATACTTTTCTGCGTGTACCAGCGCTGCACCCGTATGGCGGTTACTGACGTAGCGGCTGCGATGAAGGCAACGATAGTGAGAAACCGATTGAATTCCCTTGGAATGCAAATACCGAATCAAGGCTTCGCGTTTTGCCCGACTCCCCTCAACCAGGTAAAAGGAGTGGTAATTTTGCTGTGAAAATGGAGGCACAGAGGGGAATTCCCCATCAAAAACAGGTAAGATTCGGCGCAAATTTGCCTGGTACCAATACCAGATTTCCTGCCGTTTTTTTTGAATTTGCTCCAACTTTTGTAGCTGAGCCCAAAGCCAGGCTGCATTGATTTCCGAAGGCCCAAAGGCAGAACCCAGGCTTACCCATTCGTAATGGGTAGAGAGTCCTCGTTCAAAGTCCGAGCGGTTGGTTCCACGGTTCCACACCGTATCCGCTTTCGCTAGCAAATCCGGATCATTGACCACCAGCATGCCTCCTTCTCCACAAGCGATATTCTTTGTTTCGTGAAAGGAAAATGTAGCAAGGGTACCGAAGCTGCCCAAGGGCAGCCTTTTTCCATCACCATTCAGGTAAAACCCGTTCAATGCTGCAGCTGCATCCTCTATCAGGTAAATTCCGTGGCGCTTACAAAGCGCGACAATGGGATCCATGTGACAGGCAATTCCAGCATAATGTACAATTACAAGTGCCTTGGTTCGACTGGTAATCAACTTTTCAATACCTACCTCGTCGATTCCCGGATAATCGAGCCGGCTATCCGCAAAAACCAACCTGCATCCACGAAGAGCGAACGCATTGGCCGTACTTACGTAGGCAAAGCTTGGAACAATTACCTCGTCGGCAGGACCAAGATCCAAAAGTAAGGCGGCCATTTCAAGCGCCTGGGTACAGGAATGGGTCAGGTAAACCTTGTTGAACCCAAACGTTGATTCAAAAAATTGCTGACATTTTTTCGTATAGCTACCGTTCGCAGAAAGTTTTCCCTGGGCAATCGCTTCTTGTATATGGACCCATTCGCTTCCGGTAACATGGGGTTGATTGAATGGGATGGCCTGCATATCAATGAACTTCTGCGGAAGAATCCAGCTCATTGCCGGCGGCTTTTTCCCGGTTTGGGTATTTGTAATAGTTCAATTGAGATACCCCACCGGAAACGATAAACTTCATGATTTCCGTACTGTTTACATTCTTTAATCGGGTAACGTTCATTTTAGGAACCAGAAAAAGGTTGCCACTGAAATTGTAGGAATGAGGAAAGTAAACCGCTACCAACTCTTCCTGACCGAGAACAGAAAGATCATCCTGTGTCATAAAACCCAAACGGGACATGTTATCCGACAATTTGACGATGATTGGCGTATTGAACTTTTTTTTATCGCCAACAAAAGCAGACATCAAATCTTTGATACTGGTGTACAGTATATTTACCAGTGGAATTTTAAACACAATCTTCTCTAATTCCTCAAAAATGGATTTCGTGATGAAAATACTCGTCAGGTAGCCCACCAGGGTAACGAATACCAACATCACCAAAATACCAAGCCCGGGAATATTTACCGGAATGATGTTATCCAGAAACTGAACAGTAAGAACGATGATGTACCCTGTTAAAAAAAAGGGAACGACAAAGAGCAATCCCCGAAGGAAATAGCCAAAAATACGTTTTGAAGTGAAGTCTGCCATGGCTGCTGTTACTGGTTGAAGCTGTAAAAGGACGTATAAAAAAACCCTGCTCGCTATAAAAGTGAACAGGGTCCTGCAATGTAAATCAAATTAAACAAATAATAAACCGAGAAATTACAAATCAATTCCCATAAAGGACATAAATGCAATTCCCATGAGCCCTGTAAGCAGCATGGTAATGCCCAGCCCTTTCAAACCATTTGGAACATTGGAATACTTAAGTTTTTCCCGAATTGCTGCCAGGGCAACAATTGCCAGAAAGAAACCCGTTCCCGATCCAAACCCGTAAACCGTCGCCTCAGCCAATGTGTAGTCGCGCTGCGCCATAAAAAGCGAACCTCCCAGAATGGCACAGTTTACCGCAATCAGCGGAAGGAATATCCCCAATGCTCCGTACAACGCGGGCGCAAATTTTTCAACGACCATTTCCACCAATTGTACCATCGCCGCGATGATCGCGATGAACATGATAAACCGAAGAAAGGTAAGGTCGATGGACGCAAAAGATGCGCCCAGGAAGGCCAATGCTCCCTCTTTTAGAATAAATTCGTTCAAAAGCCAGTTGAGGGGTACGGTAATAGTCAAAACGAAAATAACCGCTGCGCCAAGTCCGAGGGCCGTACTTACTTTTTTAGAAACTGCCAAAAACGAACACATTCCCAGGAAGTAGGCGAAAACCATGTTGTCGATAAAAATCGACCGTATTGCTAAGTTAAATAATTCCATTCGTTCAAACGTTTAATGTTCCACATACCCGGTCTTGGAACGCTGCACCCAAATGAGCAGACCAAGAATAATAAAAGCCCCTACCGGACTCACCATTAGCCCGTTCGTGGCCAATTGAAAATCAGGACCAAATAAACTGGAAATCCCGTCAAAGATTGGAATTCCAAATAGGGAGCCTGATCCCCAAAGTTCCCGGAAAAAGGCAACCGTAAGGATGATCCAGGAATATCCAAGTGCACTTCCGAATCCATCAAGGATGGAGTCGTAAGGCTTATTCCCCAGCGCATAGGCCTCCAATCTGCCCATCACGATACAATTGGTAATGATCAGCCCGACAAATACAGACAGTTCTTTGTACATGTCGTAGGCAAATGCCTTCAACACTTCGTTTACGAGTGTCACCAAAGAAGCCACAACCGCCAACTGCACGATGATCCGAACCCGGGTAGGGATTTTATTTCGTAGCAGGGAGATCGATAGGTTTGACATGACCATTACAAAGATAACCGACAAGGCCATGACCAACGTGGGTTGCATCTGTGTGGTAACGGCAAGTGCTGAACAAATGCCCAATACCTGAATAGTAATCGGGTTATCGTCCACCAATGGGTCCGTGATTAGCTTTTTCCGTCTTTTCGAAAGAAGCGCTTCTGATTCTTTTACCGCTGCTTCTTTTTCAGCTACTTCTGTACTCATAGTATTTTCCGATTGAAATGTTTCAAATTAATTCAATGCCATGCTGGGAGCACCGTCTTTTTTCTTCTCCATGTACGCCCTGTAGTGTTCCAGGTAGCTTTTCAACATTTTATTCACTCCCTCGGCGGTGATAGTAGCTCCGGAGAGCCCATCTACTTTGTGGGGATCGCCGGAATAATCTTTTCCTTCCCCTTTTTGCATGACTACCGAAACCAACTCTCCGTCTTCGCTGTAAATCGATTTTTCCTTGTAGCGCTGCTGTACATCGCTTGATGTTATCCTCGCTCCAAGCCCTGGCGTTTCTCCCGCGTGGGAAAAGGTGATTCCCTCAATGGTCGCCATATCTGTCTGTAGGGCCAGGTAGCCCCATATATTGTCCCAAAGCCCGTTGCCATACACCGGAAAAATATACGAAATAGCAGCATCCGCGTCGCCTTCCTCGTGAAATACAAATACGGGATACAGGCGATCTTCCGGAGCTTTTTTGTAATTTTTACCCACATCTACGGTCTCTGCCGTGACCTGTACTCCATCTTGTTCCTCCACTTCTTCTCCTTCGATATTGACCACCCTGGAAGAAATCCGACTTTCGTAGAACGCGTTGATTTCCTCGGGTTTCATCCCGGAAATCTCGTCGGCGGACATCACGGCTCCCAAGATTTGCTTTTTGGTATCCAACTCTTCCGCTTTTTTCTGAATCGGCTTTAGCACCTCAGAGGTACCTGAGAGCAATAGACCCAAGACCACCGTAAGGATGATCGAGAATGTGATAATGTACGCATTAGACTGTTGCACGTTGTAACCTCCTTTTCTTATTAGCTTTTACTACATAATGATCTATCAATGGGGCAAATACATTCATAAACAGTACTGCCAACATGATTCCTTCGGGGTAAGCCGGGTTGGTCACGCGGATGATGATGGTCAATACACCAATCAATAAACCGTAGATCCACTTCCCGGATTCCGTTTGGGCCGCCGATACGGGATCGGTCGCCATAAAAACAATCCCAAAAGCAATACCTCCCATTACCAGATGGTAGTGGGCAGGCATGGCCATAAATTCGTTCACGGCCATTAGTTGCATCACCGCTGCCATGATGTACGCACCTCCAAATGCACTCAACATGATTTTCCAACTCGCAACGCCGGTAAACAGCAAAATGGCAGCTCCCAAAAGGACCATCAAGGTGGACGTCTCGCCGATGGATCCCGGAATAAACCCAAGGAACATGTTTGCAAAACCAAACATATCATCCATCACAGCCGCGTTATGGCTGGCCAGGTTAGAAACGGCATTCACTCCTTCTTGTCCGGACTGGTACGCCACAGCCAGTGCTGTGGCACCGGAGAAACCATCTACAGGCGTCTTTTCTCCCAGATAGGTCCAAACCTGATCGCCGGATATTTGCGCCGGATAGGCGAAGTACAGAAAAGCCCTCGCCGTCATGGCCACGTTAAGAATGTTCATCCCCGTACCCCCGAATACCTCTTTGGCAATCACTACGGCAAACACGGTAGCGAGGGCTACCTGCCACAAGGGCGTGGTTGCTGGTACCACCAGTGGGATCAACATCCCCGTCACCAAAAAGCCTTCGTTAATGGGGTGTTTTCGCACAACGGCAAAACCCGCCTCTACCAAACCGCCCGCTGCGTAAGCAACAATTACGATGGGCAATACCAGGGTTAATCCCAGGATAAATTTATCCCCAAAACTAGCCGCCTCACCGACTGCCAGGTAATGCATGTGGCCGGTATTGTAAATTCCAAACAACAAGCAAGGGATCATTGCAATCACCACGGTAATCATCATGCGCTTCAAATCGATGGCATCCTTTACCTGCGCGCCTCTTGCTGGCGTTGTATGCTTGGGCGAAAACAAGAATGTTTCACCGGCTTCATACAAGTAATAGAGGTTTTCTAATTTCCCTCCCTTTTGAAACAGGGGCTTCTGTTGGTCCAACAGATCACGTAAAAACTTCATATTGGTTAACTGTATTGAATGAGTTCTATACCTTTTCTAACGATTTCCTGAACCGGGTGTTTGGAGACATCCACAAATTCACACAAAGCCAGGTCTTCTTCAATTACTTCATAGATGCCGAGTTCTTCCATTTCGTCAAAATCCTCGGCCATAATGGCCTTGAGTAAGTAAACCGGATATATATCCATGGGCGTCACACTCTCAAATACGCCGGTTTGTACAAATGCCCGCTCCTCACCCCTGGCATTGGAATCCAGCGCATATTCTTTCTTTGGAAATAGAAAGGACAATAGCCCAAGCGCCTTGTGGTAGCTTAGCTTTTCGGCCGTTGGCTTCATCCAGCCGAGAAACTCGTAATAGTCGCCCTCAGGAATGACCGTAAGCTGATGTTGGTAAAAACCGAGGTAACCGTCGCGGTTGATTTTTTCTCCGGTAAGCACATTCCCGGAAATCACCCGAACGTGATCCGATTTGGTATTGCCCTCGACATAGGCATCCACGCAACTTCCAATATACGTCTGTGCATAAGCAGGAGATTTGATTTCGGAGCCGGTTATAGCGATCAACTTGGATGCGTCGTAGATTCCGTTGGTAAACAGCTTACCGATTTGCACCACCCCGTATGGGTTGATGGTCCACACAATTTCTCCTTTGTTGATTGGCGCAATGTGGTGGATTTGTACGCCTACATTCCCGGCAGGGTGTGGGCCGGAAAACTGATGCATTTCCACACCTTGTATGGTCGCCAATTCGGAAGACTTGTTTTCACCGGACAGTCCAAGGTAAATTTTTCCGCTGGTCAACTTTTTCAAAACAGAAACACCTGTCTGGAAGTAGCTGGATTGCCCTTTGAGCAGGTAATCGTAATCTGGGGCCAATGGATGTGTGTCAAAACCCGAAATAAACACCGCCTTGGGTTCGTCTTCCGGATTGGCCACTACGCCATAGGGACGTTGAATAAGTTGTGGCCATACGCCAGTAGCTGTCAGGTGATCGATTACCTTTTCTCTGCTGGCAGCGGAAATATCCGCTTCGGTGTAGGTGTCGAATTTCTCAAAATTGATCTCACTGTCCGCTAGGATTTTTATCTCCAACAACTTCCTTTTCTCTCCCCGCTTGATTTCGACAATCTCTCCGGATACAGGTGCCACATACTGCACTTTTTCCATTTTCTTATCAAATAAAATGGGAGAACCTGCCTTTACCGTATCACCTTCTTTAACAATGACCTTGGGTCGTTGCATTCCGATGAAATCTGTAGGCTTGATGGCAAAGGTTTTGACAGGTTGAAATTCACCGATCTTTTTTTCGGCTTTACCAACCAGGCGTATATCAAACCCTTTTTTAAGCTTGATTTGTTTTGACATATTTGATTTTTGAAACTATATGGTCCTGTGAAAAACGTCTCAAATCTACTAAATTACATTAGTTATACGAAGCTAATTCGGCGATTATTTATCAAATTTTGAAGGATTAGCCCCTTTGATCGCATTCTTTTAAATTCCTGCTTCTACCGAACGAGTGTCCAGAGAAAGTAGATGATCGCGTACCTGCTCCATCAACCACATGGGGGTAGAGGTAGCTCCACAAATCCCTATCTTGTCATCCGCACGTATCCAATCCGATACGATCTCCTCTTCATTTTCTACAAAATAACTCCGTGGGTTTACGCCTTTGCACACTTGATACAGGGCTTTCCCATTCGAACTCTTTTTCCCGGAAACAAAGATTATCACGTCGTTTTCTTCAGAAAATTTCTGCAATTGAGGCTCCCGGTTGGAGACCTGTCTGCATATGGAGTCGTTTGCATTAAAATCTACCTCGTCCATTTTTCCCTTTGCTTCCTCAATGCGCTTCTGAATTTTTTCCTTCAGGGCATAAAAACCACGGGTGCTCTTCGTCGTCTGACTAAACAAGGTAACCGGCTTGGAGAAATCAATTTGATTCAGGTCTTCGTCATCCATAACCACGATGGCTTTTTCCAGGGTTTGTCCCGTTAGTCCAATTACCTCGGCATGCCCCTTTTTGCCATAAATGACAATTTGCCCCTGCTGTTTCTCCATCTTATCAAAAGCTGTCTTTACCCGATGCTGTAGTTTGAGCACTACCGGGCAAGAAGCATCGATGAGTTCGATGTTATTTTCTATGGCCATGCGGTAGGTTTCCGGTGGTTCTCCGTGCGCCCGAATCAGTACCTTGCAATCGTGCAGGCAACGTAAATCCTCGCGATCGATCACCACAAGTCCCTTATTGCTCAAGCGCTTCACCTCCATGTCATTGTGAACAATATCACCCAAACAATACAATTTTTGGTCTTCAACCATCTCGTCCTCGGCCATTTTAATGGCATATTCCACGCCAAAACAATACCCTGAGTTTTTATCTATTGTTACGTCCATAACCTTAATTCATTCGCTCCTTTGCCAATTGTAGAATTCTGGACACCTGCTCGTCAAACTGCAGGTAACTGGTATCCAACTCCACAGCGTCTGCTGCCTTTTTTAGCGGACTGAGCTTCCTACCGCTATCCAACGCATCCCTGGATTCCAGGTTATCTTTCACTTTTTCCAAACTAATTTGTTGGCCTTTGTCCGCCAACTCACGCTGCCGACGCAGTGCCCGGATTTCTGTGTTGGCTTTCATAAATACCTTCAACTCCGCATGTGGAAATACCACCGTACCAATATCCCTGCCATCCATTACGATCCCTTTTTCCTTTCCCAGTTCCCGCTGCTTTTTCACAAGTGCCGACCGAACTTCAGGTAGTTTGCTGATTTCACTTACCCGCGCCGATACCTCCATTCCCCGGATCTCCTCCTCTACATTAACTCCATTTAAGTAAACTTGTTGGGAACCGTCGGATGGATCCATGCGAAAGGAAATCTCCATGGTATTCAGACCAACGACCACTTCCTCGGCAATTGCGGTATTGATGCCATTTTTTAAAAAATACAGCGTTACTGCGCGATACATGGAACCCGAATCCAAGTAGGTGTAACCCAATTTTTTGGCTACTGCCTTTGCTGTGGTACTCTTTCCGCAACCGGAATAACCATCAATGGCAATGATAATTTTTTTCATTAACGAAAAATGAATGGTACCTGCTTTCCTTTTCAAGCGCAAATATAGTATATTTATGACTATTCTGGGTAACGGGCCTTATTTGTATTGGTTTTTTATTACAATAAGGTAACCCAACCAACATTACTTGACTTAAGTATTCGTAACTTTTAAACGGGGAATGGAAGCAGCTTTTAGTGTCAGGGGACAGTTTGTTGATATTGAAAAAAGAAAAATTTTTCCAGCAAAAATTGAGGTCAAACAGGGAAACATCCAATCCGTAGAGCCGATTCCTACTGCGCCTATGCGGTACTTGCTCCCGGGTTTTGTAGACGCACACGTGCATATCGAGTCTTCCCTGTTGATTCCTTCCAGTTTTGCCCGGCTTGCAGTCGTGCATGGAACCGTAGCTACCGTATCCGACCCGCATGAAATTGCGAATGTATGTGGGTTAACAGGAATCGATTTCATGATAGCCGATGGGAATGCGTCGGGTTTTAAATTTTTCTTCGGAGCCCCCTCCTGCGTACCTGCCACGTCCTTCGAAACGGCCGGTGCCAGGATTACAGAGGACGAGATCGCCCAGCTGTTTGCCGATGGCAGCGTCCACTACCTGGCAGAAATGATGAATTGGCCCGGCGTACTGGCAAACGATCCGGAGGTCATCAGGAAAATCGAACTTGCAAAAAAGTACGCCATGCCCGTGGACGGGCATGCACCGGGGCTTCGTGGAACGGATGCAGCTCGGTACGCTGCAGCAGGGATAACTACCGACCACGAATGCGTCAATATGGAAGAAGGGCGAGATCGCATCCGTAACGGAATGAAGGTAGCCATACGCGAAGGCAGCGCTGCAAGAAATTTTGATGCACTCATAGACCTTTTAGACGAGGCACCCGATCAGATCCTTTTTTGCTCCGATGACAAACACCCCGACAGCTTGCTGGATGGGCATATCAATCAACTGGCTGCCCGGGCAATTTCCCGCGGGAAAAACCTTTTTGATGTGCTCCGCGCAGCTTGCCTCAATCCGGTAACCCACTATGGTTTGCCGGTGGGTCTGCTCCGCACAGGTGACCCTGCAGACTTTATCCTGGTAGAAGATCTCCGTGAATTCCGGGTTCTCGAAACCTATATCGATGGAAAATTGGTGGCAAAAGCAGGGCAATCGATGCTGGCACACCGGGGTTGCATACCCGTCAATAACTTTGCTGCGGAGAGACTGACCGAGGACGCTTTTGCTTTGACTCATGAAGGAGGACCCGGACGAGTCATTCAGGCGTTGGACCGACAATTAATCACCCGTGAACGGCTGCTGTCCCTGCCATCCAAAGAGGGAAAAGTAATCTCCAGTACGGAAGTTGACTGCTTAAAACTTGCCGTTATCAACCGGTATGAACGAAACGCGCCCCCCCAGGTCGCACTGATCAACGGGTTTGGATTCCTTCGAGGGGCCATTGCTTCCTCCGTCGCACACGACTCCCACAACATCCTGGTGGTCGGCGTGACGGATGAGGACATGGCCAGAGCAGTCAATCTCGTGATTGCCAACCACGGTGGCCTATCGGCGGTGGAGGGCAAACAGGAGCGGGTACTACCGCTGCAGGTAGCCGGACTCATGAGTTCCGACGATGCATTTGACGTGGCCCAACGCTACACCGAACTGGATAAAATGGCGAAAGGCATGGGTTCACCGCTCCAATCACCCTTCATGACGTTGAGCTTTATGGCATTGCTGGTAATTCCCTCCCTCAAATTGAGTGACAAAGGCCTTTTTAATGGAGATACCTTTCAATTTACCCGGGTGTTTGGTACGAATCTGACCGATAAACCTAAAAAAAACGAAGTATCGTGAGTTTTTGGAACAAAATAAAGACCCGGGCTACCCATTTTTTTATCTGGGAAAATAGCCAAGTCATGGAAAAAAAGATCTTCAACTCCACGCTGGTCATCGCCTTCAGTTTCATGGTTGCGATGCTGATCTACAACGCCATTTTCGGCACCCTGGTATTGATTGGATTAGTCCTTTTTGTGATCATAGGTCTTGGTATTTGCTACTATTTACTTCGGAAGCGAAATCAGTTCAAACAAGCCTATTACCTATTCGGAGCCTTTACCTACCCCGTTTTAGCAATCAATTTTTTCAATAACGATGGTATCGATGGGCCTACCTTCTACATATTTTTGCTTTTTCACCTTATCATTTTAAGTATTTCCCCGATACGCGGATACCTTAGCTGGAGTTTGATCAATGGCGCCTCCTTTTTGCTCTTGTACTACATCGGCGTCTTTCACGAAGACCTAATCCCCCAAATATACCCAAACAAAGGGGTAGTATTTCTGGACCATGCCATTACCTACCTGGCCTGCCTGACCGGTATTGGATTCATGGTAGCCACGTTAAAGGAGTTTTACAGGTCCGAGAAAAACAAGGTTAAGGAAAAAACCAACGAGCTAACGCGAATGAACCGAAGCCTGGCAAAGACCAGTTCCCAGAAAGATAAAATCATTACCATCATTTCCCACGATCTAAAAAATCCACTCCAATCCATCATGCAAACCCTGGAGCTCATTAATAAGGGGGACTTACCCCCAGAAGAAATGAAATTTATACACGAGGAGTTGCTAAAAATCACAACGAGAACCTACAATATGATGGAAAACATCCTGGATTGGTCCTCCTTCGAGCTGAAAAACAAATTCACCCGGGTGAAAGAAATTCGTTTGCAGGAACTCTTTGAAGACACCCTTGAAATCCTAAAGGTGATTGCCAAGCAAAAATCCATTTCCCTGCTTATCCAATTCAAGAAAAACCCCCTGGTGCGGATCGAAACGGATCGCTTGCTATTGATTCTTCGAAACCTGATTCAGAATGCCATAAAATTTACCCCCACGGGAGGACAAGTTTCACTGGAAATTGACAGCCGTAAAGAATGGGTGAGCATTTCCATTCGGGACAATGGCATCGGTATATCTCAGGACCGGCTTACCAAGATTTTTGAGCAGGACATCAAATCCACCTATGGAACCGAGAATGAAAAAGGAACGGGTATGGGATTACATCTGTGCTTCCAAAATGCCGAAAAACTGGGAGGAAACATCGATGTAGTAAGTGAAGAAGGTTCTGGTTCAAGTTTTACCTTAACCTTTCCCGATGGCCTAAGCATATAAATCATTACCGCTTCTTCCCAGGATTTTTGGCTAAGGGGGATCTTGTTTCCCGCTATTGATTCGCCAAGCTCTGGCCAACATTGGTAGTTGGGCATAGCTTTTGACACCCGCTTTTATCCCCTGTGACTTTAGGTACAAGTCGTTGGATTTTCGACTAAGCTCCCGAAAATACGGGAGGATTTCCAGGTTATGCTGCTGTATCTCTCGGATATCCGTTCGGATTTCCGTTGCCATTGTGGCAATAAACTGCTCGTAGGCATTCCGATCCATTCGGAACAAATCATTCAACTGATAGCGAAATAATTTCAGCTCACCAGCATACTGCAGGAATGTGTCTGAACTTTGGGAACAAACAAGCCAGGCAACAAAATTGGCCTCACCCTCGTCGGTGACCCCAAAACCATGGGCCAGTTCGTGGGCGAGCGTAAATACTTTTTCGATGGGGTGAAGCGAGGGATCCAGGTACCCCTCCCCTGTAAAGGGGAAGTAGATGCCAAAAATTCCCATCCTACGCATAAAACCGGCGGGATACAAGGGCTTGACAGTGGGATGACCCGGCATGGGGTAGTTCAACGCCATAAGAACCGACTTCATTTCCATTTTCAGCCGATTTTCCCAGGTTCGGAAATTTTCGGAATACGCCAGCGGCATACTGTCCGCTGCAATTTCCGACCGAAGACTACGCAAACCGGATTCGGTCAATTTCATTTCTTCCAGCGTCAAGACAAGGCTCAACGGCTCCGGAGTCAACGACAGCTGGCTATAGAGGGGAATGCGGTAATAGTTAAATCCCCAAAGAAAAAAAAACGAGAATACGATCCATCCAAAGACATTGACGACACCCCGGAAAGCCAGCCAAATGCTGCCTGGGATGCACTTTTTTTTGATCAATGCCTGCCGAACAACCAAAAAAAGTAGCCCGACAAGCCCTAACAAAAATACATACACCGTCGGAAACGGAAGCTGTAGCAGCGTACGATCCAGGAAGCCGCGAATAATAGGAAAAAGGCCGCTGGCATACCAAGTTTCGGCAAGCTCGGGTGAACTGCCCAATAGCCACCGAATCAGGATTGCCAACAGCCCCGCCATTCCCCCAATCCATTTTTTTAGGACCATGTACCGAAATAAGGGGATTTAAATTCCCTCTGCCTCCACTGATTTGACTTCGGGAAGCATGCCTTTCAATAGGTTTTCTATGCCTGCTTTCAAGGTAACCGTACTGGACGGACAGCCAGAACAAGCTCCCTGTAGCAGGACTTTCACGACCCCTTCCTGAAAACTGTGAAACACAATCGCTCCTCCATCCTGCTCCACTGCGGGACGGATGTATTCGTCCAATATGCCTTTGATTTTTTTAACGGTTTCGCTATCGTTTTCATCAAAGAGGGGATCGGCTTCAAACTGCGTGTTTACAGCCGGCTTGCCGGTTTCCAGGTAGCTCTTGATTTGATCTCGGATATGGTCTTGAATGCTCTCCCAGGTAACGTCAGTTTTTTTGGTTACGGTCACGAAGTTTGCCGCAATAAATACCCGCTCCACCGCAGCGAAATTGAACAATGCCTTGGCCAGCGGGGAGTTTTCTGCGTGCTGCTCATCCGGGAAATCAAAACTTACGCCATCGTCCGCGAGCATGAAGTTAACCACAAATTTTAAAGAATTGGGGTTTGGGTTTGCCTCCAGGTACAGGTGAACGGGCTTTTTTTGTGCTTCTAGCATTGCAAATAATGGTTTATCTTTTAAAATCCTCAATTCGTTTCTGTAAAACGCCGGGAAGGTTCCGATGGTTCGAAATAAGGAAAATTCCTTTTTCCCAGTCGTTCTAGGAAACGGTAAGGGGGTTTGATTTTCGAATCAACCCATCCGGCAGTTCACCCTCTGTGGATGCCACCACGGTACAAACCATGGCATCACCCGTCACGTTTACAATCGTTCGAAACATATCAAGTATTCGGTCAGGTGCTAAAATCAGGGCAATCCCAGCCGCCGGAACGCCAATTGACTCCAATACGATGATCAGCATGATAATCCCTGCGCCCGGTACACCGGCTGTTCCGATGGATGCGAGGGTTGCGGTCATTACGATCAGCAATTGCTGGGTGAAACTCAGGTCCATCCCGAGTGCCTGCGCAATAAAAACGGCAGCAACACCCTGATACAGACTCGTACCATCCATATTGATGGTGGCTCCGAGGGGCAGGACAAAACTGCTTACTTCCTCGGAAACACCGATTTCTTCTTCCACTTGTTTCATGGTAACCGGAAGGGTGGCAGAACTGGAACTCGTCGTAAATGCCAACAGCTGAGCGGGCCGGATAGCCTTAAAAAAATCCAGGTAGGCCACCTTGGTAAACGATTTTAGGATCAACGGGTACACGACCAAAATCATGAAAAACAGGCCTCCCAATACTACCAGGCTATACTTCAGCAAGGCCAACAGCAACTCCAGCGCGGAGTCGGGATTATCCCCGGTAATTTCCACGATCAGGGAAGCCATCAGCGCAAATACGCCGTAAGGTGCCAGAATCATTATAAACCCAACGATCCGAATAATCACATCGTTCAAGCCATCAAAGAAGGCAATAACTGGTTCTGCCTTGCTTTTGGGAATCTGAATAAGTGCAATTCCGACTATTATGGCAAAAAACACCACCTGCAACATGCTGGCATTGTCGGTAGCTGCTTGAAAGACATTTTCCGGGACCATATCTACCAGAGGCTGAAGGGGGCTTTGTTGCTTTAGCTCTTCTGCCTGTAAGGATCTACTTCCGGCAGCATCGGTATACAGACTCATCAGGTTGTCCCTTGTTTCGATAGGAAGGCTTTTCCCCGGATTAAAGATATTTACGATTAACAAGCCAATGGATACCGAAAGTGCCGTGGTAAAAATATAGGTCAGAATGGTCTTCCCGCCGATCCTGCTGAGTTTGGTAATATCCCCTAGATTGGAAACCCCCACGATTAAGGAAGCAAGCACCAGAGGAACTGCGATCATCTTTAGCCCATTGATAAAGATCGTACCGACGGGCTTGATGTAATTCATGGTAAAATCAGGAGCGATTCCTAATTTTACAATTCCCAAACCGACGATAAGTCCCAGGACCAAACCGATAATGATCTGGGTGTGAAGCGGTATTTTTTTTTTCATGTATGGTTAGTGGTTGGATGGTTAAATTTTACTTGAGCGATTTAATAGCAGGTAGTCGGCTAGAACTAGTGCACACATCGCTTCCACAATCGGTACGGCTCGCGGCACCACACACGGGTCGTGGCGACCTTTTCCGGATACGATTGCCGAATCTCCCTGGGTATCGACGCTTTCCTGATCCTGCATGATGGTGGCTACGGGCTTGAAAGCCACGCGAAAATAAATGTCTTCGCCGTTGGATATTCCTCCCTGTATTCCTCCGGAATGATTGGTCCGTGTTTTTATCGTATCTCCGTCCCGGTAAAAAGCGTCGTTGTGCTCGGAGCCCTTCATCCGAACCCCTTCAAACCCACTCCCGTATTCAAAACCTTTGACCGCATTGATACTGAGCATGGCGTGACCCAGGGCAGCATGCAACCGGTCAAAAACCGGCTCTCCAAGACCCGTCGGCACTCCCTGGGCCACACAACTGACCACACCACCGATGGTATCCCGGTTTTTCCGGGTTTCATCTATCAAGGCAATCATCTGCTCGGCAGCATCGGCATCCGGACAACGAACGATATTCGTTTCTGTTTGGCTGAAATCCAGGTCTTGGTACGGCTTTTCGAGCTGAACATGTCCTGCCTGACTCACGTAGGCATGGATGCTGACCCCGTATTGGCCCAGCAATAATTTTGCAATGGCCCCCGCGGCTACCCTTGCCGCCGTTTCACGGGCACTACTTCTACCACCGCCCCGGTAATCCCGTACACCGAATTTCTCATGGTACGTGAAATCCGCATGCGACGGCCTGAATTTGTCCGCAATATGGGAGTAGTCTTTGCTCTTCTGATCGGTATTGTAGATGACGATGGCAATCGGAGTACCGGTACTTTTCCCTTCAAAAACTCCCGAGAGAATTTCGAAAGCATCTTCTTCCTTTCGCTGCGTGGTGATTTTGGATTGACCGGGCTTTCTTCGCTGAAGCTCCTTGCCAATAAACCCTTCGTCGATGGCCACTCCGGCTGGACAGCCGTCGATGACCACTCCCAGCCCTTTTCCGTGAGACTCACCAAACGTGGTGATTGTAAAAACATTACCAAACGAGTTACGCATGAATTATTTCTTCTTAAGCATTAAAAACCCAAGGAAACCAACTGCCAAAATCAGCAGTCCGTTTATGAGTGCGGAAAAATAATATTTATATCCCTGGTTTAAAAGTTTATTGTCTTCTACTTCAATCAAGTCGTACAAACCACCCAACCGGGAGGAGGAGATGGCTTGGTTGATTTTGCTTTCGCCAGCTACGCGTACCAGCGCCTGAGGCCTAAGCGTATCGTAGGCAGCCCGTTCGGGATCAAAATAAATCCACTCAAAATGATCGCTCAGCTCCAGGTCTTGCTGCTCGTTGATTGTCATAAAATAGCTAAACTCCTTCATTCCCGTAACCTTGCCCCTACCCCTGTTAATCTGTACCTGTTCGTTGGGATCAAAGGTATTGAGCTTTTGACTTCGTTTGACCCTCGGTGGACGAATGGAACTGATATTACCCTCACCCGTGATCGTAAACTCGTAGGTAAAGCCTTCCCCGGTACGGGCCTCTTTTTCCTCAAAGCTCTCCCTCAGGCGATAGATGCCTACACTTACCTCGTTTTTCAATGGGTGCGCGGGCAACGGCATTACCCGAATGGACCTGGGTTGCGAATAAAAGGTCTTGAAATCCTGAAGTCGGTTACTCCCAAAAAAACTTGGGTTTTTAGCAATTCGGTATTTGATCATCTCCCAGCCTACCGACGGAAAATCGACAGAACCTTCGTTAAACGGGAAAAAACTTGCTTCGTATACCTTGTATTTCGTCCATCTCTTTCCGCCAAATTCTACCCTTTCCGGCTGAATGCTGGTGATGTTGAAGTTTTCTTCCCAGGCGTTTCCCGGTTTGATCTCGTTGATGATACGCTCCAGTTGTTTGCCCGGCTCGTGGAAATTAAACGGCGCCTGGTTACTCTCGGACATGTAAAAGGCCAAACTTACATTGAATCCTTCCCCAACATACACCTCTTCCTTGTCTACGGACAGGGAAAAAAATGCGTCGTCCTCAACCTCAACGTATTCGGGTTCGTTCGAATTTCCCCTTCCAAATAGGTCATCAAAAGGATCGAGCGCACGGTTATTTCTACTGCTGGCCCGGGCATCCACCACTGTGATCGACTTACCGGGAGAGGAAATGCTCTCACCGTTGACCGACAATGTGAACGCCGGCAAGGTAAACTGTCCCTTCCTCAATGGCTTGTAGTACTGAATGACGCTATTGGTACTACTCATTTGGCCATTGACGATATTCATTGATGAGCTTTGCGACACGCCCTGCTTTTGAAAGCCAGTAATTTCTGGCAGTTGATCGTAGGAGCGTATCTTTTCGCCAGAAACGGTCACCTTGATGGTAAACGTTTCATTTAAGGCCACTTCGCTTTCACCCAATTCGATTTTGATATCCTGAGCCCAGGCCTGTAAAGAAAAAAGGATTAAAAGAAATACGAAAAGAAACCGGAAATTCGTTGAAGACATAGAAGACGCTTGTGGTACCTTACTTTATAACTACAAATAAACAAGGATATTTTATACGTAACAAATCAAATTTAAAACCGTATAAACTATTTAAATCAATCTTTTTAACAAACCTAACTTAAACTAACATGAGCCATGATGGAATATGTTAAAACCATTTTATTAAAGGTAAGTTTTGACAAAAAACTCTTCGAGAAAGAGTTACGAAAGGGACTGAATCTTCTGGTTCCCGCAGAGCTGGAAGAATTCAGGAAATGGTGTTACCGGACATTTTCCAAGATATACGAGCCGATTTTGAACAAATATTTTATCAAATTGGCCGGTTAGTCCTAGCTTAAATCGCCCCACCTGCACTGGGGCTTTTTTTATAGACAATGCGGACATTTTATTTTTTTCTCAATCCATTTTTCTTCCAGTTTGTACCAAATTTTGCCTACTTTTAAATTCGTAACCAGGAATCGCCATGGAAAAGAAACGTTCAGGATTTGACGAAATTGAAAAAATGCTTCAGGAAATCGGAAGCAAAATCGATTTGCTCATAGAAAAGGGAACCAAGGCTACCGGTGAGGTCAGCGAGGAAATCGAGAAAAAAATCACCGAATTGCACCGTAAAAAAGAAAAACTCGAAAAGGAGCTACACGAAAAAAAATCCACGTTTGAAGAAAAATACCGTGGGAAGAAAGGAAATGCCCAGCCTTTTCTGGACGAATCTCTCGACCATTTCAAACAAAGCGTCCGGTCACTGATCAATGCCATCAACGAGTTTTTAAAGTAACTACCATTCAGCCAGAGTAATCGCAGCAGGGATTGGCAAAAATACCTCCTCTCCACCACCACCCCCGGCTCTTGACTTCGCGTATCTGCGGCTGCTGTTTTTCCGCTCCCGTTTTTCCGAGATTCCGCAATCAGCGTTCGGGTCGCGTACATCCGCTTTCGGCGGTAAGTGGCAGTCCTACCACCGACTACTGTTTCCCACCGCCCAAATTTCCGAACGCCATTTACCCTTGCTCCTGGCCAAAGATTGAATTATCGAAAATACGGTTGTAATATTACGTCATGAATTACCTTTCCGTAGAAAATTTAAGTAAATCTTTTGGAGAACGGGTGTTGTTTTCCAAGATTTCTTTTGGCCTTGAGCGGGGCCAAAAAACCGCCCTTGTAGGAATAAACGGAGCGGGAAAGTCCACGCTGATGAAAATCATTATGGGGGAGGAGATCCCTGACGAAGGTCAGGTGGTCATAAATCAGGAGGCAAAAATTGCCTATGTTCACCAAAACCCGGTTTTTACGGGCGAGAAGACCATCTATCAGACCGTATTTGACGACCCCGATAACGAGATCATTCAGGTAATTCAGGAATACCAGCAGGTGCTATTGCAAGCGGAACACGATACGGAGGGCCGACTGCAACCGGTACTTGAAAAAATGGACCGGCTGCAAGCCTGGGACTTTGAATACCAAATCAATGAAGTGCTCGGCAAACTCGGTCTTCACGATACGGATATTCCCGTTTCTGCCCTGAGCGGCGGACAACGAAAACGGGTTGCCCTGGCCAAAGCTATCTTAAATTTCCCAGACCTGCTGCTGCTGGATGAGCCAACCAACCACCTGGACCTGGAAACCATCGAATGGCTGGAAGAATACCTGTCCAAGTCCAGTCTTTCCTTGCTTATGGTTACACACGACCGGTATTTTCTAGACCGGGTCACCAACCAGCTACTGGAACTGGAACACGGGAACCTGTACCGATATGGCGGAAACTATGCCTATTTTCTTGAAAAAAAGGCCGAACGAAAAGCCAATCAGGCTACCGAACAGGAAAAGGCCAAAAGCCTCTACAAAAAAGAATTGGACTGGATCCGGCGGCAACCCAAGGCCAGAGGTACCAAAGCCAAATACCGCATCGACGCCTTTGAAGAAACCAAGGAAAAAGCATTTCGTACGGACGAAGAGCGGGACATCAGTCTGGAAGTAACCGCTACCCGACTGGGCAAAAAAATCGTCGAGTTGGAAAAGGTACATAAAGCCTACGGAAACGTAACCCTGGTTGATGATTTCAGCTACGTGTTCAAAAAGGGCGATAAAATTGGTATCGTTGGGCCAAATGGCGTAGGAAAAACCACCTTTCTAAACATGCTAACCGGTGGTGCTACACCGGATAACGGTACGGTGACCATCGGCCAAACGACGGTTTTTGGGTACTACAAACAAGAAGAAAACAGCTTTGACGAAGAAAAACGACTCATCGATTGCGTCAAAGAGGTGGCCGAAGTCGTGACCGTCGCAGGAGGAAGTACCATTACGATCAGCCAGTTTCTGAACCAATTTGGTTTTCCTCCCAAGCAGCAGCATACCCCCATTGCCAAACTAAGCGGTGGGGAGCGAAGGAGACTTCAGCTGCTAATGGTGTTGGTGAAAAGCCCAAATTTCCTGATTCTCGATGAACCCACCAACGACCTGGACATCGTCACCCTTAATACACTGGAGGAGTTTTTGGAGAACTTCCCAGGCTGTCTGGTGATCGTTTCACACGACCGGTATTTTATGGACCGACTGGTCGATCACTTATTTGTCTTCGAAGGGCAAGGCCAAATCAGCGATTTCCCGGGCAACTACTCCGATTACCGCGAGACCCAAAAGCAATCCAAAACATCCGCCCCAAAAAAAGGAACGGAAAAATCCACCAAATCCCAGGAACAGCCAGCCAACTCTTCCCAGAAAGCCAGTTATAAAGAAAAAAAAGAATTCGAATCGATCGAAACTGAATTAAAGCAGCTTGCGGACCAAAAGAAAGCGTTGATGGAAAAGATCAGCGGGGGCACCGAAGACCATGAGCTATTGATCCAATGGTCTCAGGAAATCGAAGCAATCAACTCCAAAAACGAAGCTTTGGAAATGCGCTGGCTGGAACTCAGTGAACGGGAAGGAATCAACTAATCCGTATCCTGCGAGGAACGGCTCGTTCTTAAAAGTCGCTGTCCTCTCCATCAAATTCACGCCCCCCCTCTCTGCCGTTATTCCGGTCTTTAAATCCCCCAAACCGGTAGGTAAAGGAAAGGGTACCGATCTGGGTTTCCCAATTGAACAAACGGTCCTGAACGAAACGTGCGTCACTGTTATTAATTTTGAAAACCCTTGTGTTGAAAATATCACTCACATTTAGGCTAATTGTGCCCTTGTCGTTTAAGACGGCTCTGCGTATGCCCGCATTGATTCCCCAGAGGGGCTCAATTTCGCCCTGAGGAAAAACGATGGGGCCCCGATAATTCCCCTGTATTTGAATGGAAAACCAGTCGGGTATGACCATATTAGACAGCAGACTGACAGTCCAACTAAAGTTACTGTTGGAAAGCCCCTCTTCGATGTTTTCGCCAAAAACTTCGGAATAGAAAAAATTAGCCGAAAGGGTAACGTCCCACCAGTCCAGCGGCTGTATCTGATTGATCACCTCCAAGCCCGTACTTTTCCTGAAATTTGCGTTTTCCCGCGTTTGTATTGCCAGGTTATCGTCTGTCAACCGGATTACCCGTGTCAACACGTTTGTGGAATACCGGTGGTAAACGGTAGCATTGAGCAGGAGCTTTTCCCAGCCATTCGCATAGCCAAGCTCGTAGCTGTCGGTCAGTTCAGGCTGCAGGTAGGGATTGCCAATACTAAAATTCTGCATGTCCCTGACCCGATAAAAGGGTGACAAGGACCAAAGACTGGGCCGCGAAATCCTTCTGCTGTAATTAGCTGTGATTGATTTTTCCTCTCCCAGCTCGTAGCTCAAAAACAAGCTGGGAAACAAGTTGCCGTAGTTGTTCACCACGGTATTGGCCAGTCTTTCCTGATAGCTGATGGTTTCGGTGTATTCCCCACGGAGCCCAAATTGGTAGCCAAACTTATTTAACGAATTTCGGTAACTGGCATACAGGGCATATACGTCTTCCTTAAAATCGAAGCCGTCGCTGATCGAATCCACCCGAATGGGATCAAACCCGGAGGCTGCATCGCCCTGGCTAAATTCCTGCGCCCTGCTCCACTGGCTAAACGTACCCTTTACGCCAGCCTCAAATCGACCTCCGTCGTCAAAGGGCTTTTCGTAATCTACCTGCGCGATCCACAAATTGCTGGTTTGGGGTCTATCGTTAATCTGCGATAAAAAATTGCCCGGTACTTCCTGACTTGATTCGTCAAAATAGTCCTGCTGAAAAAACTCGGTCTGCGTTCGCTCGTCTCTGGAAAACGATAGTGAAGCGAACAGCCGCTGCCCGGCCGTGTCTATCCGGTAATCGTAACTAAGGCCTGTTTCCAAATTGGTGCTGATTCGCTGGTCTTCCTCGGTTCGGATCACCTGATTGCTCAGACTTTCATCCCCGTTTAGGTTTCGCTGATCCAACTCGTTACCGGCCGTTCGGTCTCTGAAATTCCCCTGCATGTAAAAACTCAGCGTCTTCCTGTCCGATAAGGTATAATCTAGCCCCCCGCGAACCAGGTGGGTAGCGTCAAAGCTTTCTCCATAAGAATACTGATCAAGAATGGGACTCACCCCCGGGAGAAAATTCACTCGGTAGGCTTCCGACTCCCGAAACGTTCTCCGATCCTGGTAGCTGTAGGAGACAAAATAGTTGATTTTTTCGGCCCCGTAATTGAGGTTCAATCCGGCGTTGTATTTGTCACGTGTTCCTACAGCCACGTTCGCCTGCCCGTTAAAACCGGTCCGTTGGTTCTTTTTAAGGATAATATTGATAATTCCCCCTACGCCCGCGGCATCGTACCTGGAAGAAGGGTTGGTGATCAATTCCACACTTTTGATACTATTGGCCGGAAATTGGGCCAGGATGGATTCGGCATCGTCACCGGACAAGTTGGATGGACGCCCGTTGATGTAGATCAGGACTTCCCCGCTTCCCCGCATGCTTATTCCCCCTTCCTCATCCACTTGTATGGAGGGTAAGGTTTCCAATAATTCGGTAGCGGTGGCTCCCTCCGCCACAATACTGTTTTCTACGTCGTACCTACGTTTGTCAATATCCGTTTCAAACATGGAAGTAACTCCCTCCACGGTAACTTCGTCCAGGTTGGTCGCACCCGGTGCCAGGGAGATGGTACCCAGATTGACTGTCTTTCGGTCTTCCAGGTTTACCTCCTGGTAGTAATCCTCGTAACCGATAAAACCCACCCGAAGCAGGTAAGTCGATGGATCCCCTGTAAACTCGAAGGTTCCATCCAAATCAGACATTCCACCAAAAACGAGGGAGGAGTCTGCCGGTTCCAGCAAGGCTACGTTGGCAAATTCAAGGGGAGTCCGCTGTTCGCTATCCTGTATTTTCCCTTTTACCAAAACTTCCTGTGCAAAAGTTCCTGTCAGGCTTAAAAAAATCAGGCTTACAAGTAGTACGATCTGTTTCATGTTGGTTTCGTTTTTCTTCGTCCAAACGCAGGCTCAAACCTGCCAAAGCATTGACTTAGGTAGCATCAAAAACAGCATTTTGAGGGAGTTTGCTGTCAAAATCGGACCACAGCCAATACTTTATTCCAGATAACTAACTTATTTAGAATAATTTATGTTTGAAAATAAATGTCTATACAGGTATTTTAAACGGGCTTGGACTTCGATTTTTTTTATGAGTAGGATTATCTGTACGCTAGTGGGCGGGTGCATACAGGGATGGCCGTCCCTCGTCTCTAAATTTTTTCCAACGCCAGGGAAATCAACGATTCGATCAGTGCTTTCGGGTTTTTGGAAAAGCGCTTGGTTATGCGGTTGGCCACGATGGCGTTGAGGCTTAGCATGTCGTGCCCCAACAAACGCCCCAAGGCATAGTAGCCGGCGGTTTCCATTTCGAAATTGGAAAATACGCCCGCCTCCACACGGATACTGCTGAGTTTCGACAAAATATCGGGTATCCCGGGAGCAAGCCGGATATGTCTTCCCTGCGGCCCATAAAAACCGGGACAGGTAACCGTAATGCCCTGTGGCAGGTCCCCAAACCGTGCGAGCAATTCCTCCGAACCTTTCACACAATACGGCAAAAACGGAAGGTCCAGGCGTTCCTTTGTATGCTGGGCAACGATGCGCTCCTCGGGATGCTGAGGCAAGGTATAAAAGGTCATTAGTGTATCCAGTCCCAGACCGTAGGAGGAAGCCAAAATGCTGTCTTCCGGAAGGGTGGGCAGCATGCTTCCCGAGGTGCCCAAACGCACGATGGTCAGGCGGGTGGCTGTTTCTTTTGGTAGCCGGGTCCGAAAATCCACATTGAACAAGGCATCCAATTCGGTCATGAAAATTTCCACATTGTCTGTACCCATGCCCGTGCTGATCACACTAAGTCGCTTTCCCTTATAGGTTCCGGTATGGGTGACAAATTCCCGTTTTTGAACCTGCACTTCCAGTGAATCAAAATGCCTCGAAATCTTCCCTACACGCTCGGGATCTCCGACTGCGATTACCGTCTCTGCTACTTGTCCGGGTAGAAGGTTGAGGTGATAAAGGCTACCATCCGCATTGAGGATAAATTCCGACTCAGGAAGGGGTTTTGCCATACAGGGCCGATTTGATTTTTTCTGCGTTGGGTTTTTGAAAAAGCCCTTTGTAGGGATTGTATCCGTTTGTATTTTTCTGGTAATAGCCGGTGCCGGTATACGCCCGCTTTTTGGGATGGGTTTTGCAGGTTTCCGAACAGGCACCCTCCAATTCCCACCCACAGGAAGGGCAAATGGGTACATGCACGTTGCATTCCGGATTTGCGCAGTTAACCATTCGATCTGAAGCGGTACCACACACAAAACACTTGGAGATCACTTTTGGGTTTACCGTATTTACGTCAACTGCGAGACGGTTATCGAACACGTAACATTTCCCTTCAAAGTCTTCCCCTCCGGCCTCCATCCCGTATTTGATGATACCGCCATGCAGCTGGTACACGTCCGTGAAGCCCTGCTCCAACAAAAACGCAGAGGCCTTTTCACATTTGATGCCACCGGTACAGTAGGTGAGCACCCTTTTGTTTTTGAGGTGAGCAAGTTCTTTTACCTTTTCCGGAAAATCCCGAAAATTATCAATATCCAACCGGATCGCATTTTTGAAATGGCCCAATTCGTGTTCGTAATTGGAGCGCACATCAAGAATGACCACATCTTCTTCGTCCTTCAAGGCTTTGAATTCCTTTGGTTCCAGGTGTTTCCCGGTTTTTGTTCTCGGGTTGAGGTGTCGCAAGCCGGAATGGACGATTTCTTCCTTCGCGCGTACATGTATCTTTGCAAAGGCGTGCTCGTGGTGTATGTCCACCTTAAATTCCGTATCGGCAAACCTCGGATCGGAAGTGACATAGGCCATGTAGTTGTCACAATCCTCTTTCAGGCCGGATACCGTGCCATTCAAACCTTCCGAAGAGACAATGATCCGCCCCCGGATGTTGTTTTCGACACAGAATAGGTGGTGTTCGTCCCGGTATGCCTCCAAGTCGCTGATCGGGGCATAACAATAATAGAGTAAAATTCGATAGTCCATAACCAAAGCCCTGTTTCAAGCAGGGTGTTATTTGTTGTACTAGAGTTGTTTTTTCATTTTTCGATAACTTGAGCCGGATTTCCAAACACCGTTTGATTGGCTTCCACATCAGCGATGACCACCGAACCGGCGCCAATCCGGGCATTTTTGCCGACCGAAACGCCGGACACGATAATTACTCCCGAACCGAGAAACGTCCCGTCTCCGATCGTAGCTCCGGCATTTACTACTGCTCCAGCACCAATTTGTACAAAATCCCCCACCCTCGTGTTGTGTTCGATGGAGGCATTTGTATGAACGATGCAATGATTTCCGATACTGGCACCCGCACCAATGGTCACTTTTGCATTGATAAAATTCCCATGTCCGATGGCCGCGTCGGTTGAAATATAGGAAAGTCGATGCAGGGCATTTACCGGTTGCACCTTCCTCCTTTCGTTTAATAGTTTTACAATAGAAGCCCGGTATCGGGCATCGTCGATTGCGACAAAGGCTTCACATTTTTTGCCAATTAGCTTTAAAAATCCTTCGTCTTCCGGTCCGCCCAACACCGCTACATTGTTGATTTCCGTTTTTTGGAGGCGTTCATCCTCGTCCAAAAAACCATACACTACCAGATCATGGCTGTTGAAAATTTCCAGAGCCGGATGGGCTATGCCCTTGGCCCCAAAGATAATGATGGGTTTTTCCATGACGCGTCGTTTTGACAGGCAAAATTAACGGAAATTACCTCCCCGTGCAACGGTCACCTCAAATTGCCTCTGAGAAGGTTCTGGCCTATTTTGCAGGAAAGGCATCTCCTTTTCGAACAATAATCCCCATACAGTCCCAACATGCCCTGGCTGTCAAATGCCTGTAACGCCGGCCAACCGGCATCAGAAAAGATACTTATCAGGCTGTTTTTCTCGGCAGGAATTTCCTGAAGGAAATTAAAACACTTTTCCTGCCACTGATCCAGCCCTGCATAATGCCCATAGGCGTACCAAAGAGGCACCACAAAGTTTATGGCCAAAAGGTTAAGCAAACTATCGCTAAGTCTTCCAGTCGTTTTGGTTTTCATCGGTTTCCCAAAATCGTAATGTCGCTGCCAATAGTCGCTAACGCGAAGCGAAAAGGCACTACGAAAGGATGCGGGATCTTCCAACTGATACAACACCGTAGAAAACAAATTGGGGCTTGTGTTTAGCAGTGCCGCAAGCTGGGAAAGCCGGAAAGAAGGGAAATTACTGGGCCGCACTTTCATAAATTTCCACTCCGAACCAAAAACCACACGTTTCAGGCGGTATTTCTGCTTGAGGTAGGCGTATTCCTCGCTGAGCGTTTTCTCGTATCCTGCCTGGAGGGGCAGAACGGGCTGCAGCATGGCTGCCTGCCCAAAAATCAGGGCCTCTACCTGGCACAGCTCGCCCGCATTTTTTTTTAGTAATGCATACGGAAGGCTTTTGGCCAGCCGAAGCATGGGGCTGGCGTTGGTCTTAAAGCCAAACGAATAAAATAGCCATTGATAAGCGGTCTCTTCCCAATCCTGGTCGTTCGCTTCCAGCAATTGGGTGACCATCCGACTCTTACTGTGCAAGCGCTCTACCAGCGCTTTCTCGAGCATGGAAAATTTCAAAATTCCAGGAAGGTGAGACAGAGAATCGGTGCACAGCAGCTTTCGTGGAGAATACAGTAATCTCTCGTAATTCTTGATAACGTCCAGTGGGATTTTACCCAGTAGCGAGAGCGTCGGAATCGGTGTCCCATCTGCACGGACCGCCACCTCATCGTGTTCCCATACCACATGCAGCACCACGCTGTTGTAGGCGGGATCTTTGTGATGCTGGTGGGCTTTCCAATCCGAGGAACGGAGGTGAATTTCTACGTGGCCGTAGTGCGTGATCCCTGCGATCCTTATTTCTGACTCGTTGAAATCCGGTCCTTCGTGCTGGTTGTGAAATCCGATCTTTTGAACGATCAAAGGCAAGCCATCGGAAGTTTCCAGTCCTTTTTTGTCAAAATATTGGTATTTCCATACCATGTGAAGAAAATCTTCCTGAAACCGAATCATAAAAATGGGCGTTGGTATTCCCGATGAAGATACGAAATAAAGTGATTTTTTGATCGGCTTCTCTGCTATTTTTCAGGTTAAGTACCTGGATAGCAGCTCTTCCATAGCACCCTGAAGGGATTGTGCCTCTTTTTTTGCGGCCACGGCAAAATCCGAATCCGAAGAGGCGTACAGAATCCCCCGGGAAGAATTGACAAGCAATCCACATTGGGCGTTCATTCCGAATCGTGCGACTTCTTCCAAACTTCCTCCCTGCGCACCTACTCCGGGTACCAGCAGAAAGTGGTCGGGAACCAGGGCCCTTACGTTCTCAATATGGGAACCCCTGGTAGCTCCTACCACGTACATCATATTTTGGGCGGTTCCCCAGGTTTTGCTTTTTTCCACCACTGACGCAAATAGAGGCTTTCCATCCGAATTATCAATCAGCTGAAAATCCTGGCTGCCCTGATTGGAGGTCAGGGCCAATACGATTGCCCATTTCCCGTCGAACGCAAGGAAGGGGCGGACGCTGTCTTCACCCATGTACGGGGCGATGGTGATGGCATCGAAATCCATTTGTTCAAAAAATGCTTTTGCATAGAGGGTAGAGGTATTCCCAATATCCCCTCTTTTGGCATCTGCGATGGTAAATACCTCAGAAGGTAGGTATTCGAGTGTCTTTTGCAAGGTTTCCCAACCCCCGGGACCCAAGGCTTCGTAGAAAGCGAGATTGGGTTTGTAGGCTACAGCATGATCAATGGTTGCGTCGATGATGGCTTTGTTGAAACTGAAAACCGGGTCCTCTTCCCGCTGCAGCTGCCGGGGAATTTTCTCGATAACGGGATCCAGGCCCACACAGAGAAAGGAGTTCTTTTTTTGAATTTCTGCGAAAATATCCGATGAAGTCATGGCACAAAAATAGAAAAAATACGTTCACTTCCACCGAACGAGCCGATCCCTATCGCAGGTCAATGACCTCCACGTCGGGGTTTTCCTGGGTATTGAACACGAAATAGTCGTCCTTAATCTGTACAGAACTATCCACGTCCTTAAAGGTATACGTAAATTTTCCGCCAATATCGTCCTGGATTTCCCAGGCTAGTAATTCCGGCTTTGCCTTGTCAATGTACAGGGTAATCGACTCAAATTGAGCTTTTTCCTTCTCCGATGTCAGAAGGATTTCATGGACCGATTTCCCGTCAACTTGGTCACTCCCCTGCAGACTTGCCTGGTATCCTTTTTTGTAAATTGAATAGATATTGGAAGGAGTTAATTCTTCCGAGTCGTCCTCCACATCGTTTATGGTGACTTCCTTGTATTTACTCGATTTGATGAGCGTCCATACCGTATTACCGTCGTTAAAAATCTCCTGGTCATTTAGCGTAAGCCGGTATTTTTCACCCTTGACAGTGACCGCTCCTGTATTGGTTTGAATCAAGCCCTCGTCCTCGGTAGAATAAGTGTATTCAAAAGAGGCTGAAAAGCCATTTAAATTTTGGTAGTTTTCACTTACTTCCGCGAGTATTTCCACGGCTTTTGGGTCATTCTGGGCCATTATCACCTGGAAACTCCACAGGAAAGCAAGGCTTAAAGCGATCGTTTTTTTGCTTTTCATGGTAAACTATCTATCTGTTTTAAAGACTGTTCAATAACTGTTCCAAACTACTTTCATCCTGAATCAGCACTTCCCGTGCCTTACTCCCTTCAAACGCTCCCACTACGCCTGCCGCTTCCAGCTGATCGATGATTCGACCGGCACGGTTGTACCCCAACTTCAGCTTTCTCTGAATCAGTGAGGTACTGCCTTGCTGATGCAATACAATCAAGCGTGCTGCATCGTCAAATAGCGGATCCCGTTCAGACAGGTCCACCTCTCCCATACCCCCGTCTCCTTCGTCCCCGACAAATTCGGGGAGCAGGTAGGCGTCCGGATACCCCCGTTGCTCGCCTATCCATTCGCAGATAGCATCTACTTCGGGCGTATCCAGAAAGGCACATTGCAGGCGGATGACGTCCGATCCCATGGACAGCAGCATGTCTCCCATACCGATTAGCTGTTCGGCTCCGCCGGCATCAAGAATGGTTCGGCTGTCAATTTTACTGGTTACCCGAAACGACAACCGGGCGGGGAAATTTGCTTTAATAATGCCTGTGATGACGTTGACCGATGGGCGCTGCGTGGCTAATACCAGGTGAATCCCAATGGCCCTGGCCAATTGGGCTAACCTGGCGATCGGTCCCTCAATCTCCTTACCGGCAGTCATCATCAAATCTGCCAACTCATCGATCACCAGCACAATATAGGGCATAAACTGATGCCCTTTTTCTGGATTCAACTTCCTTGCAACAAACTTGGTATTGTACTCCTTCAAATTTCTACACCCGGCGTCTTTCAATAAGTCGTACCGGTTATCCATTTCGATGCACAGCGAATTAAGCGTGTAGATCACCTTCTTGGTATCGGTAATGATCGCTTCTTCCGCATTGGGAAGCTTGGCTAGAAAATGCCGTTCAATCTTATTGAATAAGGTGAGCTCTACCTTTTTCGGATCTACCAATATAAGCTTAAGCTGAGAAGGATGTTTTTTATATATCAGCGAAGCAAGGATCATGTTTAACCCAACGGATTTTCCCTGCCCTGTAGCCCCTGCCATGAGCAAATGGGGCATTTTGGCCAGATCTACCACAAATACTTCGTTGGATATGGTCTTGCCAAGTGCCACCGGGAGGTCTTTGTCACTTTTCATGAACTTTTCGGTCCCCAAAACCGAGCGGGCAGCGACCAATTCCCGATTTTTGTTTGGCACCTCGATGCCGATGGTACCCTTACCGGGTATAGGGGCAATGATGCGGATACCCAGGGCGGCAAGGCTCAACGCGATATCGTCTTCCAGGTTTTTTATCTTGCTGATTTTCACCCCCGGATCAGGGATGATTTCGTACAGCGTGACGGTGGGGCCGATGGTCGCCTTGATCTCCTGAATTCCTATTTTAAAATTTACGAGGGTTTCGACAATCTTATTCTTGTTTTCTTCCAGCTCCTGCCGAGTCACGGTTACTTTTTGCTGATCGTACTCATTCAGCAAGTCCAAGGTGGGAAATTTGTAGCTGGGCAAATCCAGCGTTGGGTCATAGGGGTCGGAATTGACTACCTGGTCGGCGGTCTTTTCTTCTTCCGATTGTTGTTCCACAAAAAAATTGTCGGTGGGTTCGGCTTCACCGCTTTCGGAAAGCTGGGTTCGGTCTTCTACATTGAAGGTTGGCTCAGTCGGGCTATTTTTCTCCGCTTTCCGAACGTCACTTTCTGCCAGTTTCCAGCTGTTTTCAGCATCTCCCACTCCGCCATCTTCCACCAGGTCATCTTCGGCTTCGCCCATTTCCGGATCGAATGCCTCCTCCCTATCCCTTCGCGCCTGATTCAATCCAGCCTCTTCCTCAGAAGCATCTATTTTTTCGCTGGTGCCAAACAAATTAATTTGCTCCACATTGAAAAAAACAATGACAAATATTAACAAGGACCCAAATATCAGGATAACGGTACCCCAGCCCAGTAAGTCATCCGACAAGACCGCTAGTTCGTAGCCAAAGCCACCGCTAAGAAAGCTCAGGTAATGGAACCCGTCGATCAAGTGCACCAGATACCCAAGCAGTAAACCGAGCCAAACCAAAAAAAAGAGGGAAAAAGCGGCATACCTGCTGAGGGAAAACAAAGCAGATTTAAACGAAAGGCGGTATCCCCACACAAACAGAAAGGGAGGGAAAAGCAGTGCTGCCAAACCAAACCAGCGAAATATCATGTAATAGGCCATGACTGCGCCACTATAGCCAAGAAGGTTTTGGGTCTCCCCTGCCTTTGTCCGAAGGGGAATTCCCGACTCTCCCACCAGGCTCTGATCGGCCTGCCCGGCGAAAAGGTAACTCAAAAAAGCAAAGAACATGAAAACGGCAAACATCATCAAAAAGATTCCAAAGGACAAGCCCCAGCGCTTGTCTTTAAAGAGGGCCCAATTAACTGACCGCCTGGTTTTTGGGCTACCCCCTTCGGGTGCACCTTTCTTCTTGAAAGTATTTTTTTTATACGTATTTGCAGCCATGGTAATTCCTTTCCTCCACAATCGGGATGTAAGTTAATGCATGCTATAGAAATAAAAAAGACTCGCTACTCTGTTAGCCTTTTTGAGAGACCCTTTTTCAATCGCTTGACTAATGCGGGTCCTTCATAAATCATGCCCGTATACACTTGTACCAGACTGGCGCCGGCTTCCAGCTTTTCCTGCACGTCTGCATCCGTAAAAATTCCCCCCACGCCAATCACAGGAAACGCATTCCCGGATTTGCTCGTAAGGTAGCGGATCACTTCGGTACTCCGATCGGAAAGCACTTTACCGCTCAATCCGCCAGCTCCCATTTCTCCTACCTTTTCTGCGGAGGTTTTCAGTCCGCCCCTGTCGATGGTGGTATTGGTGGCAACCACTCCGTCGATTCCGGTCCCGGTGACAATCGCAATGATATCGTCCAATTGACCGTTTGTCAGGTCCGGGGCAATTTTTAGCAAGACCGGTCGGGCTTTCGGATAGCGATCCATGGCTTTTTTAATTGCGGTCAACAATTTCTCCAGCGGCTCCTTGTCCTGTAACCTTCGAAGGTCAGGGGTATTCGGCGAACTCACATTTACCACGAAATAGTCCACGTAAGGGTGCAGTGCATGAAGGCAGTACAAATAATCATCCAGCGCTTCCTCGTTCGGTGTGTCCTTGTTTTTACCAATATTTCCTCCGATTAAAACCCGGGACTTTCTCTTCTTGAGGCGCTCCACAGCCGCAGCAACCCCTCCATTATTGAAACCCATTCGGTTGATTAGCGCCTGGTCCTGAGGAAGTCGAAATAAACGAGGTTTGGGATTCCCCGCCTGGGGTCGGGGTGTGAGGGTCCCGATTTCGATAAACCCAAACCCAAGCAGGGACATTTCGTCGATAAGGCTGGCATCCTTGTCAAATCCCGCTGCCAGGCCGATGGGATTGCGAAACGTCAAGCCAAAAACCGTTCTTTCCAAGGCTTGGTGCTCGTACGCAAAGACAGACTTGATGAGCGGTTGCAGGATTGGCAGGTTAAAAAGCCTTTTGATCCAGGAAAAGGTAAAATGGTGGGCGGATTCCGGGTCTTTGAGAAATAAAAAGGGTTTGATGCTGTACTTATACACGTCGGATTCGTTTTTATGCTCCCAAAATTAAACCAATTCTCTGACTTCCCCCGCTATTCGTAGGATAAAGTAGCGGAATCACCCGGCCCTTAAATAGCAAGAACCAATCGGGTTTTGAACGATTGAGGCAAGGCTTTCATAGAAAATTGTGCTATTTTTAGCACATAAACCCAGACAGAAAATGCTTCACTCACCGAAAATTTTGCTCTCTTGCTTGCTTTCCTTTCTGCTCCTGCTACCGGGTGTCCGGGCACAGGACAGCCCCTTCCCCTGGCCGGAAGGAAAAAAAATGGCGTTAAGCCTAAGTTTTGACGATGCCCGGGCAAGTAACCCCAAAACAGGCATCCCCATTTTGAACAAGCACGATTTGCTGGCGACCTTTTTCGTCCTTCCAGAAGCGATTACAGCCGATTTAACGGGTTGGCAGATGGCGGTGGAGCAAGGGCACGAAATGGCAAATCATTCCTACGTTCATCCCTGTAGTGGTAACTTTACCTGGTCCAGGGATCGCGCCCTGGAAAATTACACCTTGGACCGCATGGAAACCGAATTGATGCGGGCAAACCAGGCTGTGTATGAGCGCCTGGGAGTGATGCCCTCGGTATATGCTTATCCCTGCGGGCAGAAGTTCATTGGACGCGGTACGCATACCCAGAGTTTGGTCCCTCTTATTTCTAAAAAATTCCTGGCGGGGCGTGGATGGTTGGACGAGGCAGCCGCCGATCCCTGGTATGCGGACCTGGCGCAATTGCCCGGCGTAAAAATGGACGATACCGATTTTGAATCCCTCCTTCCCATGATTGAGCAAAGCGCGGCAAACGGACATTGGCTAATTCTGGCCGGCCACGAAACCGGAACTTCCGGCGCCCAAACGACCCGCCTGGATTTTTTGGAAGAGCTGGCACAGTATGTCAACGATCCGGCCAATGGAATTTGGGTGGCTCCCATCGGAACCATCGCCCAGTATGTCAAAGCCACCCGAGAAAGACTGCTCGATACCATCAATCAACCCGGCCTGGTTCGATCAGACCAATACGGCCGTCTGCAGCTTACTGCTGAAACGGGAAAAGGGACCGGTCCAGATATCCAATACATGCCCGAGTGGAAAGCCTTTGGCTGGTTTACCGAGAAAGATCAGGTCACCTGGGAAATGGACGTGCCCGAAACAGCCATCTACCAGGTCTGGTTGGATTGGTCGGTTTCCGACGAAGAAGCCGGAAAGGAGTACCTGCTTTCGGTTTCCGGACAGCAATTGCGTGGCCGGGTAGAGCGATCGGGCTCCTGGGAAACCTTTCAGCAAAAAGCGCTGGGCACCGTTCGCCTGAACAAGGGATACCAAACCCTTACCTTTCGGTCTGCCAATCCGGATGAAAAGGGTCCATTGCTTGATCTCCGAACCATCCGGCTCACGCCGGTAGACTAACGGGAAACGCATTCGTTTCCCCGCATCTCCGAGCCGGTGGATGGCCTGTTTAGAAAAAAGGAGGAAAGTCTCTGGATTAGCCGAGATTAATGGGTTCTTTTTTCCCGGATGCCACCGCCTTGTAGATGGTATCGATGATGATTAGGTCTTTGAGTCCTTCCTCTCCGTCCACGGGTACCTTGGCACTTTTGCCCTCCAAAATGATTTCTGCCATGCGGTCCATTTGGACGGTTTGATGGGTGATGTGCGGATTGTCCAGGGGGCCCTTGTGGGTTTTCCCTTTTATAGGTCCGTAGCCCGTGGAAGGCTGCATTTCAGCAAAACCCTGCGTGCCGTTCAGAAAAAACCGATCCAGATTGCCCATACTGTACGTGGACAGGCAGGAGGCCACAATGCCCTCGGGAAATCCGAACTGAAATAAAATGGTTTCGTCGACGCCCTCCTTGAATTTAACCGGATCGGTCTTGGTTTCCTGGGCCGTAACCCAAATGGGCTCTTTGCCGACCATGTATCGGGCGCCGTTCACGGAGTAAATGCCTATATCCATCATTGCTCCACCACCAGCCAGCTCTTTGTTTAGTCGCCATTGGGTAGGGTCGCCGATTTTAAAACCACTCAACCCCTGAAAAAATTTGATGTCGCCGAATGCTCCTGCTTCCCGCATCTGAATCACCTCCAGCGTGTTCGCCTCAAAATGCATGCGGTATCCGACCAAAAGTTTTACCCCTGCTTTTTTGCAGGCAGCGACCATTTCTCTCCCTTCCCGGGCATTGAGGGCCATGGGTTTTTCGCAAATTACGTGTTTTCCCGCCGCAGCCACCCGCAAGGTCTGGGGATGATGAAGGGAGTTAGGCGTGATGATGTAGACCGCATCAATGTCCGGATTGTCCTTGATGGCATCGAAATTTTCGTAGTTGTAGCAGTTTTTCGCCGGTATGTTGTATTTGCTTTGCCAGGTAGTAATTTTGGACGGAGTGCCGCTGATCACGCCCACCAATTTTGCCTTTTTACTATCCTGCATGGCCTCAGCTACCCGCGTGCCGTAACTCCCAAGCCCCATGATGGCCACCCGCAATACCGTATCCCGCTTTACGTCTTTCCCCGTAGCAAATAAGGAATTGGTTTCAAATCGCGGAATAAGCGGTAGTGAAACGGCGGAAAGGGTCAGTTTTTGTAAAAAATTTCTTCTGCTCTTCATGGTTTGTAGGTTTTTGTTAACAATGATGGATTTACTAGTCGGTAAATGCAAGTTATTGGTTTTTCTCCATAAATTAACAATAAAATTATGTTTACCTTTGACGAATAAAATAAACCATCGGAAGGCAATTCAAGAAGTGCAACCCATTACTTACCAGCAGGAAAACAAATTATCTGTTTTCGAATTTAAGGAACTACTCATCGCTTCCACCCTGGGAGAGCGACGGCCGATAGCCGACTTGGACAGATTGGAAACCATGCTTCGCGAGGCCAACCTGATGCTCACCGCCCGGGCAGAAGGGCGGCTGGTGGGCCTGGCACGATCCCTGACAGATAAAACTTTTTGTACCTATTTGTCGGATTTGGCAGTACATCAGGATTACCAAAACCAGGGAATAGGCAAAGCATTGATCCAACAGACCAAAGCTGCCTATCCCCTGGCCAAGCTTATCCTCTTATCGGCACCGAAAGCAATCGGCTACTACCCGAAAATCGGGATGCGAAGGCACGAACACTGTTTTTTCCTCGATGGATCCGCTGATGCGACCTGAAATTCGCCGCCCTACCAGACTCCTTCTGCCCCGACAGGCACGCTGAGGCCGGCTTAAACGGAATCCGGAGAGGGTAGGTCAAATTCCGCTCTCCTCGGATCGTACAGTAAGCGATTGGCCTCTACCGACCTTTCGCCGACGAAATGCTCCGCCTCGCCATCAAATTCCAGCCAGGGTCCTACCACGTATTCCGCCTGATCTACCGGTACACCCATTCCGTCCCGGGCTATTTCGTGGATTTTCATAAATTCTTCGAAGGCCAATTGATTGTCGCCAAAACGACCCGCTTTTGCATTGAAAGGCACCTTCTCACCCAATCTATATGAGATGTTCATCAAATGGCCCATGGTACAGCTGTAATGGGCATCGTACATATTTCCATTAGCCATCATGGGATCGTTCGCTTTACAGGCTGCCACAAAACTACCAAAGGCGCCTCCGGGGGTGATTTGTACGGGTTTGGCATCGACATTTCTCGGTTGACTTCCCTGGTGGGAGGTGTAGTCGCCTCCTTCCATCAGCCTTCCGCCGTCCTCAAAATAAAACCGGTTGGTTACTTCCCGCTGGTATCCCTCGTGGTTTACGTTTCTTACGTTGAAAAAAACGTACTGTCCGTTTGCAAACTCGGCAAGCGCAAACATGGTATTGGGTGTTTCTCCCTGATCATCCCATTTAAAACGACCGCCCAAGGCCATGACGCGCGTGGGATGCGTATTGGCCACCTCATCGTCCAGCGCCCAATAGGCCACGTCCAGCTGATGCGTCCCCTGATTGTTTAACTCTCCGTTGCCGACTTGCCAAAACCAATGCCAGTTGTAATGCACTAGATTTTCGTGGTACCCATCAATTACCGAAGGTCCTTTCCAAAGGTTCCAGTCCAGGTGTTCCGGGGGATTGGTGACGGGCTTGTAGCCAATCCCGGCCCTGGGCTTACATGCAAAGCCGTGGGAAACCTTCATTTTTCCGTATTTTCCCGATTTAATTTCACCAATTTGTTTGGCCCAGTTATCACTACTCCGTCGTTGGGTTCCATGCTGCACCACTATACCGTATTTCTGTGCGGCCGCCAAAGCTATCCGGCCTTCCTTAACGTCGTGGCTGGCAGGTTTTTCGACGTAGCAATGCTTGCCTGCCTGCGCAGCCCACACCACCATCAGTGAATGCCAGTTATTGGGAGTAGCCACACTGATCGCATCGATTTCCTTACTGTCAAGTACCCGGCGCACATCTTTTTCTCCCTTGGCCCGATTACTCGGGGTAGAACCGTCCCGAAGCCCCTGCAAACGCTCGTTTAATACATGGCTATCCGGATCGACCAGGTAGACGATTTCGGAGTCCTTGTGTTCCGAAAATTCGCGAATATGGGTTTTACCCCGGCCATTTACACCACAAACGGCAACGCGTAACCGCTCGTTTGCGCCCATAATGGCCGCGTAAGATTTGGCATTAAATCCCATTGCGCCGATTGTCAAACCACCCGCGCCGAAAATTGATTTTTTAATAAAGTCCCTTCTTTGTTTCATTCTATGGGTTTATTTAATTGATAGGTAAAACTCGCCTGACCATAAATAAAAGAAAATTCCCTATGGAATCAAACAGCATTCGCCGAATTATCCACGAAAACAAGGGAAAAGTGGGACGTTGAGCCAACGGGTTTACAAGGAAAATGTTACGAGCAACAGGCTTGTTTCGGTTTTTCATCGATGATGCCTGGATACTTTTTAAAAAAAACGCTACCAGAAAGATACACCGTTGATCCGCCTGCCAAAAAATCAATGATCGCACAAGGCGCACTACACAAGCCAACCAATTCCCTTTTCACAAGCAATGAAATCCGAAAAAAATCTTCTGCCGGATGATTCTCCGACATATAAAACAGCTGTCACGGCACCACATCTACCAGCCATGAATGGCGCTATTCGGGCGCAAAAAATATCGCCGAATAGTGGCAATAGCGGACACGGATAACCATCCGCGAGTTCCTAGGAGGCTTGCAACAGGGAGTTAATTAATTCAGATGGGGTTTGAATGCGGGCGATTTTCTCGTCCTCCAATTCCTTCTTCAATTCGTATTCCAACTCGAATATCAAGCCTGATACAAAAATTTTATCCATTCGAAGGTCGTTATAGAAATTCGCTGCCTTTTTTTTACCTGTCAGCGGGATGCCGTACGACTGAAACACCCCGATCGCTTTGCGCATAGCCGTGATCGTTTTCATAATGTTAATTCAGGAATTAAGTTAAGTTGAAGACGAATTATCCTGTGTTTTTGTTGTGCGAAGCGCCGAGTTTTTTTATTAAAATTTCTTAAACAATGGAAAGAGCACCGAGAAACCCAATTTTAGTCTGAAAGCATGGGCATCAAAATCGCCCGATGGATTTTCCTTTTCTGCTGGCACCAACACGCTGCTTGGGGCTACCAATTACCTGGGAGCTGTATATGCTGGAATGACCGCTGAAAAGATAAGCCAATACACATGCCAGGCCAATGAATACCCCCGATTCGGCCCCAAACAACTCTATCCCCATCAAGGTACAGGCCAAGGGCGTGTTGGTCGCGCCGGAAAAGACACCCACAAATCCCATTCCGGCCAGTAAGGCCACTGGCAGCGGAATGCCAGTCGATAGGGCATTTCCCAGCGTAGCGCCGATGTAAAATAGGGGGGTCACCTCTCCTCCCTTGAATCCGGAGCCCAGTGTGATAGCGGTTTTCATCAATTTGACCAAAAAATCATACCAAGGCAGACTTTCAGAAAAAGCCTCTACAATGGTAGGAATCCCCAATCCGATGTACTTGGTGGTACCCATCAGGTAAACCAAAACAGCAATCAGCAGCCCGCCAACTGCTGGACGAAGCGGAGGGTACGCTATACTCCGGGTAAACAACCCGGACCAGAAATGCGTGGCCTTCGCGAAAAGCCTGCCTGCAAGACCAAAACAGATTCCTGCCGGAATCACCCAAAGGAATGCAACAAAATCTGCCTCCGGAACGAGCGGTATCAGGTACTGGGTATGGGGAACTCCCCACAACCCCGTGCAGGCATAATCTGCCAGGTAAGCAGCAAAAAAAGCCGGCACGATAGCCTCGTACCTCAGCCTGCCGATCACCAACCATTCCAATGCAAAGATTGCGCCGGCCAATGGGGTGCCAAAAACAGAGGAAAACCCTGCCGCAACGCCAACGGTAAGAACAATTCTTCTGTCGGGGACCGGGAGTTTGAACCATTTGGTAAATTGATCCGCTATGGCCCCGCCCATTTGGACGGCTGTACCCTCCCGCCCCGCAGAACCTCCAAAAAAATGTGTCAAAACCGTGCCTCCGAGCACCAGTGGAGCCATGCGTAAGGGAATGACCTGCAACGGATTGTAAAATTCCTCCAATAGTTGGTTGTTTCCTTTGACAACAGCGGCTCCATACCGATGGTACACCCACCCAATAAAAAAACCGCCCAATGGGAGAAAGGCGATGAGCCATCGGTGGGTTTCCCGGTACTCCGTCGCCCAATCCAACAGTCGTAGGAAAAGAGCAGAAGCCGAACCTACCAGCAAGCCAATCACCACCGACAATACCAACCAGCGGAAGGTAAACTGCAGGCTCGGCAGCAATTCCTTACATATAAATTTCTTGAGCACCAGCAAACGACTATTCCTCTTCAACATAAAAGTAACTCAGTAAACCTTGGACATACATGATGCCTGTGACTGGCAGGCGATATGGTTGAAGCAGGAGTCATCAGCTGGCAAAAACAGCGGTTTGAAACGGGAAGTCTGTTCAGTGACTTCGACAGTTTGGGTGGAACCCCATCACCCATGGCCACAAATATAAAGAAAGAATTTAATTATATTCGAGGCAGGTTTGCGCAAACGTTTTCCATGATCGAGCTCTCGACACCCTACGCCGGCCCCGGGTCCGGTAAACTCGCCCGGAGACGCAGGTACAAATTGGGAAGGGTTTTCCTGGAATCACGTAGCTGGAATGCTTTTTGATGGAAGATGGTTTCAGGTAATCTGAATTACAGAATAAAAAAACGATGCAACACATACTGATTACCGGCGGATCCGGTTTGATAGGAAATTCCATCACGGAATTGCTTCAGGAGAAGGGAAAGGAAGTAGCATGGCTTAGCCGAAATCCCGAAAAATATTCCCAAAAATCCTTTTTTTGGGATCCGGACGAGGGCAAACTAGATCCGGATGCCCTCTATTGGGCAGACGCCATTATTCACCTCGCAGGTGCAGGGGTGGCCGACAAACGGTGGACCGACCGCCGGAAACAAGAAATCCTGGATAGCCGTGTAAATGGCAGCAATCTGCTTTTCCAGGAGCTTCAAAAAGTTCGGGACAAACCCAAGGCATTCATCAGCTCTAGTGCCGTGGGGTATTATGGCTTCGATACCGGGGATAGATTGGTTTTTGAAGGAGACCCTCCCGGCCGTGATTTCCTCGCCGAAGTCGTTCGAAAGTGGGAGGCCGCCACCGAAAAGATACAAGAGTTGAAAATCCGAACCGTGCTCTTGCGTGTAGGTATTGTTTTGGCAAAAGATGGCGGGGCACTTGCCGAACTTCTCAAACCGCCGGTAGCTGCTCCGTTGGGTTCGGGAAATCAGTACATGAGCTGGATCCATCTGAAAGATATCGCTCGAATGTTTGTGCATGCCCTGGAAAATCAGGGGATATCGGGGCTATACAATGCCGTTGGCCCCGTGCCCGTGACAAACAGCGTGCTGACAAGAAAGGCTGCCAGACTCAGCGGAAAGCCATTTCTAAACATTGGCGTGCCTGCTTTTGGTTTAAAACTGGCCCTGGGAGAAATGGCACAAATGGTGCTGGGGGGTAACCGGGTCAGTTCCGAAAAAATGGAAGGAACCGGATTTGAGTTTACCTATGGCGACCTCCATCAGGCCCTAACCGACCTTTTTCAAAAGAAATGATAAGCGGTCTTCTTATTTTTATTTAAATCCATTATTTTCATTCGATTTTCGCCAATACCCCGAACCAATTATATCGCCATGAAACTCTTTTTATCAAGCATCCTTGTTTTCTTTTCTTTTTCTCTCAGCTGGGCTCAGGAGGAAGTAAATCTCAACTACTATCTTCCAGAGACCTTTACCTATGATCCGGCCATACCCGAACCTTCGTCTATTCTGGGTTTTGAAGTCGGGGAATGGCACGCAAACCATTCCCAGGTGGTTCATTATTACCAGACCGTCGCCAACAGCTCGCCCCGTGCAACGCTTGTTGAATACGGACGTACCTATGAAAAGCGGCCCTTGCTGATGCTGGTGGTCTCCTCCCCGGAAAATATCCAAAAAATCGAGGAAATTAAATCCAGTCGGGCTGGATTAAGAAACGGCACGGCCAAGCCCGATCAAATGCCCGTCGTTATGTACATGGGACACTCGGTTCATGGAAACGAACCCTCTGGAGTAAATGCCTCGCTTTTGTCTGCCTATCACTTTACAGCGGCCAGAGAGATCGAAGAAGACCTGGAAAATATCGTCCTGCTGATTGACCCTGCCATTAATCCGGACGGCATAAACCGGTTTGCTTCCTGGGTCAACAGTCACAAAAGTTACCATCCAAACGGTGATCCTGCGAACCGGGAACTGAATGAAGCCTGGCCCAGAGGCCGGACCAATCATTACTGGTTTGATTTAAACCGGGATTGGCTACCGGTACAGCATCCAGAGTCAAGAGGAAGAATCAGCCAAATACAGGCCTGGCTACCGAATATTGTACTGGATTTTCACGAAATGGGTACTGACAATACATTTTTCTTTCAGCCAGGAATTCCTAGCCGAAACAATCCACTTACTCCCGAAAAGAATTTTGAGTTGACCGAAAAAATCGCGCAGTACCATGCCAGGTTCCTGGACGAGATTGGGTCCCTGTATTACACGCGCGAGAGTTTTGACGATTACTACTATGGAAAAGGTTCCACCTACCCCGATGTTCAGGGAGCCATTGGCATTTTGTTTGAGCAGGCCTCTTCCCGGGGGCACCTCCAGGAAAATGCCTTCGGAGAGATCAGCTTCCCATTCACTATTCGGAACCAATTTACGACTGCGCTATCCTCTTTTGAGGCCGCCAGGGATATGCGGGTGGAACTCAACCAGTACATGGTGGACTTTTACAACGAATCAAAATCCGCTTATGCCGAAGATGACGACAAGGCGTATATATTTGGAGCCAATGAAGACTATGCCCGATCGTATCACCTTGCAGATATCCTCTTGCAACACGATATTCAACTCTACAGCTTGCAAGAAGATGTAAATCTAAACGGGGTACCTTTCTCCTCGGGAACCTCCTTCATCGTGCCACTGGATCAGCCACAATACAAACTAATCAAATCCATGTTTGAAACCCGCACGGAGTTTCAGGATAGCCTTTTTTACGATGTGTCCACCTGGAACATGCCCATGGCATTTAATCTGGAATACATGGCGCTCAGCAGTCGGATACTAAATCTCGCAAAAGTAGAGGATGTAAGCGAGGGCTTAACCTTCCAGCCGGGAAAAGTACTGGGTGCGGCCGGTGCGTATAGCTACGCCTTTGAATGGCAGGATTATTATGCACCGAAAGCAACGTACCAATTAATGGAAAAAGGATACCAGGTACGTGTTACCCACAAAACGTTCCAAAACCAACTTGGCAAACTATTCAACCGGGGCACCATTCTGGTAGAGAAAGGCAATTCAACCGCCTCCGATGAGGCGTTTTACGAAGACTTGCAAGAGATAGCCTCTGCCAATGGGATCAGCATTCATGCCTTATCCACAGGTTATACCTCCGGCATTAACCTGGGCTCGCCAAGTATCGATGTACTTAAGCAGCCGTCCATCGCTTTGCTGGTTGACGAGGGGGTTGGGAGTGCAGACGCAGGGGAAATTTGGCACCTATTTGACCAGCGAATGGAAATACCTATCACGTTGATGTCGGCAAGCAGCCTATCCTCAGCAAATCTCAACAGGTATTCCGTTCTGATCATGCCAACTGGTAATTATTCCCGTGTTGGAAAAACCGGTGTCAGAAAACTAAACGAATGGCTGGAAAATGGAGGAACCCTCATCGCCCGTGGGACTGCCCTAAACTGGCTGGCTGGCAATGAACTGGCTGCCTTTTCGTTCCTGACACCAGAAAAGACGACGGAGTCGACTCAAAAACCCTACGCAGCCCTGACAAACGACCGGGGGGCCAGAGTGACTGGGGGAGCAATTTTTAACACCACTCTGGATACCACCCACCCACTTGGATACGGATACCTTTCGGGGGACCTGCGTGTTTTTAAGTCGGGCAATCAATTTCTAAAACCGTCGGATAACCCCTATGCCAATCCCTTGATGTATACGGATGATCCACTGGCAAGCGGATACATACATCCAGAAAACCTGGAACTGATGAAGAAAAAAAGCGTAATACAGGTTTCCGCCAAAGGACAGGGACGAATTATTGGATTTGTTGACAATCCAAATTTTCGGGCCTTTTGGTTTGGAACAAATAAACTTTTTCTCAACGCCGTATTTTTTGGGCAGACCATCACGGGTACCTCGGCGAGGTAATACGGAAGGACGAAGTAACATCATTGCTTCGTCCTCTACTTTTCCTTGTATGATGTCCATTTTTAAAGGCTTTTCCCGCGGCATGAACCGTATCTTTTGTAGACGTGATTTACAAAATCCATTAGTTTTATATAAATTGCGGGCAGATAGGTAAACTATGGCCAAAAAGCTTTTCCCGTTAGATAAAAACTATATTCTGCAACAAGCACAAGCTGCAATGGAGGCGGAGATGATGGCATTCATGGTGGAAGAAATTAAAAATTCGTTCACCTGCCTTTTTAACCCCCTTCAATTGCACGACGACACGTATCTTCAGATCCTTCAACAGCCCAATTTTCCAGCCACACACCTGCAGGTTATTTACAGACAACTGTCTGGAATTTATCGGCTCCGCTATGGATCCAATCAACTGGAACTGTTATTTGATGGGAAAAGCCATTTCGAAAAATACCAGGAAGACTGGTCGGCGTGCTTAAAGAGCTGGCTACGAAAGTTAGGAACGGATGAGGGCTTTGTAAAAGCCATGCTGCGAATTACGTTGCTATACGATAGCCCTACCCGGGCGCAATTTGCAGAAAACAGGTGCAAAACGCTGATTAATGATTATTTTGGGCTATTGATCATCAAACGGAAAGGAACGCTTTTGCTAAAAACCGGTTCCTGACTGGTCGGCGGCTAATCTACGGATTCCAGAACAGAACGAAAGGAGACAAACTGACTCCCGAATTTTTCTTTTAACATATCCCACAAAGTAGCACTGTATTTTTTCTGGTAAAACTCGAGGTCTTCCATGCTTTCTGCAAAAAATTGAGCGGAAAAATTTATTCCATCCCCATTGTCCTCCTGCAAAAGCCTGAAAAATCGTTTTTCAAAAAACAATCCGGTCTGCATCACGCGTGGTAGGTACTCATACTTCATCCATTCCACAAATTCTGCTTCCCGCTCGTTGTCTATATTTATCGTAATCGTATACAGTATCATGGATTTATTTGTTTTTTATTAGATTTGCCCGGCAAGATCCGTTTTTGCATATCCGTTTCGTAAACGAAACAAAAATATGAAAAAAATCATTAGTAATGGATCGTACCAAAATTGTACCGAAAATGAAATCGATGACCACTAGCACGCCTCAAAATGCAGCGGATTTACTAAAGAAAAATAGGGTAACCGTCGCAAAAACTGTCGTATTGATTTTGCATTTGGTGGGTATTGGTGGCCTTTACTGGGAAGTAAGCCGGCCGCTGTTTCAGTTGGTTACTCCCCTGCATCTGCTGCTGGTTACAGCGCTATTACTCGCCTTCCACGGGGGATACAATCGGCATTTTCTGCTATTTGCGTTCAGTGCTTTTGCGATCGGCATGGTGACCGAAATTATTGGCGTTAACACCGGCCTGATCTTTGGAGAATATTCTTACGGACCGGTACTTGGTCCAAAAATTTTGGGCGTCCCGCTGATGATTGGCGTCAATTGGTTTCTAATGGTCTACGTAACTGCCGGGGTTTGGCACCAAATCATTGGAAACGATTTTTTAGCGGCCCTGGCCGGCGCCGCACTGATGGTGGCGATGGATTTCAACCTGGAGCCAGTGGCCATCAAATTGGATTTCTGGCAGTGGGAATCAGAAACGATACCAATTTCTAACTATTTAAGTTGGTTTTTGATCGCCTTTGTGATCCAGATGCTCTACAGAAAGCTGGCCTTTGCCAAGGAGAATAAACTAACCTTCTTCGTGTTTCTTAATTTACTGCTGTTTTTTTTCCTGCTGGCAATTATTCTTTGATAAAAAAAACATTTTAATCGCATTAAAGTTACCTCAATGATGATCTATGCATTATTTTATATAGCGGCTGGGTTTTTATCCATGGAATTATCCGGGTGGTTCATTCACAAGTACCTTATGCACGGTCCATTGTGGGGGATTCACAAAACCCATCACGTTCACACCAAAGGCTATTTTGAGTGGAACGACCTGTTTTCACTGCTTTTTGGAAGCGTAGCTGTTATTTTGATTTTTCTGGGAGTGGAAACGCTCGATTACCGATTTTGGATGGGCATCGGAATTAGTCTGTACGGAATGAGTTATTTTTTTTTACACGATGTGCTAATACACCGGAGGATGAAGTTCTTCAGAAAACCAAAAAAAGGGTACCTGGCGGGGATTTTTAAAGCGCACCAAGCGCATCACGCTACCCGGGAACGGGACGGTTCGGTTGCGTTCGGATTGTTTATTGTTCCGTTTAAATACTTTAAAGAAAGATCGAAATGAGTAATTATTCCATAAAGGACCTGGAACAGCTGTCGGGGATCAAGGCGCATACCTTGCGTATTTGGGAGCAACGCTACAACCTTCTCAAACCCAAACGGACCGAGACCAATATTCGGTTTTACGACGACGAGGACCTGAAGCTCATTCTTAATGTGGCTTTGTTGAACGACAATGGCTTCAAAATAAGCAAAATTGCGAAGATGAATTTTGAGGACATGAAGACAGAAGTCCTCAAACTCACCGATCGGTCCTTTGCCTACGACGATCAGATTCATTCTCTGATTATCGCCATGGTGGAATTGGACGAAGACCGATTTGAAAAGATCATCTCCACAAACATTTTGAAAATTGGCTTCGAAATGTCCATGCTAAATATCATCTATCCTTTTTTATCGAAAATTGGTGTTTTGTGGCAAACCGGAAGCATTCATCCTGGGCAGGAACACTTTATCAGCAACCTGGTCAGGCAAAAACTTATTGTTGCCATTGACGGACAGTTGTATACAGGGGGAGGAAAAAAATTTCTCCTCTTCCTTCCGGAAGGAGAGCTCCATGAAATCTCCTTGCTCTTTTCCTGTTACCTCTTAAAATCAAGCGGTCATAAAGTGATCTACCTGGGACAAAACACACCTAGAGAGGATTTGAATAGCGTTTATTCCGTCCATAAACCGGACTACCTCGTGACCGTCATTACCACGTCACCTTCCGGCCCGCAGGTGCAGGACTACCTGGACTACCTATCGAAGAAATTTCAGGAATCAGAAATTCTGGTTTCCGGATACCAAATTATCGGGCAGGACCTGGAAATACCGGCTAATGTACACGTGATGCATTATTTAAAGGATATCAAAGAATACTTGCTATCTCTGACACACGTGGCTTGATGCCCGTTTTCTAACAAGAGGAATATTTATCTGGCAATCACGTCGGTGCCGCGAGCATGTACTCCATGCGATCGTTGCGATCTACTTGCCATTTCTGGCAGGTTCCATCCACTTACGTAATTTTTTTACAGGATTGCGTACTAAATTAATGTAAATTTTACGAATTCCACTTAACTTACTCTCCTGAAATCACATTCACCCGGAATAAACCAGGCTCCGATTCCTGGGCTGATCGCCACGGAAAAGGGCTGGAATAAATACGACACGAGGCATCCCGGCAGGAAGAAAGGCCCCGAAGGCAAGCGTCCAACCCATCGCGGTTGGTTTCGCTGCGTGTGGTTTTCTAGCGTCACACCAAAACATAAACAATCGTACCTCATTTGATTTGATCACAATGAAAGGAACAGTGAATTTCAAAAAACTTTCAAGTCCATGCGTACTCCTTTGGACGCTATTTGTTATCAGCAGCGCTTGCGATCCGGGCAGCAGCCTCCCCAAAGGCGACCCGGATAACGGTGGCCTTTTCCTTCCGGATGGTTTTGAAGCTCTGGTGGTTGTCGATAGCATTGGGCGGGCACGGCACCTGACGGTAAACGACAATGGAGACATCTACGTAAAGCTTCGGGTACCAAACGAGCAGGGGCAGGGCATCGTGGCGCTTCGGGACACCGATGCCAATGGAAAAGCCGATGTGATAGAAACGTTTGGCGACTACCCGGATACCGGCAATTACGGAACCGGGATGGAAATTTACAATGGATACCTGTACTTCAGTACCGCGGGTGAGGTGTACCGCACCCGCCTAGACCCGGAAAAATTGGTGCCTACGGGAGAGGTAGAGTTGATCATGAAAGACGATTATAAAAATGCCGAGCATGGCTACGAACACATCGCTAAACCCATTGCTTTTGATGGAGAGGGAAACATGTACGTTCCGTTTGGCTCTCCCGGAGACGTCTGCCAGGAGTTTAATCGTCGACCCGGCGCCCCCGGCATGGAGCCTTGTCCACAGCTGGAATGGCACGGAGGTATCTGGCGGTTCGATGCGAACAAACCGAACCAAACCCAGCAGGACGGATACCGGTACGCGACGGGGATACGTAGTGTAGTGGCCATGGATTGGAATAAGGAAGAAAATAGTTTGTATGTCGTTCAGCACGGCAGGGATAACTTACACCGGACTTGGCCGGAAATGTATTCCCGTTGGGAGTCGGCCCTGCTTCCATCCGAGGAGTTTTTCAAAGTGGAAGACGGTACCGATGGCGGCTGGCCGTACTATTACTACGACCACATGCGCGAAAAAAAATTACTGAATCCCGAATACGGTGGTGACAAAGAAAAAGACACGGGAGCCGAAAATGTGGAATGGCCCCTGGTGGGTTTCCCCGGCCATTTTGCGCCAAATGACCTGTACTTTTACCGGGGCGATCAGTTTCCGGAAAGGTACAAAAACGGCGCCTTTGTTGCCTTTCACGGCAGTACCATCCGCGGTCCCTACCCGCAGGGAGGGTATTTTGTGGGGTTTGTGCCCTTCGAAGATGGAAAACCCTCCGGGCCATGGGAGGTCTTTGCCGATGGGTTCGCCCAATTGGACACGATCGTCAATACCGGTGATGCAGCAGCCCGGCCAATGGGGATTTCCATGGGCCCCGACGGCTCTTTGTACGTTACCGAAAGCGTGCAGGGAAAGGTCTGGAGAATCGTCTATTCCGGAGACAAGTCGGAATTTGGAGACGCTGCGCTAGCGAAGCTGGAAGAGCGGAAAAAAACCAGAACCAATATCAAAGACCCCGACGAAGAATTGGACAATCTTGAAAAAGGGCTGTTGGAAACCGGTGCCCAAACGTATAATATCTACTGTGCTACCTGCCATCAGGCAAACGGGAAGGGTGATGGAACCCGCTTCCCACCCCTGTCCGAAACGGATTGGGTAACCGGAAACCGCGGTGATAATAAGCGAAAGTTAATCGAATTGCTTCTAAATGGTCTGGAAGGCCAAATCGAGGTAAATGGAGTGGCCTATAACGGCATTATGCCGGCCCATTCCTTTTTGAGTGATGCAGAAGTGGCAGGCGTACTAACCTATATTCGAAAAAGCTTTGGCAACAATGCCTCAAGTATTTCTGCCACTGAGGTAGCCCAGGTTCGCAGAGAATTAAAATAATTTGTGTTGGAAGCTTCTATTACTTAATTTCATGACACGATGAACCCGATATACTTCCTGTTTCTATTGGCTTTTGCTCCCATTCAAAATCCCAATCCAAAACCCATGTTCCAACCCGGACCCGCTCCTTCCGAATACCTCGTTAAACCTGTCAAAAAACCGATTCCCATTGACGGAAATTGGGAAAAAGAAGTTTGGCAAGAAGTACCGGCAGCGGAAATTGCCTTGCATATGGGTGAAAACCCGCCGTTCACTCCGACCACCCAGGTAAAATTACGCTACGACAAACGTCATATTTACGGGATATTTAAGGTGGAAGACCAGTACGTTCGCTGCCTGGTGGAGGAAATCAACGGTCCGGTTTCGACGGATTCCTGCGTAGAATTTTTCTTCGCGCCGGACAGCAATGCCCCCCTCGAGTACTTTAACCTGGAAATTAACTGCTCGGGCGTACCGCTGTTTCATTACGTGACTGCTCCCCGAAAGGAGTACGAGGTCGTGGATGCAGAGAAGATCGAAAAGATCGAAATCGCGCATTCGCTCTCGGGAAAGATCGACCCGGAAATCCAGGAACCTGTCACCTGGTACATCGAATTCAAACTGCCGCTAAAAATTCTCAAGTCCTACCGTGACATCACGCCGCCAGGGCCCGGTGTGCGCTGGAAAGCCAATTTTTACAAAACAGGCAGCAAAACCAGTAATCCGCACTACTTCACCTGGAACGAAGTCATCAATCACCGGCCGGATTTTCACCTGCCGCACTATTTTGGAAACCTTATCTTTGAATAAGCCATGAAGAGATTCCCACTATCTTTCGCGATTTTTCTCTGCAGCCTGTTGGTTCTCCAGGCGCAGGAGTTTGATATTTTGATCAGAAATGGCCATGTAATTGACCCGAAAAATCAGCGGGATGAAGTGTTAGACATCGCCATCAAAGACAAAAAAATCGCCCGAGTAGCAAAAGATATCGATGCCAGCGCAGCAAAGAAAACGATCGATGCCACAGGCATGATTGTCAGTCCGGGTTTGATAGACATTCATGGCCACCACTTCTTTGGAACGGTTCCTCACCGCTACCTGAGCAATAGTTATTCCGCACTTCCTCCCGACGGGTTTACCTTCCGGGCCGGAGTGACCACGGTGGCAGATGCAGGTGGAGCGGGATGGAAGAATTTCCGCACGTTTAAGGAACAGGTAATCGATCGATCCCGAACAAGAGTCCTCGCCTTTATCAATATCGTGGGAGATGGCATGAGCGGGGTGGTCCCCAACGAACAGGACCAAAGCGACATGGATCCAAAGATGACCGCGATGGTAGCCCGCCAATTTCCAGAAATAATCGGTGTGAAAATCGCCCACTTCAGGGGACACGAATGGGCTCCCTATCACAAAGCCGCAGAAGCCGGCAGGTCCGCAGGTATTCCAGTCATGGTAGACCTGGGCGGAGCCGACCCCGCACTGCCTTTATCCACGTTATTTCTGGAAATCCTCCAACCGGGCGATATACTCACACACATGTATGGGCGCAATTACTCCGGACATGGGCCGAAAGAAGCGGTTTTGGATGAAAATGGCACCGTCCGCCCGCATTGGAAAGAAGCTCGGGAAAAGGGATTGATCTTTGATGTAGGGCATGGTGGTGGCTCCTTTTACTACGACATCGCCGTGCCAGCGACGCAGCAGGGATTTTGGCCCAACACCATCAGCACAGATCTGCATACCGGAAGTATGAATGGCGGCATGAAAGATATGCTAAATGTGGTATCCAAAATGATGAACTTGGGAATGAGCCTCCAAGAGGCCATTGCTGCCTCTACCTGGAAACCTGCGCAGGTCATCCAACGGGAAGAACTGGGCCACCTCTCCGAAGGTGCTGAGGCCGATATTGCTGTCTTTTCCCTTCACACCGGAGCGTATGGATTCCTGGATTCCTCGGGAGCTGCTGCCACCGGGACGCAGAAGCTCGAAGCAGAACTGACCTTACGGGCAGGGGCCATTGTCTGGGACCTTAATGGGCTAGGGAGCAAAGCCTGGAACGACTGAGGTACTGAACTAAAGCTAACCACCCTTTTCACGAACGCCAACACTTAAATAACTAGTATCATGCAAAAACCACTACACTACATGCTATTACTGGGACTTATGACCCTCTCCGTGATGGGCTATTCCCAACAAGACCCGGAGCAAAAATTGAAAGCCATGGGCATCACCCTTAGGGAACCTGCCCCTCCAACGGCCAACTTTGTCCGAGCTGTCCGTACCGGCAATTTGGTGTTTCTCTCCGGACACGGTCCTAGCCGGGGCGATGGCACCAGCGTACAGGGAAAAGTAGGTACTGAGCTGACCATAACGGAAGGCCAGGAAGCGGCACGCCTCACGGGCATTGCCCTGCTTTCTACCTTGAAAGCCGAAATTGGGGATTTGAATAAAGTAAAACGCATTGTAAAAGTCCTCGGTATGGTAAATGCAAGTACGGATTTTACCCAACAGCCCCGCGTCATGAACGGGTTTTCGGACTTTATGGTGGAGGTTTTTGGAGAGAAAGGAAAACATGCCCGCTCCGCGGTTGGCATGGGTTCCCTACCCAATAATATTGCGGTGGAAATTGAAATGATTGTAGAAATAGAAGACTAAGGCCTTCAGCAGGGCCTGCCATTTACCGGCCCTGATCGTATAAAAAGACAAAGCAAATGTTAAGTAGAAGAAAATTATTAAAAAGACTGGGAACACTTCCCTTGATTGGAGGAGTAATGGGTAGTGGAATCCCGCTATCCGGTGCGCTGGCTGCGGAAACCTCTGCGGCCCCAAAACGAGATCTGGTCAAGGAACTCGGCCTCCGTAGCTTTATTAATGCAGCCGGGACCTATACCGCAATGACCGCTTCTCTGATGCCCAAAGAAGTCATGGAAGCGATTAATTTCTCTTCCGACCACTACATCATGCTGGACGAGGTTCAGGATAAAGTAGGAGAAAAGATCGCCGCCATCTGCCACGCAGAGGCTGCTACCGTCACGGCTGGCTGCTGGTCGGCCATGGTTTTGGGAACCGCCGGAGTTTTGACGGGAAAAGATCGGGATAAGATCCGACAGCTTCCCAACCTGGAGGGGATGAAGTCCGAAGTCATCGTTCAAAAATCCCATAACGTGGGGTACGTACATGCGATTACCAACACCGGAGTTTCGGTGGTAGAGGTAGAGACGGCCGCCGACGTGGACCGTGCAGTTAACGACAAAACGGCAATGCTGTGGTTTTTGAATTACCAGGCCCCGGCCGGTAAAATAACCCACGAAGAGTGGGTTGCACTCGGAAAAAAACACGGAATTCCGACCATGATTGACATGGCTGCCGATGTGCCTCCTGTCGAAAACCTCTGGAAGTACAACGACATGGGATTTGACCTGGTCTGTATTTCGGGTGGAAAGGCCATCAAGGGTCCCCAAAGCGCCGGCATACTGATGGGCAGAAAAGACCTCATTGAGGCCGCCCGGCTAAGTGCTCCCCCTCGTGGAGGCACCATCGGCCGTGGAATGAAAGTAAACAAAGAAGAAATTCTCGGGATGTACGTCGCACTGGACGAATACGTCAAAAAAGACCATGCGAAAGAGTGGAAGGAATGGGAAGACAAAGTGGCTTATGTAGCCGCGGAAGTAGAAAAAATCAGTGGCGTTACCACCGAAGTTTCTGTTCCTCCCATTGCCAACCATACGCCCTACCTAAAAATTTCCTGGGACCCCGCTACGATAAAGCTTACCCGGGAACAAATGCAGGAAAAACTTCGGATGGGGCAACCATCCATTGAAGTAATTAGTGGAGGCGATCATGCGATTAGCATGACCGTGTTTATGCTCCGACCCAAAGAGGAAAAAATTGTGGCAAAACGAATTGCCGAAGAATTACAAATCGCTAAAGTGTAACCCATGAAAGTAAGAATCCCTGGCATGCTGCTGATATTGATGCTTATCAGTAGCCTGGTTTCCGCCCAAACGTATGACCTTCTTATCAAAGGAGGCCGATTAATCGATCCGAAAAACAACGTTGATGGCCTGATGGACGTCGCCATCACGGATGGAAAAGTAGCCAAAGTGGCCGCGTCCATACCGGCAAAGGATGCCAAAAAAGTGATCCCGGCTGAAGGTTTGGTGGTTACCCCCGGACTGATCGACATGCATGGCCACGTTTTTCACGGCACCCAGCCCAACCACTACCTGAGTGATGGGCTGCTTGCGGTACCACCGGATGGATTTACCTTTCGCGTCGGCGTCACCACCATCGTCGATTGCGGAGGACCCGGATGGAAAAACTTCGACACCTTTAAAAAGAACATCATTGAACCCAGCAAAACCCGGGTGCTTGCTTTCATGAACATCGTGGGGGAAGGAATGCGGGGCGGCGCCTGGGAACAAAATACCGGGGACATGGATGCCAAGCTAAGTGCCATGGTAGCCCAACAAAACCGACAACACGTGGTTGGCTTTAAAGTCGCTCATTACGGAAGCCGGGATTGGATCCCTATTGACCGGGCCGTGGAAGCGGGAAGGATTGCCGACATACCCGTGATTGTGGACTTCGGCGGTTCTACCCAATTTGAACCGCTTTCCATTCGTGAACTCTTTTTCGAACGATTGAGACCGGGCGATATCTATACCCACACCTATGCCGAATTAAATGGCTCGCGGGAGACGGTAGTGAACCGGGAAACGCGCCAATTCGAACCCTTTGTACTGGAGGCACAGAAAAGAGGCATCGTTTTCGACGTAGGATACGGTGGAGCCAGCTTTGAGTTCAAACAAGCCATTCCTGCCCTTGCTGCCGGGCTCTATCCCAATACGATTAGTACGGATCTTCATACCGGCAGTATGAATGCCGCGATGAAAGATATGCTAAACGTCATGACCACATTTATGGCCATGGGCATGGAATTACCCCATGTAATTGAAGCAAGTACCTGGGAACCTGCCAAAGTAATCAAGCGGACCGAACTGGGTCACCTTTCGGAAGGCGCCATTGCGGACATTGCCTTGCTACACATTCGGGAAGGTGAATTTGGCGTCTGGGACCGTACCGGACAGAAATTGGCAACGAATCAGCGACTGGAATGCGAAATGACCATCAAAGGAGGCCAGGTGGTGTATGACTTTAATGGACGGGCTGCACAAGACCTGATCCAGTAGACGCGTTTTTGCTTGTCTTTTTAAAAAGCTTTCCCGGTAGATGGGAAAGCTTTTTTTATGGGAAAAAATGATTGGCGTGGGCAGATTACAACGCCGAAGTAACGAAAAAGTCTGCGAGCGGGGGCTACCATGGGGTATTGCCTAAGCCAGACGTTGCGATTATGTATGCTACTCCGGCTGCGTACAATCCGCCGTAGAACGCGCTCCCTTCCCGCAAAATTTACCCTTCGTTTTTTTCTTTGAGGCTTACCTTATCGGTCTTGTTTACGATATCACGGATGATCTCATCCAACTCTTCGGCCGAGTCCAGTATCATTTTACGAAAATTATCCCTGCCAAAATCATTTTCCAAACTTTCCATAGCCATCACCAAACTCATCAGTCTGGCAAGGGGAGCCCTGACCACATGGGATTGCATCCAGGCTATTTCCTGCAGGCGTTTGTTCTGATCCTCTATTGCGTGGATGTACTTCATCCGGTCAGTAATGTCATTGGCAAGCACCACTTCTGCCCGGATACCCTGGTAATCGATTACGTTACTCTTTATTTCTACGGTGATGATCTCTCCGTTCTTCTTCCGGTGCCTAAAAATCTTCGGTCCGGGAAAGGCCGGTTTGCCGTCCCGGATGCCGGCTATAACCCGTTCCAATCGGGAGACTTCCTCCTTTGGACGAATATCCCGCAGCGTCATGGTCAAAAACTCCTGCTTGGAATATCCATAATGATCAATTGCCGCCTTATTTACGTCCAAAAATTCCAGAGTATCGAGACTATACAAATACATCGGTTGCGGGCTTAAGTGAAAAAGCTCCTTATAACGCCTCTCAGAATCCTTTAACTGCCTGGAGATTTTATACCGTCCTATGCTGTAGATGATGCTTTTGTAGAGGGAAGCGGGCGACAACTCGTCCTTAAGTAAATAATCCGAGACACCGATAGCCAGGGATTTCATGCCGAATTCAATGTTTGAATACCCCGTCAACACCAAGAGACTTACATCACCTGCCAATTCCTTTATTTTTAGAATTAGCGCCTGTCCTTGCAGATCAGGCAGCGTAAGATCCAGAATGATCGCGTCCAGTGCAATGCCGGGCTCCTCCAATTTCGTCTTAGCTTCTTCAAACGTATTGGCTACCGTTAATTCCAGGTTGAGTATTTTTTCGTGAAGGTACTCCTCGATCAATAGTACGTCTCCCAGGTTATCTTCAACCAATAAAATATGATATCCTTCCTGATCCTTTACCATTCTATTCTGAAAAAAAAACGACGCAGGAGAGATGGCTATTTCCACGCTAATTGCCTGCCTTACTTATTGCTGTATGTGTAACGTAGTCCGTTTGTTGAACGGCTTTGTTAAAAACGATTTAATTAACTCAATATTAAAACTAAATCCTATAATTTAATAATTTTTCTAAGATTTATCTGGGGTATAATCAGCTGGTGTCGGAACTTTTTGCTTAAATCCATTCACTGAATGGTTTTTGGAACGGTGAAATAAAAGGTACTTCCCTTTCCAACCTCGGAGTGAAAACCGATCGTTCCTCCAATATTTTCAATGATCTTTTTACACATAGCCAGTCCAATCCCCGAACCAGAAAATTGATCCTTCGCATGCAGTCGGGTGAATAATTGAAAAACCCGATCCTGAACTCCACGCGGAATCCCAATTCCATTATCACGAACATAAAACTCCCAAAAATTCTCCCTTTCTTCCGCTCCCACCTGGATTTTAGGCACTTTTCCCGAATCCTGGTATTTGAGCGCATTGCTGATGAGGTTCTGAAATACTTGCTGAATGGGAGCAACGGGTACGCGAAGCACTGGAAATGTACCCACCGTCACCTCTGCCCGTTTCTGCTGAATAAGTTCCTTGTGAAGCCTCAAAATATTGGTGATCACTTCGGCTATCGCCAACTCTTTCACCTTTTCCTCGATACGACCTACCCTGGAATACGCCAAAAGGTCCATGATGATGTTTTTCATCCGGCTGGCCCCATCTACGGCATAAAAAATAAATTCCTTCCCCTTTTTGTCCAAAACGGATTCGTAGCGTTTTTCCAAAAGGCCCAAAAAACCAGTAATCATTCGAAGGGGCTCCTGCAAATCGTGCGAAGCGATGTAAGCAAATTGCTCTAGTTCCTGATTGGAGCGTTCCAGCGCCCGCGCTTTGCTCTCCAATTCCCCGTTTAAGCGATTGAGGTTTTCTTCCCTGATTTTTCTGTCGGTTACATCTCGGGACATGCCAACCAAACCCACCACCTTTCCTTTTGCATCTTTTAAGGGAACCTTGTTGGTAAGCAACCAGACCTGTTTTCCCTCCCGGTCGTAATAAAACTCTTCCACGTTCATTACCGGCACACCCTCTTCAACAATCTTTCGATCATACGCATCCATGCCTGCAGCAATTTCCTCGGGAAAATAATCGAAAACCGTCTTGCCTAGCGTCTCCCATTCGGATTTCGCACCCAAGAGATCTTCGTACTGGTACCTGTTGTTTATGATGTGCCTACCGGCGGTATCTTTTACATATATCTGAATGGGCAAATTGTCAATAATTGCCCGCAGCAAAGACCGCTCTTTTGCCAGGGCCTCGTCTCCACGCTTTTTCTGGGTGATGTCGTAGCCCACCCAAATGTATTGATACACCCGAGCTTGATTGTCACGAAACGGAATCACCACGGTATCCGCCCAAAAACTACCGCCCCTTCGCTTTCTCCCGCGAAGTTCCCCTCTCCAAATGTTTCCCGCCATCACGGTATCCCAGCAGCTGGCAATCAGTTCCCGATCACTTTCTTGATACAAAATCTTGAGCGAAGCCTGTTCGATGCTCTCCTTATCAAAGCCGGAAATCTTCTGAAATTTCTGGTTGAGGTAGACCACCTGCTTGTCCTTATCCAGGATCATCACCAGACAAGCGGCATCCAGGGCAAATCGGTAATCGGATAGCTCCTTCAGGCTCTCCAGCAGTTGCTCCTCCGCCTCCAGGCGTCCCGTAATGTCTTGAATCAAAACCATCGAGCATTTTTTTCCCGCGAGGTCTACCCGGTGACCGGTGACTTTCACCAACAGGTGATCGCCCGCTTTGTTTCGATGCCTCCAGACCTTTCGTTCCTGATCGCCAAGTGTATCAACACTCCCTGCATCCACTTTTAGTGCTAAAAAATCCTCAGGATATCCGATATCCCGCAGGTTCAGCTGCAAAAACTCTTCACGGCTATAACCGTACTTTAGCAAGGCTTGCCGATTGCAGTCGATCATGTTTAGGGTCTCATTTTCCCAAATAAACATGGGCATGGGGGCATCCCGAAATAAATACCGGTAAAGATCCCCCGAATCCGGTGAAAACTGAATGCAAGACTCTTGTGCAAAACGGCTTACCAATTCCAGGCTTCCGCAAAAACGATACAATTCCTGCTGCCCTTGCTGGCATACCGCCCTTCCCCTGATCTGCACCCAATTGCCAGAAAGTAAGGATAGCGTTTCTTCAAATTCTTGCTTGTTCTCCACCAACAATTCGACATTTCTAGCAAAAATCCGGTCGAATGGAGAAGCGAACAACTTTTTTGCCGCGTGCAATGGCACGGATCGAGCGCTGGAAATCTCAAGTATTTCGGCACAAATAGCGCTGATATGCAACAACTGCTGACTTGGATCAACTTCCCACGCGCCAATTCGGCAATCGTTTAGGACCTTCGACCACCGGTAGTTTTCATCGGCTTGAGCAGTCATTTGTGTCGGGTTAATTGAAAAAATGCGGGTAGCGTGCTACATACCAAATGACCTTCCGGGCTTTTCTACCCTGAACCAGTCAATATTTCCATTGTCTTGCAGGGTCACGTAAGCTGTCTTTCCATCGGGCCCACCAAATGCGATATTGGAGGGCTTTTTACCCGAAACAGTAATCTCCTCCAAGAAGTCTCCGTCGGGCGATAATTTAGCCACCGTTCCTTTCCCGTGTCGGGTAACGTACAGGTTTCCGTCGGTATCTACCCGCATGCCGTCCATACCAAAATCATCAAACTGATGAATCAGCCGCTTGTTTGAAAGCTCTCCCGCCTCGCTTAAATCGTATGCCCAAACCGTACGCTGAACGGATTCATTGACGTACAGGGTACGGTTATCCGGGCTTACCTCGATGCCATTGGTAGTCCCCATACCGGATTCCAGCAAGACAAATTTTCCATCCAGCCCTACCCGCCAGATTTGACCGGTGCTCTCTTTCCAATTGGGATCACTGGCGAATACAATGTCGTTGTCCATAATAGCCAGATCGTTGGGCTGATTTAATCCTTCATGGTGTGCATAGACGGATATCTCCTGCGTAGCCATATCCACCCGGAGCACGTTATGACCCGTGTAATCTGCTATGAGCATCTCACCTTTGGAGGTAAACCGGATACCGTTACCGGTGCTTCCCTCGGGAAGCGTCACAAATAAGGAAACCTTGCCCTCCGGAGTAACCTTACCTATGGTACCTCCCTTTTCAAAATTAACCACATACAGGTTTCCTTCCCTATCCACTGCCGGCCCTTCAATACCGGAAGTGAACTCATTTCCAGTGGTAAAAGGCTTGCTTTGGTAGACAACTTCTTTTTCTTCCATGACGGTCGTTTCTTCTACGTTTTTGTTTGGACTACAGGCCACTACGGCTATCGAAATTAAAAGGGAGTACCAGCGGACACTATTCGTAACTGATCGGAACATAACCATAAATAAATCAAACAATTTGGTTTGCAGGGAACATTCTGGCTGGCCAGCTCCTGGCGCCAACGAGTTCCAAACGAAAGTACACAAAAATTCAGGAAAAATGGTAGGAAACACGAGAATTTCATGTGAATACGGGGACCCTGTAAGGATCTGCAATTTTTTCAGCCGAAATAGCTTCCGCTTACAGGACTGCTTGAATTCTTGTCCGGGAAGCATTTGGAGAAAAAAATTAATTGGTATATATTCCAAGGTTTTATTGCGTACACAAAAATCAATCCCCATATTCAATCATGGAAAAACTGAAACGAAGAACTACCCTGAAAAAATTATTTGCCTCGCTTGCCGGACTTGCAGGCATCGGAAGCGTAGCTCACGCGAAGTCAGACGCCACTCCGGAAAAGGAAGCGTTTAGCATCACAGAGGAGCAGGATGTACCCTTGTTTTCAGGAGCAACCAAACTCGGCAATACGGTATATATCGCCGGAAAAGGCGCGCACTTTGAAGGCGATATCAAAGCGCATACCGACCATGTGCTCAAAGAATTAGAAAAGGAATTGGTCAAGGCTGGAAGTTCCATGGAAAAGGTGTTGAAAGTGAACGTTTACCTGCACGACCTGGCCGACTACAAGGGAATGAACGAGGTGTTTCGAGGAAGGTTTGGAAGCAAGCCACCGGTACGAACCACCGTTGCCACCTACGGAGGGGTTCCTGGAGATTCCCTGGTAGAAATGGACTGCATTGCCTATATCTAATACCAAAACGTTCTCCTGAAACAACCCAAAAACCCAGAGTCCCTTGAAAAAAGAACGCATTTTTACCTACCTGATTGGAGCGGGATTACTTTGCCTGCTCGTGGTTTTTATCCTTCTTTTGTCAGGAAAAATAGCGACCGCTGGACCGGTATTGATTCTATTCTTCGCCTTACTAGGCATTGGGTTTCGTGGGTTTTCACAACTTAAAGGGTTCACCTATACCACCATGATCTTTGCCGGTGTGACGGCGGCTATGTATTATCCGGACTATTTCGTGTCCTACAACGGGTATGCCTACAGCAATCTGATCACTCCTCTTATACAGATTATCATGTTTGGTATGGGGACCTCCATGTCGGTCAAGGATTTTGCCGGGGTGGTCAAAATGCCCAAGGGTGTATTTGTGGGATTGCTTTCGCAATTTACCATCATGCCCGTATTGGGCTTCATCCTCGCGACGCTCAGCAATTTCCCTCCAGAGATTGCTGCCGGCCTTATCCTCATTGGCTGCTCCCCAAGCGGACTGGCCTCGAACGTCATGAGTTACCTGGCAAAAGCAAATCTTGCCCTTTCCATCACCATTACAGCGATTTCTACCTTGTTGGCACCGTTTATGACGCCTTTGCTGATGAAGGTGCTGGCCGGGGAATTCGTTGAAATCGATGTGCTTGACATGATGTGGAGCATCATCAAAATGGTCATTATCCCCATAGGAGCTGGCCTTGTATTCAATCGCTTCCTAAGCGGCAAAGCAAAATGGCTGGACGATGCCATGCCCCTCGTATCCATGATCGGCATCGGCGTGATCATCGTGATCATTACTGCTGCCGGAAGAGACAGCCTGCTCGACATTGGCGGCCTTTTGATTGTCCTGGTATTTATCCACAACATCATGGGTTACAACCTGGGTTTCTGGTTTAGCAAGTGGCTTGGTCTCTCCGAAAGGGATGCACGTACAGTTGCCCTCGAGGTAGGGATGCAAAACGGGGGACTGGCCTCGGGCTTGGCGAAAGAAATGGGTAAAATCGCGACCATCGGGTTGGCACCGGCTGTTTTTGGACCGTTGATGAACATCACCGGATCGGTGCTCGCCTCCTACTGGCATCGAAAACCACCCAAAGAAGATTCGCCGAGCTGATCCGTGGAGCTTCCGTCATTGCCCCCCAAAAAAGTCGCTCACATCCTACTGGCGCTATCTAGTTTCGGGTTTGGAATGGCTGCTTACCTTTTTTCTATCGAAAACACAGGTGCTGCACAGGTATTGCTCTTGTCCTCCCTGGTACTGACCGGCCTGGGTTTTTACCTCCACCCCTTGCTAAAAGGATACCTCTACACATGGATGATCCTGACGGCAGCCGGGCTCGCCCTACTCTACCCGCAGCCTTTTGTATCCTATCGGGGTTACCCACTTAGCCAGCTAATCATTCCACTGCTTCAGTTTATCATGTTTGGTATGGGCAGCTCGATGACTGTGAAGGATTTTGCCGGGGTAATCAAGATGCCCAAAGGCGTATTTATCGGCTTGGGCTGCCAGCTTACCATCATGCCGCTGTCAGGGCTACTAATCGCCCAATGGAGCGGCTTACCGACAGAAATCGCCGCTGGAATAATTTTGGTCGGTTGTTCTCCAAGTGGGGTAGCGTCCAATGTTATCAGCTTTTTGGCCCGGGCAAATTTGGCATTGTCCATCACCATTACCGCGGTATCCACGCTATTGGCTCCACTCACCACCCCGCTGCTGATGAGTTGGCTGGCTGGCTCCTATATTGAAATCAACGTGTGGGATATGGTATGGAGCATCCTGAAACTGGTGCTATTCCCTATAGCTGGCGGCTTGCTCTTCAACCAGCTATTGCACGACAGGGCCCAGTGGCTTCAGCGCGTTATGCCTACCGCATCCATGCTCGTCATTGCCCTTGTAATAGTCCTCATCACCGCATCCGGAAGAGATAATTTGTTGGATATCGGCGGATGGTTGGTGATCGTCGTGCTTTTCCACAACCTGCTGGGGTACAGTTTAGGCTTTTGGGCGGCCCGATTATTTGGACTGGACGAGCGGGATAGCCGAACCATTGCCCTGGAAGTAGGCCTGCAGAACGGAGGAATGGCCGGAGGACTCGCCAAAGAAATGGGCAAATTGGCCAGCCTTGGTCTGGCACCAGCCGTGTTCAGCGTCTTGCAAAATATTACCGGGTCCATCCTCGCTTCATTTTGGCACAAAAACCCGCCCCCAGCTAAAAGGAATAGACCTGCACGTTTCCATTATTGAGCGAATACACTACGTAGGGATCACCCTGTATGCGCAGCAGCTGTATGTCGCGAACATCCCCGCGAATAAAAACACCGGTAACCGCAGGATCAGCAGTTTTGAAGCCACCCATTCCATCTCCCAGTAATACATACCCATTATTGGCGTCCTGTTGCCCAAAGCTCACCCGTGTTTTTGTCAGGTTACCTCCGGTCAGTAGGTCAAGGTACCCATCCCCATTGATATCCATCAGTTCCGTGGCGTACATGGGTGCAAACTGCGCTTCACGTGGAAAAGGAACAAAACGAAAAGCGGCGTTTCCATCATTTTCAAAATACCCTGATTGCAATGTAGTCGTGAGCAAGGTATCCGCTCCCTGAATTTGTTCACTCGTGAAAAACTCGCCAACTGGTGTTTTTGCGAAGCTTCGGTAATCCGAAAACACCCCCTTAAACGAGGGAAGTTGCCCCAGGAATTCGTCCCTGCTGAATGCAAAGGCGTTGGTGTCTGCCATGTAATAGGTAAAGAGGGGATCTACAGATCCGTTTCCATCAAAATCTTTGAAAACCAGCCGCATCGGCTGATCTTCGCTGCTACCAAAGGGATTGTTTTCACCCTGGTTTCCCACGATCAGATCCAGGTCCCCATCCGCATCCAGGTCAGCCACCGAAAGGTGCTTCCACCAGCCCGATAGGCCTTCGGGAATGGCGTCCTCTTTGCGCTCCATCGAGCTGCCTCCCTGATTCAGGTATACCTGCGGAGACATCCACTCCCCAACGAGCACGAGGTCAAGAAGGTTGTCCCCGTTTAGGTCCAATAATTGGGCATCGGATATCAGGCCCGGATGCAACAGGTCGGCGCAAAAACGCTCGGTCATATCAACAAAGGTTCCATCCGCCGCATTGCGGAGTACATAGCTCCTCGGAGCCCTCGGGAAACTCCCCGGGACGTAGCGACCCCCCACAAACAGATCTGCCAACCCATCATTATCCAGGTCGCCTACCTGCACGATACTCCCACTCACCCGCATATCTGGAAGGGCAGCGGTACTACGTACAAAATTACCCTTGCCGTCATTCAGGTAAAGGCGATCCAGATACCGTTCGTCTCCTGCCGGATAATCGTTACCTCCACTCACCACGTACAGGTCCAGGTGACCGTTGCCGGTGACATCGATAAAGGCTGCATCGGTATCCACCGGAGCCCGATCCTCTTCAAAAGCAGGCTGAGGAACGTTCCGAAAGGATCCATTCGGTAGCTGCACATAAAGCTGCCCCGGCTGATCCGTTCCTCCACCCACATACAGGTCCTCCAAACCGTCACCCGTAACATCGCCAACCGTTAGTTTAGGCCCGAGAGCGGACATGGTATTTGGCATTAGCCGATCTTGAATGAAATCGAGAAAGGGGCTTTCACGATGGGTAAAATCCAGACCCAATGCATCTTCCACGGGTACAAACAACGACTTTGTTTCCGACCCCACGGGCGGTTGATCTCCTACATTCCGTTGATCCAAATACAAGGTTTGGTTTATGGAAAGGTCCTGCAAGACCTGGTAGTCTCCACCGGGCCAAAACACTTCCAGACTGTCGATTCGTTCGATGCTACCCAGACCAAAAACCAACTCGTGGTCCACCGAGGACTGATAGCCCCGGGTAGGTATCAATTCCTGTTGCCAATGCTTTGCTTCTCCATAGACCCGTACCTTGGCTCCGATTCCACTGGTATTTTGCCCGCTGCCTTGCAACCTTACTTTTAAAAAGGCCCGGTCAAAAAGCCGCTCACTGTTGTTCCGGTAAATGCTCACGGGCTCATTCGTATGGCAGACAATGAGATCCAGGTCCCCGTCTCCATCCAGGTCGGCATACGCCGCTGCATTGGACACAGTCTCACGTTGCAGGCCCCACTCCGATGCTTTGTTGACAAAGCTCAGGTCACCCTGATTGTGGTACAGGTAATTCTGTACATATATGGGCGGCATCTTATCGATCAGATCAATCAAGGCTTCCTCCTTTTCGCTTTGATTGGACTTCATCCGTTCGCTTACCATGTAGTTCAAAAAGTCCATGTCCAGGTAATTTCTGGCGTACCCATTGCTAACAAAAATATCCTTCCAGCCGTCGTTATCGAAGTCTGCAGCCAAAACCGCCCAACTCCAGTCGGTATGAGCGATGCCGGCGTACTGCCCGATTTCCACGAACTTGCCGGCACCATGATTGAGATGAAACATGTTGCGCATGGTTTGGGCGTGAAAGCCCTTGGCTAGTAGCTCCCGGTATTTGTCGTAATTTTCCGGACCCAGTATGGATTTCTGGGTAAAATTAAATTCCGGCATCATGTCCATGGTCAGGAAATCCGGAAGCAGGTCATTGTTCATATCGGCGGCATCTGCTCCCATGGAAAAAAGCGACACATGCCCCATGTACTCCCGCACACTTTCCTTAAACGTGCCGTCCTGTTGATTCACATACAGGTAGTCTTCTTCGTTGTAATCGTTACTGACGTAGATATCCAGCCAGCCGTCATCGTTGAAATCAGTTACCGTTACCGCCAATCCGAATCCCAACACGTTACCAATGATGCCACTTTCCCGGCTTACATCGACAAATATTCCTGAATCGTTGCGATACAATTTGTCACCTAAAAAATTACCGGTTTTTCGTTTAAAAGAACCATCTATCCTGCTGAATCCAGCATATTCCTGCGTGGAATGATTCAGCAGGAACAAATCCAGATCGCCGTCATTATCGTAGTCAAAAAATGAGGCCTGGGTGGCATATCCGGGATCATCCAACCCGTAGGCAGCGCCTTGCTCCAGGAAAGTCAGGTCGCCTTGATTGATAAAAAGCAAATTTCTCCGGTTATTGGGATCATTTGCCGCCGACCGGCAAATATAAATATCCAGCAAACCGTCTCCGTTCACATCCGCCATCGTGGTTCCGGTATTCCAAAGACCTGCCGCAGCTACCCCTGCCGACTCGGTGATGTCCTCAAAAGAAAAATCCCCTTTGTTCAGGTACAGTTTACTGGCCATCATGTTGCCCGTAAAATAGATATCGGGCAAGCTATCCCCGTTGATATCCCCAACGGCTACTCCTCCTCCCTGGTAAAAATAACCGTAAGTCAACACGTTAAATGCATCCGACTCGCGTACCAGGTTTTTGAAAGTGATGCCAGTTTTGCTGGATGGCAGCTCCGTAAAAACGGCATTGGGATCCTCGTTGGTACAAGAAACACTTGCAAGTATTAGTAGTCCCCCATATAAAAACCGAAATCGCTTCGTCATAATCTGTCTCGTCGAATGGAAAGTAAAAAAGTGCCGCGAGTTGCGGCACTTTTTTTAACTAGTATACGTCTTTTATTCGCTCGATTACCAAGGCTTGTTCTGCTTCGCATCCCACCACAGTCGGGTGGCATTGGTATCGCCTCCTCTGGAAGTCAACTCAGGAATCTGCGTAGCTGCTTCAACTGCCTCGCGATTGGAGTTGTACTCGCCCTCTACGAAAATCAATCGCGCCATCACCTCGTCTCGAGGCACGTCTACGTTATCCGAGGCGACACGTGGATAGGGATCGGGGTAACCGGTTCTTCTAAGTTCGGTCCAAGCCTCCCAGCCATCCGGATAAATGGCTATCCATTTCTGGGTGATGATTTGCTCAAGCTGGCTTTCCATGTCGCCATTCTCAAGAAAAGCAACCGGAATGTCTGAAGATCCGGGCAGGTTCCAGGCAGAGTTTTCCGGATACACAACCGGAGCTGGCATGCTCATGCTCGCCGTATAGGCTGCGACTTGTTCCGGCGTAGCCGCAATGCGCTCTTCGGTCATGGACATTTCGATTCCTTTCTCGTAGAGTTCTTTTGCGGTACCGCCCATTGCCCAACCTTCCAGCGCACCTTCGGCACGTAGGAAGTACACTTCGGCCGCGCACATCATGCGGAATTCAGGACCGGCGGCGCTTCCACCTCTTACTTCATTTAGCCAGCGAACGCCCATATCGGAGAAGGCTCGGTTAAGTGCTCCCTGGTCCAGGTCTGCACGCGGTAGCCCATTTCTAAGCCCGCGGTAGGGCTTCCCTTCTCCAGAGGTAGTAAAGTCGTCCGTTTGACTGAAATAAATTTGCAGGCGGGGGTCTTCGTACCCGGAAAGGATACTCTCCATCAAGGCGCTCATTCGAAACTCACCCCAGTTGGTAATTGTCCAGTAGGGGTGTCGGGAAAACGGTGTGGTCAACACAGCGGCATTGTCAGCATTGCTCATCATCACCCCATCGGCTACGGCTTTTTCAGCCTCAGCTTTTGCCAGGGCAGGATCCACGTATTTCACCCGCATGGCCACGCGCAGGCGAAGGGAGTTCGCAAACGTTAGCCATTGGTCTGCATTGCCTGCGTAGACCTGATCGTGGCCTACAAAAGCCCTTGCTCCCGGATTTGCCTTCAGTGCATTTACTGCGATATCCAACTGGTTGAAAAAGTCGCGGTACACGGATTCCTGCGTATCGTAATTCACGCTGGTTTCTCCATTACCAAATTCGGAGTAGATGATCGGTCCCCAATAGTCGGTGTGACGTTGGTACGCATGCACCTTCAAAACGCGTCCAATGGCATTCTCAACCTCCATACCGTTCTCTTCGGTGAAGTCGACCACAAACTGCAGCAAAGGAGCTGCCTGCTGGTAGAAGTAATTCCACACACCATTTGACCATCCACCTACTTGAATGTGTCGATCGGAGTCAAAGTTTGTCGCCGTGTTGGCAAAATACTGGGAATAGATGTCTGCAAATAAGCTTTGTGCAAGCTGAAAACCACCTGCTCCTCCACCCGGCGCACCTCTCATGGACCTCATTTGGGCGTTGGCAAACGCTTGCCCCAACAGTCCTGCGTCTACATTCGACGCGATAATCGCATTAGGGGGCGTATTGATTTCCTCAAAATCTTCGGTACAGGACACAAAGACCGCTATAGAGAAAACAATCCCTAAAGATATTTTAAATATTTTCATAGTCTTGAAATTAATGTTTTTAGAGTCCAATATTCAGGTTGAAGCCATACGACCTTGCAGTGGGCGGACCAAAGGAATCAAATCCTTCCGCGGCAGCTCCGGTTCCAACGGTCACATCGGGATCAATGTTCCCAGCCTCGTTCAAGAAGAAAAACAAGTTTCGGGCAACAAAGTTAATACCCAGCGAACGAATGGGCAGATTACCCAGTTTGCTCGAAGGAATGGTATAACCGATTACGGCCTCTCTCATCCGTATGTTGGTCGCAGAATAAGAGAAAACCTCGCCGATAGGGGCATTTCTACCGCCCATGTTTACCCAGAACTGCTCTGCAGTGATAGGAATATTGTTGGGTTCTCCCGATTCAAGCACTGCAGTCTCGTGAGCCATGAAATTCTCGCCAAATATCAAACCTCCTTCTCTTCCTTCAAGCGTCTCCTCGGTTACACCATCTGCATAGATGATCGCATTGGTAAGAGAGGCGATGCTTCCACCTTCCCGGAAGTCTATGGTAAAGTTAGCCCGGAAGTTTTTGTAGGTGAATGAATTTTGAATTCCTCCCAACCATCTTGGATTGTAGTTGGCTACATTAACCGTAAATCCTGGGGTCGTTCTTGGAACGCCATTCGCACCAACAATAACCCTACCCTGGTCATCCCTGAGGTACCCTCTGGAATACACTTCACCAAAAGGTCGCCCTTCTTCTACACGATACCGACGAAGGAAATCACCTCCGATTTCAACGCTTGGACGGTCATCATTGATCTCTACCACCAACGGAATGTTTCTGGCAAAATTCATAGAGATATCCCAGTTAAAATCCGATTTTCGAACCGGAGTCAGTGTCAGAACAGTCTCTACACCGGTATTCTGTACGTTACCTCCGTTGGTGAAAAACTGGGAAGCGCCGGAACCTACGGGTAATGCAACCGTAAACAGCTGGTTGAAGGAATTCGTCCTATAGTAAGTAAAGTCCAGGCCGACTCGGTTGTCGAGAAAACGCATATCAGCGCCAATCTCTATGGATTGCGTGGTCTCTGGCAGTAGGTTTTCGTTGGGAAGCGTCGTGCTCAAGGACAAATATCCGCCCAATCCACCCGCAGCCAGGGAAGCTGTACGCTGCAATTGATAAGGGTTGGTATCGTTACCCACTTCGGCAAACGAGCCCCTTACTTTCGCAAAGGTAAACCATTCTGGGAATGCTACCAGATCCGAAAGGACCGCATTCAAGCCCACGGACGGATAGAAGAAGGACCAGTTGGCACGAGGCAGGGTGGAAGACCAGTCATTCCTGGCAGTTATATCCAGAAAGATGGAGTTTTTCCACGCCAGCTGTCCAAAACCATACAAGGAATTTACATTTCTAGGAGCCCCCACATTGTGCGTAGAAAGCACTTGTTGGGTATTGCTTAATGCAAAAAAGTTGGGAATGGTCAACTGAGGACCTGTATTGGAGTTCAGTCCTGAATTTCGGTTGATTCGTGCGTTTCCTCCCGCGTTGACGTTGAAATACCAATCGTCACTGAGTGACTTTTCATAAGTAATCAAAAAGTCTGTATTGATCTCCATGCTTTCGGAAAAACCTACGGAGTACCTACCACCCTGAGCAATGATGTACGAATCTGCCCATAACTTTTCCTCACTATCCCCAGTCGATCGGTCTAATGCTGCACGTGCCAATACATTTAGCCCCTCCGCCAATTCGTAGTTCAACGAAGTAAATGCAATGATTCGATCCAGCGTATTTGTTCGCAAGTTACGATTCGCTGCCCAGTAGGGGTTGGCACCACCGTTGGAACCTGGATTGAAATAGTTTTGTCGCAGTAGTCCCGCCTCGTTTACAAATTCGAAGTTGGAAATATCTTCCGTCCGAATATTTCGAGGGAGTCGTAGAATATGCCGGGTAGGGTTGGAATAGTTCTCACCCTGCGTTAACTGATTATCAATGTCCTGTTTGATGTAGTTTATCTTAGAATCCAAGGTCAACCTATCGGTCAACTTGTTTGTAAGTCGTAGATTTACACTATGCCTTCCAAGCGCATTGCCTGGTACAACTCCAGCAGCGTCATTAAAAGTGTAGGAAAAATACGTTTGATTCTTTTCATTTCCTCCACTGACAGTTAACGTAGTAGCAAAGTTGTGACCGGTCTGGTAGAAATCACTCACGTTATTGGGCTGGGGAGAAAATGGATAATTTTCGATTCCACTGTTGGGATCCGGCGACCAGAAAGGGACGGAAGAGCCATCCATTCTAGGCCCCCAGGAAAACTCCGACGCGCGCGAATAAACGCCTCCACTACCCTGTCCATAAACGTTTTGGAAATTTGTAAGCAGTATCGGTGTGTCGAACATGTAGGAGGTGTTTATGTTGACCTGAAATCCTCCTTCACGACCTCTTTTGGTGTTCACCACAATCGCACCGTTGTTGGCACGGCTACCGTACAGCGCCGCGGCGTTTGGGCCTTTCAGTACGTTGATGCTCTCAATATCGTCCGGGTTAAGGTTTTCGATCCCGGCGGCGGGCACACCGTCCACGATGTAGAGCGGCTGGCTGTTACCGGTTATCGACCGGTTTCCTCTCAGGATAACACGCGTAGGAGAACCTACACCACTACCAGATCGGTTGATGGACAAACCTGCTACCTTCCCGGAAAGGGAGTTCATCACGTTCAGTTCCCGAGCTTGAGACAGCTCCTCTGTTTTAACGTCCTGCACGGTATAGGTTAGCGCTTTCTTTTCTCGTTCCAAACCAAACGCCGTCACTACCACCTCGGATAGCGCTGACTCTTCTGCTGCCAGGGAAACATTGATCTCGCTGTTGTTTCCAACCGCTCGTTCCTGTTGCCCGTATCCCAAATAAGAAAAGACCAGCGTGGCCGATGAACCAGGTACACTGATGCTGTATTGCCCATCAATATCCGTGATGGTTCCTGTATTGGTCCCTTTGACCAATATGCTGACTCCCGGTAACGGGGCATCTGCATCCGCATCGATCACGGTTCCCGTGACCGTACGTTCCTGGGCCATGCCTTGAATGGCAAATAAGGCCAGGAATAAAACTAGTAAACTTTTTTTCATAAGTAAATAAACAATTGATTGAATTGGATCTTGGAATGTATTCCAATAGTTTAACTATAATCATCACTGTCGGAGATCAACAGTACCTTTCCGGAAACGTTCCGAAAACAACTTCGTAACAACTTGACGTTTTTTTGCATCATTCTTATTCCTACGAATCTGATTTTTACACAAATCTTCCGCAATAAGGTCTGATAGGATGGCTAGCTCGGGGTGATTTTGGTGCTAATATTAAGGAAAATTTGATTTACAAGCAACCCATTTACCTTTGAAATAATAATTTTCAATTTTCAGTCATATCCATTTTGAAGATATTCAAACCCACAAAAATACAAGCAGGAAATTTTCTCCAAGTCAAGCGTGTTTTGTCAAACAATATGCCTGCACTTTCCGGTAAAAAACAGTACTTATTTCGTTTTCGAAAGCATCTACCGGCTCCGAAACAACCTGTTTTCATTGTATAATTCCAATTTTTTTCGTTTCGCATAACCTTCTATTGTATTACTCCGCAATTTTTACTAAATACCGCTTAAAATTTGCTATACCTCTTATGAGTCACCGCACTTATTCATCCTCCTGCTGTTTTTTCTACCTGGTAAATTTGATTTTTTTTCTTTCCTCCTGCCATCCATCCCTTCCACCTGCCGATGCCAACAATGGCGGACTCACGCTGCCGGAAGGATTTGGAGCCCTGGTCGTGGTTGACAGCATCGGAAGGGGAAGGCATCTAGCCGTCAATGATAATGGGGATATTTATGTAAAATTGCGCTACGCCAAAGAGACCGGTAGCAACGTAGCCTTGCGGGATACCACGGGAGATGGCAAAGCAGATATCATTTCTTATTTCGGTGCGTACAAAGACGAGGGGAGCCTGGCAAACGGCATGCGCATTCACGAGGGTTACCTGTATTACAGTGCGGCACGCGTGGTGTACCGAAACCGCCTGGTGCCGGGAAAATTGGTGCCCGACAGCCCGATGGAGGTTGTGCTGACCGATGACCACGAACATGGGATTCACTGGCACATCACCAAACCGATGTCCTTTGACAACGAAGGCAACTTATACGTTCCCTTCGGCAGCCCCTCCAATGCCTGCCAGGACCTGGTGAATAAACCGGGGGGCATACCGGGCTCCGAGGGCTTGGACCCCTGCCCCGAACTAATCGAACACGGCGGGGTATGGAAGTTTCCGAAAGACAAACTGGGTATGACCCAAAAGGATGGTGAATTGTATGCGACCGGTATTCGCAGCGTAGTAGCCATGGATTACCATCCCGAAGACGAAGAACTGTACCTGCTCATGCATGGCCGGGACAACCTGCACCTGTTGTATCCCGAAACATTTACCCCCTGGGAGAGCGCGGTTTTGCCGTCGGAGGAATTTATCCGGGTACGAGAAGGGGGAGATTACGGCTGGCCCTATTGCTATTACGACCATATACAAGGGAAAAAAGTGCTGGCTCCCGAATACGGGGGGGATGGAAAAATAACCGGGAGGTGTGAAGGGATGGACGATCCGGTGATGGGTTTTCCGGGTCACTGGGCTCCCAACGATTTGCTGTTTTATAAAGGCGATCAGTTTCCGGAACGGTACAAGGGAGGGGCTTTTGTCGCCTTCCACGGGTCCACCAACAGAGCCCCCTATCCACAGTCCGGCTATTTTGTGGCCTTTGTCCCTTTTGAAAACGGACAAGCCACCGGGGAATGGGAAGTTTTCGCCAATGGATTTGCAGGAACCGACCCCATCGTCAACGTAAGTGATGCCGAATTTCGCCCCATGGGACTCGCCGAAGGCCCGGACGGCTCGCTCTACATTTCGGATTCCAACAAAGGACGAATCTGGCGCATTCTGTACACCGGAGATAAAACCAATTTTGGGGATGCACAACTCGCCGCCATGGAGGAGCAAAAACTACTGCCAAATGTACGCAGACCCGATCCGGAAAAAGACAACCTCGACCGAGGGCAACAGCCAACTGGAAATAAAGTCTATTCCACCTATTGCGCACCCTGTCACCAGCGGGATGGAAAAGGAGCCAGCGGAAGAATACCCGGACTCCACCAGACCGAATGGGTCTCGGGTGACAAAGAACGCCTGATTCGGATCGTACTTCAGGGATTGGATGGGGAAATAGAAGTGAACGGCGAACGATACGACAACGTCATGCCAGCCCATGGATTCCTCGACGATACACAAATTGCAAGTGTACTCACCTTTATCCGGGAGAATTTCGGCAATCAGGCCGGTGCAGTCCTGCCCGAAGAGGTAGCCACCCTGCGCTCCGATACTCCGTAGAAACTGGGAATTACCCCCTGACCAATTCCATCAACGCCAAATACCCCGTGTAGGAAATGATGCAGGCAAAAACCAAAGATGCTACCAGGCCCAGATTGAGCCAGATGCCTGCGCGATGGGTGCCCATCAGCTGTTTTTGATTGATAAGGTAAAGCATGCAGGCAATCACCAGCGGCAATACGAATACCGCCGCCACCTGTGTTACTATTTGGGCAAAAATTGGATTTGCTCCCAAGATAGGAACCGTTAGCCCAACCAGGCAGGCAAATCCCGTCAATATTTTGAATCGGCGGGAACGCGTATCCAGTTCTCCCTCTTTGTAATCGGCCACCAACAGCGGGGCCACCATCAGGATCGGAAAAACAGACGAGAGACCGGCACTCAGCGCTCCGGTCATAAAGAGGGCCACGGCAAATTTCCCTGCCACCGGCTCCAGGGTGTACACCATGTCCATAACTTTTTCGATGGTCTTACCTTCCGCATACAGCGCCCCGGTGGCAGCTGCCATGATCGACAAGTTAATAACCAGCATAAGCAATGCGCTTATCCAGGCATCTTTGGATTGTTCGGCCGTATGGCTAGGGCCCCAGCCTTTTCCCTTCATCAACAAGGGCCGTACAACGAAGGTAGGAGCTGCCATGGTAGTCCCCACGAAAGCCGCTACCAGGAGTTTTCCGCCCGCCACATCTGGAACAGAGGGGACAAGTCCAGCAAGCATTTGCCCCGGGTCCGGCAATACCACAAACATGGAAATGATGAACGAGATCCCCATTACCGTCACAAACACGATCAATACCTTTTCGAAAAACGAATACTGGCCCACCAACAGCAAGGCATACATTAAGACGATCAACCCAATGGCAATGCCCAGCACCGGCCAATAGGAATCTCCCGAAACGCCCGGAAAAAACAACACAACCATCTCGTAAATAGCGTTGGCACTCAAACCCAGGATACCGGAAAGGGAGTTCCACTGCGCCAAAATGATGCCTCCCACCACCAGGATAGAAATCCATTTCCCTCCCTTTAGTTTGGTTTTGAAGCTATAAATGGACGTTTGGCCGGTGATAACGGCGTACCTTCCATAGGCTTCCATCAGCACCCAGGAAAACACGCAGCTGAGCACCAATACCCAGAGCAACTGCATCCCAAATTGGCTGCCAGCCTTGGCCATGGATGTGACGCTACCGGTACCAATCGTGTAGCCAATGCAGAAAATTCCAGGCCCAATTCCAAGCATCCAAAGCCAAACTTTTTGCAGAAGGTTCTTTTTGGGTGTATTATTTGCTGTGTTCATAGCAGGACGGGATATAATTCGGTTTGCAAGCCGTTAATTTGACTATTTTTATCCTCAATAAAAAGCGAAAGTCCTTTTTGCCTGTCAATTTATAAAATAGGGCTTTGTTAAAACATTTTTTTTTGCAATATTTCCGTACTTCTCGTTAGAAATTCCACCGTTAATTGCTTGTTACACCCAAAATCCATTTCTCCTTGAACGCACTCCTCTTCTCTATCGATACCCTGCGCCGCAGCCTGCAAGTGCTTGTCGTATTGCTGCCGTTTTTATCGACGTCGGTCCTTGCACAGGACATTGACCTGCTGCTAAAAGGTGGTCACGTACTGGATCCCAAAAATGGGATTAACGAACCCATGGACCTGGGCATCACTGGCAAGACGATCGTAAAAGTCGAAAAAAACATTCCTGCCAGTGCAGCAAAAAAAGTCCTGGACATTAAAGGATTGTACCTTACGCCGGGGCTGGTAGACATGCATGTACACGTATTTCACGGGGCCGATACGGATTCTTACATTGCCAATGGTCTGACCAGCCTTCCGCCAGATGGGTTCACCTTCCGCTCCGGCGTTACCACCGTGGTCGATGCCGGGTCTTCCGGATGGCGAAATTTCCGCCAGTTCAAAAAACAAACCATCGACCGGGCGCAAACCCGGGTACTGGCTTTTTTAAACATCGTAGGCACCGGCATGTACGGAAGGTATGAAGAGCAAGATGTGATGGACATGAATCCGACCATGACGGCGAACATGATTCGCCGCTTGTATCCGGACATCCTGGTCGGTATTAAATCCGCTCATTACTGGGGAGATTTTACCCAGGTAGACATCGCCGTAGAAGCGGGAAAGCTGGCCCAGGTACCTGTGATGGTTGATTTTGGCGAGCACCAACCCCCTAATTCCATTGAATCCTTATTTATGGAACACCTGCGGCCGGGCGATATTTTTACCCATACCTTTTCCTACGGACCCGCCAACCGGGAGACCATAGTAGATGAGCAGCTGAAACTAAAACCCTTTATTCTTCAGGCGCAGGAGAAAGGAATTCGCTTCGATGTGGGCCATGGAGGCGGTGCCTTTTCTTTTCGGCAAGCCATTCCCGCCATCAAGCAGGGCTTTTTACCGGATGTGATCAGTTCAGACCTGCACAAAGACAGCATGAATGGAGGCTTTAAAGACATGGCCAACCTATTGTCCAAATTTATGAATATGGGACTGAGCCTGGAAGAGGTGATCGAACGAGCCACCTGGATGCCCGCCCAGGTAATCAATCGAAAGGATTTGGGAAACCTGGACGTAGGGTCAGAAGCAGACATTGCGGTATTTCGCCTGGTGGAAGGAAACTTTGGCTTTCAGGACATCCGGCGAACAAAAATCGATGGAGATAAGCGATTGGAAACCGAACTCACCTTGCGGGCAGGCAGAATTGTCTGGGATCTAAATGGTATGAGCGCACCCTACTGGGAATCCGAACTTAGCAACCGATAACCCACTACGAATGAAGCATTGCGTTCTGTTTTTCCTTGGGATGACCCTTGGTATCCCCCTTTTCGGTCAGGAATTTGACCTATTGATCCAGAACGCGTACCTGATCGATGCCAGAAATGCCCGGCAGGATACCTTGGATCTGGGAATGGCGAACGGAAAAATTGCGCAGGTCGCACCCTCCATCGATCCCAGCCGGGCAAAAAAAGTAATCGATGCTTCCGGGCTGATTCTATGTCCAGGCCTCATCGATACGCACACCCACGTATTTGTAGGCAGTAAGGCGCGTACCTTTGCGGATGGTTTTTCCAGCGTTTCGCCGGATGACTTTTCGTTTCGCTCGGGCGTCACCACGGTAGTGGATGCCGGTACTTCCGGGTGGAGAAACTTTGAGACCTTCAAAAAAAACGTCATTGACGCCTCCCAAACCCGGGTATTGGCCTTCTTAAACATTGCCGGTTCTGGCATGAGCGGCAATCCCAGCCAGGAAAACCTGGAAGACATGGATGCCGAAATGGCTGTGAAAATGATCCAGAAGTATCCGGATCATTTGGTTGGCATAAAAATAGGCCACTACACAGGTGAGGAATGGTTACCCTTTGACCGGGCGCTGCTGGCTGCAGAAACGGCCAAAAAACCGCTATTGGTGGAATGCCATTTACCGCAGTACACCCTCGCCGAACAGCTCGAAAAAATGCGGCCTGGAGATATCCTGACCCACAGTTTTGAGGAGATCGACGAGCGCATGCCCATCGTCGATGAAAAAGGCCGCTTGCGACCCTTCGTACAAACGGCCTACGAACGGGGAATCATCTTCGATGTGGGGCATGGCGGAGCCGGGTTCTGGTTTAGTCAGGCCATTCCTGCCCTGCGGCAAGGCCTTGTCCCCCATACTTTCGGCACAGACCTGCACCGGTTTAGCATGAACGCGGGAATGAAAAATATCCTGAATGTGATGTCCAAATTCATTGCCATGGGTATGGAAACGGAAGAAGTCATCAAACGGGCTTCCTGGCAGGCAGCCCAAGCCATACAACGACCAGACCTGGGGCATTTGAGCGAAGGAGCAGTAGCGGATTTGGCCCTACTGAAACTGCACGAAGGCGAATTCGGCTTCGTTGACGCTGCCGGAAACCGGATTGCCGGTAAATACAAATTGGAAGCAGAGCTGACCATGAAAGGTGGCAAGGTCGTGTACGACCTGAATGGTCTGACAGCAAAAACGTATAACGAAAACATGTTATGGATAGACGAGAAATGATTAAAAACCTGGCCATACTGCCCGTAGGTGGAAGCCTAATGGGCATGTCGCCCTTACTGGAAAAGCGAAAAAAGCCTACCGGTCCACTGGCCCTTGACGAAAACATTTACCGCTCCCTGGGTGTGGAGCCCATCATCAACTGCCGGGGCACCTTTACCATCATCGGTGGCTCCATCGAGCGACCCGAGGTGCATCAGGCCATGGCGGCGGCGGGAAAAAACTTTGTACAATACGATGAATTGGCCTTTGCAATCGGAGAAAGGCTGGCGGAAATCACCAAGGCGGAATTTGGCATCATCACCGCTGGCTGTGCAGCAGCCATGAAACACGCCACCGCAGCCTGCGTCACAGGAGGTAATCCGGAAAAACTCCTGCGTATCCCGGATCTCTCCGGAATGGAGAAAACCGAAGTGATCGTTCCCCGACACTCGCGTAACGTCTACGACCACGCGGTGCGAAACGTCGGAGTGACCATCGTGGAAGTCAATAGCCCCGAGGAATTGGAGCGTGCCATTAATCCCAAAACGGCAATGATCTACCTGATCTCGGGGAGAGGAGCGGCTACCGGACAGCCGCTGTCACTTGAGAACATTGCCCGAATCGCCAAAGACCAAGAGGTACCCATACTAATGGATGCCGCTGCCGAAAATCTGACGATTCCCTGTGTTCACTTTGAAAGAGGCGCTACCATGGTGGCATACAGCGGAGGAAAGGCCATTTGCGGACCGCAGTGTGCCGGACTGTTATTGGGAAGAAAAGACCTGATGCTTTCTGCCTGGCAGGCCAGCTCCCCTCATCATGGGCCAGGGCGAGACAATAAAGTGGGCAAGGAAGAAATGCTGGGCATGCTTGCCGCTGTGGAAGCCTGGACCACCCGTGACCACGAAAAAGAATGGGATACCTGGATGGAATGGCTCAATCAGATCGCCGACCGCGCAACCAAGGTCAAGGGGGTCAGCTTTCAGATCAACCAGCCCTTCGACCTAAACAACCGAGCTCCCATGCTGCAAATCTTGTGGGATCCGGAGCAGCTGCGGATAACGGGCGAAGAAGTGGCCGAGCGCTTTGGTCGCACCCCTCCACGCATAGCCGTGGGAAGTCGTAATCAGGACGGGCATACCTCCATCACCATCAGCCCCAACCAAATGCAGGCGGGCGAAGCCAAAGTAGTCGCCGACCGGATTCACCAAACACTATCGGAAAAACGAAAAGCTCCGGACAAGTCGCTGATCCCGCCGGTTGGAGATCTCAGTGGCAGTTGGGAAGTGGAAATGACTTTCTTTAGCAGCAAAAGTACCCATCAGTGGGTCTTGAGTCAGGACGAGAACTGGCTAAACGGCACACACATGAGTGATTTCGCCAAGCAAGACATCTACGGAAGTATCGAAGGAGACAAGGTTATCCTTCGAAGCAATTTCCGAAAACCGGGCGACTCGGTGGTCTACATGTTTACCGGCAAGCTTCAGGGAGAAAGCCTGGAGGGAGAAGTATTCATGGGAGAGTACCTAACCGCTCGTTTCAACGCCAAAAAGTCCGGAACGCAGCTAAGAAGAGAACGAATCATGGTTCCGTCTGGCCCTCCACTGGCCACGTAAGCAGCATGAAAGAAACGAACCATTCACCCAAAATGACCGGATTTCACCACCTTTAAAACCAGTAATTGTATGAAAAACTATGCATTATTCCTGTCATTGTCAATCCTGACACTCTTTTCCTGCACGCAACCGACCTCTGAGGTACAGGAAGACCCCGCTCCTACGCAACAGAAGAGTGACGGCCTGGACGCCGAGCAACGCCTTCGCGATCTGGGCATCGAGCTGATCCTGCCCAACCCGCCCACGGCCAATTACCTCAAGGCCAAAACCGTTGGGAATTTGGTGTACCTGGCCGGACATGGACCGGATCGACCCGATGGCAGTCAGGTAATCGGCAAATTGGGCTCGGAATTGGAATTGGAAGAAGGGATCGAAGCTGCGCGGTTTACCGGTATCTCCCTGCTTTCTTCTCTAAAGGCCGAAATAGGCGACCTCAACCGCGTGAAGAATATCGTACGCGCGCAAGGCATGGTCAATGCCGATCCGTCATTTAAGCAACACTCCCAGGTAATCAACGGTTTTTCAGACCTGATGGTAGAGGTTTTTGGCGAAAAGGGCAAGCATGCCCGGGCCGCAATCGGTATGAGTTCACTACCCAACAATATCGCGGTGGAAATCGACATGATCGTCGAACTTTATGAGTAATTGATTTCATATTCTAACGAAGGGTACTAAATTTAAGCCTTCCTAAAAACAAATCAGGCGGGGAGTACGCATACGTTCCCGCCTGGCTTTGGTTTGGGTAAATCCGTAACAGCTACCAAAAACCTCAGTCATTGTATGCCAATGAAACCCATCCAAACGGAATCCACCTTACAAACCCTCCTTCGGCAATTTCAAGACTGTCGGCACCAAACGGAGCAAATCTGCGCTCCCCTAACACCGGAAGACCATGTACCCCAGCCCATGGTCGATGTCTCTCCTCCAAAATGGCATCTGGCACACACCACCTGGTTTTTTGAGCAGTTTCTTCTGGGTCCCTTCAATCCGGATTACCGGGTTTACGATACCGATTTCGCGTACCTATTCAACAGCTACTACAACAATGCCGGGAAGCGCATCCTGCGGCCCAACAGGGGCCTGATGAGCCGTCCTCCCGTACAGGAAGTCTTGAACTACCGTTCGCACGTAACCCAGGCAGTCACGGACTTTATTTCCTCCAGAAGCACAGCTGCCAGGGCCCTGGAGATCCTTACGCTGGGCATTCACCACGAGCAACAACACCAGGAACTACTGGTCTACGACATCAAATACATACTGGGCCACCAACCCACCTTTCCGGTTTACGGGGAGGCCTTCGGCCTACAGGCGGAAAAACAGGAATTCAACTGGGTTCCCATGGAAGAAGGGATTTATTCGATTGGCTACCAGGGAGACGGCTTTTGCTACGACAACGAGTTGGCCCGGCACCGGGTCTTTCTGGAGCCCTACCGGATTGCCAACAAATTGGTAACCAATGGCGAATACATGGAGTTTATTGCATCCGGTGCCTATTCGGATTTTAATCTATGGCATGCCGATGGCTGGGATTTCTTGAAAGTCAATCAACTGACAGCGCCGCTGTACTGGCACCAGCAGGACGGACAATGGCTGCAATACACGTTGAACGGGCTGGTTCCCGTAGATCCTACGGCCCCCGTCCAACACATAAGTTTTTACGAAGCCTTTGCATTTGCGGAATGGCAGGGAAAAAGACTGCCTACCGAGTTTGAATGGGAAGCCGCTGCGGAGCAGTTTTCCTGGGGACAGGTCTGGGAATGGACCGGCAGTGCCTACCTCCCCTACCCCGGCTTTCATAAGGCTCCCGGCGCCTTGGGGGAATACAACGGCAAATTTATGGTAAACCAGCAGGTACTGAGGGGCGCATCCGTGGCCACCGCGGCGGACCATAGCCGGAACAGCTACCGAAACTTTTTTGCTCCTCCCTCCCGATGGATTTTTTCAGGTATCAGACTTGCCGATTCCCTATGAAGCCTACTGCATTCGAAAAAGACGTGGTCGAAGGACTCAACGCATCCCCGAAAAAACTGTTTTCCAAGTATTTCTACGATGAAAAAGGATCCGCGCTTTTTCAGCAAATCATGCAGCTACCCGAATATTACCTCCCGGCCTGCGAAACCGCTATTTTAAAGCAAAAGTCCAGCGAACTCCTCAAAGAGCTACCACTAGCGAACTACGAGGTGGTCGAGTTGGGGGCAGGAGATGGCACCAAAACCGCCCTCTTTCTGGAAGCCCTTATTCGGGCTGGAAAAACCATTCGCTACCTCCCATTGGACATTTCTCCTGACATTTTGGAATTCAACCGGGACTTTATGAAACAACGGATCCCGGAGCTGGCCGTAGAACCGATACCAGGGGACTACTTCCATACCCTGGAAAGCATAAAAACACGAAAAACTCCCAAAATCATTTTGTTTTTAGGCTCCAACATTGGAAATTTTGAAGGTGAAAAGGCCCTGGAATTTATTTCTTTTGTCAAAAAGTACCTAAACGAGGGAGACCACTTCCTGCTGGGTGTGGACCTGAAGAAAAACCCCCGAACCATTCTGGCCGCCTACGACGATGCAGCCGGCATTACCAAACAATTTAACCTAAACCTACTTGACCGGATCAACCGGGAACTGGGAGCAAACTTTACTCCCGCTAATTTTGACCACTATGCCAGCTACAATCCCGTCTCTGGAGCCACGACCAGTTACCTGATCAGCAAGCAGGCCCAACAGGTCCGGGTGGCGGGACACACCATCGATTTTAAGGCATTTGAACCCATTCACATGGAAGTGTCCCAGAAATACAGCTTGGATGACCTGGAAAACATCCGCGAGAACGCCGGCTTTCGTTCCGTGCAGCATTTTACCGATAGCCGTGATTATTTCAGCATCAGCCTTTTTGTGGTATAAGCCTACTCATCGAATCCGGGCCTCACAAAAAGGTCCATATTTGGAAATGTCTGTGCCAATTGCTCCTGTACTTGCTGGAGAGCTGCCATTACCCTGAACAGGGCACTTTCCTCTTCTTCAAAAAATCCCAGCAGCGTCGCCCAAGCCTGCAAGGAGCGTTCGATGGCTATCCGTGTTATTTTGGCAGTACCATTGTAACCCCGCTCCTTCTCAGGAAGCTGCTTGTCATAGTCTCCCTCTTTTCCCATCAATGCCCGATGGCTTTTTGCAACAATAAAATGTTGGTACCAGCGAATTACTTCCAGGCTTTCCCTTACCCGCAATATATCCCTTTCTCCTTCCTGCATCGTTCGTTTCCCCAGCTCCACCTCCTTAAAAATCATATCCATGCAGCTCTTTACCTGTCCTTGTTCCAGCCATTGCCGCGAAAGATCCAAATAAGCCAGGGACTTTTTTGTCAAGGGATGCTTTTCTACCGCCGTTTTCTGTTCCGCCCGCTCTTTCTCAAATCCCGCATCCGTTTTTGTCAGGTCAATGCCCTTTTCCCTGGCCATTTTATTTAGCAGTTTTATGGCCTCTTGCAGGGTCTTGGTAATAGGTTCCAGAGATGTTTCCCATTTCGGATCACTTTTGGCTACCTGCCGGTCTTCTCTATCCGTGGCAAAAACCCTGCACCTGTCGGTATAAACGCATCGTTCACACCAACGGTCACAATAATTGTGAATGCCTGAAATAAAATCATCCATGGTATTGTAAACTGTTCACCGAGGAAGGTACAAATTTAAGTCAGATTCCTGAAATTGTTGGGCGGAAAGCTTATCTTTCGCATCCGTATGTTTGCCTAATACCTTCAAGATGATACCAGAAAACCCCTATTTATTGCTTACTCCCGGACCCTTGAGTACCAGCAGGACCGTGCGTGCGGCCATGAACCGCGACTGGTGCACCTGGGACTCCGACTACAATAGTCTCGTACAGAAAATCCGAGCCAGATTAGTAGAATTGAGCCAGGGGGGATCCGCGTATACTTCCGTTTTAATGCAGGGGAGCGGGACGTTTTCGGTGGAGGCTGTTCTTTGGACCTGTCTGAAACCGGACAGTACGTTGTTGGTAATTTCAAATGGGGCTTACGGAAAGCGAATGGCTCGGATCGCGTCTCAAATGGGGGCCAATTTGCGTGTACTAACGTTTCCAGAAGGAAGCCAGCCGGACCCAAAGGTAGTGGAAAAAACCTTGCAGGAACATCCGGAAATCAGTCACCTGGGCATGGTGCATTGCGAAACCACCACCGGTATGCTCAACCGGTACGCGCCCATCGCGGATCTGGCAAGCAAATGGGAAAAGATCTTTATTCTGGATGCCATGAGCAGTTTTGGTGGCATTCCCCTGGATGTGCGTTCGCCAAAGATCGACTTTCTCATCAGCAGTGCCAATAAATGCATACAGGGCGTTCCGGGATTTGGTTTTGTGCTCGCCGACCGCACCCGTCTCCAAGGTTGCGAAGGAAACTCAAAAAGCCATTCACTGGACCTGGTCGATCAATGGAAAACCATGGAGGAAAACCAGGGCAAATGGCGGTTTACTTCCCCAACCCATACCGTTCGGGCGTTTTTGCAGGCTTTGCAAGAGCTGGAAGAGGAAGGTGGCGTAGCAGCGAGGTATCAACGGTACCGGTTGAATCACGAAATCCTGATTCGGGGAATGGAAAATGCGGGAATTCGGGCTTTCCTTTCTGCTGAGGACCAATCACCTATCATAACGGCCTTCCATGAGCCTGAAAATCCCGGTTTTTCCTTTGAAAAACTGTACCACTTATTGAAATCCGAGGGCTTTGTTATTTATCCGGGAAAGGTTTCGCAAGCACCTACCTTCAGAATCGGACATATCGGACATGTCTTTCCAGCGGACATTCACCGCCTGGTAGCGGCAGTAGAAAAAATAAAATTTTGGTAAATTAACATGGAGTGTCCGGGGATGAAATGCTTTGCTTTTGGAACTCCCCGGACACTATTTGGACTAAGATCTTTCGACTTTATTTTTTGCCGTAAGTAATCCCTTCCCAGTCGTCCGTTCGAAACGGATTGGCGGGTAGTCCTTCCTTGTTGTACAGATTGACATCATCCGGATTGTCCGCCCAGCCGTATCGTACTGCGACCGGTTGCGCGATATCTCCGGTTTCCAAAACGACTTGATTTCCATCCTGGTATCCTTTCACCCAGTGAAATTCCTTGTCATCGCCTGCGACAGCGAAGCCTTTTACGTACCCGTATTTATCTTTAACCCACAGCCCGGAACCCAGGTGATCAAAACTGACCCGGATCCGATCGCCCTGGATCTCCATGGATTTGAAGGTAGGGCCGCTATAGACCAGGTCCATGCCGAAGGCCACTTTTTTTGCCGCCAAGGCGAGCCTTTCGGCGACGGTCCATTTGTCCCTGGGATGGATATCGTCTGCTTCGCCCTTGTCAATAATGACCGCTTGTGCGGTATTGGGAAGGGAAAGAGTCATGCTCTGGGCCTCCCGCAACTCCGCCCAATCGCTGTCTTCGGGATTTTCTTTGGGCTGCTTGAAATTTGCCAATTGCACCCAGATAAAAGGGAAATCTCCCTGTCCCCATTGTTGCCGCCAGTCTTGGATCATCAGCGGAAAGATCTCCCGGTATTGGTAGGCCCTGCCGGCATTGGACTCGCCCTGGTACCAAAGGGCACCTTTGATGGCAAAGGGAATCACCGGCTCCAGCATGCCATAATACAGGCTCGTGGGCCAGTTGTTCGGTCTTCGGACTTCGGGATCGGAGAAATCGCTGGGACCTTCCGCCTGGTTCGTAGCGATTCGCTGGCTAAAATCTTCGTGGGAGGCCAGCGCTTCTGCGCTCGTCCAGGCTTCGGAAACGGTTCCCCCCCAATTGATATCCAACAAGCCGATAGGAACGTCCAAATCTACCTGCATTCGCCGCGCAAAATAATACCCGATTGCAGAAAAATTTTCGACGGAAGCCGGCGTGCAAATGGACCATTTGGCTTCTGCCACGTCGTCGAGGGGTTGCAGGCTCATGTTTCGCCCCACCTCAAACAACCGGATGTTTGGGTAATTGGCTACCTTGATGCTGTCTTCTCCGTTATTGGTGTTTTTTAAGGCCCACTCCATGTTGGATTGTCCTCCCAGCAACCACACGTCACCCATCATGACGTTTTCGTAGGCAAGGGATTCTTTGGGCGTGCTCACCGATAGTGTGTAGGGGCCGCCTTTGGGAAGTGCATCCATTTTGAGCTCCCAGGCGCCGGCTTTATCCGCCCTTACCCGGTATTCCTTCCCTTGAAAGCTGACAATCACCCGTTGCCTGGGGTCTGCCGTACCCCAAACGGGAATCTCCTGCCCTCGTTGCAAAACCATGTGATCGGCAAATACCCGCGGTAATTTCAGCTCGGCCTGTACCTGAAACATCCACAGGCAGAGCGCGATAAGCATCCCAATTTTTTTCATTGTTATCTGGATTTAGTTTAGTAGAAAAAACATCCGATAAGATACGTGTTTTTAATCAAAAAGTGCGTGTTATCCGGTAGGTAGCCAATTTTTTTAATGTAGGAAATGGCGTTTGGTGCCATCCACCACATTCACTTCGTAGGCTTTAAGCTGTATGCCAAATCGATTTTGGTAGGCTGCCGAAATTTTTTCAGTAAAAAATTGACTGGCGGATTTTTTCACCAGGTTCAAGGTGCAGCCACCAAAGCCGCCTCCCATCATGCGGGACCCGGCAACCTCTGACAAGTCCCGGGTGAAATCAACCAGGAAGTCAAGTTCCGGGCAACTCACCTCGTAGTCCTGGGAAAGCCCCTCGTGTGACCGATACAGGTAGGCGCCAAAACGATCCAGGTCATTTTGTTCCAATGCCTCGCAGCTTTGAATTACTCGCTCGTTTTCCTGGATTACGTAGGAACAACGTCGAAAAACGGTACCCGGCAGTTGATCTTTGAGTAGTTTCAACTGCTCGGCATCCACATCGCGAAGACTACTGACGTTGGGGTGGTGTGCTTGCACCAGCGCTACTCCCTGCCTGCATTCCTCGCGACGTTTGTTATACGCCGAATCGGCCAACGAATGGGAAACCCCGGAATCGCACAACAGCCACTGATAGTTTCCCAGGTCTACCGGAAAGTATGCAAAGTCCAACGAACGACAATCCAGCCGCAGGGCCTGCTCCTTTTTACCCATCATAGACGCGAACATGTCCATGATCCCGCACTTAACGCCCGCAAAATCGTGCTCCGCCTGTTGCGAATACCGGACCAGATCCAGCTTCTCGATGCGCAGCGCAAATAACTCCGACAATCCCAGTCCCACACCGTTTTCCAGCGCTGCGGAGGACGACAAGCCGGCACCGATCGGAATATCGCCTCCAAATACACAATCGAACCCCTCCAGTACATACCCCGCTCCCACAAACTGGGCAGCCACTCCCATGACAAAGTTGATCCAGCCATTCCGGGGCTTCAATTCCTCCAGCGTAAAGATTTGCTCTTCTTCGAAATCCAGGGAATAAATCCGGCAAGTCCCAGAAGCATTTTTTGCGAAACCCAGGTAAATGTATTTGTCAATGGCTGCCGGTAACACAAAGCCTTCGTTATAATCGGTATGTTCGCCGATGAGATTGATCCGTCCCGGAGATCGAATCAGCAAGGGCTCCGAACCGTATTTTTCAAGAAAGGTGCTGCGAATCAACTGGGGAAGGGACATAAAAATGGCGGTTTTCGGAGGGGTTAATCTTCCTGGTAAAGGGTAAACAAAACGGTTTGGCCTACCACCGAAAGGGTCTTTTTATCGATCAATTCCATGCTATCATCATGGGTGTGGTGGTAGTGGCTAAATCCAAAGTCCGGACTGTATTCGATGATATTGATCATGGGAATATTGGCATCCTGATTGACAAACAGGTGGTCATCCGTGATGGCTTCCGATCGCCGCATGGGGAAAAAATCACCATGGCCCAGGCGGTGCGCATAATTCCAAACGCGGTCCACCAGGTTTTTGGCATATTGCATGGAATAGCCTTCTTTGTAAAACCGCGCATTTCTTCCGCCTACCATGTCCAGCAATATTCCGTAATAGGCCGTGTATCCTTTTTGATGGGGATTTTTGGACCAATGCTGGGAGCCCAGACACCACCAGATCTGGCTGGTATCCCGAAAGTTTTGGTGTTCGGGCTCTCCGTCGTCTTCTCCGTCAAAAAACACGATATCCACCCCTACTGCTGGCTGTAGGCTATCGGTATGCAATACCCGGGCGATCTCCAGTAGCACGCCCACCCCGCTGCCGCCGTCATTTGCTCCATCGATGGGTTCATCAATCCGTTCGGTATCCTTGTCCGCAATCCGGCGGGTATCCCAATGAGCCGCCAACAAAATGCGCTTGGTCGCTTCGGGCCGGTAACTCCCGATGATGTTCGTCAGTTCCAGATTTTTGCCATCATAGGCCTGGGCAGTGAATTCCTGCTCCGTCACCGAAAAGCCATAACCCTCCAGTTTTTCAACCAACCAATCGCCGGTTTCCCGGTGGGCTGGGGTATTGGGAACCCGCGGCCCAAAGGCTACCTGCTGTTCAATAAACGCATAGGCGGAATCGGCATTAAAGGGTGGATAGGCTTTTGCCGTAAATTCCGTTGTTGATGTTTCTTCCGTGACTTGTCGATCTCCACAAGACCACAAAAGCAGTATCAGGAGCACCAGGCGCGTACTATTCTTCATATCCCCAATCGATTTTCTCTTTCATGTCTTTAATAATCAGGCCGGCGGCCTTTAGCCCAGCCCGGATTTGGTCCACTTTCTGGTAGTCACGGGCAGTTTTCGCACCGCCATACAAATCCAATATGACCTGCAATAATTGCTCCTGATGGTCTCCTTTTTCTTCCTGCAACCCCAGAATGTCAGAAACAAACGTACAAAATGTCTGGATGAGCTCCTCAAATACCTTTTCACCCAACTGAGCGGCCTGCAACTGTCCGGTATACAGGCTGTTTATTTTTTTCAACAAATTAAACAAATGGCCGGTCGCCTGGGCGGTGTTAAAATCATCATCCATGGAGGCAAAGGCTGCGTCGATACTTTGCCGAATCTGTCCAACCTGCTTTTCGTCAGTGCTCATTGTGGCATCTTCCTGATATACCAGGCTTCTGGCAATCCGGTACCCATTGATGAGTTTTTTATACCCTTTTTGCGCAGCCTGCAACGCTTGATTTGAAAAGTCCAGGGTGGACCGGTAATGGGCGGTCAGTATAAAATACCGGACGGTCATGGGGCTGTAGGGCTGTTCCAGGCGCTCGTGGTTTCCCTGAAACAGCTGCTGCAGGGTAATAAAATTGCCGAGGGACTTGCCCATTTTCTGGCCGTTGATGGTGATCATGTTGTTGTGCAACCAATACTTGGCCGGATCGGTATGGTTGCAGGCGTTACCCTGAGCGATTTCACATTCGTGGTGGGGAAACATCAGGTCCATCCCGCCACCATGGATGTCAAATTGGCTTCCCAGGTATTTTGAACTCATGGCGGTGCATTCCAGATGCCATCCGGGAAACCCCAGGCTCCAGGGGGATTCCCATTTCATGAGGTGTTCCGGGCTTGCCTTCTTCCAAAGGGCAAAATCCAGCGGGTTTCGCTTTTCGGATTGGCCGTCCAGCTCCCGACTGCCACTCATGAGCTCTTCGACCACCCTTCCAGACAGCCGGCCGTACTTTTTGATTTCGTTGTAAGCCAGTACATCGAAGTATACGCTCCCATTCACCTCATAGGCCAGGCCTTCGTCGAGAATCTGCTCCACTAGCCGAATTTGTTCCGGGATATGTCCGGTGGCCCGGGGTTCGATGCTTGGGCGGATGGTGTTAAGCAGTTCCATATCCCGGTGATAAGAGGTGGCGTATTGTTGGGCCACTTCCATGGGTTCGAGCTGCTCCAGTTTGGCTTTTTTTGCAATTTTATCCTCACCCTCGTCGGCATCCGCCTCCAGATGCCCCACATCGGTGATATTTCGTACATAGCGTACCTTATAGCCCAGATAGCTCAGGTACCGGTAGACCACATCGAAAGTGATCGCAGCCCGAGCATGCCCCAGGTGCGCATCGCCATATACCGTGGGACCGCAGACGTACATGCCCACATGCGGCGGTTTGAGTGGCTCAAAAAAGACTTTATTTCTGGATAGGGTATTGTATATTTTTAATTTTTTTGAATGCATGAGGCAAATTTATCAAACTTTCAATACTTTTTTTAGGAAAATAATTTTATTACATTTGTACTAGAATTCGTTAGTGATCACAGAGGGGACAGGCAGTCCCCTCTTTCATTATGAATCATTTTGGAGGGGAGCCCTTGGAGCAAGTAAGCAAAAAGATATGAATTTGAGGCAAACGATAGAGGAAATAGTGGAAAAACACCTTCCCGATGCCAGCCACTTTGTAGTGGACATCCAAATCGTGGAAAAAGGACCCAAAAAATCCTTGCATATCCTCATCGATGCGGATCAGGGTATCACGATTGAAACCTGCGCACTGGTCAGTAGAGCGGTAGGGGATGAAATCGAGGCCAAAGAGCTCATGGATTCAGCGTATGTCATGGAAGTCTCTTCTCCGGGAGTGGATTTTCCGTTGAGTTCGCGAAGGCAGTACCAAAAAAATATCGGGCGCACCTTGAAGATTACACGAGACAATGGCGAAACGCTTGAGGGGAAACTCAGCGAGGTAGACCAACGAGGTATTCAGCTCCTGGTAACGAAAAAAGAAAAAGGTAAAAAGGCGGTAGAAGAAGCGATTTTCCTCCCCTTTGACCAAATAAGGAAATCTATAGTAGTAGTCTCTTTCAAATAAAAACAATGGATGCTAAAGTTCTGATTGAATCATTTGCTGAGTTTGCAAGATCGAAAAATGTGGACCGACCAACAATGATCCGTATTCTGGAAGATGTTTTTCGGGCAATGATTCGCAAAAAGTACGAAACAGATGAAAATTTTGATGTGATCATCAATGCTGACAAAGGAGATCTGGAGATCGTTCGGATCAGAGAAATTGTAGACGATAACTCGGAAGACATCTGGGATTACGACAAAATTAGTTTGTCTGAGGCAAAGAAAATTGAACCCGATTTTGAAATCGGAGAAGAAACGTACGAAAAGGTGGAATTGGAGGATTTTGGAAGAAGAGCCGTCATGATGGCTCGCCAAACCCTCATCCAACGGATCAAGGATCTGGAAAAGGACTTGCTCTTTCAGCAGTACGAGGAATTGGTTGGGGAAATCATCAGTGCGGAAGTATACCAAATCCTGGGAAGAGAGATCCTATTAATGGATGGAGAGGGGAACGAGCTGATCATGCCCAAATCCGAGCAGATTCCGAAGGATCGCTTTCGGAAAGGAGACAGTGTACGGGCCATTGTACACAAGGTAGAAATGATCAATGGCAACCCACGGATCATTTTGTCCCGAACGTCTCCCATCTTTTTGGAGCGTCTGTTTGAAAACGAAGTGCCGGAAGTATACGACGGACTCATCACCATCAAGAAAATTGTTCGGGAGCCCGGCGAACGAGCAAAGGTGGCGGTGGAATCCTACGATGACCGAATTGATCCGGTTGGGGCTTGCGTGGGAATGAAAGGCAGCCGAATTCACGCCGTGGTACGGGAATTGCAGAATGAGAATATTGACGTCATTAACTACACGGATAACCTTGATCTGTACGTGTCCCGAGCCCTGAGCCCTGCAAAGGTGTCTTCCCTGCAAGTTAGCGAAGAGGACAAGCGGATATCGGTATACCTCAAACCCGATCAGGTGTCCCTGGCCATCGGCAAAGGCGGTTTCAACATTCGGCTTGCCAGCCGTCTGGTGGGCTATGAAATCGATGTTTTCAGAGAGTTATCCGATTACGAAGAAGAGGAAGATGTGGATTTGTCCGAATTTTCTGACGAAATTGAGGATTGGGTAATAGACGAATTGAAAAAAACAGGGCTTGATACGGCAAAAAGCGTATTGGCCTTGACCAAAGAAGACCTATTGCGGCGAACCGAACTGGAAGAAGAAACGATTGACGATGTATTTAAAATATTAAAACAGGAATTTGAATAGCGAATAACGATAGATTATACGTTATCCCCTTTATATTTGCATTAGAATAAAATACAGGAATAGGTATTAGTATGTCAGAAGAAAAAATGATGCGATTAGGCCAGGTAGCCAGAAAGCTCAACGTAGGTGTAGCGACCATCGTGGAGTCCATGGCGAAGAAGGGCTTTGAAGTAGAAAGCAACCCAAACTCTAAAATAAGTATGGAGCATTTCAACATGCTTGCCAAAGAGTTTCGGTCTTCTGCTCAAGAGAAGGAAGAGGCCTCCCATCTTTCCATTGGCAAAAGACACAACGAAAACTTTACCATAAAGGCTGAATCCGAATCCGAACCGGAGAAGGAAATCAAAAAGCCGGAACCGGAAAAGCCAACTCCTAGCCCGCGCGAAGAAAAACCTTCGACAGAAAAAGATACCGAAAAAATTTCCACGGAAGCACCCAAACTTCAAGGAATCAAAGTAGTGGGGAAAATTGATTTGGAAGGAAAGGCTGGCAAACCAGCCGAACCGAAGCCCGAAGCAGCCGCAAAAACACCCGAACCGAAAGCGGAAGTCCCCGCCAAAGAAACTCCAGAGACCAAAACGGAGAGAAAGGTAGAGAAGCCAGCGGCAGAAATAGAAAAACCCGCTGCCAGCAGTCCAGTAAAGGCAAAACCAGTGGAGCCGGAAAGCAAAACACCGGAAAGTACACCAAAAGCTTCGGATCCGAAAGAAGAAAAATCCACCCCTGAAACGCCCGCAAAAGCAGAAGAAAAACCAGCCGAACCGGAAAAACCGGCCGCTGAAACAATTAAACCAGCGGAAGTCTCCGACGAAAAGGACAAGGTGATTTCTGCAAAGGCAGACTCCCTGAAAGGACTGACCGTCCTGGGTAAGATCGAACTTCCAAAAGACAAGCCGAAAAAGAAAACCAAACCGGTGGCTTCTTCAGACGAACGAAACAAAGAGAAGAAAAAGCGGCCGAGAAAACGCATCGATAACCGACCCGCACGGGGCCCTGAGGGAGTCCGTCCAGCAGCGGGAGCTGCAGGAAAGGGTCCGGGAGCAGGTGCCCGAAAAGGCAATAACCGGGGACCAGCAGCAAGACCCGGTGCCAGAGGCACTGGAAATACCCGCTTCCAGAAAGAAGAACCTACGCAGAAAGAAATACAGGACCAGATCAAACAAACCCTGGCCCGTTTACAGGGCGGGGGAAAATCCGGCGGAAAGGGTAAAAACCGTAGAGACAAGCGGTCAGACCGATCCAAAGAAGTAAGTGATGCGCCGGAAGAAAGCCGAGTACTGAAGGTAACCGAATTTATTTCTGCCAACGACCTGGCTTCCCTGATGGACGTTTCCGTCAATGAGGTCATTTCCGTGTGTATGGGATTGGGGATGTTTGTCTCCATCAACCAACGACTGGATGCAGAGGCCATCACCATTATCGCAGATGAATTCAACTACGATGTGGAATTTACTAAATCCGACGAAGAAGAAGCGGAGATAAAAGTAGAAGAGGATCCGGAGGAGTTGGTGGAACGAGCACCGATTGTCACCATCATGGGACACGTAGACCACGGTAAAACCTCCTTGCTGGACTTTATCCGAAGGGCCAAGGTGACGCACGGAGAAGCTGGAGGAATTACCCAGCATATCGGTGCCTATGATGTAGAAACCGATGACGGGCATAAAATTGCCTTCCTGGATACACCGGGACACGAGGCATTTACTGCCATGCGGGCCCGGGGTGCCAAAATAACGGATGTGGCCATTATTGTGATCGCGGCAGATGATAACGTGATGCCTCAGACCAAGGAGGCGATTAATCACGCCCAGGTTGCGGGCGTACCGATGATTTTTGCTATCAACAAAGTGGACAAGCCCAATGCCAATCCGGATAAAATCAAAGAAGAACTTGCCAACATGAACTTGCTCGTGGAAGATTGGGGAGGTAAATACCAATCCCAGGAAATCTCCGCCAAGACCGGTCTGGGCATAGATGAGCTGCTCGAAAAGGTATTGCTCGAATCCGAAATCCTGGAACTCAAAGCCAATCCCAAAAAGAACGCAGTGGGTACGGTCGTGGAAGCGTCCCTGGACAAAGGAAGGGGTTACGTATCCACCGTCATGGTACAGGCTGGCACGCTGCGGATAGGGGACACCATCCTCGCCGGACAGCATTACGGCCGGGTCAAGGCCATGTTTGACCACCTCGGTAAAAAAGTGGACGAAGCAGGGCCCTCCACTCCTGTACAGGTACTGGGCCTTGGAGGTGCACCGCAAGCCGGAGACGTGTTTAAAGTCTACGATTCGGAAAGGGAAGCACGGGAAATTGCCAATTCACGCGAGCAAATCCAACGAGAGCAGAGTCTGCGAACCAAAAAACACATCACCCTGGACGAAATCGGCAGGCGACTGGCGATTGGCAGCTTCAAGGAGCTTAACATCATCATCAAAGGAGACGTGGATGGATCTGTGGAAGCCCTGTCCGATTCCCTACTCAAACTGTCAAAAGACGAAGTAAAAGTAACTATTATCCATCAAGGTGTGGGACAAATATCCGAGTCGGATGTATTGCTTGCTTCTGCCTCCGATGCGATTATTCTTGGTTTCCAGGTACGCCCCTCTGCCAATGCCAAACGGCTGGCGGAACAAGAAGAGATTGAAATCAGGCACTACTCCATCATTTACGATGCCATTAACCAAATCAAAGATGCCATTGAAGGAATGTTGGAACCTGAATTTGAAGAGGTGATTACGGGCAATATCGAAGTCCGGGAAGTATTCAAGATTTCCAAAGTCGGTACTGTCGCCGGTTCCTACGTGACTGATGGCTACATTCACCGCAAGAATAAGATCCGAATCATTAGGGATGGAATCGTTATCCATGAGGGAGAAATTAGCGCCTTGAAACGCTTCAAAGACGACGTAAGCGAAGTAAAAAACGGCTACGAATGTGGAGTTTCCATCAAAGGTTTCAACGATATCGAAGTGGGAGATACTTTTGAAGGGTATAAAATGGAGGAAATTAAAAGGAAAAAATAATCCGCATGCAGATGTAATCCGAAAAGAAAGGCTGTCCCGTATACGCGACAGCCTTTTTTGCTGGAAAAAAAGACGATCAACCTAGGATCCCGCTCATGGAAACGCTTTTCGCCAGTCTTACAATCCTTACCTTCCTGACAGGCCTTGCGGTAGTGCTGGGCTTTATCCGGCCGGTTTGGGTGCTGTGGTTTCTGCACCGTAGCAACCGCCTGCTGGTCCTGAAATACTACGGAATCGCCTTCCTCTTGCTGCTTTTTACCTGGCTTTTACTGGAGAACGTACGCTATTAGGCCGATACACCTACTTTTAGCCCTTCTGCGCGAATATACGCCGCAGCCAGGTCGTACTCTTCTTCGGAGCTCAGGTGCTCCATCATCAGGGGTATGTCCGCAAGCCGACTTACTTCCTGCAAAAACACCTGGTAATCCAGCTGGCCCAGACCCGGTCGCACTTCGGAAAATTGCGGCATGTAATAATCCTGCCGGAGATCGATGTCCTTGGCGTGACAACTTCGGATATGAGCTCCCAGTTTTTTAAAGCACTCCCGTATCAGGTTGGCGTTGTCGTAAAACAACCGGGGGCTTACGATCAGGTTCATGGGGTCCATGTGCACACCAAAGGCCTTGCGGTCAATGGCCCGGATCAGATCCAGGTAACTGTCTGCAGAGTCGGGAAAGGCCCAGGGCATGGGTTCCAGTGCAAAAAACGTTCGTTTCGGCTTCACTGCATCGATGATTTTTCGCGTTACTTCTACGATTTGATCGAAGGTATCCTGCGTGAGGTTATCGCGATGCGGCCCGGCCCAGTGAACCGCGTTTTTTGAACCACTGATGTTTACGCAACAATTGGCGCCAATACGTTCGGCCAGGTGCAGGGACTGGATGCACTTTTCCATGGCTTCCCGGGCCATGTTGGCGTCGGGGCTGATGGGATTGCTCCAGGCTCCCACTTCAGCGATAACAATGTCTGCTTTTTTAGCCGCACTTTCGTAGGCCTGAATCTCCACTGCACTTGCCGTGGTGGGAAGCGGGCAATAGGCAGCACGGAATCCTTTGGCCCTTACAGCCGCGGCCCATTCCTCCGGCCCCTGGGGTTTGGAAAAGATCGGTCCACCCAGGCGTACAGCGGCTTTGGGACGTATCCTGGCAAAAGCAGGGGCTGCTACCACCGCTAGTCCCAGGGCAGACAGGCTGTTCCGTGTAAAGGTTCTTCGGTTCATGGTTGGGTTATTTGGTTTGGAAAGGGAATATAACGAAAAAAAGGAATAGCTTTATACGCCTGGTGTTGAAAGTAAATGGTCATTGACGGCGAAGTTCCGAAATCGACGCGGGGCTTTCGGTAATCCTTAAAATAGATAATTCGCTATGTTATGAATAGTTGGACCCATTTGTAGAAATTCAACACAAGGCTTTCTACATCTTCCTGAAAACTAACCAACCGCATAACGTCTACTTAACGATTTCACCACCATCTTTAAAAAAAGTGATTTAAACGGGATGGCTCGCTCCCACCCAAATGAATTTGGAAATATTTTGAAAGAAACCATTAATCCCCTGTGTCAAATCAGAGAAAATAGGGTTTTTTCTATTGACTGTACGCTGTGGTTGACCATAGAAAATGTTCAATTGGTAGTGGATTAGGCGGCTTTCCAGATACCTCAAAAGCCAATCATTACAGCACCCGGGCTTTTGCCAAAATGGAAGAAATGCAAGGGCTTGTGCTTTTTGTTGGGTTCGGCAACCAACCCTATCAGATGGTCGATGCGTTGCTGATTTGCCCTCAATCATTAAAAAACCCACTTATTCCAGGGAGTTGTAAGAGTTTCCTGTGAAAGGTGAATTTGGGCGATCCGAGGGGGAATAATTTGGCTGAAGCCCGTTATCCCAAGAATACCCCTGCCTATCGCTAGTAGGCAATTGATCGAAAAAAACATGGCCGAGTACCGCCAACAAAGCTGCAGGGAATTCGCAAAAACACCTATCCGTCTTTTTCAAATCCCCCGATCAGATCCTCGCGCCATCAAACCATTCGGCACCGCCAAACCCCTGGTTTCCCATCTACTGCTGTGGCCGCAATTAAAAACTCCGTTCCCCCGTCCCGGAGACGGAATTTCTTTTTAAAGGCCTCCGCTTTAAGGGGATGGTTTTTGGAAATCACGTGCACCTTACCCTCCGGGTATCGCTTTTTCAGTACTTTCTTATCCAGACGAATTTGCTCCATCACCTCAAATACCCGTCCAGGCACTGCCTCCGGCAACTGATCCGTGGTATACACGTGGGTGTGTGGATGCAACTTGGCCAGTCCCTGCGCTACGGAAAAGCTTTTGAATGCCCCGGCTTTTAAAAGGGCGGCATACGGGATGATCAGGTATTTCCCAGGATAGGCAAATGTGGGACAAGCCAGGGCTTCCTCCTCCGGAGAAAACGAAAAGGAAAAGGTCTCTCCCTCCCGCATTTCCACAGCTACAATCCGCAGCGGTTTTCCGGAGCCGTCCGCCAGCAACAGCAGTTCCCTAACCTCGTTCTTTACTCCGAGTACGTGTACCTGGGTGATTCCCGGTAATTCCCTGCAGGCCTCGCTGATATCCAACATGGGGGAAGCCTTTACCAGAATGACCCTGGCTTTTTGCTGCAATACGTCCCAGTTACGCACCAGATCCGGCTCCAGGTCCCGAAGGCGATGTAATTTTTGATTGCCCATGCCCCTCCGCGCAGGATCTACGTAAAGCAGGTCGTACGTTTCCGGCGTTTCCCGCAGAAATTCAAGCGCATCCTGCGTCACAAAGGTACAGTGCTGGCTGTTCAAAAAGTAGGGAAGGTTTCGCCGGGCCAGGGCTACCAGCTCCTCCTGCCGCTCCACATAGGTCACCCGTTTGCTGTTTTCACCCAAATAGACGGTATCCACGCCAAAGCCCCCGGTCAGGTCCAGCAGGGTCGTTCCCTGCACCAAGCTGGCTTTGTACCTTGCCGTACGTTCCGACGAGCATTGCTCTACCGAAAGGGCAGGCGGAAAAATAAGTTGTGGATGGACAACCCAACTCGGCAACTTTTGCCTTGCCTTCTGCCGCAGGGCTATTTGGGCAGCGGCTGCCTTGAGGTCCAGTCCCGGAATTTCTTTTTGCTTTAAAAGCAATTGTGCAGGATCTTCATTCAGATGATCCTGCACAAATTGCATCAGTTCGGCGGTATAGGTCGCTTCCAGATTCACTTAAGCCATGCTGTGTGCCAACAGGTATTCGGCTATTTGCACGGCATTGGTGGCCGCCCCCTTTCGAAGGTTATCTGCCACAATCCACATGTTAAGCGTATTGGGCTGGGTTTCATCCCGACGCAGTCGGCCAACAAACACCTCGTCCTTTTTGTGGGCATGCAGGGGCATGGGGTAGGTATTGGTGGCCGGATCGTCCTGCACCACCACACCGGGGGTTTCTCCCAGCAGTTTCCGGACCTCTTCCAGGTCAAAATCTTTTTTGAATTCCACATTGACGGATTCGGAGTGGCCTCCCATCACCGGAATTCGGACCGCAGTAGCCGTTACCTGAATGGAATCGTCGTCGAAGATCTTTTTGGTCTCATTGATCATCTTCATTTCCTCCTTGGTGTAGCCGTTTTCCTGAAACACATCGATATGGGGCAATACATTCAGATCGATTTTATACGGGTAGACCATGGTGGCTTCTTCCCCTTTTCGCTCCGCCATCAGTTGATCGACCGCATCTTTCCCCGTTCCGGTAACCGATTGGTAAGTGGATACCACGATTCGCTTGATGCCGTATTTTTTCCGCAAAGGGGCCAGCGCAAGCACCATCTGAATGGTGGAGCAGTTGGGATTGGCAATGATACGGTCGTCGATGCGCAACGCTTTCCCGTTAATTTCGGGGACAATAAGTTTTTTCGTAGGGTCCATTCTCCAGGCCGAAGAATTATCGATCACGATGGTACCGGCTTCGGCAAACCGAGGCGCCCACTCCAGGGAAGTACCTCCCCCTGCTGAAAATATTGCAATATCCGGCTTCGCTTCCACTGCCTGTTTCAGGCCAATTACCGTATATTCCTTTCCCTTAAACGCAATCTTTTTTCCCGCAGAACGCTCAGAGGCGACCAGAAGGAGTTCGTCGAATGCAAAATTGTGCTCGTCCAGCACTTCCAAAATTTCGGAGCCTACCAATCCGGTGGCTCCCACTACGGCTAACTTCATCTTGACTATTTTTTGACCGGTTTTCCTTTCCTGAGAAATGCACAGGAAAATTTTTTTCATTGAATTACGCGTGCTTTATACGGTATTTGTTATATTCCATCTATGAAAGCCATCATTTTGATCGGATACTTCATTACTTTTTCCTTGCCAGGATTTGCTTTCCCTACCGTTTTAAACCCAACACGTACCCAGGATTTCGAAGAACGTTTTACGCTTGTCAACCATCCGGAGGAGTTTTTGCCTGGTTGGTCTGCCAACGAATTGCGTTCCGGACCTTCCCGGGTATTTCAAGCCAGCGGGCAGGGTGTAAACCAGTCCAATGCCCTGGGATTGCAACCCATTGCAAGTTTCAGTGCGCAAATTTACATAAAAATAGCGACTGTTGGCCTAAACGGTCCCAGAATTTCCTTTCAAGCCCGCACCGCAAAAAACGGCTCGGGTACCCGTCCGGCCCTGGTTTACCTGTCGTTTTCCAGCGATTTGGCGCAGGGATTTAGCGAACGTATTCCGCTGGGAGATATTGGGACGTTTCCGAACGAAGACCGTCCTTTTGCCGCGTACTCCCTCCCGGTTCCCGCAGAATTCGCACATACTGCCGCGGTAACCGTTCTCCTGGAAGTGGAATATGGGCCAGGTTCGGGTACAGCCGCACGACTTTTTCTGGACGATTTCTCCGTTGAAGGCGGGGCCGCGCAAGCGGGAGAACTGACCCTGACTGAGGCAAGCCTTGTGGCAGAAAACATCCTATCCCTGCAGTTCAACCAGCCGCTTCAACTGCTGAAAGAAGGCGTACTACTGAATAACCGCTACGGAACACCGCGGTCAATCCGTCAGCCCGAAGCCGGGGAAATGCACCTGGAATTCGATCGTCCCTTGTATACCAACGAATACCGCATCCAATTTGAGCAGCTTGAGGTAAGGGAAACGGGGCAGCTCCTGGATGACTGGGCGTTCACATTTTCCATCCACAGGCCCACCCCTGTCGGTGCCCTGATCATCAATGAAGTCATGGCAGACCCCAATCCAAAAGGTAGGGTCCCTCCCGAACCGTTATTGCCTACCGCTGCGAATGCCGAATACATTGAATTGTACAACCGCCTGGACAGACCCCTCCTGCTACGTGAGTTTACCTACAACGGGGTGCCCATCGAAGAGCGGGTCATCGCGCCACTTTCCTACCTGATTCTTTGCTCGCCAGCTACAAAACCGCTTCTGGAAGGCTTCGGGCAGGTAGCTGTGGTCGACCCTTTTCGTACCTTGCCCAATGCATCGGGAACCATCCGCATCCGGGACGGTTTCTCAAACCTGATCGACAGCCTGACCTATTCCGAAGCATTCTACCGGGACCCCGAAAAAATCAATGGAGGCTGGGCCCTGGAGCGGATCAATCCCTTCCAGGCCTGCAGCGATCAATTCAACTGGCTGGCATCTACCGCTCCGACAGGAGGGAGCCCCGGAACGCAAAATGCCGTCTTTCGTGAAGAACCGGATACCCGGCCGTTTGCCATGGTAGCGGTACAGCCGCTCTCAGCGGAACGAATTCGCGTCAGTTTTTCCAAAGCATTGCCCCCGGAACCGGCCGAACCTCCCTCGTTCTCCATCTCCGGACTTCCCCTTCAGGTGTTGCAGTACAGGGCCCACAGCCTGGAACTGGGCCTCCCGGAACCCCTGATTTCGGAAACTACCTATTTGCTCGAATCGGGACCGATGATCGATTGCTTTGGGCAGCCCCTGGAATCCGACACCTTATCCTTTGTATTTGATGCGACCGCTCCCCGGCTTTTATCGGTGTGGGGGGTCTCAGAAAACAGGCTTTTGCTGGTCTTTGACGAAGCCCTGGAGCCGGCCTCGGCTTCCGAACCGGAAAATTACGGACTGGAAAACAGTACGCTCACTATAACCGCAGCTCAAATCCACGAAAGCGAGCCAAATCAAGTGCGCTTGCAGGTCGACGGGACCTTTCAACCGGGATCGGAATACACCCTGCAGGTAAATGGTATTGCCGACGGGTACGGCAATAGTCAATCGGAATCGGTCGCTTCGTTTGCCTGGGAAAATTTTCTGGACAGCCTGTTTTTCGATTCTCCAACCAGCCTTGGCCTGCAGTTTGCCGGTGCCGTAGCAGAAGGAACCGTACGGAATCCGGACAATTATTTCTTACTTCCGGCCGCTATTCGGCCCAGTAGGGTATTGCCGGCCGCAGGTGAAGCCGCTGGATTGGTCTTGGTTTTCGACCGCGAGCTTCCTCAAAACCAAGACTTCCAGCTGGAAATCACCGGTATCAGCGATGAGCAAGGAAAGGAGCGCTTTACTTTTCATGCACCGCTGCGGTGGGATACCCGTCCGATACAGCTTAGCCGCCTCGAAATCCCCTCCTCGCGCAGCCTCTTGCTGGAATTCAACAAACCCCTGGATCCCAAATGGGCGGCCGTTCCCCAATTCTACGAAGTAAACGAGGGCATCGGATTGCCAGAAGAAATCTCGCTGCCCAGCCCCGACAGGGTACAGCTCGCCTTCGCTAACGATTTTATTCCTGGAAAAACCTACCGAATTCAACTACGCCATTTACGGGATCGGTTCGGAGAAGAAATGGCATCGAGCATCCACAGGTCCTTTACCTGGGACACGCTTGCCCCGCGGATTGACACCGCCTTTCTGCTGTCTCCCTATGAACTGAAACTAGAATGGAGCAAAGCCATCGAACTTCCGGATTCCGTCCTGGTAAACCAGCGGTTAGAAACAATCTTTTCCCTGGATGCAACGGGCAAATACCTCAGCCTGCTTACACAACGCCCGCTGACGGACGAAGTACTTCGCCTCCGGGTTCCGCTCGTCCAGGCTCGGTCCGGAGAAATCAGCCAGAACCTGGAATACGCGCTGAACCATTCCCTCTTTGCTGTTAGTAAAACCAGCATTTGGGATCAACAAACCCTGGAAATCACCTTTACCGATTTTCCCGATCCGGGTACGGTGCTATTTCCCGAGAATTACCGAATTGGTAGCCGCCCACCCAAGGAGGTACACCTATCGGAAAATGGATACCAGGTATCGTTATTATTGCAAGAAACGCTTAGCCTGGGGGATACGGTTTCGATCGCTGTTGCAGCGGTTAACACCTCCGAAGGAAAATCCAGCAGGCCGCACGAAGCATCCCTTGCCTACCACGACGGCATTCTGGATTTATGGATGGAACAGGGCCAATTGCTTCGCATCAGGCAGCAAGAGTCTCTGGACACTACCCAGCCCTGGATGGGTGATTTCCTGGTTTTGGAAGAGGAATTGCAGCCTGAGGCCCTTCTGAACCAAAGCAGGCCCGATCAAATTCAGGTAATTTTGGATGTACCCATACCGGCGGGAACCGTTTGGACACTTCAAATTCCTCCGAGATTGACTGAAAACGGTACGCTACTACCTGGGAGCCTGCGGAGCTTTTCCTGGAATCCATTACCCCCGGAGTTACTTGAGGTAGACCCGCTACCCGCCAACCAACTTCTCCTACATTTTGACAAAGAACTCAATCCGGTTCTAGCAGTGGTCCCCAGTTTTTATTCGGTAAATGGGGAATCCCCCTCCTGGGTCTCGGTGGAAGGTCAGGGAGACCGGGTGTTACTTACGTTTGAAGCGGGCTGGGAAGAGGGGCAGAATATCCGGCTGCGTATTGAGGCATTGGAGGACCTGGATGGGAACACAATTGCTCCCATAGAGCTGGCATTTCCCTACCAATCTCCACAAATTCCCAGGTTCAAGGAGCTAATCATTAACGAAGTGATGCCCGCTCCGCGTGCCGGAAACGTACTACCTGAAGCGGAATACCTGGAGTTATTCAATCCCACGGAGCTAACTTTTCCTTTAGGCGGCATGGTGCTTTCCAATAGCCGTGCCGAAACCACGCTTCCGCGTGCCAGTGTGGCTCCGGGACAATTCCTCATTCTTTGTCCGGAGAGCATGACGGAAGCCTTCTCTCGCTTTGGCCCTGTGCTTGGCCTCAAATCCTGGCCCACGCTCTTGAACAGCGGGGATGTGATCAGCCTGAAAAATACGCAGGGACTTCTGGTGGACCGCGTCTATTACAATCCCGGGATGCCCCTGGGCAGTGAAATCTCGACCAATGGCTTTAGTCTGGAAGTGATCAATCCATGGTATCCCTGCGAATCTGAAACCAACTATGCCCCATCGATTAGCGAAAACAAGGGTACTCCCGGTCAGCCAAATGCGGTTTTCGATGACAGTCCCGACCGGACGGCACCCCGCCTGCTTTCCGCCATTCCGGAAGACGATTACCGGATTCTGCTACGATTTTCAAAACCGGTAGGCCCCCATAACGAAGGAAGTTCCTTCCGATTGACTCCGGAGCGGGAAATACGGGCAACTTACAGCGATTCCTTGGATCAATTCCAATGGGTATTGGTGTTGAAGGAACCCTTGCAGCAGAACCAGGCCTATTTGTTGACGGCAGAAAATTGGCGAGACTGTTCGGGCAATTCCCTTGATCCGGCGGCTGCTGAATTGTGGCTGAAAATACCCGGTGTCGCCGAAGAGGGTGATTTGCTGTTGAACGAAATTCTTTTCAATCCGGATACGGGCGTTCCAAAATTTGTAGAGATTTACAATAATTCTGAAAAGTACCTGAACCTGAAAAACTGGAAACTGGCCAATGCTACCGACGGAGAAATTAGTAACCGTCGGGTTATCGCAGGAGGCAATCTGATACTGGATCCGTTTGACTACCTGGTAGTGACGACCGATGCACAGCGACTAGCGGAACGGTACCCCCTCAATGACCGGGAAAAATTTGTGGAAATGAGCTTGCCCAGCTATCCGATTCGATCCGGAACGGTCATTCTGCTGGACCCCGATGAAAACTGGGTGGAACGACTGGACTATGACGAAGATTTTCACCATGCCTTCCTGCGGGATGTCAAGGGAATTTCCCTGGAAAGGTATTCGGTAGCTGCTCCGACGAACGACCGGGAAAACTGGCATTCGGCCGGTGCGCATGTTGGCCATGCCAGTCCCGGCGCCAAAAATTCCCAGGTATTCGTGCCGGGCGGTTCCACAGTTGGCATTGCGGTTACTCCAGAGGTATTTGTTCCCATGGCTGCCGGTGAACAACCATTTACAACCATATCGTATACCATGCAAACGCCTGGATTTCAGGCCACCCTTCGTATCTTCACGCCTACCGGAGTTCCGGTGAAGGTGTTGTGTGAGAACGCCATCTGGGGAGCCGAAGGATTTTATACCTGGGATGGCAGTAACGAACGGGGAGAAAAGGTGAATGCAGGCTATTACATCCTTTCGGCAGAACTGGTTCATCCCAACGGGCAGGTACAGCATCTGAAAAAAACCGTGGTGGTGGGTGCTAAATTTTGAAAATAAAATGTCCTGGGCGAATAATTTTTGTACTTTGGGACGAATTACCATTGAATGAAACCCTTTTACCTGTTTGAGAGCCGTATCCATGAACCCAACATGCTGTTTTCAGGTATTTCTCCTCGCCTTTGCGCTCCAGCTGGCTGCCTGCCAGCCCAGGGAGGGAAAAAAGCCCGAGTTTGTTCTGCGTTTCGGTCACCTGGCCAATCGGGAACACGGCTGGCACAAAGCCAGTTTAAAATTTGCCGAAGAGGTAAAAACCCGATCCAACGGGAGAATCGAAGTAAACGTATATCCCAACGAACAGTTGGGGAAAGAGATGGATGTGCTTACGGGCCTTTTGGTAGGAAGTGCAGATATCATGATCACGGGAGAATCCCTGCAAAGCTGGAGCCTCCCCAAATCCATCTTGTGCGCCACCCCCTTCGCCATCCGGGATTCCGATCATCTCAAGAAAGTAGCCGGGGGACCCCTGGGAAAGGAGATCGAACAACACATTCTGGATATAGCCGGGTTTCGTCCCATCGCCTGGTTTGAGCGGGGAGCCCGAAACTTAACCGCTAACCGGCCGATCAGGCATCCGGATGAATTGCAGGGGATGATCCTTCGTGTCCCGGCGGTATCGCTGTATGTAGACACCTGGAGTGCACTGGGAGCAAAGCCTACTCCCATGGCCTTTTCAGAAGTATTTACCGCCTTGCAGCAATCCACCATCCATGGACAAGAAAACCCCTTCGCGCTGATCAAAGATGCCGGGCTATACGAGGTACAAAAATACTGCATGCTGACGGAGCACGTAAAAAGCTGGGCCTATGTGGTCATGAGCGATAAAAAGTACCGCATGTTGCCACCGGATCTCCAGGAAGTCATTGACACGGCTGCCGGGATCATGCAGGAATACGAGCACGAATTATTTCTAATACAGGAAAAAAAAGACTACCAATTTCTGGTGAATAAAGGAATGGAGTTCATAGAGGTGGACAAGCAGGCATTTCAGGAAGCCGCTACAAAGGCGGTGGTAAACTCTTTTAACGAGGATCAGATAGATTTGCTGAAACGAATTCAGGAGGTGCCATGAGAAAAACCGACTTTCCCCTACTCGACAAAATACTCGGGCATTTTGTGACTGCAAGCTTTTTTCTGATGATTGGGGTGGTATTGCTTCAGGTAGTGGCCAGATACGCCCTGCCCTGGTCTCCAAACTGGACGGAGGAGCTGGCGAGGTTTAGTTTTATTTACCTGATCAGCGTGGGTGCCGCACTTTCCATAAAAGATGAGGGATACGTGCGTGTGAACACCTTTTTGGACAGGCTGGCCCCAAAAGCAAAGGCCCGCATGGAAGCGGTCGTGTTGCTTTTCGTGCTGATTCTGATGGGAACCCAATTCATCTTTAGCATACCACTCATGGAGATTGTCAGTCTGCAAAAGTCACCGGCGATGAACCTCAACATGGCCTTTATGTATGCGTCCATGGCCCTCATGGGCCTTTTTACTGGTTTGTACGCATTGTTGGAATTACTAAAAAAGCTAAAATGACCGCCCTCCTTTTTATTGTTTTTCTGCTGCTACTGATTCTTGGCTTTCCGATTGCCTTTTCGTTGGGAATCGCTGCATTTAGCTACCTGCTTTTCAGTGATATTCCGCTGATGGTCATTCCCCAAAAAATGTATGCCGGCATTGACGTATTTGTGCTGTTGTCCATCCCCGGTTTTATTTTGGCAGGCAACCTGATGAATGCCGGAGGGATCACCCAACGAATCATCCATTTTTGCAATGCTTTACTAGGGCATATTCGTGGCGGGCTGGGATTGGCAAATGTGGGGGCATCCATGCTTTTTGGGGGCATATCCGGAACGGCCATAGCGGATACCGCCAGTATCGGCTCGGTCATGATCCCTGCAATGAAAAAGGAGGGCTACGATGCTCCCTTTTCCTGTGCAGTAACAGCTTCCTCTTCCACCATTGGCCCCATCATCCCTCCCAGCCTTCCCATGATTATTGCGGCCACCCTTACCGGCCTTTCCGTTGGTCGATTGTTTGTCGCAGGCATTGTGCCTGGCTTGCTACTTGGGCTGGGATTTTTGCTCACCGCTTATTTGATCGCTGTGAAAAAGAATTACCCAAAAAGCGATCGGAAATCGATGGTTCTCATCGTCAAAAGTTTCTTTCAGGCATTCTGGGCACTGATGATGACCCTGCTCATCCTTTTTGGCATTATCGGCGGTGTTTTCACTCCTACCGAGGCTTCCATCGTGGCCGTGATCTATGCCATGGGAATCGGACTGTGGGTTTACAAAGACCTGACCTTTAAACGCATACCGGAAATTCTACTGAACTCGGCCAAGACCACGGCCGCCCTGATGGTCCTCGTCGGCTTCGCAAACCTGTTTGCCTGGATCATGACGGTGGAAGAACTTCCCCAGCAAATTGCAAGTACCCTTCTGCAACTTACCGAGAATAAATGGCTACTCCTGCTATTGATCAACCTGCTGCTGATCGTGGTAGGGGCATTTATGGAAACCATTGCCGCACTGCTTATACTGTTTCCTGTCCTGTTAGGCGTTGCCGTTCAGGTTGGAGTAGACCCTGTCCAATTTGCCATTATCATGGTCTTTAATCTGGTAATCGGCCTTACCACTCCTCCCGTGGGGGTTTGCTTGTTTGTGGCCTCAAGTATTGGCGGTGTATCTCTTGAGAAAATTGCCCGTGCTGGCTTGCCCTTTTTGTTGGTCAGCCTGTTGGTGCTGGCACTGGTAACCTATGTTCCGGCCGTGAGCCTATGGCTTCCCGGACTTTTTTACGAATGAAACCGAGATAGACATGTTGTCATATAATGGCTATTTTTTTGTCATTTTGACGGACATCGCTTGCTACTAACTGCCGTATTGTCTTATTAATCAGTTATTTACCTAGTTTCCTGGAATGGCATCTGTTTTGAATTGGAGGGAATGTAATCGAAGTAGAAAACAAAAAACCAATAACGCCATGACATTAATGAAAGTAGCAAACAACGGAAAAAAATCTCAAGTACCTGCCTTTGACAATTTGTTTGACAGGCTATTTGACATGCCTTCGGCTTTTGATTTGGGTGCTCCCCTGAGCCGTTTCAAGGCCAGCGTACCGGCGGTAAATATCAAAGAAAATGAAAAGAATTACCTGCTTGAACTGGCCGTTCCCGGCTTGAAAAAAGAAGATTTCAACATCTCTTATGAAAATGAGCACCTGGTGATCGCTTCCGAAAGGAAAACCGAAGCGCAAGAAGAAAAAGATCAGGTAACCAGACGGGAATTCCACTACGCGTCCTTCCAAAGGTCATTT